>JASBVF010000008.1 GCA_030147525.1 Bacteroidota bacterium
CCTGCGTGGCCGGTTTATTTCCCCGGCTTTGCCTTTGAGACATCGCGGGGTAAATAACCCGGCCACTCAGGGGTGCGGCAGCCTGCACCAGCCCTTTGCCCTTAAAAAGGGGATGAGCGAATATTTCATGCCGGCGCCTACTTGCCTACTCGCCTACCGGCCTACTCTTTCATTTCAAACTGTATCGCCGAGCTGGGGCACTCCTGCATGCAGATGCCACAGCCCTTGCAGTATTCGTAGTCAATGCGCATACGCCCCGCCTCGTCCACGTGGATGGCGGCGTCGGGGCAGTAGTTGAAACAATTCCCGCAGCTGAAACACTCGCCGCAATGCAGGCATCGGGCCGTTTCCGCCACGATTTCCTCTTCCGTCAGGCCCTGTTTTACCTCGGTAAAATCTTCGAACAAATCCTTCGACACGTGCAGGTGGCCGTTGTGCCGGGCCGTGGGCAGGTAGTAGGTAAAATTCAGGTCCTCCGGCAGCACCACCTCCGACATCGTCGAATTCGGATGGTAGGACATACCTTGCAGGTGTGCATACACCTCTTCGGCTACTTTGTTGCCGCTGCCGATGGCTTCCGTCACCGTGCCGCCCCAGGCCATGTCGCCGGCGCCGAAGACAGGCGTTTCACCCACGGTCAAAAAACGGCCCTGGCGAGGTTTTACCTCCTCATTGCCGAAGGTAAAAAAATCGGAACGCTGCCCCGTGGCAGCAACGACCCTGTCCACGACAACGACGTACTCCGTGCCGGGCACAGGCATGGGCTGTGGACGCCCGGATGCATCCGGTTCGCCGAGTTCCATGGACTGGAGCGTGAGTGCGAGCTGGTCGCCGCCGTTTTTCACCAGGCCGGCGGGGGCTGTTAAAAATTTCAGCCGGACGCCTTCGGTCAGCGCTTCCTCCAACTCGCCTGTGATGGCGGGCATTTCTTTCAGGGTGCGACGGTAGTAGATCGTGGGCTCTGCGCCGAGGCGGAGGGCTGTCCTCGCTACGTCGATGGCCGTGTTGCCGCCGCCGATGACGGCGATTTTGTCGCCCCGCTGCACGTCGCCCTTGTTTCCGAAGAGTTTTATTTTTTGTAAAAAAGCGATGCCCTCGGTCGTCAGCTCGTCGCCTGCAAGACCGAGCGGCAGTCCCACGTGCGAACCGACTGCCGTGACGACCGCCGAGTAGTGGGGCGCTATTTCATCCACTTTCACTTTCTGGTTCAGATGGATCTTGACGCCGTGTTTTTTGATCCTCGCAATTTCGCCGTCCAGCACCTTGTCGGGCAGGCGGAATTTCGGGATGCCGGAGCGCATCATGCCGCCTGCAAGCGGCAGCGCTTCGAAGACGTCCACGGCGTAGCCTTTCTGCCGGAGCCGCAGTGCCGCTGTCAGGCCGGCCGGGCCGCTGCCGATGACGGCGATTTTTTCTTTGTGTGAAACGGGGTATTTTTTCACCGGAAACGTCATCGTCAGATCGCCAAGGTAACGCTCGATGGCGCCGATGTTCAGGCCGTCGTCGAGGGAGTTTCGGTTGCAGGTTTGCTCGCAAAAATTGGGGCATACCCGCCCGCAGATGGCCGGGAACGGATTGTGACGATAGATGACCTCCGCCGCCTGCCGGAAATTATGTTCGCTGGTCAGCTTCACAAATTCACGTACGTCTGTACCGGCCGGGCAGCTATTGTTACAGGGCGGTAGTTTCGTCATGTATTCCGGGGTGACGACCCGCCAGTTACCGGTTTTGTTTTCCGAGAGCGGGATGTTCCAGTACGGCGCCGTGAAGTCCGGCTCCTCGATTTCCGGTTTTTTTGAAAAAATATGCGTGCTCACGGCATCGGGCACTACCTCATGGAGCGCCTTCAGCAGATATTCGCTGTGGGCTCCGGCGTCTGTCGCCTGCTCGTAAGCCAGCGCAGCGGATTGAACGTTGGCACCCGGTTTGGCTGGCACGCTCTCCCGAACGATCTCCTGAACGAGTTCCAGGTCGAGGTCGAAAATTTTACAGATCGCACCGATGACCGGCACGTTGACGATGGGCAGGGATTTGCTGCCGAGGCCCAGTTTCAGCGCAATCTGCGTGGCCGGTACCGTGTACACCGTGCCTTCCCAGTCGTGGAACCCCCTGACGGGGCGGTTCGTGTTCAGCAGCACGGCGCCTTCGGGCCGCAGGCCTTCGAAGACGGGCACCTGCCCCAGCAGGCTTTCATCAAAAATGACGACCAGGTGCGGATGGTAGATATTGCTCCGGTTGAGAATTTCCTTTTTCGCCACCCTCAGGAAGGCCTGGATGGGCGCTCCCGTGCGCTCCACCCCGAAAGCGGGGAAGGACTGCACCTGAAAATCTCCCATCCGGCTGAATGCTTTTGCCAGTATCTCGAAGGCGGTCACCATTCCCTGTCCGCCTCTGGCGTGGCCTCTTATTTCCAGCATGTTGCTTAGTTTTTTTATGAAAAACTACTCCACGACTCCCGGCGCTTTTCGCCGGAATTCACCGTGGGTAAGTTTGGATTCTTTTCAGGAGGACAGGGTGACAGATGTTAGCCCGATGGCATGACTTTTTTCACCTGACAGGCGCCGGAGAGGGCGTTTTCAAAAACAAAAACTGCCAATCCGGGTTAAATGAAGCCCCGGATTTCACCTCAAAAAACGAAAAACACCGCTCCACATCGTGCAAACTACTTTTGAAATAAACCCGGCCCGGCCAGTGGGCTCCCTCGAGCAAAAGGCTGTCGAATTCCTGAAAACTACCTGGGCTGAACTGGGTAAAACCGCCTCGCCCGACGACCGCATCGCCGCCGTACTGGAAGAAATCCACGAAACGGGCACCTACACCCATACTTTCGAAGAACTGGAACACGGCGCAAAAATGGCCTGGCGCAACAGCAACCGCTGCATCGGCCGGCTGTTCTGGCGCTCGCTGAAAGTGCAGGACTCCCGCCATGTGCAGGATGAAAAATCCATGTTCGAGGCACTGCAATCGCATATCACCTACGCTACCAACGACGGGAAGATCCGGCCCACGATCACCGTTTTTTCACCTAAAAACAACCACACCAACAGCGAAACCCGCATCTGGAACCACCAGCTCATCCGCTACGCAGGCTACCGGAACAGCGATGGCTCCGTCACTGGCGACCCGGCAAGCCTGGCCTTCACGGAAGAATGCCATCAACTCGGCTGGCAGGGAAACGGTGGCCCGTTCGACCTGCTGCCGGTGGTGGTGCAATTGCCGGGCAGAGAGCCTGCCTGGCAGGAGTTGCCGAAGGACATCGTGGCGGAGGTGCCGCTGAGCCATCCGCAGTTCGACTGGTTCGGTGAAATGGGCTGGAAGTGGTACGCCCTGCCCGTTATTTCCGATATGAAACTGGAAATCGGCGGCATCGAGTACACCGCCGCACCGTTCAACGGCTGGTACATGGGCACGGAAATCGGCGCCCGCAATCTCGCCGACACCGATCGTTACAACCTCCTGCCCGTCATCGCCGAAAAAATGCAACTCGACACCAGCGCCGCTCATTCGCTTTGGAAGGACCGGGCCCTCGTCGAGCTGAACACGGCCGTGCTGTTTTCATTTGAAAAACACGGTTTCAAAATCGTGGATCACCACAGCGCTTCGGAGCAGTTCATGGCGTTTGAAATGAGCGAAAACAGGAACGGAAGGGACGTGACGGGAGACTGGAACTGGTTGGTGCCTCCCATGTCGGGGGCTGCGACGGAGGTATTTCACCGGGAATGGAAGGATGAAAAGTTGAGCCCGAATTTCGAGTACCAGGCGGCGGCGTGGGAGCAGAAGGCAGCGGGAATCAAAAAGTTGAGCAAGTGCCCATTTTCAAAAAGCTGAAAGAAGAAGTGCTCCCGCAGATTCCTGTCAGGAGACTGCGGGAGCACCGTAAAAAGCAATTTAATCCTGTGTACCGAAATAGTAATCCTCATTGACCTTTTCAATATCCAGCGGAACTACGGGTTCTTTCTTCGCTATTTTTTTCTTTAAAAAAGTCAGATTCAAACCCGCCCGGACATTGGTGCCACGACCAGCTTCCGGGTTAATCAGAGTTACGACATTGTCCGTCAACACAAAAAGTTGCACCGGCCCCAACTGAAACGTCGCATTGGCGCCAAGGAAAACGGAAGATTTGTCGTGATATCCAAGCATAGCTCCTGCGTAGAGCCAGTTACCCATTTGCCGCTGTGCGTGCGCTGCAAAAGCCAGACTGGACACGCCCTGCCAGAATTCATTGTGGAACGATGCACCAAACGTAAGCCGTTCGTCAAACTGATACCGGGCCACGATTGAAAATCGCTGAGGAAGTTCTGTGTAAAATGATTTCGGGGTAGCCTTAAACTCAAACAGGTCTCCGATAGAATCCCGCACGGCGTCAAAATCAAAATCATCCTCTTCATCTGAAAATGGCCGGACAATCTCGCCGTCGTATTGAAAAGTGCCTTTGCTTACCTGTTCGAGCGCATGTTGCGTCCACTGAATCTTACCGACATCCTGCATGGACAGGTTCACCTGCAACTGCGGCAGCACCTGTATGTTCATTCCAAAATCAACGGAATACCCAACATTACCGCTGTTGATGAAATAAGCAGGGCTGTCGTCGGCCAGAATGTCAGATTCATTTTCATCAAAAATATCCGTCATTCCTCCCGTACGGTAGATGATATCCGAGTTGAGGGTCAGCTGATAGTATTCCTCGTCTGTCATCAGGGAAGTTTGTGCGGTAAGGGTTCGGAAACCGGCAAAACCGCTGATGTATTTCACATTAAATCCCCCGGTAAACTTCTCGTGCAGTTTCGCTGCGATACCAAAGCCATACTCGTTGTAAGCCAGCATGTTAATTTCGGGAGCGATCTCCACCTCCTGTCCGACGAAGGCGCCATTGCCACGCCACAGCAATTCAGGCAATGCTTTCGGATAGGCTACCTGCAAGTCCACGTTCGTATTTTGAAAAAAGGAAAACTGGTATTTTTGTTTGACCTGAAAAGATATCGCTCCACCGTTGACGGACGTGGAAGAGCGCAGTACGTTTTCAGTCGGGTCCATGTTGAAAAGCGCCGTTTCCAGGTCAACCTTGCGCCCTGTGGGAGTATCCTTGAAAAGGTCGCCGACCTGAAAAGCTGAGTTCGAATAGCCTCCAAAAACATTCGGAAAAACCACGTTGATTTTGTGGTCGGTGAAAGTTGCAGGGTTCACCTGCACAGGCGTTTGAGCCAGGTGTGTGAGAAACGGCAAGCCGAACTCCTGCTGAGCCCACACATTTTGAAAACAAAAAATAGCGATTGCAAACGTGAATATATTTTTCATAGGATATATCTTTTTAGTTGGGTGTTCGAAATCAGCGAGCAGCGAACTTATTTATCAAATTTGATAGTCATTCCGATTTTCAGTTCTACGTCATAGTCCGTAAACATGGCTGCCGGCGCCTGGCCGTCGTTGCCTGTCTGGAACCTAACCTCATAAATATTCTGGACGGCTTCGTCCAGTTTTCTGATTTGATCGCTGGTCATGGAAGCAAACAGTTCGCCGCTTGCCTTTCCGCTGGTTGTCACCTTTCCGCTGGCGTCTACTTCCGCCGGATCGATGGCGATGTCATCGAGAATGACTGATTCGGTTCCATCTGCGGCCAGTGCCAGAATCCGCAGCGTAGTTTTCAGCGGCATGCCATTGGTGTAGAGAATTTTCAGCTCCGCAAGCTCAATGTCGTCAATGGTTAGACCTTCCTCCAATCCGATCGCCACGGCTTCGCCGGTGTCACGGTAAATCAAGTCCTCCACCCGGAAGCTAAACGGCAGGTCAACTTCAGCCGAGGCAGTCAGCTCGCTGTTCGCACGAATGAAATTGACAATTTGCGGATCGTTGTCCGGGTTGATGGTTGCGTAACCGCCGTACGTGATGGATGCAGGATACACCGAAAGCAGGTCCACGATTTTTGAGTTATCTTTTGAAATAAGAAACTCTGTCATTTTTGTCGTGCCGATTTCATTGATTCCGGGATAGTTGATGGTCAATGCAGGAGGATCGAGGCTGGCCTGCCCGCCGAAAGCACCCTGCGCCGTAGCATTGAAGTTAACTTTTAGCGGGATACCGAATGAATTCGCCACTTCGATCCTCATCTTCGGATTTTCGAACAACAGCGGCGAACTTCCCGAATCGAACAAGTTGAAATCAAAGCCCAGGTCGAGGTCTCCATCGTCAAAAGTTTCTTCCCGGAAACCGAGGTAGCCCGTAGCTTCCGCCAAATCCACTCCGCTTATGGTGAAATCAATACTCACTTCATCTTCCGAAGAAAACTGCACAGGGCTGCTCGTGGTGTTTTCCAACTCAACTTCGTAGTCCACCCGCATGCGGTTGAAAGACTGATCAGGGTGCTGGTCGAGACGCCAGGTAGTATTCGATAAATCGATCGTACCTGCAATGGGAGCACCCGGCGTCATCGTGATGGTATGCACGACCGGATTGTTATTTTTATAAATATTAGGGAAGGTCAGTTTCAGCCGGACAGCCGTTTTTACCTCGGAAGAAATTGAGTAAGCCATATTCACATCATTCACGACGATGCGGTGGATTTGTTCGCTGTTTTCCATGGAAAAGTCAAACTCCAGGCTGTCCTGGGCAAGTATGCCCGGATCGAGTACCGCCTCTCCGGCTTTGATCGTGATATCTTTGACATCCAGTGTGTAAATCAGTTTTTTACCCAGATCGATGAGAACCGGATTACCGTTGGTACCGTTGGTTTCAAGACTGGTGACGACAACCTTGAGGTTATTACCGATAGATTTTCCATCAAGGATAATTTCCTCCGACTGTGTAGTGCCCATCGGCAAGGTGCTGAAGTTGAACGTACCCAACGACAAACCGGAATCTGTGTCGACAACCGTGATGATAAAATTCTGAAGGTCAACAAAAAGCCCGTTTTTGATGGAAAGCACCATCGTTGCGCTTTCGAACTCGAGATAGGTGAAATCTTCGAACTCCGGTACAGGCAGTTCACTGGTGAAATTTTCGGTAAATGGCGGTACCGGTATCATGCTTCCCTGGTTCTGTTCGAGCGTTTGACGAATATCCTGATCTGAAAAATCCTCCACCAGATCGCTGAAAGGCATATCAAATTGCTCAGTCATGTCACCAAGAGTCACCGGCCCCAACTTCGTCGTTTGGGAAAAATTTTCAACCAGATCGTCGGTCAGTTCTTCAAGCAACTCAGCCGCCGAAATAGTGAAAAAATTATCCTGCCGGTACACAAGGCTGATAGCGTTATCACTCCCCACCGTCAACAGGGTATCGTCCTCCAATACTTCAGCAAGCGTAAACCCAACTGTGGCGACAGGGAGGGCGACAGTGCCCTGGTAGCCCAATTCTATGTCGTTGAATCTGTCCTTGACACAGGACGAATGAACAAAAATCGATGCGATAGCGAGAAGGAAAAGGCATCGCAATGTGACGTTTTTCAATGAAAAACTAACATGGGTGTTACAAATGTTCAGCATGGGAAAACTGGTTTTGTCAGAACCTTCAGCGAGTTCCGGAATGCCATAAAACGACCTTACAGGGGGTAGTCAGTTTTACGCTGCAAAAAATAGCACTGAAAGATTCAATTAAATATGGTTAAATATCAGGTAACTGTCTTTAGTGACCGGTGATGAAGTCAGAGGGGCCGGCCAAACGATTCACAAAGTTATTTCGAAGATGCAAAGCCCGCCAATACGTTTTTAAGCGTATTTTTTATTAGCCACTGATCATTATACCTCTACACATCTACAAAACTACACTTTATGGATATGTTTCGCAATCCATATTAAGTTAAATATAACAGAACCATAATCTATGCCAAAGAGTCGCTTTACCGCCGGTTGGCTGCCTTCATATCCTCGTTCAGGCGTTTGAAATCGATTTTCCCGCCGTTCGCTTTGAGATGTTCGATGACGACGACGGCTTTTTTGATGCGGGTAACAGAGGTTTTCGGTGAGCCGGTGATGTGAAGCAAACTGCGCTGTTTACCAGGCGTGAGGGCATGAAAAAGCTCGTTGCCCTCATCGTCGAGGGCCAACAATTCGGCCAGTTCTTCGGGCATGGGCAGGCCGTATTTGCTATCGTCGCTGCGCAACGTGGCATGGACTTCCGAGCCGGGCTTAAGCTTAAGTTTATCCCGTATTTTTTTGTTGATGTTGATGAAATACGAGCCGTCGCCCTTCGGCATCAGGGCGCATTGGACTTCCTCCTTACCGTTGAGGGTGCAGACGACCCGGGTGCCAGTGGTTTCAAGAAATTTTTTTGAAACATCGTCAGGCACGGCAATGTGAAACCCCCAGAGCGGGGAGTCGAACTTTTGGAGCGTGGTGGTGAATTCCATGAATACTAATTTTTCAGGTTTTTGATCAAAAAAACCTGCTTAGGCGCTCTTCCGGGTAAACAACGGAAAGATCAACGAAAATACCAGACCGCCGAACAACGCATTGATCAGGTGCAGATACAGGTAATTGTTGATCGCATTTTTACTGGAGATGTCGCCACCCTTCGTCATGAGGATGGCTGCAGCGTCAGGGTTGATGAATTTCAAAAAAATATAAACCAGCAGGGTGCTGAGCGGGATGAAAATCAAGGTCATAATGCCGGCAGTCCAGAAACCCCGGCTCCAGGACATGACCCCACCCAGGTCGACATCCCGTTTTTCACGGGTGACCATGAGGTACACGACAATGAAGAGTAGAAATCCAAGCACCAGATCAACAATAACCCAGGTCTTGTAACTTTCAGCGGTTTGGAGGCCAAATAGTTTTTCGGCCAAGAGGATGATGAACAATGCAACGGCGGCGATGACGGCCCATTTGATTTCCGTTTTCATGATAGTTGATTTTTCGTGAAATATTAAGAATTGATGCAGCGAAAGGTAACAATTTAATTCCGTTTTTCCTGTGTGGTTCCCGGAAAAACGTTTCTCCGGCTGAACTAAAGTTTGATTCTCCCCGATTGCCGTGAACCCTTATTTTTACCTTTGAAAATTTTAAGAATAAATCACACATGCAATCCAAACTCCGCCAACTCCAGGCTTCCCTCGACGGGGAACTCCACTTCGACAACCTCCTCCGGACCCTCTACGCCACCGACGCTTCGGTCTATCGTGAAATGCCGCTTGCCGTGGCCTACCCGAAGACGAAGGACGACATAAAAAAACTCATCGCCTTCGCACGGGAGAACGGCGCTTCGCTCATTCCCCGCTCGGCTGGCACCTCGCTGGCCGGGCAATGCGTAGGCAGCGGCATTGTGGTGGATATTTCAAAACATTGGAATAACATCCTGGAAATCAACGAGAAAGAGCAATGGGTGCGGGTGCAGCCCGGCGTGATCCGGGATGAACTGAACGAATTCCTCAAACCCTACGGCCTCTTCTTCGGCCCCAACACCTCCACCGCCAACCGCTGCATGATCGGCGGCATGGTGGGCAACAACTCCTGCGGTACCACCTCCATCGAGTTCGGCACCACCCGTGACCACCTGCTGGAAGTAGAGGCGATTTTGAGCGATGGGTCGGAGGTGAAATTTACCTGCGTTCCGTCCAATATTTTTTTTGAAAAAACAAAAGCCGCCACGCTGGAAGGACAGACTTACCGCCACGTTTTTGAAAACCTCAGCCAGCCGGAAACGCAGGAACACATCCGCCGGGAGTTCCCCAAACCCGGCATCCACCGCCGTAACACCGGCTACGCAGTGGACGTGCTGCTCGACGCCAAACCTTTCAACCCCGATGGTCCCGATTTCAATTTTTGCAAACTGCTCGCCGGCTCTGAAGGCACGCTGGCTTTCACCACAGCCGTCAAGCTCAACCTCGTGCCGGCGCCCCTGCCCCACCCCGTTGTGCTGGCCGCCCATTTTACTTCCCTCAACGAAAGCATGGAGGCCGTGCTCGTGGCCATGCGCCACAGCCCCAACCAGTGCGAACTGATGGACAAAGCCGTGCTCGATTGCACGAAAGGCAACATCGAACAGGTCAAAAACCGCTACTTTGTGGAGGGCGACCCGACCGCTGTGCTGATGATCGAATTTCGGGCGGAGACACCGGAGGCAGCAGCAGCGAAGGCCCTGGCACTCACCGAAGATTTTAAAACAGCGGGCATGGGCTACGCTTTCCCCATGATTTTGGGTAAAAAAACCAAACAGGTCTGGGACCTGCGCAGCGCCGGCCTGGGTGTGCTGTCGAACATGCCCGGCGACGCCAAGCCGGTGGCTTTCATCGAAGACACCGCTGTGGCACTGGCCGACCTGCCCGCCTACATCCGGGAGTTTGAAAATATGATGGCCGGTTTCGGTCAAAAAGCCGTGTACTACGCCCATGCCGGGGCCGGCGAGTTGCACCTGCGCCCCGTTTTGAATCTGAAAAAATCGGAGGACGTGCAGCGTTTTTATGACATCGGACTGGCCTCGGCGAAGCTGGTGAAAAAATACGGCGGCTCGCTCAGCGGCGAACACGGCGATGGCCGGGTGCGGGCCGAATTCATCCCAATGATGCTCGGCGAAAAGAACTACGAACTATTGCGCAGCCTCAAAAAAACCTGGGACCCGTACGGCATTTTTAACCCCGGCAAGATCGTGGATGCCCCACCCATGACCGAATCTCTGCGCTACGAACCGGACACCCAACAGCCTGAATATCAAACACTTTTCGACTTTTCAGCCGAGGGCGGCATCCTGCGGGCAGCGGAAAAATGCAACGGATCCGGCGACTGCCGCCGCCTCGATTTCAGTGGCGGAACGATGTGCCCCAGCTACCGGGCCACCCGCAATGAGAAGGACACGACCCGTGCCCGAGCCAATGCACTCCGGGAGTTTCTGACCCATCCGCCGGCCAACGGTAGCGCTTTCGCAAGGGAAGAACTGAAGGAGGTGATGGACCTCTGCCTGTCCTGCAAGGGTTGCACCTCGGAGTGCCCCTCGAATGTGGACATGACGACGATGAAGGCGGAGTTTTTGCATCAGTACTACCAGACGCAGGGGGTGCCGTTCCGGGCCAAGTTTTTCGGGCATATCGGGCGGATGAATGCGGTACTGTCACACTTTCCGGCGTTGCCGAATTTTATGACAAACAACCCGCTCATCAGTGGTATTTTGAAAAAAATCGTGGGCGTGGCGCCACAGCGGAGTTTGCCGCCATTGCATCGTTTCGCCCTGAGAAAATGGTTTAAAAAACACCGCCATGAGTTACAGCCGCAAGTCCCGGCCAAGGGCAAGGTTTACCTCTTCTGCGACGAGTTCACCAATTTTTACGATGTGGAGATCGGGGTAAAAACCGTCCAACTGCTCGCCCGGCTGGGTTACGAAGTGGAGATGCCTGAGCACCCGCAGAGCGGCCGGGCGCAGCTTTCGAAGGGCCTGTTGCCGGAGGCACAGGAACTGGCCCGTGAGAATGTGCGCATTTTTTCAAAACTCATTTCGGCGGAAACACCGTTGATCGGCATCGAGCCGTCGGCCATTCTCGGCTTCCGGGACGAGTACCCCCGGCTCGTAGCACCGGCTTTAGCCGATGACGCCAGGTCGCTGGCAGCCAAGGTTTTCCTCGTGGATGAATTTTTGGCTGGTGAAGTCCAGCGGGGTAACATCACGCCGGCGTTTTTCACCAAAGAAAAAAAGAAAATCCTGCTGCACGGCCACTGCCACCAGAAAGCGCTGGCCAGCGTGGACGCCTCGGCCTGGCTGCTGGGTCTGCCGGAAAATTACGAGGTGGAGGTCATCCCGTCGGGTTGCTGCGGCATGGCGGGGTCATTCGGCTACGAGGCTGAGCATTACGAAGTGAGCATGAAAATCGGGGAGTTGGTGCTGTTCCCGGCGGTGCGAAAAGCTGAGGATGAGGCGGTTATCGCAGCGGCGGGCACGAGTTGCAGGCACCAGATACTGGACGGGACGGGGCGGCGGGCGTTGCATCCGGTGGAGGTGTTGTGGGGAGCGCTGGAAGCAGGAAAGTAAAAAAAGACTTGAACGCCTCACTCCCTCAAAACCACCACCTTCAAATTCTTTTGCCCGCTCAGGGTCAGGATGGAAACGAAATAAATCCCCGGCTCTTCCACCTGGAATGTTTCATCGAAACGGAGTACGTCTTTGCGAACCCGGCTTTCGACTTGCCTGCCCCTGATATCGGATAAATCCACCCTGAGTTGACCCCGTTTCAGGAGGTCTATTTTCAAACGGAAGTTGCCGGTGTTGGCATTGGGAAACAGGTTGTAAAAAACAATGTCTTCCTCACCACCGGTCAGCCTGCAATCGTTCACCTGAATTTCTTTCGTGACGGAATAATTGTCGCAGCCGCCTTCCGACACCACGACCGACACTTCGTAGGTGCCTGCTTGTGCGTACACATGCATCGGGTCCCGCTCCGTACTGGTGGCCCCGTCGCCGAAACTCCAGAAAAACGCATCCGGTTCGAGTGTCGTCTGGCTGATTTCGATGAAATGCACCGTATCGCCCTCGCAGGCCACGCTGCCAGTCAGGAATTTGGCTTCAAAATCCACACCGCCGGTTAGCGTTACATCGAGACTGGCCGTGGCAGTACATCCGTTCGCATCCGAAACGACCACCGAGTAGGCGCCTGCCTGCACGTTTGCGTAGGACAAAACTGGATTTTGCTCATTGGATGAAAAACCGCCCGGCCCGGTCCAGTCCCACTGCACCGCCTGGTTGCCCGACTCCATTAGTTCCAACTCTTCGTCTGTGCAAACCGGCGAAGAAGATGACAAGGCTACCGCAGGCGCAAGTGCCGGGAATACCTCCACCTGGTCGGTGCCGGTGCAACCGTTGGCATCCGTGACGGTGAGGGTGTAAACCTGGGGACTTGCCGGCGCCACCAACGGATTGGCAATCGCCGGATCGTTCAATCCGGCAACAGGCGACCAGTCAAAAGCGACGCCTCCGCTGCCGTTTAGGGCAGCTCCGGCGGTCCCTTCGCAGAAATAGGCATCCGGCCCCGCATCGGCGGCAGGCAGCGGATGAACCGTGACGGTTACCGTTTGCGAAGCACTGCAACCATTTTCCGTCACCGTGACGGTGTAGTCCGTGCTCGCCGTTGGGCTGACGGTGATGCTGCTTGCAGTTTCTCCTGTATTCCAAAGGAATCCTGAGCCGCCGGAAGCAGTCAGGGCAGTAGTTTCATTCAGACAAATGTCATCGCCGCCCGTGACGCCCACCGTTGGCTGCGGGGTTACACTTACCACGACTTCGTCCATGTCAGTACAGCCGTTGGCGTCGGTCACCGTCACCGTGTAGGTGGTCGTTACCAACGGGCTTGCGACCGGGCCGGAAATACCGGCATCGCTCAAGCCGTCCGGCGGACTCCAGGCATACGTGTAGGCACCGCTGCCGCCCGAACCGCTGGCGCCGAGCAGGGTATCTTCGCTTTCGCAAATCACCACATCAGTCCCGGCGCCAGCCATGAGGTCCGATGTCACGGTGACGTTAGAGGTGCAGTTGGCCGTATTTCCACTCCCATCTTCGACGGTAAGTACAACCTGGACATCACCCAGTTGGCTGCAATCAAAACTATTGGGGAATACCCCCGTCAGATTGACCGGACCACAGTTGTCCGAGCCATTGAGAAAAACGTCGCCGGGCACAATGGACGCCGTACCGTTGGCCCCGAGGGCGACCATGTGGTCTTTGCAAATAACCTGCGGGGGAGTCATGTCCACAAAAGTTGGGTCGGCGCTGTCCATGTTACCGTCGCAGTTATCGTCAATGCCATTGCAGATTTCCAAAGCCCCGGGGTTGATGGTTGGATCGGCATCGTCGCAATCCGTGTTGTCAGCAACGTAGCCGGGAGAAGGCGAGCAGGCATTTTCAAAAACAGCGGGGTCGCCGTAGCCGTCACCATCCGCATCAGCGTAAAAAGTCAGTTGGACGCCTTCGTCAATGTTACCGTCGCAGTTGTCATCAATGCCATTGCAAACCTCCGTAGCGCCGGGATTGATGGCCGGATCGGTATCGTCGCAATCCGTGTTGTCAGCGACGTAACCGGGGGAAGGCGAGCAGGCATTTTCAAAAACAGCTGGGTCGCCGTAGCCGTCGCCATCTTCATCGGCGTAAAAAGTCAGTTGGACGCCTTCGTCAATGTTGCCGTCGCAGTTGTCGTCAGTGCCGTTGCAGATTTCCACTGCGCCGGGATTGATGGTTGGATCGGCATCGTCGCAATCCGTGTTGTCAGCGACGTAACCGGGGGAAGGAGAACAGGCATTTTCAAAAACAGTTGGATCGCCGTAGCCGTCACCATCCGCATCAGCGTAAAAAGTCAGTTGGACGCCCTCGTCAATGTTGCCGTCGCAGTTATCGTCAATGCCGTTGCAAATTTCCGTAGCGCTGGGGTTGATGGCGGGGTTGGTGTCGTCGCAATCCGTGTTGTCAGCAACGAAACCGGGAGAAGGCGAACAGGCATTTTCAAAAACATTTGGGTCGCCGTAACCATCGCCATCCGCATCGGCGTAAAAAGTTAGTTGCAAGCCTTCGTCAATATTTCCGTCGCAGTTGTCGTCAACGCCGTTGCAGATTTCCACAGCACCGGGGTTGATGGCCGGATCAGTGTCGTCGCAATCCGTGTTGTCAGCAACGAAACCGGGAGAAGGCGAACAGGCATTTTCAAAAACATTTGGGTCGCCGTAACCATCGCCATCCGCATCAGCGTAAAAAGTCAGTTGGACGCCTTCGTCAATGTTACCGTCGCAGTTGTCGTCGATGCCGTTGCAGATTTCCACTGCGCCGGGATTGACGGCGGGGTTGGTATCGTCGCAATCCGTGTTGTCAGCAACGTAACCGGGGGAAGGCGAGCAGGCATTTTCAAAAACAGTAGGGTCGCCGTAGCCGTCGCCATCCGCATCGGCGTAAAAAGTCAGTTGGACGCCTTCGTCAATGTTGCCGTCGCAGTTGTCGTCAACGCCGTTGCAGATTTCCACAGCGCCGGGCTTGATGGCCGGATCAGTGTCATCGCAGTCCGTGTTGTCAGCGACGTAGCCGGGAGAAGGCGAACAGGCATTTTCAAAAACATTTGGGTCGCCGTAACCATCGCCATCCGCATCGGCGTAAAAAGTTAGTTGCAAGCCTTCGTCAATATTTCCGTCGCAGTTGTCGTCAGTGCCGTTGCAGATTTCCACAGCCCCGGGATAGACGGCGGGGTTGGTATCGTCGCAGTCCGTGTTGTCAGCGACGTAGCCGGGAGAAGGCGAGCAGGTATTTTCAAAAACAGCGGGGTCGCCATAGCCATCGCCATCTTCATCGGCGTAAAAAGTCAGTTGGACGCCTTCGTCAATGTTACCGTCGCAGTTGTCATCAATGCCGTTGCAAACTTCCACAGCCCCGGGGTTGACATCGGGGTCGGTGTCGTCACAGTCCGTGTTGTCAGCAACGAAACCGGGGGAAGGTGAGCAGGCATTTTCAAAAACATCGGGGTCGCCGTAGCTATCGCCATCCGCATCAGCATAAAAAGTCAGTTGGACGCCTTCGTCAATGTTGCCATCGCAGTTATCGTCAATGCCGTTGCAAACCTCAGTGGCAACGGGGTTGATGGCCGGGTCGGTGTCATCGCAATCCGTGTTGTCAGCGACGTAGCCGGGGGAAGGTGAGCAGGCATTTTCAAAAACAGCGGGATCGCCGTAGCCGTCACCATCCGCATCGGCGTAAAAAGTTAGCTGGACGCCTTCGTCAATGTTGCCGTCGCAATTGTCGTCAATGCCGTTGCAGATTTCCACAGCACCGGGGTTGATGGCGGGATTAGTGTCATCGCAATCCGTATTATCGGCGACGAAGCCAGGGGAAGGTGAGCAGGCATTTTCAAAAACAGTTGGGTCGCCGTAGCTATCGCCGTCCGCATCAGCGTAAAAAGTTAGTTGCAAGCCTTCGTCAATATTTCCGTCGCAGTTGTCATCAATACCGTTGCAGATTTCCACAGCACCGGGATTGATAGCAGGATCGGTATCGTCACAATCCGTGTTGTCAGCAACGAAACCGGGAGAAGGCGAACAGGCATTTTCAAAAACATTTGGGTCGCCGTAACCATCGCCATCCGCATCGGCGTAAAAAGTTAGTTGCAAGCCTTCGTCAATATTTCCGTCGCAGTTGTCATCAATGCCGTTGCAAACTTCCACAGCGCCGGGGTTGATGGCCGGATCAGTGTCATCGCAGTCCGTGTTGTCAGCGACGTAGCCGGGAGAAGGCGAGCAGGCATTTTCAAAAACAGCGGGGTCGCCGTAACCGTCGCCATCTTCATCGGCGTAAAAAGTCAGTTGGACGCCCTCGTCAATGTTGCCATCACAGTTGTCGTCTATGCCGTTGCAGATTTCCACTGCGCCGGGATAGACGGCGGGGTTGGTATCGTCGCAATCCGTATCATCGGACACGTAGCCCATCGGTTGCGAAGCGGCCGTTTCTGTCACAAAAGGATTTCCAAAACTGTCTCCGTCGTCGTCCTGGTACCAAATCAAGGTGCCTGTTCCCTGAATATCAAAAATGTAGGGGTCTTCGTCGGGGTCGTTGTTGGGGATGGTCACGGTGGCTTGCCGCAGCCCCGCTGCACCCGGACTGAAATCAAGGGTAAAGCCGGTCCCGCTGCCAGGCGGCAAAACGCCGCTTGGATTCATTCCGGAAGGGATGTAGGCGCCAACCGCAAAATCGCCAGCATGCGGCCCGCTCAGCGTGGCAGCCACCAGGTTTAGCGTCATGTCGCCGAAATTGTCCACGTTGATGATGCTGGAAGCATTGTTGCCAACTAACACACCCCCAAAGTCGGTATGGTCCAGGGTATTGGGCGTCGTGTCGCCGTTGATAATTTCGAGGTTGCCGCCCGACACATAAATATCCGGCCCGGGAGCCACCCCACCCTCTCCCCGAACGAGGAAAGTGTAGTCCGGGTCGTCGCTGTCGATGGTGACCGTGGCTTCGAAAATGCCGTTGGTGGACGGGATAAAAGTCACCCAGAAGATAGCTGAATCGCCCGGCGGAATGGGACTCGGCGGGTCGAGCGGATTATAGATGTAAAACTCCACCGTGGTCTGCGTCAGCGTAATGTCAGCGACATTGAGCGGGTCTACCCCTGTGTTTTTTACCACAAAAAAATGGTTGATGGGATAGATGGAAATAGGCGCAATACCGAAATCCGTGCCGTCCAATACGCTGGGCGTAGCGTCGCCGTTGACGATGGTCAGGCCATTGCCCCGCACGACCACATCGCTGGCGGGAGGTGGCGGAGGCACGGTCGCCTCGCCCGTGATGGCAAAGGTGTAGGGGTCTTCATCGGGGTCGTCGTTGGCAATTTCGATGGTGGCGTTGAAAGTGCCCGCTGCCGCCGGGTCGAAAGCAACCGGAAATTCGGCATATTCAAAAGGCGCAATGGGGCTGGGCGGGGTGAGGTCTCCAACCGAAAAAGCGGCGGCACCCGTACCTGTCAGGCTGATACTGGTCACGTTGAGCAGGTCGTCGCCTGTATTTTCAATGGTAAAAGTATGGATGACCGACGTGCCGACTGTGGTACTGCCGAAGTCGGTATCATCGGCAGGGTCGGGCGTATTGTCGCCATTTGCGATGTCTATTCCGTTACCCTGCACGTTGATTTCTGGGAAAAGTGGCGGCGGTGCAGCCGTCACCTCGGCCCTGACGCCAAAAGTGAAAGGATTTTCGTCGGGGTCGTCGTTCTCGATGCTAATGATTGCTTCGTAAATGCCAATGGGCGCCACGGAAGTTTGAAAACCCACCCCTATCAAGGTTGGTATGCCCGGCGGCAGGATTTCAGGGAAAAAATCTATCTCAAAGTGCATCCCCGGCGTGACGGTTGCATTGGTCAAATCCAAAAAATCATCCCCCCAATTGACGATGGTAAAATAGTGAACCGAATCCGGGCCGCCTTCTGCCAGGGTTCCAAAATCAGTCTCCTGGGCCAGGCTTGCCGGGTCGCCGTTGAAAATCTCAATGGAAAAAGCATTGTCGGCGAAAACAGCAATGTCCTGCTGAGCCCAGGTTTGGCGCCAGCCGAAAAACATCAAACAAGCTGAAAGGAGTACTATTTTTTTCATGTGCTTCGCAATAAATGGGATTATCAAAGCCCCGTTCCCTGAATGGTAAATTGGTAAATGGCTTCGTTGGCATCGTTGTTTTCGATGGTCACAACCGCCTGCCGCAGGCCCGCAGCGCCCGGTTTAAACTCTATGGTAAATATCTCTGCCCCGCCGCCGGGTTTCACTTGGGCAGGCAGGTCGCTCATCAGTTTGAAATCGGCGGCGTTAGGGCCCGTGATGGCCACCCTCGGCTTGCCGGTCAGGTTAAGCGCCCGGTCGCCGAGGTTTTTGATGGTAAACTGGCGGCTGAAACTGCCGTTCAACCCTACCCTGCCGAAGTCGGCGCCGGGGTTGGTGGCACCGCTGGCAATGGTCGCCCCGTTTTCACCCAAAATGCTCACCTCCGGCCCCGTCCCGACGCCCTGAATGGCGAAGGTGAACGGGTTTTCGTCCTCGTCGTCGCTGAGGATGGTCAGGGTGGCGTTGTGCGTGCCTGTTTCCATGGGCAGGAAGGTGACGATGAGCGGCACCTCCGCACCAGCGGTCAGAGTGTTGTTTTTGGGCATGTTGAAACTGGCGATGCTAAATTCAGCGTCACCCGATATGGCTGGGGCGCCACTCAACCGGAGCGGGTCCACCCCGATGTTTTTCACCAAAAAAATACGGGTAGCCTTTGCTCCCGTGGCCACCCCGCCAAAATCGGTGTTGTCATCTGGAGTGGGCAAATTGTCTTTGTTGAGGATGGCGACGCCGTTGCCCTGCAAGTCGAGTTCGGGTTTGCGGGTACCGGTGCCTTTGATGGTGAATTCGTAGGGTTTTTCCCCTTCAATCCGCAGCCTGGCCGCGAACTCGCCTTCCGTTCTTGGCCGGAATTCGATGGTGAACTCCTCGGCGGTACCGTAACCATTGATTTTTTGCTTGCGTGGCTGCACGATGGCCCACACGGACAAGTCTTCACCCTCCAGGCTCACGGGCTGGTCGGGCAGTTCGAGCAGTTGTTCGCCGTTGTTTTGGATGGCAAATTTGTGGGCGGCCACGCTACCCGTGCCTACCCTGCCGAAGTCGGTGCCGTCCTCCGCAACGGGCGTATCATCGCCGTTCCGAATGGCAAGGCCCCGGCCACGCAGGACGATTTCAGCGACGGCTTCCCCGGTCTTTTGATGGGGCTGCAAGGGGTTTTCTCCTTTTGTAAAAACGGACATGACGGGGCTGCGGGTGCCCATTTCGCCACTGGCGACAAAATGCGCCTGCACAGCGTAGTTGTACACCACGTTGTTGAAAACAGCCTGGTCAACATAATCCCGTTGGGCAGCAGGTACGGCTGCGATGAATTCGGGATTTTCGTTTCCAGCGGAGCGGTAAATGAGGAATTCGTAGTTGTCCGTAGGCATTCCCGCCGAAGCATTTTCCTCGTACTCCCAGGTCAGTTTCACCATGGCCACTTCCGGTTCCGGTTGGCTTACTTTCAGGTTTTTTACGGCGGCTACTTCTGGCATGAACCGTATTTTGACGTACCTGCTTTCGCTGGTGTCCGAAAGGTTGCCTGCATCGTCTTCAGCCACCAAAGCGTATTGGTACTGCATGCCCAGGTAAATGCTGGTGTCTTGAAATGTTTTTTCAAAAAGGGTCAAGGTATCGAGCAGTGCCCAATCGGAGCTGGCTTCTTCCGAAAGCCTTTTGATGAGGTGCAATTTTTTCGTGTCGCCATCGGTGGCGGGTTTCCATTTTAAAACAACGGACTGCCCAACCTGCACTGCCGAGGTCAGCACCGGGGTGGGCGGCGGCACTTTGTCCGGGCGCTTCAGGGCGAGTACTTTGGAAAGCCGACCCCTGTTGTAGCTGTCATCTTCCGCCCGAATGACCACGTAGAGGTATTTGTTCAGCGTGACATCCTCCACTTTCCAGGTGATGGCGTTTTCGAATAAAATCTCCTGGTTGACATTGGTAAACTCATTCGTCGTGTCGTTGGCGATGTACACCCAGTAGCCCTTTAGGTCGCTGGCGGTGCTGTGTTCCCAAACGACCGTCACCGTTCCGTCTTCCTCGATATTTCCGACCACCATTGCGGGCGGCGGCGGTGCTTTCAGGTCGGGCACGGTCAAGGATTTTTCGACGGAGGGGGCGATGTTGCCATGCGTGTCCATCGTCAGCACCCAAACGAAATAGCTCTTGGTCAGCAGGGTGTCGGGCTTCCACAGGAACTCCCTGGCCTCCTTTTTCAAAATGGCAATCGTGTCCCACTGTGACGCCACGTCCTCTCCCACCACAACATAAAATGCTTTGAAATCGGCTGGCAATTGTGGCACCGACCATTGTATGAGCGCCGTGTTGGTGGTGTCATTGTAGGCGGCGAGGCTCACATCGGCGACGGGCGGCGGGGTCAGGTCAACGGCCTGCGATTGCAGTTCCGCCCACGGGCTCCACTCCCCGAAGCTGTCCAGTCCCTTCAGGCGGTAGCGGTATTCCTTGTAGTTGAATTCAACGGAATCCCGAAAGCGGTAAACGTCCAGGTTGGCCGCTTCCGAATTGGCGAAAACGAGCGGCGTGTCGTGCATTTTTCGCCAGATTTTCCCGTTGTCCTCGCTTCTTTCCAATTGGTAGGCGGAAAAATGGCGGACGTTGGCGGGAATTTCCCAGGTCAATTCGATGAGGTGGTCGCCGGGTTTTGCGAAGAAAGAAACAGGGGCGGGCAATGCCGTTTTTTCGTTTTTCACGGTCACTGTCGCCTGACTGTACGGGCTTGGAGCATCGGCGGCCACCAGCCGGTAGTGGTAGGTCTGGCCGGGCACCACATTTTTATCAGCGTAGCCAAGACCCAGTATTTTCGAAGCCAGTTGCGAGCCTTCAGCAGCGAAAAGCGCAAAGCCGTATTTGGTTTCAAAAGTCTGTGCCTGCTCCGTGACCGGCCCCATGTCAATGCCGGAATTATCGCTGTAAAGCAGCCCTGCTGCCAGCATGGCCATGCTGTCTTTGCCGTCCGATTCTGCCCAACCGATGGCTTGGTTTTTCGGCCAGGGTTTTATTAAACCCAAGGTGTCGAGGTTGGCAAAACTGGTGTCGTTGGCAGCCTCGGTGGTGCGCAGTAGGTAGTAGCCTTTTTCGAGGGAATTGTGCCAAAGCTGCGCCGAACTGGGCGCCCAGCGCACCACGATGCTGTCGCCGTAGGCTTTTGCCAATGCAAAAACCTGTGGAAAAACGGGCTTTTCGAGCCGGGGAATCATGTCGGTAAGGGAGCGGTTTTCGGGGAATTTGAAATCGAGCCGCACCTCCGCCGGACTTTGGCTCGACAAGCCCGCCGAATGGAGGATGTCCACCGAGGCGGTCAGCCCGTTTGCGCCGAGCGAAGTAATGGTGTAGCGGTAGTTTTT
The DNA here is from genome assembly GCA_030147525.1 of Bacteroidota bacterium. Lineage (GTDB taxonomy): Bacteria > Bacteroidota > Bacteroidia > Chitinophagales > Saprospiraceae > UBA6168. The sequence continues at coordinate 21,374 of JASBVF010000008.1, forward strand.
GCCCAGCTTGGCCTGGGTATCGGGCAGCATCATCCCCGTGGCAAGCCCCACCTGCGGGCGGGTCATTGCCTCGTACACCACGTAGTTCCAGCGCATGGAATCGGGGTCAATCAGCGATTTATCCTTGAACTGAAAAGTGCTGTCGTAGAGCAAGGCGCCCACGGCTTCCATGAGGCCGTCTTCGTCTGCCTTGTGCTGTTGGAACCAGTCGGGGCTTTGCGGCAGCAGCTTCGCCGCCAGCACGGTGCGGGTGGCAGGCAATGGTTGCCCGTCTTGCAGTTCCACCCGCTCCACCCGGTAGCCAGTCGTGATATTTTGTGACCAGGCCGTTGGGTTGAGCGGAAAAATCGTCACGGTGATGGCGTCGGTGTAGGCGTTGGCCTGGACGAACAATTTATTTTGTGCATTCGCCCAATCCACACTGAAGCAGATTAAAAAAAACAGCAGATATTTTATCGGTTTAGTCATCTTGAAATTTCATGTTATCTCATGGACATTTTACGCCGGATGTAACCGGACTGCCTTTTAGCCAGTTAGCGGTAGTGCCGGTGAATAAAAAGCCATTCATCATGCTCTTGTTGGTCGAACCTTTTATTCTATCGTAAGCATAGAATTTATAAATGGTCTTATTTTGCCAATCTAACTCAGGTTCTTTTTCTGATGAATTATCTGACCCTGCTGTGCCCTGATTGAAGTCGTAATAGGCAGCCAAGGCAGCCTCGCTCCCTTTCAGTTCGCAATTTTTGCGGCTATTAATTTCAGTGGAAGAAAGCACTTTGTTCCAAATCCTTAATTCATCCAAAGCCCCCTGAAAGGAATTGCCGTTTGAGCTTCTGCCAATTATGAAGCTGCCCCCATTGGGTATGTTGCCAAAAGCTTCCGTCTTTTTCAGCACCCCATCAATATAGCAGGAGTAATTACTGCCATCGTGCGAAATGGCCACATGGTACCATTTGTTCCAATCCAGTTTGGCTACTGTTAAAGTTTTGTCCTGACGGGGTTTATTCCACTCCCAGGTATTCGTCTTTATGTTCAAATAGCCATTGTTGTCTATTGAAACCGCAAAAGAACCATCATTAGAGCCCCTGCTCAAAATACCTCCATAGCCATTTTGGTCGGGTTTGATGTAAAACTCCACCGTCATGCTGTTCATGTCCAGAGTGCCGAATTGGCCGATATTAACGGTGCTATTGGAACCAAAATGCAACGCCTCGCCAGTATTGGGGCCTACGCCTGCCAAACACTGACCTTTGAGGTTCACAACATATTGGCTCTCATCCGCATCGTTGTTGGAGATGGTCAGGGTGGCGGTTCGTTGGCCGGGATTTCCAGTTGGCTTAAACCTGACCGTAAAAGTGATGGAACCTTGTGGCGTCACGCTATTTGTGTTAAGATTGGACAGCACTTCAAACTGGCCGGCATGGGGGCCGCTGATGGCAATTTTTGGCTCTCCGGTAAGATTCAAAGTCCCCTGCCCGGTATTGGATAAGGTAAAAGTCAAATCCCTGGTTTGCTCAAACGCCCTGGTTTCGCCAAAATCAGTCAGCGTACCTGCCTCAGCGCCGCTTGCAATGCTGCTGCCGGATAGCGTTCTGACGTCAATTTCAGGCCGTCCTTCCAATGCCGTTCCTTTCAGTTGGATGACATAACTGCCCTCATCCGCATCATTGCTCAAGATGGCAAGCGTGGCATTGCGCTCGCCCGGCGTACCGCTTGGGGTGAATACTATTCCAAACCACTCTTGGCCGCCTTTCGGCGACAAACTGCCGTTATTAGGTTGATAGTCAATGGAAAACTGATTGGCATCTGGGCTGCTTAGTTCGACTTTGGGCGAGCCAGTCAGGTTGAGGGTGCCAGGGCCGGTATTGGTAATAGTAAAACCTCTACTCAAACCTTCACCCGGATAGGACTCTCCAATGTGGAATTGACCATTGTTGGCTATCACTTCGCCTCCATAAGGACTTATTTCTATCTCCGGCAGAGAAGCCAGCACGTTGCCTTTCAAATGGATGACGAAATTACCATTCTTTGGATCGTTCGATGGAATGGTCAGCGTGACGGTTCGTTCACCATTTTCCCCGCTGGGTTTGAATTTTACATCCAAACTCAACGTGTGAAGCAGCGTGTAGGATTGCGCACCGTGTCCGTAAGCACTTGTTTCAGCAAGGAGTGCCTCAAACTGTTCCTTGTCAGGGCCGCTAACCACTACTTTGGGCTGACCCGTGAATGCGAGCGGGTCGAGGCCCTGTCCGTTGGTGATGGTATATCTAAGCCATTTTTCATAGCCTATGTTCACTGTTCCAAAGTCGGTTTGTGCGCTTGGGTTGGCGTTATTTACCAGGCTGATCTCCGTTTCGTTCTCACGAATGCTTATCTGGGGGTTCGAACCAATTTTTTTGCCCCGCAAGTTGATAACATAACTGCCTTCGTCCGGGTCATTGCTTTCAATGGTCAGGGTGGCGCTGCGGTCGCCATTCGCCCCTGTGGGTTTGAATTGTGCCATGAAATATACCTCCTGCTGGCTGCTCACATTTCCTTCGTTGAAGGTCAGGTCTGGATTTCCCCACGACAATCCGGGATTGTAGATGAAAAACTGGTCGGCATGCGGCCCCGTCACTTTTATCTTTGTCTCGCCCGTGAGCAAGAGTGGTTTGTTGCCCGTGTTTTTAATGGCGAGCATAAAGGTCGGGTTGACGCCGAGTTTGGCCTCGCCCATGTCCAAAGTGCCGCCCGATGGAATGCTTTTGCCCTTGTTGGCATTTTCAACAGGTACATTCGACACCTTCCGTTCCAAGTTCAATCCATTATAGGTGTAGCGTTCCGATGCATTCAGCACAATGTCTATCTCTGGGCTTTCAGGAATTACCTGCCCTGCTACCGCAAAAGTCCAGCTTCCGCCCGGCTGATTGCTTTGTATGTTAATGGTAGCCTTTCGTTCCCCCAACGCAGTGGGTTTGAACTGAATGGCAAAGCTGGTTTTTTCACCAAAAGCCAACGTGAAGGCGTTGGGGTTCGAAACGGTGAAATCTGCTGCCCCGGGGCCGCTGACAGTGATGCTGGAAATGTTGAGCGGGGCTCCCCCGATATTCCCCAATTCGAATTGCCGCACCAGCTCCCCGCCAATGGCAATTATCCCAAAATCAGTCGCATTATCGGTTACAGGCTGTGTGCTGCCTTTGGCAATGGCCGCCAAGGGCTGGCCGCCCTGTAGCACGATTTCAGCGGAAGGAACAAAAACAGCACAATTACTGACGACCGGGCTACCTCCGGTTACCCAGTTCGAGCTATTGCCGCTAAGGGCAAAATTTTTCATAGCCCCGCCGCCGGTTGCGCCAACCCGACCGTCGGTTACGATAGGCGGCGATGAAGTGTTGTCCTGCGCCGGCCGCCCCTGATTGAATGGGTAGTAAAGCAGCAACTGGTTTTCATTGCCGGACAGCTGGCAGTTCATCCGGGCCAAAATCTCCTGTTGAGGCAGGCACCTGCCCCAGATACGCAGTTCGTCCAAAGTGAACCATCCTTGTTTGCCTATAAAATTCTGGTTCCAGCCCCCGGCTTTCGGCGGGTCGGCGGTGAAGGTCTTTCGCAGTTGACCGTTCAGGTAAAGCTTGCCCTCATTGCCCCTCATGGTCAGGGCGATATGTGTCCAGCCCTGAAATGACTCGTAGCTGACGCCTTCCGTTCCGGAGTTCACATTGTTCTTCGAAATGGCAATACTTGGGTAGGGTGGCCTGTTGGTAATGGCTATCCGGTTGCCGTTGCCGTCGCTGAAATCAAGTAGCGTGTTCAAGCTGACAGTAATGCCCCAATCATTGACCCATGCCTCTATGGTAAAGTCATCCTTGAAATAGTCGCCCGTTGGCGCCTGGATATAATCGTCCTGATAGGGCGAGAAATTGAGGGCAGTGGCTGCCTCCAGTCCAGTCCCTCTCACAAGGCCCTTCCAGGGCAGTGCCTGGCCTGCAACAATGGCAATTTCCGCTTTGCGCTCACCTGTTATTGTTGGTTTGAAAATAAGCACCACGGCCGCTTTTCCTTTGGCGGGAATTGACCCAATCGAGGCAGGTGAAAAACGGTAATCCGCCGCCGCATCGCCGCTGATGGTAAGTGTTGGGGCAATGGGCGCATCCGTTAGATTTTCAATCTGAAGGGTATCCCTTACTTCATTTAATTGCGGGGTATTTGAAAAATCATGAATGAGGCTGCCGGACTGGCAAATAATCTGGCCGGGAATAGAAAGGCTCTGGGACTTGTTGTCCCAAAACATCGTCTGTCGTTTGACTGCAAAACTGAAAGGGATGAAGGCCGGGCATTTGTCTTTCGTCACGCCATTTTCGCTCGCCACCCAATTGGAATTCATACCTGACAGCGCAAATTTTTTCAGAACCCCATGGTTCGCCGCCCCCGTTTTTTTGTTGGTGGAAAAACTGATGGGGGCATTGTCGCCGCCCGGCACGCCCTGGTTGAAATCGTAGTAAATCGCCAGCCCATTCTCGTCGCCTTTTAGCTCGCATTGCAGGCGGGCAGCCACTTCATCCACGCTCAGCCAGCGGTTCCAGATGCGGAATTCATCCAAAATGAAATTGTTGCCCGCCCCAATCACGCACCTGAACATTCCCTTCGGAATGGCCACTGCTTGTGAAAACACCGGACATGGCGAATTGCTGTTCCCGAGACAATTTTTATTGTGTCCATAAAAATAGACCGACCCGTCCCGGAATGCCAGCGTCAAATGGCTCCACTCGCCCGTGCTGGCGCCGCCACCCAAAAATAGGGATTGCTTTGTGCCGTTGAGGGTGGTTTCGAGGTACATCGCCCCGTCATTGCTGACCAGTGCAATTTTATCGGTACTGTTTTCCCGGTTGAATTGGAGCCAAGTCCACCCTTTTTTGTAGGTTTTGATATTCACCCAAGCCTCCACCGTGAAGTCGTTTTCCAGTGAAATGGGCTGCGGGATTTCCAGCACGTCGTCCCCGTCGAAGGCCAGCGTGTTGGCGGGGCTGGCGCCAGTACCCGCCACGGCATAGGTCCACTCGGCGGCCGTTCCGGTCAGGTTGGTTTTGATGCTGACGGTGGTTTTTTGCTGCCCTGTTTTGGTGGGCTTAAAAATGACGGGAAAAGTCGAGGTCTGCCCCGGCGGGACGGTGCGGAGTTCGGGCAGTTTCACGGTAAAATCCCCCTGCCCTACCGTGACTGCATTGATGATGAGCGGAGAATTCCCTGTGTTTTTGATGCTGAAATTCCGTGTCGTTTCGCTGTTGAGCGCCTGTGTGCCGAATTCCGTTCCATCGCTCAAACCGATGTTGGCACTCTCATCCTGAATGCCGACATCGTTGTAGCTCAACGCCAGGCCCGGTGTTTCCACCTCGCCCCGAAGGTTTACCACAAAAGTTCCGCCTCCCTGGGCATTGTGTGAAATATTCAACGTGCAACTGCGCTCGAATCCCATACCGATGGGTGCGTATTGTACCGTGAACTTGGCCGTCCCGTTGGCCGGGATACTGGCTGTTTGAAAATCGGGCGATAGCTTGAACTGGCTGGCGTCCTCGCCGCTGACGGTGATTTTGGGCTGGCCCGTGAGTTGAAGTGCCTGCCCGCCGGGGTTTTTGATGGTGAAAGTCAGGGACTTGGTTTCCCCAGCTTTCACCATGCCGAAGTCTGTTTCCGGACTGACAGCCGCTTTGTTGAAAATGTGCTTGCCCTCAGCTGATGCCAGGGTGATTTGCGGGAACTGGTCGGTGCAGACCGGCTTTGGCTGGAGATAAGTTCGGCCCGTCACCCAGTTCGATTTCGTGCCGGTCCGCTTGACGCTCCAGTTCAGGCTGCCACCCATGTCGGCGCTGGGGCGCTGGTCGTTCACGTGGGTAAAGCTGGTATTGTCGCCTCCGGCGAAACCCTGATTGAAGGGGTAGTACAGCCGCAGGCCGTACTCGTCGCCCTTTAGTTCGCAGTTCATCCGGCCCCTGATTTCTGCCTCGCTGAGGGCGACGTCCCAAATCCTGAACTCGTCAAACTGTGCTGTCCCTCCCCGTTCGGCGCTGCCAATTTTGCAAGTGTACCTCGTCACGTTGACGGGTGCGACGATGGTGAAAGGCGGCGAGGGCTTGCCATTGATGAAAATCCTGCCCGTCGTGCCCTGCACCGTGAGCGCCAGGTGTGCCCATTTGTTCAGGGGCAGTTTTTCGCTGGCCTCCCAACTGCCACGGCTGCCGCCACCGTTGTCAATGACGAGTTGCGGATTGCCGTTTGGCCCACCGGCAAAGGACAGGCGGATTTGGTCAATGGTAGATGGATTGTCGAAGTCGAAGAGGTAGCCGTTTTTCCGTTCCGGACTAACGTTCACCCACGCTTCAAGCGTGAAATCCTTGTTCAGCAAATTATTGGCGGGCACTTTCACGAAGTCGTTGAATTCGTTCAGGCTGATGGCCCCACCGGGGATGAAGGCATGGAGGGGTACCAGGTAGGGGTTTTCGTCGCAATCAATGGTTTGGATTTTCAAAATGGCATCCCTAATACCCAGTTTGTTGCTCGCCGCTTGGTAAGTGACGGTGAAATTTTGGCTTTTGCCAGCCGCCAATTCCGTCGGGAAATTCTGCAATTGGAACTCGCCCGCCGCATCGCCCTCCACGGTGTAGGTCGCCTTCATCGGGTATTTGCCGAGGTTGAAAAGTGTGAACTCCCGTGTGGTCGCCTGCTGCGCAATTTCCCCAAAATCATTGGCTGCCCCAGCCTGCGGAGGAGCAGCACTGCTGGCGAGAACGTTCGAACCCGACCTCAGTTCCACCTCCACTGGATGGTTGTTTGCCCGGATGTTGAAGGTAAAAACCTGTTTCTGGGCGTCTTTGGCGTTGGATTCCACGGTGACGATGGCCGACCTTTCCCCCAGGTTTTTGTCGGTGGGCAAAAACTGGATGGCAAAACTGTCAAGGGCATTTTCCACCAGCAAATTGCTCTTCGGGAACTGCACTACCTTGAAGTCAGTGGCATTGGCCCCACTCAGTTTCACGGTTGGGTTACCGGTGAGTTTCAGGCTACCAGTCCCTTTGTTGGCGATGGTAAAAATCCGGGGTGCTGCCGGGCAGGGTTGGTTGCCGAAATCCGTGCCGGTGTTGGTATTGTAGCCCGTGGCATTGTCCAAAATCTCAACGCCATTCCCCTTAATTTCGATGTCCGGAGCAAGGGCCTTGAAATGGAGATAGTCGAGGTGAAACTCCCCGGTGAAGCGAAGTTTCAACACATGCTCCCCGGCGGGCAGGTCGAATCCTTCCAGCCTCGTGACGTCCATCGGGGCTTTGCGCCAGGGGTTCCAATAGCCGCCGTCCGGTGTTTGCTTCAGGATGATGGAAGCACTCGCAACCGGCTTACCGTCAATTTCCATATCGAGTTTCCTGTCCGCTCCATTGGCCCTGCCACGGATGTCCACGACGTATTTCCCGGCGGTCTGCACGTTGATTTTATAGGCAAACCAATCCCCGGTTTCAATGGCATAAACGACGTTGTCCTCGTTTTCTTTGATGATGCCCACGCCGTCGCCTTCCCGGTAGTACCAATTGCTGTTCAGGTTATTCTCCCGGTAGGCCATGCCGAATCCTTTCAGCATCGGGAGGTTGGGCAGCGCATAGTTTTCCGCCTCCACCTTGCCGGGCACGGCGATGGCGCTCGCTCCACGAGGGTAAGCCACCAATCCGAGCGGGTCAACCGTGCCTTTGTTGGCTTCGCCAAAAGTTCCCTCCTCAAAAAACTGGCCCACTTTGTCCCGCCAGAACTGGGTCTTGTCCAGTTGCAGGGCGGCGCTGTACTGCGTTTGCCCTGCTTTGGCCACGTACAGCGTGTAGTTGCGGGTCGGGTCAAGTTCCACCATCGGCGAGCCGTCAGCATAGCTGGAAGTGCTGGCCAGGTAGCCGTCGGCGTTGTAGCTGTAACGGGTCAGTTTGCGGTTTTTGTCCAAATGGGCGACGGCCTGTTTGGTTTCGTCATCCACCACGAGGCAGCCACCAAAATCCCAGTTGCCCGCCGAGCCAATCATTTTCATCGTGAGCATATTGGCGCTGGCGCCTGCACCCCGGCTGAAATGGACGGCCTTCTGACGCTGGGAGTCGTGGCTCAGGTTTTTGTTGTCCAGCGCCACGAGGGCAGTGGAAGCATTTTTATCAAAAGTATAAGTGCCTTGGTTTGTCCTCACCAACACTTTCACGCCGCTGTTGCGGTAAACATTGCCCTTCGACCAGGTAGCAATCGTATTGCCGTCCGTTGCCGGAATTTGGAACAGTTCGGAGAGGTTGATGCTGCCGTCGGTGCCGGGCAGCGAGGCATTGTATTTGATGGCCCGTTTGCCGGAGGCATCGTAGAGGTCCACTTCGTTGGCCGGGCCGTCCCAGAAGGCCGCACGTTTGTAATTGCCGTAGGCATCGGCAAATTGGATTTCGATGGAGGCGATATTGGCGTCACGGGGGAAATCGTCGAGAAAAACATCGGCGCCCTGCCGGGAAAACTTGAACGCCGCTGCGCCCGTGTTGGTCGCCGAAACGTTGGCATTTGCCACGCCGGTCGTGCTGCTGGCGCCGGGCCGGTTGGGCGACACGGCCACCTGGTAGCTTGGGTAAGAATTGAAGGACGAGCGCACCGACTGGCCCATGTCCTGCCACTTCGCCAGCTTGGGGATGTTGATTTGCACCTTGCCAGCATAGTAGGCGGCAGCCTCGCCCGTGACGGTCTTGCTGGTGTTTTGGTACCAGTTTTTGTGAGGGGAAAAATCCTCTTTTGTGCTGCTGGCCTTGGGCGAGGTGTAAACCCACTGGGTGGGGCCGAAAGTACCTTGCTCGTAGTCGGGGGTGTTGCCTAAAATTCCGCCATAACTTTTAACGTAAGTGCCGCTGACCTTGTGCTCGCTGAAGTTCCAAAACTGGTCGTGCCATGCATCCGAATGACCATACCGTTGACTGATTTTCACGGCGGCATCCTTGACCGCTTCGGCTGAGTTGCCAAAAACGGCAGCGTGGACAGCGTTGGCGTAGGCCTTGTCGATGGTGGCCCGTAGGGTCATGTACTGGAGACCCATGATGCGGGAGCGTTGGTCCTGGTAAATCATTCCGAACGACTGCGGGTCGGTCAGCACATCGCCCTTCCAACCTTCCAGCACTTGTTTGCCGGAGTAAGCGGAGTAGGATTTCAGTTTTCTGTTGGTGATTTCGGCAGCTGACAGGTTGTTGTTTCCGTTGCCGGGCAGCAGGAAATTGCCCAGCCACGCCTGGTCATTCTGCGGGTTAACTATCCTCGAATTCCAGTATTTTTTCAGGTTGACGAGGGTAAGGGATTTGTCGGAATTCAGCAGGGAATTGTAGGTGGTAAGCTGGTTTCCGCCGATGGCGCAGCCGAAGTCAATGTTGAAGTTCGGGATGGTCCTGTAATCGAAATGCACCGTTTCACCGAAGGAAATCTGGCTGAAAGCGGCAAAGCGGGCTGCCCCGTTGACATCATCCCAGAGCTTGTTTTTGAGATAAAATGCGTCCGGGTAGGTCACCACGGCGTTCAACCGGATGCGGTCGAGGTCGAACTGGTCGAAGCCTTCCGTGCTGTTTTTGAAACCAAAATAATCATCTGTGAAGCCGGGGAAAGCCTGGTCGGTGGTTTTGAAGGAAAAATTGAGTTCCGTCTCGTCGTTCGGGTGGTTGTAGTCCGTCCGTTTGACGTTGCTCTGGTACGACTGCACCGTGGAGGCCGCCAGTTTGTTGTGCAGGTTGTCGTATTGGCTGGTCGCAAACCAATACTGGTACAGGATTTTGGGGCCATATTCTTTCGGCAACTTGCCCTCGTTGGTGGCCAGTTTGGTTTTTGAAACCTTGATGGTGCTGAAAGCCGCCGGCTCTCCATCCGCTATTCCTGCCGTGGCACCCGTTGCCGTTTTGGCATCTTTTTGCTCCACCGTGGCTGTTTTGGGTAAAATCGGCAGGCGCATGAGCTGGAGCTGGCAGAGCTTGCCCTTCCAATGTTGGTCGGTCGTAATGACGTTGTTCAGGCCGGCAAAACCCACGTTCAGGCCCTGCGCATTTTGAACTTTGACCGTCGGGATGATGAACTTGGTGCCCACCTGGATATACTCCGTCACCGGGATTTGGAAGTTTTTCAAACCCGGATACTCGGACAGCGGCACGTCCTGCACCTCCTCCACGTTCCCGTTGGCATCGTAGCGGCTCAGCCTCACCACGTAGTCGTAGTTGACGTTCCCAAAGTTTGGCACCTGCGCCGATTGCGGAAAATACTGCTTTTGCCAATCCGTGCCGGGAGGCGCCGCCTTGTCGAACTTGATACGGGTTTCGGCGAAGCCGGGGTGCCAGTAGCGCTGGTTTCGGCCAGGTGCGTGGTAGTCGAGCAGTTGGGCAACGATGGTATCCGGCAGATTGCCTGTTGTGAAACTAACCGTACCTGTTTCCTCGGCACCCTTGCCCGTCATGAACTCCCATTTGTCGTTCTTTTTCTCCTGCCATTTTATTTTGTAAGATAGGGTGTAGGCAGTCTTCGGCTCCAGCATTTTCAGGGGTTTCAGCGTGGTGCTTTTGGCTTCAGCCACCATTTCGCAAGGGACCGTCGTTGTGCCTTTTTTCAGCAAAAAACCCTCCGTCGGGTCGAGCACGGGCTTGAAATAGCGGGTCAGCTCGTTGCCGTCCACATCGAGGTCGGTGATGACCAACTCGTGGCCAACGTTCAGGTTGTAGACCAATTTTGGGTTGGAAAAAATGGGGATGTCCTTGTTCTCGTCGTCGTTGGGGTATTTGTCCGCCACGATGGGCAGGTCAGCCAGTGCTGCATTGGGATTGCTCAAAACGGCGTTCAGGCAGGCAATGTCCCTGTCGGAAGCCAAGCGGAATTTCAGGTTGAAACTGCCTTCCACCAAGCCGCCCAGCACGGAATATTTACCCGCCAGTTGCCCATTGAAAAGGGACGGGTTGGGGAACTGCCCCCGCAGCATGGCCGCGAGGTTGCAGCTCATCACGCTCACCTTGCCCGACTTGAAACCAAGGTTGTACTGCAAGCCTACATCCGCCCCGATGTAGGCGAACAACTGGCCCTTGACCATCCATCCGTTGAGGCCAAACCGGCGGTCGTCGCATTTCAGGTCGGTCGTCCCCAGCGCCACATCGAAGCCGAAGCCGCCGTTCACGGCAGCGTAGAAAATGGCCATGTCGAACGATTTGCGCAAGCTGTAATTCAAGCCGAAACAAAATCCATTCTTTGGGTCAATTTCCCGCTTGGCCTTCTCCGCTGGTGCTGGCCAGCCCGGCACGATTTCGCTGACGTTTGGGATGGGGTCGATGTCCTGCCCAATTTGGAAATAGTTGCCAACGCTGAAATCCAGCCCAAAAGTGGAAAGCTCGGCCCCCAGGCGGGCGTTGGGCCGCCCGGCCTTGATGTAGAACTTTTCATTGCCTTCTTTCCAACTGATGAGCATGGCGCCTTTCGACTTTGTGGAGTCAATTTTGAGGCTAAAAAGTTTGAATTCGCCCACTCCCAGGCTGTAATCGGCAAAGGCGCTGAAATCCCCGGTAATCCGTTTGCTGGGGATGTCCAGCTCAATCTGTGCGCCCATTTTCAAAGGAGCGCCATCCCGCCCGCCCATGCTCGGGGGCATCATGAAACCACCGCCCCGCAGGGTGACTTTTTTCAGGCTCATGTTGCCTGCGTCGTTGTTGCCCACTTCTACCAGCAGCGACAAATCCAGCGCCAGCAGTTGTTGTTTTACGATGGAAAAAATGCCCGTGAGGTAGCCGCCGTAGCTGACTTTTTTAGGTTCGTACTTGAATTTGGAGAGGCTGGCGCCCGGTGTGCTGCCGTCGCCACGTTCGAGGCTCAGGCCGGGCAGTTTTTCCATATTCCAGTAAAACCCGCCACCGCCGCCCTGCAGCCGGAGGTTGTACGGACCGATGACTTTGCCGCTCTCCTCTGCGGCACTGGTACCGGTTTTGAGCATGTCCATCGCCGATTTTCCGCCATCGAACACGCTTCCGCCGCCCGCTGCCAGCTCCAAGTCGGCGAACCAGTACCGGAAGTTGCCCTTGACGGGGTCTTCCAATTTTCCTGTCTGAAAAATGGCCTCGAATTCTCCTTCCATGGCCTCCAGTCCCAGCGCTACTTTGGCCCGTGCAATGAAACCACGGCCCCATTTTTTGTCCTCCTCGTTGGTGACTTTGAAAATATTGAGGTTGCCCTCCACGGACACGAAGCCCATCATCTGCCCTTTGAAGGCGATGGATTCAAGGGTGGTGCGGGAGTAGGCCAGTTTTTCGTTTTCAGGTTTGAAATAAAAACCGATGGTCGAGGTGCCGGAAATGCCCGTGCCGAGGGCATCTTCCAGCTTGTCGTTTTTCTGGAAAGCGGCATTGGCAGTAGTAGCGGTATTGACGAGGTCGGTGCCCACTTTGCCCTCGTTGCCCACTTTCCCCAACATGCTTTCCGGGGACAGGTTGACCTGCACCTGGATGGTGAGGCCAAACTCGTATTTGGCGGCGTCGTACACGAATTTTGGTTTGTCGAACCAAACGGGGAACCCGAGAATATTGTCCGAAGCATCCTCGCTGCCGCCCCAGGTGCCCATGCTCAGTGTGCGCACACCTTTGAAATTGGCAGCTTTGGGCACCTCCGTGCCGTCGGGCTTATTGATTTTTAGCGCCGTGAACGCCATTTGCTTGAATTCAAGGTCCAGCCACATATCCTTGAGCGCCTGCGGCAACGTGGGGTCTTCCCGCTTGAAGGCAATATCGGATTTGCCGTTCAGTTCCACCGAGGGCAGGAACCCGCTCGGCAATCCCTCCAACTCCACCCAGTCCAGGCTGACCGTTGAGCTTTCGTCGAGCTTCATGCTCATGCCCGGAATCCAGTCGGCTTTGTAGGTGAACTTGGGGTTAACGCCGTCAATGCCAAATTCGGCGCTGGGGTGGTACTGGATTTTGCCATCCTTGCCCTTGGCTCGCAGGAAACTCAGGTTGCCGGCGTAGGCGAACAGGTTTTTGTCGGCATCGTCCTTGAAAAGCGGGCAGCGCAGCTCGCCTTCCAGGTGGGCAGGCTGGTTGTCGTTTTTCCAGGCGTTGGTGAAATCAATTTCGAGCATGCTCACCGAGTACCGCCAGCCCCCCAGTTTCTTGTTTTGCTCGTAGGGTAAAAATTTTTCCTTGCGAAATGCGCCGCCCAGACCGTTGAAGCCAAAATTGGGGACGGGGCTGAAGTGAAAATCGGCAATCTCCACCTCCACGTTACCACCCGCCTCGTCCACCGATAGGCCCTGTATTTCCACATGGATTTTCTTGAAATAAAGCCCCATGAAATCAGGTCCGGCGTACTCGTGCAGTCCTTTCTGGTTTTTGTCGGGGTCAAAATCAAGGTAAATCTCATTGGATTCCCCGGCTTTTAGCATCAAGCCTTCGGCGCCTTCGCCCACGAAGTTGAGGACTTTGCCATCGGTGGTTTTCTGCCTGACCCCAGCAATGAATTTCCCAAGTTCCGTTTTCTGATGTACGACAAAGGCGAATTTCAACTGGCTCTCCGCTTCTTTCGGGGTGGACTTTTCCAAATCACGCAGCTTGAGTTGGCCCTCCGGGAAATCCACGCCGCCCTTGAACGGCACGGCGTACTCGCCCTGCACATTGAAATACTGGAACCCATCGCAAGTCAGGTAGGCGTAGCTGTGCTGGCTTTCGCTCGGTTTGCCGGAGGCGGGAGCATTTTTTTTGAGAACGATGCCACCCGGCTTGTCAGCCGTGCCGTCGAAAAAGCGGTTTTTGACCTTTACGTCGGCATCCAGCAGCAGGTAAAAATCGCCCATCTGCACGCTGGTCGGGCTGACTTTCACATCTTTCCGCACGAACTGGGTGTAGGTTTCGGCATTCACTTTCACCAGCAGCGTGAACTCGACTTTTGTGTTCTCCGAGGTGTAGTTCGTGCCACCCTCGATCTTGAAATCGGTGATGAGCAGGCGGGTATTGTCTGGCAGTGTGGTGTTGGTGATGCCCATTTTGGTGAGCAAATCCGGCGTCAGGTTGATGGGTAGTTTCCGTTCGCCGCCAGTCGGCAGGGCGTCAATGTTTTCAAAAGTAAAATTGGAAGCGCCTCGGTCAATGGCCTTTGCAGCGGCCCAGTTGCTGCCGTTTTGCTCCATGTTGAGTTGTATCCCCAAAAAATCAATGGCCAGCACATCGTCAATGATGGGAAAGCCACCCACGAGATGCTGTTTCATCTCTGCCACCATGGCAGATTTATGGGCTTCCAGCAGTAGGTCAGGGGTGAAATTCTTCGAGCTGGCGAGACTGCCCTCCGCAGTGACGGCCGGGAAATCAGGGGCATAAAATTTATCGTACACCCTGTCGAGCATTTGCCCGATGCCCTCTGCATCATTTGGGTCAAACGGCTGGTAGGCATGGCAGTCGCACTGCACCCCTTCCGTTTGCACTTCGATGCGGTTCAGTTCAAAATTGCCTGCGCCCGTTGCCCTTCCGATGAAGTTGAACTGGACAATTTCGTTGCCTTGCTTCACGACCAGTTCCAGCGCCAGTTCCTCGTTCCCGTCCTCGTCCTTTTCGGTGTAGCGGATGCGGGCCTCCACGAGGTTGGCCGGTCTGTCTTCGATTTTCAGCCCATTTTCAGCAATGGTGTACTCCTGCAGTTTGTACCGCTCATCCGGCAACTGGTAGGGGTCAACCAACAGGTGCTTGATGTCCAGGTTGTTCAGCTCAAACTTGGGGTTCCGGTCGTTGTACCCAAAAATGGCCTGGAGACGGTTTTTGATAACGGCCTTGTCGCCGTGGAGCAGTTTGTCAAAATTGCTGGCGGAAATGGACATCGAAAACACCCCAGACAGGTCGGCACTGGGCATGAACTGTTTACCCTGCGGCCCAAAATCTTTGAGCACTGCCTGCACTTTCGAGTCGGCAGACACCTGCATTTTTCCACTCCACAGGCTCATGGTGCGCTGGCCCTGCACCAGGCTGATGTTCAGGTTTTCTTGCCCAAAATTGCTGAGTTCGGCGCTGTAGTCGAACGGCTCGTCCAGCACCGGGACTTTCAGCTGACCGGAAAGCCAGGTACGCTGCGCTTTTCCTTTGGCAATGCGCAGTTGCAGGCTGTCGACTGAGTAGGGCCAGGCGCCCATGCGGCCTTTGTCCAGCGGGAGCAGGTTTGTTTTATAAAAATGTCCCTGCCCGCCGGTGGCATCGAGGGCAAAGCTGCCGCGGTCGAGTTGGACGGGTTTGGCATCGCCCAGCAGGTTGAAACCCGGCGGGAATGCCACGGAAACCTCGCTCAGGTAAAGCCCCTGCCACTCCTCCCGGTCGGTTTGCGGATGGGAAGTGGCGAGTTTGTTGCCACCGGACTTTTGCCATTCGCTGAGGTCGAGTGAGCCGTTTTTCATTGAAAACTGATAGCCGGGCATTGCCGGCAGCGTGAACGCATCGAATTTTTTGATGCTGCCGAGGTATTCGTATGGGTCGGACTTACTGCTGGCCAGGCGGAAGCGGACGGGGCCGCCCGTGGCCGATTTCATCAGCGTGGAGTCAACGGTGATTTCGTTGTCGAGGAGGAGCGACTTGAAGCCGGCACAGTCAATGTTCATGCCCGTTTTGTCCGATTCGCCACCTGCGCCGGTGTAGAAAATTCCGGCATAAACGCCGCCCACTCCCCCACCGTGAGCGACCGGCAGCCGAGCGCCGCTCCTGATGCCGTAGGGCGTGATGGGGATTTCCAAGGGGCCGAAACTGTTGAGCGTGCCATCGTCGTTGACTTGCCAGGCGGTGCAGTTCATGTAGGCGTTGCGGGGCGTGAAGCGCAGTTCGTTGACCGTCACCATGTATGGCCCCTGGTCGCTTTTTATGCCCACGGGCAGGTTAACATAGCTGCTATTTGGGTCCATTTGGCCAGTCAGGTTGTTGCGGAACGGGCCATTTTCGAACTCATTATAGAGATTTTGAAAATAGTAATCCGGCTGGTACCAGCCCTGCTTGAAATCATAGTACATGGCACTCTGGCTCACTGCCTCTATACTGGCGGCTTCGTAACAGCGGTTCGTGTTGGCTTTCACCTTCAAATCTCTGAAATGAACCTGCACCAACGCACTCAGCATCGGGATTTTTACATGACCGTACCCTGAATACCCGCCCCCACTCTGTACCGCTTTTTTTACAGTCATGTCGAACCAGCCAATCTTGATGGTATCGCCCACCTCCACCACGGCAGTGGTGTAATCCTGCGTAAAAATCGGCCCGAAATCCGTGTTGAAGACCTCGCAGCCCTGCGGGCAAACCCTCGCCTCCTCCATGTCTTCCGCTGCCTGGTTGCTGATAAACGGAGGGAACCCGTCGCCATAGACAAAGCTGCAAACAGCACTGAACCCGCCATTGCGGAACATCAAGCCGGGCTTGAGCATGTTGCGGGCCTGCACCCGCCAGGCGTAACTGTGGCCGGGCTGTAAAATGGGGTCGGCAGGACCATATATCAGCGAGGGCGACATGGTGGTGCGCTCCAGTATTTTCAGGCTGAAATCGAAGCCGTCGTTGGGGTCAACGCCGGGTTGGAGTTCCACGAGTTGGAAGAGGTACTCGACCGGGGCGGGGTTGTTTCCGGAGCCGGGGTGCAGGGGCGTCCAGGTGAAGGTTTGGCTTTGCATGGGCGCTTGTAGCACGTTGCTGCCGCAGGCAGGCAACTGCAACATCGGCGGCTCGTTGAGGAAAAAGCCGCCCGTGACGCAGGTTTTTCGGGAGATGGGGACGTTGCGCTCCAGGTCAATGACTTCCACGCAAATCCGGTTCAATCCTTCGGGCATGATGACGCTGCCTTGCCCCTGTCCTGCCGCCCCGATGAGCGCTTCGGGCTGTAGGTAAGGTTGCAGCGCAAAACCGTCGAGCAAGACGGGTTGGTTCATGTTCAGGCGGATGGGCTGGAGGCCGTAGTTGGGGTCGGTGGTATAGAGGGTTTTGCCGTTGTTTTCGAGGTAGAGTTTCAGGCGGGTGTCCCGGTAGGGTTCCACCGGGTCGAGGAGGGCGGCGGTGAAGACGAGGTCTTGGGCCCGCTGGGTGCCGTAAACGCTGAGGTCGAGCGAATGGGGCGGGATGAGCAGTCCGGTGAGCGAAACGGGATAGACTTGCTGGGCAAAGGCGGTGTTTGCCAGAAATAGAAAAGCAAAAAAAGTTAGTAATCGACTGCTCATATTTAATCGGTGAAATCACGGTGATTTTAAAAATCACCGTGATTTGGTTTTAAACAGTTTAATTGGGTTATTGTATTTGATTTTTTGGGGCTTGCCCGCGAGGATGATTGGAACGCGGATTAGGCGGATTTTGCGGATGAAAACGGTTTTTTTCCTCGTCACTTTTTCTCCGCCTTCTCCCTCGGCTTCTTCATAAACCTATACTGATACCCCAGCGTCCCCACTACCTCGCCGAAGCGGTCCGGGCCTTGGATATTGCCGGTTCTGGTGACGAGGTAAGTCCAGTTCATGGTCAGGGTGTGGGCGTTGCTCAGGTTCCAGCTTGTGTTCATGCCAAGGGTGAGGTTACCGGTGTTGGTCGTGTTTCCCATTTTCGTGGTGAAATGGTTGAAATCCAGACCCGTCGTCAGCTTGCCTTCCAGCCACGTTTTTGTCAGACCGAAGCCAATGCCGTACAATCGCACGAGTTGCACGGAAAGCAGGTTCCGGTTGAAGCTCAATCTCGCCTGAAAGCCCATCCCTGTCTCCCCATTGTTCAGTGCGTACACGAAATTGCCTACGTACATCTTGCTGAGGGCACTGGTGGCGGGGTCTTCCACGTCGTCAGTGACCAGTTGGGCGTTGGCGGTCAGGTTGAAAACATGCGCAATTTTCGAACTGTCTTGTAGGGTGTACGTGGCGCTGAACCCAGCATCCTGCGTGACGATGATGACGTTCAGGCTATCGTCTCCGGGGTCGAGGAGGTAGGCCACATCGGCGGAGTTGTTGGTGTAGTTGGCCGACAGGTTGAACGGCCCTTTGGCGTAGGTTGCATCCATGCCGCCGACGAGGCGGGTCAGGCGGTTGGGCTTCGAGCCGTCGAGGTTGTTGCGCTGGATGCCGCCGTTGGCGTTCAGCGAAATGGCCTGTTGGAGCAGGCTGGTGCTGAGGTTCAGTGTCCATTCCTCGATGTCGCTGTTGAAAAAATAGGCGCCGAGCGTTTTGTAACCGGGGTCCACCCGCCGGTATTTGAGGCCGAGGCTGTACACCTTGGCTTGGTACTCAAAATTGGCTTCAGCCGCTGTTTTGTACTCGGTGGTCTGCCTTCCCTGAAACAAAAAAGCCGGGTGCGGGAACTCGTTTTTGGCCTCCACATCCTTCATGTTTGGCGAGAGGGCGCTGGCTCCGATGTCCGCTTTCAGCCTGAATTTTTTGAAAAACATTTTTTGAAAAACAAGTCCAAGCGCCTCGTTTTGCTGCGGGGTCACCTGCTGCGGCAGGGTATCAGGAATGAAAATGGAATTCTCTAAATCCCTCGCCTGAAACAGGACAAGGTCAATGAAATCCTCTTGCGTGCCATAGCCCACTTTCACCCCGAACCCCTTCCGCTGAAACCGGGGAATGTTCGGCGTGACGAGCGACAAATCAACCGGCTCTGCCTGCGCCAGTTGGCCGTACATTGCCCCGAAGCGCAGCTTGCCCGGCGTCAGTTCCGTGCCAGCGCCGAGGAAAACGAGGTTGGACATGGTGTACTGTGAAAAATTCATGCTGCGGTGCCCGAAGTGCGTCTTTATCCATTTGTAGCGGGGGCTGACGCCAAAGCGCACGAACCGTTGCCGCTGGGCGGCAATGCTGTTGTTTACGTCTTTCCTGAATGAGTCGTACAATTCTTTTGGATGAGGGTAGGCATGTTCCGAATTTTTGGCAGTGACGGTCAGGGAAAAAGGGAGACTGAGCTTGTAAACCCTGGCGTTGAAATTCGCATTGAAGTTGTAAACAAAGGGGTCCTGGCGGTCAGCGGCTCCGATGGCAGAATAGGAGCGCATGTTCAAACCGATGCCGCCGGAATAGTCGAAAGGGTTGCCGAAGTCCGTAAAGCCGTTGAACAGGCCTTTGATATAGGTGGGAAAAAAGCCCTTTTTTGTTACGGCTTCGAGGTCTTCGAAATCCGAAACCTGCTGGCCAGAGAGTCTGACAGCAGCGAGCAGAAATAGGATTATAGCGTAAAATTTTCCCATAATTACTTCACCAGCAATTCCAGCCGTTTGTCCAACTCTGCGTTCCGGTACTCGAAATAGCGATGGATACCGTAAGCCAGCAAGGCGATGAACAGCCCCCAGAGCAGCCAGTAGCGCAGGGTGGACAGGGTTTCTTTTTTTTGTAAAAAATTCATTTCAAATGGCGGTGGAAGATGTCCGGATTCGGGAACACAAAGAAGTGAGCGAAGCAGGAGGAAAGCAAAAAACAGTGGTGACAAAAAGGTGACAGCTTGCCGGAAAGAAATACAAATACCTTAAAACCAGTCAATTACAGACAGACACTCAACCTTGTTCTCCCTCCGTCTTCAACCGCAGGCGACGTCTGGTCTGGTTAATGGTGTTGCGGTTCACGCCGAGCATGTTGGCCATTTCGGCGGTGCCCAGGCCCAGTTTTTCAAGCACCATCAGACGAATTTCAGCGGGTGTCAGGTCGGGAAACTGTTCTTTTAGATTTGCGAGGAAACCGGGATGAACCTTTTCAAAAACAGCCCGGAAATTCTGCCAGTCGCCTTCGGTGAGGATGGTGGCATTGGTGAGTTGTTCGAGGTACTCGCTGTGCTGGCCCGATGCGGAAAGTTTTTCATTTTCAAGGCGGAGATTTTCCACCAGATCCGATTTCTGGCGAAAGCCGAGGGTGAGAGTCTCCAGATCTTTTCTGGCGGCTTCGAGTTCGGCTTCTTTTTGCCGGCGGAGGTATTGCAGGCGGTGGTAGTTGCCAAAAGCGATCACAACGACCAACAACAGAATAACCAGTGCTGCATTGCGTAGCCATTGCTGCAACTGCTTTTCGTTTTCCACCATTTCCAGTTTTTGGGCAAATTTTTCCGCTTCATGGCGCTGCTGCGCCTGGGCCAGTTTACGGGCATCGTTGCGGCGGTCGAGGCTGTCCTGCAGGGTTTCGGCGAGGTGGGTGTACCGCAGGGCAGCGCTGGCATCGCCCTGCATTTCCTGATAGGTTGAAAAATGGCGATAAAGTTTCAGGGGCTTGAAATACTCCAGCTGGTTAATTTGTTCCAGTTTTTCCTTGAGAAAGACCGCACGTTGGAGCAGCTCGCCTGCCTCCCCCATTTTCCCCAACTTCAATTTGACGGGGATGAGCACCATCAGGGCATCAAATTCCGCCTGGTAAGGCACGGCGTTTTTCACTGGCTCGTTGGCTTTGCTCAACTTGTACCCCTCGTCGGCATAACGCTCGCTTTCTGCAATATGCCCCTGTTCGATGAGCAAGGAAGCCATTTCGATGTTAGCGTAGCCTCGCCAAAACCGGCTCCACCACAAATTGTCCGGGTATTCAAAGTGAAAATTTTCATGAAAATCCAGGATTTTCCGGGTGTATTCAATGGATTTGGCAAAGTCCTTTTTTTGCTTCCAGTAGGTTTGCAGGTAGCTCAAAACCTGCGTGAGGTAATAAGCTCCCGGCTCCGTTGGCTGAACAAACTGCTCGGCCACGGTCAAGTACCGGAATGCGTTTTCAAAATCCTCCAATTCCCACATGAACCAGGCAAGGTTGAACAGGATGGCCTGCACCTCATAGTCTTTGAATTTGTCAAACCCGATTTGCCTCATTCTTTCGAATGTATTCTGACACTCGACATATTGTTGTTCCGTAGTCAGTTTATTCGATGACGCATTGTTGTTCACGATGTAATGGTGTGCGACCATCTCCTCCACCTCCAGGCCCATTTTTTTGGCCTCCGACCTTATTTCCAAATAGAGTTGAGCGCCCGTTTTACCTGCGGGCATTTCAAAGTCAGAACCTCCGGAGATTTTACAGATGTAGTATTTAATGGCGAGGACGGCCCGGCGGTCGTTTTCATCAGTAGCTGCCTTGAGCATGGAAAGCAGTAGGGCTGACTGCTCCCTGCCGCCCGGTAGTTTCCAGTAAGGATAATCGTGGACGAAACGGTAGCGCTCCGCAGGAGGCATGGAGCGAAATGCTTGCTCATTCCAGTCGGGCTGGGCGCAGGCAAATTGCCAAAGGCACCCAAAAATCAGGACGAATATTGAAATGCGACAAAGGGCCAATTCAGAAAAATTTCATGCAGAATAGTACGCAAACACCCCAAATTTGTTTTTAGGTGTAAAAATTAATTCTCAGGCAGTTCGAAGTGATAGAGTCAGCCATAAAAAGTTCTTTCCGGGTTAAGAGAAGCCTGGAGTGTATTTTCTGCGAATTACGGCTGATTTAACCAGACCTTACCTGCCGCTATCAGCTGATTTTTTTCAAAAACAGTCACGTAATAAATGCCGGTAGCCAACCCGGGCAGATACATCCTGACGATACCACCTTCACTCCAGTTCTTCTGCGAAGCAACCATCCGGCCGGAAGAATCCAATAGTTTCGCCTCCAATAAATTATTGACGGTAATACCTTCGTACGTGATCGTCAGGCTCCGGTGACTACTGTCAGGAATGATCTCCAGTTTTTTCATCAAAACCAGTTCTCCCGCCGGTGTCAGATTCTCGTAATCGTGCGACATCCAACCCATGCCGCCGTTGGGCAGCACGTTGCTGTTGAAATCAAAAAAAGTGGCGTGCTCCTGGTGCGAGCCTTGCCCCCACTGCGTCCAGCAGGTGGAAGAGACCCAGGCCGGCTCCCAGTAGATGACGCCCGAGGCGCCCCGGTTGATCACCTCCTGCGTCATGTCGATGAGCCATTCTTTCTGGTGTTCCGGGCTGGCGGGTGAGTAGCTCGGATGCACCTCGCTGATGATGTTGTTGGCGTTGTCGTTGCCAGCGGTGGTCCAGATGTAGCCCGTTTCAAAAATCATGACCTCCTTGCCGGGGTATTTCTGCTTCAGTTGAGCGACGATGTTGCCGGTGTCGTCGATGTCCGTCGGCTTGTGCCAGGCCCAGTAGTACGACATGCCGATGACGTCGAAATCCGTCACGCCGTTGTTCCAGAAACCCTCCATCAGCCAGCCGGTATCGGCGGGGCCTGCCAGGTGCAGGGCTACTTTCACGGATTTCCCGGTGGAGTTTTCCACGTCCCGCACGGCTTCGATGGCCCGTTTGAAAAGCTGGCTGTTGCGGTTCCAGTCAAGCGTCCAGCCTCCCGCATCAACGGCAGGAGACAGCAGAATTCCCTTGTTCGTTTCGTTGCCGATCTGCACCATTTCCGGCAGCAGGCCATCGGCGTCGAGGGCGAGCAGGGTCTGCGAAATGTAGTTGTAGAGCGAATCTTTCAGCAGCGGTAAGTTGTCCACAACGCCCTCCCAGGCAACTGGCACCCGCTGTTTGGAGGGGTCAGCCCAGTTGTCGGAGAGGTGGAAGTCAAGCAGCACGTGCATGCCCGCTGCCTTGGCCCGGAGGATGCTTTTTTTGACGTCCTGAAAATCGGAGTAGCGGTTGCCGGCGTTGAGATCGTCGTACCACGAGGGTGTATGCCAGAGGCGCAGGCGGACGAGGCTGCAGCCGTTGCCTGCAAAGATCTCGTAGGGGTCTTTCGGCTCGTTGTTTTCTTTGTAAACGACGCCGCAGTCCTCCATTTCGTTGACGTAGGAGAGGTCGGCGCCGAAGTAGAAGCTTTGAGCGGTGTTGTTTTGGGTGAAAAATGCAGCGGTAAACAGCAGGGTGGCGAAGAGGTATCTCATGGTTTGATTAGCGTTTTAAAAAAAATTCTCAACCGCCCAAAGTTACACCTTACCCGCCAGCCTGCCGCCGGATTTTAACAGAAAATGCCCTCGCCGGATTTTCCCTCGTTATCTGCCGCACTTCTTTTTTTGTAAAACCCCGTTCCTGCAGCTTCGGCAAGAACTCCTCGAAAAGATACGTAAACGGCGCAAACTTCCCGCCGCCCGGCTTGCCCGGTTCGTACCACCCGGCATCCTGCGAGAGTAATGTGCGGTGCAGCAGTTTTTCTTTTTTCATAAAACTCAAACAATCAAGGTGTTGCGTAACAGCCTCGTCGGTCAGCCAATTGGCGTTCAATCCGTCGAATTCCACCCAGGCGCCCATACGGGCGGCTTTGCGGTGGTAGGAGGTGTCCGTTTCGCTCTGGGCATGAATCCAGATGAACGCCTCCGGCGAGACGCCGTTTTTTTGTAAAATATCCAGCTCTTCCATCGCCGCCTCGCCGCCGATGGTGTGCGAGGCGACAGTCAGACCGCTTTCGAGGTGGGCGATAGCGGCGGCTTCCACGATCTTGCGTTGGCGTTCGGAGAGTGGCGCCTTGTCCACCGAGATTTTCATGAAACCGGGCCGGATGCCCGTGCCTTCAATGCCGTTTTTCCATTCGTCCAGCCAGCGATCGGCGAGTTGCCGGGGCGATTCGGTCGCCACGTGGGAGGGCAGGTATTTGTGATCCACGGCGCCGTAGTAGCCGGTGTTGGTGAGCAGGTGGAGGCCGGTGGCTTCGGAGAGGCGTTTCAACAGCAGCGGGCTGCGGCCAATGTAGTTGGGCGTACACTCGATGAGGGTATCGCAACCGGCGGCTTTCAGCGCCTGCAATTGCGGGAGCACTGTTTCAAAAATTTCATCCAGGTCGTACTTCGAGGTGTCGATGGTATCCGCACCGCTGAAATCGACGAGCACGTGTTCGTGTGGCAGAACGGTGCCCAACTTCCGGGCAGGCAGCCAACCCCTGACGGTCATGACCTTGGCCTTTTCAGCCGGAAGGCCGGTGAGCAGTGTAGCGGTGGCGAGGGTGCTGTTTTTGATGAAATGACGGCGGGAGATGAGGGTCATATTGGTAAATTTTCCAGAAAGATAGCTAAATTACGCCTTGAAAAGCTGTACTGCCAATTTAATCATCCCACCCGGCACTGACAATAATCACCCCGCCCCCGTGACCATTCACACCGTTTAATCCCCTGAGGCTGAATAATTTACCCCGCTTTACCGCAGACCTATCTTTTATCAACTAAATATCGAAACAATGGACGGAACTGTTAAATCATTATCGTATTCGGCCACCCAGACCTGGATGCTGACCATCCTGCGGGTGCTCATCGGGTGGCACCTCATGTACGAAGGCATTGTGAAACTCTGGAACCCGGGCTGGTCGGCCGGGGGCTACCTGATGGATTCGCAGGGCTTCTTCGCTGAATATTTTTACAAACTCGCCGCCAATCCCGGTGTGCTGGAAGTCGTGGATTTCCTCAATGTCTGGGGCCTTGTCCTGGTGGGCCTGGCGCTGATCCTGGGCGTTTTCACCCGGCTTGCGCTTTGGGGCGGCATCGTGCTGCTGGCTTTGTACTATCTCTCGCATCCGCCGCTCATCGGGGTGAAATATGCCCTACCAAGCGAGGGCAGCTACCTCTGGGTCAACAAAAACCTGATCGAAATCTTCGCCATGGCCGTGCTGCTCGTCTTCCCGGCCAGCCGGGTCATCGGCATGGACCGCTACCTGATGACCTGGCGGGACGGCCGTAAAGCTTCCTCCAACGGCGTGCCTGCCCGAAAGGAGGAAATACCTGTTTGACGGCAACAGGCCGTTTCACAAGCATTTGATTTTCACAATTTTAAAACAACATGCCGGGCGAGTTCCGGTAGTTTCAACAAAAAAATCATGGAAGAAAAGAAAAATAAAATGTCACGGCGGGACGCCCTGCTCGGCCTGGCGACTGTGCCGGTAGTAGGCGCATTTTTCCTCGGCGCCTCCGCCAAAAGCAGCCACGACGAGGAAATCAGGGAGAGCATTTTAAAAGAACTCAACGTAGAAGCCGCCGCTCCGCCGGAGTCCGGCCCCATGTCCGGCGATCCCATTCGCATCGGCATCATCGCCTTCGGTATCCGGGGCGAGCAACTGGGCCGGGCACTCGGCTTCGCCACTCCCGCCTGGATCGAGCAGATGAAAAAAAATGCCCTCGAAAACCCGAAGGACACCCGCCTGAAGGATTTCCTCGAACAGGAAAGCCAGAACGTCGTTATCACGGCCGTCTGCGACCTGTTCACTGTGCGGGCCGAGGCTGCCCAGGCAGCAGGCACCCGTGACGGCAACAAGCCGAAAATCTACCGGGACTACCGGGAATTGCTCGGCGATAAAAACGTGGATGCCGTCGTCATCGCCACGCCCGACCACTGGCATGCGCCTATCGCCATCGATGCGCTCAACGCAGGCAAGCATGTTTACGTTGAAAAATGCATGACGCACAAGGTGCAGGAAACTTACGACCTCTACGACGCCGTGAAGCGCACAGGCCTGGTCTTCCAGCTTGGCCACCAGCACCGCCAGACGCAGAGCTTCCTCACCGCCCGTGAGATCATCCGTAAAAACGTGCTGGGCCACATCAACCTGATCCAGACGAACACCAACCGCAACGACGACAACGGCGCCTGGCAGTACGACATCCACCCGGACGGCAATCCGCAGACGATCGACTGGGATATGTTCCTCGGCAATGCGCCGAAAATCCCGTTCAACGCCGAGCATTTTTTCCGCTGGCGCAAATGGTACGTGTACGGCACCGGCCTCAACGGCGACTTGCTCACCCACGACTACGACCGCATCAACTGCCTGCTCGAAATGGGCATCCCGTCGTCCACCACGGCTTCCGGCGGCATTTACACCCACCGGGACGGCCGTGATGTGCCCGACGTGTTACAGGTCGTGATGGAGTACCCGAATTTCAAAATGGGCACCACCCAGGAAGCTGGTAAAGAGCAGGGCATGACTTTCATGTACAGCGCCACGCTCGGCAACCAGTGGGACCGGGGCACCCTGCTCATGGGCCACGACGCCACGATGGAACTGAGCAACCAGGTGACCATCCACGCCGACCCACGCTCCACCCGCTACAAGCAAATGATCGAAGACGGAACGATCAATCTCGACGTGCCGATGTACGCCTACAACCCAAGTGCGAAAGGCGTGGATGCCGTGACCGGCGCCACCGCCAAATATTTCGCCAGCAAGGGCCTGATGTACACCTACGTGAACGGCAAACGGGTGGACTCTACCTTCCTGCACATGCGGGAGTGGCTGAGCGGCATTCGCAACGGTACGAAGCAAAGCTGCGGTATCGAGGAAGGCTTCGAGGAAGCTATCTCCGCCCACATGACGACCATCGCTACCCGAACGGGCAAGCGGGTCGATTGGGACCCGGTGGAAAGGAGGATCAAGGTGGACAATGCTACGCTGGAGTCGATTGGGATTGCGTAGCGATGATGAAATTTGAAAAGTTGGCGCCTGTCCTGGTTTTCGGGGCAGGCGCTGTTTTTTGTGTAAAACTGTTTTATCTCAATAATTCAAAACCATACGCTTTTTCCAATTGCATTTTTCACGTTTCTGACAATTAGCCCCAGCGGGGCGGTTATGTTTGTAGTAAGATGCACCACCCCGGTTTTGAGCCCCAGCGGGGCGATAATATTTTCAAAATCGAAAAAACATGGCCGCCCCGCTGGGGCTCAAAATTGTTATTTTCGGTACTCTCTACAAACATAATCGCCCCGCTGGGGCTTACTGTCAACAACACCAATTTTCATGAAAGAAAAAGTGTATGGTTATGAATCTGAATAAAACGAACTGAAACAGGTTTTCCGGCTGTTACGCTTTGCGTAAGTCAATAATTTTAAAATCCTTAAAAAAATGAGCCGCAAGGAATTAATCACCCAATGGGTAGCAACCTTCAACGCCGCCGATGCGGCCGGATTGGCAGCTTTTTACCACGAAGACGCCATCAATCACCAGGTAGCGAACGAACCTATCGAAGGGAAAGCAGCCATTCAGGAGATGTTCGCCCGGGAATTCGCCTTGGCTGAAATGGTCTGCATCATCGAAAATATTTTTGAAGACGGCGACTGGGCCATTCTGGAATGGAAAGACCCGCTCGGACTCCGGGGCTGCGGTTTTTTCCAAATCCTCGACGGGAAAATCAAATTTCAGAGGGGCTACTGGGATAAGCTGTCATTTCTAAGGCAACATAATTTGCCGGTACCGACTGAATGAAACGTGGGTCATCCCGAATTTTGATAAAATTTCAGCCCCGGAGGGGCGATTATGTTTGTAGCATTAATTTTATCCAAAAATGGAGCCCCAGCGGGGCGGCAATCGATAGATAACCGCCCCGCTGGGGCTCCATTTTTTATTATTAGGCCATTTTTCTACAAACATAGCCGCCCCTCCGGGGCTGAAATTTCATCAAAACTTAAACCCAAGCCTCGCAAAGTAAAACGACCCGTTCGTTCCCATCTGCACGGCATCCCAGAGGCCGCCGGTTTCCGTTTCCGTGTCCTGCTGATCGGGGTACACGTTGAGGAGGTTGGCGGCGCCGATGCGCAATGAGAGATTTTTGGTCAGATCGTAACCCAGCGTCAGGTCGGTGACGACCTTGGCTTCGTACACGTCGTCGGTGCCGAGCCAGTCTTCCAGCACCACTTCGCCGAAGCGCACGAAACGCAGGTTGAAGTTGAAATTCCTGAGTTTGTAATCCAGCGTCAGGTTCATCTTGCTGTTCGGGGCGGAGGCGAGCAGGAATTTCTGCTCACGGGTGCCAAAGTAAACATCCTCCTTGCCTTTCAGCTTCGGGCTGGTGGTGATGTCGCCGAGTTCCATGTCGTTGAAATTGGCGGCGAAGGTAGCCCGGAAGCGGGCATCGCCCATCATTTTCGACCAGCTCAGGATGATGTCCACGCCCTTGGTTTTCGTGTCGATGGCGTTGGTGAAAAATTGCGCAGCACCCACGTTCAGCGCCTGAAGTTCATCGCCGATGTCGGGATCAGAATCCTCGAAAGCGCCGGTGAGTACGATACGGTCTTTGATGTCCACGTAGTACCCGTCGATGGTGGCGGTGAAACTGCCGAAACTGGCCGTGATGCCGAGGCTGGCGTTGGTAGCTGTCTCTTCTTTCAATTGCGGAATGCCCAGCGCACGGGTGATCGGGCTGTTGTTTCCAGCAATAATCTTGTCCACCGGCACGCCGCTGACGAAATCGGTGAAGGTGGAGCGGAAGTAGATCTGTGCCAGCGACGGCGCCCGGAAGCCGGTGCTCACGGAACCCCGCAGAGCGATGTTGTCGGTGACGGCGAAGCGGGCCGCCAGTTTGCCGTTGAGCGTGGAGCCGAAGTCGCTGTAATTTTCGTAGCGGGCCGCTGTAGCGACCATGAATTTATCGGTGAAATCAAATTCCGCATCGGCGTACACGCCGAGGTTGGTGCGGAATTCATCCAGCACGTCGGCAGGCTGGAAGCCGGGGAAACCCTGCGAACCGCCGGGGCGGCCGAGCACGTCGGTGGTGGTGATGAAACCGTTGCTGTCCACCACTTCCACGATGCCGTAGTTGCGCCAGGAGCCTTCCTCGCCGGCAAAAATTTCATAATTCTCCACCCGGTGCTCCACGCCGAAAGCGAAGTTGGTGCCGGCCAGCGTATTTGCAAAAAAGCGGCTGAAGTTGATGCTGGTCGTGTTTTGCGCAAGCTGAAAACCGCCTGCGTCGAAACGGGTGGGCGAACGCTCCAGCAGTGAGGCGTTCAGCGTGCCGTCGATGATGTAGTGGAAGCGATTTTTACCGAAAGTATTGTTCACGTCCACGTCCCAGTTTTTATACTTGGTGCGGATGCCCGCCGACACAGACTGGTCGTCGATGTTGGAGGTGATGTGCGGATTGAAACCGTTCGGGTAAATCTCCGGCACGTTGCGCTCGCTGTCGGGCGACCTCGTCCAGGCGTAGGCGTCGGTGAAGCGGTGCGTGAACCCGCCGAAGAGGTAGAAGCTGCTGTTTTCACCGAAAGGCACCGCCGCATTCACGAAGCCGGAAAACACATCGGCAGCCGCATCGCCGTACTGCTGGCGGTAGATGTCGAACGCTGAGGGGTCAGCGGGGCGATTGGTGTGTTCCTTGGTCATGTAGTCGAGGGTGAAATTGGCGAAGCCGTCCTTGGCGATGCGCACGCCGTAGTTGGTGTTCACGTTGAGCGAGCGCCCGTCGTAATCTTCCGGCGCCGTCACGTCGAAATCGGAGCCGGGATCGGCTTTGAAGGTACCGACAGTTACGTTACCGGTCGCCTCTTCCACGCTGGATTTCAGCACGACGTTGATCACACCGGCGATGGCGTCGGAGCCGTACTGGGCGCTGGCGCCGTCCCGCAGAATTTCGATGCGCTCGATGGCAGAGGCAGGAATGGCGTTCAGGTCGGTGCCCGTGTTACCCCGGCCCCGTGAGCCGAAAATATTGATGAGCGAGGACTGGTGGCGGCGCTTGCCGTTGACGAGCACCAGCGTCTGGTCTGGCCCGAGGCCCCGCAGGGTGGCCGGGTCAATGTGGTCGGCCCCGTCAGCGCCGGACTGGCGGCTGGCATTGAAGGACGGCGCCACGTATTGCAGCATCTGGTTGACGTCGAGCTGGCCGACGTCACGCACCACCTCCCCGACGTTGATGATATCCACGGCGACGGGCGTCTGGGTCGCCGTGCGGTTTAGACTGCGGGTACCGACGATTTGCACGGTGCCGAGGTCGATCCCTTCCTGCATGGTGACGTTAAGTTCGGTGCGGCCATTCAGAGCGATTTCCTGCGTGTTAAAACCTGTATAGCTGAAAATCAGGGTAGCGTTCGGCGAACTGGCCGCCAGCTTGTAAGTTCCGTCAAAATCGGTGACCGTGCCTTTGTTCGTGCCTTTTTCGAGGATGGTGGCGCCGATGAGCGCCTGTGCATTTTCATCGGTGACTTTGCCGGAAACGGTGTGTTGTGCCTGTGTCGTAAACGCAACCATCAGGCTGAAAAGTGAGAGTAAGAGTTGTTTCATCTTGAGAAGTGTTTGGTGAGTAAAGTTTTTGAAAGTTAAATGTAAGGTAGAGCGATGAGAAAACGGCAGGGGAAGGCAGATAAAAATTCAGGAAAAATCCTAATCCCAACTAAGCATCAGGGAGCATTTTCACCTTAAAAAACTGAAAATTTTTCACCTGTCAGGCTGTCATTTTGACACTAATTTGGACATATTTTCATTCAAAAACGTCACTAATTCGATTGGAACGGAGCTTGATGGACCATTTTTGAACAAAAGCTTTCGGTTGTAGACAACCGGCTTTTTTAACGTTATTCATTATTGTTTAACCAAAAAAAGTTGTAAGCTATGACACTCGTTAAATCAAATTCCGACCGTTTCCCCGCATTCCCGAAGTTCTTCGACGACTTTTTCAGCCGGGATATTTTCGACTGGGGATTTAACAACTTTTCCAACACCAACACAACCTTACCGTCTGTCAACATCCGGGAAACAAATGATGAGTTCCTGGTAGAAATGGCAGCCCCCGGCATGGACAAAAAGGATTTCAAAATCGAACTCGATAACGAAATCCTCAAGATTACTTCCGAAAAGCAGATGGAAAATGAACTGAAAAACGACGAACGCTACACTCGCCGTGAGTTTAGCTATCAGTCCTTCCAGCGCAGTTTCCACCTGCCGAAAACCGTGGTGGACGAGAGCAAGATCAAGGCGAAGTACGAAAACGGTCTGCTCCGCATCATGATTCCGAAGAAGGAAGAGGCCAAAGCTCTGCCGCCACGCCAGATTGCTATCGGCTAAGAAAAACCAGAACGGATTTTCAGGGTTAAAAGAGAAGTCTGCTCCGATGCCTTTGGCAAAGGAGCGGCTTTTTTTAAAAAGTAGCTCCGGCTTGTTGGCTAAAAAAGTCAGTTTCAATAAGCCTGCGCTACCTAAAAAAAATATTGTGATGAAAAGAATACATTATATTTTACCAGGCATTGTTGCCTTCATTCTCTCGGCAGCTTTACTCATCGTTTATCATTTTTGGGTAAAAAAAAGCCCAAGAACCTTCAAAATTGAACACGTCAATTCTACTCCGGCGGGCAAGGCCGTTTTCACCCTCGACAACAACGGCGACGTCATCCCGCTTGATTTTACCCGGGTGGCAGAAAATGTCATGGATGCTGTGGTACACGTAAAATCCACCTCAACGAGCCGCAACCGGGGTAATGCGGAGGCTATGCCCGACCTGTTCCGGGATTTCTTCCGGGACAACCCTGACCTCTTCCGCCGTTTCGACGATGGCGGCAAGCCCATGCCGCAGGTCGGTACCGGCAGCGGCGTCATCATCGAACCGGACGGGTACATCGTCACCAACAACCATGTGATCGCCGACGCTGACGACATCGAAGTGACGCTCTACGACAACCGCAGCTACAAAGCCACCGTTGTCGGCACCGACCCGACGACCGACCTGGCCCTCATTCGCATCAAAGAATCCGACCTCCCCGCCCTGCCCTTCGTCAATTCCGACCAGGTGAAAGTGGGCGAATGGGTGATGGCTGTGGGTAACCCTTTCAACCTGACGAGCACCGTGACGGCGGGCATCGTGAGTGCCAAAGGCCGCAACATCAACATTTTGCGGGAGCAATATTCCGTGGAAAGTTTCATCCAAACCGACGCTGCCATCAACCCCGGCAACAGCGGCGGCGCTCTCGTCAACCTCGACGGCGGACTGATCGGCATCAACACGGCCATTGCCTCGAACACAGGCAGCTACGCCGGGTATGGTTTTGCCGTGCCGGCCAACATCGTGAGCAAGGTCGTGGAGGATTTGATGAAATACGGCGTCGTGCAGCGGGGCGTGCTTGGCGTGATGATCCGCACGGTGGATGGCAATCTGGCCAAAGAAAAAGACCTGCCGCTGACCCGTGGCGCCTATGTTGACAGCCTGCTCGAAAACAGCGCCGCCGCTGCCGCCGGTATCAAGTCCGGCGACATCATCATCGCTGTGAACGGAGCAGAGGTGATCAGCTCGCCCAATTTACAGGAACTCATCGCCCGCCATCGCCCCGGCGACAAAGTAGAAGTGAAAGTAAACCGCAAAGGCACCGAGCGCACCTTCGACGTGACGCTGAACAACCGCCGTGGCAACACGGATCTGGTGAAAAAAGAGCACCTCGACGTGCTCAGCATGCTCGGTGCTGATTTTGAAAATCTGGATGAAAAAACAACGAAAAAACTCGGCATCGACGGCGGCGTGAAGGTCAAGTCGCTCTACGCCGGCAAGCTGCGCCGCAACACGCAGATGCAGGAGGGTTTCATCATCACCAAAGTGGATGGAAAATCCATTCGTTCGGTGGATGACCTGGCCAAGGCGCTTCAAGGCCGCAAGGGCGGCGTAATGCTGGAAGGCGTATATGAAAATCTGCCGGGCACGCAGTACTACGCTTTTGGAATGTGATTTTTTCTCCCGCAGATCACGCAGATTATCGCAGAATTTTCATCCTGAAAGGATCTAATCTGCACCCATCAGCGAAATCTGCGGAAGCCGAATTTTTCACCATAAAAAATCATTTGTCATGCAAGTCAGAAGATTCAAACCCGGCGACCGGGTACAACATCGAAACGGCGGGCAGGTGATGGAAGTGATGAAATACGTTTTGGAACGCCGCCCGCTGGTAGGAGAAGTTTACAGCGACTCTCTCGTGGAGTGTGTCTGGTACGATGAAGGAGAGCGACAGTCCGGGGTGTTTCATCAAAATGTGCTAACACCGGTGAGCGATCCAAAGGGATTATTTCCCACGTCTGTCGATACCAGACGGAAAGATTCCCGGTAAACTTCAGCGATCGGAAGGGGTTTGGGTTGAAAACAAGCGGGATTAGCTTTAAATTGAGGCTTGTTTTAACCCAAACCATCTTCCAAACCTTTAAAACTTCACCGATGAAAACAATTCACCCCTATCTTTCCCACCAACATTTTTTTCAGGTAAAACTTTTGCGATTGGGTTTTGCAGCGCTGTTATTGGCCTGCACCCTACCCTGCTTTTCGCAGCAAAAACCCAGCGATGTGGAATTGTTAAGCACCCAACCGATGACGATCTCCGACGGGTGTGAGCAGTACATTTCCGTGAGCGGAACGAACTCGATCATGGAGTCCAAACAATTCATTATCGTAAAACGGGGAACTTACAGCTACGAGCTGAAAATAGCCATGCACGAACAGGGTGCTGCCGGCACAATTTACTCCAACCTGGGTGAAAGATACAACGCCGGTGACGAGTTGGTTTTCGTCAATTCAGAAAATCAAAGGGTGTCTTTGCGACTGGGCACAGTTGAAAATACAGAAACCCAATCAATCGCTACTTTCCCCCTGGATGCGGACATGATCAAGTGGCTTGCGGCAGCCCCCATGCAAGTGCTTTATTTGAAAAACAATGTAAAAAACCAAATGCTGAAATTCACGATCAACGAAGAGCGGTCTGCCTATTTTCACGAAACCATGCAGTGCTTCCTGGGCAAAATGCAGTGAAGTGAAACGGCCGGATTTTTTTAACATTTTCCAAAATAAGAATCCGCACAGCCCCGGCGTTTAGAGCGGCAAAACATAACCCGCCTGAACGATGACGAACAAAAAAATCACTGTTACCCTTATTTTTTGGCTGGCGGCATGCCTGCCTTTCGCTGTGCCTTCGGCAACTGACGCTTTTTCTTTAAACCACGCACCCGACCTCTGGAAGCAGGACATGCTCGACCGGGTGAACCTCCTGCGCTCAAAGGGTTGTCATTGCGGGCGGAAATACATGCCGCCCGTTCCGCCCCTTCGCTGGAATGAAAAGCTCGAAAAAGCAGCCTACTCACATGCTGCTGACATGGAGCGCAACCGTTTTTTCAGCCACAAAGGCTCGAACGGAAAATATTCCGCTGACCGGGCGAGCAAGGCTGGTTACAAATGGAACTTCGTCGGCGAAAATATTGCCTGGGGCTACGATTCAGTCAGCGAAGTGGTGCTGGGCTGGAAAACAAGTTCCGGCCATTGCCGCAACATGATGCATAGCGGTTATACGGAAATGGGCGCCGGGAAAACAGGCACTTATTGGGTGCAGGTACTCGGGACTCCTTTGAAACCGTAAATCCGGCCCGATAATGGCTGAAATATTTTTGCGCAGAACAAGCAGCATTCAAAAGCTGTTTTACCTTCGCAAATTATTACATCCAACTGCATGGTAACCCGTTTAAAGAAAATCACCCGTATTCCCCGCATGATGCTTTGGGCCTTCGTTATGGAAGGCGTCGAGACGAAGCAGATGATCCGGACGTTTGCGCTGAAAGGCAAGACGCACCTGCGCATCGCCGATCCCGAGAAGGGCCCCACTGAAGAGGAAATGCGCAAAGCCATCGAACAGCTCCGGGATATTCCCCGGTTCCTGCCTTTTTTTGTGTTCATCGTCGCCCCGATGCCGGGCGTCACCGAAGGCTACGTACTGTTGGCCGTCAGCCTTGAAAAATGGATGGGAAGAAAGATCAGCCTGCTGCCGAACCAGTTCCGGAAGGTGTTCCAGAAAGATGTGAACGATGTGAATTGAGGCAGATCCGGAAAGTTTTTCATCAAAAAAATCTCCTCATGGCCTTCTCACAGGATTACCTTGATTTTGTGCTCGATCAATTTTCGGAATTCGGCGAGGTGACGCACAAAAAGATGTTCGGCGGCGTCGGTTTTTACAAAGACGGGCTGATGTTCGGCGGCATCATGAATGGCATACTCCACCTGAAAGTCGATGATGAAACCCGCCAGGAATTTATCGCCAGAAACATGGAGCCTTTCGCTCACGGCAAACCGAAAAAATTGCCCACCTACTACCAGGTTCCCGTCGAAATTGTCGAAGATAAAAAAGAGCTGAAACGCTGGGCTGAAAAGGCTTTTTCAGCGGCTTTGAAAAGCAAAAAATGAAAGCCGGGCGTTAAAATTGAAATTGAGAAATTAGTTGAAATTGGGAGTTCAAATTTCCAATTTCAACTAATTTCTCAATTTCATTAAATCTTGGCTTTTGGTTAAAAATCCGTCACCCGATGCCACGTTTGCGTCCGGAAGAAAAAGCCGACGTAGCCACGCACTTTCAGCACATCCTTGCCTTCCGTCCAGATTTTGCAGGTGTAGGATTTCCCGTTTTTCGGGTCCAGGATTTCACCGCCGTTGTACTCGCTTCCATCTTTTTTCATCGATGAAATGATGACCATGCCGTTGATTTTTTTGCCGTGGCGGGCGTCAGATTTCGGGCATTCCTTGCAGACCGGGTCCTGGTCTTCGTTGGGTTTGCGATAGAGTTTGACGATTTTACCTTCGTATCGGCCATCGTTGGTTTTGTAAATTTTGACGACGCTTTTCGGATCACCGGTTTCGTCGTCAATGGTTTTCCAGTGACCGACCACATCCTGCCCGAAGGCAGCAGCGGTCAAAAAACAGAGCAAAAAGGCAGCAAAAAAAGATTTCATAAAAATTAGTTTTAGTTGATTATCAATTTAATGCGTCTTTGACCATACCTTCCAATTCCTCGTAGCCGTCCATTTCACCCAGCTTGATGGAGCGGCCTTTTTGGTTGTAAACCAGCGTAAACGGTATGGCGCCATCCCACTCCGTACTCACCTTATCGATCCAGGAATTGTAATCCATGTCTGCCAGGGCGAGGACATGGGGCGCCAGGTTTCGCTCCTGCACGAACGGAATGAGCTTGCGCTGGATGTCTTTCGGAAAATCCATGCTGACCATGTACACTTTCACCGGCTTGCCGTCATACTCCCGGATCAGTTTTTCAAAATACGGCATCTCCGCCACGCAGGGCTTGCACCACGTCGCCCAGAAGTTGATGACGTAGGTCGTATCGTTTGAAAACTGGATGTACGGCTCGAATTCGTCGAAAGTCATGTAAACCGGGAAGGGGATGGTGTCATTCGCTACAGTCTTCGCCGTTGAAGGCGGCTGATTACTATTTTCAGTTTGTTTGGCAGTGCAACTCAGCGCAATCGTGGCTATGAGAATGTGGATGAGAATCTTCATGATCTATTTTTTGATGAACGCAGAGGCGCAATGACGCAGAGGAAAAACTCAGCAACCTCAGCGTCCCGGCGTCTCAGCGTTCATTTTTTTAAAACAAACGCTCCCAGTGCTTCCGCAATTTTCCGGTCGTTCGACAAACGTGGCACTTTGTTCTGGCCGCCGAGTTTGCCCTGCGTTTTCATGTAGTTCCGGAAGGCGTCCCGTTGCAGCGGCGTGATTTTCAAAGGGCGCAGGATGTTGCCTTTGATCAGATCTTCGTAATAAATGTTTTGCCCGACCATTTGTTCATCGAGCATTTTTGCGAAGCGATCCAGATCCTCCGGCTGCCGCTCGAACTCGACGAACCACTCGTGGTACGGCAGTCCTCCTTCCGGCGGCGCTACCTGCGGCGCTACGGTGTACTCAACGATGTTCACACCCAGTGCATTCGCCGTGGCGAGCATGGCCTCGTCCACCTCCTTCCCGATCACGTGTTCGCCGAAGGCGGAGATGAAATGTTTTACCCGCCCGCTGACGATGATACGGTAGGGGTTTTTTGAAACGAACTGCACCATGTCGCCGATTTCGTAGCCCCACAGCCCGGCGTTGTTGTTGATGATGAGCGCATAATTCACGCCCAGTTCCACATCCCGCAGGCTGAGGCGGGTAGGGTTTTCGTTAAAAGCCTCCTCGCCGGGTACGAACTCGAAGAAGATGCCGGAGTTGGCATTAAGCAACAGGCCCGGCTCGGTTTGGCTGTCCTGAAATGCGATAAAACCCTCGCTCGCCGGGTAAGTTTCGACGCTGTCGATGCGCTGCCCGACGAGGGCTTCGAGGCTGGCCCGGTACGGTTCGAAGTTCACGCCGCCGTACACGAATACGCCGAAATTGGGAAAAATTTCCTTCACCGTGCGCTTGCCGCTGCGCTCGATCAGGCGCTCGTAGTACATCTGCACCCACGGCGGGATGCCGCTGATGAGGCGCATGTCCTGCCCCAGCGTTTCGTTGACGATGGCTTCGAGTTTGTCTTCCCACTCTTCGATGCAGTTGGTTTGGTAGCTAGGCAACTGGTTGGTGCGCAGCCAGCCCGGCACCTCGTGGTTGACGATGCCGGAAAGCCGCCCTGTGGGGATGTCGCCGACCTCTTCCAGTTCGGGACTGCCGGAGAGGAAGATCATTTTACCATCCAGAAAATTACCCTTGCCGGTGCGGGCGTAGTAGTTGAACAGCGCATTGCGGGCCGTGCCGAAGTGGTTAGGCATGCTGTCACGGGTCAGGGGAATGTACTTGACGCCGGAGGTAGTGCCGGAGGTTTTGGCGAAATATTTCGGAGCGCCTGGCCAGAGCACGTCTTTTTCTCCTTTTTTAATCCGCTCGATCCAGGGGCGGAGGGCTTCATAGTCCCGCAGCGGTACCTGTGCCCGGAAGGCGTCGTAGGATTTTATTTTATCGAAACCATGCTCCCGGCCGAAGGCGGTGCGGCTTCCGTTTTTGATCAAATTTTGAAAAATACGCTCCTGCGCCCCGACGGCGTCAGCGCTCCATCGCTCGATGCTTCGGGCGATGTGGCGGGCAAAGGGGCGGAGGAGAAGGGATTTTAGACGCATGGGTGGTAAATGATTTTTCAATTCCGGGCCACAAAGTTAAGCCGGGTACTGGCTTAACGGTAATCCCTCGTCCTCAATTTCTGATACGCCTCCTCGCCGCGCCTGGCATAAATCACTGCGATAAATATCACTTTCGTTTTCAGGACCTTGAAAATGATTTTGTAGCTCTTTTTGAATTTTTTGAACCGGTACAAATTCCGTTTGGTTGGCAGGCGGTGCTCGAATGGGTAGCCCTCCGGGAAAAGCGCAATTCGTGTCAGCAACCGGTATGCTTCATCCACAAATTGATCGGCATTGGCAAGTGAAGTTTGCCTGATAAAAAGGTAGGTTTCCCGTAGCGATGTTTTGAAGTTTGTCGTGATGACAATGGGGCGTCTATTCATTTTTCCATGCTTCGATGCTGGCGCCAAGTTCTTCGTAAGTGAGCGAACCTGATTTTTCAGCTTCATAAATTGTTCTCCTGAACTCCTGCAAAGTCATGTTGTATTCCGGTAAAAAATCTTCAGCATCCCGCTCGTCGGTAAATTGCCGGCTCCATTCCTCAAAAGTCATTTTCGAAGCATCAAATTCATCCTCATCATCCGGAGTGCTGCCTTTTTCAGTTTTAAAAGCCCCTTTCAACAGCCGCTGGATTTTCAAAAGCAAATCCATGTCGTCCAGGCTGACCAACTGTTGGATAATTTCAAATTTGACTTCCTTCGCTGACATAGCTTAATTTTTTTCTTCAAAAATAACGATTACTTCCCAAACCTCGCCCGCACTGACAAAATAAAGTTCCGCCCCGGTGCACTCAGCCCCGACGAGAACTGCCGGTAGTGGAGGTCGGTGATGTTTTCCACCGCCAGGTTCACAGTGAAACGTTCGCTGAGTTGCCAGGAGGTGTAGAGGTTGAAAGTCGTCCATGCCAGTGTGCCCACGGTTTCGAGGTTACCTTCGCTGTCGAGGCGGGTGTAGGCCAGTTCGGGGTTGTCCTCGGTGCCCTCTTTTTCGACTTGCAGCTGGCCATTGTCATCGAAAAAAACATTGGCCACGGCGTACTCGCCCAGCAGTTTTTCACCCTGGTAACGGACGGCACCGGAAATCTTGAATTTTTTACCAGTGAAAGTCAGCGTCGTGCTGCCGTACATCGGCGGGATGTGCGCCGCCGGCACAAGTGTGTCAATGATCGCCACCCCGGCATCGTCGTACTCCCGGAACGTGGTGCGGCCTTTAGTGAAATGCAGATCGGAAGTTAGCGAAAAACGGGAACCGATGTACAGCGACGCATTGGCCGACCAGCCGTAGATGTAGCCGGTCTCCGCATTCACTTTAGCGATGGTTTCGAGCGTATCGCCGTCCATGACGAGGGTGTTGCTGCCATCGGGCAGGGCGAAGGTGCGCCTTACGATGAAATCTTTGAGTGAAGTGTACCAGCCGGTACAGCCCAAACGGAAAGCCAGTCCTCCACCGTTCACGATGCGACCGAATTGCTGGCCCAGGGAAATTTCGTAGTTGATGGAAGTCTCCGGACCGAGGTCGGGATTCGGGATGGTGACGAAGCCGTTCTGTTCCCTGATCTGTGAAAAATCGTCGAGATTGGGCGAGCGAAAAGCTTTCGACACAAGCAGTCGCCCGTCAAAGCCTGACGGAGTAGCAACCGTAAGCCCGCCGCTCCAGGTCAGATCGTCGTGGTTCGAACCGACGCCGGGGTCGAGGTAGTAGTCGGGCCAGATGATGATGCTGTCCTGCCGGAAGCTGGAAAAAAGGTGGGCGTAAGTGTAGCGCAGCCCGGCGTTAAAAGCAACGATGGAGTCTTTGATTTGGTAACGATAATTGGCATAAAGTCCGGCATTGGTGATTTTGTTTTCACCACCGGGATACCGGGTCGGTACGCTGCGATCGATGCTTTCGTCGGACATTTTCACCTTGCCGGCTTCCGACCGGACGTTGTTGTGGTTGACGTCGAGGCCGTACATCACTTCGTGCCGGCCTGTGCTGTCAAGTCTTTTATCAAAATCAGCGGTGAGGGAGTACACCCACACGTCTTCGATGTTAAAATCCCGCTGGCTGCGATGCAGGCGGCGCCTTAGCCGGTCTTCGTCAATTTTTTGAAAAGAGCCAATAAAAGTAGCCCGGTCGTACCAGCCGTTGGCATTCGTAAGGCGGGTTTTCAGTGAAGCCAGTAAGCGTTTTTGCGGACCGTAAAACCACTCGGCCCATTTCAGGTTACTGGGGTCGCTGCTGCGGCTTTCGGAGAGGTTGTCGTAGCGGGGCACATCGCTGCTGGTGGAGTATTGAAAATTGAAAACGTTGTAAAAATGCTCGCTGGGCTGGTATTTTATTTTTTGAGTAAAATCAACCTGCGAGTAAGCCGTGCCGATCTGCACGTTCGAGTTGTCGGAAAACGAGCCGTCCGAATTTCTGATCACGTTTTCGATCACCTGGTCGCCGCCATCCACCCGTCTCACGAAGTATAGCCGCTTTCCGAAGTGTTCGTAGCCCGTCGGGCGGTTGCCGCCCGCCCTCAGGTCGCCATAATCAGTGAAGGTGAAACTGGTAAGCGAGGCCCACTCCATTTTACCATAATTCAAGTCAGCGTGAATCGATTTTTCCTCGTTCGCACTGGCGTAGCGGGTGTAAACGCCACTCTCCATCCGGTAGCTGCCGGGCGTTTTATCAAAATTCAGTTTGGGTTCTTTTGTTCTGAAATGCACTACGCCGCCCAGGGCATCGCTGCCGTACATCAGCGAGCCGGGGCCGAAAGTTACCTCCATTCGCTCCAGCATGCCGTTGTCGATGGTGATGGCATTTTGCAGGTGACCGCCCCGGTAAATGGCGTTGTTCAGTTTTACCCCATCTACCACGAGTACGATGCGATTGGCCTCGTGCCCCCGCATGACGGGACTTCCGCCGCCCATCTGGCTTTTCTGGACGTACACGCCGGCGTGCTGTTGCAGCGCATCGACCGTCGTCTGGGATTCGGTGAGGGAGAGATCTTCGTCGGAAATGGTGCTGGTTTGGTACGGCACTTTGTCGGGCGTGTCGTCCCGGCGGCCGAACACTACAATTTCAGCCAATTCACTCACGAGCGGTTTCATTCTGATGATGCCGCTCAGTTTTTTTATTTCATAAAACGGGAGCCGAAGCTGCTGGTATCCAATGAAAGTAAAGTTGACCTCGTCCCGGTAATCGAGATCGGTGAGCACTGCTTTGCCATTCGAACCGGTTGTCGTTGCTATTTTTTGCAAATCTTCGGTAAAAACATTTACGCCGGGCAGTGGATTACCCTGTTCGTCGAGAACCGTTACCGTGTAATCGTAGAATGAGCCTCCCGCTGAAGTCTTTGCAGTCGGGAACGGCGTATGACCAATTGCGAACAATTGAAAACAAAGCAAAAAGCAATTCAGAACAACGAAGCGTAAGAGTTTTCCCATGTCCAATTCGTATTGATTAAAAGACCAGTTTCAGAGGCAGGTCAATGTACTTTGTTTGGGATGGCTAAATTTTGCAGGACTAAAACCGGATTTTAACATCCGGAAAATACTGAATCGGGGCGCCTGCTCCGGGTTATTTCGGCAACTGAATGGTAAAGGTTGTTCCCTCGTTCAGCACTGACTTTTTGACAAATATTTTGCCAGAGTGGTAATCGTCGATGATGCGCTTCGTTAACGACAATCCAAGTCCCCATCCCCGTTTTTTAGTTGTGTAGCCGGGTTGGAACACTGTTTTAAACTTTGAAGTGGGAATCCCCTTGC
Organism: Bacteroidota bacterium; assembly: GCA_030147525.1. GTDB lineage: Bacteria > Bacteroidota > Bacteroidia > Chitinophagales > Saprospiraceae > UBA6168. Next base: position 62,594 of record JASBVF010000008.1, read on the forward strand.
CCGTATCGCTTAAATCAAGGTAAACGTAGCTGTCATCTTCGTAAACCTCAGCGCTGATTTTACCGGTACCTTCCATGGCATCGAGGGCATTTCGAAGCAGGTTTTCAATCACCCAGTCGAACAGGTGAGAGTTAATTCTTACCTCCAGCGGTTCGTTTTCTGCCGGATCAGGGAAGTCAAAGATTACTTTACGGGGCGCCCGCCGCTGCATGTAGGCCCGGCAAGCTTCCAGTTCTTCGTAAATATTGACGGGGGTAAGCTCCGGCGCCGATCCGATTTTTGAGAAGCGGTCGGCGATGAGGTCAAGGCGTTTGACATCATTGCCCAGTTCATTGAGTATTTCATTTACTTCCTCATCCTCCTCCCGAATGGCCCTCAGGTGTTCGATCCAGGCGATGATGCCGGAGATTGGAGTTCCGAGCTGATGGGCTGTTTCTTTCGCCATACCTGCCCAGACCCGGTTTTGCTCTGCACGCCGGGCGGTGCTGAATCCGAGGTAGCCAAAGGCGATGAACGCCCCAATCAACACCAGCTGAATAAAAGGATAATAATTCAACAATTTTAAAATCAGGGAGTGCTCGAAATAAAGGTAAATATCGCCGATGGGCGACGAGATGATTTTAGGTTCCTGCCCGGCAGCTCTGAATTCTTCCAGTTTCCCCTGCAGGAAAACCATGTTGGTGTCCCGGTTTTCTCCGTAATTTTTACCCATTTGCACCTCTCCATCGGGACCTACGAGCAAAATGGGCACCGAGGTATTCGACTCAAAAAAGGAATACTGGAAAGTAAAATCACACTGAGAGTCCGTCTCATCCAACGAGTAGGACAGCATGTCGTAGGCTGTTTTCAGCTGCTCCACCTTTTTCATTTCTTCCTCTGCCAGCTTGTCGCTGAGGTATTTGGTGTAAAACATGGAAATGGCAACGATAACAAAACCTGCTACGGCCAGGTACAACTTCCATCTTGATTTTCTTTTATAAATATCCATTGAGGAAAATGTGAACAGTGTGAATGAGGTGTTGACTAAAAGCAGCAAAAATACATTTTGCAAAGATTATCCAAAAAACGAAGCGGCATGGAAGAAATTTCCCATGCCGCTTCGTTTGAACAGTTTTTACGGTTGCTTTATTTTTTCAGGTCATACGTTCAGGTAGCTCATCAGCGCATCGAGGCGCCCCTGCAGTGATTCCAGGTACTCCTCTTCGTTGAAGGAAGCTTTTATTTCATATCCGAAACGGTTAAAAGCATTTATGATGTTATGAATATCCTGACGATTGATTTTAAGCGTAACTTCGACGATAGAGTCTTCGGGATGCGAAGTGACGAAAGTGCTGAGAATGGTGGCTCCTTCGGCTTCCACGAGGCGGGCAATTTCGGCGAGCGAATAGCCCCGCTGCTGAAACTCCAGGACAACGATGCTGCCGGATTCGCTGAAGGCTGCCGTTTTGGCAAAGTAATTCAGTACATCCTCCAGCGAAACCATCCCAATATAGTCGCCCTCATCATTCACAACCGGAATAATGGTAAGCTGATGTTCGGCCAGCAGCCGCATCACTTCATAAATGTGGTCAGCTCTTTTAACAAAGGAACGAATCAGGGAAAGGTTATAAGAGCCAATAGGCTCGTTGACATTATGAACGAGAATGTCCTCTTCGCTGATAACCCCCAGTAGTTGACTATTATTGACAATTGGCAGGTGACGGACGTTAAAGTTTTCCATAGATGCCAGCGCCAACTTTCCCGAATCGGAAGTTCGCAGTGGAAGTACTGCGGTCGAAATTAAATTTTCAGCAACCATAGTGTTTGTGTTTAGCCTTTTTATGAAAACGTTTCATATCCCCTTCTGTGTTAGCGTTTCAGTTAAAGTTCTCTTATTCAGCTGATTTTGCAAAATCCCCGCCAAATGGCAGCCGGGAGGAAAGAATAAGGTCGTGCCGGTGTTTTTTCAGGTGTTTTTACCCGGCCTGAAAGGCTTTTTCAGCAGTTTTTAACCCAGTAGTTTTCGTTTCTGATCAGCAAACTCCTGCTCAGTCAACAAGCCTTTTTCACGAAGTTCTCCAAGCTTTTTCAATTGGTCGAGCAGGTCTGGCTGGGTGCTGAGTAAATCTTCCTGTTTTTCCGGTAAGGGATTCGATAACCGGAAGCCACTTTCCTCAAAAGTATCAAATTCTTTCTGGATACGGAGGTAAGCCAGTGCGTGATGTTCCTTTATTTTCTGAAAATCCCTGAATCCAGCGGCTACTGCCCTGTCGAGATGGAGAAAAGCTTTCTCGGTATTTTCAACCAGAGAATAAGCGCAGGCCAGGTTAAAGTGAGTAGCGATGTCCCGTGGGGCAATTTCAAGGGATTTTTCAAAATCTTCAATAGCTCCCGCATAATCGTACTCTTTAAATTTTTCCAAACCGCTTTTTTTATAGGGATTGGAGCGGGCCGGAGCCGGTTTTGCAGCAGGCCGGGCAGTGCCTGATTCCCGGCGGCGGTAATCACTTTTGTTTTCTTTTCGTTCGTACCGGCGGTTTCTTTCAAAGTCAGTACCCCCGTATTTTCTTACAGGTATTTTTTGATTGTATTTTTCATCAAAACGTTGCTGATCCATGGAAAACAAGCTGATGGCATCCACAAAAGCAATCAGCCAGATCAAGGGAAACCAGCAGAACATCAGATAAACAACCCCCAATCCTGTTTGCCCAAGGTAGAAGCGGTGAAACCCCAACCACCCGAGGAACAATGCCAAAATACCTGCTGCATTTTTATCTTTCATTCGTTGTGTCTCAGTTTTTCGAATTTAAAACGCCAACATGATGGAAGGGTTGTCAAATCATTGTTTTCAATTAGACTTTCCCGGGCTTTTATAGAGGAAAACCATAATCTGCAAGACGTGCGACCCTAATCCTCACTGGTTTGTGTGTTGAAAATCTTACAGGTCAGCACGGTGAAATCATCCTGGAATTTCGCCTGTCCCCGAAAATGCTCCAACTCCTGCATAATCTTCTTGTTGAAATCAGTTGCTGACAATTTGTAATGTTCCAGGACAAAACGCTGGCCAAATTCCTGGTCAACAAATTCCCCCTGTTCATTTTGCAACTCCGTCAGTCCGTCCGTGAAGAGGCAGATCAGCGCCTCACCTTCAATTTTCACAACACCCTCATCGATGAAGGGTAGTTCGTCGAAAGCCCCTAGTACCGTCGTCCCTTCATTTAACCGAAGGAGCTGATCATTCATGGCGAGCACCGGCTGATTGTGGCCGGCGTTGACGTAGTGCAGCATTCTTGTGTTTTGGTCAAAATGCGCCACAAAGAAAGTCAGAAAACGCTCGCCTTTCGTGATGCGCAAGACGGCCCTGTTCAAATCTTCCACAAAATCGGTCAGATTGTGATGACGCTCCAGCAGGCTGTGAAAGCTCGACTGAAAATTTGACATCAGCAGGGCTGCGGCCACTCCTTTTCCGGCGATATCAGCAATGCAAAAAGTAATCCGTCCGTCTTCATGTTCCACAAAGTCGAAATAATCTCCCCCGACATTCAGATGAGGTTTGTAAATAGCCGAAAGCTCATATTCCTTGCGGGTAGGCAGCGATTTGGGTATGAGCAATTGTTGCATCTCCCTGGCCAGCTCCATCTCTTTTTTGAGGCGCTCCTGCTCAAGCTGCTGTTTGAAAAGCCGCTTGTTTTCAATCGCCACCGTGATGATATTCGTAATGGTGGTGATAAATTGTACTTTGTTATACATATCGTCATCCTCGCCAAAGCCGCCAATAAAGACATAGGCCAGGTGCGTTTCTTTGTGCTTTACCGGAATTACAACGTCGAAAAGTTTGACGAAAGGATGATCGTCATCGGCGATGGTAACGAGCCGGGTAAATTTGGAAAGCTGATTACTGATATCCACGGCGAGATGTTCCTTCTCCAAACCAATGGAGGCAGTGCACACCCATTTCTCCTTGTTTCGGAAAAAAAGCGCCATTTTTTTAACGCCCATTTCCCAACCTAAAAACGAGGTATACATTTCAAAAAGACCTGATACCTTCACGTTGTTGTTAATCGCCTGCGTAATGTTCAACAGACGATTAATCTGCAACTGTTTCAAGTTCAGCTCTCTTTCCAATTGTCCGATAGTACTCAGCCCTTGTTTCACGCTTTTTAATGTCATGTGAAGCGTAGTTTTGTAATCAAGTTGGTCGATGCGAAGGGATGGGTAAAAATAGAAATTGACCGCTAAACTTTTCTATAAAAGTATTTTTCATGAAAATTTGCCGACAAGAATCGTGAGAAATAACCTGAAATGCCTTCTTTTGGCTGACTTTTCGAAATTGCGTCTTTGTCCGGCCCCAAGCCATTTCAAACAGTTTCAACAAACACTGCGAATGGAACAACTTACTTTTCAGAAAAAACAAATCGCATTTTATCGCTCCGGCGAAGGGGAGGAAACACCCGTTGTGTTGCTGCACGGCTTCTGCGAAGACAGCCGTGTCTGGGACGAGTGGCTCGACTTTCTGCCTCAGCGCAGCTACCTCCGCATCGATTTGCCCGGCTTCGGCAACTCCGAACTGCTTGAAAATCTGAGCATTGAAAGCATGGCCGAAGCCGTCAACGCCGTACTTGAACATTTGAATATTAAAAAATGCATCCTCACCGGCCACTCCATGGGCGGCTACGTCAGTCTGGCTTTTGCTGAAAAATACGGCGAAAAACTCACCGGCCTGTGCATGTTCCACTCCCACCCTTTCGAGGATTCGGAGGATAAAAAAGCTGGGCGCCTCAAGTCCGTCGATTTCATCAAAAAGAACGGCCATATCCTCTACGTCCGTCAAATGATCCCGCAGCTGTTCGCCTACGACTACTCGAAAGGCTACCAAATGGAAGTTAACCGACTGATACACAACGCTATACATTACTCGCCGGAGGCGATCATCGCCGCCCTCGACGCCATGCGCATCCGTCCCGATCGTTCGGAAGTATTGAAAAATATCGCCTGCCCCGTACTTTTCATCATCGGAAAACACGACAATGCCGTGCCGCTGGAGTTGAGCATGGCACAGGCACACCTGCCCAAAATCGCAGACATCCACGTTTTCCCCACCGTCGGCCACATGGGCATGTTTTCAGCCCAGCGGGAGACGGCTAAAGTTTTTAAAGAATTTCTATCAACCTTCGGCCTGTGAATGGTGCCCGGCGCCCCCGTTCATCATTCATCGTTCATCATTCATTGTTAAATGAAAGCCATGCTCTTCGCCGCCGGCCTCGGCACCCGCCTCCGCCCCCTGACCGACGACCGGCCGAAAGCCCTCGTCGAAGTCAACGGAACGCCGCTGCTCGAAATCGCCATCCACCGCCTCATCGTCGCCGGTTGCCGGGAGATCATCGTCAACGTCCACCATTTTGCGGAGCAGATCATCGGTTTTTTGAAAAAAAACGACCACTTCGGCATCCGCATCGCTATCTCCGACGAGCGGGAGGCCCTGCTCGAAACCGGCGGCGGCCTGAAAAAAGCCGCCTGGTTTTTTGACGATGAAAAACCCTTCCTCGTCTGCAACACCGACGTGCTGACTAACCTCGATCTTCAAAAATTTTATCAAAAACACCTCGAATCGGGCGCCCTCGCCACCCTCGCCGTGCGCAACCGCCCCTCCTCCCGCAGTTTTTTATTTGATGAAACAATGCGGCTCACCGGCTGGCAAAACACCAAAACCGGCGAGACACGCTGGTCAAAACCAATTCACCAATTCACCAATTCACCAACTTGCCTTCAGCGGCATCCACGCCCTCAACCCCGCCATTTTCGACTGGATGCCGGACGAAGAGCAGAAATTTTCCATCGTAGAAACTTACCTTCAGGCCGCCGCCACGGAAACCATCCTCGGCTACCCGCACGACGAAGATTTCTGGTTTGATGTCGGCAAACCGGAGACGTTGGCAAAAGCTGAAGCAATCACCAAGGAATTGCCTCGATTTTATTGATACTTTTACCTATTCTTTAAAAAAAAATATTGCCTGAATGCCGGGAAAACTTCGCTGGACAATCGCTTTGCTGTCAATCATTTCACTTTGTGCACTTTCTTCCATGTCGGAAGCGCAGGTAGCATTGGATAGCCTGGAAGCTCGCCTGGCCTCTGCTGAAGAGAGAGATAAAGCCACCATCCTGAACCAACTGGCCGATGCCCACCAGGAAACGGCTTCCGGTAAAGCGATTCAATACGCCGAATCAGCGCTGAAAATTTCAAGAAAATACAAAGACAGAAAAAATGAGGCTTACGCCCTGCGCAACCTTTGCCTGAATTATCTCTACAACGACGTCTACCACCAGGCACTCTCTAACGGGCTGGCTGCACTCGACATTTATGAAGACCTGGGCGACGTCACAGGAATTGCCTACATGCTTAGCACCTTGGGCTGGGTATATTACGATATTGAAAACACAGACCTTGCGCTTGAATACCATCAAAGGGTTTTAGAAATTTACCAGGAATTGGGTGACAAGGAAAACGTCGCCTTTTCCTACAACAGCCTCGGTCTGGTTCATTCTCTGAAAAAAGAGTACGGTAAAGCGCTGGATTTTTACCAACGATCACTCAACCTGGCCGAGGAAACGGGCGAGGCCATCCGGGCATCGACGGCACACAGCAACCTGGGGATGACCTACACAGCCCTGGGCAGCTATGATCTTGCCCTTGAGCATCTTCAAAAAGCGCTTGAATTGAGGGAAAAAGACAGTGGTGTTTTGTCAAAAGCCGAAATATGGAACCAGATGGGTCAGGCTTTCACCCGCAAACGGAATTTTGCCGAAGCGGAGGAAGCCTTTGCCAAAGCAAGAGCATTCATTGAGCAGTCGGCCTCCAACGCCAGCAAGGAAAAATTGATGGATAATCTGGAGTTCAGCGCTCAACTATACGCTGCCAAGGGCGATTTCAAAAAAGCTTACGAGGCCTCCAGGGAGTATTCGCTGATCAGAAATTCCATTCTCTCAGAAGAAAAAACCAGCAAACTGGCTGAAATGCGGCTGATTTATGAAACGGAGAAGCGGGAAAATGAAATCGCATTGCTCGAAAACCAGAAAAAAATTGACCGGCTGATCCGGAATGGCTCTATCGTCGGTTTTTGCCTGTTCATCGTCATAGGTTACCTGACTTACAGCAAGCTGAAAAGTAAAAACCGGCAAGTCCGCCTGGAAAAGGAACGGCTGAAAGACAAGCTGGATTTTAAAAATAATGAACTCACCACATTCGGACTACACATCGCCCAGCGCAATGAAATCCTGAGAGAATTTGTGTCTTCCCTGAAATTAATTCAGTCTAATGCTTCAGGGGAAACCGAATTGAAATTGAGGAACCTGACCCAAAGGATCGAACAAAGCAGAGTCTCCAACGAAGAACTTGAAACCTTTCACCTGAATGTGGAAAAGGAACACAAGAATTTTTTCTACAACCTGCTAAAACAATTTCCCGACCTCACCGAACATGAAAAACGACTGTCCGCTCAACTCCGGCTGAACCTCTCCAACAAGGACATTGCCGCCATCAACAACATCTCCGTCAAGTCGGTTGAAATGGCACGCTATCGCCTCCGTAAGCGTTTTGGGCTGGATCACAAAGACAGCCTCACCGATTTTTTGAAAAGCTTCTGATCTCGCCTACCTGCCCGATTTCACCCAATCCAACAAGTAAATTCCGTCTGTGTAGAGGTAAAATAGAGTGGCTGTAGTAGCCGGATAGAGTCCATGTGGGCTTCAGGTAGAGGTACATCTGTCGCTTACCCCCTTCTCATCTCCATACCTTTACGATCGATTATTATCAAAATTTTTACCTGCTTTTTTAGCAAAAAAAAGAAGTCTGACCCCCTCTTGAAAAAATGAAACCAAATTTAATTTCAAAACCTGACATCTGGTCATTTACCCTGAAAGCAAACCGAAGCGCTACTTCAGTCCTATACTTTAACATCAAATTAAAATCACTATTTGTTATGTATCAAAAAATTACAAAACACTTGCCGCTGTGCTTTGCATGGATGCTGCTGGGGTTGCTGCTGTCCCCCGCATTGGGAAGTACGCCCGACAAAATTATTAGCGGTGTGGTTTCCGACGCCAGTGGAATGCCACTTATTGGCGTGAATGTTTCCGTCGAAAATTCAGCCATTGGGACCATCACCGAAGTGGATGGCAGCTACCGCCTGAGCGTGCCTGACAATGCCAACGTTCTGGAGTTTTCTTATGTCGGTTTCCTAACGCAAAGAGTAGAGATCAACGGTCGCACCACGATCAACGTCACCTTGCAAAGCAACAATCTTTTGCTCGATGAGGTAGTCGTGATTGGCTACGGCCGCCAAAAGAAAAGCGACCTGACCGGCGCCGTTTCATCCGTAAATGTTGGCGAAATCCAAAAATTGCCAACAGCTGATATTACAACAGCGCTGCAGGGCCAGGTGGCCGGCGTCAACGTGACTTCAGCGACCGGTGCTCCGGGCAGACCACCCGTTGTGAGGATCAGGGGCCTCGGAACCATCGGCAGCAACGAACCGCTGTACGTGATCGACGGCATCCCCGGCGACATCGCCTACGTGAACCCATCCGACATCGAAAGCCTCAACGTGCTGCGGGATGCATCGGCAGCAACGATTTACGGTTCCCGTGCTTCTAACGGCGTCGTCATTGTGACAACAAAAAGAGGAAAAACAGGCGAACCTCGTGTTACACTGAACTCTTTCATCGGTACACACAGCCTGACCAACAATGTGGAAATGGCCAACAAGGCGCAGTACAACCAGATTATGAAAGAAGCAAGGGCTAACGGTGGCGATGACCCACTCGAATTTACCCTTGACGACAGTCAGTATGCTGATACCAACTGGCCGGATGCTTTTATGAAAGATGCCTTCGAACAGAAATATGACCTCGGCATATCAGGAGGCGCTGATGCTGTAAAATATCACTTTTCCGGTGGTTTTTACGACCACAGCGGCACCGTCATCAACACTGGCTTTCAACGGTATAATGCACGCCTTAACCTTGATTTCAGCTTGCTGAACAACAGGCTTACGATCTCCCCCGGCATCGGCTATGCCCGCACGAATTCGAAAAATATTTTTGAACCGACAGGAGAAGGTAATGCCAGTTTTTCGCCTTTCCTCTACACATACTCAGCACTCCCTCATAAAGAAGTGTATGACTCAAACTCTCCTAACGGCTTTGCAGTGCCGCCCAATATTCTGGGTTCGGGCAATCCGGTTGGCGAGCGTTCGCTGGAGAAAGATCAGAACGAAAATGACTATCTCCAACTGGGCATTTCCACCGACCTGAAAATTTATGACGGGCTGAGCTACCAGTTTCAGTTTGGTGCAAACGTTGGAAACAACTACAATTTTTACCACCTTCCGGCTTACTTCTTCGGCCCGCAGGCCCTCGTGGAAGATCCCTTCATTTCAGAAAACCGTTCACGGCTCAACCAGTGGACGATGAACAACTTGCTCAATTACCAGAAAGATTTTGGCGATCACAGCCTGGGGCTGATGGCCGGTATTTCAAGAGAAAAAAGCCAGTTCCGCTCCACGGGCGGCGTCAACCGCAAGTTGCCATCGAGTTCGCTTGAATCGTTAAGTTCCGGCATTGGCGATGAGGCTTCGTTTGGTTTCAATTCGACGAACACGCTGCAATCCTATTTCGGACGGCTGAGTTACAACTTTGGCAATCGCTACTTCGTGCAGGGAAGCATCCGTCGTGACGGCTCCTCCCGTTTTGGCAGCGATAACCGGTACGGTAATTTTTACTCCGTCTCACTCGGATGGGCTATCCACAACGAAAACTTTTTCAACGTGGATGCCATCAGCGAACTGAAGCCCCGCTTTAGTTACGGTACACTTGGCAACCAGAACATTGGCGATCATCTTTTCCTCGCACGCATCGCTTCCGGTGGCGCCCAGCTGAACTACCCGTTCGGCGATGCAGCCAGGCAGGCGATCATGGTAGGCGCTCTGAGCACCACACTGCCAACGCCAAATATCAAGTGGGAAGAAACCGCAACCACTAACATCGGCCTCGACCTTGGACTTTGGGAAGACAAATGGATGCTCACTTTCGATTATTTCATCGCCAACACCACGGATATGCTCGTAAGTGTGCCGGTACCGGCTTCTTCCGGCATCACCACTTTCCCGCTGACCAACGGTGGCGAAATGGAAAACAAAGGCTGGGAATTTTCGACCACTTACCGCAACCGGGGAGGCAAGCTCGACTTCGACATCATCGCCAACCTGAGCGGCTCGAAAAACAAAGTGACCAAGCTCGGTTTTGCCGACGAATCTTTCACCGATGGCTACATCGAGTTTGAAAACTTCCCAACGACCCGCACCGAAGTTGGCGGTGAAATCGGCCGTTTTTATTTATACCAAACGGATGGCATTTTCAAATCGCAGGCTGAAATTGACGCTCACGGCATACAGCCAAACGCCCAGCCCGGTGATTTCAAATTTGTGGACACCAACGGCGACGGCACCCTGAGCGACGACGACAAAGTATTCTTCGGCAGTGGCCTGCCCAAATTCGAATACGGCCTGACGTTGAACGCCTACTACAAGCATTTCGACTTCAGCATTTTCTTGCAGGGAACGCAGGGGAACAACATGTACAACGGTATGAAAATGTGGCTCTACCGCACCGACCGCATTGAAAATGTCTCTGCCGACCTGGTGAACGCATGGTCGCCATCGAACCCTGACAGTGATATTCCAAGGAACGTTTCAACCGACCCGAACAGCAACATTCGTCCATCTGACTACTTCCTCGAAGATGCATCGTACCTGCGCCTGCGCAATTTGCAGATCGGGTTCACCTTGCCGGAGGCAACTTCCAAAACCATTGGCATCTCCAGTGCCAGGATTTATGCCGGCGCTTACAACTTGCTGACTATCACGGGGTACTCAGGTTTTGACCCTGGCATCGGCAACAGCGGGTTGCTCTCCAGAGGAGTTGACAGAGGGTTTTACCCATTGACAAAATCGTTTGTGTTCGGGCTGAACCTCGGGTTTTAATTTTTAAAAAATCAAAAGATAAAATGACAATGAAAATATTCCATCCAATTTTTCTATTCATCCTCCTGGCGAGTTTCGCCACCTCCTGCAGCGATGATTTTATCGATGTGGAAAACAAGGAAACTTTGACCGAAGAAAGTTTCTGGCAAACGGAGGAGCATGCCATTCAGGCACTCACCGCCACCTACGCTGCCTTACAAAGCGCCAGCGGCAGCAAGTGGGCTTTTTTCGAAGAAATGTACATCGCTATGGCCTATCGTGGCGATGACATCGTCAACAATTCGAGTGAAATCTATGGCCGTTCGCTCGCCAATTTCACCAATACCACGGACGAATCGGCGCCTTTCAACGTCTGGCAGGCCAGCTACGCAGGCATTGGCAGGGCCAACCAGGTTATCGAGCGGGTGCCCGGCATGGATGCCCTTTCCAACGAAACCCGCAACGCCATCGTTGGTGAAGCCAAATTTCTGCGGGCGCTCTACTATTTCTGGCTGGTTACCGGCTTCGAGAATGTGCCGCTCGTCACTAAATTTGAAACCAATCCCGACTTCCTGTTCCCTTCACAGGCCACGCCTGCGCAGGTGTGGTCACAGATTGAAACGGACCTGAGAGAGGCTGAAACCATCATGCAGGATAGCCACGGGCCGTCCTGGAAAGGCCGTGCGACCAAATGGTCGGCAAAAGCACTGCTGGGCAAAGCCTATCTCTTTCAGGAAAAATGGACAGAGGCAGCCTCCAAATTCAAGGAAGTGGTGGACAGCGGCAAATTTGACCTACTGCCAAATTACGACGACAATTTCAATGGCAGGGGTGAAAACGGTGTGGAGAGCATCTTCGAAATTCAGTTCACCGGCGACCGCTCCAACGGCAACGACGAGCGGCACCCGTTCAACTTTGAAGTCTCGCCCTACACTTTCGGCGGTTGGGAGTTGTTTTATCCTTCCGAATGGCTGGTCGAAGAGATGAAAACCGACCTTGGCGCCGACGGCAACCCCAGCGAACGGGTGTACCAAAGCATTTTCTTCGACGACCCGCAATCTGACATGTACAGCCTGTACGGCGGCGACAACGTTCCCTACGCCGATGTTGCCGGTGAGCTAAACCATCCGAAGTATTTCAAAAAATACGCTTACAACGTGGATGAAAACTACTACACAGGCACCAACATCGTCCTCATTCGCTACGCCGATGTGCTGCTGATGTATGCCGAGGCATTGAATGAAATTGGCAAAACAACCGAAGCTATCGATGAAATCAACAAGGTGCGGGTGCGTGGTAAAGCTGTGCCGCTTGCAAGCCTGACCAAGGACGAACTTCGCACGCAAATCCGCCACCATGAACGACCGGTGGAATTGGCGATGGAATATGGCATCCGCTGGTTCGACCTCTACCGCTGGAGCAGGGGCAATACAGCGCCCGAATCCATCAAGGCCACATTGGAGGCGCACGGCAAACCTTTCGCAGGAAACTTCGTGGAGCCAAAACACCAACTGTTCCCGATTCCGCTACAGGAGATGAATATCAATCAGAACCTCAAGCAGAATCCGGGGTGGTGAGTAGCCTGGCGAGTACGCCCCTGACCCCTGAAGGGGTGTACTCGCTTGACTACCAAAAGATTAAGTTTCATACATTTTGTACAGCGCCTAACTTAACCCCGTTATTTTAGGCGTTTTTTCTAACGCTTCAATTTCATGGCCATGTCCTGCACTGTTTCAAAATTTGGATTTTCAAGCGGGAATTTTGATGGAAAACAACGACAGCAAGCTGCAACTTATTCAAATTGGGAAAGGAAAACGGAGGCTGTAACTTACATTTGACCAACATTTTATAACTGAGCAAACTTAGACATGCGCATCTTTTATTTTCAAAAAAATAAACTGACCGGCGGCTTCAAATTATCTCTCAAAATACTGATAATCAGCGCATTGTTCTGTGCCTGCCAGAAAGATACCGTCCCTCCAAATGCGACACACCGCCTGACCGGTTTCCCCAACATCCTCGACCTCACCGGCCTCCCTGACAGCACCACCGACCGCTCTGTGTACGTATTTTCCGACCTCGGCGCATGGTTCGGCTACGGCCTGCCGAGCGCTGACCGGCCCGATTTGTTGGGCAGTTTTACCGGCCCGTTTTTGATGACGCAGGACAACGGTGTATGGATTAGCCCGGTGCTCTCCCGGCTGGAAATCATGGATGCGGAGACGGGCAAGGCCATTGATTTTCCAACACCGGAGGTTGAAGAAATCAACTCGTACCCCGGCAGGTTGAAACAGGTTTTTTTAACAAAAAATCCGGAATTGAGGATTGCAACCGAATTGATTTTCGTGACCAACCGAACAGCACTCACCCGGGTCAGCGTTGAAAATACGAGCAGCAATGCGGACGTACAGCTCCGGCTCCGCTGGTCGGGTAGCAGTTTTTTGGAGGGGGTTTCCTTTTCAAAAAATGAGACTGGCGTTCAGATTGGATTTGGGAAAAACAAAAACATCGGCGTGGTTTCGCTGGCCGGCAATGCCGGTGCCAAGGTGGTCATTGCTGACGGCAGCTACCAAATTTCAACCCCTGAAAAGTTGGTGAAGGGCAATGGCGGTTGGGAAGTTTTTTTAGCCCATTCCTTTTATTTTTCAAAAAACGAATGGGAAAACGAGCAAGCCAAACTCGCCAGGATTTTCGAAAAACCTGCGGCTGCATTTTCCGAAAATGAGCACCGCTGGAACACTTGGTTGGAGAAAGTTTTACCTCCGTCTGCCGGAAAAAGCGACCAGCGTATCGCCGTGAAATGCCTCGAAACGCTGGTGACGAACTGGCGCAGCCCCGCCGGATTTTTACAGCACGAGGGACTTTTTCCCAGCTACAATTACGAGTGGTTCCACGGCTTCTGGTCGTGGGACAGCTGGAAGCATGCCGTCGCACTGGCCCGATTTCACCCTGAACTGGCCAAAAACCAGGTGCGGGCGATGTACGATTTTCAGGACGAAGCAGGCATGATTGCTGACTGCGTATACCGGGACAATGCCATCGAAGATCCTAACTGGCGGGATACGAAACCTCCGCTCTCGGCCTGGGCCGTCTGGGAAATTTTTGAGCAAACGGAAGACCGTGCCTTCCTCGAAGAGCTGCTGCCCAAGCTCGAAAAATACCATCGATGGTGGTACCAGTTCCGTGACCACGACGGCAACGGCCTCTGCGAATACGGCTCCACCGACGGCACACTCATCGCTGCAAAATGGGAGAGCGGCATGGACAACGCTGTGCGTTTCGACGAGACGAAACTGGTGAAAAACAACGCCCCCGGCTGGTCGATGAACCGGGAGAGCGTGGACTTGAACGCCTATCTTTTTACCGAAAAAAATTACCTCGCCCGGATAGCCGAAGCGCTCGGCCAGACTGAAAAATCGGCGCAATACCGAACAGAATCAGCGGCACTACAAAACCAAATCCAGACCCTGTTTTTTGATGAAAAAACCGGCTGGTTCTACGACATCGACCTCGCAACCAAGACCCAAATCAAAGTGCCCGGCCCGGAAGGTTGGATTCCGTTATGGGCCAAAGCAGCGACTTCCGGACAGGCTGCGCAGGTACGGGAGACCATGTTCGACACGGCCAAATTTGCGACCTACATCCCTTTCCCTACCTTGGTCGCCGATCATCCTAAATTCACCCCGAAAAATGGCTACTGGCGTGGACCCATCTGGCTCGACCAGGTGTATTTTGCCATCACGGGCCTGAAAAACTATGGCTACCACGAGGACGCCAACCGAAGTACCCGGCAGGTGCTTGACCGCTTGGAAGGACTGCAAGGCACTGCACCGATTTTCGAAAATTACCACCCGCTGACGGGCGAAGGGATGGAGTCGAGGCATTTCAGCTGGTCGGCGGCGCACTTGCTACTTTTACTTTGGCAAGATTGAAAAATTGTAAATTCTGTTCATATTGATTTGCATCCACCGACAATGAATAAATATGATTCAAAATACTGAAAATCAAACACTTACCTTTTTCGAAAAACATGCCAAAGCCCTCGCTCTGGAGCATTTCGACCTCGACGCCACCGCCAGGAAACTGCCCGGCGAACTCGATTTCAACTACCACCTGACGGCGGTTGATGGCTCCGAATTCACCCTGAAAATCGCCCACCTCGGTGAAGACCGCAAGCACCTCGATATGCAGAATGCGATCATGTTGCATTTTGAAAAAACCGGGACAGACCTCCACCTGCCGAGGCTGGTTTTGAATAAAAAAAACGAGGCCATCACGCTCATCCATGATGCCGCCGGCAACGAGCGTTTCCTCCGTCTGCTCACCTGGGTGCCCGGCCGGGTTTTCGCCAAGGTCAAACCGCACACCCCGGAATTGCTGGAAAGCCTGGGCGCCGCCTGCGGAAAAATGTGTCACGCTCTGCAGGATTTCGACCACCCCGGCGCCCACCGATGGATCAAGTGGGACGTGGCACAAACAGCCTGGACAGAGGAATATTTGACCAAAATCAACGGCACGGACCGACAGGCCACCGCCCGCTACTTTTTTGATTTGTTTCAAAAAAATGTCGCTCCACAATTGGGCAGCCTGCGCCGCAGTGTGATCTACAACGACGCCAACGACTACAACGTACTGGTGAACAACGATTTGCAAAACCCTAAAGTAAAAGGAGTGATCGACTTCGGCGACGCCGTGCACACCTGCACCGTTACCGACCTCGCCATTGCCATCGCCTACGCCGTGCTGGACAAACCCCGCCCGCTCGATGCGGCGGTGCATCTCGTCCGGGGATTTCACCAGGAATTTCCGCTCACGGAGGAGGAAGTCGCCGTGCTGTACCCGCTCGTCGCTGCCCGCCTGCTCATCAGTGTGACGGTT
This sequence comes from Bacteroidota bacterium, assembly GCA_030147525.1. GTDB lineage: Bacteria > Bacteroidota > Bacteroidia > Chitinophagales > Saprospiraceae > UBA6168. The sequence goes on from JASBVF010000008.1 coordinate 78,466, forward strand.
TCGGCCATCAATCGCCACGAACATCCGGAGAACGAGTACCTGCTCATCAGCGAACGCCCAGCCTGGGATTTACTGGAAAAATGGCGGGACATTCCGCCTGCGCTGGCGCATTTCACTTTTCGGCATGCCTGCGGTTGGGAGCCTTGCCCGCAGCGGGTTGTTTTTGAAAAATGGGTGGGGGAAAATGAAGGTATTTTCGGACAGGTTGTGGATTTTAAAAATGAAAAAATACAGCCCCTCGACCTCAGCGTCGCCAGCCTCAACCTCGGCAACAACTCGAATTTTTCCAAGATCAAAAATTTTGAAAAAACCATCACCCGCCTGCTCGACGAAGCCGGGGCAGCATTCGGCATCGGCGGCTACGGCGAGGTACGCCCGTTCTACACCACCGACGCCTACCAGGTGACAGGTAACACCGGTCCACAGTGGCGCACCGTCCACCTCGGCACGGATATTTGGGCAGCAGCGGGTACGCCCGTCCTCGCCCCGCTCAACGGCACGATACACAGTTTTCAGAACAACGCCGGCGACTGCAACTACGGCCCGACGATCATTTTGGAACATAAAATTTCGGCTGAGTTGACATTTTTCACCCTCTATGGCCACCTCAGTCGCACCTCGCTGGAAGGACTTTCCGTCGGAATGCCGGTGAAAAAAGGCCAGCAAATCGCCACCATCGGCCTGGCGCCCGAGAACGGAAATTGGCCGCCGCACCTGCATTTTCAGGTGATGCTGGACATGCTGGGCTATCAAGGGGATTTCCCCGGCGTGGCGTTTCCGGAGGAGCGGGAGGTGTGGTTGAGTGTTTGTCCGCCTCACCTCCGGCCTCCCGAAACCGACGGTGAGGTGGATATCCTCCACGCCCGCCGTCAGTACCTCGGCCGCTCCCTCAGCATTTCCTACAAAAAACCGCTGCACATGGTGCGGGGCTACATGCAGTACCTCTACGACACCACCGGCCGCCGCTATCTCGACACCGTGAACAATGTACCGCACGTCGGCCACCAGCACCCACGGGTGGTGCGGGCTGCCCAGCGGCAAATGGCCGTGCTGAACACCAACACCCGCTACCTCCACGAAAACATCGTCCGCTTCGCCGAAGAGCTGCTGGCGACTTTTCCGCCGGAACTGTCAGTCGTGCATTTCGTCAACTCCGGCAGCGAGGCCAACGAACTGGCCCTGCGCATGGTGCGGGCCTACACCGGCCAGCGGGACATGGTCGCTGTGGAGGTAGGCTACCACGGCAACACGGGCGGCTGCATCGACATCAGCAGCTACAAATTTGACGGCAAAGGCGGCAAGGGTGCCCCACCCCACACGCACATCGTGCCCATGCCCGACACGTTCCGGGGACTGTACCGAGACGAAAATGATGCAGGGGAAAAGTACGCTGAACACGTGCGCCTGGCCATTGAAAAAGTGCAGTTGCTGGGGCGAAATGTTAGCGGTTTCATTTGCGAAAGCATCCTCAGTTGCGGCGGGCAAATCGTGCTGCCGGAGGGCTACCTCCGGGAAGCTTACCGCCACGTCCGGGCCGCCGGTGGCCTCTGCATCGCCGACGAGGTGCAGGTCGGTTTCGGGCGGGTCGGTGAAAAGTTCTGGGGCTTCGAACTCCAGGGTGTCGTGCCGGACATTGTGACGATGGGCAAGCCGATCGGCAACGGCCACCCGCTTGCAGCGGTCGTCACCACGCCCGCCGTGGCCGAGGCATTTGCCAACGGCATGGAATATTTCAACACCTTCGGCGGCAATCCGGTGAGTTGCGCCATCGGGCGGGAGGTTTTAAAAATCGTACAGGAGGAAGGCTTGCAGGCCCATGCGCTGCGGACCGGCGAGTACCTGACGGCCGGGCTGCGGGACTTGCAGCAGCGACACCCCATCATCGGCGACGTGCGGGGGCCGGGGCTGTTCCTGGGTTTTGAATTGGTGAAAAACCCCGAAACACTGGAGCCTGCAACCGCCGAAGCCAGCTACCTCGCCAACCGCATGCGGGAGCACGGCGTGCTGATGAGCACGGACGGGCCGTTCGAAAATGTGCTGAAAATCAAGCCGCCAATGTGCTTTGACGAGCGGAATGCAGATTTTTTAGTGGAAATGCTGGACGGAGTGCTGGGAGAGGATTTTTGTAAATTGGTGAATTAGGCAATTGGTATATTGGTTTCCCGTCACGCTAAAATCTCACGTCAAATTGATTTCAATATGAAAAAACGCTACTTGCTTTTTTACCTCCTTCTCCCCCTGAGCCTGTTCTCCCAAAAAATTGACCCTTCGGAAAATTACCACCAAAACCACAAGGTCTTCGGCGTGAACAAGGAAGGAGGGCATGCCACGCTCTTCCCTTTCGCCAACGAGGCGGAGGCGCTGCGGGGCGACCGGGCGGTCTCGCCGTGGTTCCAGTCGCTGAACGGGCTGTGGAAATTCAACTGGGTTCGCAGCCCGAAAGACCGGCCCACTGATTTTTACCGGGAGGACTTCGACGACAGCGGCTGGCGCTACTTTCCCGTGCCGGCCAATTGGGAGGTGCACGGCCTGGATTACCCGATTTACCTCGATGAAAAATATCCCTTCGACACACAGTGGCCCAAAGTGCCGGAAGATTACAACCCCGTAGGCACGTACCGGCGCACCTTCAACGTACCGGAAGCGTGGATGGATCGGCAGGTTTTCATCCAATTTGGGGCAGTCAAGTCGGCGCTCTACGTCTGGGTAAACGGGCAGGGTGTGGGTTTTTCGGAAGACTCGAAACTGCCCGCCGAGTTCGACCTGACACCCTACCTGCGTGCGGGAGAAAACACCATTGCCATCCAGGTTTTCCGCTGGAGCGATGCGAGCTACGTGGAAAGCCAGGACATGCTGCGGCTGTCCGGCATCGAGCGGGAGGTGTTTTTATATGCCCTGCCGAAGGTGCACCTCTGGGATTTTTTTGTAAAACCGCATTTGGATGAAAACTACCGGCACGCCTGGCTGGAGGTGGAGTTTGCCGTCCGAAATTTTTATAACTCGTTGAAAGTCAAGGATTTTTTGACGAATAATTATTCTTCTAAAATTGAAGGCTACCGGGTGGAGGTGGAAATGCTGGACGAGAAACGAAACTTCAAGCCCGTTTTCAAAAAAGAATATCCAATCGATTTTACCGGGGCTTTCCTGGGCAAAGCCGATACCGTTCACCTCCAAAATCCGAGACTCTGGACTGCCGAAACCCCGGAGCTGTACACCCTACTTCTGAAACTCTACGACGCTGACAATCAATTGATTGAAGTCATCACCGACCGCATCGGCATCCGCACGGTGGAGGTGAAAAACGGGCAGTTGCTTGTCAATGGGCAGGCCATCTACATCCGGGGTGTGGACCGGCACGAGACGCATCCACTCACCGGCCATGTCATCGACCGGGAGCTGATGATGCAGGACATCCGGCTGATGAAACAGCACAACATCAACGCCGTGCGCAGCAGCCACTACCCGAACCACCCCGACTGGTACGACCTCTGCGACGAGTACGGCCTCTACGTCATCGACGAGGCAAACATCGAAAGCCACCCGCTGGCCAACTCGGAAGATACCCAAATCGGCAACGAAATGAGCTGGCTGCCTGCCCATCTCGACCGCACCCGGCGCATGTTTCAACGGGACAAAAACCACCCTTCGATCATCATCTGGTCGCTGGGAAATGAGGCGGGGCACGGGAAGGTTTTCGAGGAGACTTACGACTGGCTGAAGGCCGCCGACCCCACCCGCCCCGTGCAGTACGAACCTGCCGAGGAGGAGCGCTACACCGATATTTTTTGCCCGATGTACCCGCCCATCGAGAAGCTGGTGAAATATGCCGAAACCAACCCCAGTCGCCCGGCCATCATGATTGAATACTGCCATGCCATGGGCAACAGCGTCGGAAATTTGCAAGACTATTGGGACGCCATCGAGCGCTATCCGGCGCTGCAGGGCGGCTTCATCTGGGATTGGGTGGACCAGTCGTTGGAATACACCAACGAGCTTGGGGTAAAATACTTCGCCTACGGCCACGACTACCATCCTGATTTACCGACGGATGGCAACTTCCTGAACAACGGCCTCGTGAATCCCTGGCGGCAGCCGCACCCGCACATTTACGAAGTGAAAAAAGTGTACGCCCCGGTGAAATTCAGCGCTGTGGATGTGGAGAAGGGTGAGTTTGAGATATTCAATAAAAACTTTTTCAAAAACCTCAATGAGCTGAATGTCAACTGGTTGGTGCGAGAAGACGGTATCGAAATCGCCAGCGGAAGCCTTGGCGCCCTGGCCGTGGAAGCGCAGCAACGGAAGGTTTTTAACCTCGACCTGAGCGGCGTTCAATTCAAACCCGGCAAGGAATATTTTTTAAAAATCAGCGCCGTGACGAACCGGGAAGTGCCGTTGTTGCCGATTGGGCACGAGGTGGCGTGGGAGCAGTTCAGGCTGCCCGTTTCGAGCGAGCCGGAGCCGGTTTTCAGCACGGAAGTTTTTGGTGAAAACAGTGTGACGACAACCCCGGCAGCATTCGAAATTTCAGGTAAAAACTTCACCCTGCGCTTCGACCGGGGCAAGGGCATGCCGAGCCATTTTTCTTTTAAAAACAAAACCCTGCTCGACAGCCCGGCCAAGCTCAATTTCTGGCGGCCACCAACCGACAACGACCTCGGCAACGGCATGCAGGAGTGGGCGGCTGTCTGGAAAAATGCGGGTGAAATGGCAACCGTGAAAAAATTTGAAATCATGGAGCAAACGGCCCAAAAAATCGTACTGCAAGCCCAACTGAATTTGCCGACGGTGGAAGCTGAATGCCTGCTCCGTTACACCGTTTTGCCGAATGGTATTTTGGAAGTGGATTGCCAGTTCACGCCGGGCAAGACTGACCTGCCGAAAATGCCCCGCCTGGGCATGCAGTTCCGGTTGCCAGAGGAATTTCAATTTATGGAATGGTACGGCCGGGGCCCGCACGAAACCTACCAGGACCGCCAGACCTCCGGCGAAATCGCTGTGTGGAAAGGCACCGTCTGGGAGCAAATGCACCGCTACTCCCGCCCCCAGGAAACGGGCAACAAAACGGATGTGCGCTGGATGTTGCTGCGCAATTTGGACGGTTTGGGCCTGAGAGCCGAAGCCGTTTCCGAGCCGCTGTCTATGAGCGCCTGGCAACTGGCAATGGAAGATTTGGACTTTGTGGCCGGGGAGAAAGGTTCGGAATCAGCTTCCGGCCTCGTGCCGGTAACGTCGAAGCACGGGGCCGATTTGTTCCCCCGCAATTTCATCACCTGGAACGTGGATTTCAAGCAGATGGGCGTGGGCGGTGATACGTCGTGGGGGCGGCTGGTGCACGAGGAATACACGCTGCCGGTGCAGGGGTATCGGTATGGGTTTCGGGTGGTGGCTTTCGGCGGGAGGTAATTCATAACCAGTTCGAGCAAGTGTTTAGCGCAGCGGCACTTGCGGGCACTCGGCAGACTGTCGCAAGTGCCGCTGCGCTAAACACTTGCTCGAACTGAGTTTTTTTCGTCAAAAATCCCCCCTCACCTCAACAAAGTAACATCCCCCTTCAACACCTTCTCCTCCGAATCGACCGTCACCGGGCACCCGACTTTAATCAAATAAACATACACATCGCTGCCCGCCGGTTTGCCGTTTTGCGTGCCGTCCCAGGGGCCGGGGCCGTCGTACACTTTTTCGCCCCAGCGGTTCCAGATGCGCATGTTCAGCACCGACTCGGCGCCGGGGGAGACGATGGTGAAGACGTCGTTCACGCCATCGTTGTTGGGGGAGAAAACGTTGGGCAACTCGGCCTTTTCCGGCTCGCATTGCAGCATCACCGTCACGGCCTGGCTCACGGTCGAGGAGCAGCCGTTGGCGTCCACCACGGTCACGAAATACTCCGTGGACTCGGTCAGCGAATCGAGGCAGGCGGGCGAGTTGGTGCACAGCCCGGTGATGTTCCCGCCGAACCAGAGGATCGAATCGAAGGCGCCGGGTTCGATGGAGAGCAGCACCGAGTCGCCGGGGCTGACCGTGTCGGGGACGATGAGTTCAAACAGCGCCGTGTCGAAAACCGTCAGGTTAAGGCAGATGGTGCTGTCGCAACCGTTCCCGCCGGGGAAGGTGACGCAGTGCAGGCCCGGCTCCGTGAACGTTTCACCCTGAAAATCAACGCTTTGCCCCTGGCAAATGGCGTCCTCGAAGAACGTCGTGTCGATGGCGTTTTTCACCAAAAGCTCCACGCAATGCACGCTGTCGCAGCCGCCGGCCAGCGTCACCGTGTCGCAGTAAACGCCCGGCTGGCTGACGATTTCACCAAAAAGCACGGTTGTTTCACCCTCGCAAATTTCCACCGGCGGGCCGTTCGTCACGATCACGTCCGTGACCACGGTGACGGTGACGAAGGCCGTGTCCAGGCAGTCGTCCACCGTGGAGCCGACGACGGTGTAGGTCGTGGTGGCGGCAGGTGAAACGACGATGCTGCTGCACGCCGGGTCCTGGCAATCGCCGCCGGGCGACCACAGGTAAAAATCAGCGCCGGAAGCCGTCAGCGTGGTGGAAGAACCGGCACAGATCGTCACGTCCGGCGAGACGGTCAGTTCCAGCGAATCGCTGAACGAGACGACGACCACGTCCGAATTTTTACAGCCGTTGGCGTCTGTCACGGTCAGTGTGAAGGTGGTCGGTTGGCCGGTCAGAATCACCGGGTTGGCGATGTTCGGATTGCTGAGGGCGGGCAGGCCGCCGATGGCCGCAGGCGACCACGAGTACGAGTAACCCGGCACGGTCACGGCATTCAGCTTCGCCATTTGGCCGGGGCAAAACGTCGTGTCCGTCCCCGCATTCACCGGCGGGATAGGATTGACGACGATGGTCACGGCGTCCGTGCCGGTGCAGCCTTCGGCGTCGGTGACGGTGACGGCGTAGGTGCTGGTGGCGGCGGGCGTCACACTCTGCACTTGCTGGTTGGGCGCTACGCCGGGGCCGGTCCAGCTGAAACTGACGCCGTCGGTGGCGGCGAGGTTGGCCGTCTGGCCAGAGCAGATGGGCGATTCAGCAAACAAAATCCCCGGCTGCGGTTGCAGCGTCACTTCGATCAGGTTTTTTATTTCACAACCGCCACCGGCCTCGGCCAGCGTGAAGTTGTAGATCAGCGGCTCGCCGGTGTCGTTCACGCAACTGAAGCTGGTCATGGCCGCATTTTGATCCAAAATACACCCGGCAGGCGTCCACTGGTAGCTGAAACCGGGCATGCCGGTCACACCGATGGCCGCCGTTTCGCCGGAGCAGACGACGAGGTTTTGCTCCGTCTGGTATTCGATCGGGAAGGTCACCTGGGCCACGTCGCCGGAACAGGCACACTGCGCATCTGCGTCGAGGACGGCGATGAGGTGGCAGAGATTTCCGCCGGGTATTTCAAAACTACCGCTTGCCGTGACGGACTGGCCGTTGGCGATGATTTCCACCAGATTTTCGGTGTGGACGAGTTGGTCACCGGTGCCGTTACCGTCGGTGTCGAGGAAGAACTGGACGGTGATGGGCGGCTCGTTCTGAGCGCCGCTGTTCACGACGTCGATGGAGAAATTGACCTGATCGGTAGCGCCGGATTGCGCAGCACTCACCATGAAATTTTCCAGTGAAAACTTGGGCCGCTGAATTTGAAAAGGAAAAATCAACGCCCCGGTACTCACCTTCGTGCTGCACGAATCGCCGGTGGCCACGCACAGCGCCTGCGTTTCGTTGGCGGTGCGCACGAGCACGACGCCCGTTTCACAACCCAACCCGCTCCAGCCGCTGGTTTTAAAACTGAAACACACGATCTGGTTCGGCGCTACCCCGGTGGGCAGTTGCCAGGTGAGCGTGTTGCCTACCTGGGTGGGGTTACAGTTGAAATTTGGCTGGCAGGCCGAACTGCACGACCCCGGCACATAGGCCACGCCCGGCGGCAGCGTGACGATAGCGCAAGCGCCCAACGGCAGCGCCTGTGAAGCGGTCAGCGCCACTTCGAAGGTCGCTTCGTCGTTGCAGGTGAAACCGGGCAGAGCATCCACGCCGACGCTGGTCGAGTAGGGCTGACTGATGCCCTCGATGCAGAGCGGGTCGCCGGGTTTGGCGACGGTGTTAGAGGCGATGCCGCAATTTTGCTCGGCTGCGGCGATGAACACGGCGTAGGCGTTGGCCACGAAATCGCAACTGTTTTCACCCAAAAATCGCAGTTTGAGAGAATTGTTTGGCGCAGCCGAAACGCCCGGCAGCCCACCGGTGATGGCGCTCACGAGCGTAGTCAGGTTCCAGACTGCCGTGCCGCTCACGGGTACGGCCGGGTCGCCGATGGGGATGAAATTGCCGCTGCCCGTGGGGTATTCCACCTGCGAAGAGCCGGGCAGTACGGTCATGCCGGGCGGCAGCAGCGCCGTCAGCGTGAGGTCGTAGAGGGCGCCGAGTTCGGCGTTGAAAATTTCGATGGTGTGGTACGGGATCGTGTCGCAAAGGTCGGAGCATCCGGGCGGGCTGGTCACGATCAGATCGAGTTCGCCGGGCGGCGAGAGGATGGTGAGGGGTTGCACCTGGCCGTTGCAGGGCGTCTGCACGGTGCTGGTGAACGGGGTGCAATTCCAGCCGAAATGGAGTTGAAGGTTTTCCATTTCACAGGAATTGTTGGTGCCAACGAGCCGGAACGGAATCGTATCCACCGGGAAACTTCCGAGTTGGAACACGCCGTTCACGCTGGGGATCGTGGCGCCGGTTTCCTGGTTGATGAGTTGAAAATTAGTCACCAGCCCGGTTGGCGAAGTCACGTACATCCACGTATTCGGGGCCGCCCCGCTCGTCAGCGAGCCGACGACCGTCGGGAAGTTGATGAAATCAAAATCGAACACGAGTTGGTTGTTGAAACTCACCAGATCGAGGATCGGCGCACTCACCGCCAGGTTGGGGATGAGCGAACGCAGGGCGTTGGACTGCACCGTCAACTCGAATGGATCGGACGGCGTGGGGATGCCGGGTACGAAGTCGAGCAGGCTCGTCAGTTTGAGCGGCAGGGAGCCGGCGTTTTTACAGTCATTTTGAAAAGCGTACTGAAACAGGGCGGAGAATCCCTCGTCGAGCGGCGGGTTCTGGAACTGGGTCATGTCGAAGGTATGCACGCCGTTGGCGAAGGTGGGCGTCAGCATTTGATTCGATAAAATATTCGCCCCGTCCTGGAAGCGGAGAAAGGTCAGCCGGGTTTGCAGCAGTTGGACGCTGGCCGGGAAAGTCATCTGCGAGTTGAGCAGGGTCAGGATGTTGCGGTGTTCGTAAGGAAAAAAGTTACCCTGGTGCAACTCCAGCCGGAAAAGGCTGCCCCCGACGAAGCCTGACGGCCCGCACGGCGGCAGGGCAAACAGGCCCGGCAGGATGGTCGTCTCGTAGCCGGAAACTTCAATCGTTTTTGTTTCACAATTGCAGTTGATGGGCGTGTAGGCCGTGGTATCGTTATCAAAAACCATGGCCGAAGGCGTCACATGCAGCCAACCAAGCAATGGGTCGCTGTCGGGGTTGGGTTGCCGTTTGATGTTGTACTGAATCCGGTAGTCGGCATCGAAAAGGATCGAGTCGCCCTGGCTGAGGGTGAAATTGGCAGGCACGCACCCGCCCAGTTTTGCCGCCGAAAGATCGTAAGTATAAATAAGCCGGGTGTCATCGGTGATTTGGGGGGTAAGGTTGCCGCATTGAAAATACATACCACTGCTGCTGTCGAAAATGCGAAGCCGGGTTCCAGCCTGCTGGATTCCGCTGCCGTCTTCCAGGATGGCAGCAGCATTGATCGCCTCCAGATGGGTGGCTGAAAATTTCACTTCGATATTTCCGAAGGGGAAATTGGCAGGCATATCGTTCACCACGATGCCCTGAAACGAAGCCCGGATGGTGTCTCCGGCAATTGCCCGGTCCCGGCGGATGAGGTTCAGGTTAGGTGTTCCCGGACCGTCGGCAAACTGATCATTGTTGCCGTCCGGCAAACCGAGGTTGAGGCGGTAGGCATTGAAATCATAACTCACGTAGCCGGGCGGCTGGTTGATGCAGATCGAATCGTAGGGACATTCGTTCTCCAGGGAGCGTTGAAAGCAAGCCTGCATATTGCAACTGACCGGAGATGACGGGCATTTCAGGATGGTTGTTTTTACCAGAATCGGCACCAATCTGATTATCGGAGCCTGGCAGGTGTCCGCAGCCATGCATGAGGTTTCCAGGGAGTCCTGGCAGATTTGGTCATTAAAGCACACATCCTCACAGTTCCAGGTGAAATTGAACGACATAGTAGCAGTGTTGGCATTCAGCGGCAGCTGGTAGGTGGCATTGACGATAAAATAATTGCCCTGTACTTCCATGGTCACGCCCGTCGGCGCCTGTCCGTTAAGAATCAGGTCGTTGTCGTCGTCCCAATTCATACCGCAGGGCAGGGTAATCTGCACCACCATTTCATCATCGAGCAGCGTCAGGCTGTCGTAAACCAGTTCGTAGTTCATGGTGATCAGGCTATCGTCCTGCATGGGTCCTGGCGTCGCCTGATTAACGGTCAGCTGCATTATTTTTCCGGTTTTTAATACCGGGATGTACTCGTTTTTCTGAATGAAAGGGTCAGGCGGGCATTCCTTGAAATAGCTGTAGCGGTAGAGCCAGTTGACGGAAGGCTGCTGGCATTCCTGCCTGCAAAAGTACAGGTCCCAGTACACCGTCACTATTTCACCGGGGCCAATGGCCGGGATGGTGATAAAAAACTGCGATGCCACACTGTCAACTCCGGTGCAGGGGGCAGGTAAATCCGTGCTAAACGCCGTGATGGCGTCCAAATCCAGCAAGGTCCCGGCGCTGTCTGCCCTGACGCTGGCCATGTCGATCTCGTTGGCTCCATGCTGAATGTAGAGCGTCACCTGGCTGGCCCGGCCATTGCCGGTGTTCCTGATTTTCATGCCCTGCTGGTGAGGGCTGGGGCCGCAGAAGCACTCCGGCACGGTGGTGATGGGCTCCCAGACGAGGTTGGGGACTTTTGTGTAGGGCTTGATTTTCACCACGGCATTGACGAAAACTTCCTGGCAAATTTCACCGCCACACCCCCACCCTGCCGTGATCTTGGACGCCGCCGAGAGAATGTCCACGCCGCAATCCTCGATGAGAATATTCTCCGTGATGACGATGCTTTCGTTAAACTCAAACAGCCCGTCTCCATCGCCGATGCTCGTAAAATCACTGCTGCCAAGTGCAAGCTGAAACGTATTTCCACTTGAAATATCTGTGCCCTGCATGGAACTGATGGAGATGCCCGGCTGGTGAACGTCGGTAAAAAGGAAACCCTGCAAAGCGGCCGGCCGGGTGTTCCGGATCGTTATTTTTCTTTGTAAAACATCGCCCTTCGTGCCGCTCATCACCGTGCTGGTCACGTTGGTGATGACGAGTAGCGCCGTTTCAACGACGTAGGGATCAGTGGTGACGGTGGTGCTACCACCGTTCCAGTTCAGGGTTATTTCATTAAAAAACAACTCGGCATTGTCGATGCAGGCCACCGCAGAGCAGGGCGCTTCCACCTCGAAGGTGAAGGTTTGCGAGCTGCCGGCAGCCAGGTTTCCCAGGTTGAACACAGGCCCCGTGGGATCGGACACGTTGCCCTCCGAGGCCCCGCTGACGGTGCCGGGGACATAAGCCAGCCCGCAGTCGTTGCCTGTGGAGGTGGTGAAATCCAGCGCGACCGTTGCGTTTTGAAGCGTTGCACCCGTGGGATTGCTGACGGTGATTTCAAAAGGCGCACTGCCGCAGACGAAAAATTCCGTGGGGTTCTGGTAGGTGATGGTTTGAGAAAAAAGGAGCTGAGTAAAAAATGTCAGTACACTTGTGAGGAGTAGCACCTGACGGAGAGAAGTAGAGGTAAGCATAGGTCCGGTTTTCTTGAATTGGGTTTTGGTTAAAAACTGAGGGACTAAAGGTAATGATTGCCTTCAAATTAACAGGAAATACAAGGCGTTTTGACTGCGGGATTTCAAAAATGAAAAATTGCAGCTTCGTGATCCCTTGAAACTTCCGGGATAACACATGTATTTCCAAAAGAAAACGCTGCTATACCGCTACCCTTCGATTTGATTGGAAAGGATTTTTAACTGGTAGGTTCTCGGCGAAATATTTTTCTTCTTTTTAAACAGCCGGACAAAGTAGGACAGGTTGTTAAATCCGCACTCCATGCAGATTTCCTTGATCTTCTTTTTAGGATCATGCAGCAGGCTGGCGGCGAGTTTGATGCGTTCGTTGTTGATGAAATCGATGGGCGAAATGCCCATTTCATTTTTGAAAACCCGGTGAAAATTCGATTCGCTCATATGCGATTGACGACTCAGTTCTTCGATGCTCAGCGTTTCATCCAGGTTTTCCCGGATGTAATTGACGATGTACGCCATCCGGTTATCGCTCGTGGAAAGGGTTTTTTCAGCATAAATTTTCCGCATTTCCGCCTGTAAAATCCGGATGACCAGTTCCTGCAGCATGAAATCGGCAAACACGTCTTTCGACGGGTGATTTTCCGTGAATAAAAACAGCAGCCGGTGGATGATCTGGTGGATGGCGATGTCGTTGGTGAAATGAAAATTGTAATCCGTGAAACGCCATTCCCGGTCGTCCGCCTTGGGGTGTGTTTCATTCAAAAAATCGATGGTGTTCCTGATCTTGTCCTCCGAAATAGCCATGGCGAGACAGCGGGTCGGGTTGTCCAGGTCTGCTTCGGGAAAGTCAATGCACATCAGTTCGCTGGGCGGCAGAATCAGCGACTCGCCCGGCAGGAAATCAAACGACTGCATGTCTTCCAGGTGCATGATCTTTTTGCCCTGCATCATCGTTGCCAGCACCGGCTGGTTGAATTTCAGCAGCACCCGCTCCGCCTGCCGGTGGGTTTCAAACACATGCATCTCCGCATGTTGCAGGGTGTAGGAGGTCTGATTCTCCACGTGATTCTCCAGCCGCCTGTTTTGAAAAAATCGTTCTGAAAGCTGCATTCGAAAATTATTTATCGTTTTTCAATTTCTCGCCGAACAAAAATAGCCAAATCCAGCGATTTCGATAATAAAGCAACTAAATGCCGGGCCAATATTTTTCAATTTGCAAGGATTGTTCACCTTTTTAAGAGAATCGGTCAATTCCGCCGATTCTGCCGTCCATAGTTTTGCAAACATGTTTAAATGCCAAATCTCTAACCGGCATTTTAACATTTGGTAAAACATAATTCAGAAACTTAAATTTCGAAATCATGAGCAACGTATTGACAACAACCAAAAATGCGGTTGAAAAACCCGTATTCAAAAACCACTACGACAACTTCATCGGCGGAAAATGGGTCGCCCCTGCAAAGGGCGAATATTTTGAAAACGTCTCCCCCGTCGATGGAAAAGCCTTCACCAAAATCGCCCGCTCGACAGCTGAAGACATCGAAATGGCCATCGACGCAGCCTGGGCCGCAGCACCCGCCTGGAACAACTCCGCCGCCGCTTACCGCAGCAACCTGCTGTTGAAAATTGCGGACGTTATGGAGCAAAACCTGGAAACACTGGCCCGTGTCGAAACCTGGGACAACGGCAAAGCCCTCCGGGAAACCCGTGCCGCCGACCTTCCCCTCGCAGTTGATCACTTCCGGTACTTCGCCGGGGTCATCCGGGCGGAAGAAGGAACGGCGAGCGAACTGGATTCCTCCACGGTTTCCATGAACATCCTGGAACCGCTGGGCGTGGTCGGCCAGATCATCCCCTGGAATTTCCCGCTGCTGATGGCCGCCTGGAAAGTCGCTCCTGCCCTCGCTGCCGGCAATTGCGTGGTGCTGAAACCCGCCGAGCAGACACCCGTCGGCATTATGATTTTGGTTGAAATGATCCAGGACATCCTGCCAGCCGGCGTGCTCAACGTGGTGAACGGTTTCGGCGTGGAGGCCGGCAAACCACTCGCATCAAGCCCCCGCATCAACAAGGTGGCCTTCACCGGTGAAACCACCACCGGCCAACTCATCATGCAGTACGCTTCCAAAAACATCACGCCGGTGACACTGGAACTGGGCGGCAAGTCGCCGAATATTTTCTTCGAAAGCATCATGGATGCCGATGATGAGTTTTTTGACAAATGCCTGGAAGGGGCGGTCATGTTTGCCCTCAACCAGGGAGAAGTTTGCACCTGCCCGTCGAGGCTGCTGGTGCAGGAAAACATCTACGACGCCTTCATCGAAAGGGTGATCGAACGCACCAAAGCCATCAAACTGGGCCATCCGCTCGACCCCTCCACGATGATGGGAGCGCAGGCATCGAACGACCAGTACGAGAAGATTCTGAACTACATCAACATCGGGAAGGAAGAAGGCTGCGAGGTGCTGGCCGGCGGCGCTGCTGCTTACAACGAGGGCCTCGAAGGCGGCTACTACATCCAGCCTACCATTTTGAAAGGGAACAATAAAATGAGGGTTTTCCAGGAGGAAATCTTCGGTCCGGTCGTCTGCGTAACCACGTTCAAAGACGAGGCCGAAGCCATCGAGATCGCCAACGATACACTTTACGGACTTGGCGCCGGTGTCTGGACCCGTGATACGCATCAGGCTTACCAGATTTCAAGGGCCATCAAGGCAGGCCGGGTTTGGGTGAACTGTTACCACGCTTACCCTGCCCATGCGCCGTTCGGCGGGTACAAGAAATCTGGTATCGGCCGTGAGACGCACAAAATGATGCTCAATCACTACCGCCAGACGAAAAACATGCTGATCTCTTACGACAAGAAGGCGCTTGGTTTCTTCTGATCTTAGCGAAGCGGTTGGTGGTTGGCTGTTGGCTTTTAGCCTGTGGCCAACCACCTCTTTAAATCTATTTCATCATGATAAAAAGAGTACTCATCACCGATGCAGCCTGTGAAGTGATCGATCAATTACGCCAGGAACACGGTCCGCTGATGTTTCACCAAAGCGGCGGATGCTGCGACGGCTCCTCGCCGATGTGTTTCCCGGAAGGCGAACTGATGTTGAATGAAACCGATGTCTGGCTGGGTGAGGTGCACGGCTGCGGTTTTTATATGTCGAAAGATCAGTTTGAATACTGGCAACACACACAACTCACCGTCAATGTCGTGAAAGGCCGGGGCGCCAGTTTTTCACTGGAGATACCGCTTGGTGTCCGTTTTGTGATCGAATCCAGCTTGTTCAGAGAAGAAGATTTTAAACACCTGACACCGGTAAAAACAGGACGCTCGCAATAAAAATCCAGCCTGCATTTCTCATCATTTTTGCGACGCCTCCCCTGCCTTCCACCACTCATAACCCAACACTGCCGCCACGCCTAACGTGTAAGCCAACATATCGCCCCAGGCGAAGCCGGTCCCAATCACAATTCTGGCCACTTCGGAATGATCCAATCCCAGCAGTTTTACCAGTTGAAAATGCTGACCAATCTCAATGGCAAAGGAAAAAAGCAACACCCCCAGTCCCACTTTCCACGGGGTTGCATCGAGGAAAGTTTTTACAAAACAATAGATCAGCATAACGACGAGAAAATCACCCACGTAAGGCCGGATGAATTTGTCTCTGACAAAAAGAGCGATGGCTACCTCGATCAGGAAAAGCAGGACGGTAGCAACAAAGTAGTTTTTTTGAAAGGTAAAACGCATGGGCATTTTTTGAGGTAAAAATAACTGCATGGCGAGCAGTTTTTCAGCAGGACACTTTTATGTTTGATCAAAAAAAAACCGGTAGGCCGGGAGTTTCCCTGCATACCGGTTCGTCCGCCGGAAGGCGGCAGATCGTATCTGTTTAGTTTATCCTTTGATCCGAACGGGAACGGCCAGCCGGTCCCAGTGAAGCACCAAAGCAGAACCGTCCAGCATGAATTCCATCGTTTCGGATGCATTGCTGACCACTTTGGAGGGAACCGTCACCCGCAGTACGTCTTTGGAAGCATCGTAATTGTAGGCTCCCCACTGCTCTGCCGTTTTATTGAAAATGATGGTCCATTCCTTTTCGCCGGGGATGGTAAACAAACCGTATTTGCCGGCAGCCAGCTTTTTACCTTCGATTTCCACATCGCCTGAAAACTCGATCGTGGTAGCGTCGTTTGCTCCCGTTCTCCAGACTTTGCCGAAGGGCACAAGGCCGCCCCAGACTTCCCTTCCTTTCACGGACGGGCTTCCGTAAACGACACTCACTTTGGTGGCGCCGATCGTGCCTTTCATTTCTTTTTTAGGACTGGCGATGTCACCTTTCAGGACGACAGTTTCGTAAGTTGCAGCATCCGTGGCCTTTTGATTCTGGCCGTTGGCAGTCGTTCCGAAAGTCAGCAGCAAAAAGGCAAACAGAAAAGTGTTGAACAATTGATTTCGATTCATTTTTTCTTTTTTTAAGATGATAAAATTGAATTTCTTGAAATACCCGTGGTGGGGGCAGCCTTATCAAAAGCGAATATAGGGCAAATGTGTTTTGGAGGAAGGGCATTGATTTTACCGGAACGGCAAAATTAGTTCGCCATCTGTCGAAAATCAGACAAAAATCACCACTTTTAAAAGAATTAGCGGTGAAACGCTGGCTTGGGATGACCGCTTGATAAGTCAGGATTTTTCACCCGGAGGCAATGCCATTCGATACTGCACAACCCTGTAAGTTTCTTCAAATCCTTGCCGCAGGTAAAATTTCTGCGCCCGTTCGTTGTCCAGTTCCGTGTCAACGGCAAGTTCGGAGCAGCCCTGCTCCATGGCCCATTTTTTAGCAAAATCCACGACTTGCGAACCGAGACCACGCTCCTGCCATTTTTCAACCAAGTAAAGTCCTTCGATGTATGCCACGGGCGAGCTGAGGCAGCCGTCCACGATGTTGCGAAGCGACAATTCCAGCATGCCGATGGGTGCTGTTTCGTTTTCATCAAACACCAGGTAAGTTGTCAGGGCAGGGTCTTCGACGATGTGGCGGATTTCGGCTTCGCTGTGAGCCGGATCGATATAGCCATAGAGTTCTTCCCGGAGACGGTGCCAGGCAGGGAAGTCGGCGAGGGTGGCGAGGTGGAAATGCATTTTTTTATGATAAATGATGAACGATGAATGATGAATGGGGTCTCCGGGATTTTTCGCAATTTGGCGTTTTTGATGAAAAAACCAGTGGTTTCACCATGATAAAAAATGCCATCCTCACCGTCGTCTGCTTTCTGTTTTCACTTTTCGTTTTTACTCAAAACCCCGACCCACGCTACATCGAAAACGGCTACGACATCCACGCCAGCGGCTACATCGACCAGCCGTACATCGTCACGCTGGAAGACGGCACCTGGCTCTGCGCTTTCACCACCGGCAAATTGGAAGAGGGCCTCGACGGCCAGCACATCGCCGCCACCCGCAGCAGCGATTTGGGTAAAACATGGTCGCCGCCCGTCGCCCTGGAACCCGCAAGTGGGCCGGCAGCGTCGTGGGCCATGCCGTACCTGACGGACTTCGGGAGGGTATACGTTTTTTACGTGTACAACGGCGACGATATCAGCAAACTCGACGGCGAGAAGATCCGCAACGACATCCTCGGCTGGTACTGCTACCGCTTCTCCGACGATGGAGGCCTGACCTGGTCGGAGCGCTACCGGCTGCCCATGCGAACCACCGCCGCCGATCGGGCGAATGACTGGCAGGGTCGGGTGCAGATTTTCTGGGGCATCGGCAAGCCCGTCACGTTGGGTGAAGGCATAATTTTCAGTTTCACCAAACTCGGAAAGTACATGCTCGACAACGGCGAGGGATGGTTTTTTCACTGTGAAAATATCAACTCAGAGCGTGACCCGGCCCGCTTGAAATGGCAGCTCCTGCCCGACGGCGAGCACGGCCTCAGGAACCCCGAATACGGCTCCGTACAGGAGGAACACAACCTCGTGCCACTCAGCGACGGCAGCCTCTACTGCGTCTATCGAACGCAAGTGGGCTACCTCATCGAGTCGTACAGCCGGGATGGCGGGCACACCTGGTCGCTCCCCTCCCCTGCCCGCTACGCCGATGGCCGTCCGGTGAAAACTTCCCGTGCCTGCCCCCGCATCTGGAAATGCAGCAATGGGAAATATTTGCTCTGGTTTCACAACCACAGCGGCGACCATTTTTCGACCAGAAATCCGGCATGGCTGGCCGGTGGCGTAGAAGCTGACGGAGAAATACGCTGGTCGCAACCCGAAATTTTCCTCTACGGTAACGACCTCAGCTACGAGAGCGGCCGCTTCAGCTACCCCGACATGGTGGAGCAAAATGGCCGCCACTGGATCACTGAGACGAACAAGCTACAGGCCCGCATCCACGAGGTGCCGGTCGAAATGCTGGAAAAACTCTGGGGTCAGTTTGATCAAATACCTTTGGCCATTGGCCGCCCGCCGGTTATGGCATTTAACGAAGAAGATTTGAAAAAAGAAAAACTCCCCATCACCGGCTTCCCCGAGAATTCTGAAGGCGGTTTTATCCTGATGAACGCCATGCGTCCGGACGGCGGACTGACCATCGAAATGACCGTACAACCGAAGGATTTCTCCCACGCCCGGGTGCTGCTCGACACCCGCAACGAGTTCGGCAGCGGCCTGTACATTCAAACCACGGGCTATCGCCAACTGGAGGTAAATCTCTGTAACACAGAATATTGTGAAACCTGGACCACCGACCCCGGCCTGCTGGACATTGTGAAACCGCACAACGTGACGCTCATCGTTGACAACGGCCCGGACGTGATGATGTGGGTCGTGGATGGAAAATTGTGCGATGGCGGCACGAGCCGGCAATTCGGCTGGACGCACTACTCGCCCTTCCTCGGTCGTATTTTGACGAACAAGGAAGAAGTCCTACGGATCATGCCGGAGGAGATGAAAAGTTTGCGGATTTATGATTGGGCGATGGGGGTTTCGGAGGCGGTGGGGCGGCAGAAAAATTAAAACTCTACCCTCCAACTCAAAATCGGAATTAACCCCAACTGCTCCTTCGTCAACACCTTGCCTTGTACGGAATCGTAATAATTGTATTGCGGATTTTTCCGGCTAGTCACGTTTTGAATATCGAGGAAAAGCATGCTGTTGCGGCCGGTTTTGTTCCACTTCAGGTACAGGCGCAGGTCGATGCGAAAGTAGTCGTCCTGCTTCAAGGTGAAGGCCTCCTCTTGCCGGTACACCGTGTAGCCCCGTTCCTCCGATGCCGTCTCGTCGATGGGCGTATCCCGGAAGCCGCCGATCCAGGCGATGCGGGCATTGATGCCCTTGGTGACGACCTTCCCGGTTTTTGTTTTCACAAATTCCCGCCCGCCGGTCAGGTTCAGCGTGTGGCCGCCATCGAAGCGGGTGCGGCGCCAGACTCCATCGCCGGTTGCGTACTCCGAACGATAGAGGGAACCGGCTAGCAGGAAATAATAGCGGTCGAGGATGAATTTTTGAAGCGAAAGGTCGAGGCCGTAGTTGCGCCCCTTCCCATCGCTGGTGAGGATTCTTTCACTGGTTCCAAATACCCCGGCGAGGTAAGGGAGTGAAAAATCCGTGAGGTTGAGCGTTGAAAAAGTCTGCCCGTTCAGATCCAGTGCCGGGACACTGAACAAGTATTGAAAGTAGGCTTCCGCATTGAAAACCATCGACTTGCCCAATTCCTGTCGGTATCCCGTAACCACGTGATGGGATTTCATAAAATCAAGCCCGTGCTTTGGCAACTGAGGCAACGCATAAAGTTGCGCCTGCTGCACCTGGCTGTTAAGGCTGTATGCAAGGCTTAGCCGCTGGCCGTTTTTGGGTAAAAAACTAAGCGCCAGCCGGGGCTCAACCGAGGTATTTGCAGCATCGTAAGTGAAATGACTCAGGCGCAGTCCGGCAGTCAGGTCCAGCTTCGGCAAGAGGTGTATTTCCCAATCAACGAAAGGCTGTAACAGCCAGCCTTCTATCCGCCCCGACAACGAAAACAGCCCGGTTTTGTATTCGTAAAACGACCGGAAACTGGTGTATTCCCGGGAGGCCTGCAAGCCTGCCTTCAGCCGCTGTCGGGCGTTGATTTTGTGGGTAAAAACAGATGAAAATGCCAATTTGCTTTCAGCGAAATCATCGTTCTCTACCCGTGCCTTACCCGGTGGGTTAGCCCCAAGGTCAGCCGTGCGGCCATGCTCCAGCGCTGACAGGGCAAATACGGAGCGCCACACGCTTTTTTTACCCATCGGCAACACGTGTGTCAAACCTACGGCCCCCATTTTTGATTGAAAATCTATGTCGAAGCGCTGCTTATCCTCTGTTATTTCAACACTGTCGGCGGGAGCGTTGAAAATGGTCGAGCTTTTTCCACCCACACCAAAAATGGAAAAATGCCCCGCTTTTGCCGAAGGCAATGAAATGTGGAAAGACAGATCCTGAAATGCCGTCTCCTCGTCGCCGAAATCAGCGCCCATCGCTGTGAGCAGACCGGTAAAAGAGTAACGGTAGTTTACGAGGTAGGAGGGAGTTGTTTGTTGTTCGTTGTTCGTTGTTCGTTTGCCGAGCGGCCCTTCCGCAGCCAGGTCAATTCCGATGAAGCCTGCCTGCGCCGTGAACTCATGCTGCTGATCATTGCCGGGCCGCAGGCGCATGTCGAAAATGCCGCCGAGGGAGTTGCCGTAAGTTGCCGGAAAAGCACCGGCGAGGAAGTTGGAAGTGCCGAGCAACTGGGCGCTGAGAATGTTCACACCGCCACCCGACTGCGTAGGCCGGTCGCTGAAGGTGCCGGCATTGGCTGTGTGGTTGGGGTTCACGATTTCGACACCTTCGAGCCACCACTTGACGGCATTCGGCGAATTGCCCCGCACGGAGATGACGTTGGTGCCGTCGTTGTTCCCGGCGACACCGGGGTGCAACATGGCCAGTCTGGCCGGATCATAAAACGTAGCGGGCATGCGCAGCTGTTCCTCAACCGTCATCGTGTACACGCTCAACGGCTGGATGCCCGGAGCGTTGCGTGGTTGCGCTTTCACGACGACCTCCTGCAGGGTCTCGCCCTGCTCCTGCAATTGCACATCCTTCACAGCCTCCTTGCCTGCCTCGACGAGCACTTCAGCAAGGGTCACCGTCTCATAGCCCACGTAGCTGACTTGCATACGGTAGCGTCCGACGGGCAATTTCTCAAAACGGTAAGTACCTGATTCACCAGTAGTTGTGCCAATCTGCGGCGTTGTTTCAAGCAAAATCACCGTGGCGCCGGTGAGCGGGCGGGTATTGGCAGCGTCAGTGATTGTGCCCCGAAGGGTTTGCACGGGCGTTTGCGCAGCGATGAAATTTGACAATAGAAAGAAGCTGAGGAGCAGTGGGTGAAGTTTTTTCATGGAAATGAATCTGAAGCAGTTTGCAAAAATGCCTGGGTTCAATAGACTGAAATGCAGCCCTGATGCCTACTTGCCTACTCGCAAACTCGCCTACTTTTAACATAACTTTGGGCAAAAATAGCAACCTCCGCCATGATTCCACCGGAAGAAAATCAACGGACGCTTCGGGACCTGCCTCCCCGACACCTCGATTGGTACACCCAGACGGTGCTACTGGTCGGCGATTTCATCAGCCAGACCGGGTGGGCGCTGCTGGCGGTGGGTTCCATTTTTTTCTGGACGACGGCGGTGAATTCAGAGGTAAAATATTTTTTTGAAAAACACAACATCGACTGGCAGCAAAGGGCTGGCGTGGTGCTGGAAGCTGACACGACTTTGGGCGTTGAAAACAAAAAACGCATCTGGAAATATCGCCATTCCTTCAACCCCGGCGACGGCTATCGATACCTCGGCACGAGCTATTCGGTGGGTAAAAAATTCGACGCCGGGCAGATCGCCTACATCCAGTACGACCCCGAAAACCCGGAGACTAACCACATTGTGGGGCTGCGGCGAAGCGAGTATTCATGGCGGGTGAATTTACTGCTGTTCATCCCGGCCTTCGGGCTGTTTTTCATCCTCTACCCTGTCCGGTTGAACCTGCGGGATTTACGCCTGTTGAAAATCGGGGACTTCACCCGGGGCGAGTTGGAAAGCAAAACCGCCACCGGGCAGTCGGTGAAAAAAGGTGCAAAGGTTTTGCCGGTGTTCAAATATCTTTTCCGGTTTGAGCACGAGGGGGTTATTTACCTGGCCAGTTGCCGGACGCACCGGACAAGTCTGGTGGAAGACGAGCAGACGGAGAGCATACTTTTCGATCGCTACAACCCTGCTTACAACCTGGTGTACGACGCCGTGCCGAACGTGCCGCCAATCAATACGGAAGGAAAGATGGAACGTATGCCGGCGTCAAAATCATGGGTTTTGTTTCTGCCGGTTTTCACGGTTGCTGTTAATTTGACTTTTGCGATGCTGACTTTTTGACGGCCATTTTTTTAAAAAATCAGCTTTTTTCGTGCAATTTTCTTAAAATCTGCCAATACTTGCGTCAAATTTTCACCTCAACCGGATGGCACAAATCTTGGCGAAATCCGTAAATTGCCTGGAAGAAGCTATTTTCTGACATTTTGACAAAAAAGACATTGGAACTTAGAAATTAGCGGGCAGACTTTGCCGATGTTTGCTTTTTTTAAAAAAAAAGCTTCCTGAGCCTGATCACTAATATCTAAACTTCCTGACTCCAGAATTAAATTCATTTATGCCTTTACTTGACGAATTATATGCGCCTGAGGGATTTGATGAAGAAGGCGAATTCATGCCCCTGATCACCATCGAAGAAGAAGATGAGCAGAACATCAAAGACCCCTACCCGGAAGTACTTCCGGTGCTGGCGCTGAAAAACACCGTACTTTTCCCCGGCGTTGTCATTCCCATTACGGTGGGGCGTGACAAAAGCATCCGGGCCGTGCAAAAAGCATACGACCACCACCGGATTGTAGCTGTGCTATCGCAACGGGACAGTAAAATTGAAGACCCCGCAAGCCAGGATTTGTTCCAAATCGGGACACTGGCCCGTATCATCAAACTCATCCGCATGCCCGATGGTACGACCACGGCCATTTTACAGGGCCGCAAGCGTTTTCGTTTGATAAAAATGGTATCCGAAACGCCATACATGCAAGCCACGGTCGAGGAGTTGAATTACCTGCTTCCGAAAAATAAACTGGAGTTTGAGGCCATCGTCGCTACCATTACCGACAAGGCCCGGAATATCATCCAGCTTTCACCCCACATTCCTTCCGAAGCCGTGGTGATGATTAAAAACATCAACAACCCGAGCTTCCTCATCAACTTTATCGCTTCCAATCTTGGCGTCAAACTCATCGCCAAGCAGGCCATCCTGGAGCAGGACAACCTGGTGGAAAAAGCCGAGGCACTGCTCGAACAGATGGATACGGAGTTGCAGTTGCTGGAGTTGAAAGACCGCATCGAAAGCAAGGTGCGCACGGATATCGAAAAGCAGCAGCGGGACTATTACCTCAGTCAACAATTAAAAACCATACAGGAGGAATTAGGGCAAAACCCGCAGGAAGAAGAACTACGGCAGCTCGCCGAACGTGCCCGCACCAAAAAATGGCCGGCAGCCGCCGCCGAGACATTTGACAAAGAGATCAGCAAACTGCGCCGAATGAATCCGCAGGTAGCCGAGTATGCCATCCAGATGAATTACCTGGAAGTGCTGCTCGACTTGCCCTGGGAGGAATTCACCAAAGATAATTTTGACCTGAAAAGGGTGCTCAAAGTGCTCGACAAAGACCATTACGGCCTGGAGAAGGTGAAGGAACGCATCCTTCAGCATCTCGCCGTACTGAAACTCAAGGGCGACATGAAAGCGCCCATCCTTTGCCTGGTCGGCCCTCCGGGCGTGGGTAAAACTTCGCTGGGTAAGTCCATTGCGAAAGCGATCAAACGCAAATTTATCCGTATGTCGCTCGGCGGCCTGCACGATGAAGCAGAGATTCGTGGCCACCGCAAAACCTACATCGGCGCCATGCCGGGCCGTATCATTCAATCCATCAAAAAAGCCGAGTCGAATAACCCGGTTTTCATCCTCGATGAAATTGACAAGGTAGGCCAAAGCTTCCGGGGCGACCCTTCCTCTGCGTTGCTCGAAGTACTTGATCCAGAGCAGAACTCGACATTTTACGACAACTACCTGGAGTTGGAATACGACCTCTCCAAAGTCATGTTCATCGCCACCGCCAACAGCCTTTCCAGCATTCAGCCTGCGCTGCTCGACCGGATGGAGATGATTTACATCAGCGGCTACTCGCTGGAGGAGAAAATCGAAATTGCCAAGCGCCACCTGATTCCCGAACAGCGCAAGGAGCATGGCTTGACGGCTAAACACATCAACCTGAGCAAGTCGGTTTTGAAAAACCTGATTCAGGAGTACACCCGTGAGTCAGGCGTGCGAAACCTGAACCGCCAGATTGCCGGTGTGATGCGCTACGTAGCCAAACAGGTAGCCATGGAGGAGGAGTACAATGTGAACATCAAGCCGGAAGACCTCAAGGAAATACTCGGCCCGTCCCGTTTTTCCAATGAAATATACAGCGAAAAACAGCCTTTTGGCGTAGCTATCGGGCTGGCCTGGACTTCTGTGGGCGGTGAAATTCTTTTCATCGAAACCAGCCTGCACAAAGGTAAGGGTGGCCTGACGATGACCGGAAACCTCGGTTCTGTGATGAAAGAATCTGCCACTACAGCGCTCAGTTTCATCAAAGCTAACTCAGAGGCACTCGGCATTGATCCGAAAATGATCGAGGAGCACGACATCCATATTCACGTACCGGAAGGCGCTATCCCAAAGGACGGCCCTTCAGCCGGCATCACGATGCTCACGGCCCTCACTTCCGCATTTACGAAGAAGCCCGTCAAACCCTACCTTGCCATGACCGGGGAAATTACCCTGCGTGGAAAGGTGCTGCCGGTCGGCGGAATCAAGGAAAAAATGCTCGCAGCCAAACGGGCCGGCATCAAAGAAATTATTCTTTGCAAAGACAATCAGAAAAATGTGGAGGAGATTAACCAGGAGTTCATCGGCGGGCTGAAGTTCCACTTTGTGGACAGAATGGACGAGGTGCTGAAACTGGCGCTGAAATGAGTGTTTGGGTGCATGCGTAATTGAGTGTTTGTGAAATAGCTTCGAATCCCACAAACACTCAAATACGCAAACACCCAAACACACTTTTCAAAGACCTGCCTTCGCCGAAATCTCCAGCATGCGGTCGATGCTTTTCACACCTTCCCGGATGACACTTTCGGGCAAGAAGATTTCCGGCATTTCATATTTCATGCAGATGTAAAGTTTTTCCAGCGTGTTCCGCTTCATGTGCGGGCACTCATTGCAGGCACAGGTGTTGTTAGGCGGCGCCGGAATGAACGTTTTGTGCGGGGAAGCCTTCTCCATTTGGTGGAGAATACCTGCCTCCGTGGCGACTATAAACGTCTTGGCTTCGCTTCGCTTGGTAAAATTCAACAGCCCGGTCGTTGACCCGATAAAGTCAGCGGAATCGAGGATATGCGCCTCACACTCCGGGTGTGCGATCAGCAGCGCATCGGGATGGCGCAGGCGAAGTTTGGTGATTTTTTCTGCGGAAAAAATTTCATGCACCATGCAGGCGCCGTTCCAGAGCACCATGTCACGGCCGGTTTTTTTCACCAGGTAGCGGCCCAGATTGATGTCGGGTGCAAAAATGATCGGCTGATCCTTCGGAATGCTTTCGATGATCTGCACGGCATTGGTGGAAGTACAGCAAATATCGGTGAGCGTTTTCATCTCCGCCGTCGTATTCACGTAGCTGACGACGATATGGTCAGGGTATTTTTCCTTAAACTTTCTGAAAACGGGCGCCGGGCAGGCATCAGCCAGCGAGCAGCCGGCTTTCAGGTCGGGCAGCAGCACCTTTTTTTGCGGACTAAGCATTTTCGCCGTTTCAGCCATAAAATGGACACCTGCAAAGACGATGATATCAGCCTCCGTTTTGGCGGCCTCCTGCGAAAGGCCAAGGCTGTCGCCGATGTAATCGGCGATATCCTGAATGTCCGGCTCCTGGTAATAATGCGCCAGAATGATGGCATTTTTTTCCTTTTTCAGTTTTTCGATTTCTTCGAAAAGGTCGAGCGTGGGGTCGATGTCAAGATCGAGGTACCCTTTTTTTTCAAGATCGGTTTTGACTTGCTCCAATTCTGCGGTCATGATTAATTTTTTTAAAAAAATCCGTGTGCATAGTTTCTTAAAACCACAACTCACTGATTTACAGTTTTTTTAAAAAACAAGCACCAGTAAAACAAATGCGAATTTAGAATGAAACGCCAGGTTCTCTCAATGGTTCGGTTAATTTGTTTTAGCAAAATTGAGTGCCATCATTTTTTTGGTACTGCTTTTGCATTTCACTGAATATTCCTCCCTAAGTCTCACTCACATTTAATTCATCCCATTCTACCTGCCTCAGTCTACCAGTCTGCATGGATAAGTGAAATGCACATCACTTAAATCATATTATCGAACAGGAATACTTAAGGACTAAAAACACAAAAACGCATGAAAAATCATACACCCATCTCTAAAATAATCCGGACCAACTGTACAGTGATTGAAGCAGGAGCAGATATCCACACCATCCGGTTCATTTTCGAACATTTTTCCAACCAATTTTTGCCTGTTGTGAAAGGACTTCGATTCGTCGGTGTCATCCTTCGGAATGAGTTTTTTGATCATTACAACGCAGGAATAAGCCCTGTACTGAAAGCTGCTGACCTGGTTTCCACAGAAATGGTCATGCTTTCACCGGAAACCAGCCTGGACGAAGCCCGGGAAGTTTTCAATTCCAAAATCTTTGACATTATCCCGATTGCAGATGAAGACGGCGATCTGATGGGTATTGTTATGCGGGAAGACGTTGATATACAACTAAAAAGAAACACTTCAATGCGGCATCCTGCCGAAGTACTTAGAAGAGCATTCGCATAATTAACTAATAATCAAATTAAAGGAGTTTACAGCTTGGAAAAACACCTAAAATACTCATTATCAAATCTTTAAACTCCTTCCTCTTTATCCCTCAAACAAATAAACCTTTGCAATTAGCTTCCCTTTCGCTTACTTTGCCACTGGCTATTATCAAGCGAAACCAATGCACATTCAACCTTTTCAGGCACTTTATCCGATCTCGGATTTAATCCCTTCTCCGGAATATTTTTTTTCCAGCATTAAGGAAAAATACAACGAGTACTATCAAGGCGGATTTTATAAAAAAATGCCGCAGGAGGGCCTGTACATCCAGCAAATCGAAACTCAGCACCGCAAATTCCTGGGCCTCATCGCCTGCGTCGATATTCAGGATTATCTCAGTGGTTTTGTCAAACGCCATGAAAACACAATCGCCAGCTCGGAGCAGGAGCAAATGCGGCAGATGTTGCTTCGCAATGCCCAAACCAAGCCCGTGATGCTCACCTATCGCAACAACCTGGATATCAATTCCTTGCTGCAAAATTTTATAGAAAACAACGCCCCTTTCATGGAAGTCCTGTTCGAAGAGACCAGCGAGCGGCACACCGTTTGGGAAATCAAGGACGGTCAGGAAATCAAGCAATTACAGGAACTGTTTCTTGAAAAAGTGCCAATCACCTACATCGCTGACGGCCATCACCGCACCTCCACCACTGCACGAATGTTCAAACGGTTTGGTCCGGAACGACCGGACAATCCTTACCGCTGGCTGATGTGCGCCCTCTACCCGGCTTCAGGGCTCGAAATCCACGACTTCAACCGCATCATTTCCGGTTTGACGGACTTGTCACCCACGGTTTTTATGGCAAAGCTTTCCCGCATTTTCGAGATCGAGTTGCTTGAGCGTGCAGCAAAACCACAGCAAAAATTCGAACTAACCATGCTCCTCGATCACGAGTGGTACCGCCTTCACTGGCGGCAAAAAGTGCTGGACAGATTTAAAAAAGATCCTATCCTCCTCGATGTTAACCTACTCAACCAGAAGGTTTTAAAAAATATTCTCGGCATCCAGAATGTGCGCACCGACCAGCGGATCAAATACGTGCAAGGCCCCAAAGGACTCGATGAGGTACGGGAAAAAACGCTGAAAAACGACGAGCGTCTCGCCTTTTGCCTCTTCCCGGTCAGTATGGAAGATTTCCTTGCCGTTTCTGAAGCCGACGGAGTTTTACCGCCAAAGTCAACCTGGTTCGAGCCCCGGATTCGGAGTGGATTGCTTGTTATACAGTACGCGCACTAAGTTTTTTTATTTTAAAAGTGCGACATTTGCGCTCGAAATTTTATTCGCCTAATCAAAATCAAACCATAATGCAAGAAGTATTTATCGTCTCCGCTGTCCGTACGCCTATCGGTAGTTTCGGCGGCATTTTATCCGGCATTTCCGCCACGGACCTGGGCGCAGCCGCTATCAAAGGCGCCCTCGAACACGCAGGTGTTTCACCTAACCAGGTCGAGGAAGTCCTCATGGGCAACGTCGTCTCCGCAAACCTGGGCCAGGCGCCGGCCCGGCAAGCTGCCCGTTCGGCAGGAATCCCCGACAATGTTCCCTGTACCACGGTTAATAAAGTTTGTGCCTCCGGCATGAAATGCATCATGTTCGGCGCCCAGAGTATCATGCTTGGCCACAACGACATCGTCGTAGCCGGCGGCATGGAAAACATGTCTGCTGTCCCCTACTACGTTCCGAACGCACGCTGGGGTTACAAATATGGCGACTCATCGCTGATTGACGGCCTTTCGAAAGATGGCTTGCTCGATGTTTACGACCAGTGTGCCATGGGCGTTTTCGCTGATCGGACCGGTGCGAAATACAATATCTCCCGGGAAGAGCAGGACGCTTTCGCCATCAGCAGTTACAAGCGTTCGGCCGCATCCACCGAAGCCGGGCTTTTCAAAGCTGAAATTGTTGGAGTACCCGTTCCGCAACGCAAGGGCGATCCGATCCTGGTGACCGAGGATGAGGAGTTCAAAAAAGTCATGTTTGACAAAATACCCGGCCTCCGTCCGGCTTTCACCAAAGACGGCACCGTGACGGCCGCCAACGCTTCCACCATTAACGACGGGGCTTCAGCGCTGGTGCTCGTTTCAGCAAAAAAACTGAAGGAACTGAACCTCAAGCCACTGGCCCGCATCGTCTCCTTCGCCGATGCCGAGCAGGAACCGGCCTGGTTTACCACCACCCCCGCTATCGCTGCCCCAAAGGCACTCAAGCGGGCCGGCTTGAAAAAAGAAGACATTGACTTTTTTGAAGTGAACGAAGCTTTTTCCGTGGTGGCTTTGGCTTTTGAAAAACTCATGGAAATCGATCACGAACAAACGAATGTCTTCGGTGGAGCAGTATCGCTCGGGCACCCGCTCGGGGCATCCGGCGCCCGGATTGTGACAACACTTAACAACGTACTGCACCAGCGTGACGGACGTTATGGCCTGGCTGCCATCTGCAACGGCGGTGGCGGCGCTTCAGCGCTGATTCTGGAGCGGGTGTAAAATTTTTCTTTAAAATAAAAAGACGTGGTCAAAAAGCACAACCAGCTTATGGCCACGTTTTTTTTAATGTTTCCGGCGGACAGGAATGGGTTTCCCTGTCTTTTACTTTCCATTTCCCAAAGTTCTGATTAGTTTTAGCCCCGCCATTTTTCACCGTCACAAACAGAACAATTGCCACCAATGAAAAAAATTCTCGTCCCTACCGACTTTTCGGACAATGCGCTCAATGCTGCCAATTACGCCATTTCAGTTGCCAAAATACTGCACGGCAGTATCACATTATTACATACTTACCACAGTACTCAAC
The DNA here is from genome assembly GCA_030147525.1 of Bacteroidota bacterium. Classification (GTDB taxonomy): domain Bacteria; phylum Bacteroidota; class Bacteroidia; order Chitinophagales; family Saprospiraceae; genus UBA6168. The sequence continues at coordinate 108,160 of JASBVF010000008.1, forward strand.
CCACCGGCATTATGAAGTCTATGGATTCGGTGCTGGAAAAGGATGCAGAAAATGACATGAACTCCTTCATCAAAAAGCTGCCGGGTGAGGTGACGGTCAATTCTAAAATCCTGAGAGGAGAAGCCGTTTCTGCCATCGCCACCCTGTCGAAGGATTTCGACCTGGTCGTGATGGGGACACAAGGCGCCAGCGGCCTGAAAGAGGTTTTCATCGGCAGCGTTACCGGCGGCGTCATGCGGCATACCCAAACGCCGGTGCTGGCCATACCGGGTGAATACAACTTCCGGCCAATCCAAAACGTCGGTTTTGCTGTCGCCAACCTGCAACTGTACAGCCAGGAAGCTACAACCCTGGTAAAAGAACTCGTTGATCAGCTGAAAGCCCAGGTTTTCGTATTTCACCAAAGCGATAGCATGGAAGCCGAAGTAGAGGTACCCTCCAACCTGGATTGGATGGGCGACATCCCTTACACCGTGTCGATCGTCAACAACAGTAAAGGGTTGGATGCGAACATCCACGATTTTGTTGAAAAAAAGGAAATCGGCCTGCTCTGCATGGTAAGGCGCAAAAGGAATTACACCGGCTTTTTTGAGCGGCTTTTCAAGGATAGCGTCACCCTGACGCATGTTTTTCACTGTAAAATACCGCTGCTCATCCTGCACAGCGAGTAATTCTTTCGGGTTGAGGAGGGTTGATAATGTTGATAAGGGTTGATGAGACTGATCAACTTTTTCATCTCTCCTCAACCCTTATCAACCTTCGCCAATTACAGCCCGGCGCTGATGATGAACGTCGCAGCAAACGCCACAATCGCATACAACTCGGGAAATACCGCCAACACCATCGTCCGGCCGAAAACATCGTAACCGGCGCCAATGCCCGCAATGCCGTTGGCACAAATCTTACCCTGCTGGATCGCTGAAATCAGACAAACCAGCCCGAGCGCAAAGCCCGCTGCCATAATAGCCATGCCTTGCAACACCGTCATGCCCTGTGCAATGACGCCGCCGCTGTTGATGATAAAAAATCCGGCAAAGCCGTAGAGGCCCTGCGTACCCGGCAAGGCGCTGAGGAGCATGTAGCTGCCGAATGCCGCATCATTTTTCTTCAATGCTCCGATGGTGGCGTTCCCGCCAATCGATACCCCGATGGCGCTACCCACTCCTGAAAGACCCACCATGAGGCCCAGTCCGATGTAAGCGAGAATTACTGCTGTATCCATGTTTTAATATTGTTTTATTGTTGGATTGCTTGATTGTTAGATTGTTGGATTGCTGGCCTTGTCGCAACAACAATCAAACAATCCAGCAATCCAGCAATTATTTTATACTTTTTTCTCAAACGGCTTGTACGCCTTGCCGCCTCCTTCGAAGCCGGCATTTTTATAAAATTCCACGAACGTCAAACGCAACGGGTGCACGAACGAACCCAGCGATGCGATGAGCAGATTGGCCGCATGGCCCACCACCAGCATGATCACGAACAGCACAGGCCCGAGGCCCGGAATGCCATGCAGCACCCGCAGGGCAATGTCGTTGATCACAAAACCCAGGATGGCGCTCGAAATGCCCAGCGCAAACAAACGAATGTAGCTCAGCAGATCGCCGAAAAATCCGGTGATGCCGTATAGTTCCCACAGCCCCTTACCCAGCCTGCCGAAAATCCCCGCTTCGGGGTCGTTGAACAACAGGATGATGCCCACGCCCGTCCAGGCAGTCCAGGTGGAAAATGGTGCGGCCATTTTCAAAACACCAATATCGATGAGGCTCACCAGCAGGATAATCCAGCCAACCGGCGTGAGGGCGTATTTGAAACCATGTTGCCGGGTGAGGTTGAGCGTTTTAACCACAAGGCCAAAAAGTATCTGCACCACACCCAGGATCAGCGCAAGCTGGAAGGCTTGGTCGCTGTTGATCATGACACTTCGAATATTTCCCAGCCAGGCGAATTGGTCTTCCAGCAGATTGACACCAAAGAACGTCCCCGTCAGCGTTCCGAAAATGATGGTGGCCAGACCGAGCCATTGCACCAGCGAAATCAGGGATTTCACCTCTTCCTTTGCCCGGAATTTGTAGATCGTCGCCCCCAGCAGCACCACGATGCCGTAGCCCGCATCGCCGAGGCAGAAGCCGAAAAACATCATGAAAAACGGCGCAAAAAACGGCGTCAGATCCAGCTCGGCATACGACGGCAGTGCGAACAACTTTCCGATCGGTTCGAAGAGACTGGCGTAGCGGTTGTTTTTGAGTAAAATGGGCGGATTGTCTTTCGGTTTTGGCTTTTCAGCGATGTAAACGACGGACATTTTTTCACAAAAATCGATGAGCGCCTGCTCTTTGGTCTCGGGAACGAATCCTTCGAGCAACATGACCGCCTCTTCCGCCTCGGGCGCTGTCTGGCCAAGGACGTCCGCCATGTCCAGTTCCTCCTCGATGTGCAACAATGTTTTTTCCAGATGGGGTAAACTCTGCACAGCGTGCCGGTCGAGTTCCCGGTTAGATGCTTCGATGTCAGCCTCCAGGGCGGCCTTTTTTTCTTTTAGTTCTGAAAGTGAAAACCGGGGCGCAGGCAGTTCCTCAGCCTGAATATCGAGCTTGTCGTCCGGCCGGCTGAACACCACGAAATACTGATCCGGCGGGATGGTGTTGATGATTTCCAGGGTGTACCATTCCTGCCAGAGCAGGTTAAATTTTTTCTCCGGGCAAATGAAAAACCGCAGTTCGACACCGGCGTCGTTTTTCAGGCGTTCCACCACTTCGGGTGAAAAATCGCCCCAGGGCTCGAGGTAGCTGATTTCCTTGTCGAGCGTGGCCAGTTGCTGGCGATTGCGCTCCAATTCCGCATTCAGGTCGAGCACGGTGCGGACGATGGCGAGGCCGTGTGGTTGGTGGGCCGGCGTTGCGGGTTCCTGCTTTTCGACCTTGCGCTTTTTCAACTGTTGGATGACGCCGCTGACCTCTTTGTGCATCAATTTTTTACGGGTCGTTTCCTCCGTTGGCTCAGGATTTTTACGCCCGACGTGCAACACCCCCACCTCCCGAACACCTTCCAGGAAGGCTTCGTAGTCCGAGTGATGGACGAGGAACGCATATTTTTTCATCGGTACGATCATAGTCCTGGTAAATTGGTGAATTGGTAAATTGGTGAATCAGGCTGGGGGCTACCCCAATTTACTAATTCACCAATTCACTAATTCACAGATTCTCTCTGCTGTTGCCGGTTTTTCAGGATTTTCTGCGCTGATTTGGCCAGGTTCTCTTCATCTTCCATGAAGCGTTTTATTTTCAAAATGGCCTCCTCGTACGCCGGTATCTGATTTTTTTCATACAGGTTCACTTTTTGGGTAGTCTTCTTCCGGGCCCGTTCGAGCAGCATCATTTTGCGGATGGCGAACTGCCGTTCGATGCCGATGCTGGCCAGTTTTTTTAAAATTTCAATCCCGTCGTTGAACCAGTGCGGCCGGTTGAACAGGCTGAATTCTTTCACCTCAAACTCCACCCCGGCCAGCGACGGCGTCGGTACCCCTGCGATTTTTTTCGCCCCCATTTTCACTTCGCAAACCTCCACCAGCGATGGGTCAAACTCCGCCCACAGCCTCGCCATGTTGTCGTACTGCCGGATGAAGTGCTGTAACTCCTCTTCCAGCCGGTGCGACTCCTGCCGTGCTTTTTTGACCTCCGTGCGCAGGGCCGCCTCCTTGTTTTTCAACACCGGCAACGCCTTCTGGCGGGTCTTCAGCTGCTTGTTCAGATCCTGCAGCGAGGTTTTGTTGTATTGAAATTTGATGGCCATTGTTGGTAAATTGGTGAATTGGTAAATTGGTGAATTAGGCTGGGAGCTATCCCAATTTACTAATTCACCAATTCACTAATTCACTTCCAATACTTCTCCACAAACTCCCGCTTCACCGCCACTTCTTCGGGAGCAAAGTTTTTTGCAAACAACTCCCAGGTCGTATCGAGCATGTCGGTGGTGCCGATGTTCACGTCGATGGCCAGGAGTCTGTCGGAGTATTCTTTTGCAAATTCAAGTGTTCGTTGGTCATATTCTGTCAGGTCGAAACCGTTTTCCAGCTTGGTGCGGGCGTTGGCGGCGTCGGCGTAGAGACGAACGGCGGCGTTCATCACCTGCGGGTGGTCGGCCCGGGTTTTCTTTCCGATCACTAGCTGCTTCAAGCGGGAAAGACTCCTGAAGGGGTCGACGACAACCTTGCCGATCTCCGTATCCCGGCGCAGGAAGAGTTGCCCTTCGGTGATATAGCCAGTGTTGTCGGGGATGGCGTGCGTGATGTCGCCGCCGGACAGCGTGGTCACGGCGATGATCGTGATGGAGCCGCCTTCCTCGAACTGCACCGCCTTTTCGTACAGCTTCGCCAGGTCGGAATAGAGCGAACCGGGCATACTGTCCTTCGACGGAATCTGGTCCATGCGGTTGGACACGATACTCAGGGCATCGGCGTAGAGCGTCATGTCCGTAAGCAGCACGAGCACTTTTTCGTTTTTGTCCACGGCAAAATACTCGGCGGCCGTCAATGCCATGTCGGGCACGAGCAGACGCTCCACGGGCGGGTCTTCCGTCGTGTTCACGAAGCTGATGATGCGATGCAAAGCCCCGGCATTTTCAAAAATATCTTTAAAAAACAGGTAGTCGTCGTTGCTTAGCCCCATACCGCCGAGGATGATTTTGTCAGCTTCGGCACGCAGGGCCACCATCGCCATCACCTGGTTGAACGGCTGGTCGGGGTCGGCGAAGAACGGGATTTTCTGCCCGGTCACCAGCGTGTTGTTCAGGTCGATGCCGGCGATGCCGGTGGCGATGAGTTCAGAAGGCTGCTTGCGCCGCACGGGGTTCACCGAAGGGCCACCGATTTCACGTTCCTCGCCTTCTACCTGCGGACCGCCGTCAATGGGTTCGCCGTAGGCGTTGAAAAAACGGCCGGCCAGTTCGTCGCCTACTTTGAGCGTGGGCGGTTTTCCTGAAAAAATGACCTCAGCGTTCGTGCGGATACCTTCCGTTCCGGAAAAGATCTGCAAGGTGACGTTATCGCCTACGATCTTCACGACCTGCGCCGGGCGGCCGTCCACGAGGGCCAGTTCTTCGTAACCTACGCCGGTGGCTTTCACCGTGCAGGTGGCCTTGGTGATCTGGCCGATTTTGGTATAAATGCGTTGCAGTGCTTTCGTTTCCATCTTTTGATAATGATGAATGATGAACGATGACTGATGAACTCGCTGCTGTTCATCATTCATCGTTCATCATTCATAGTTCTTTTGTTCTCTCCGCCACGATTTCTTTCAGGTCCGTCTCATTTTGAGCGAACTGCTCCGACTCGAATTCCGAGTAGTTCATTTGGCGGAGTTTGTCAATGATTCTTTTATAAAATGGCTGCACCTCCTCGAAAGAGTCGAATTCGAACGGCGCATCCACGACTTCCATAATTTTATCCACCATGTAGCGCTGGCGGCTCAGCGGCGTGCGGGCATCTGTTTTATCAAAAGCATCCTGCTGCAGCAGCACGGCATCCACAACTTCTGATTTCCAGAAAGTGAGGTGGTAGTCCACCGATACGCTGTCGTCGCCGAGGATGTTGATTTGCTCCGAGGCTTCCTTGCCACGAAGCAGGATGTTTTTCAGCCGGTTCACTTTGTCTACCCACTCGGGAGAGATGGCTTCGGCCAGCGTTTTTTGCAGTTCGGGATATTCCAGGTATTTCGAGTAGCTGTCGATCGGGTCGATGGCCGGGTAGCGCTTGCTGTCGGCCCGCTGCTGGGAGAGAGCGTAGAAGCACCGGGCCGCTTTTTTCGTCGATTCGGTCACCGGTTCTTTCAGGTTACCACCCGCCGGCGACACCGTACCGATGAACGTGATGGAGCCGGTTTTACCATTATTTAAGTAAACGAAACCTGCACGGGCGTAAAAATTGGACACGATGGCCGGAAGATCCATCGGGAAGGCATCGGGGCCGGGGAGTTCCTCCATCCGGTTCGACATTTCACGCAGAGCCTGCGCCCAGCGGGAAGTAGAGTCGGCCAGCATCAGCACTTTGTGGCCCATCGAACGGTAGTACTCGGCGATGGTCATGGCGCAGTAAACGGAGGCTTCACGGGCAGCCACCGGCATGTTCGACGTGTTGGCGATGATGGTGGTGCGCTCCATGAGTTTCCGGCCCGTCCAGGGGTCGTCGAGTTCGGGGAATTCGGTGAAAAGTTCGACCACCTCGTTGGCCCGTTCGCCACAGGCGGCCATGATCACGATGTCGGCTTCGGCTTGTTTTGAAATGGCCTGCTGCATTACGGTTTTACCGCTGCCAAACGGGCCGGGGATGAAGCCGGTACCGCCTTCCACCATCGGGTTGAGGGTGTCGATGATGCGCACGCCTGTTTCCAGCAATTTAAAAGGCCGGGGCTTGTTGCGGTAAGCTTTCACGGCTTTTTTCACCGGCCAGCGCTGGATCATGGTCACCGTTGTTTCCCGGTTGTGATCGTCCAGCAACGTGGCCATCGTTTCATCCGGTAAATATTCACCGCTTGCCGCCACATTTTTTACGGTGAAACGCCCCTGGAGCGTGAACGGCACCATGATGCGGTGCGCAATGCCGTTTTCATCCACCTCTCCGAGCCAGTCGCCGGCCACGACCCGATCGCCGGCCTTGGCGATGGGTTGGAACGACCATTTTTTCTTCAGGTCGATGGTGGAAGTGTATTCGCCCCGGCGCAGGAAAACTCCGGTCATCGTGTCGAGGTCGTTCATCAGGCCGTCGTAGTTGCGGGACAGCAGGCCCGGGCCTAGCGTGGCTTCGAGCATGTGGCCCGTGAACTCGACGCTGGAGCCGGGTTGCAGGCCCCGGGTGCTTTCAAAAACCTGCACGTAAGCCTGGTCGCCGAGGGCTTTGATGACTTCCGCCATGAGGCGAACACCCTGGTGAACGATGTAACAGATTTCGTTTTGGGCGAAAGGCCCGTCAGCCTGAACGATAACGAGGTTGGCGATGATGCCAGTAACTTTTCCGGTGGTCCGGCTTTGCTCGGTACTCATATTTCAAATTCTTTTGAAAAGTCAAAACTGTGTTCCAGGACCTCGATTTTTTGCTTGAAAATTTCCCTGCCGTCGTCCGGGTCGAGGTTCGACCAGCGCTCGAAGCTGATGAGTTTCAGCAGGAATCCAAGTATTTTATCGATGGTGAAATAATTGAACGTGTTGAGCTCGTCGATTTGCGACCATTTCAGTTGCGTGATGGTGCGCTCCCGGTCGAGGATGTCGGTTTGCTCTTCGATTTTGAGCAGTTTTTCGAGGTAGGGGTATTCGTTGGCCAGGCCAAAATCACGGGCGTGGCTCTTGCGGATGGCCTCCGTCACGTCATTTTTGCCGATGAGTTGGCCGTCGAGCGGCAGTCCGTAGCGGCGGGCGCTGATGGCAGTCAGGATGTTTTTCAGGTCCCGTTCGAAGGTGAACCAGGCTTTCAGGAAATCTTCCGTTTGCCCGATGACGTGGTCGTAGTAAAGCTGGGTGAGCTGGTTTTCCCAACTCATGCCACTGACGAGCGGCGCATCTTCCCGGAATGCGGTGTGAAAAACTTTCAGGTAGTCCGGCAAACCCACAGCGGCGTCTTCCATGCCCTGGTCCTGCTGTTCGGGTGAGAATTTACCCATGGGATCCCAGGGGGCATCTGTTTTTTGCAGGAGGTTCAGCAGGTTTTGATTGTCGAAACGGAGGAAGAGCATTTCCACCAGCTGAAAATCTTCGGGGTGGAGGAATTGCCGTAGTTCTTCCTTAAAACCGGCGACTTTCAGTGCGACTTTGCTCTGCCCGATGACGATGTCGGGCAGCCCTGCGACGAGGTAGTGGTATTCCCGTTTGTTATTCATTTGTTCCCGAAAAGCAGTTCGACGGTTTTGGGCCTGAGGTACTCCCGGAAGAGATTGTCAAAATCTTTTTCAGAAAAAGACACCACGTAGCTGCCATCGGCCGGGCCGATGCGGAAGCCGCTTTCGATACTTTTGCTGAAATGAAGTTCCAGTCCTTTATCTAATTGCTCTTTCACTTCGGTTTGCAGGTAAACGTCGAGGTTTCCCTTAATATCCTCAGGCAGGATCAGAGAAAGGTCAGCATTGGTTTGACCGTTTTGGCTCCAGTTTTTGACCGCAATCTCGATGACCCTTTTTAAAAAATCCTGATCCTGAATGGCTTTATTAAGGGGGACTGCGTTGGCCTGAAACGTGACGATGTTGGCAATTTCCTGCTTCAGGGCACTGATGGCCTGCCGGGCAGAAAGACGGATTTCGGACGTGACATTATTCTTCAATTCGTCCGCTTCTTTTTGTGCCTGCTCTTGAATGCTCTGGGCATTTTTTTGAGCTTCCGCCACCATCGCCTCTGCCTTTTTACGGGCTTCCGCAAGGATCTCCGAGGCTTCCTTCCGGGCCTTCCCGACACCTTCGTCGTATATTTTTTTAGTAAGCAAATGAAGTTTGTCTTCCATGGATAATTTCTATTGCGTTGACACTTTTTTTAATCGGCGCTAAAGGTAAGAGGATAGCAAGTTCCGCTCAGGTTATTTTTTCATTAAAAAGGATGATTTTTTTCACGAAAAAATAACTGAGAATAATGCAAAGGGGCGCTTTCAGGCATTTTGGCCGTTTCGGCGGGATATTTTTACGGACAGCCTGTTCAAAAACGGATAGCTGAATACCACGACCATGATGAGCACCACGCCCCAGTAAAATCCGGGGGACAATTCCTTGTTTTCTTTTAAAATGATCCAGGCGAGGAAGATGCCGTACACCGGCTCGAGGTTGACTGTCAGGGTGGAAGCGAAAGCGGTGAGGTGTTTCAATGCCCGAAGGGACAGCACCCAGGTTAGCGTGGTGCAGAGCAAAGCCAGCACGAGCAGCAGGGCCAGGTCCTGCAGCGAGGGTATCAGGGAAGCATTGGGCTCCATTTGAAAATAGAATGGCATTACCAGGCTGAGCAGCACCCATGCGCTCGTCATTTCAATAAAAGTAATGCTGAAGGGCTCGGCATTTTGTATCCATTTTTTATTCAAAATACTGAACACCGCAGCCAGCAGGGCCGAAGTCAGCCCGACCCAGATGCCGGCATGCATGGATACATCCACACTTTCCACCACGAGCGCCATGCCTGGAATGACGAGAAAACCCAGCAGAATTTCAATCCATTTCACCCGGGTGCGGATGATGAGCGGCTCGATGATGGCGGTGAAAAAGGAACAGGTGGCCATGCAGACCAGGGTGATGGAAGCATTGGAAAGTTTGATGGCACCGAAAAAGGTAAGCCAGTGCAGCCCGGTCAGCGAACCGACGAAAGCAAACTGCAGGATGGAGCGGCGGGTAAGCTTTTTCATTGCCTTGCCAAGGCGAATGATAAAAATCAGGCTGAAACTTGTGATCAAAACCCGCCACCACACCAGCGCCAGTGCCGAGAGTTGGATGACATCTCCCAGAATCGCTGTGAACCCCCAGAGGAAAACAGCGATGTGAAGTTCAAGGTAAGCACGTTTGGTTGGCTCCATTTTTAGCGTTGGATTAAGCTTTCGCCCACATTTGCCACGGATTTTTAACGCCGCAAAAAAACAAAATTGAGATTGCTTTGTCTTGGATTGTTGAAAAAATCAAATTGAAAGCCATCTGTTAACTTTTTCACTCAATCACTTAACCACTCAATTTCAAAAAATTATGGCACTTAAAGCAGGCGACAAAGCTCCATCTTTCAAGCTTTTCAACTCCGAAAAAAAGGAAGTTGCTCTCGAAGACTTCAAAGGTAAAAACGTGGTACTCCTGTTTTACCCACAAGCATTTACCAGTGTATGCACGGCAGAGTTGTGCAGTACCCGTGACGACATCGCTTTCTACCAGGAGCTCAATGCCGAGGTATTGGCAATATCCGTTGACTCCGTTTTTACGCTTGAAAAGTTCAAAGCAGAACAAAAACTGAACTTCCACCTGCTGTCTGATTTCAACAAAGAAGTGTCCAGAGCATACGATTCGCTGTACGAAGATTGGATTTTAAATATGAAAGGAGTTTCGAAGCGGGCAGCTTTCGTTATTGACGAAGAAGGAATTATTCGATACGCCGAAGTTTTGGACAATCCGGGGAATTTGCCGAACTTTGGGGCCGTCAAAGAATCGCTTAACAGTTTGAGCCAAGCAGCTTAAATTGCTCAGAGCTTTAAACCAATTTCAATTTAGTCATGCCCACAAATCCCTTTTTTGAAGAAGATATTGACGTTTTACTGGAAGAAGAAGTGACCGATGACACCGGTACCGGTGAAGTCTCGCAGCTAATTGTTTACAACGACGACTTCAATACCTTCGATTGGGTGATTAAAAGCTTCACGGAAGTTCTCAAGCATACTTCCGAACAAGCTGAGCAGCTTGCTGTCATCATCCACACTAAAGGTAAAGCAACGGTCAAGACCGCTCCGTTCCGGGAGCTGCGTCCAAAAAAAGATGCCCTCGTCGAACGAGGCCTTTCTGCAGTTATTGAAGAAGGTAGCTAAAGTTCATGAGGATTAGAAATTTCTGAATCGAGCGAGCAAAGAATTGATTTTCCTTGCTCGTTTTTTTTTGACAATTCCCTGTCGTCCTTATTTCACAATTACTCTCTCCGCCGAACGCCCGTATTTTGAATAGAAAACCAGCAGGTAAATCCCTTTTTGCAAGTCGTTCGGCAAATCAAAAACTGACGCTCCCGCTTCATTCAACGCCAATGCTTTTATCTGCTTTCCGTTTAAATCGAGCAACCGGATTTCGGTAGCATCACGAGCGGCGCCGCTGATCGTCAGGGCTTGGCCGGGGCGAGCCGGGTTAGGCGCCACCGTTAGTTTTCCGGCAGCTTCCTCATTGTTGAACTGCACCACTTTCACCATGGAGTAATCAAACCGGCCGTCGAAATCGACTTGGCGAAGCCGGTAGTAATTTTCACCCAACATTGGTTTTTCATCTAAAAAAAAGTACTCACTGGCATTGCTGGTCGTGCCATTACCTTCCACAAAGCCGATCATTTCCCAATCGCTGCCGTCGGCGCTGCGTTCTATTTCAAAGCCGTCGTTGTTTTGTTCAGAGTCGGTTTGCCAGGTAAGGAGAATATCACGCTGGCGGGTATGCACCTCAAATTTACTCAGCTCCACGGGCAGGGCAGCAGCTGTGGTATTGACAGAAAAAAACAGGTCCTGGTTAGGCTGTTCTACACCATTCTGGTAAAGCTTGCCGCCAGTGTACAGGTCCCCTGTCGTACTTTTTAAAAGATTCAGAAATGAACCACTGGTGCCGGGAATAGTAATTTGAAAAGTATAAACCGCACCCGGTAAAAATACCTGGCTGGAGTTTACTGGCATCACTGACGGAGTTAGGTTTCCCTGATCGTTGAGGTTCACAGCCCCGGAGTAAATTTCTGTCCCACCGGTGCCTTCGCCTTCAAATATCTTCAGTGTCGCATCCGTGTGAGAGGAGGTGCTGTACACCGTGATGGAACCAATATTTACATTTCCGCATGCCGAAATGGTAGTGAACGACTGTGCTACATCCGTAATATTGGGTGTCTGCGTTGTCGTTCCGGTAACAAACATATTGGCAGGATTACACTGCGAAAAAGCGGGTTGCATCCAACCAACGAGACCTGAAATTATCAAAAACACAGAAAGCCTCAGCCAAAAAGGGGGGTGGGTAATCATCGTTGTTTCTTTTGGATTAATAGTGTTTGACAAAAGGTTTTCAGGGAAAATGAGGCTGTACCATCCGTTGCGAATGGTACAGCCTCATCGTTGGGAGCTTAGTTCCGCTCCACCATCACCTTCACGGTTTGCATATTCAAATCATCCCTTACGCTGATCCAGTACATGCCCGTGGGCAGGTCTGATGAATTCAGTGAAATAACCGGGTTGATTTCGTCTGCTGCAAAGGTTTGACGCTGAACGATTTGTCCCTGCGTGTTCATCACGTTGAGTTGAACATCGCCGCTGAGCTCGCCTTCCAGCTGCAGGTTGATCACATCCCTGGCAGGATTTGGGTAAGCTGTAATTTTCAGGTCGCTGCGCAATGCGTTGGTAAACTGCGGCTGCGTCGCACCATTGCCCGCAGGGGCACCTAAATTCTGACCCGGAGCCACTACCAGCGTGGAAACTGAAGAAGAGCCGGTTTCACCCAAAGCAGTGACAAAGGAAGCCGTGTTGTTCACGACGGTAATGTTGTTGCCAATCACCACATCATCAACATACCAACCCACACCCGGAGTGGCTACATCGGAGCTGAAGCGGAAACGAATGGTCACCTGTTGGCCGTTGAACGGACTGAGGTTAACGATGGTCTGAATCCAGCCGTTGCTGCTGCCGCCGAAGGCAAAACCGTTGATGAGCGGATTGTTGGCCAACGGAATAAAATCATTGTAGCCATTCTGGATCATCTGCGGGCCGAGGTCGTACCAGGTGATACCGCCGTCGTTGGTTATTTCAACACGGCCACCGTCAAAACCTGATTCCGTGTCAAATTTGTGCCAGAAGCGCAACTGCGAACCGGAGTTGAGTGTCACAGGACTGGCAATTTCGAGCGTTTGATTGCTAAAATTGTCAGGATCGGCTGCGAACCAGGAGAAGTTTCCGCTCTTCGAATCCGTATCCGTGTAATTCCAGATATCTACCCCCTGCGAGAAGGTCCACTGGTTGATACCATCTTCCATGTTATCGGCAAACAGCAGGTTGGAAGTCGTGGAGGTGTTCACGGTGACGCTGAACGTGTAGTTTTTCGTTTGGCCCGGCGCCAGGCTCGTAGCCGGGAAGGTTACGACGTTGCCTACCAACGAACCGCCATGGCTGGCAGAACCACTCACGTAGCTCGTTCCGGCAGGAATCGGGTCGGTCACGACCACACCATGCGCCGTTACTCCGCCAAGGTTGGATACGCTCAGCGTGTACGTCAGATTCTGTCCATTACCGATTTGCGCAGGAGCAGACTTCACGATTTTCACATTGGGCAGACAGCTCGGCGGCATGTCGAACGCCTCGATTTCATCGCCTCTGGAATTGGTGCCGCTCACAGCGCTGAAGCCCATGCCACGCTTTGCGAAAGCTGCCCAGATGAGGCACTGGTTCGCACCGCCGGTGAGCGCCTGATCGGCAGCGAGGATAGCGTCACGGCTTTGGAGGAAAGTCGGTCCGCAAGGCTGCATTTTCAGACCGTCAATCACCAGCTGAAGGGCAAGTACGTTGCCTTTGCTCAGGTTGCCGCTGTTGATATTTGTATCGTAACCGTAGGCATCGATCAGGTTCCAGGTCATCTCCCAGAGTGCTGTTGCAAAAACGAAACCTACGCCGTGCGGCACACTGATTTCAGGATTGTTGATATCGCCGTAAGTGTAGCTGTTTACGCTAATGTTCGTGGAATATTTCGCCGGGCGAATACCCGTACCAGTTATTGGTTGGTCAAAAACGTAAGATCCAACGCCTCTTCCTTCTGCGCCAATAGTGGCAATGGTTGCCGGATTCATGGTAAGCATGAGGCCGAAGTAATCGCTCCAGCCTTCACCGGCCTGCTCCTGGCCGCTCAGGCAGTTCGTGCCCGGGCCACCGGTCAGACGGATGGAAATTCCGTGGCCGTATTCGTGGGTGATGATGCCGTTGTCAAGGTCGCCATCTTTCATCGGCGGAGCCGGGGTCAGGCGCCGAAGCGACGTGGTCACACTGCCGAGTGCGATTTCATCTTTCAGTTCGAGACCGTCCTCGAAGCTGATCATGGCAGCAGGAATCAGAATGGCGTTGCCTGTTTCATCGCCACCCATAGCGATAGGGTCAGCGCCTGGGATGTTGTTGGCAACGATGACGCCGATGGCCCCGCCCATTTGTGCACCCATCACTTTTTCAATAAAAGTACAGTCGCCCCGGTCGATGAGGACGATTTTGCCCTGCACGTTGTTGTTCGGAGGCAGACCGACGCCGGCGCCGGTTCCGCAACCACATGGATTGCAGGAGGAGGCTGAGTTTTGATTGGCCTCAACGATCACCAGTTCGCCAGTCACGCCGGTCGTGGTAATCTCTGCACCAAAAGCGGCAGGGATACCGATGAAACTCACGCCGCCACTCGGGTAGGTCGAAGAGTTTTCAATGTGAACCACCTCGGCAGGTTGGTTGCTCGTCCAGAGATACATCTGCATGCGGCCGGGCACACCGTCGGGGAGGGTGAGGAAATTGGCGTTGTTGGTTCCACCCCCGTCCTGCGCTTCAGCCATCACAGCATCGCCGCCGACACCGCCTTTGCCCAGGTTGTTGAATTGAAAATTACCGGCTGCTTCCGTGAAACCATAACCGTACATCACATCGTGGATGTAGTTGTTCCAAAAAAACAGGTTCGTCACGGCTGCATTGGTGTAGGTGCCGGGTTGCTGGCTCAGGTTGAGCGGAAAGTCGAAAAACAAAGTCTGACCAGGCAAGCCGCCGAGCGGTGAGGTGCCGGCGTTTGCGCCAAGTTTATCTTCGTAGGCATGTACGTTATTGCCTTTGGTAATAGCATAGCTGACATTTCCGTCATAGTGCCAGCCAAAAGGTGATGCGACCGGATCGCCGCTGGTATTCACCAGAGTCCGGTTACCGTGGTTCGGAGTTTCGACAGGTGCATTGTACACCCGGTAAAAATTTCCGGCCAACATGGAATTTTCACCAAAAACAGTTCTGATGTTTTCATTTTCTTGAGAAAAAAAGTTGGCGTCAGCACCGGGTACTGCTGCGCTACCGGCATGAGCGAAAGCCAGCTGACCTTTACCACAGTTATCTTCCGCATGGTCGTGGTTGAAATTACACTTGATCACCAGGTCCTCGGAGCTGAGCAAGCGGCCGTCACGGGCGTCAACTGCTGCAATCCAGTAGTTTTGGCTGTTTTTAGTGTAAATCTGCATTTCCCAGGCAAGCCGGAGCGTGCCGTCTTCAGCGGGGTAGTACATCAGCTTTGCCGGAATGTCATTTTGTGAAATACCTGCATTGCTCAGCATGGTTTCACGGGCAGCACTCCGCTCGCTGCTCAGCACCTTTGGCGCCGTTACCAGCTGTAAATCAAGCGATTGCGCCGCAATCTGCAATGCATGTTCCGGCGTGATGGCAGGGGTGCCTTTCACCAGCCGGGAGTCGGTTTTTTTCTGAAAACCGTTGGCAGCATACAGCACTTCGCCCCCTTCCCGGTAGTGCAAACCAAGGATGGCATTCTTGATTTCAATACCGTTGTGACGCTGCTGAATGTAAGCATGGGTGACGCCGTTGTGGGCATCCGTGTAGGCGTTTTTTACCAGGAGGTCGGAAATGTCGGTGGAACTGAGCCCAAGTTCTGTTTTGTGTTGGGCAAGGTATTCATTCGCTTTGCGAAGTGCCTGATCATTTTGCGCTGATGAGCTGATGGACATCAGGATGCAAAGGACGAACACGAGGAAAGCAATTGTTTCTGACGAGAAATTTTTGCAGGATTGCTGCATGGCGACGAGTAAGCTTTTCATTGCATTTCTTGATTTTGGATTTATAAAATTTGATTGACAATGCAAAGGTGCGGGCTTAACCGTCAGTAGCTTGTTAAGGCTGATAATGCCTGAGTTATGAGGAAAAAATTTGAGGTGAAAACAAACATTTGGGGCCAATTCCCGTAGAACAACGCTTGTAAAAATTCAGGTAAATTGCTTTAAAACACTTCCCGTATGATATCCCGCAATCCAGTCAGAATCAAGCTCGTCCGCATGGTACACCCCAACGTACTCATCAAAGTTTTGGCAACAGACCAACTTATAGAAATGAATCCCAATGAATTCGTCCGCCGGATTGAAGACGGCCGGTTTGAACTCGTGGACATCAAGAAAAAAAGCCGGAGCAACATTGCTGCTGCCCCGGCCCCCTGAACTATCCGAAACTAACTTGAATTTTTTTGGCTGTTGGCTGTTAGCTATTGGCTTTGGCTGATAGCTAAAAACATACAACGTCTACTTCAACTCAAAACTGCCCGTGCCTGACAGGTAGCCTTTGTTGTAAATTTCAATGGTGTACGTACCGGAATCGAACGAGGCGTCAGGATTCCACAACAGGCAGAGATTTTGCTCGTCGTTGGTGTATTCCGTTTCAGCGAACTGTGTGAAACGTACTTCTTCACCCGTTTTTTCATGAACAACCGTGCCGGACCCCAGATCCTCGATGGCCATTGTTTCGCCTCTCGGATTGATGATGCGCACGAAGAATTGTTCTACGCCGGGCTTAACGACGTCGTTCGTCATCGTGGTGAAGCAAACCTTCAGCTGATCCACTCTCTTGGCAGATTTCTTTTCCTTCACCTTGCCGCTTGAAGTCACTTTCAGACCTTCGGCACGCACATTTTTCACCTTAATGACTGAGCCGATTTTTACAGAGCGGGACAAGTCCTCGTTCTGGCTCACCAGCGTGGCTTTGGCTTCACTGAGCTGCGTGTTTTCCATCACTTTGGTTTGCAGAGAGTTGAAAAGCTCCTGCTTCTGGATGGTGAGTTGCTCGTTCGTGCCGGCCAGTTCGGTGTTCTGCGCTTTGAGCGCTTCGATCTCGGCAACGTAGCTTTCGATCTGGGTTTTCATGTTTGAAATTTCTTTCCGGGCCTGATTCAGCCGGTTCCGGTCTTTGAGCAAACCTGCAATTCTGTCCTTCTGCTCGCCCAGTTCGGCCTGCTGTTTTTCGATCAATGCGTTCATTTCAGCGTTGGTTCCTTTCAGGCTTTCCAGCTCCGCAATTGCATTGTTATATGACGTTTCAAGTTCTGCATTCAAGGTATGCGCTTCGTTGACTTCAATGTAAGACTGCTCGAGGTGTTTGCTTTTCTGGTGGTTTGACCAGGCTAAAAAGCCAATGGCAAAGACCATGAGTGCTCCGACTGCTGCGGCTATGACAAAGTGGTTTCTGTTCGGCGAAGGTGTCGCCGGTTGGTTCGACTGATGGTTCATGTTTGAAAGTTTTTGACCGAAGTCAACCTTCGGTACTGGTTAGAAAATGATGTTTTTGAGTAAAAAGGTTACTGGCCGATAGCAGCGTTTTTTTAAATTTTGACCTCAGAACTGAGGCTGAAAAAAATGAATTGGATCAATACGTTTTGGAAAGAAAGTCAATCTGAATGTGATATTAATAAGATGTGCCCGGGGTTTGAATTGTTCGGACGTGCAGTAATTTTTTCACCAAAAATACAAGCAAAAAAGCCCGCCCTACCCAGTGGCAGAGCGAGCTTCCAGCTTATAAAAAGTCTCCTCAACTAAAAATTTGTTACCGTATGAACTTGCCGCTCAGCACGTTCGAACCGTCGCTGATGATGACCGTGTAGAACCCGGGCACGTAGTTGCGAACGTCGAGCTGAATGAAATTTTCATCCACATTGGTTTGATAGGTATTTGAAAAAACCTGGCGTCCGGTGAGGTCGAGGACTTTTACCTGTGCTTTGGCCGGCGCTTTGGCTGCGAAACGCACGTTCAGCATATCGCTTGCAGGCACCGGACTGAGGTTCAGCTGTTCGAAAACAATTTCCCGCTCACTGGACGAAGTCGTGAGTTCACAGGTCAGGTCTTTGACGATCTGGCCACGGATTTCGCCTGCAGGATGTGCAGCCGTGTGAATATTCACGTAATTATTACCGTCTTTCATCGTCGTGGAAATTGCACGATTGAAATCATCACCGCTCAGGTAAGTGAAAGCACCGCCATTGTTGAACAGATCAGTCAGGTTGACCACCACGCCACCGTCCATGCCCATTTCACCTTCGTGAATATGAGCGCCGGTCAGGTCTCCGGTCAGGCCGCTCACCACGATCATTACGTGGGCGTTGCGCTGGTGCCGGTCAATAGAGGCCATACCTGCGCCGGTAGCGGTTGGTGCATTCACCGTTCCGGTTTCCTGCTGCGTGCAGAGATCGTAGCCATAGCCGTCACGGGCGAGGCGGTACATTTGCCCTCTTACTTCACCGCCGGGGAATCCAGCCGTGTGGACGTTCAGGTAAATGTTGCCACGCAGCAGGTCGCTGACGAGTGCATCGGTAACCATGGCGTCCATCGCTTCGAAGCTGATCTCGTTGCCGCTGATTCCATCACTCAGGTTGAGCACGACACCGCCAGCCTCTCCGAGTGCGCCGGTGTGGAAATGCGCCCCGGTTATTTCACCACTCAAACCATTGACGAGTGAACGAACGGAAAGCATGCTGAAATCAGGCGAAAGTGAAACCGCTGCGAAACCAGTAGCCGCTGTCGTAGCCGTCGGCACTTCCTGTGCTCCGGAAAGCCAGGAGTCAAAAGTCAGGTTTTTATCGAGCATCAACTGGCCACGGATCTCGCCGTTAGGATTGGCATCTGTGTGGATGTTGATATAAATTTCACCAGCTTTCAATGCATCAAGATAGCCGGCCGGGAATACCACACCCTGAATGCGATTGCCACGAATGAACGAAGTCAGGTCTTCCACGACTCCACCGTTCATGCCCATCGCTGCGTTGTGAAGGTGAGCGCCGGTGATCGGACCGCTCAGGCCGCTGACAAGTACGTTGACCTCCAGCGAATTCACCACGTTGGTGTAGTTAAAAGTTGCAAGACCTCTGGCATCGGTCATTACCGCCGGCACTTCCTGCATGCCGTCGATATCGGCACGGTAAGTCGGGTCGGTTTCGAGTATCAACTGGCCACGGATTTCACCGTTGGGATTGGCGGCTGTGTGGACATTCAGGTAATAACCACCGGAAAGGAAGGTGGCAAGTTGTTCTTCCGTGAACTCTGTCAAAGTGGTTTTCACACGGTTACCCACGACGAACGGAGTCAGGTTGAAAACAACACCGCCGTTCGTACCTGCGGCTCCTTCGTGTACGTGGATGCCGGTGATCGGGCCACTCAGACCATTCACGCTGACGTTGACAGTGATTTCATCCCGGTTTTCATTGATTAAAAAAGAGGTAACACCTACTGCGTTGGTTGTTACGGCCGGCACTTCCTGGTCGCCGGTCAGTTTGCTTGCAATCAGTAAGTCAGCGCCGAAGCGAGGATCAACCGGCAGGTTGACAAAAAAGTCACGGCTGCGGGTACTGTTCGCCCGGATTTCTCCACTCGGGAAATTGGCCGTGTGCACGTTCACATACACCTGATTTGTGCGGAACATGGGTGAATTGGCGAACGGCGTGGCATCGTTCTCCGTCCAGTAACCGTAAGCACCACCCTGCTCATTGAAAAATGGAGTCAGGTTGAAAATCACACCGCCATTCGTGCCCGGGCGGCCATTGTGAAAATGAGCTGCCGCAAAATCGGAAGACAACCCGCTGATGACCATCATGAAATGAGCGTTCGACTGGTCACGGTCGATCGTCACCATGCCGGCACCTGTTGCAGGACTCATCACAGGCGGCACTTCCTGGCCGCCGCTGAACTCGAAAGAGTAAGCCTCACGTGCCAGTTTGTACACCTGCCCACGAATTTCACCAGCCGGATTGGCAGCAGTGTGAATGTTGATGTAAATCCCGCCACGCAGCATCATGTTAAGCAACGCAGGATTCATCGGGGCTGTACCGGAAATACGGTTCCCGTTGATCGCATCGCTGAGATTGACGATCACGCCACCGGCCACGCCCGGTCCGCCGGTGTGCAGATGAGCGCCGGTAATCGGGCCGCTCAACCCGTCCACCACAATGTCGTAAACCAACTGACTCAAGTCATTGCTGACAGAGATGGAAGCCACGCCTTCAGCCGTGGTCATCACCGCAGGAACTTCCTGGGCGCCATCGAGAAAGGCATCAAAATAAAGCGCCTCATCGATCAGCACTTGTCCACGAATTTCACCGGCGGGGTTGGCATCCGTGTGAATATTAAGGTAAATGTTGCCAGCCCGCAGTTCATCAATGTAGCCCGCAGGATCAACCGTTGCCGTGATGACATTGCCATTGACGAAAGTGGTTAAATTTTCAACCACGCCGCCATTCACACCGAAAGCAGCATTATGCAGATGAGCGCCGGTAATCGGGCCGCTGAGGCCAGTGACCACTGCTTTGATTTGCAATTTGTAACCTGATTTTGACAGGTTGAAAACACCGAGGCCGAAAGCGTCGGTCGTCACAGCAGGTACTTCCTGACTACCATCCAGACTGGCAAAATAGCGAGAGTCGGTTTCCAGAATGACCTGGCCTCTGATTTCCCCGTTGGGGTTGGCAGCAGTGTGGACATTAAGATAAAATGCACCGGAAAGAAATTTCTGCACATCCGCTGGCGTGAGGTTTTTCAAAACGGTTTTCACCCGGTTGCCATTCACAAATGGCGTAAGATTGTAAACCACGCCGCCATTGGTGCCTGGCGCACCTTCGTGCAAATGTATGCCGGTAATGGCACCGCTCAATCCCGCCACACTGACGTCGATGTTGATGGCATTTTTACGATCATTTAAAGTGAAAACACCGACACCCTGCGCATCGGTCATGACGGCAGGAACTTCGTTTGCCCCGTTCATGCGGGCGGTAAGTTGAAGTATGTCGGAGAGATGGTCGGCATGCAGCGAAAAGCTGAATAAGATAGCCGCTAAGACGAGTGTCAAATTTTTAATCATGATTGGATTTTTTAGAAACAAAACAAGAATGGACAGACAGGGCAAACGCAAGTTCACCGAGGGTTCTGCACCCGATCAGCACATTCCTGCGTTGAAGTATGCTTTACTTCAACAGGTTAGAAATTATGGGTTTACATCCGTTTTTCCCCAAAGGGCCCGTCAGGAGAAAAACAACACTTTTCGACTTGTTATGAATGCCTGAAACGGCAAATGATTTAGTTGGAAAGAAGCGTTACAGATATGTACGATTAAAATAGCGGAGCGGATTTTTTGTTCAGCATTTTTTTAAAAATAAAATAAAAAACACCCCTGACAGCAGTGCTGAAATGCAAAACAGCAGTGGCGTGCGCCACTGCTGTTGCGTTACAGATCTTTTTTTCAGGATCCGTTTTTATATGTGCCTTCCGGCTGCTCATGTTACCTGTCCGAAACCACGAATCGCTTTGTTACGGCACCCTCCATTTTCAGGAAGTAAAGGCCGGGTTTCAAACCTGTGAGGTTCAGACGGTGGGTTGTCACGCCAGGTGTCAGTTTTTCCACTCTGACAAGGCTGCCTTTGCTGTCGAAAATCCGTGCGGCTTCAACATTATTCACTTCGGAAAACTGAATGAAAAGCTGCTCAACAGCCGGGTTAGGATACACCGCAAACTCCGTCAGTTCAACGTCAGTCGTGCTTACAAATTCCGCATCCGTTACCCGGAAAGGACTGAGTGAAGTGATATTTTCCCGTGAAATACTGAAGTAACCATTGGCTTCGGCGTTGGCCTGCGCAGCAGCCACCACGTCCCACTCACCATTCACGAAGTGACTGATGAAACAGTTACTGTTGTCAAAACCATTCACCTCGGCATCAGCGCTCCAGAACAACTGGAAGTTAAGATCCACTGAAGCATTGGCGTCGGCTTGTGTCACGAACCAGGTATGATTTACGAGACTTTCCGTCATTGTCAGATCAGCCCCGGCATCACCTTCAGCAAATACACCCGTTGCCACCCTCACTTCGATGTGCGTATCAGCGGCAGTTTCATTCTGTGAAATGACAGCCGGGAAAAATCCTTCATCCGTTCCGCAAGGGAACAAAACAGCGTCTCCGCCTGCTTCCAGGAAAATCGATAACGCCCCCTCTCCACTGGTCAGCACAAAACTGTTTTCGCTTCCGCCTTCAATCTGGGCTCCTGCTGCGAGGGTAAGATTTTCATCTCCCAACACGAGGTTACCATTTTGCAAATCAAGCATGCTCTGGATCATCAAACCGGAATTCAACATGACATCGCCGTTGCTCTGATTGATGGTGAAAACATCCAATTCAGCGCCGCCTTGCGTAAAAGCAAGGCTAACGTTACCACTGCCATTCAGCAGGATGTCCGCATCAGCGTCACCAGTGATACCGGCGCCCGCCTGCGTGTCGATATTGCCATTCAATGTCAGGCCGTTGCCATTCAGTACCAGGCTGCCCTGGTTCAGATTCAGTGAACCTTGGACGGTCAGGTCTGAGCTGAGATTAACATCACCATTGGTCTGATTGATGGTGAAAATATCCAACTCGGCGCTGCCTTGCGTGAAAGCGAGGCTAACGTCACCGTTACCATTCAGCGTCAAATCTGCATCAGCGTCACCGGTGATACCGGCACCTGCCTGTGTATCGATGCTGCCATTCAGGGTCAGGCCGTTGCCGTTAAGCACCAGGCTGCCCTGGTTCAGATTCAGTGAACCTTGGACTGTCAAGTCTGAGCTGAGGCTAACGTTGCCGTTTGTTTGGTTGATCGTGAAAATATCCAACTCGGCGCCGTCTTGCGTAAAAGCGAGATTCACATTTCCGCTGCCGTTCAACATGATATCTGCATCAGCGTCGCCGGTGATGCCGGCGCCTGCCTGCGTGTCGATGCTGCCGTTCAAAGTCGGGCCATTGCCGTTGAGTACGAGGCTGCCCTGGTTCAGGTTCAGCGAACCTTGGACGGTCAGGCCTGAGCTGAGGCTAACGTTGCCGTTTGTTTGGTTGATGGTGAAAACATCCAACTCAGCACCGCCCTGCGTGAAAGCGAGATTCACATTTCCGCTACCGTTCAGCAGGATATCCGCATCAGCGTCGCCGGTGATACCGGCGCCTGCCTGCGTGTCGATGTTGCCGTTCAAGGTCAGACCGTTGCCGTTCAGCACCAGGCTGCCTTGATCCAGGTTCAGCGAACCTTCAACTGTCAAGTCGGAATTGAGCGAAACGTCACCGTTGGTTTGATTTACAGTGAAAATATCCAACTCAGCGCCGCCCTGCGTGAAAGCAAGGCTTACGTTGCCATCGCCATTCAAAGTCAAAT
This sequence comes from Bacteroidota bacterium, assembly GCA_030147525.1. Taxonomy (GTDB): domain Bacteria; phylum Bacteroidota; class Bacteroidia; order Chitinophagales; family Saprospiraceae; genus UBA6168. The sequence goes on from JASBVF010000008.1 coordinate 131,026, forward strand.
CCGCTTCAGCGTCGCCAGTCATGCCAGCTCCCGCCTGCGTATCGATGCTGCCGTTGATGGTCAGACCATTGCCATTCAGCACCAGGCTGCCCTGATCCAGGTTCAGCGAACCTTCAACTGTCAAGTCGGAATTGAGCGATACGTCACCGTTGGTTTGGTTTACGGTGAAA
>JASBVF010000030.1 GCA_030147525.1 Bacteroidota bacterium
AACTGGATTTTTGTAAATCCGGTCGTTGCGCTGAATTGACGATCTGTTTTGACATTTGTAAATATGGTGCTCATAGCTCGTTTTTGAAGCAAAAATACAACGATTGATTCTCAACGAGTTATGCCCCAACAAGTCTAATAATGATTTGGCGCTATTACTTCATAAATTAAGTGCAGATCATGGAATCAGTTTTTACAAAATAAACACGCTGAGTGGAGTCATTGGTGGTACAAAAATTAAATTTCCGAATGATATCAACCCCTTCGCTACTTTAAACTTTTCATACCTTGGCAATCAGGTAATATCAACAATCTACTTTATTCATCTCCAATCACCTTTTTTCAGGAAAACTTTGGTTAGTCTTGACTTGACTACCGGGGAATGCTGGGGCAAGCAACTGCTTGGCTACCATAGTTTTGGGCAATCAACAAGCTTCACTAGCTATAATGAGGATAATATAATTGTTGGCAATACTCCAACTCGTGAATTCGGAAGTACTATACCATCTATGAGCCATCCATATCCTGATTCAGGAGTTGTTGAAATTTTTTCACTTGATTTACAGGGGAATATGGTCTGGAAAAATGGATTTATCTTCAGCGACGAAGTGTCATCTTTACCTTTCAACACCATTATAAAAGACATTGGAACAAATGCTCAGGGAGATATATTCGCCACAGGTGTACTCAAGGAAAAACTGACGTTTTATGGAGGCGAACAGTTTATATTAAAGTTATCCAATACTGGACAACCGCTTGTCTGGAAAACCATTGAGAAGACCAGTTTCGGAGAAATGGTCATATCATCTGATGGTGTTTACATCCTGGATAAAGGAGTCCAGCCCGGGTCCATTTATTCATTGGACTATCTCAACCCAGATTATTCCCTATTGGTCAAACTTGACCACAACCTGAACTTTTTATGGGCCAGAAAATATTTTGGTGACAACTTCCTTTATGCCGATGCGGAAATCAGCCTGATAAATGATGGCAATCTCCTTATGGCTCATTCCACCAAAGGCGCCTTCCCCGTCATCCTGACCGAAATAGACGAGCAGGGAGAAATTGTTTCTCAGCGAGGTTATCCGAACTATACGCCTTCTATCAATATTATGCAGGATGGTTCTCTGCTGATGGCTTCTTATGGCAGTGCTCTGGACAGTGCCGGCAACCTGACAGATTTCCTGCCTGTGCTTGCCAAAACCGACCCCAATGGCAATATCGACGGCTGCACGACCTTTCCCACCTGCTTAATGTCTTCTGACACGACCATCGAAATGGGTAGCTTCCTCATCGAACCTTACCCCATCTTCGACCTTGTAGATCTCGACGTACACACCGAGCCGAGGGAGATAACCCTTCGGGATTTCTGTGATTTTCCTCCCCCGCCCATCCCCGATTTTTTTGTACCTGACACGTTGTGCGAAGGCAGCCTCCTGCTACCCACGGGCACCAGCAACCACTTTGCACATGCAAGGCAGTGGCACCTTACCGGCCCGGGGGTGGATTCACTGCTGAACGATTCGCTTGGGTTCGTTTATCATTTGGCACAGGCCGGAGAATACAAGTTGGCCCAGGCAGTATGGGTATTGGGTTGCAGGTCTGACTATGAACGCACCTTCATGGTCATCCCCCGGTTGGAGGCAACGATTGAGCAAGATATTTTCTGCCCCGATAGCCCGGCAGTGGTCAATGTGACCGTCAACCGCCCGGCCACCTCCATCAGTTGGTCAAACGGTCAAACCACCCCGTCGTTGCCCATCCAAATGGGCGGAACTTATGCCGTAACGGTCAGCGACGGCGCCTGTACCGCCTCCGACATCGCAGAAATCACCCTGGTTGACGAACTTCTTGGCGGCCTGCCTGCCTTAAATCTTCCTTCCGATACTACGATTTGTTTTACTGATCTGCCCTTTACTTTGACTCCGGCCAGCGCTTTTACCGATACTTTTTTTCTGCAAACCAATCTTACACCTGCCCAATCGTTTCAACTGGAAGCGGCCGGACATTACCGCATCGGGGCCAGTGTATTCGGTTGCACCATTTGGGAAGATTTCAACCTGGAAGTGGATTGCCATGCCGATGTTTATGTCCCCAATGCTTTCAGCCCTAACGGCGACGGCATCAACGACCTGTTCCGTCCCTACGGCACCGATTTCGAAGTGCTGGAAATGGTTATCTATGATAGATGGGGCGGGGAACGGTACAGGGCTAAAGGGCAATCCGCTGCCTGGGATGGTGGAGGCGCCAGGCAGGGGGTGTTTACTTACAGGATAAAATACCTTGACCTGCTGAACAGACAGGAGAAGGAATTAGTGGGGGAAGTTGTTTTGATGAAATAGAATTTGGGTGGTAAATTTTTCATGTCAGGAACACCGAAAATCTGCCTGACAATTGATGCGCAGGGTAGGGAGTCCATCCCGGAGGGGTCTGAGATATGGACGGTGGAGGAATAGCCCTCGTTTCTGGTTTTTTCAAAAAACTGTATCTTGGGAGGTGAACACCTAAACCAAGGAAAATCATGCACCGAAAAATCCTGCAATTCCTGTACGTTCTGTTTGTTTGTACATCGCCTTGTGTTGCCCAACTTTCAATCTTGGATACAAGTAATGTTATTGAATATCACAGCATACAAGACGTTGAAGCAATTGTCTATTCAGATAAAACCGAAATCCTGTCGATTGGGGAAAAAGTAAGTCTACTTGAGGATTCTACCAATAGTCTCGGTGTTCACGAGGTTATGACATCGGGCACCTTTGTGCCCAGTAATCAGAAAGTACCCAATTTAGGGCTTTCCAATTCTTCATTTTGGGTACTATTTAAAATAAAAAACTTATCCGGTGACACCCAATTACTTTTAGAACTTTCCCTGCCTACTATTGATGAAGTCACGCTTTTTTCAATCCTTCCAAATGGAGGGATAACCCATGTAACGGTGGGAGAATCTTTACCATTTTACACCAGGAAGTACAAAGAACCGAACTACCTTTTTGATTTAGATATTCCGAACGATGAGGTCAGAAGCTTTTTGATAAAAGTAAAAAGTAAAGAGTATATACAATTGCCTTTAGCTATTGGTTCGACCCTTGAAGTATTTGGCAGAATTAAATATAAAGATATTTTTACAGGAGCTTATGTAGGTCTGATGCTGACAATGATTATCTATAATTTATTTATTTTTTTCGTTGTAGGAGATAAAAATTACCTGTATTATGTGATATACGTTTCTTCTGTTCTTATTACGCAAATCAGCATTCAAGGCTATCCTTTTCAATTTTTATGGCCAGATTCGCCATGGCTTCAAACGCATAACATGTTTATATTTCCTTCACTTGTCGGGATTACGTTCATTGAGTTTTCTAAGAAGTTTCTGGAAATGAAAGAAAGGACGCCGCATTTGTGGAAAGGAATATGGTTTATCGAAGTTAGTTATATCATTTGTTTTATTTCAGCCATGCTTGGTTTCTATACTTTTAGTTTCAACCTAATAAATATTTCTGCAGGCTTTGTATCTTTTTACATGTTGGTCACCGCAGTTATTATTGCAAGAAAATTCAAACCGGCAAGATTTTATGTCTTAGCGTGGTCCGCTTTTTTAGTAGGCGTCATCATTTATGTTCTTAAAGATTTTGGGGTTATTCCTTATAATGAATTTTCAAGGTATTCCATGCAGGTAGGTTCGGCTTTCGAATCTGTATTGCTTTCATTTGCGCTTGCAGATCGGATTAATATTCTCCAGCGTGACAAAGAGATAGCACAGTCCCAAGCTTTAAAATTTCAGACTTCAGCTTTAAAAGCCCAAATGAACCCACATTTTATCTTCAACTCCCTCAATGCCATCCAGAGCTACATTGCACAGGGAGACAAGGCCGCAGCCAACCGCTATCTGAGCCGATTTTCAAAATTGATACGAGCGGCCCTGGAACATTCCCGCCTGACAAAAGTGCTCCTGGAGGATGATATTTGCAGCCTCGAAAACTACCTCGACCTGGAGCAACTGCGCTTCCAGGGTAGTTTTGATTTTACCATCCATGTTGCGGAGGAGATTGATGTGGCCGAAGTTTCAATACCACCTTTGCTGGTGCAGCCCTTTGTGGAAAATGCCATCGTGCATGGGCTGGCCAATAAGGATGGAAAAGGCCGCATCGAGATTGACTACCGGTTGGAAAACGGCTCCCTGCAAATCACGGTAACGGATAACGGCATCGGCATCGAGGAATCTAAAAAAAGGAAAACCGGGGTTAACGCTTCCCACAAGTCCATCGGCCTGACGGCGACAAAAAGACGGCTTGACATGTTGGCCGGCAACGGCGAGACGGGCAGGGTCGATATCAAGGATTTGAAAAATGGGCAGGGAGAAGTCGTGGGTACCTGTGCGAGGATTTGGATACCGCTGGAAGTTTGACAAACATTTTTCAAAAAGCACAAAAATATTTTTCACTAAAAGAGAAACGATTATAAAATATTTTATATTTGTACCGTTGACGCAAAAGCTTAGCTAACAACAATACTTTCTGCTCTTTTCAACTTCACTGTGAACACTACTAAACCCCGAAGGAAGCTGACCACTTCATCTTTCCTTCCGTTTTTGTTTCATTTTATATATCGGATGTTCCAAAGGGACGTCCATCGCTAAAGGACGTGGCTTTGCGGTATAACCGGAGATGGCGTACGGGTATCGTGCAATGCAGGGAAAAGACTTTATTGCCTTCGCACTCGCACAATCGGCAGCCGTTTGTGCGAGTGTAGCGCAGATTATACTACAACGGCGGCCGCCCTTGGACAATCTGCCTCCGTTTGCGAACAATCTTCCTGTATTCGTCAACAATCGGCGGCCGTGTGTGCGAGCGCTGCGCAGATCGTGTTATGACGGCGACCGTTTGTAGACAAACCGCCGCCTTTTACAAACAAACTGCCTCCGTTTATAAACAATCGGCAGCCGTTCGTGCTAACGCTGCGCCGGTTACGTTACGACTGCCTCCGTTCAGATACACCCATTGGCGGCGGTTTTCCCGAAAGTCTGGCGCAGCCTGAATCCGGCTCTTCTGTAAAACGCTGCGTGGCGTGAAACCACGTGCTGTTAATTTTAATCGTCATCTTTAATTATTAATCTTTAAAACATTCGATTATGTTTAAAATCCCTTTTTTCTTAAACCGTTCTGAAGTGTACTGGTGGAAATGGCTGATGAATTTTTCCACCAAGTTACCATCCTATGCAAATTTATTCGGAATCACCCAGGAAACTGTTGATGACATTACGAAAAGAGCGGCAGCCCTGGATTTCGTCATGAAAATTCTCACAAGCTTAAAAAACGGAGTCAGTACGTGGATTGAAAGCAAAGACTGGTTATTCGGTTATCTGGCATTAAGCGGCCCGGTTAAATATCCAAAACTTCCGGTATTTACCGGAACAGCTCCTGCAGAAGTAATGCCCGGCATTATGGATTTGCCTGTGACAGTGGGCATATCGATCGTAAAAAGTCCTTACGCAACTCCGGAGATACTAAGCGACCTGGCGCTTGTTCCGTGGGCCGAATCCGGTATTGAAGTACCGGAAGAAAACCGCAAACCTAAACAGGAAATAGTACGCACGTCCCCTCTTCTGAAAAGTAAAGTGGAAGGCGATAAAATTACCATTCGGGTGGTAAGAGGAGCCCCATTCAAAGGTTATAACGCCTGCTTGTTTGGGAACAAAGACGGCACCGGCAATATGACTTTGCAGGATGTCTCTAACGGCAATATTTTTATTGACAAAGCAGTGTTCCCCGAAAATGTTGATACGGTAGTGTATGCATACCAGGTTCAGTGTAAAAACGGCGATACGGTCGTCGGCGATCCATCGGAAATTTTACTGGTGCCGGTGAGGCGGCCACTGGGGATGTGAGACGGGTGGATGGTTTATGATAAAACAAAAGGGATTAACGGCACTTTGGTCGTTAACCCCTTTTGCTTTTAAAATATACCCCCGGTAAAATCACCGCTTTATCGTGCCAGTCTGGCCAGTTCTTTTTTAAATGCGATAGGATCGTCCAGCACGAATAAATCCTCGTGTCCTTCTGCTCCGGTAATTTTAAGTCCCTTCCGGGAAATTTCGAAAATCAGGAACGACTCGGCTTTTTCGATTTGATCAAGCGGAATCCGGAGGTTGAGGTGGCTTTTCTGAAAATTGTCGAATTTGAAAAAGAGGTTTTTTGGGGTTAGGGACAGCGTGCCGGGGAGTTGCTGGCGGCCGTCCCAGAGGGAAGCCGAACTTTCGATGATAGTTGTCTTCCCAGGATTCATTTGGTTGCTGGATTTCAATGAGTAAAGAGAGGATTAGGCAACTTCCAAAGTTTCCTAATCCTGGCACGGGGACGCTGAACACTACCTGCTCACAACCATTTTCTTCGTCTCCACGACTTTTCCATTTACCACGATGCTGTAGGCATAAAGACCGGAGCTAAGATTGGAGGCAAATACCTCCACGATACCGTCGCCGGTGGACAGCCGCACCTGCCTGAGGATGCTGCCGTTGTTATCGTAGATATATAATTCAGCTCCTTCGGTGTCCTTCGGTAAGAAGTAAGTGATGACTGTGCGCTCCCGGAAAGGGTTCGGGTCGTTCTGGTTGAGGATGATGCGCTGCTCGTTGCTGAGATGAACTTCGTGGTAGCTGATGCGCTCCTGTTGAGACTCATACGACTTTAATACTTTTTGGAGTTTGTTTTCCAGGTCATCAAGCCTGGTGTGCAGTTCAGCATTTTCAGCCGAAAGCTTTTCAATTCGACTTTTGAGCACATCGTTGTATCCTTCCAGTTGCCCGATTCCATGCTGCTGCTCCCTGAGTCCTTCAATCAAAACTGGGATTAGACCATTATAATTGACGCCTTTATATCCATCTTCATAGGTCTTTACCAGTTCAGGATAGACTTTTTCCACATTTTGGGCAATAAGACCAAGCTGGTTGTTTTCAGGGAAGCCCCTGTCGATGAAATCTTCGGTGCGAAACTGGTAAGTATAACCTTCCAGTTTTGAAATTTTTTCCATGACTCCGGTCAGCCTTTCCACATCTTTTTTGAAGCGCTTATCGGAGCCGGTTATTACGCCGGTTACGTGGATATTGCCGGCGACATGGAGTTTTTCAGAAGGAGTAGTGGTGCCGATGCCGACATCGCCATTACTTTCCACGGTCATCTTTACATTGTTGGATTGGGTGAAGCGGATGCCATCCGAATTGGCAAAGTCTAAAAAAGCATAGCCGGATAGATTATTGAATAGAGCGTGATAAGCGGGAGCTATTCCAACCCTCAATCTATCTGCGGTACGACTTTCAATGTCTTGTAAAGTTCCTGCTTGCACTTCCAGAAAAGCCATTGTATTAGCCCCCTGACCGATATTACAGATGTTGTGTTCGACCGTGACTGCATTGGCAATCTGCATGAAGCGCTGGTCGGAGAAAGTGTAGCCGTTTGGCTTCGTATCGCCTAACAGCACCCCGCCATTGTTACCGTTGCCTGCAATCAGTTTCAGGCCATGACCATTGGTGAAAATGATGTCTTTACTTTGCCCGCCCGGTTGGTTGCTTGCGATTTCCAGATAATCATTAACGGCCCCATTGCGCCAGGGTTGGGCTGATTTTCGATGTGCAATCGACGGATAAGCAGTTCCAGGCGACTGCGGGCTGGAAAAGAAAATCTTGGTGGTAAAATTTCCCGGGTCGTTGTTGGTCAAATGCAGGAAGGGTTGATTAGAAGAACTCCCCACTATATTCAGATATCCCGTGGGATTAAATGTGCCGATGCCCACTACGGAACCAGTACCATTCATGATGGACATTCGAGGATTACCATTGGCATCCTCGAAGAGTGCGGCAGCAGTGTTAGTTTGAAAGCTAAGCCCTCGCACATGCAGCGTCGATAAAACGTTAGGATTGTTTAAACCGATGGCAACCCGTCTTTCCGTATAGATGTCATCCGTGCTGGAAGCAGGTGGTTCCGAGGTTCCCACTTTAAGCCAATCCGCATCTATTTCATTGTTGGGGTCGTTGTCGGCATCATCCACATTGTCCACTCCGTCCTGGAAATCAACGGGAATACCCGGCAGGTTCGACCAGTCCTGCAGTTCGTTTGTGGGATCGTCATCATCGTCTTGGACGTTATAAGGTAAGGTCACAGCATTGCCGTTGCTGATGGACAGCACCTGCCCGTCGAGGGCAAGGGTCTGCAACTCGTTAGCCGGATCGCTGTCGTCGTCTGCGCCTGCGAACAATGCGCCATCAGTGCCAAGCGTAAGTTGATTGTTTATATCCGAAGAAATATTGACGGACAGTTCATTTCCTAAGTTCCCATCCCCGGTCAGGGTGTTGTCGGTAACTACGCCGGAGAAGCAACAACTGCCAGAACAACTCGACGAACCGCATTCTCCAAGGTAATCGCCCTGGTCGAGGTGGGATTGCACCGCATTTGGACTTATGCAAATATCCTGTGGGTTAAATGGATTACCCGGTGGTATGTGGCAGACTTTAACTTTGTTGTTATTGTTGCCACAAATCCAATCAGGTGGCAGGTTGTTGAATCCTTCCCAATCGGCGCAGTCGGGAGTACCGTCGCCGTCGGTGTCAATGCTATCGTCCCCGCCCGGGTATAAATCGCAGGCATCACCTACGCCGTCGCAGTCGGCGTCTTCCTGGAATGGATTGGCCACGGTTGGGCAGTTATCAGTTGCATCGTCAATGCCATCGCCATCAGTGTCGACAATAACTGGTGGTTCGTGCTTCAAAGGATCAAGAGGGCTCAGGGAGAGTGAGAGTTGATTGGCTGCTGCCACCAGGATAATCGTAAGTGTGAATGTAAATTTCTTCATTGTTTTTAATTCTTGATAAATAAGTGAGTGCATTGCCAGCATGTTGCCGGCTATGCGGATCCAATCTTCCAAATTACGTCAGTGGTTGATTGCGAATTGTTTCGTGTAAAATCCGCTGGTTGATTTGACGGATACCAGGGCCTTCAAAGTCTCAAGGGAATTGTTACCGGTTATTTCAAACCTACCTAAAAAACCAGCTATGTTTGAAAAATCAATAGTTGTGAGGCCGGGATTATCGACAACGATTAACTTATCCCCCACCTCAATCAGGTTGCTTAAACCTGAAATATCCACCAATACGGCGTTCTGCGAAATCGTCAAACTACCAGTAAGTTTTACCAATCCTGATAATCCATTTAAATTCACTATATCCGTTGAGGAGCCAATCGTTAGATGCCCCAGATACGTACATCCGGGGTAGTCTGTCTGAAAGTTATCTACTTGTGCCTGTGTCGTCAGCGTTACCGGCCCGGCCGGGCACTGAGCTGTTACTTCTGCTGCACTCCATAATAGAGTCAAATTGATAATCAATATTTTACCTGGAAGGGTCAATAAGTACTTTTTCATGGTGAGTATTTAAGGTTCCAGCTTACTCTATTCGCCTGTCTTAAGGCTGGCTTTTCGGCTTTCGCCATTCCATCCGATCAAAGGATGCTAATGTTGACTTAAAGATATAGATGGCAATTATTCTGTAATCAGAGTATTTATTATCCCGCACATTTCATGAAGTATCCCGCAGGTTTGATTTAAAATCCGGAAGTCCTTGCACAACTCAACTGACATCGGTATATTCACGATGACACCAATGCACCTTGATCCAAACAAGAAAACAATGACTTCTAAACCCTTACGAGTTGCACTCATCGACGATGAACCCCAGTCTCTTCAAACCCTCCGCATTTTCCTCAACGACTACTGTCCACAAGTAAAGGTCATTGGCGAAGCTGACAGCGTACTCTCCGGCTACAAACTGCTGCAAAACACAAAACCTGATGCCATTTTTCTGGATGTGGAAATGGGCGATGGCACTGGCTTCGACCTGTTGAAGAAGTTCCGCAATCCGGCCTTTCAGGTCATTTTTACCACTGCCTTCGATGAATTTGCACTCAAAGCTTTCCAGGTCAATGCGATCGATTACCTGTTGAAACCCATCGATATCGACGACTTGTTGCGGGCAGTCAAAAAGATAAAACCGGCGCCCAAAACGCCTGTGGAAGACAAGCGCTATGAAAACCTGCTGGAAACCAGCGAAAAAGGAAAGTTTGAAAAGATAGCCCTTTCCACCAGCGAAGGACTACATTTCATAGAATTGAAAGAGGTAGTGCGCTTGCAGGCAGATGCCAATTACACGACTTTTCACCTCGCTTCCGGGGATAAGATCACCGTAGCCAAAACGCTGAAAAACTTCGATCAACTCCTCCCGGATGAAGATTACTTCCGGCCCCATCAGTCTCACATCGTGAATCTTGCTTTCGTGAAAAAGATCATCCGGGAAGATGGCGGCTACCTGCTGATGGAAGGCAACTTCAAGGTGCCTATTTCAAGGAGTAAGAAGGAAAAGCTGCTGGGTTTGATCAGGAACAGTTATTTTTTGCAGTAAACCCTGTTTCATCGAAAATGAACACAAAAGTATTATCGGTGAATGCTAAATTGGTATCCAGACCCCAGCTACCGGCCCGGAACATAGATAAACCCCCCATGTTCATTGAATAAAATTGCGCTTGCGCAACGCATTTCCCATTTTTGCACTTATGAATTTTTTACCAAAACGGAATACCTGGCTACAAATTCTCTTTTGGGGAGGGCTGTGGGTACTCATCCCGCTGCTGGTGGCCGGGGGCTGGGAGCATTTCGACCGGTTCATGATGCGGAGCCTGGTCGTGCTGGGTGGCATCGTGCTCGTTACCTGGCTCAACATGGAGCTGTTGTTGCCAAAGCTTTTTTTCAATAAAAAACAGGCTGCTTACATCATAGCCGGGCTGGCGTTGGTCATACTTACCGTGTCCATCATCGAATGGAGCGAGGCGCCGTGGGCGGAGTATTTCAGGCGCTCGTCAAGACCCAAAGGTGAGGAACGGCCCGGGATCAACCCCTGGCATGTGATGAAATACATCGGCGGCGCCATGCCTTATTTTACGGCACTCATCGGCAGCGCATTGTTTGAAATCGCCCGTTTTGCGAAGCAAAAAGAAAAGGAAGCCGCCGAATTCCGGGGTGAAAAACTGGAGGCGGAGATGAAATTTCTCAAATCGCAGTTCAATCCGCACTTCCTTTTCAACGCCCTGAACAACATCTATACCCTCACCGTCATCAAGTCCGACAAAGCGCCCGACAATCTGCTCAAGCTCTCCGGCATGCTCCGCTACATGCTCTACGAATGCAAGGCTGAAACCGTGCCGCTCGGCAAGGAAATCGAATACCTGCGCCACTTCATCGACCTGCACCTGCTGAAGGACAGTCGGGGCCTCAACGTGGAAGTGAACCTCGACGAAAGCCGCCCCGACCTGAAAATTGCGCCGATGCTGTTCATTCCTTTTGTGGAAAATGCCTTCAAACACAGCCGCATCGAGGATCTTCAAAACGGCTGGATCAAAATCGAGCTAAAAACGAGCGACCACACCGTCGTTTTCGACGTAAAAAACAGCCTGCCGAAGCAGGATTTCACCAAAGATAAAATCGGCGGCATCGGCCTCGAAAACGTACGCCGACAGCTCGAACTGCTCTACCCCGACCGCCACGAACTCACCATCCGGGAGAACGGCGATGCGTTCGAAGTTTTACTCAAAATCCATCTCACATGAACAAAATCCGCTGCCTCGTCGTGGACGACGAAGAACTCGCCCGCACCCTGCTCGAAAACTACATCGGCAGGCTGCCCCACCTCGAACTGGTGGGCCAGTGCAAAGACCCGCTCGAAGCTATGCAGGTGCTGCAAAACGAGCCGGTGGACGTTCTCTTCCTCGACATCCAGATGCCCGGCCTCACCGGCGTCGAGTTTTTGCGGACGCTGAAGACCCGCCCGGTCGTCATTTTCACCACCGCCTACCCCGACTACGCCCTCGAAGGTTACACGCTCGACGTGATCGATTATTTGCTGAAACCTTTCAGCTTCGAACGCTTCGTGCAGGCCGTGAACAAGGCCGGTGAAATGCTGCGCCTCAAAGCCGGCAACGGCAATACCGCCCCGGCTGCACCCGAAGAAGAACCCGCCCGGGACTTTATTTTGGTGAAATCCGAACACAAAATCCACCGTATCAAATTCGACGACATTCTCTACATCGAAAGCATGCGGGAGTACGTCGCTTACTACACGCCCAACGGGCGCATCCTGTCTTTAAATTCGCTGAAAAGCCTGGAGGAGGAATTACCTTCCGGCCGCTTCCTTCGCATCCACAAATCCTACATTGTGGCACTGGAAAAAATTGATACGCTGGAAGGCAATCAACTGCACGTGGGAAAGGAAAAGCTGCCCATCGGGGCGAGTTACCGGGAGGAGGTGCTGGGGCGGGTTTTTAAGTGAAATTTTTCACGTTTTTCCGACAGGGTGCGAATTCAATTCGCACCCTGTCGGAAAAACGTGCTGTTCTCCATTTTACCTACTTTTGCAGGCCATTGTAAAATCGTTTCACAAAATCCATTTCCACCATGAAAAAACACAGCCTGCTACTGGCCTCGCTATTTTTCACCGCTATTCTTTTTGCTCAAACCACCACCCCCGGCCGCCTCACGCCCGAAAAACTCTGGCAACTGGGCCGGGTCAGCCTCTACGACATTTCACCGGACGGGAAAACGGCCGTGTACGGCGTCACTCATTTCGATATTGAAGGAAACAAGGGCAGCGCTGACCTTTACGCCGTCAGCACCGACGGCAGCAGTGCCGGCATTGCGAAGCAACTCACCCAACTCGAAGGCAGTGAAAGCGATGCGCAGTATCGTCCGGACGGACAGAAAATCGGCTTCCTGCACAAGGGCAAACTCTGGGAAATGAACCCCGACGGCTCCGGCGCCAAACAAATTTCAGATGTGGACATGGGCGGATTTCACTACTCGCCCGATGGCCGCAAAATCCTGTTCATTCAGGAGGTGAAATATGATAAAACCACGCAGGACCTCCACCCTGATTTGAAAAAAGCCAATGCAAGAGTCATCGACGACCTGATGTACCGCCATTGGAACGAATGGGAAGATGGCAGCTACAGCAATATTTTCGTAGCAGATTACTCGGACGGCACACTGGCCGGCGAGCCGGTGAATATCATGGGCGAACCTTTCGATGCGCCGCTGAAACCCTTCGGGGGCATGGAGCAGATCGCCTGGAACCCAAGCGGGCAATTCATCGCTTACACCTGCAAAAAAGTGAGGGGCAAGGAATACGCCGTCAGCACCAATTCTGATATCTACGTGTATGACCTTTTGACAAAAAGAACCGTCAACCTATCGCAGGGCATGCCGGGCTACGACATGAACCCCGCTTTTTCGCCCGACGGCCGTTACCTCGCCTGGGAAAGCATGGCTACCCCGGGTTACGAGGCGGACCGCCACCGGGTTTTTATCTATGATTTCAGAACAAAAAAACAATGGGAAGCCACGGCCGGACTGGATCAAAACGCAACCACTCCGCAGTGGAGTGCGGATGGCAACCGGATTTACTTTCAGGGTGGCGACAAAGGCACGGAGCAATTGTTTTACCTCGATCTGGCTGCCGGCAACCGGGTCGTGCAGGTGTCGGCTGGGCAGTTTAACTATGGCCCGTTCATTTTGGGTAAAAATAACATCGTGAGTGTCCGTTGCTCCATGGCCGATCCTCACGAACTTTTCGCCCTTCCTTTCGACACGGGACGTGACATCCAACTTACCTACACCAATAAAAACGAACTCCGGGACGTGAAGATGGGCAAGGTCGAAAAACGCATGGTGAAAACCACCGACGGGAAAGACATGCTCACCTGGGTCATTTACCCGCCCGATTTCGATTCCCGCAAGCAATACCCCACGCTGCTCTACTGCCAGGGCGGACCGCAAAGCACCGTCAGCCAGTTCTGGAGCTACCGCTGGAATTTCCAGATGATGGCCGCCAACGACTACATCGTGGTGGCGCCAAACCGGCGGGGTTTGCCCTCGTTCGGTCAGGAGTGGAATGCACAGATTTCAGGCGACTGGGGCGGGCAGGCCATGGAGGATTTGCTCGCAGCCATCGACGATGTGGCGAAGGAACCTTACGTGGACAAAAGCAACCTCGGCGCAGTCGGGGCAAGTTTCGGCGGCTACTCGGTGTACTGGCTGGCAGGCAACCACAACAAGCGTTTCAAAGCTTTTATTTCGCACTGCGGCCTTTTCAATCTGGAAAGCTGGTACGGCACGACGGAGGAAATGTTTTTTGCCAACCACGACCTTCAGGGTCCGTACTGGCAGTCATCACTTCCTGAAACCTGGAAGCTCGATTCTCCACACAAATACGTACAAAACTGGGATACGCCCCTGCTGGTCATTCACGGCGGCAAAGATTTCCGGGTGCCGGAAAGTGAAGGCATGCAGGCTTTTCAGGCGGCACAGCTGCAAGGCATTCCCAGCAAGTTTCTTTACTTCCCGGAGGAGGGGCATTTTGTTTCATCTCCTCAAAACAGCATTCTCTGGCAGCGGGAATTTTTCAGCTGGCTGGATCAGTGGCTGAAGGGAAAGCCATAAGTTAGGAATTGGATTAGTTATTGGGGATTTAGATTGAATCCCCAATAACTCCTACCTTTCTATTAATGCTCCAAACCGCTCGTTGAATCCCGCAATTCCCTGTAACCCGCCCGTGTGGACAAGCACGACGGTGGAGTTTTTTTTGAAAAAACCTTTTTCAGCAAGGTCGAATGCGGCAAAAAACAGCTTGCCGGTGTAAATCGGGTCGAGCGGAATGCCGTGCGTTTTTTGAAAATCGTTGATGAAATCGATCAGTTCCGGTTTGAATTTGGCGTAGCCGCCAAAGTGGTAATCGGTGAGGATTTGCCAATTGTCACGGGCCGGTTCGCCGCAGGATGCGAGGAGGTTGGCGACATCATTTTTCAAAAAGTCACCCTTGAGCACGGAGATGCCGATGGCTGTACTTTGGCCTTTTAAACCCGAAACGATGCCTGCCAGAGTGCCGCCAGTACCGCAGGCAGTGCATATGTAGTCAGGCATGCTGACCAACTGCGTTTCGATTTCCTCCACAATTTCGGCGCAGCCGGGCAGGGCGAGGCAGTTGGTGCCGCCTTCCGGTAAAACGTAGCAGCCCTCCAAATTTATTTTTAGGTCTTCAAGGATGGAAGTATTAGATTTTTTTCTGAAATTTGTTCGGCTCACATACATCAATTCCATTCCACACTCTTCTGCATACTTCAGCGTCGGGTTCAAAGGCTCGGTTCTTTCGCCCCTGACCACACCCAATGCAGAAATTCCAGATTCGAAACCGGCTGCGGCAACTGCCGCAAGATGATTACTGTAAGCACCTCCGAAGGTGACGAGTTTTGTTGCACCTAAGCGACTGGCTTCCAGGAGGTTGTGCTTTAATTTTCGCCACTTGTTGCCCGAAATGTACGGGTGTAGCAGGTCGTCTCGTTTTACATAAACCCGCAGCTGCCGGCTTTCAAATTGGGGAGATTTGATTGCGGTCAGTGGTGAAAAAGGCTTCGAATGTTCATAAATATTTTTCATCCTTTGGTTAAGTCATCAAACAGAGCGAACAACCGGGTGAAATTATCAGTTAAGAATTTTAATCCTTACGAGAATTTTATTTTGAAATAAACCAAAATTCAAAATGACAATTCTTTTGTTGTCAATTTTAAAATCCTCCCGCATGAAAAAGCAAACTAAGGAGAAAACTGCCGCTTCGACAACTTCAACGCAGCAAGAAACGGCAAAGGAACCAAAAACATTGAAAAGCAATGATGGTGGTTACATCTGGATCGTCTGACGGAACGGAGTAACTCCCTCGTCAAACCTTTGGGCCTGTCCGGCCTGTGTTTCAAAATATCCGGCTAAAAAATTTTAGGTGTTTTACCTAACTTGCCAGCATTGTTTCACCAAAAAAACAAAGTGCAATGGCAATGCTCGAAGTCATCATCGGTATGATTTTCACCTTCATGCTGCTCAGCCTGTTGGGTACGACCGTTAACGAACTCATATCTGCCTGGCGGGGCTGGCGGGGTTTTTACCTCGAAGAAGGCCTGAAACGGCTGCTCGAATTCAAAGACAATCCGGAGGTTTACGAAAAGTTCAGGAACAATGCTGTCTTCAGGCAACTCATGCAGCACAAAGCCCCGCTGCGGGTTTCGCAATCTCCTGCTTACCTCAGTTCTTCCAATTTTGCCACCATCTTAACTACTGTTTTAAAAAAGAAAGGCCAGGCCGTCGAGAAAATTGACGACCTGTTGGAGGGTCTGCCCGAAGACAGCCAACTGCGGGAGGTGCTCGAACAATTGAAAGAAGAAGGCCACGAAAGCCTGGATGCGTTCAAGGGCCGTCTTCAGACCTGGTTCGACGATGTGATGTGGCAGGCAAGCGGTTGGTACAAGCGGCATGTGCAGTTCATCACGTTGTTCGTTGGGCTTTCGATTGCCGGTGTGCTGAATGCGGATAGTTTTCAAATCTACAGACATCTTTCAAACAACGCTTCGGCCCGTGAAAGCCTGGCTGCCATGGCGGAGAAATATGCAGCTGAAAACGAAACTTTGCCTGAAACAAAAACTTACACCGACACGCTGGCGGTGAAGGATATCAAAAAAGAACTGGACGAAGTCACTTCCACCGGTGAGTTTGTGGAAATGTCGAATGTGCTCGGGTTGGGCTGGCAGGCGGGCGATGTGCTGGTGAGCCCGGTTAACTGGCTGGTTCGCCTGCTGGGCTGGCTGATTACAGCGTTTGCCATCTCGCTGGGTGCTTCCTTCTGGTTTGATATTTTGAAAAAAATCGTGACGATCCGGAGCACCGGAAATTAAAAACAAGCGCTGAGGTACGGTGCTATTTTCCTGTGCCTCAGCGCTTTATTTCCTCACTTATCCAGCTCAGACAGGCGATATCCTTCGATGATGCCGATGACATTTTTTGAAAAATCGTCAGTTTCAGCGATGCCTGCCTTTTGCATCCCGATCGCCCAGTTTTTATAATTTTCTCCTTTCAGATAAGCGAAATTTTCCCTTGCAAACAAACTGAAATCCCGGAAGCTTTCCCATGCGGTCGTGTAGCGGCGGTAGCGGCGGCCCTGGTAACTTTCGCAGCCGCCTTTCCATCCACCCGTGCAGGGCAGGGCGAAAAAATTATTGGCTTCGAGTGTCAGGTCACGCTGGCCGGCAAAGCTCTGGTGCAATGCTGTGGCCAAAATAACCGAAGCGGGAATGCCAAATTTCTTTTGCTCGGTGACCGCCACCCGGGCGAAGCGTTCGAGGAAGGCATGTTTCACGGATTTGTCGATGGAGGCCAGTTCGGAACGGGTGCTTTTTGAACTCAAAGCAGTGCCGATGAATGGGACCTCCATGCGATCGGTAGCCGCCGGTTTCTCAGCAAGGGAAGGGGTGGCGTCCGTGTATTTTTCCTTGACCCTGGCGGCAGGTTTTTCTTCTGTTTTATCAGGCAATTGCACCTGAATGTTGAGGCTCAGATCTTTTATGAAAAACAGGTACAGGCCAATCAGCACCAGCGCCATCTGAAACCAGTTTCTTTTGAAAAAAGCCAGCGCTTTTTCCAGTGTGATCTCTTTTTTCATCGCATTTTGTTTTAAATATCGAAGCGGTCTTTGAGGAATAGGCTTCAAAATTAAAACAAAATGTTTTTAAAAACAAATTGTTGTTGATTTTTGACCGAATATTTTTCCCGATGAAAAAATGATTTATCTTGCATCAGTCATGGCAACCTTGCCGTTTTAAAGTTTGTTTTATTCGAAAATTTGCCATTATGGAATTACAGGCCATCAAATTGGAATTAATCAAATTGCTGTTGGAGACAGACGAAAAAAGCATTTTGGAGAAAGTGCGAAAATTACTTTCGACACAAAAAAACGGGGCTAAGTCCGTTGAAGACGCAGTTGGTTACCAGCCCGATGGCAGCCCTATTACCAAAGAGCAGCTTTTGAAACGCATTGAAGAATCTGAGGAAGCAATTCGCAAGGGTGAAGTTATCAGCATGGAGGATTTAATGAAAGAATCTGAGAATTGGTAACATGCAGATTACATTCACCCACCCCGCCATGAGAAGCCTGAAACGCCTGTACGATTATCGGAAGGGCAGGTCAGGCGTAGAATCTGCCCGCAAATTCCGCAAAGCCATTTTCGATGCGGTGAATCCTTTGGAAGAATTTCCCCGTCTCGGCAAGCAGGAAGAAAGCCTCGTTGATCAGGAAAATGAATATCGATCATTGTTGGCAGCCAACTGCAAAATCATTTACCGGGTCGAAGCAACTGAAATTTTTATCATCGAAATATTCGACACCCGCCAAGATCCAGACAAACTTATTTTTTAATCCTTGTCCTCGACGTTTACCCTGATCCTCTCCGTTCTGTTAGCCAGTTCCCACGTCGTATAAAAAATCAACCTTCCGATTTTTTCCATTTTTTCAAACATGATCTTGTCCACCGTGTCGCTGGGCTGGTGGTAGTCTTTGTGGACGCCGGAGAAGTAGAAAATTGAGGGGATGCCTTTCTTCGCAAAATTGTAATGATCGCTGCGGTAGTAGAAGCGGTTCGGGTCGTTTTTGGCGTTGAAGGTGTAGTCGAGTTCGATGTTGGTGTACATTGAGTTGGCGGCCTCGTTGATGTCGTGCAGGTCGGTGCTGAGGCGGTTGGAGCCGATGACGTAGATGTAATTCGGATTGTCGTCGTGCTTTTTATCGGTGCGGCCGATCATGTCCACGTTTACGTCGGCAACGGTTTTTTCCAATGGGAAAACCGGGTGTTCAGCGTAGTACTCCGAGCCGAGCAGACCCTTCTCTTCGCCGCTCACCAACAGGCACAGCACGCTGCGGCGTGGGCCGTGGCCTTCTTTTTTCGCCTGAACGAATGCTTGGGCAATGTCCATGACCGTGCTGGTGCCGGTGCCGTTGTCGTCAGCGCCGTGGTAGATCGAGGTGCCCCGTTTGCCGAGGTGGTCGTAGTGTGCGGAAACGACGACGACTTCGTCCTTCAGCTTGGGGTCGGTGCCTTCGATGTAGCCGAGTACGTTGGAGCCTGCGATCTGGCGGGTATTTTTCTTTTGCATCATGGTCAAATCCGCTTTCAGGGCGAGGTGGTCAGGCTTACCACTTTTTTTAATATCGTCCCGTAGTTTGACGAATTTCTTGAATTTTTTACCCACGATTTCTTTGGCTAAAGTGCTGGAAATGAAGGCGTTGTTGGCGAAGCGTCCTTCGGCCTGGCCGCCTTCGCCCATTTTCATTTCACTGCTCAGCAGGGTTTTGCGGGCCTCACCCACGCTTTTTTTAATGTCCGGGTCGATGATGAGTACGGTGCTGACGCCGTAGCGGTGGGCTATTTCCAGTTTTTTGCGCCAGTCGGTTGACCAGGTGGAAAGTTCCTTCGTGCCGGTGAGGTGTGAAATGCCATCGCTGTTCACCGGCTCATCCATGTAAATCAGGATGGTTTTGCCCTGCACGTCCACGCCCCGGTAATCGCTGTATTTCGGGTCGTCGATGCCGTAGCCGAGGAAAACGACTTCATCGGTGGCGAAGCTTTCCCGGTTGGAATTGGTAGAGGGAAACGACAGAAAATCGGAGAGGTGGCGGTAGCTTTTGCCGTTTACGTTGAGTTCGATCTGGCCGTTGTTCCAGCTTTCGGCGGTGAAGGCGATGTTTTGAAAATACGAACCGTCGTCGCCCACCTTCGGCAAGCCGAGTTTTTCAAAATGAGCGGCGATGAAATCCGCTGCTTTGCGCTGGCCTTCGGTGCCCGTCTCCCGTCCCTCGAATTCGTCGGAGGCAAGCACTGTGAGGTAGCTGCGCAGGTCTTCAGCGGTGATGGTAGCGGCGAAGGGCGCCGCACTTTCCGTGGCTGTGAGGATGGGGAAGTCAGGGGATTTGACCGCCAACTCAGGAGCGAGTTGGGCGTGGATGGCGGTAGTGAAAACCGTGATTATTGCGAAGAAAAATAGTTTTTTCATGTTGAGATGTTGTAAAAAAATTCCGGCAAACATACACAGGATTTAAGGGTTCCGCCTGTCGTTTTGCCGCTGAAAAGACAAGGTTAACGTGGGTTTTGTTGCGTGGATTGCGGATTTGAGAGGAGAAAGATTTTAGAATTGGACAGTGAGGTGGTGCGCACAGAGAAATTGCTGAGAATTTAGTCCCAAAAATTATCTTTGACAGGAATTCAGCACTCAAAAAACAATACTATGACGGAAGCGAAAATTAAGGAAGAACTTGCCATCCATTTTTTATCAGGCCTTGCGGCAAGAATGGGCTTTATTTCATCCTCGCCAAGAATTGACGAAGGTGTGGACCTCGTGCTTGAACGCCTGAGTAAACTGCCTGTGAAAGACCGTAACCAATTTACCCCTTCAGGTGCGGCGCTGACAGTCCAGCTTAAAACGACCACCCGGTCGAAAGTCTCTGAGGCGGACGGTCATTTGATGTACGATCTGAAAAGAAAGAACTAAGATGATTTGATTTTCAGGAAGAACCTCTGGAATGAACCGATGTACAGCGTAGCGCCGTTGATTTTGATTTTGCTCGTTTTACCGGATGAAAATCGAAAATGGATCGAAGTGGATTTGAGGCAACAACTCTACCAGCTTCGGGGTTTATTTTATTGGTATTATCCAGATGAGCAGGAGGATTTTTCAACAAACAAAAACCGGCAAAGAATCAAAATACCAACCGCTAACAAGATTGATTTGGGTTTTTTCGATAACATCTTTAACTTGTTTTATCAAATTGATCAGCCATGAGGATTTTTCAAGCTCCGAAAGTGAATTATAAAAAACCAAAGGTGGATACCTTCATTGCTTTCCTCCAGTCCAAAGGATGGACGCCGGGCAAGCAGTGGAAGGGGTTTCTTTTGATGAACCCACCCGAAAAAAATGGGACGGCTGCCACATTTTATCTTCCCTGCAATGAAAATGATACGGGCTACGATGAACTCGCCTTCAGGGCCGTTGAAACCTTCGCCGGATTGTATGAAATGAAACTCCAGGATCTCTTCGATCTGCTCTCGAAATCTTTGAATGAAATTGAAAGCGAGGTCAAAAAACAACCCCAACAACTCGAAATCAAACGTGCCATGCTCGCCGCTACCCGGTAACCGGGCCTATCTGATAACCGCCAGCTAAATGTAAACTGCCATGTACAAATTCACCTACGGCGGCAAAGAAGGAACCGCCTTCCAACTCGTCGAAGCCAAAGACCTTGTCGTCGTCAGAACCAAAGAATCCACCTCCATCGAAGACCTCGAAATGTCTACCCAGGCCAGGGACCTCGTGCCTGGCATGTTGCCGGTGGCGGCTTTTCCCGAGGCTAATGTCACTGTTTACAAATGCGTGCCAACGGGTGAGCGCTCGGCAACTGCCATGCGCAATGCCGTTCGGAAAACCCTGTCGCAGGAGGACAACATCCGCTTTGCCGGGCGGGTGCTCAAAGACCCCACGACCGGCGAGATTGTCGTTTACACCGAAAATCTATACCTGCAATTCAAGGCGGATTTAAAGAAAAAAGATTGCGAAGCGATCCTGAAAAAATACGGCCTGAAGCTCAAGGAAGATCTCGGCATCACGCCCAACTCCTACTTCGTGGAAGCGCCTGACGGCACCGGCCTGAAGGTGTTCGAATTGGCGGAGGAACTGCTCGCCCTGCCGGAGGTCGAAGCCTGTCACCCGGAGCTGGTGCGGGAGCGGAAGTACAAATTCGTGCACCCGATGCAGTGGCATTTGAAAGAAACTGTCATCAACGGCATGGTCATCAACCAGCACGCCAATGTGGAGGCGGCATGGGCGTTTTCAAAAGGTGAAAATGTCACGATCGCTGTGCTTGATGACGGATTTGATATTGACCACGAGGAGTTTAGCGGTAAAGTCGTCGCTCCCCGTGACACAGTCGTCAACTCCGATAACCCACGCCCGAAAAGCGCCTCTGAACGGCACGGTACGCCTTGCGCAGGTGTGGCCTGCGCCGGCGGTAAAAACAAAGCCTGGGGCGTTGCGCCTGCGGCGAAATTGCTGCCCATCCGGCTGGGGAGTATTGGCTCCATCTCTGAAGCAAAAGCGTTCAAATGGGCTGCTGACAACGGGGCTGATGTGATTTCCTGTAGTTGGGGACCAATGGACGGCTCCTGGTGGAATCCCAACGATCCGCTGCATTTCTCGCAGTCCCGGCTGCCGGACAGTGCCCGTGCGGCCATCGATTATGCCATTGAAAAAGGCCGGAACGGCAAGGGCTGCATCATCACCTGGGCTGCCGGCAACGGTAACGAGGACGTGAAATTCGACAAATACGCCAGTTACCCGAAGGTGATCGCCGTGGCGGCGTGCAACGACTTCGGCAAACGCAGCGTGTACAGCGATTTCGGCGAAGCGGTGTGGTGCTGTTTTCCCAGCAATGATTTTCACATGCCGCAAATGAACCACCCCCGCCCTCAAACACCGGGCATCTGGACGACTGACCGGGGAGGCCGTTTTGGGTACAACTCCGGCGGTATCAACGCCGAGAACCTCGTTGGTGATTTGGACGGAAACTACACGGCGACTTTCGGTGGCACGTCGAGTTCCTGCCCCGGTGTTGCCGGTGTAGTTGCGCTTATGCTGGAAGTTAACCCGGACCTGACCTGGCAGCAGGTGCGGGAAATCATCAAAAACTCCTGTGACCGTATCGACGAGGCAATGGGGAACTACGACGCCAACGGCCACAGCCCATTCTATGGTTACGGCCGCTTGAATGCGTTAAGGGCGGTGCAGAACGCCAAAGCCGCCTCGCAACAGCTACCGAAAGAGACAACTTTCGAGGTGAAAGGCCTCGCTCATTTCAACAAACAGGAAAACGTGCCGCTGGCCCAGGACAAACCGGTGGGTAACTTTCCCGAGACGGAACGTTTACTCGGCCTGCAACTCAGCGTCGAGCCGTTTCACCCGGACCTGCACATCGTTTACAAACTCATGGTGCGCAGCCTCGGCGTTTCGGAGCCCGGCAAGGACGGCACATTTTCCGGTACGGACGACAAGCGGCGCTCGGTCATCGGCGTCTCCATTTCACTGGAGGGCTCGCTGGCGAAGCAGTTTGAGGTGAAATATGCTGTCAATTTCAGAACCGGGGAAGATTGGATCACAGCCCGGAACGGCGCATGGGCCGGTAGTTCTGATAAGAAAAAAGGAGAGACGATTGAGGGGGTAAGGGTGGAGGTTTTGAAAAAGTGATATTCAAAGTGAAAAACAAAAATGCCCGCCGGCACAGTGCTGACGGGCATTTTTCATAAAAAACGAGTTGTTACTGATTGAAAATCAATCTTCACAAACACGCAAGTACACAAGCGAATAAACACCTGCCAAAGCCTACGGCTTCGCCCGTATGATCGTCGATTCCTGGATCCAACAAGGTACGTAGAAGCTATCTCCCGGCTTTTTCAGCCTTTGAAAAATATCTTCCATCGTCGGCATGTACTGCGTGTACTGGTTGATGAGTTTGTTTGCCTCGGAAGCTACACTGGAGTCAATATTTTTTGCTTTCGTCCACATATCGATGGCCGGCCAAACAACGACCTGGCTATCCCAACCCCTGCCGGGGCCACAAAGCGGACCGCTTGAGGCGTACATCGTGCCGATGAGCAGGTAGGGTTGTCCCCAACCTGGCCGCTGGCGGGCCGCTTCGAGCGCATACTGCCTGGCTCGTGGGTAATTTTTCAGGTAAACAAAATAGATCTGGGCGATCAAAAAGTTGTATTGGGCCTTGCCTTTGTTGTCGGAGATATTGGGCAGCAATTCTTCGAGGCACTTCACGGCATCCCGGTATTTGCCATCTTTCAGCAGGTCGTTGCAGGTAGGGCCTGCAGCTGTCCGGCAGTTTTCGTTATAGGCAGCATCCAGGGCCATCAATTGCGGGTCATCTTCCGGGCACTTGCCCCATTTCAGGCGGCTGTAAACTTCAATGATGACGTCGCAATTTTTAGGATCGGCTTCAAAGCTGGGGTAGTATTTGTTTTTGTAATAAGCACAATCGTAAAAATTCTCAACGGATTCGAGTGCTTCGAGCCGTGCAGGGGCATATTCATTAATGATATTCCAGTTGTCGCACTCGGTGCCTTTGCATTCAGCCAACCCTTTGGAGATGGCGTTGCGGATCATTTCATTATATCGCTGAGCTTCTTCAATGGGTACTTTTTCTTCCAGTGTCAGGTCAACGAGCAGGGAGGTGAATGGGTTGAGGATGAAATACCGGGGTTCTCCTTCATCCATTTCAATGGATTTTTTGAAAAGTGCGTACTGCTCTTCTTTTGAAATGCGATCGGGATATTTGAAAAAATAATCGAACGCTTTCAGGCCGGTGACCATGCCGCCCTCGGGGTAACACTTTTCCATTTCGTCGTAGAGCTGGAAAATTTTAGAGATGTACTCCTCTTTTTTGGAGGAGTCCTGCGACATGAAATACTCGTAAAACTTCATTCCGTCGGTGAAAACGGAAGTGCGTTTGCCATCGGCTGCCGGTGCGTTTTTGTGAACATACTCCCACTTTTTGAAGGCATTGTTCCAGTCATTCATTTTCATAAAATCCCGGTAGAGGACGAATTCTTCCAGCGCCAGGTCAGGATTAGGGGCATCGCTGAAGGTGGGGCAGGGGTTCTTTGTTTTTTCGGTGACGGGTGGCTGAGTGGGCTTGGTTTCGGTCGTTTGCTGCTGCGTCTTTGGTGTGCAGGCAAAGAGCAAGCCTATTGCGAAGCAGGATAAAAAGATTCTGGTTATCATGTGTCGTGATTTTTAGGTTGATTTTTTTTACAAAAAAACGAAAAAGCCCCGTTTTTTTGAAAAACGGGGCTTTTTCAGGATGATCACAGGTTGAAGAACCTGATGTTTATTTCACCCGGACTCTTACTGACTCGCCAATCCAGCAAGGCACTGTTACAGTGTCGCCTTCGTTGACTTTGCGCATGAACGCTTCACCCCGATCAGGATAGTAGCCGCTGTAGCGGCTGATCTTGCTGTTGGCATCGCCGGAGACGCTGCTGTCGATGGACTTTGCGTAGCTCCACTTGTCGATAGCTGCAAGAATTGCGAGTGACGCATCAAAAGCATCGTTACCACAAGAGCTGCTGGTTTGTGCGTACATGTCTCCGATGAGCATGTAGGGCTGTCCCCAGTTAGGCTTGTAACGTGCGGCAATACGTGCATCTTCACGGGCTGCCGAGAATCTGTTTAACTGACGGAACTCGATTGAAGCCATGTAGAAATAGTAGTTGGCCAGTTTTTCGCTGTCATTGGCGCCGGCTTTCTCTTTTTGAATACCTTGCTCAAATTTGTTCAGAGCTTCGGTGTATTTGCCTTCTTTGAACAGAGCGATACCGTGATCGCCGGGGTTTTCGGCGTAGTAAGCTGCAAGCTTGGCTGCATTTTCTTCCGCAACGATGGTTTCGTAGCGCCCTTTCATTTCCTGAACGAGAGGATCTGTTTCAGGACAACCTTTCGATACGAGTTTGTTGTAGATGTACTTCAAAACTTCGGTATCGTCCGGATGCTCACGGTACTGAGGTTCCAGTTTGCCTTTGAAGTAAGCGCAGTCGAAAATTTCATCTTCGATCTGGGCGAAAGTGGCGTTCATGGCATCTTTTGCCTGCTGGAAGTAAGCTGAATATTCTTTGTTATTTGCAATGCTGTGGTCAGCAATTTCGTTCAGCTTGTCATAAATTCTTCTCGCCTCTTCAGCTTCCATTTGCTTGTTCTGATACTGCCATACAGCAATGGATGCGTAAGGCTGAAAGACTACATAGCTGGTGTTTTTTCCGCCGGCTGCGACTGCTTCCTCACATGCTTTTTTATTCTCGGAATAAGGAGAGTTCAGCGTATAGAACATTTCGTAAGCCTTTAATGCAAGTGTCAGCTCTTTTTCTTTAGGGTAGCACTGCACCTGCTCGTCAAATAGTTTGATGACCATGTCGGCATACTCCTGTTTTTTAGCGTCGTCTGTGGCATTTTTAAACTTGTGGATGTAAATCGAGCGTCCATCTTTGTAGTGGGATGAACGCTGCCCGTCAGCGGCGGGAGCGCCTTCGTAGGCTGTTTTCCAATATTCAAAAGCTTTATCGTACTCTTCCGTTTTCACGAATTGACGATACAGCACGTGTGCCTCTTCCAAGGCGTCTTTGTTGGGTTTATTGACCCATGTTTCACACTGGCTGAATGCAGGAATGGCTAAAATTCCGGCCAAAAGGGTGAAAAAGAAAGGCTTCAATAGTTTTTTCATAATCAATTGAATATTTACTGTTTAAGAATTCGTTACTGTTCGTGAAATTTACATTTGAATTGACTGTAATTTAGCTGTTTAGTCACTGAAAAAGATTTAAGGAAACAGTTAAAATTTTGTCAAACAAAATTATCATCCAAATCTTCTTTTGAAGAACCAACTGCTGTCATTTAGAGTAAAGCCGAGCGCTATTTTCACAAATGTTTCTTTGATGGCATCGGAGGTATTGTATTGTCCGATTTCAAAAGCCACGTTGACAAACGAAGTTTGCTGACGAGGGAGCACCAGTGGAAGCCCCAGTCCCAAAGTTACGGCATACTGTGTTAAATCTTCTAACCGGGGGTCGGTTCTATGATAAATTCCTGCACGGTAGCGGATGCGTTTGATGTAATTATTGTAGGAAGACACGTCCGGAATGTATTCCATACCAAGGGCAACACGGCGGCTGTTGACCAAAGATTCCGGTTTTGCATCGTTTTCATAGTTGCTCCAGCCCTGAAACTGGTATTCTGCGCCCAGCCTGAATTTACCAAGGTTCTGGTACATCAGGCCGAAAGTGAATTCAGCAGGCATTTTCCCCTTTCCTTCCCGGTCAATTTCACTGAACAAGGTGTCCGCAGCGAGTATCGTCTCATTTGCAGTCAGGTATTCGCCAATCCGATATACCGTGCTTCTGGTATTGAAATTGGTGGGGCTGTTTCCGTAAGCGCCGATGATCAGGCTTTTGCCAATGTAGCCGGCACCCTGATTTTCCTTTTGTTTGTCAAAATTGTAACGGTACTGAACGCCAAGACTCCACTGGAGACCACGAATGGAAATGTTGTCCTGAAATTTATTGGAGTAAGAAGAGCTCAATTTCGGGAAGCGTACAATTCGTTCGCTTTCCAATTGGCCAAAAATGTAACTCAGGTTCAGGCCCGCTGAGAAATTCTTGTAGCGAACGCCATTTCCCCAAACAAATTTATTGGTACCGCCGGTCCCCTGGAAAATATTGATGGTTGTATCAACATCCGGCTGAAAAACTTCAGTCTGAATGTCGTAACCAACAACCGTATTGGGCAGGAGGGCAAGGTTCATGGCCCAAAAAAAGGTCCTTTCCTTTTTTTGCATCACATCGTTCAAACGATTGCGCATCGGGAAGGCCAGGGCGAGATGGCTCAGGTTGCCTGTCCAGGCGGAAGCACTCTGGTCTCTGAATTTCAGGTTGCTGTGCTCTGCAAAAAGTCCTGCTTCAAATGTGGCAGTGTTCAGCCAGCCAAAAGAGGCCGGGTTTTCAAGATTAACATGTAGCGGGTCGGCGTAAGTTGCCGTCAAGCCACCGAATCCGGCGGCAGAAAGTGACTGGTTCACAGGCTCACCTAATCCAAAACGGGAGTAGGGGGCGTTGTCTTTCGGTTGTGCAACCAGAGAAAGTGCAAAAATCGAAAGGGTGATCGTTGTCCAAAGTCCTCTAAAATCCTTCAAGTTTTTCGACATTATGTTGTAAAATTATATTCAGTCCGTACAGGACTAAATTTGGGTGCGCAAATATCTTGGTTTTGAGGTTTTTAACAAAAAAATCGGCATCTCCGCCCGTTAAAATTACTTTCAGTGGGCTGAAATCCTGTTCGCACTGACGAATAAACCCTTCCAACTCCCACGCCGCCGCCAGCATTCCGCCGTTCCAGATGGCGTGTTCCGTGCTTTGGCCGAGGTAGTTGGGAATTGGGAATTTGGAATTTGGAGTGGAATCAGCTTGATCAATTCCCAATTCCCGTTTCACCAGCGGCAATCTGGCTGTAAAATGATGCATGGCCTTCAGTCTCATTTCGAGTCCGGGAGAGATATTGCCTCCCAGAAACGTTCCGCCTGCATCTAAAATATCCGCCGTGATACAGGTGCCTGCATCAATCACCAGGCAGTTTTCACCCGGAAAAATTCCGAAAGCACCTGCCGTCGCAGCGATTCGGTCTTTACCGAGCGTGTGCGGCGTTTTGTAGCGGATGGTAATTGGTAAGGGTGTTTCAGTGGTGAGTTGCAGGTAGAAAAAGTTACTTTTTAAAAAAACTTCTACTTCCTCCGGAATCTCTGCCACGCTGGAAAGGATGACATTTTCAATCTTTTGGTTGTATACAAGCGATTTGATTGTGCTCAAATTCAGCGAATCCAGCGTCTCTTTATGGGACAATTGCGTAGCATCAAAAACAGCCAGTTTTGTGCGGGTATTGCCGATGTCGATGCAGAGATTCATGCAGTGTTTGTTTAAAAAAGTGCAAAGCTGGCTTTTTTTGTGGGAGTAGTTGACTGGTGGGGAGATTTTTTTGAAAAACCCCTCTCCTGGGATGGCTTATGTGCGGGTACGTCTTTCCGGGCAGACTTTTTATTGTTGAACATCTATCCTGCCGGGTTCGTACGAATGCCTGATTTTGTTTTTTCGTCCATTGCGAAAACTGTAAAATGGGCGTAAATTTGACTACTGTGTTCTAAAAAAAAATTGGTCTCATCTCCAGCATTGAAGGCATGGGTGATTGTTATTGATTAGCAAAAGCGCTGAAACTATGACATCCCACTGCCAGAAATATCTTCAAATTCTATTGCTCGCCGTCCTCACCTGTTCAGGAGGTAACTCCCATTCCCAGACCTCTGATCTTCGTTTTGAAGTGATTACTCCAAGAGAAGGTTACTCAGGTAATTTCGTTGCAAATATTTTTCAGGACAGCAAAGGTTTTATGTGGTTTGACACTGATGAAGGCATCACCAGGTACGATGGCTATGATTTTAAGAAATACGGATACGACCCTGACAATCCCAACTCTTTTCATATCAGTGGATTCAGAATGCAGGAGGGCAGGGATGGAATTTATTGGATGGGCGGGTCGAACGGATTGATCCGTTTCGATCCGAAAAAAGAAGGGTTTACCCGATATAAACATGACCCTGATGATACTGAAAGCATCAGCAGCGATAATATTTCAGCAATCTATGTTGGCAAAGATGGAGTAATTTGGGTGGGAACTCGGTTTGAAGGGCTGAATCGTTTTGACCCGGTCTCCGGAAAATTCAAGCGATTTCAGCATGACCCTGGTGACCCTTTGAGCTTGTGTCATAATCGTGTTACCTCAATCTGTTCTGATAAAAACGGTTATATCTGGATAGGAACAAATGGCGGCGGAGTGGACCGGTATGATCCCTTAACAGAAACATTCCGGCACTACTATGACAGTAACATGGACCCGGACTGCAGCTTCAAGAGTAAAAATATTAACAACCTGTTCATTGATCACAAAGGTATTATTTGGGTTAATACCTGGTTTTGTTTAACTGGTTTCAACCCGGTCACGGAGGAAGAAGAAGTTTACAGGGCGCCAAGAAAAGTATCGCAGTACAGTGAGTGGGATGCGATTTTCGGCGCACGAACTGCAGTGGTAGACCAAAAGGGAAAAATATGGACGGGCTGGAGGGATGGCCTGGCTTGTATTGACAGGCAGACAAAAACCATAAAGCGCTATCAGTTTGATCCGTCCAACCCGTACAGCATAGTCTCCGGTACCATTTTAAGAATTTATGAAGACAAAGAAGGCATTTTATGGATAGGTACGGAAAATGGCATGAGTATCCTCAAACCGCAGGCCTTTCACTTTAAGTATCTCGTCCAGAATACTTCTGGTTCCAATGGTTTGTCAAGCAGTGCCATTACTTCCATTTTTGAAGATAAGCAGGGAGGTATATGGGTAGGTACCAAACACGCTGGCTTCAACCGGATTGATACTTCCTTTACTGACGTTCGCTATTTTTTACAAAATACCAATTATTACAAAAGTTATGTCTCAACCATCTTTCAGGATAAGAATGATAATTTCTGGATAGGGACATACGGAGGCCTGCACCAACTTGACCGTCAATCAGGGCTCTTGAAATGGATTCCAGACCTTGTAGGTCCTAAAGGTTGGATATGGTGCCTTTTTGAAGACAGGAATGATGTACTTTGGATAGGTGCTGCGGGAGGTATGAGCCGTTATGACAGGGCACCTGATCAGTACACATTCTTTCCATACGCTCCTGAGCATCCATCACAAAGTGGCAACGGCGTGGTAACGGGCATTGTGGAAAACTCGAAGGGCGAAATGTGGGTTGGGTCCAACCTCTATGGTTTAAACCGTTTCGACCGGCAGAAGGGCATCTATCAGAGGTTTTTGTTTGATCCCGAACATGTTGGCTTGCAGGGTTATAATGCGATTACCTGTCTGTTTCTGGATTCAAAGAATCAGATATGGGCTGGTACAAACCGGGGGTTAATGCGCTTTGATCCGAATGATGAAACTTTCACGTTCTACACGAAGAAAGACGGTCTTCCGGATAACGATATTAGCTGTATACTGGGAGCCGGCCATCAAAGTCTTTGGTTGGGTACAAGGCAGGGTTTGGTTAAGTTTACCCCGGATACCAAAGCGGTCTTTCATTTGAAAGCAGAGGATGGATTGTTGTCAAATTCAATCACCACAATGTTCAAAAGTCCATTAAGTGAAAAATTATTCATTGGGAGCAATAGCGGCGTAACCATTTTTCATCCTGATAGTATCCATGTTGATTCTTTTATTCCCCCCGTGGTAATCACTTCATTTCGCAGATACAACACTTTCTCCGAAAGTCAGGAATTCATCGATGAAGAAGGTATTTCAGAAAAAAAAGAACTTACACTGTCTTACCGGAACAACATCCTTTCATTCAAATTCGCCGCCCTCAGCTACTGTAAAACCGCAAAAAACCAATACGCCTACAAACTTGAAGGTCTTACGAACAACTGGATTCCTCTAGGCACAAAACGGGAAGTTACCTTTACCCACCTCAGCCCTGGCACTTACACGCTGCGTATCAAAGGCTCCAACGGCGATGGTGTCTGGAACGAGGAAGGTGCCTCTTTAAAAATCATCATTACACCGCCGTGGTGGCGTACCTGGTGGGCGTACCTGCTGTATACTTTGACTGGATTGGGCCTGCTGCTCGGCCTTTGGCAATACGACCTGCGGCGGAAACTGGCCAGGGCTGAAGCCGCCAGGCTCAAAGAACTCGACACCTTCAAAACCCGCCTTTACACCAACATCACCCATGAATTCCGAACCCCGCTGACGATCATTTCCGGCATGGCCGATCAAATTCTCGAACACCCGCAGCGCTGGCTCATTGAGGGCGTCGGGGCCATTAAACGAAACAGCCTCCAGCTCCTCTACCTCGTCAATCAGATGCTTGATCTGCAAAAACTCGAAGCCGGAAGAATACCGCTGAATATGGTACAGGGCGATATTTTGATTTACATGAAATACCTGACGGAATCTTTCCATTCGCAGGCACAGCTAAAAAATATTGAACTCCGTTTTGAAACGGACCTGCCCGAACTGGTCGTGGACTATGACCCGGATAAGCTACAACAAATCGTGTCCAACCTGATATCCAACTCCCTCAAATTCACACCGGCAGGTGGGCGGGTGCTTGTGAGTGCTGGTTTGTCAAATGGTCAAAACACGCCCCATCTTATCCTGAAGGTAAGTGATACCGGCATTGGCATCCCCGCAGCATCCCAACCCTACATCTTCGACCGTTTTTACCAGGTGGACGATTCGCATACCAGGAAGGGAGAAGGTACGGGAATCGGTCTGGCCATCATCAGGGAATTGGTGAAATTACTTGGTGGTGAAATTTCAGTAAAAAGCGATCCCGGGCAGGGGTCGGAGTTCAAAGTGGTATTGCCGGTCACTCACAAGGCGCCGCTCATGGCCGGAGTGGAAGAAAACGAACTGGAAGAACCGGCTTCAGGAGCGGGGACAACATTCATCTTACGTGAAAATATTACCTCAAATAATGGTAACCTGCCCCAGGTGCTCATCATCGAAGACAACACCGACGTTCAGCAATACCTGTCAATTTGCCTGGAAAATGATTATCAGCTGTTGTTTGCGGGCAATGGCCGGGAGGGGATTGAAAAAGCCACCGAATTTATCCCGGACCTCGTTATCAGCGATGTAATGATGCCGGAAAAAGACGGTTTCGAGGTCTGCCGGACATTGAAAGACGACATCCGCACCAGCCACATTCCCGTCATCCTGTTGACAGCTAAGGCGGACAATGAGAGCCGCCTGCAAGGGTTGACCTGTGGCGCCGATGCCTACCTTGCGAAGCCGTTTAATAAAAATGAGCTGTTGGTACGCATTCAAAAGTTGCTGGAATTGAGGCAAAAATTGCAGCAGCATTATTTTTTGCAGGGGGGCGGTGACGGCGGTGAAGCAGTTTCGCCGGGTGGAAGCAAGGAGGAGGTATTTGTTGAGAAGTTCCGTGAAATCGTTTTGAATCACCTCGATGAAAGCCACTTTTCGGTAGATGAATTGTCCCGTGAACTGGCCATGAGCCGCTCTCAATTATATCGTAAAATCACAGCGCTGACGGGAGTTTCCCCCAACCGTTACACTCGCCACCTTCGGCTGCAAAAGGCCCGGAAGTTATTGGTCGAAACCGATGACACTATTGCCAATATCGCTTACGATACCGGCTTCAATGATCCGGCTTATTTTACCCGGGTTTTTACCCATGAATTTGGGATGACGCCGTCGGAGTTTAGGGATGCACACGAACACAGAACCTGACGTCGCTCAACCATGCGACAAAAGTCCAATAGAATGGTGTTTTTGTCCAATGCTTTACATCGCTCTTCAAGTTAAATTTGGTGAATACAAAAGCAGTTTTTTAAAACCATTGGATAATTAAAACAGTCTGCCTAATCCTTTGAGGCAGTTGTTCCGCCTATGTGTTCTCACCTTGTTTTCAAACAATCAGTCAAGAATTCTGATGTCTGTCACGTCGGATAGTCGCGCCCTTCTCAAGGAATTTCAAAATATTTTTTTACTTCAAAATCTTAAAACATGAAAAAGATTTTACTCCTCGCATTATGGCTTTTGCCATGTTTTACACCACTATTATTGATTTCCCAAAACTGGGAAATCGAAACCATCAGAGACAATATCGTCGGCGCCTGGAGTCGTACCGCTGATTTTGATCTGGATGGAGACCCTGACATTCTTGTACAAGCCGGAGATAGTATCCTTTGGTACGAAAACCTGCGGCCGGGCTGGGCCGGGCATTTGATCGACCCTACGTTTTTCAACTCAGTATACGCATACGTGGATGTAGTGGATATAGACAGCGATGGCGATATGGACGTAATAAAGGTCCCGGCGACGTTCGGAGATGGTACTGAAGAACTCACATGGAACGAAAACATTGAAAACGGCGCCTCCTGGGAAAAGCATTTAATCATAACCATGGCAGCCACTGCCGGCTGGTTCGAGAATGCTTATGGCGATCTGGACGGCGACGGCGACATCGATATTTCAGTGGCAGAATATGACTTTGTCAATCCTACGCCCCTGGGCAGTCTGTATTGGTTAGAGCAAACACCTGGCGGATGGGTGAAGCACCCTCTGAAGAACGGGAACCACTGGCTGAGTAGCATAGCGGACATGGATGGCGACGGCGACCTAGATATCATGGCATCGTGGGACTCCATTTTCTGGCTGGAAAATAATTTACCGACACAAGATTGGACGGAACACTTTGTAGCCAGTTCGATTGGCGCTGGATTTTTGGGTACCTGTGCAGACATGTCCGGAGACGGATTGGCAGATGTTATTTCTGCACCTTCCGGATCGAGCGGTGGCTTGGCACTTTTTATCAATCCTGCCTGGGAGGAGTTTACTGTTAAAACGGAATTTGGGATTTACCCGGGAGTTCCAGGTGACATCGACGGAGACGGAGATCTTGACTTGCCTTATGGAGGTGCAGGGTTTGGATTCGTCCTTTCTTTTGGTTGGGCAGAGAATCAAAACGATGGCACTGAATGGGTTTTACACGATGTTATTCCTCCTTCTCACCTTCAAATTATACCTACCGGCGTAGCGGATATTGATGGCGATGGCGATATGGACCTGGTCGCATTAACCTTCAACACAGATATGGGCGTAGGCTCTGTGTTCTGGGCAGCTAACCCCCAGATAGTTTTGCCCCGAATCAAGGTACACTCTATCACAACGGCCCGGCAGTCAGGAGGTGACCACGGCTACACCCTCGACGGTATTCGCATGAAAAATACCGCAAGGCCCAAATTGTTAAACCAAGCCAATTTTGGCACTAATGGCTCCTATCCCAAGTCCGTTTCAATCACAGATGCTTATGGTACAGCTGGCAGTTTGGAAAACATTCCTACGGACATTGACCTGTTTTACTTCGGAATATTCAACACGCTAGAGGCAAGTTATATTCCCTTCACGGAGGCAGAACTGGATTCGCTTTACGCTTGGTCGGAACGTGGCGGGAAATTGATCATCGGTGCCTCCGCACCTGGTAGCCCGACAGTTCACAATCCCAACGTCTTAAATGCCAAGTGGGGCTTTGATGTGTTGTTGAACTTCCCTTCGACAACTATCATACCCACGCAAACGGGGACGGAAACGGTCATTTTCAATGGTCCTTTTGGTGAGGTCCCCACAGCCAATCAAGGCGGCTTTGCAAAAGGCTATTTCAACTTACTGCCCGATGACGTAGTCATATTAGGAGAAGATGCCAGCGGCAATCCTGCACTTGTACTGGACTGTAAGACGCTCGACCTCATCGTTGCAGATGGCGACGCCTTTACAGATCTGGGCGGCATCAGCGCTGGTAATAATGTTGTGAACAACAACGACCGTTTCTGGCTGAACACCATTGCCTATATGGATCAGTTGCAAGGCCCGCCGGTGGTAGAACAGGATGGCTTTACCTTATCAACGAGCGGCTACCTGGGCTACCAATGGTTGCTCGACGGCCAACCAATTGTCGGGGCGACTGACAGTGTTTTCACGGTCATCACCTCCGGGAATTACAGTGTGAAGGTTTCTATGAGTTGTGGTTGCGAGGTGAGCTCCAAAGAGGTGTTTGTCGTCGCATCTGGCACAAGTGATGCGCCGCAGGAAGTAGTGATTGGTATATTCCCTAATCCAGCTACAGAGCAGGCAATGTTTGTCTTGTTTTCTGCCAAATCAGAACGTTATGAGGTTCAAATCTTGGACGTGAATGGCAAGTTGATGGAATCTATGAAAATGAAGAGTGGCACAACTTACAAGCTCAACTTGACGGGCTGGAGTGCCGGTAACTACGTCGTTCGGGTTTTCAATGAGAAAAGCGTAGTAACCACAAGACTGGTGAAGATTTGATAATAGAATCGAACAGTCATCCGTAGCGGAGCCGGGCTTCGGTCTGGCTCCGCTGAGCCATTTACCCTTTCGTTAAAAACCCCCTGACCCACTGTGCCACCACCGCTGCATGCACCGGTAAGCCGAGGCTTTCCCTTCCCGCCCTCACCTTCTCCACCCCAATCCGCTCCACCCGCATCTCCATCAGCGCCCCGGCATACGCCACCGGAAACTCCGGGTGTGCCTGGATGCCCAGCATCCGTTCACCCACCCGGAACATGGCTACGGGGCAGTCGGTGGATGAGGCCAAAACCTTGCTGTCCGGCGGCAATTCCAGCACCTGGTCCTGGCAGGACATGGGCAGGTTGAAATGTTGTTGGAACGGGTCCATCCAGCCTTCCTGCTCCACCGTTTCAAAAGCATGGACGCCCACGCACCAACCGGCGGCGCCTTTGCGCACCTTGCCGCCCAGCGCCTCACCCAGCATTTGGTGGCCGAAGCAAACGCCCACGAATTTCCGCTCCCGGTCCCGCAGTTCCTGCACGAAGTTTTTCAGCTCCAAAATCCAGTCAACCTCGTCGTACACGGAATATTTCGATCCCGTGCAAAGCCATGCATCACAGTCGCCCGACGAGGAGGGAAATTGGCCGTTGCACACATCAAAATTCACGAATTCCAATTCCGGCAGCAGGGCCGGGAACATATCCCGGTAATCTCCGCCGATGGAGCGGAGTTCGGGGAGCACGTGGTCGCATTCGAGGAGTCCGATTTTCATGTCAATGAGAGAATGATGGGATGAGAGAATGATTGAATTTCTCCGGGTTTCAGATTTTTTTCAAATGAAACGACTTCGGCCGTGTCAGGGCCTCGTACCCAAGTGCCGACAGTGTGCAGCCCCTTCCCGTATCCTTTACGCCCGTCCATGCCAGCGCCGGATCGAGGTAGTCGCAGCGGTTCATGAAACAGGTGCCCGTTTCAATTCCGCTACCCAGCCGGATCGCTGCTTCGGTATCCTGCGTCCAGACGGAAGCGGTAAGGCCGTAGCGGCTGTCGTTCATCAGGCGCAAGGCTTTTACGTCGTCCTTCACCGGCATGATGCCCACCACCGGGCCGAATGTTTCCTCCGTCATCACCTGCATGGAGTGATCGACGTTGACCAACACCTGTGGGGCGAGGTAAGGCGTACCGGGTTGATGTTTTTGGAAATGAGCCGGATCGATCAGCGCCCGTGCGCCTTTTTCGATTGCTTGCGCAATTTGTTTTTGGGTGAAATCCGCCGCAGAGGTGCGCACCATCGGTCCCAGCGTCGTATCGGGAAGCATCGGGTTGTCGAGTACGTACTGCTTGGTCATTTCAACAAAACCCTCCACGAAACGGCCGTACAACGTTTCATGCACATAAATCCGCTCGATGCCGCAGCACGACTGGCCGGAGTTGAAGAATGCTCCGTCCACCAGGTTTTCAATGGCATATTCCAGCTTCGCATCCACCCGTACGTAGGCTGGGTCTTTGCCGCCCAGTTCCAGTCCCGCTGCCAGGAAGCGTTGATTTACAGCCTGTTGTACTGCCTTTCCACCTTCCACCGAGCCGGTGAAGGCCACATGCGCAATCCGCTCATCGGCGATGACTTGCGCCACTTGCTCATGTGTGAGGTGCAGGTATTGAAAAACGCCCCGTGGCAACTCCGCTGCTTCGAAGGCAGCGGCGTAGCGTTCGGCGCAGAGTGGCGTTTGCTGGGCATGTTTTAAAACAACCGCATTGCCCGCCATGATGGCCGGAATGACCACATTCACCGAGGTGAGGTAGGGGTAGTTCCACGGCGCCAGCACCAGCACCGTACCCAATGGCTCCCGGCGGATAAACCGTTGAAATTCAGCCGATTTTTCAATTTTGATATCCACCAGCGATTGCTCCGCAATGCCGATCATGTAAGTCGCCCGCTCCCGAAACCCTTTGTTGATCTCAAACGGCGTGTACCGGATGGGGCGCCCCATTTGCCAGGTGAGTTCTTCAGCAATTTCACCGGCATGGTCGAGGAAATATTGGACGGCTTTGCGGCAAATTTCAGCCCGCTCGGAGAAGGAAGTTTCCCGCCATTCACGCTGGGCAATGGCAGCTTTGGCCAGTGTTTTTTCGATTTCAGCGTCTTCGGCAAATGCCCGCTCAGCGTAAACGGAGCCGTCGATGGGGCTGATGACCTTGAAATATTTATCGTTCATAATTTATCGTTCATCGTTAGTTAAAGTGGCGTCACATACGCCGCCGTAATCCCCCCATCCACCAAAAACTCCGTCCCCGTCACATACGACGACTCGTCGGAAGCGAGGTAGAGGGCCGCCTGCGCCATTTCCCGGGCCTCGCCGAAGCGGCCCATCGGGATGTGTACCAGCCGTCGCTGCTTTTTTTCTTCGGTGTTCAAAAATTTCATCAGCAACTCCGTGCGGAGCGGGCCGGGGCAGAGCGCATTCACCCGGATGTTTTCCCGGGCATGGATGATGGCCAGTTCCCTCGACATCGACAGCACGGCGCCTTTGCTGGCCGTGTAGGCGATTTGCGGCGTAGCTGCACCCAAAATCGCCACGAACGACGCCGTGTTGATGATGGAGCCGCCACCCGCCCGCCGAAGCGCCGGGATGCCGTATTTGCAGCCCATGAAAACGCCCTTCACGTTGATATTCATGGTCAAATCCCATACGTCTTCCTCTGTCGAAACGGCGTCGTCGTCGCTGCTGTGCATGATGCCGGCATTGTTGAAGAGGATGTGCAGGTTGCCGTAGGTTTTTTCAGCGAAAGCCACCATCGCTTCGCAATCGGCAGCCTTGGAGACATCGGCCTGGAAGTAAGCCGCTTGCTGACCTTTCTCTCTGATCATGGCGACGGTTTCCTGGCCGCCGTTTCCGTTGACGTCCACGACGACGACGTTGGCGCCTTCTTTTGCAAATAAAATAGCGGACTCACGGCCGATACCGCTGCTGCCGCCGGTGATGAGGGCTGTTTTGTTTTGTAAACGCATTATTTTAATGGTGAATGGTAAATGTTTAATGGTTAATTCTGCCTCGATTTATCGCCGGAAAATTAGTCTGGAATTACTTTGAAACAAAGTCTTTGTTTTCAAAACCCCTTCACTACTCGCACCGCCTCGCTCAGTCGGTCGTCAAGCAGCAAAGCAACGAAGTACACGCCGGGTGCAAAATCCGTCGTCACCTCCAACCGTCCCAGCGAATCTGTCAGTTTGATCTCCTGCACTTTTTGGCCCAAATCATTGAAAATCAACAGGCTGGCTTTGTCGTAAGCTTTTTCAATTTTATAATCCAATGTAAAAACGGCGTTGAACGGGTTCGGGTACACCCGCATTTTCACCAGCTCATCTTTCACCACAAAAAGCTCGTTGGGCACGCCTTCCCACACCCTGAAATTATCGATGCCGGCCTCCACCACGTTCGGTGTTTCGACCCGGTCGGAGGCAGTGAATGAAATGCGCATGTCGTCGGTGATTTCAATAAAATCCGCCAGATCGAAGGTGTCGGCGGGCGTCCAGACCTGCACGTTGGACTGGTTGGTGGCGAAGACGGCCAGCACGGCTGAAATCTTGCCGTTGCTCACTTTCACCACCATCGAGTCGTTGGCGGCATTGTTCGACGGGGAGTTGTAAAACCAGTAGTCGAACGACAACTGCGGGCGGTTGTACCGCTTGCGCAATTCCATCGGCGGAGAGGTGAGTATAGTTTCACCGCCATCCACCTGGTCGTCGAAAATGGTGTTGCCCTGGTTGCCGGTCACGTAGGCCCGGTTGCCGGGGTCGTTAGGCGAGTCGCCGGCGGGACGCCATTGGATGTTGGCGGCAAAAATTCCTTTTGGGATGCCTCGTTCCCAGATGCCTTTCGTGGCGGTGCCCGTCACTGTCCAACCGAGGTTTGTGTTGAAATTGTCCTGGTAGGCGGGGGCGATTTGGTACACTAATTCCGAGTTGCCGGTGAACGGTTTCGTCTCCGTCAGATTTTCAAAGCCCCAGCTTCCGACGCACACCGTGTACTCGCCCTGCAAGACGGCGGGCAGCTCAAATTTGCCCTCCACATCCGACTCGGCGGAGTATGCAAAGTCCTGGTTTTCAATAAAAACCTGCGCCCCGACGATGGGTTTCCCGGTCGTTTTATCCAAAACCCGCCCGGCGATCGTGTGTGGCGGCAGCGGCGTCATTTCAACATTCAAAATGGTCACTTCTCCATTGACGAGCGTGGCCTGGGCGGTGGCATCGAAGTAGCCCTTCGCTTGAACCAGTACCTCGAACGTTCCCGGTGTCACCTGCCCGGTTTTGTAGTTGCCGGAGGCGTTGCTTGTTTCAAAATTGGCATCCGGCGACTGTATTTTCACCCTGGCTCCGGTGATCGGGGAACTCGTGGCGGCGTTGGTGATTTTACCTTCCAGATAGCACGCCCGCTGGTAGGTAGGTTTTAAAATAAAAAGTCCGTTCTCCATGTCCGAAACGGCGATGAGGCCGGATTTCAGGAACGGATCGGCGCCCCAGGCCCCGTGGAAGCCGTTGGGGAAATCAGGGTTGGTGTCGTAGTTAGCGACCTGCACGAGGTTGTCGGGCCGGGTGGCATCGAAAATCACGCAGCCGTCGGTGTAGTGTGAAATGACGACGTAATTGCCCAGTACGTGGGCATTGTGCGGGATGACGCCGGTGTTGAGGGTGGCCGCCGGCCGGAATTCGTCGAGCAGCCGGATGTTGCCGAGGTTGGAAATGTCGTAGGCGGCAGTTGGGGCATTGGCTTTTTCGTCGGTGGTGAAAATAGTCTTCCCGTCGGCTGTCGTCCAGACGTTGTGGCAAAATTTGAACGGGGTTTGCTGCGTGGCGAGCAGTTGCGGATCGGATTTGTCCGTCACATCGAACACGCTGAACTGCCCTGCGTAAACGTCCGCCGTATAAAGCCGGTTATTGAGGGCGTAGCAGTCGTGTGCGTACACCGCATCATTGTACCCGGCGAACTGTGGCATGCCCGGCTGCGAGAAAACATCGATGAAAAGGACGCCGCCCTCGTTCACATTGCAGCCGGAAAGGTAAGCATAGCCGAACTCGTCAATCCAGAGGTTGTGGCAGGTGAAAAGCGTGTCGGTTTGCCCGGGCAGCACGGGGCGCCAATTCGTCCAGGTTACTTCATCCGGGACACCGGACAGGTCGATGACGAGCAGGCCTTCTTTCGTGCCGTTCTGGTCAGCGGTAACGTAGGCAAAGTTGCCCCAGACTTTCAGGTCCCGCCAGGCAGATTCTTCGCCGGGGATGAATTTGACCTCCTGCGGATTGGCCGGGTCGGCCAGGCTGACGACCGAGACGCCGCTGCGCAGGCCCATGAGAACGTAGTCCGTGCCATCGGGGGCGGTATAGTGCCAGATGTCGTTGGCGATGGAGTTGTACTCGATACGGGAAACGAGCTCGAGGTTTTTTTGAGCAAAAATTTGAATTGTTGCAAAGCTAACGGCAAGAAATGTTAGCAGGAACCGGACTTTTGAAGTGCTGATTTTTTTCATTAAAATGAATTTTAATACTGGTCGCAAGTTAAACGCTTTCCTACGGCGAATGACTGACAAATGAGTCAGGGATTTGAGTTTTTGTCAATATTCAGGCAAAATTTCAGGTTTCCTTTGGGGGAAGCTATCCTGTTTTTTGTAGAAAAAAATAGACTCTGCCCGCTCTGGCAACTACTTTTGATCGGAATCGTTTTTTATAAATAAATAAAGCTAAACCACTGCGATATGAAAACCATCTGCTGTATTCTGCTTTTCGCTTTAACCTTGCTTCCTCTGGGTACCCAAGCCCAGATAATCGATTCGATAAAAGATGAATTAAAAAATTCCGGTAGCAGCGACGGCAACAACTCCGGCGGTGGCGAAGAATGGTTTTGGTTCGATCTTTTTTTTAACCTTGGTTTCTGGCCTACTTACGGTTTGCTGTTTGGCTTTGAAAACGAACCTGCCGCCCGTTACCTCGAATTCAACGACTACCCCTATGCTGACGGTGAAAACGGTCTCTTTCTTCCGCTTGACTGGGAAGGCCGACGGGTGCGCACGCAGGTTTCGGCTCACATTCAAAGCAACGAAGACGCCGTGTATGGTGGCTATTTCCAGGCTAAGTTTTCTCCCAATCGCTACCTGACGCTTGATTTAAACCGTTTGCAACTTTTCGAAACACTGGAGGATCAGCCGGACGATCATTTTTCCATCACCAATTTCAATGTTCAAATCAATCGGGTGCGGCATTCCAAATTTCACCTTTGGTGGGGTGGGGGAGTCATGCTGATGAATGGCGATCAACTTTACGGAGGCCCTGCCATGTCGGGCGGTTTTACCTGGTTTTTCAAAAAACCGCTCAGCCTCCACGCCGAAACCCAAATCGGTTGGCCAAACGGCGTGTTTGCCCGTCAACATCAGGCCCGTATGCAGGTACACCTTGACAGGTTCATGATCTATGCCGGTTACCAGGGCTTCAAAGTAGGCAGCGTTGGCGTTCCGAACTGGGCGCTGGGGTCGGGGATGTGGTTTTAAAAAATTGAAAATGTGACAGATGTTGCCTTCAAAATGCAGGATTGAACAATCCGGACGTTACATTTTTCTATTTTAGCATTTTCAAAACAAACCTCAACCCACATCGCCAATATGACCAACAACCTCCTCGACGGCGTCCATCTGGACGAGCTATCCATTTCAAAAGAAACCAGGGAGCTGAGTGAAGCTGTGCGGGATTCTGCGCTGTCTTTGGTCGATCGCATCGAATCATACGAAGATATCATCAGTATCGAAATCGGCGATACGACGCTCTCCCGTGCCCGTAACATCGAGCGGGACACGAGCCTGCGCCAACTTTACCTGAAATTTGAAGGAGGCAACCCCACGGGAACGCAGAAAGACCGGATTGCATTTGCCCAGGTGCATGATGCACTGCGGCGTGGTTACGATACAATTACCGTAGCCACCTGTGGGAATTACGGCGTGGCAGTGGCATTGGCTGCTCAATTGGCCGGCCTCCATTGCGTAATTTACATCCCGGAAACTTACCATACGCACCGGGTAAAGGAAATGGAACAAACCGGAGCCGAGGTGCGCCGGGCTCCCGGTTCTTACGAGGATACCGTAACATTTTCCACCCTGCAAGCGGGCGAGAACGACTGGTACGACGCCAATCCCGGCGGCCAGAATACGCCCTTGCAAATTATTGCCTACGCTGAAATTGCGTATGAAATATATGACCAGTTGAGGGATGCGCCGAAGGTGGTGGCCGTTCCGGTCTCGAACGGCACCTTGCTGGCTGGCATCTACCGGGGTTTTGTCAGCCTTTACAA
This sequence comes from Bacteroidota bacterium, assembly GCA_030147525.1. Taxonomy (GTDB): domain Bacteria; phylum Bacteroidota; class Bacteroidia; order Chitinophagales; family Saprospiraceae; genus UBA6168. Next base: position 42,755 of record JASBVF010000030.1, read on the forward strand.
GCGTGGGCGCACATCAAGAATACCGAGGATGATCGCCGCTTCGTCCTCTCATAAAAATCCGATTATCACTTCTTTTAAAAAAGGCCTCGATTTTTGCGAAGACCTCCGCCCTGAAAAAATCAAAGAAACCAAAGTCAACGAACCGCTCATCAACTGGCACAGCTTCGATGGGGAGGAGGCGCTCTGGGCTATCCGGCAGTCCGGCGGCGATGCGTTTCACATCAGCGATCAGAAAATGGTGAAATATGCACGCCTGCTGGGAGAAAAAGAGGGGCTGAAAGTGCTGCCGGCTTCTACGGCTGGCCTTGCTGCCCTCATCGAAATGCATCGCCAGGAGGAGTTTGAGCCTGACCGGTTCGTGGCTATTTTAACAGGGAAAGATTGATTGTTAGATTGCTGGATTGTTTGATTGCTATTTGTTCAACAATCCAACAATTTCAGCCATTTAGCCATCAAACAATCCAGCCATCAAACAATAGAACAACCAAACAATGAAAAAACCACTCGACGGAAACGCTATCGTCTATTGCCAGGGTGCCTTCAACACCCCGAATGGAAAAACTGCTCACGGGCTCGTTCGCTTCACCGAACGCTACCGGGTGCTTTGTGTTATTGATGAAAAATACGCCGGGAAGGATGCCGGCGAAGTGTTGGACGGTAAAAAGAAAAACATTCCCATTTACGCTACGGTGGAGGAAGCACTCCTTGAAGTGGGCAAACAAACCCAAAACTTCGTCATTGGCATTGCTCCGGACGGCGGCAGGCTGGCTCCTCACGCTCGAAAAGACGTGAAAACTGCGCTGAAACACGGCCTGAACGTTGACAGCGGACTACATGATTTTCTCTCCAATGACCCCGATATCATTGCGCTGGCGCAAAACCACGGCTGCCGAATCCGGGACATACGCAAGACGCCGGGTCGTGAGGAGCTGCATTTCTTCTCCGGTAAAATCGAAGAGGTCGATTGTCTGAAACTGGCAGTCCTCGGTACGGACTCTGCCATCGGAAAGCGTACCACGGCCTGGATTATCGTGCATGGCTTTCGGGCTATCGGAAAAAAGGCTGAAATGATCGGCACCGGCCAAACTGCCTGGATGCAAGGCGCAAAATACAGCATGGTCATGGATTCACTGATCAACGATTTCGTCTCCGGAGAGATCGAGCATGCCGTTCACGAAGCCTGGAAAAATGAAAGTCCGGACGTCATTATCATCGAAGGGCAGGGCAGCCTGATGAACCCGGCTTACCCCGGTGGCTTTGAAATTCTGGCCGCCGGCCGCCCTGATTACGTCATCCTTCAACATGCTCCGAGGCGGAAGGAATACGACGGGTTTCCCGGCTATCGGTTGCATTCGCTGCCAAAGCAAATTCAGGCGATTGAAGTTATTTCAGGAAAAAAAGTCATTGCCATCACGGTCAATCACGAAGACATGCAGCCTGATGAAATTGAAGCAGAGTGCAGGAAAATTACCGCTGAAACCGGTCTGCCTGCGTTCGACGTGCTGGTGCAGGGAGCGGAGGGGCTGGTTGGGGTTTTAAAACCATTTCTCAAAAAAAGGAAAACGTGACGGTTGGTATTTTTAGTTAAAAAAATGATAGTCAGAACTTTTTGAATTTGAAAAAGCCAGACATGCAACCCGGTCTTCAGTCTTTATTGGTATTCCCTCAACTCAAAATCCACGATCTCATCGTCGAGCCAAAGCGGGTGAAAGCCACCTATCTGCTCACCAAACCCGACGGCAGCGAGGTGCAAAACGAGCTGATCTACTCCTACGACGAAAAAATCTTCGATCCGAAAAGCCCCGAAAGCATCAACCTTGCCTCCATGGCGGCGGCGCAGGTAGCCATGAACTACGGCCTGTTTTGCAAAGAAATCATCTTCGATGGCCTGTACGACGAGGCCGACCGCCGCTTCATTCTCGACATGACGGAGAACACGTCACGGGAGATTTACGTCAACAAATTTTTGATGGAAAACGAGTTCCTGCTGCCGCCGTTCAACCAGATTTTACTCGAAAAAAAAGAGCGGTACACGGGCGCCGAGATCAAGTTCGTCAACACAAAATTCCCCGGTTTTAAAACGGAAAAAATCTTCCCTGTAACGGAAAAAAATAAATTCGCCATCCTCAGTAGCGGCGGCAAGGACAGCTTGCTGACTTACGGAATCGTGAAGGACATCGGCGGCGAGGCGCATCCGGTTTTCATCAATGAGTCGGGGCGGCACTGGTTCACAGCCATCAATTCGCACCGCTATTTCGCTGAAAATGAGCCGAATACGGGACGGGTCTGGTGCAACAGCGACCGCATTTTCAACTGGATGCTGCGCCAGATGCCTTTCATCCGGCAGGACTACGCCAACGTGCGGGCCGATTATTACCCCATCCGGCTGTGGACGGTGGCGGTGTTCCTCTTCGGCGTGCTGCCGGTAGCCCGGCGTAAAAACATCGGCAACATTCTCATCGGCGACGAATACGACACGACGCTGCAGGAAAATTTCAACGGCATCACCCACTACGCCGGGCTGTACGACCAAAGCAAATATTTCGACAACGCCCTCACGAGGTATTTTTTTAAAAAAGGCTGGAATACGCACCAGTACTCGATTCTGCGCAGTCTGGGCGAACTTTTGATCATGAAAATTCTGGTGAAACGCTACCCGGAATTACAGCGGCACCAGGTCAGTTGCCACGCCTCCCACGAGCATGAGGGCCGCATTTACCCCTGCGGCAAATGCGAAAAATGCCGCCGCATCGTCGGCATGCTCAAATCCCTCGATGAAGATCCCGGCCGCTGCGGCTACACACCTGAGCAAATTCAGCTTTGCCTCAAAGCCCTCGAAGGAAAAAAAGTAAAACAAATCGGCTCGGATGCTGCACATTTGTACCACCTTTTGCTTGAAAAAGGCCTGATTGAAAGAAACGCCCACACGGAAAAGCTGGCCCGGCCGCACCCGGAGATCATGAAATTACGTTTCGACAAGGAGCGCAGCAACCTGGCAGACCTGCCGCCGTATATCAGGGAGCCGGTTTTGAAAATTTACAACCAGTACGCCGACGGCGCTGTGGTGCGGGAGAACCGGAAGTGGAAAGAGGTGGATGTGTCAGAGCTCCCCGGTGATTATTTTAACTGAAAATCTTCTCCCGCAGACCCCGCAGACTCCCGCAGAGATTTTTTTGAAGTCGAAATCTGCGAAAATCTGCGTGATCTGCTGGAGCAAAACGAACTGCGACCCATGTCAAAAAAAGAAATCTTCCACTGGGAGAAGCTCACCTGGCCCGAGATCGAGGAGCGCCTGAAATACGTCGATACAGCCATTCTGCCCTGCGGTGCCATCGAGCAACACGGCCCGCATCTTCCCGTCGATATCGACTATTTCGATGCCGTGTACCTCGCCAACCGTGTAGCCGAAGCTTGCAGCGACCCAAAGCCGTTCGTGCTGCCGCCCATCCCGTTCGGGGTGTCCTACCACCACGAAGATTTCAAAGGAACGCTGAGCGTCACCAACGACGGGCTGTCCCGCTTCGTGTATGACATCGGCATGAGCCTTGCGCAAAATGGAATCAAAAAACTCATCATCCTCAACGGCCACGGCGACAATGCGCCGACCCTCAGCTACGCCGCCCAGATGATCAACCGGGACGCCCATATTTTCGTCTGCGTGGAAACGGGCGAGACCAGTGATACCGACATCTACAACCTCATTGGCACCCACAACGACATTCACGCCGGGGAGATCGAAACGAGTACCACGCTGGCCATTCGCCCGGAAGTGGTGCAGATGGACAAGGCCGTGAAGGAAACCCTGAAATTTGAAAGCGACTACCTCGACTACACATCCGACCGGGGCGTGAGCTGGTACGTTCGAACCAGGAAAATTTCAGAATCGGGCGTGATGGGCGACGCCACGGCCGCCACAGCCGAAAAAGGCAAACAGATGTGGGACCTCATGGTGGACCACCTCGTTCGTTTCATCGAAGTCATTAAGCGCAGTAAGCTGGACGAATTGCACCAACAGCGGTATTAAATTTCGATTCAATCATTTTTCATGAAAATAACCCGCCTTGAATGCTGGCCTGTCGAAATGCCGCTCACTGAGCCGTACACCATTGCCTACGAGACGATCGACCGTTGCGTAAACGTGATTTTAAAAATCAATACGGATTCCGGCCTCGTCGGTTGGGGCTGTGCTGCACCCGATTTGCCGGTAACGGGCGAAACGCCAAAGGGTGTGCTGAACGATTTTAAAAATACCATCGAACCCTGGCTGAAGGGTATGAATCCGTTTCGTTACGCCTTGATTGACAGGGAGATGCAGCAGTTTTTACCCAAAAGTCCATCGGCACGAACCATGGCTGACATGGCGATTTACGACCTCATGGCCAAGCAGGCGCAGGTGCCGCTGTATCAGTTTCTCGGCGGCTACCGGGAACGCATTCCGACCAGCATTACCATCGGAATTCTGCCCGTGGAAGAGACGCTGGCGAAGGCCCGTGATTTTATCAAAAAAGGTTTTTTTATCCTGAAAGTTAAAGGCGGCAAGGACGTGGAGGAGGACATCGAGAAAATGATAAAACTCAGGGAAACGCTCGGCCATGCCATCGAACTTCGCTTCGATGCCAACCAGGGCTACACCGTCGAGCAGTCCGTCCGTTTTATCAAAGAAACCATGGACGTGGGGATTGAACTTTTCGAACAGCCGACCAACAGCTCGGCTTCCGAGCTGCTTGGCGAGGTGACTTCTAAGGTTCCGGTACCCGTCATGGCCGACGAAAGCCTGCTGAGCCTGAAGGATGTTTTTCACCTGACCAGCAATAACTGGACGGACATGATCAACATCAAACTGATGAAAACCGGCGGCATCACTGAAGCTATGCACATCAACTCCGTGGCAAAAGCGGCAGGTGTGGAGGCGATGGTGGGCTGCATGGACGAGTCGGCGCTGAGTATTTCCGCCGGGTTGCATTTTGCGCTCAGTCGCCCGAATATCCACTACGCCGACCTCGATGGCCACCTTGATTTGCTGGATGATCCGTTTGCCGGCACCGTGATTCTGAAAGACGGAGTACTTTGGCCGAATGAGGGAAATGGGTTGGGTTTTGATGAAAAATGACCTAAAAACGGTAAAAATCGACTGTTTGGGCAAACTATTTGGGGATAAAATGCATCTTTCACCCAAATTCGTTTTATGAAATTCAATTCAGCTTTTCGTACTCTTCTCATTTTACTGATCGTTTTTGCCAATGCCGGTTGCGATCAATTTTCGAAAGCCGTCGTCCGGGATAACGTGCAGGATTACGAGCAAATCGAATTGCTCAACGACAATTTCATACTCACCAAAGTTGAGAACCGGGGCGCATTTTTTGGGTTGGGTGAAAACCTTCCACCTCTTATCAAAAACATCACGTTATCCCTTATCCCTATCATTGCCATGCTGGCAATCCTGATGTTTACATTGGCCGGGAGGGGGCTATCAGGAACAACGGTTTTTGGTCTTGCCTGCATGGTTGGCGGCGGTATCGGCAATATTTTCGACCGGGTCGTGCACGGCTCGGTGACGGATTTTCTACACATCAATCTGGGTGGTATTTTTAAAACCGGCATCTTCAACCTGGCCGATGTTTCGATTATGTTCGGCCTGATTGTGATTATTTTCGGAGCGTTGAGGCAGCCGGGTGATTGAAAATTTTACAAAAAAGCTGCCCCCGGCCGGAGACAGCTTCCCTGAATAAAAAAGAGAACACGACGGAGTATTTATTTTGGTAAAACCACCGAGTCAATTACGTGAATGACGCCGTTTGAGGCATCCACATCGGCTTGATTGACTATTGAAATGCTGCCGTAGATCTTTTTAGCCTAAACAAAAAACAGGGTTTGCAGTTACGTTTCTGCCCGCTGAGACTTCGTAAATTTTTAACCGTACATTCTTCGTGGACCAATCTGAAATACAAATCATTCAACTCCTTCAAAGTGGAGACCGAAAAGCGATCGAACTTTTGTACGATCGTTATGCCGACGGGCTGTTTGGGATCTTGCTAAATATGCTGAAAGACGAAGCAACGGCGAAGGACGTGCTTCATGAATGTTTTATCAAAGTCTGGAAAAACGCCGGGCGCTATGATCCGGGGCGGGCAAGATTGTTCACCTGGCTGGTGCAAATTGCCAGAAATACCGCCATCGACCACCTGAGGGCAGCGAAAACACGTAAGGGCTACGAAATCCAAACGGCGTCGTCAAACGTATCAGATTTGCATGAAAAAGGAATCGTTCCTGAACACATCGATATTCCCGACCACCTGGCTTCGCTTGAACCCAAATATCGGGATGTGTTGCAGGCGCTTTATTTTAAAGGGATGACTCAGCAGGAAACCAGTGAGGCACTCGATTTGCCACTCGGAACGGTGAAAACAAGACTGAAAATCGGTCTGCGGGAGTTGAGAAAAGTATTTGGACTACAAATTTTAAAAATCATTTTATCTATCATATTGCTACCATGAATGCAGACGTAAAAATATTTCTGGAGTCGGGGATGCTGGAAGAGTACTTGCTCGGAATTGCAGAAGAAGAGCAAATTCCGGTAATCGAACGCTACATCCGAAAGTACCCCGAAGTGAAGGCTGAATATGAAGCTATGCAGGCAGCTATGGAGCAGATGACCCTTGAACACGGCATCCCGGCACCGGATGGCACGAAAGAGGCAATCATGGTGGATATTGACAGGATGTCAAAAAATAGGACCGCTACCGTCTTGCTTCCCCAGCGTAATCTCTGGGCCGTTGCAGCCAGCCTTGTTGCATTGGTATTTGCGCTTTCAACCTTGCATTTATGGAACCAGTCAAATGATTTTGAAAATGAAAATAACCTGCTTACCGCTGAATTAGCAGCACAGACCCTCACCATGCAACAGCAACAGGAAGCATGTCAGGCCACCGAAAATCAACTTCGCCTGCTTGCTGACCCCAACACAGCAAAGCTGCTGCTGCAAGGCAATCAAAAAGCGCCGGACCTGAAAATAGCGGCCTACTGGAACGAGCAGTCGCAGCAATCATTTCTCAGCTTGACCTCCCTGCCGGAACTTCCCGGCAAAAAATGTTTTCAAATCTGGGCCGACGTGGACGGCGAAATGGTCAGTCTTGGGATGTTACCCAACCAGCCGAACGAGGTCGTTTCCATTCCTTTCAAATTAAATGCAGAGAGCCTCAACGTGACCATTGAACCGGAAGGCGGCAGTGAGCACCCGACGGTGTCGGATTTGGTGGCAAGTGTTGCGATTTGATCCTCAAAGATTATTGTTTCATCGCCAGTTCAACTTCTGCCCAGGTAGCCCAGATGGCATCCAGCAGCGGGCCGAAAACGGCAGCGTCTTCCCCGGCTTTCAATTGATCGAAGAGATCGTGCATTTCACCCCGGAGCTTCGGGTATTTTTCAGCCAGTGGAATCATGGCAAGCCAGGCCTGACGGTGTTTTTCAAACGCTGTCGCAAACGAGGGCGGGCAACTGCTGAAGTCGAGTTTTTGCAGGCTGGCGGCATAATTTCGGATCGTTTCTGCGAGTGAAACAGTTTCGCAGGCGTGATTGCGGATTGTACCGAGCGAGTCATCCATGGCAATGATTTTTTTCATGCAGTCCGCCGGGGCGATGAATTCCAGTGGTACCCGGTTCCAGATGTCGAGATAGATTTTCCAGACTCCTTCCTCAACTTCTTTCCAGATGATGACGTACTTGCCTTTCCATTCCGTTTCCCGGCCGTCTTCGCCGAGCGTTTTCCCTTCGTAGTAGCCCCAGTCGTAGGCCTCGTTGCCGAGGATTTTGATTTCTTCGGGCAGGATGCGATGGTAGCTGGTGCGGCTTTTCCGGTCAGCCGGGGGCGTCCAGTAGCTGCGAAGGTCATGCCCTTGCAGGATGTCCCTGCCGTGCGGGAAAATTTTGGCGTCGTCCGTATAGGCAGCGAGGAGGCCGTCGATATTTCCGGCAACGAGATTTTTGGAGAAATCTGCTATGTTCCGCCGGATGGCAGTTTCGGCTGTTTCATTTTTTTGGGAAAATGCCAACAGCGTGATGAAGGAAAAAAACAGGGTCGGCAAGAATTTCATGGCGGATTTTAAGATTTGATAATTGCAGATATAGTAGTAATCAATAGGCAAGTTACTGTTTTCGCTAACTTAATAAAAAACCGGAACCCAAATGCTGGACTCCGGTTGGCACCTTGCTATCAAGCAAGTTATCACACATTAAGTTTAAGAAATTTTAGTAAAAAAGTTCATTTAATGGATTGAATCCAAAGGACTTTATGTAAAATATTTTCCCTTCGAAAAAGTGCTGTTCAGTTAAGTATAGAAGGGGTTTTACCTACTGTTAGATCAGGGTGAAAATCTAAAGATTAACGGCATCGGGCACACTTTCGAAGCCGGGGAAATAAAAATGAATCCTGTTGAATACAGGTTGTGGAATGCGCAGTAAGAAAAGTTTCTGAAAGTGAAATCTTTCAGGAAATACGTAGTTCTGGAAGCGTTCTGCAAAATAGAGAGTTATCGCCGGGCATACTTGGACGATTTTATCAAATGCTTGGATAAAACAGGCGAAACACACAAAAATGAAGTTTTTTTTGAGTAAAGCGAAGGTTTGGGTGGGCGCTGCAGGAACTCAATGTTGATCCACAACAGCAACGGTTAACCTGCTGACGCAGGTCAATCTGCCTCGCTCATCTTTAATTTCAATGCTCCAGACGTGCATCGTCCGGCCTACCCGAACGGGCATGACTTTTCCGTAAACGAAGCCATTTTTGGCCGGGCGGAGGTGATTGGCATTGATTTCCACACCGACCGGCATTTTTTTACTCAAGTCTTCGATGCAAAAACTGGATGCAACGCTGCCCAGCGTCTCTGCCAGTGCCACCGATGCGCCGCCGTGAAGTAGCCGGAAGGGCTGAACGGTACGGTCATCCACGGGCATTTTTGCCACAATGAAATCATCGCCAATTTCAGTGAATTCAATTCCAAGATTCTCTCCCAGTGTCTTGGCATTCATTGCATTGAGGCGGTTGAGGTCGGGCTCGTTTTTCCAGATCATTTCACAATAATTTTTAAAACGGCACACTGCTGCAGGGTGATGCCGAAGTTTTGGATTTTCAACACTTCCGGCAAAACAACTAAAAAATCATGGATAACCGTCAGCCGAAAACAGCCGGTGACTGGAAAAAGCATTTTTTCGAATCAACCGTTATTGTCACCTGCATTGTGGCCGCCTACAACGAAACCCCTGTCTTCCGGAGCGTAATCGCAAGGGCGTGTTTAGGGCTCTGCCATTGAACAGTGTTCAAAGGGCTCCGTTACTTAAGGACAAAAGTTGTTAGGTTGATGAGAAGGCTTCTGCAGTTTTAATTTCAAATTGCAGCGGGCCTTTCTTTATTGTAAATTGGTTTTCAATTAATTAACCAATCAAAAAAGAGTGTTATGAAAAAAATTGCCTTGAAGTACGGTTTCCAGATGTTCACAGGTTTTGCGTTGCTGTTCCTGATCGTCCACCTTTTGGGATGGAGTCAGAATTATTATCTGCGGGTCCTGAATGGATTCATCCACATAACTTTTATTTATCTCTGTATCAGAGATTACCGCCGGGATTTTCCGGATAGTCAGGGGAACTACCTTTCAGGCGTGGCGGCGGGTTTTTACGCTTCCATCATTGGTGTGGCTTTGTTTACGGTTGCCATGTGCCTTTTTTTGGCGATCGATCAGTCTTTTTTCGAGTTGCTCAAAGAACAGGCGCCTTTCAGTGAATATTTTACACCAGTCACGGCGTCGCTGTTTATTTTCGTCGAGGGTGTGGTGGTAAGTCTGATCGGATCCTACCTTGTCACCCGTGTAATTGATGCGCAGCTTGAAAAAGCTGGTAGTTGAGGGTTTTATTTAAAAAAATCCGAACATTTTCCCCGGAAACGGGTTAGTATATCAATCGCCATAGACAAACACATTCTCTTTCCCTTGCAACCAGCTTCAAACAACCGAAATACCCTCAAACCATAACCCTCAAACCGAATCCTTGAAAAGCCTCCCTGGTAACTTAATTGTTCACCAGGGATTTTTTTTGCCTGAAATTTGACGGTTGCCTGTTATTTCTTGTTCTCAGATTGAATTTTATGGAAAAAACCTGCAATTCTCATCCTTAATTCCGAAAAGTTTTTTCCAGTAATGGAAACGTGGACTAACAAATCAAAAATCCGGGCAGAGTGTGCAGAACATTATGCGTTTTGCACAACTCTGTATCTCCCGGTATGATTACTTTTGGTCTAAATGGATTCCTGCTTTAGCTTCACCTGACATTCTTCTTTCCAAGTCTGTTTTTGAAAAACAATCACTCATAACCTGATAAATCAATCTATTTATGAAAACCTTACTTCTGCCAGTTTTTACCTTCCTGCTTGCCTTTACAGCAAATTCACAAGACAACATTTGCGAATCGAGTTACATGCCTTACAAAGAAGGCATCTCCTTTGAGCTGACCAGCTACGATAAAAAAGGCAAGGAGGCCTCCGTTGCGAAGCACAAGGTCGTCAGCCTCGACAATGAACGTGACGGCTTTAAGGCCACGATCGAAATGGAAATTGCTGACCCCAAAGGCAAGAATGTCACCAAAGGCAGCTACTCCATGGAGTGCAAAGACGGCGTTATTTACATGGACATGACCTCCATGCTCGACCCCCGGACAATGGAAAGTATGTCCAGCATGGAAATGGAAATGAGCGGCGACGCCCTCGAAATTCCCAGCAACCCCGAACCCGGCCAAACACTGCCCGATGGCACGCTGACGATGAAAGCCAGCGCCGGTGGGCTTGGATTGATGACCATGACGCTGTCAGTCACTGATCGTGAAGTGGGAGAAAGGGAAACGGTTACGACTCCGGCAGGCACCTTCGATTGCATCAAAATCAGCCAGGAGTCGGAGATGAGAGCCATTATCAAGAAAAAATTCAAGAGCACCAGCTGGTATGCCAAAGGAATTGGCATGGTGAAAACCGAGAACTACGACAGCAAGGGCAACGTGGAAAGCTCGACGGTGCTGACAAAGCTGGAGGAATGAATTACGTAGTCAAAATAAAAAAGGCCCGGCATGTCAGATTGCCGGGCCTTTTTTATTCCACCAGGTTGATGAGTGTCTTATAGTCATCCCAGGGAGCATCACTGCCTTTCATTTCCAGCAAGTCGAACATTTGTTCACCAAGCCCGTCGGCGGAATAGCTTTCTTCGATATCCCGCATGGTTTGTTCGCAGCGGATTTCGATCTGTCCTTTTTCGAGTTGAGTGAGGCGCCAGTGCCATGTGGCTTCCATTTTCCGAAGGATGGATTCGTTAACCTCCCGGTAGTCCCTGTCGGGAGCCAGAGGTGTTATTTTTTCAAAAGCCAGATTGTTGCGGGCGATCAACTTTCCGTTTTCTACTATAAAATAACCGGTGTGCGCCCATTTATTTTCAGTTGAAACAAGGCGGGAGTACAGCACAAGCTGGAGGTCTTCCTCATTGCGCAACACCATTTCCCGGCGAGTACTTCCCCGCCATTTCAGGTCGAGTACAGCCAGTTCGTCACCACGTTTCAGCAGGAGGTCGGCAATGCCTCTAACCTCCACGGCATTTGCACCCTCAGCGAAAGTGCCCGATAAATCTTTTTCAGTCTCGACTACCTGCCACCCATTGTTGCAAATATGGTTCAGCAGGCTCCAGGCCGCATATTTCAACTTATTGATAAAATTAATGCGGTCGGGCTCCCGGCCGTACATCAGCAGCACGGCGCCTTCCCTGCTCAGCAGGCTGCGGGTTTCCCGGTCGACCCATTGCTCCAAAGCGGGTTTGTCGAACGCACGAATGTCTTCTTTCAACAATTTTTCAAATACCCGGTGTGCAAGGTTGCCCTTCAGCGTATTCTCCGGCACTACGCTGAGAATTGAAGATTTGTGCAGCCGGATTTTATACCTGAAAACCCACTGGTAGGGATAATAAAACAGCGATTCGAGACTGGTAAGTGTCTCATAATCCCGCTGCAGTTTGTCGAGGTTGCGAATGTGTAGAAAAGGTTTTGGCTTGCCCAATTGCCGCACTTCTATTGGCTCTTTGCCCGGCAAAATGAAGTGCTTTGCAAATGCTGACGCATGGCCGTCCACTTCTGAATGTGTGCTGATGTGTTCTGTGACAATGTCGAGGTTGGAAAAGGTAGCCTGCAGGTCGCCAAAAAGGGAGTGGGGGAGTACGTCATCGCCATTAACGGTGTCCGGGATTACCAGTACAAGCCGCTTTTTAGCTAACAAAACGGGGCGCTGTTGCTGCCAGAGCATCCGGGCGTTTTCCTGCTCCGGTGTATCCAGTAAAATATGAAGGGCGTTCAGGTAATTTCGCTCATGCCGGTACCACCTGGAAAAAAAGTGCGGCGGGTCATTTTGGATGAAATTCCACCACCAGACTTCCGCTACCTCACCTGTGAATGCTCCGGGATGCATGACGAATGGCAGGTGCCCGGCCTCACGCTCCTGAAAAACTACCGGCGAAGGTTCGTAAATAGTGCGTACGATTCGTTCCAATTCCAGGTGAGTCAACTCTGTTTCGGGCAGCGTTTCGAGCAGTTCCACAATGCGCTTTGACTGTTCGCTCAGCACGAGCAGCGAGTTATTTTTCCCGCCGCTTTCATCAAAAGTGGCGTAAGCCCATTCCCGCAGATAGTTGAAAATCGTCACAACTTCGCTTTTGGGTACGGTGCGGTTCATGTCGAAGCGCTGCCGTTCGAACCAGAAATTGTACTGCTTGCGTACTTCGGCTGGTTTCAGACTGGGGTCTGCTGCAGCTTGTTCTTCCAGCTCTGAAAAATAGCGGGCGATCATGGCAAACCAGCCATCGCTCCGCAACCCGGGTTGCCGGGCAATCTGGTTGGCGATGAGTGTCGCCAGGTCATCGGCCAGTGGTTTGACAGACAGCGAGACGAACTCCAGTATCTTGAACGGGTCCACCGGTTCCCACAAAAAGGTTGGTACGAGCTTCAAAATCTGCAACGATGGTCTTGCCAGCGAAGCCGACTGAATGCCGAGACTTGGGAAGCCCTCGTGGATGAGGGCAATGTCAAGCGTGCGGTTTTTTTCAGGAACGAGCAGGTTGGCTGACAGCTTGTTGAGCCTGATGAGTTGAGCGAGCCAGGAGGCAGCTTCGCCGGCCCTTTTTGCTCGGAGGATCAGGAGTGTGCCATCGTTGAAAAGGCTGAGCGGGACTGGAGTCTGTTGTGTTTGAGTGTTTTGGAGGCGTTGTTGAAATTTTTGCAGATCAGTGTTTGCCTCGGTTGAATGGCCTTGCCCGAGGCTGCTTTCCAATTGTTTGATCGCTGGTCTGGCAGCAGTTTCGCTTAGTTTTTTCAGCAACCTTTGAAAGTGGCAGGGCAACAACTCAAAAGGCTCGTTGAGCCGGATTTCGGAAAATGGATGCTTTCGAATATCCAGGGCTTTCAGCATTTCGCAGAACCGATCTGCGTAACCGGGGGTAAGTGCAATACCAGTCTCAGTTTCACTATGATGAAAAATGGCTTCAATTTCAGCCAAAGTAACCAGCCGTTGCGGCGTATTTTCTTTTATGTTAAAATCCCAGCCTGCCAATAGCAGTTCATCCCGCCGGGATAGCAACTCTGCCGCCGTTGCAAACTGATCCGCCTCGAATGATTTTTTATAAAATGCCGGAGTTGAAATGCCGGGTTGATGGCTCAGCATCGCCTGCCTGTATTGTTCGATCCGCAGGTAGTCGATGTTGTCAGGGTGGCCGTCAAGGCCAAGATAACTTTCAAGAAGTGAGAGCAGGCTTTTCCGCCCGCAGTAGTGGATGCCGCCTTCCGAGGGCGGGCGGGGGAGCGTCAGGTCGTCGAGTTCGAGGCCAAAGAGGAGGGTCATGGAGGTGTTTTTTGCAAATGTAGAAATATCCCGGCGGGCGTGTTTGGGTCAGGAAAAAATTAATTACCGGAGGCTACACAGAGGCAGAAGGGCAAGGGTTAAGCGGTATTTTAAAATAAAAAATACGCTCCTGGCTATCCCCGGGAGCGTATTTCAGCGAAGAATCAATCGTTGATCTGACCGTCAGCCGCCGCTGCCCGTTTCTTTTTTCAGCGATTTGATTTGCGTTTCCCAAAGTTCACGTTGCTGGTCTACTTCGTCCTCATCGCAGAAGTCGGTAATGGTCAAAATGGTTTCGCCAGTGACCGGCGATATGGATATTTTGAATTCGAGGTATTCTCCTTCCCGGTCATCTTCGAGCCAGTTGAAGTGAACGAGTTCTTCCTCAATATCTTCCGTAAGTTGTGCTACTTCCTCGTAGCCACTCCATTCAAAAGTATAAATGCCATCTCCCTGAATGTCAACCCCGTCGCAGAACCAGCGTACCAGTGCAGATGGGGTGGTGAAAAATTGATATAAAAGTGCCGGAGATGCACGGAGCAGATATTCAACTTCGATTTTGACTCTTTCCATTCCCTCATTTTTAGTTTGGTGAAAAATAGTTTTTGGTATTTTACCCTAAACTATTTTCACTTATTGGAAGTGAGGCGCAATAAAAAGGAAAATTAGGATTTTTCAAAAAAATCGAACTAATTTCAGTGATACGACCTTAAAGGCAGGCGCTTGGGGAGCTTCAAAGTTTTTTTTCAGGAAAAAAACACTGCTCCATTGGCGAAGAGTATTTAGAAATCAAGGGGTTTTAAATTGTAAACATGGGTATATAAATTGGATGGCATGTATTAGAGTTGACTCTCCGGTACAATTAAGCTATTTTTGCAGCGTTTTTTCCCATCCGTCGTTCAAAACGCTTTTTTTGATAAAACTTTCTGAAAATCAGCTCGTTTAACATGCTCTGCACAATACATATTACTTTTATTGAACTTGAACACCTGGGACATACCTTCCATCCCCATCTCCAAATCGACATTGAAGAGTAATTTTACACTAAATTAAATTAAACCGAAGCGGCTCAATGAGACAGTTAAAAATTACAAAATCTATCACCAACCGGGAGAGTCAGTCTCTTGAAAAGTATTTGCAGGAAATTGGTAAAGTGGACCTGCTGACCCCCGAGGAAGAAGTGGATTTGGCGAAGCGAATCAAGCAGGGCGACCAAACCGCTCTCGAAAAACTAACTAAAGCTAATCTCCGTTTCGTCGTTTCTGTAGCGAAACAGTATCAAAATCAAGGACTTTCGTTGAGTGACCTTATCAACGAGGGCAACCTGGGTCTCATCAAAGCAGCTCAGCGCTTTGATGAAACAAGAGGATTTAAATTTATTTCCTACGCTGTTTGGTGGATCCGGCAGTCTATTCTTCAGGCTTTGGCCGAGCAATCACGTATCGTTAGATTGCCTTTGAATAAAGTAGGATCTTTAAATAAAATCAATAAAGCTTTTTCAGAGCTCGAACAGAACTACGAGCGGGAGCCCTCTGCCGAGGAATTGGCTGCGCTCCTGGAAATTCCTACCGAAGAAGTTGAAACAACATTGGGTGTAGCCGCCCGTCACGTTTCAATGGACGCTCCCTTCGTGGATGGTGAAGACAATTCACTCCTCGATGTACTCGAAAATATTCATTCGCCAAAAACGGATCAGGATCTTGAGTACACTGAGTCTCTGCGCCTTGAGATCGAGCGGTCACTCAGCACGCTGACCGACCGGCAAATGGATGTCATCAAGCTGTACTTCGGTATCGGCGTTGAGCATCCGATGTCACTCGAAGATATTGGCGACAAATTCGGCCTTACTCGTGAGCGGGTGCGTCAGATCAAAGACAAAGCGATCAACAAACTCCGCTCTGCAAGCCGCAGCAAACTGCTGAAGCACTACCTGGGCTCCTGAGTGTTTTGAGAAAAACAGAAAAAAAAAGAGCAAGTCGGGACTCCCGACTTGCTCTTTTTTTTTTGCTCAAATTTCGCTATTCAAGTATCAATGCTCCGGTATTATTGGTCTTGTCGCACTCCAGGTGGAATTGGTCAGATTCAAGTGAAAGGATCAGACTTTTCATGTAGCGGGTTTTTTTTCGAACATCCAGCCGGAGTTTGCCGGTGTACTGGCCGCCGGGGTAGAGCTCTTTAGGTTCTCCGGCCTCAATACGCACAAACTGCCCTCCAATGGGCAATGCACCTCTTGATAAGACCGTAACGCCGGAAATATAGGCCCGGATAGCAAGGTGTTCCTGATTGCCGGCTTGAGGATTGGCCAGTTTGAAGGCACCCTGCCCCTTGTTTTTAATGGTGTATTCAACGGTGGCCCACTTGTCATCCTGTTCGACAATGCGCAGGTCGGAGAAAAATATATCGGGGCATTCCTCTTTTTCTTTTTGAAATTCTGCCGGTTCAGGTAGTGGCGCCTCGTTTCCGCCTTTGGAGGAAAAAGCTACCGTTGGCTCGGCAGGTTCCCGGACGGAGGTAGGGTCGGAAAAACTGATGGCAGGTTCGTTCTGTTGGTCGGACGGGGCAATTGGCATCGTTGAAACTTTGAGCGTTTTTCCTCTGATCACATCACCGGCGGCCATTTGCAGGTTTTCGTCGTACATGGCCTGTTTGATATTTTCACGAAGGCCGCCAAGTTTATTATCGAAAAGTGAGCGATCAAAGTTGACTTGGACCCAGTGTTCTGTACCTTTTTTGCTGAAATCGACATCAATTCTGCCGGAGTTGATGATGGTGCATTTGATTTTCACCCAATCGTTCGTTTGTTTGACGATTTCAAAATCGGTCAGGTGCAACCGGTATCCACGGTATTTGATGGTGTCGTTTGGGTCAGAAAGGAATGTGTGTTGTTGAAAAAAAACTTCAGAACTGGATGCATTATTAGCCTGGAGGGTTGACAGAACTGTGAGGCAGGCAATCATCACAGCTGTGAGATGCAGGCGAAATAGAAGTTGTACAGGTTCCAGATATCTATCCATGGCTAAAGTCAACCCAAGGTTTTACAGATTAAAAGAGGTGAAAACCCGGTTTTTTCACAAAACGCAATTCAAGCGGCCTTATTCTGTCTCGTCTACGAGGATGTCAACCGGCCGGTTGATGCTTTGCTGGAGGGAAATGAAGGTCTCTGTACGCTGGATGCCCGAAATTTTCTGAATTTTATCATGCAACACATCCCGGAGGTGGTCGGTGTCCCGGCAGTAGATTTTAGCAAAAATGCTATAAAGCCCGGTGGTGTAATAAGCTTCCACAACTTCAGGGATATTTTTCAATTGTTCGGAAACATCGTCGTACAAAGAACTTTTATCCAGGTAAATGCCGAGGAAAGCGCAAATATCATACCCCATTTTCCCGTGATCGACGACCAGGTTCGCACCCTGAACGATGCCGAGGTCCCTTAATTTTTTCATCCGAACGTGCACGGTGCCGCCAGAAACAAAGAGTTTTTTAGCAATATCGGTGTAGGCCTGTTCGGCATCATGCATGAGCATGGAAAGAATTTGCTTGTCTAGTTTGTCGATTACACTCATAATTGTCAGGATTTCATGGTCGCCAAAGGGGGGTGCTTCAGTAATTCGGAGTGAGCTAGTGTAAATTCCTGAAACAGATTACCCAATGTGTGCTTTTAATATTTTCAACAAAATTGAATTTTTGATTTCATATTTTCAAAACAGCCTTGAATTATTTCCAGAAATTAATGATTTTGCAAAGGCTTCGACAAAAACTAGACTTCCTCTCCGATCGGTGATGCCGGGTGCAACGATTTTTCCCAATGCTTGTTAATTGATGGTAAACATTCAGGCCAAATTTCACATTAAGCTATTTGTTTACTTTTGCGGCCGGGCTTTCCGGGAAAACTTAGTGTGAACCCGTTTTAACCTAATATCTTATTCATTTTCAACATCCCAAGATGAACAACGAGCATGTTCCAAACTTGAAAAAACTTAATATCTGGCTTCCCGTTCTTTTCTCGCTGGTACTGGTTACCGGTATGTTGATTGGTACTAAAATGCAGTCCAATCCTCCTACCGTTGCTGCCATTGAAGTCCCTAAGAAAGAGGAACTGCCACCCAGCACCCTTGGTCAGGGTAAATTGGAGGAGTTGATCCGTTACATTGAGGCACGTTATGTCGACGACGTGAACAAGGATGAACTGGTGAAGGAAGCGATTGACAATATTCTCTTTCAACTTGACCCTCACTCCAGCTATATTTCAGCCAAACAACTCAAGCAGGTGAACGAACAACTCGAAGGCAGCTTCGACGGTATCGGTATTGAGTTTGTGGTTGTTGACGACACGGTCATGGTCGTGGCAGCAATAGCCGGCGGCCCGGCAGAAAAAGCAGGTATTCTTTCCGGTGATAAAATTGTCATGATCGAAGATTCTCTGACGGTTGGTGACAACATTGATTACGAAGGAATCCTTGGTAAGTTGAAAGGCGAACGGGGCTCAAGTATTGACATCGGCATCCGTCGGGGGAATGACAAGGATTTGATCCGGTTTAAACTAACCCGTGACAGAATTCCGGTGAACAGTGTGGAAGTTGCCTACATGCTCGATGAAGAAACCGGCTACATCAAAATAAACCGGTTCAGCGCCAACACCTACGAAGAGTTCATGAAAACGCTCGAAGATATGGTGGATAAAAAAGGCATGAAGCACCTCGTGATGGACCTCCGGCAAAACGGTGGTGGATACCTCCAGGAAGCAACCAACATCCTCAGTCAGCTTTTCAAGGAAAAAGATAAACTGCTCGTGTACACTGAAGGAAAAAACGTGACCCGCAGTGAGTACAAATCAACCGGCCGTAATTTTTATGATGTTGAGAACATTGCGGTTCTGACGGACGAAGGTTCTGCCAGCGCAAGTGAAATCATCGCAGGGGCCATTCAGGACTGGGACCGTGGAATCATTATCGGAAGGCGCACCTTTGGTAAAGGGTTGGTGCAGGAGCAGTACCGGTTGCGGGACGGATCAGCCATTCGGCTGACGGTTGCCAGGTACTACACACCATCTGGTCGCTGTATTCAAAAACCGTACGAAGACCGTGATCACTATGATCTCGATGTAGCAGGACGGATTGAAAACGGCGAGATGTACGACGAAAGCAAGATAGAATTTCAGGATACCACCAAGTATTTCACCAGCGGCGGCCGTGTTGTGTACGGTGGGGGAGGTGTTCAGCCGGATATTTTTATTCCGATGGATTCCCTGCTGCTCAATCCTTACTTCATTCGCTTACACCAGCACATTCCGGCATTTTCGTTCCGGTACATGGAAAAGAACCGGGAGGAATTGGAAAAGGTGAGCATGGAGGATTTTACAAAAGACTTTATTGTGACCGATGATCTGGCGAATGAATTCCTTCAGTTTGCTGTGGAGAAAGGCGAAAAGCGAAGCGAGCGGCAATGGCGTATCATCAAAAACGATACGAAGCGTGCCATCAAAGCTGGAATAGCCAGGATTTTATGGTCGGAAAAAGGATACTTTTATGTGATGAACGCTGATGACTTGTCCATCAAAAAGGCAATGCAGGCTGTAAAAAATCCAAAGCCACTTTCCATCAAGTAAACCGAAATGCCGGGCGACAGGAGCGGGTTTATACTCAAAAAAATGGTTTGCAAAAATGCAAGGCTTCAAACAATTGAAAATCAATTTGTTTGCCTACCCGCAAACCCGCCTTTTTAAGAATTCAAGGACAGGCTCATTTCATAAACCTGCTCATGCCCTGCGCTACCTCTTTCCCGTCGTCAATTCTGATGAGCCGGTGTAGAAAGCTGTCGTCGCTCAACTGTTGCACTTCTGACATCAGTCCGTCTTTCCAATGTGCTTCAATTTTGTAAAACACATCAAACTCCCGCAGGGTGCCATCCTGTAAAATGTGATCCGGGAGGGCTTCGAGCATCCACTGAATGTAGTAAACATTGTTCAGGTGGCCATTGAAATCGAGGTCGTGCCAGTCCACACGGAAAGGTTTACTCACTTCTGCAGCTTCAAACGGAGGTAATTTGGTTTTGGGCCGGGGCAGACTTTCCTCTGCGGTGGGCATTTGTGATTCGAGTGCCAGCACAAAATCCGGGATTCGAACCATGCGCCGTTCGTTGGTATTCATCAGCAGCCAGGTGGAGGAGGACCAGGCGATCATTTCCTTTTCAGCGTCAAAAACTTTGTAGTCCCGATAGGTGAAAAATTTTTCAAAACCACAGGAATAGGTCACCACGGATATTTTCTCGCCATTCATAGGCAGGCGCTTGATGGTCAGGTTTTTACGAAGCAGAACCCAGGAGAGCGACATGGCGTCCATATCCCAGACGGAAACTTTCATCTGCTTGACATTTTGCATGGATGCCTCCTGCATCAGTCGTACGAGCGCAGAAACTGTCATCCGCCGGTGGCTGTCGATGTCGTACATTTGTACAACATAATCGCAGGTGTAGGTTAGGGGTGAAAGGTCGGACATAGTTGGTGGCTTTAGTTTTAATCTACTGCAAAAATCACAAAAACAGACCAACTTTTCACTTCTGCCGGGGACTGAGACGGCCGAAAAAAAAATTCTTTCTCCCGTTTGCCGTACTTCCGGTTGTTTTTTTAATCAAAAACTTGCCCTACATTAGCAGAAGTTTTTCAAGGACATCTTACCAAAGGCATCATACCCTGTTTTTTTACTACCCTCGAGTTTGAGCAGCTACACTTCCCTTCAGACAACTGCTCAATGAACGCAACACATTGATTGAATACCCAACTTCTATCTGCTTGCTGCAGGTAGGGGTTCCGATTATCTGTTTATCTAAAACATTGATTATGAGCATGTTCCTTACCCAATTGAATCCTTTTTCAAGTAAAAACAAAAAGTCAGGACGTCTTGCCGCAGCAGGTTTGTGCGTCTTGCCAACAATCTTACTGGCGATTGCACTTCAGTCCTGGACTTTTCACAAAAATCCAACTTCAGTCAGCGCAAATTTTGATGAAACGAGCTTTGCCGCATGTCCCAACCTCACCGAAGTGGGCGCCTGGAACCGCCTGACCCCTGCCCAGCGTACCACCCTGAAGAACGGTGGAACGGTGTCAAATTTCAACCTTGGCGTCTGCAACGGTGGCCCGGCTATCACGGCCAGTATTACATCGGGGCCGGCTCCTGCAGCACCAACGCCCGGCACCCTGAACAGCCGCCACCCCCGGCGCTGGGGGAACACCTCGTTTTTCCTGGCCAGAAAAGACATGAACACCGCCGGGGTGCAGTATTGCTTCAATTTCAGCGCTCCAGTAGAGTTCAGCATGGACAGCCGGGAACACGCCTGGTTTACCAATCACGAACAAATCCGGGTGAGTGCCTCCAACGGCGCCATTCCCGTCAATCTGACGGGGAGTTATTCAGAGCCTCCGGTGTTCGCCCAGATTACAGGCTCCGGTACTTCAACGGTACATTTTAATGCCAATGGAAGAACGGACGGCGGCCTGTGGTGGGAGGTGAATTCCGGTGCTGCGCCGGTGACGCAGGTTTGTATCCAGTACTACTCAACAGCTGCCGGTGATCCTGCCGGTGTTGAGCCATTTCGCCTGAAAATTTGCGGAACCAAATGTGTAGCCGATGACCCCATCACCTGCGATACCAGCCAGTTCGTCAGCCGCTGGAACCGCTTGTCAAACCAGCAAAGAACTGCCTTGAACTTTGGCGATCCGGTTCACGGCTTCAACTCCGGCTTCTGCGATGAGTCGGGTGACCCCATTCGTTTTATCGAAATCGATGCTGAGCCGGCGGAAGATTCCTGGAATTTCAACTTAAATAACATGGAGCCCCGCCCCTACGGCCGCTACAGCTTTGACAACGGCCGTGAGTTGACCGGACTGGGTGGAAATACCTACTGCTTCACGCTGGATGAGGCCCGGCCAATCCGCCTTAACTCAAAGGAACACAGTCATTTCATCGACGATGAATGGGTGAAAGTAACCGCTTTTCTGGGCGCCGACCCGGTATTTCTGACGGGCTACCGCCGCTCAAATGTTGACTCTCTTCCGGTTGCCGGAGGACCCAATGGGATTAACTTCGCCGGCACCGGCCACGAGCACGGAACATTCTGGGCTGTGACTTCAGGGATGCAGCCGGTGTCGCAGGTTTGCGTGGAGTACTACCAGCTGGGCGCTAATTTTTCACTCGACCGTGAGCCGTTTGCACTTGAAATTTGTGCTGAGCGTTGCCTGTTCGACGACCTCTACGCCTGTTCGCTCAACGCTCAGGGTGCGCCGGGATGCAGTCCCTCCCTTCCCAATCTTCTGCTCAGCAAAAGTGTCACCTCCATCAACAATTACGGCCTGAATGTTTGCGACGATACCACGAACAGCATTCAAAATCCGGTTCTCGAATTCACGATTACGATGGATAACGCCGGTGGTTCATTGAAAGAACTTTTTCTGATCGAAGATTTGCAGAGCTACCTTGCTCCGTCGTACGTTTTTACCAACTCCATCCCCGAAATCATTTTTTCCACAGCCTCCGGCAATCCGCTGATCGACTCGCTGTTCAACGGGGTTGACCATACCAATATTTTTATGCCGGGCACCGGATGGTTGCAGCACGATCAGGTAATCAAGGTGCGTTTTACGGTGGAACTAAACCCCAACGCTGCCGGTGCTCTACCTTCCTACGTAAATGTAGCCTATGGCGGCGGTTTGGGCAATGGCGGTTTTGTCGGTACTGACCTGTCTGGCGGTGGAGCTGGCGGATGGTCGCACCCGACGGCAGTGCCTGTGTTGCCGGCCGGGGTGGTTGGCGTCCCTGCGCAGGACGTTACACTGGAGGCTACGCTGATGAATTACATGAGCGGTTTGCAGGATTGGCTGTCCAACCACGGTGGGGCTTCCTTCCAGGTGCCCGGCTGCGCTCCCGTTACCTGGACGAACGATTACGATCCTGCGAACTGGGTCTTCGGCTGCGGCCAGATTACCGGCAGCATTGAGGTGACTTTTTTCGGAACGGACGCCTGCGGGCACGTTTTTACAACCTGCGCCACTTTCACCCTGGAGGATACCGAAGGTCCGGCATGTGTGAAGCCCAACGACCTGACCCTGGATTGCAGTAACCCAAATGCCGGTCAAATCCTGCAAAACTGGCTGAACTACAGCGGAACCTGGACTGAATTGAGCCAGCCGGTAACTTTCACCAATAATTTCCCCGGGCTTGGTAGCCTGTCCTGTACCGGAGACCCCATCGTCGTAACCTGGACAGCAACGGATGCCTGCGGCAATGAAACTTATTTCAACGCCAATTTGACCGTGGTGGATAACCAGCCTCCCGTACTTCTCGGCGTGCCGGGTAATCTGAACCTCGACGCCTGTGCTCAATTGCCGGACCCAGCCAATGTGACGGCAACGGATGCCTGCGACCCCGATGTGGAAGTTGAATTTTCTGAAACACAAACCGGAGATCCCTGCGATTTTACGCTCATCCGCACCTGGACGGCGACGGACGATTGTGGCAATTCGATTTCTGCTTCACAAACTATCCATGTGCTGGACGATCAGCCGCCGGTTTTCACCAATGTGCCATCTGACACCACGGCAGAATGTCCCGACGTTCCGCCCGTGCAAACCCCGGACGTGACGGACTGCTCGGCTTTCACGGTGGTTTTTTCACAACAGCAAATTGGCGGCGCCTGCCCGCTGCCCAACCAGATCATCCGCACCTGGACGGCGACGGATGCTTGTGGTAATTCCTCCTCGGTAACACAGGTTGTCAATATGACGCCGCCGAATGTGGTTTCAGAAATCATTTTCACCTTCGTGCCGCCTGATGTGACGGCGGACTGTGATCAAAACCCGATGTTCGGCACGCCCATCGTCGAAACGACCTGCCCGGCAGGCGGGCTGAGTGTCAGTTTCTCGGATGTGGTGAATACCAGCGGCGATTGCAGCGAGCCGTTCAGCATTACCCGTACCTGGATTGCACACGACGGCTGCGGCAATATGGAAATTGCTTCGCAAACGATCAACACCGGACCTGATACGCAGGCTCCCATTTTTGCAACGGACACTCCGTCCAGCATTACGATTGACTGCGGGGATGACCTCTACCAGCCGGTCGCTTTCGATGACTGTGGTCCGACCTTCCTCAGCTACGAGGACAGCGGCCAAACAGGCAACTGTGCCGTAGGCTTCCAGTTCACCCGAACCTGGACAGCTACCGACCAGTGTGGTAATGCATCCACGTTTGTGCAGGATGTGACAACGACCCCGGATACGACTGCGCCGGTGTTCATTTTTGTGCCTTACGATCAGTTTTTTGACTGCGACGAGGATATCGTTTTCCCGGATCCGGTAGCGTTTGATAATTGCAGCGACGTGACGATTACTTTTCAGGATTCACTGATTGGTACGGGTGACTGTAACGAAGTGAACGGCGTTATTTACGGCTACGATATCATCCGGACCTGGATTGCCACCGATGAGTGTGGTAATTTCACGACAGCAACTACGAGCGCATGGGTTTTGCCGGGTTTCAACAGCGGCAACCTCATCGCCTTTAGCTACGTGCCCGAGAGCATGACGATGGACTGCAGCGGCAACCTCGTGTTTGGCGAGCCGGTCTGCCATTCTGCCTGCGGCGATTTTGAAATTACTTTCACTGATGTTTTTGATGAAAATTGTGCCTCCGGCAATACGTTTACCCGCATCTGGACTGCAACGGACGAGTGCGGCAACTCGACGACAGCTTCGCAGGTAATTACCATCGAGCCGGATGATTCAGCGCCGGTTTTTACTGAAATTCCTGCAGATGGCTACATTGCCTGCAACGCCGGCACGCCAGTCTTCGGCACGCCGGTCGTGGTGGACAATTGCGCCGAAGGAGCAGCCCTGACCATGACCCATCAGGATGTCTGGCTCAACAACGGTAACTGCAACGGACACAGCATTACACGCACCTGGACAGCAACTGACCCCTGTGGAAATGCTTCGGTTGCTTCGCAAACCATCTTCATTGTGGACGACGTAGCGCCGGTTTTCAGTTTTGTGCCTGACGATAAAACGGTGAGTTGCAGTGATCCTCTTGACTTTGGGACTCCTTCGGCTGCTGACGGGTGCTCCAGTGTCAATCTGACTTTTGAGGATGAAATCCTGCCGGCTAACTGTGAAGGATCGTACGTCATCGTGCGGACCTGGTCAGCCAGGGATGCCTGCGGCAATACCTCCCTTGCCTCCCAATCAATTACGGTAGTGGATACGGAAGCGCCGGTCTTTACTTCAGTCGCTGATGATTTCTCGATCAACTGCGGCGAGCCGGTAGTTTTTGCTAACATGACGGCCACCGATGGATGCAGCAGCATGACGGTGACGTTTGAGGATGTTGTTGAAAACAATACCTGCGGCGTATACCATACCAGAACCTGGACGGCCAAGGATGCCTGCGGCAATACTTCCCAAACTTCCCAAACCATTACGGTAATGGATACCGAAGCGCCGGTCTTCACCACGCCTGTACAGGACCTGACGATCCAATGCGGCGAGCCGGTGGTTTTTGCTGAGATGGAAGCGGCTGATGCTTGCAGTAGCCTGAGCCTTGGTTTTGAAGACGATGTGCAAACGACCGTTTGCGGCAGCGACCATACTCGTCAGTGGGTCGCAACGGACGGGTGCGGCAACACCTCGGTTATTTCACAAAAAATAACGGTGGTGGATACGGAAGCGCCGGTTTTCGTGAACATGCCCGATCAACTGTACATGACGCAGGCAGAATTTCAAAACTGGGAAACCCCTGCGGCTAACGTAACTGACTGTAGCCAGGTGGCCATCACTCTGACCAATTTCACAGAAACTACCTGCGACGGGCCGATGTACCAGTACCTCTACAAAGCTGTCGACGACTGCGGCAATACTTCAACACATTGGCTGTCCGTCATGATTACCGATGCGGTATTTTCTGCGGAGGTGAATGCGCCGGCAGTGGTGAGTTGTGGCAGCGAGTACCCATTTTTGGCAACGCCGGTGAACGGTACGGCGCCGTTCAGCTACATCTGGCAATTAAATTATGGTCAAAACTGGGCGATTTCGGCAGGAGCCGGTCAGCAGACGGCGATGGTTGAGGCTGGTTCCGGAACGGCAGAAATTGTTGTGATGGTGACTGATGTCAACGGCTGTGTCACATCCGGACTGGTTACTGTCGAATGTGAAGGAAATACGACAGCGGTGGACGAGGTTGCGATTTCCAGCCTGCAACTTCAGCCGAACCCGGTTAGCGAAATGCTTACGGTTCGTTTCGGAGTAAAGGCTGCCGGCTTGGTGAATTTCCGCATCGCCAACACGCTGGGCGAGTTGGTTGCCCAGCGGAAAATGGCGGCCTCGGCGGGCATCAACGAGCAACTGTTCGATGTTTCGGCCCTGGCGCCTGGAACTTATTTCATCAGCCTGCAAATGGGCGATGGGGTGCGGGTCGAGAAGTTTATGAAGCTGTGAGTTAAATACGCAAGTTTTCAGGTAGGCTATGAGACTGGTTTTTAGTCGTTTAAAAAATGCCAGTGCTCGCAAACCATTTGCATTTGAGTATGATTTTTTGAAACAGGAAAGCACCTTCCGGCAGGGTTCGGGGGGTGCTTTTTTGTATTGAGTTAAGTCATTGTTTTTAAAACCAATTTTTTAAAACATTGCAGGTAGTCTCCTTCTTATTAAAACCAATATGATATGAGCTTCCCCTCCACTCTCCAATCGCTACTTGCTTGTTTTCTCCTTTTTTTGAGTGCAAATACTTTTGCTCAAACACCTACCCAAACCATCCGGGGTACCGTCATCGACAAAGATACCCGCCACCCTCTGATCGGGGCCACTGTCCGGGTCCTCGACCTGGCGGAGACGACCGGTACGGTCACGGATATTGACGGAAGTTTCATCCTCGAAAAAGTCCCAGTCGGGCGGCACAGCATCGAATGCAGCTACATCGGTTACACCCCCTGGGTTTCGGACGGATTGGTACTCACGGCAGCCCGTGAACTCGTGTTGGAAATTGAACTGAAGGAAAGCTCCGTCAGCCTGGGCGAGGTGGTCGTCACCGCCGTCACTTCACCCAACGGCCCGCTCAACGATGCGGCGTTGCTCAGTGCCCGGTCATTTTCGGTAGAGGAAGTGCAGCACTTTGCCGGAGCCATCAACGACCCCGGCCGCATGGCGCACAGTCTTCCAGGGGTGCAGCCGTCGAAGGACAACGAAGGCGACCTCATCATTCGGGGCAATGCATCGGTGGGAGTGCTCTGGCGGCTGGAAGGAGTGGATATCCTGAACCCGAACCACTTTGCCCGCAAAGGCGGCAGTGGGGGAGGGCTTTCGATTTTTAGCGTGAGCGTACTGAGTAACTCTGACTTTTTCTCCGGTGCTTTTCCGGCTGAGTACGGCAATGCCCTTGCTGGTGTTTTTGATATGCGCTTCCGCAATGGCAACCGTGAAC
This sequence comes from Bacteroidota bacterium, assembly GCA_030147525.1. GTDB lineage: Bacteria > Bacteroidota > Bacteroidia > Chitinophagales > Saprospiraceae > UBA6168. The sequence goes on from JASBVF010000030.1 coordinate 70,121, forward strand.
GGCGGCAACACCGTTTCCGGGCGGGCATGCTTGGGTTGGAGTTTGCGACGGAGGGGCCGTTTTCCAGCAAGCAAAAGGCAGCGAGTAGCGGACAGTCGGGCGGATCGTATTTGATGAACTACCGTTACTCGACGCTGGGGATTTTGAATGAAATGGGAATTTATCTTGTCGGCGACCGGGTGCGGAATAACTTCCAGGATCTGAGTTTTAACCTGTTTTTCCCCTCTAAAAATGGAAAATCGAGCCTGCGTATGTGGGGTACGGGCGGTTTGAGTTTTGAAGAGAAAGTAGTGGAGAGTGGTGTCTGGCAAGTCTTCGATGACAGCGTAAGTTATGAGAGCGGCTCTGACGTGGGCATCCTCGGCATCACACACACGCTAACCACAAGTGAAAAATCGCACCTGAAAACCACCGTAGCTGGTATGGCGCAGCGAGCGTTTTTTACCCGCTGGCGCAATTTTTCAAACAGTGATCAGCGAACCATACAGGAGGAAGACTTCACACAAGGCAAACTGGCCGTATCTTCGTTTTTTACCCAAAAAATTTCAGCTAAAACAACCTTCAAGGCGGGCCTGCAAGCGAGCCGCCTGTTTTACGATCTACGTTTTGATTCGATCCAGACGGACGGGGGCCTTGCCAGCTACATCGGCGAGGAGGGCGGTACGATGCAGGTGCAGCCGTTCGTGCAGGTGAGCCTGCGGCCCGGTGCAAACTGGACGATGAACGTCGGCCTCCATGCGATGTACTTCGGCCTGACGAATTCATTTTCGCTCGAACCCCGCCTGAGCGCCCGCCGCTCGATCGGCGCCCGGCAGTCGGTGAGCCTGGCCCTTGGCCTTCACCGGCAAACGCCGCCGCTGGGGGTGTATTTCATCAACGTGGCGGAAGGTGGTACAACTACCCAGCCCAATCTCGACCTGGATCTGATGGAATCCATTCAGGCGGTGCTGGCTTACGATATTTTGTTTTCCAAACAACTGCGGCTGCACGTGGAAGGGTACGTGCAGTTTTTGTCCAACATTCCGGCGGACTTCAGCAGTGGCCGGACTTTCTGGTTGTTGAATGAAATCGAGGGCTACCCGGCCCGGGCGATGCTAAGCGAAGGCGAGGGCACGAACGTGGGCGTGGATATTTCGCTGGAAAAGTTTTTCCGGCAAGGGCTGTTTTTCATCCTGAACGGATCGCTTTTCGAGAGTAACTACGACAACGGCGGCCCGGACCGTTTCAATACCCAGTTCAACGCCGGGCACATGGCATCGCTCACGCTGGGAAAAGAGTGGGATTTTAAAAACAGCGGAACGCTCCAGGTGGGGGTGAAAAACCTTTACGTCAACGGCCTGCCTTCGACGCCGCTGGCTACGGAGCAGACGGGAGGCGACCGGCCTGTTTACGATGAAAGCCGTCCCTACTCCGAGCGCATCCCCGATTACCTCCGCACCGACCTGCGCCTGGCCTGGCGCAAAGGCCGCCACAGTCTCTCGCTCGACGTGCAGAATGTTTTCAATATCCAAAACAAGCGGCCTTTTGGCAGGGAATACAATGTGGACACCAAAACCTGGGAGCGCCGCAATCAGGCGGGCGTGGTGCCGGTGCTGAGCTGGCAGGTGGATTTTTGAAATCGAAAGAAAAAACTGTGTGGAAGAAACTCGCTTGCATCCAATGCTTTCACTAATTTTGCCTGCACGCCAAGCATGACAGGTTTCATTTAGCTTACCTTAAAACTTTCTACCCTGCCAATTTTTTACTAAATGGAAACATGATCCGGTTTCAGCCGGAAAGGGGAATAAATATTTGACGAAGCAGACAAATTATGAAAGCAATTATCGTGGATGATGAGCCGCAGAGTCACGAGGTGCTTAAGAAATTGCTGGCAAATGGTCATTCTGATGTGCAGATAGCCGGAGGTGCATTTAACATCGCCGAAGGCATGAAGCTGCTGCAAAAGCATGACCCTGACCTGGTTTTCCTGGATATTGAAATGCCGGGAGGGTCGGGCTTTGACCTGCTGGAACAGGTGGGTATGCCTGGTTTTTACGTCGTGTTTATCACGGCACACAACCAGTACGCTGTTTCTGCCATCCGTTCCGGCGCCCTGGACTACCTGCTTAAACCTGTGACAAGTGAAACGCTGAGCCAGGCCATGGACAAAGTGCGTTCAAAATACCAGGAAAAATTGTCCATCGAGCAATGGAAAGTGGCTTTCGAGGCTTTTCAACTGGCAAAGCAGCGGCGGCTGCCAGCCCGGATGACCTTGTCAACCCAGGAGGGCATCCACTACATTCCTGTAAATGAAATCCTGCGATTCGAAGCAGACGGCAACCAGACCGAGGTCTTCACCACTGCCGCCAAAAAAAGGTTGATCGCCTCCGTAAATATTGGCGAGTACGTGGAGCAGTTCGAACCTTATCCTTCCTTCATGAAAGTCCACCGTTCTCATTTGGTGAACTTGTTTTTCATTGAAAAATACGTGCGCTCCGATGGCGGTTACCTGGTGATGACGGACGGAACGCAGGTGCCGGTGTCAAGAGGGTATCGGGATGTGTTACTGGAAAGGCTGGAACAGCTTTAATCATGCAGCAGGCGTATTGAGGTACACGTCCGCATGAGCAATAAACTGCCGGATTATTTGGATAATTTTTTACCTTTCGACCGGATAAACATCTCCTATGTCCGTTCGAAGGTTCGTTATTTCGAGGCTTACTTTTTTTCTTATCTCCATCGTCTCGATGCCCTTTGGCGGCATCGATGCGCAACCACTCCATCTTGTTTTTAACAAACTGGATCAGGCAAACGGCATTCCTGAGTTAAATAATATCTATTATTCCCAATGCAGCGACGGGTTTACCTGGGTTGGGAGTTTCGAAGGGCTGAGCAGGTTTGACGGAAAAAACGTCAAGGTTTACGTGCCATATTTGAAACGAGGCAAAGCGAAAATAAAGGAGGCGGGCATTTCCAGCCTGGTTTACGAGGATAAAAACCACAACAAATGGTTCACCACGCTTGGAGCATTGCATTGTATTTCGGCTAAAACAGACAGCATTTTTTCCATGCCGCTGGCGGCAAAAGAAGGCGACAGCACAGCTGCTAACCACTATGCTTTTCACCTCGACCGAAAATCTAATTTGTGGGTCATTGCGGATGGGTACCTTCACAAATTTAATATTGAAACAAGGAAGGATTCGATCCTGCATCCGCTTCAGGCTTACGTCTGTTATGCCAGCGAGAATAAGGAAGGGGAGGTGACGAAGTTAACGATCCCGCTCATGGGCATTACGCCCGGGATAGATATTTTAGACTATCAACCTGCCGGAGGACTGACCAGGACAACCTATTTCGGGGCCGATGATCCAAATGGACTCCCCCCGGCAAATACCTATTTTTTGCTGGAAGAAAACGACACGACGGTTTGGATTCCCTCCACAACCGGATTGATACGATTCAATCCCCGCAATCCTTCCGGTTACCAACTTTTTACACATACGGATGCCAAAAACAAGTTCAGTTATTGCAGTGCCGCTTCCTGGCGGGACTCAATGCTCTGGGTGTCGAGCACCAGGGAGGGAGTTTTGCTTTTTAATAAAAACAGTGGCGAGTTCGTCCGGCACGATACTTTGTTCACGGTGGGCAACAGCGTGAAAATTATCAACAGGGTGAATAATCTGATGGTGGATTCGAGGGAAAACCTGTGGTTGTCCACCTGGGGTAAGGGCATCATTTTTACCAGTCTAAAAAATCAAAAATTCGCTCACTTCCTCCGCCCGGACGGTTCAAACCCGCTGGAAAGCCACTCGGTATCTCAGGTCGCTGAGGAGGGGCAGGGACGGGTTTGGTGCGCCTTGCCGGAAGAAGGCGTGAAAACACTGGACAAGCAGGGCAAACTTTTGAAAAGCTTCCCGCTGAGCCATTTTAACGGAGAGCAACCTTTTTATGTAATGTGCGACAGCGAAGGGGAGCTTTGGGTGCTGACTTACAGAAGTATTTTTAAAGGAAATTTCGACAATGGTTTTCAACTGTTTTCAAAATGCCCCAGTGAATTACAGAAAATAGTTCAGGTCTCGAAGGATGAATTTTTGGTGCTCAATTTTTCAGGGCTTTTTGTTTTAAATAAAAGGAAGAAGCCCTCGGCCCGTTTTTGGGCGAACCCTTCCATTGCTTTGAGGACGCCCTATCAGTTATTTCATGACAGTCGTCAACGGATTTTTATTTCCGATGGCACCGACCGGCTGAATGTTTACAAATGGCAGGCCGGGAAGCCTGATTCCCTGGCGGAGATTTCCGGGGTAGGTTACATCAATGGAATGGTGGAGGCAGCCGGTGCGAATGTTTTGTGGTGTGCGTCGAGTAAAGGTTTGCTGAAAATTACGCCTGCCGGGAATTTCAAGGCCGAACACATCAGGGACAAGAAAGGATTGCTCGATCAGACGTTCAACAGCGTTTTCGTCAGCACATCGGGAAGCGTTTGGTTGTCTTCGAACAACGGGGTTTACAAGTATGATCCTGAGACTAACACAGCCAAACGCTACGGCGAAAGCGACGGTTTGCAAAGTGCCCAGTTTTTGGCGGGCAGTGGTTGTATGCTGTCTGACGGGAGGCTCTGTTTCGGGGGGATCAATGGCTTCAATGTTTTTGACCCTGACAACGTGCAGGATTATCTCTCCGAGCCGGTCGTTCATTTCACCAATATTATTACCAACAACAAAGACACTCTCAAAGCAGGAAGCTTACTTTATTTAAACAACTGGACTTTCCCCCATCATCAAAACACGGTTCAGATTGACTTTACCGGGATTGAGTACGGCGCACCGGCAGAAGTTATTTTTCGATATATTCTGAAAGGATACGACATAGACACCGTCGATGCGGGCACGCATGGGTCAGCCAGGTTTACCCGGCTGCCCAAGGGGGATTATGTCCTCCAGGTTTTTGCTGCAAATTCCGACGGTGTTTGGACCAGTCAGCCCAAAGAGTTCAATATCAGGGTGTTACCTCATTGGACAGATACCTGGTGGTTCAAAACGATTCTCGGAATAATTGTTTTGAGCATTTTTTACGCTTACTACCGCTTCAGGATCGGGCAAATCAAAAAGCAGGAGGAAATGCGCCGCAAGGAAGCCGAATTCAGGCAGAAAGAAGCCGAGTTGAAACAGCAGATGGCCGAGTTCGAAACCGCCGTGCTCCGGCTTCAGATGAACCCGCATTTCATTTTCAACAGCATGAACTCCATCAACAGCTACATTCTGCACCGGGACATCGAGACGGCAAGCGACTACCTGGGGCGTTTTGCCAATTTGATGAGGAAGATACTGAAATACGCTGCCAGCAAATACATCTCCGTAGCCGACGAAATAGACCTGCTGAAGCTCTATCTCAATACCGAGGCCATGCGATTCGGGCAGGGAATTACTCACGAATTTGAAGTGGATGATAGCCTGGACCCTGACGATGTGGTTTTGCCAACGATGATTTTGCAGCCTTTTGTTGAAAATGCGATATGGCACGGATTAGCCAATAAAGCAGAAGGAGGGAAGGTTTCTGTTCGTTTTGAAAAACAGCAAAATAACCTCGTCTGCGTCGTCGAAGATGACGGCATTGGACGACAAGCTGCTGAAGCATTGAAAGACAAATCGAAAAAACACGAGTCAAAAGCCCTGAACATTACCATGCAGCGGCTCAAACTGATTGAATTGGAAACAGGCTCGCCTGCCCATTTTGAAATCGAGGATTTACACGGCCCGGATGGCAACCCTTGCGGAACGAGGGTATCGTTAAGCATTCCGTTTTTGTGATTCCTACATCCAAACCTGCAATTCGTTCAATGATCCCTGTCATTGGTGCGTTCACAATTGCCGCTGCCTGTGAAGTCCAGTATCTTAGCCCTATGATTTTATGAATCTCCTCACACTAACAGAATACACAGTAGTCCTTTACACCAGGTCCATCAAATTAATGAATACAGCTTATTTAGCCGGAATTAAGACCAAACATAGAATCACACCTCTGCAACCTTATGAAAACAGTAGGCCCAAATGACCTTGAATCCTGGTAATGGAAAGGTGTTGACCTGATCATTTTCGGTTCCTTGAAGCCATTCCCTGGTGGATGTTTCAAGCGGATCAAAAACGCCGGGATTTCTTTCTGACACCCTGAACCCTTTAAATTAGAAGGCCAATCAGATCATGTTATCTGCATTGGTCTTTTTTTTTATCCCAGTTTACCAGGACAGGAATCTAAGCTCCTCTACGTTTATTCCCCGGACGGCTCCTTAACTAAAAGGAGCTGTCTTTTCGCCCATTCTGATGCCCTTCCACTTTAAGAAAAAATTATTTTAAAATCCTTTACCATTTTTCATGAAAAAACCTCTACATTTGCGCTCGCTTTTGGAAAGCCTTTTCTCGCCGTATTGAATTATTGAGTGAAAAAAGGTTGTTTGCACCGCGTAACAGGTGCTTTTTTTATTAAGAAAACTATCGAAAATAAAGGAAAATAAGAAGTTATGCCAACCATTAATCAACTGATCCGTAAAGGCAGAAAGAAAGTAGAAGTAGCCAGTAAGTCAAGGGCTTTAGGCGCATGTCCACAGCGTCGTGGAGTTTGTACCAGGGTGTACACAACCACGCCAAAGAAGCCAAACTCGGCACTTCGTAAGGTTGCTAAAGTACGTTTAACTAACCAGATTGAGGTGATTGCCTACATTCCGGGTGAAGGACACAACCTTCAGGAGCACTCTATCGTGCTTGTAGCCGGGGGTAGGGTAAAAGACCTTCCTGGTGTACGTTACACGATTGTTCGGGGTGCGCTCGATACTGCCGGTGTTAACAACCGGAAGAAGAGCCGTAGCCACTACGGTACAAAGCGTCCGAAGAAATAAGTTACCTGTTTTCGATAGTTGAGAAGTATAAATTTATTTTTAAAGTAACATAGGAGGAGTGCAGGTAAAATTAGCCTTCAATTCTCCGATCTATCAATCCTTAAAAAAATGAGGAAGCATAAACCGAAGCCAAGACCATTGATGCCAGATCCAAGGTATAGTGATCCTCTGGTGACCCAGTTTGTAAATAACATGATGTGGCAGGGCAAAAAGTCCACTGCTTTCACGCTTTTTTATGATGCAATGGACATCATCAAAGATCGTACAAAGCAGGATGAGCATCAGGTGTGGAAAAAAGCACTGAACAATGCGATGCCACAAGTAGAAGTTAAAGCCCGCCGGGTAGGTGGTGCGACGTTTCAAATTCCACTTGAAATTCGTGCGAAGCGCAAAGTTTCTATCGGCATGAAGTGGTTGATTCGTTTTGCTCGTGAGCGCAGTGGTAAAGGATTTGCTGAGAAGCTCGCCGCTGAACTGATCGCAGCAAGCAAAGGTGAAGGCGCAGCTGTTAAGCGTAAAGAAGATACGCACAGAATGGCTGAAGCGAACCGTGCTTTCGCTCACTTCAGGGTTTGATTTTCACTACCCATTGAATATTTAATTAAAAATCCTTCGGGAACTTTATCATGGCAAAAGATTTAAAATATACCAGAAATATTGGTATTGCCGCTCACATTGATGCCGGTAAAACTACCACTACTGAGCGTGTGCTTTACTACACTGGTCTGACACATAAGATTGGTGAAGTACACGATGGTGCTGCCACCATGGACTGGATGGAGCAGGAGCAGGAGCGTGGTATTACCATTACTTCGGCCGCTACCAAAACTTCATGGATTTGGAAAGGCGATACTTATTCTGTAAATATTATTGACACTCCCGGTCACGTGGATTTCACCGTGGAGGTAGAGCGTTCATTGCGTGTACTTGACGGTACGGTTGCACTTTTCTGTGCTGTCTCCGGCGTAGAACCGCAGTCAGAAACTGTTTGGCGCCAAGCCAACCGCTACAAAGTTCCACGGATCGGTTTCGTGAACAAAATGGATCGTAGCGGTGCTGATTTCTTCAATGTTATTAATGACATTAAGGAAAAACTCGGTGCAAGAGCAGTTCCACTGCAGGTGCCAATCGGTGCAGAAGAAACTTTCAAAGGAGTTGTCGACCTCATCACTAATGAGGCTCGCATCTGGAATGAAGAAGATCAGGGAATGACATACGAAGTAGTTCCAATTCCTGAAGATCTCGTTGAAACAGTTGAGGAGTATCGCTCGAAGATGATTGAAGCTGCTGCTGAGTATGATGACAAGTTGCTTGAAAAATTCTTCGAAGATCCTGATTCAATCAGCGTAGAAGAGCTTCGTGCTGCATTGCGAAAGGCGACCATTGACATGAGTATTACGCCTGTTCTTTGTGGGTCAGCCTTCAAAAACAAGGGCGTACAGGCCATGCTCGATGCTGTTTGTGCATATCTGCCTTCTCCGGTAGATGTTGAAGCGATCTCAGGTGTCAATCCTGACACTGAAAAAGAAGAGTTGAGAAAGCCATCAGTAGATGAGCCTTTCACTGCACTCGCATTCAAGATTGCTACTGACCCATACGTTGGTCGTTTGTGCTTCATGCGTGTGTACTCAGGTAAGCTGGATGCAGGTACAGCAGTATTGAATACTCGCTCAGGCAAGAAAGAGCGTATTGCACGTCTTTATCAAATGCATTCCAACAAGCAGAACCCAATCGATTCTGTAGAGGCAGGAGATATCGCAGCGGCAGTAGGTTTCAAAGACCTGAGAACAGGTGATACACTTTGTGACGAAAAACATCCGATCATTCTGGAAAGTATGAGCTTCCCTGATCCGGTTATCGGTATTGCTGTTGAGCCTAAGTCTCAAAAGGACATGGACAAGCTGGGTATGGCTTTGGCTAAATTGGCCGAAGAAGATCCGACCTTCCAGGTTCGTTTTGATCAGGATACAAACCAGACCGTCATCAGTGGTATGGGTGAGTTGCACCTTGAAATTATTGTTGACCGACTTCGTAGGGAATTCAAGGTTGAGTGTAACCAGGGTATGCCTCAGGTGAACTACAAAGAAGCATTGACAAATAAGGTTAATCACCGTGAGCGCTTGAAGAAGCAGTCTGGTGGTTCCGGTTTGTTTGCAGATATGGAATTCGAAATTGGCCCTGCTGATCCGGAATTTATGGAAACTGAAGATTTCAAATCCGGTAAGACAAAGCTCCAATTCGAATGGGGAATCGTCGGTGGTGCGATCGATAAGAACTACCAAAAGCCGATACGTGACGGCTTCGCAGCTATGATGGAGAACGGCATCCTTGCCGGATACAACATAGACAGCATGAAAGTTCGGGTTCACGATGGTTCTATGCACTCTGTGGATTCAAAGCCTATTGCATTCGAACTTTGTGCGAAAGAAGGTTTCCGTGAGGCAGCTCCTAAGTGTAACCCGGTTATAATGGAGCCAATCATGAAATTAGAAGTCGTAACACCAGACGAATACACAGGTTCTGTTATCGGTGACTTGAACCGCCGCCGTGGATTGCCTAAGAACCAGGAGCCACGTGCAGGTAACGCTATCGCCATTCAGGCAGAAGTGCCGCTTTCAGAGATGTTTGGTTACGTTACACAACTCCGTACAATCACATCTGGCCGTGCAAGTTCTACGATGGAATTCTCTCATTATGCAGAGGCTCCAAAAAATATTGCACAAGATGTAATTGATAAAGCAAAAGGCTTGGTAAAAGCCTAAATCTTTGTATCTTTGCCCGCTCTTTGAAAATAGCCCATAAGAGCGGGCAAAATTTTTCAAAAAAGCAATCAATTTTTAATTCGGCATGAATCAGAAAATCAGAATCAAACTCCGTTCATACGACCACAATCTGGTTGACAAGTCAACGGAGAAGATCGTAAAGACAGTTCGCTCAAGCGGTGCTGTTGTCACTGGCCCGATTCCGCTGCCCACTAAGAAGGAGATTTTTACTGTCCTGCGCTCGCCGCACGTCAACAAAAAATCCCGGGAGCAGTTCCAGTTACGCACTCACAAACGACTGATCGAGATCTATACGCCTACCCAGAAGACAGTCGATGCGTTATCCAAGCTGGAGCTTCCAAGTGGTGTAGATATTCAGGTTAAGTTGACGTAATTCCACTGTTTTTAACTGACAGAGCTTCTGTCAAAAACTTTCTGGTAGCATGTATTCAACTTAGTGTTGGGTTCAATGATTGCCGGAGGTTCGAGAAATAATTTGTCAATCCGTGTTTGCCAAAGGTTGTTTTCTGGCTGTTTTCAAAAACAAACAGAAATCATCAGGGGGTAAACAATGAATAAAAATTCTGCCCGATGAACGGTATAATCGGAAAGAAAGTCGGAATGACCAGCATTTTCGATGCAGCTGGTCGAAACATAGCCTGCACAGTAATTGAAGCAGGTCCTTGTGTGGTGACTCAGGTAAAAACTGACGATTCAGATGGTTACGGTGCTTTGCAATTAGCTTATGGCGATGCCAAAGTTAAGAACACCACTCAGCCGATGATGGGCCACTTTGATAAGGCTAAGACAGCACCAAAGCACAAACTCGTTGAGTTCAGGGATTTCAATATCGTTGAAAAAGGTCTGGGTGATCTGGTGCGCATTGAGGAAATCTTTAACGAAGGTGACACTGTGAATGCAGTAGGCACATCTAAAGGGAAAGGTTTTCAAGGTGTAGTTAAACGCCACGGCTTTAAGGGTGTCGGCGACCGTACCCACGGTCAGCACAACAGGGAAAGAGCTCCTGGTTCTATCGGCGCATCATCTTTCCCTTCAAGGGTATTCAAGGGAATGCGCATGGCAGGCCATATGGGTAATGTCAGGGTTAAGGTTCGCAACCTGAAAGTTGTGAAGATTTTCCCAGAGAAGAACCTTCTGCTGATAAAAGGTGCTATTCCAGGTCACAACGGTTCATTCGTCGTCATTGAGAAGAAGTAGTCGAAACTGACCTGATAATTTATCAATTTAAGAATTTAACGACTTCACAGTTATGAAACTCGAAGTTTTCAATATCCAGGGTAATAAAACCGGCAAGACAGTTGAACTGCCTGATGAGGTTTTCGGTGTAGAGCCTAACGAACACACAGTTTGGCTTGCGGTTAAAGCTTACCTCGCTAACCAGCGTCAAGGGACTCACAAGTCTAAAGAACGTAGCGAGATTACAGGTTCAACCCGTAAGCTACACCGTCAGAAAGGAACGGGTGGCTCACGTAAGGGTGACATAAAGAACCCATTGTTCAAAGGTGGTGGACGAATTTTTGGTCCTAAACCAAGAGATTACAGCCAGAAGCTTAACAAGAAGGTGAAACGCCTTGCTCGCAAGTCAGCACTTTCCAGCAAAGCTGCGAATGGCCAGATCATGGTTTTGGAAGATTTTACCTTCGATGCACCAAAGACAAAGTCTTACCTGGACATTCTGAAATCATTGAACCTGGACAGCAAAAAGACGCTGTTGGTAACAAGCGATTACGACAAGAACGTTTATATGTCGAGCAGGAACCTGCAGGGTGCTGATGTTGCCAGAGCCCAGGATTTGAACACTTACGATATTCTTCATGCCAATATGTTGATCTTGGCTGAGAGTTCGATTGAGAAAGTTGTCTCCAACGTTTAAAAGATTTTAATACATTCCGAAAGTGTCGGATCTATTCGATCACGAAACTCAAGGAAATCAACGATAAAAGGTAGCATGGCAAAGCAAATTCTCATAAAGCCCATTATCACGGAAAAGGCTGATGCGCTGTCAGAAGGCAGCGGACAGTATTCTTTCGTCGTGAATAAGAATGCTAATAAAGTGGAGATCAAGAAGGCAGTCAGCAGTATTTATAATGTTGATGTGACTTCTGTCAACACGATGATCATGCCAGCCAAGACAAAGAGCCGCAACACTCGCCGGGGCGTCATCCGGGGAAGGGTTTCAAGTTACAAGAAAGCGGTTGTGACATTGGCAGATGGTGAAACTATCAACTTCTTCGGTGATATTTAAACAGTAAGGATATGCCACTGAAAAAATATAACCCGGTAACTCCGGGCAGTCGATTTAAGTTAACTGTAGCAAGAACCGAAATTACTACAGATTCTCCTGAAAGGAGCCTGCTTGCGCCTATCCACAAAACTGGTGGTCGCAACAGTTCTGGTAAAATGACGGTTCGTCAAAGAGGTGGAGGACACAAGCGCCGCTACCGTATTATTGACTTCAAGCGTGACAAGGATGGAATTCCTGGTACTGTAAAGACTATCGAATACGATCCTAACCGCTCAGCTTACATTGCACTTATTACTTATGCGGATGGCGAGAAGCGTTACATGTTGGCGCCTCACGGTCTGAAAGTAGGTGATCAGGTGATGTCAGGGAAAGATGCTGCACCAAACACTGGAAATGCCTTGTTCCTCAAGGATATTCCATTGGGAACCGCAATCCATGCGATTGAAATGGTTCCGGGCAAAGGAGCTGCATTGGTTAGATCTGCCGGTACCTCTGCAATTCTGCTGGGTCGTGAAGATCGCTATGCGGTAGTTAAGTTGCCCTCCGGTGAATCACGTCGTATCCTGGCTAATTGTAAAGCTACGATGGGTACTTGTTCTAACCCGGATCACGGTTTGGTCACCTTGGGTAAAGCTGGTGCGAAGCGCTGGCAGGGACGCCGTCCGAGAGTAAGGGGTGTTGCAATGAACCCTGTCGATCACCCAATGGGTGGTGGTGAAGGAAGGGCTTCAGGTGGACATCCACGTTCAAGAAACGGTGCTATGGCAAAGGGTGCTAAGACACGTAACCGTAAGAAGCACTCATCCAAGCTGATTATTTCAAGAAGAAAAACAACTAATTAGTGATTGCAGATTGATTACTAACACTCTAATTAGTTATCAATTACAATTACCAATCTTATAACGATTATGCCTCGTTCTATTAAAAAAGGACCTTACGTACATCACAAATTGATGGCCAAGGTAGAAGCGGCAAAGCACAGCAAGCGTAAGCAAGTCATCAAAACCTGGTCACGTGCATCTATGATCGTACCTGACATGGTAGGTGAAACAATTGCAGTTCATAATGGCAAAAATTTCATTCCGGTTTTTGTTACCGAACCAATGGTAGGTCATAAGCTGGGTGAATTTTCTCCTACACGTAATTTCAGGGGCCACGCCGGACACCGGAAAGGCTAAAGCTGATTTTGCATTTAACTTGCCGTATGGATGAACAAAGTGTGTTTTAAAATTCTGCGGCTACAACATTTGATCGAAAACTGTACAAATAATAAATAATGGAAGCAGTTGCAAAAATCAAGAATTGCCCAATGTCTCCCCGCAAGATGCGGTTGGTAGTAAATAATATCCGTGGTAAAAAAGTGGATGAAGCCCTCAACATTCTTCGTTTCACAAAAAATGAAGCTGGAATGTGGCTGGAGAAGCTTTTACTTTCGGCCATCGCAAACTGGGAGTATAAATTGGATGGCATGGAGAGCGCAGACGACTACAGCCTCTACGTCAAAACGGCTTTTGTTGACGAAGCTTCCATGTTGAAGCGTTTTCGTCCGGCAACACATGGCCGGGCTGCTCGTATCCACAAGCGCAGAAATCATGTGACAATGATCGTTGAAAATAAGATTCCTCTTGAAAGAGATCTTCAGGATGCCGGCGATGTAGAAGTTGAAGAAGTTGGCAACTCTGAAAGCGAATAATTTCAACGTAAATCAGACAATCATCATTAATTATTTATAATAATGGGTCAAAAGACAAATCCGATAGGAAATCGCTTGGGCATCATTAGAGGTTGGGATTCCAACTGGTATGCAGACAAGGATTATGCTGAAAAAGTAGTGGAGGATGAAAAAATCCGCACTTACCTGAAAGCCCGTATCGCGAAAGGTGGTATTGCCAGGGTTATTATCGAGCGTGCACTTAAGCGCATCACGGTAACGATTCACACTTCACGCCCTGGTATCGTGATTGGAAAAGGCGGTCAGGAAGTAGACAAGATCCGTGAAGAGTTACGGAAATTGACTGGCAAAGAAGTTCAAATCAATATTGTTGAAATTCGTAAGCCGGAACTGGATGCCGCTATTGTCGGAGAATCTATTGCCAAGCAGATCGAAGCTCGTATCAATTATCGCCGTGCCATCAAGATGGCTATCCAATCGACGATGAGAGCGGGTGCAGAAGGAATCAAGGTTCGTATCTCCGGTCGTTTGGCTGGTTCTGAAATGGCCCGTACGGAAGAATATAAGGATGGCAGAACGCCATTGCACACTTTCCGTTCCGATATCGATTACATTTTGTCAGAGGCGATGACTGTTTATGGCAAGATTGGGATCAAGGTCTGGATTTGCAAGGGTGAGGTTTTCGGTAAGAGAGATTTGTCACCTAATGCAGGCGTTCAGAAGAAAGAAAGAGCAGGAGGACCTGGCAGAAGAGACGGCGGTGGCCGCAGAGATGGCAGAAGAGATGGTGGCCGCAGAGATAACCGTGGCGGTGGCGGCGGTGGCGGACGCCGCAGATAATTTTCCTGCAAATTTTAAGAGAATAATCAGAATATTCGATGTACTTTTGCAGCCGCTTTTTCGGGGGGTACATAAATGTCAGAATATTCAAGTAATCTACTTTAGATTTTTCAAAAATCCGGTCAGTTCAGAAAGCCGGATTGTTTAAATAAAGTGAAAAATGTTACAGCCTAAACGTACGAAATATCGCAAGCAGCAAAAACCGGCTGTCAAGCGAATTGCAATCAAGGGTAGCACTATCAGTTTTGGTGTGTACGGCTTAAAGGCACTCACCGGAGGCCGCATCACTAACAGGCAGATTGAATCTGCTCGTATTGCAATGACTCGTTACATGAAAAGGGAAGGACAGGTTTGGATCCGTATTTTCCCGGACAGACCAATTACCCGCAAGCCCCAGGAAGTTCGTATGGGTAAGGGTAAAGGATCTCTGGATCATTATGTATCTATGGTGCAGCCAGGAAGAATCATGTTTGAGATTGATGGCGTAAGTGCAGAGATTGCTCACGAGGCGCTCAGACTGGCAGCACAGAAGTTGCCGGTTCTTACGAAAGTGACGGTTCGTCCTGATATGGTAAAGCTTTGATTTGTCGGCTACGACTGTATCACATCATTTTAACCTAATTTAATTTAAGAATAATGGCAAGCAAAAAATACCTGGAGCTTCAGGACTTTTCCGATGCTGACTTGTTTTCGGAGCTCGAAGGAACGGAAGCGGAATATCAGAAGATGCATTTTGATCACGCAGTAAAAGGATTGGATAATCCTTTGGAACTCAGAGAAATGCGTCGTGATGTTGCTCGCATCAAAACAGAGATTCGCCGTCGGGAATTGGCTCAGATGACTTCTGAGCAAATTGCCAAGCGTTCCAAAATCCGGGAAAGAAGGAGAAGAAGCTAAAAAATGACATTTGGTTTTGGAAGGATGTTTTTCATCGGAGTACAACAACCAGCTGCAAATATCAAACAATGGAAAGCAGAAAAATAAGAAAAACAAGAGTTGGGGTGGTCGTCAGCAACAAGATGGATAAAACGATCAACGTAAAGGTTGAGCGTCGTCTTCGTCACCCACTTTATGGAAAATCTGTAAAGATGTCCAAGAAATTCATGGCCCACGACGAGACTGGTGAGTGTAACATCGGCGATGTAGTGCGGATCATGGAAACTCGTCCATTGAGTAAGAACAAGCGTTGGCGCTTGGTCGAGGTAATTGAAAGAGCGAAATAATTCAGGTTTCTTTAGGTTGTGGTGTTTTGGTTTCGTCAGATTACAAAGCCAAATTTCCCGATACTTAAAACTGTAAAAATCAGATAGTTATGGTTCAGCAGGAATCGAGACTGAAGGTAGCGGATAACAGTGGTGCGAAAGAAGTACTTTGTATCCGTGTTTTGGGTGGGTCTCATCGTCGTTATGCTTCGGTTGGAGACAAAATCGTGGTAGCAGTTAAAGATGCATCACCTGGCGGTGTGAAGAAAGGCACTGTTTCAAAAGCAGTTGTTGTTCGCACGAAAAAGGAAATTCGTCGCAAGGATGGCTCCTATATCCGCTTCGATGATAACGCTTGCGTGTTACTTAACAACCAGGATGAACCGAGAGGTACACGTATTTTTGGGCCTGTAGCCCGTGAACTCAGGGAAAGGGATTACATGAGAATCGTTTCACTTGCACCTGAAGTTCTTTAATTCAAATTGATTAATATTTTCCGGGCTTTTAAAGTAAGCACGGACACGATAATTCACTGATTATCATGGCAAAGCAAACTAAAAAAGAAAAATTCACTGGCAAGTTGCACGTTAAAAAGGGCGATAAAGTAATGGTTATCGCTGGCAACTACAAAGGTGAAACGGGTGAGGTACTCGAAGTTTTTCCTGACAAGTACAGGGCCATTGTTGACAATGTAAACATGGTTAAGAAGCATCGTAAACCAACTCAAAACAACCCAGGCGGCATTACTGATATTCCTGCCCCGATTCACATCTCCAACCTGATGTTGCTGGATCCTAAAACAGGTGAGCCTACTCGCATCGGTAGAAAAGAGGTAGATGGTAAGTTGGTGCGTTATGCCAAGAAATCGGGTGAATTATTTAACTAAATCTGATCAATCCTTTAAGTGATGAAATATACTCCGAGGTTACAGGCAAAATATAGGGAAGAAGTTGTCCCTGCATTACAGGAGCAGTTCCAATACTCTAACCCAATGGAAGTGCCTAAACTGGTAAAAATTTGCGTCAATCAGGGCGTTGGTGCAGCTACCCAGGACAAGAAACTGGTAGATGTAGCCGCTGAAGAGATTACACAGATTGCAGGACAGAAAGCTGTAGTTACCAAGGCGAAGCGTTCCGTTTCTAACTTTAAGCTGAGAGAAGGTATGCCAATCGGTGTACGTGTAACTCTGCGTAAAGACCGGATGTGGGAGTTCATGGACAGACTCATCAATGTTGCTCTTCCAAGGGTAAGAGACTTCCGTGGAATCAATGACAAAAGCTTTGATGGCCGTGGAAACTACTCCATGGGTGTAACTGAGCACATCATTTTCCCTGAAATTGATCTTGATAAAGTAACTCGCATTACTGGTATGGATGTTACTTTCGTAACAACAGCAAAAACTGATGCTGAGGCTTATGCCTTGCTTAAAGCACTTGGTATGCCTTTCAAGAGCAAAAATCAGTAACTTATTTTATCAAATCTGTAAGCTAACGCAATAAAGAAATGGCAAAGAAATCAATTATCGCAAGAGAAAAGAAGAGAGAGAAAATGGTGGCTAAATACGCAGAACTGCGTAAGAAGCTGAAAGAAGAAGGTAACTACGAGGCATTGGATAAGCTGCCACGCAACGCTCTTCCTGTTCGCTTGCACAATCGTTGCAAATTGACTGGCCGCCCAAAAGGCTACATGCGTAAGTTTGGCCTGTGTCGTGTAAAATTTCGTGAAATGGCTTTGGAAGGAAAAATTCCTGGCGTCACGAAGTCAAGCTGGTAATTTTCAGTAAGCGGTGGGTTGGTTAAAGAGGGTGTTTAAGACCATCTGTTAACAAAAACCACAACTGTAAATAATAAATAATGATAGTTACGGATCCAATAGCAGATTTTTTGACCCGCATTAGAAATGCTCAACAAGCTGGTCATCGTGTAGTTGATATTCCGTCTTCGAATGAAAAGAAGGCAATCACGGAAATTCTTTACGAAAACGGATATATTCTTAAATACAAGTTCGATGACGAAGCGGGCAAGAATGGCGTAATTAAGATTGCGCTTAAGTATGACCCTGTTTCAAAGCGTCCGATTATTCGGGAGTTGAAACGGATTAGTCGTCCAGGATTGCGTCAGTACAGAAAGGCAAGTGAACTGCCAAGAGTAATCAACGGTCTTGGTATTGCAGTAATCTCTACATCGAAAGGTATCATGACGGATAAGAAAGCAAGGGAAGAAAACGTCGGTGGAGAGGTGCTTTGCTTCATTATTTGATTACAATTTTTCAACTATTTAACTAGAAAAAGATGTCTAGGATAGGAAATATGCCGGTATCCATCCCAAAGGGTGTTGATATTAAAGTAAGTGAAAAGAACATGGTCAGTGTGAAAGGGCCCAAGGGAGAACTGTTTCAACAGATTGATCCTGACATGAAAGTAGCTATCGAAGATGGTGAAATCGTAGTGTCACGCCCTACTGACCAGAAGCGCCACCGTTCATTGCACGGCCTCTACCGGTCACTTATCAATAACATGGTTGAAGGTGTGTCCAACGGCTTTGTGAAAGAACTTGAGGTTGTGGGTGTGGGTTATCGTGCATCCAATACCGGCCAATTGTTGGAGTTGACACTTGGTTATTCTCACCCCGTATTGTTCTATGTACCGGAAGAAGTAAAAGTATCTACCGGACAGGAAAAAGGGAAGAATCCCATCATCCGTCTTGAAAGTGCCGACAAAGAACTGATTGGCCAAATTGCTGCTAAAATCCGTTCCTTCCGTAAACCAGAGCCATACAAAGGAAAAGGTATCAGGTTCGTTGGTGAGATCCTTCGCCGGAAAGCGGGTAAGGCTGCTGCTAAGAAATAAATTCATTCAATTTAAAATATTCTGTCTTGGGTTAGGACTTCGAACGCCTTTCACTAAGATAAAAATTGCTGAAAATGAAATTCAAAAAGGAAAACCGGAGACGCAGAATCCACTATCGGGTTCGAAAGTCTGTAAAAGGTACTGCTGAGCGTCCAAGGTTAAATGTGTATCGCAGTAACAGATTTATTTACTGCCAACTAATTGATGATCGGGCAGGCCACACACTGGCAACTGCTTCATCACGTGAATCAGGAGTTTGTGAGCCCGGTATTAATAAGAGTGAGCAGGCCAAGCAAGTTGGAAAGGTGATTGCAGAGAGAGCCCTGGCAGCAAAAATTGAGGCAGTGGTTTTTGACAGAGGTGGGTACTTGTACCATGGCAGAGTAAAGGCTTTGGCCGAAGGCGCCAGAGAAGGAGGACTTAAATTTTAATAGAAAATGTCCATTTGGCGTGGAATAAAATAAAAATTTCAATGGCAAATAGTAACGTTCAAAAGGTAAAAACCGTAGAATCAGAAATTAAAGAAAAATTGGTTAGCCTTAACAGGGTAGCCAAAGTAACCAAAGGTGGTAGAACCTTTAGTTTCGCTGCGGTTGTTGTAGTTGGCGATGGAAATGGAATGGTAGGTCAGGGTCTCGGCAAAGCACGTGATGTGACGGAAGCGATCACTAAAGCGATTGCAGATGCTAAGAAGAGCATGATCAAAGTTCCGATCCTTAAGGGTACAATTCCTCACGAGCAGAAAGGCAAATACGGAGCAGGTCGTGTTCTTATTCGTCCGGCTGCAGACGGTACAGGTGTGATCGCAGGTGGTGCTATGCGTGCGGTACTTGAGATCGCAGGTGTTCACAACGTATTGGCTAAGTCTATGGGGTCTTCCAATCCACACAACGTTGTTAAGGCAACGATCGATGCACTTTCAAAACTCAGAAGCCCGCTTGACATTGCCAAGCAGCGTGGTCTGACTATTGAAAAAGTTTTTAACGGTTGATTGGAATATTGAAATTCAGAAATTGAAAGACAACCGAAACCAGTAATACTGAATAAAAATGGGTAAGGTTAAAATAACTCAAATCAAAAGTACGATTGACCGCCCACGGCGGCAAAAGGAAACCTTGAAAGCACTGGGAATTCGTAAAATGAACCAGTCAGTCGAGCATGAAGCAACTCCCCAGATTTTGGGAATGATTGCAAAAGTTCAACACCTTGTAAAGGTGGAGAACAATTAATCAACAGGTTTTCAAAATTTTAAGGGTGAGTTCATCAACTGACTCTTAGTAATTTTTCAACTGTCAATTGCTAACAGAAATGGAACTTCATAATTTAAGACCAGCCAAGGGCGCAGTACACAAGGAAAAAAGAATCGCAAGGGGCGAAGGCTCTGGATCAGGTGGTACTGCCGGGAAAGGTCATAAAGGGGCAAAGTCTCGTTCAGGTGACAAACAAAAGCGTGGCTTCGAGGGTGGACAAACCCCAATGCAGCGTCGTTTGCCTAAGCGTGGATTTATTAACCCGAACCGGGTTGAATATGTAGCTGTCAATTTGGACAGGCTTCAGGAAATCGTTGACAAGTTCAAGGTTACTGAAATTAGTCCTGAAATGTTATACTCCCACAAGATCATCGGTAAGAATGACCGTATTAAAATTTTAGGTAGGGGAGAATTAAATAGTGCTGTGAAAATAACTAGTCATGCAGTTTCAGCTGCAGCTAAACAGGCTATTGAGGAAAAAGGCGGAAGTGTTAATCTGGTTTGAGTATTGGGCTTTAAACTTAGGGGAGGCTAAACCTTAGTAAAGTTGAGTATCGAACATTACAATCCTTGTATCTGAAGAAGAAATAAGGTTGCATCAAGAAATTCCGATGAAAAAATTTATTACGACGATCCAGAATATCTGGAAAATTAAAGAGTTGAGAGAACGCATTGGTTGGACAATCTTAATGTTGTTCATCTTTCGTCTCGGCTCTTTTGTTGTTTTACCCGGTGTTGTTCCGGATGCGCTCGACAGAGCTAGCCAGGGAGCTCCTGCCGGAGACCTTCTTGGTTTGGTAAATCTTTTTACAGGAGGTGCGTTTCAAAATGCATCCGTGATGGCTCTTGGTATCATGCCTTACATCACGGCTTCTATCATTGTTCAGCTTTTAGGTTTTGCGATGCCGTATTTTCAGCGGTTGCAGCAAAAAGAAGGAGAGAGTGGGCGTAAGAAGCTTAACCAAATTACACGCTTACTGACGGTAGCGATCACGCTCGTTCAGGGCGGTGGTTATCTTACCTATCTTAACTCTATCCAGGGCGCCATTGATCCTGGTATGCCGAAGGGTATTTTCTGGCTCTCAAGTACAATCATTCTTTCCGCAGGTACTGTATTCGCCATGTGGTTAGGTGAGCGTATCACTGATAAGGGTATTGGTAACGGTGCTTCATTGCTTATCACGATTGGCATCATTGCAGCATTGCCGCAGGCACTTGCCAGTGAAATTGCCTTGCAAATCAACTCCGGTGGATTATTCAAGCTGATCATTGAATTCGCACTCTTGTTTGTGGTGATCATGGCTGTAGTACTTGTGATTCAGGGTGTACGGCGGGTTCCGATTCAGTTTGCGAAGCATATGGTTCAACGAGGTGGGACAGTGATGCCTGCTGCTGGTGTTCGTGACTACATTCCTATTAAGGTCAATGCGGCTGGGGTAATGCCTATCATCTTTGCACAGGCTCTGATGTTCGTTCCTGCTACAGTAGCCCAATTTGCTGGTGGTGCGGGCGCAGAAGCAGCTCCTACAGGAATGATGCGGCAGCTGATTGATCCGTTTTCTTTTACGTCTTCAGTGATTGTTTTCATTCTGGTTGTTGGTTTTACTTATGTATACACCGCATTGTTGGTTAATCCAACCCAGTATGCAGAGTATCTGAAGCGCCAAAACGCTTTTATCCCGGGTATCAAGCCTGGCAAACCTACGGCGGATTTCATTGATGCTGTTACGACCAGGATTACGCTACCAGGTTCTATTTTCCTTGGTTTGATTGCTATTTTACCAGCATTTGCCAAAGGATTTGGGGTGAATCCAACTTTTGCGATTTTCTTCGGCGGTACTTCGATTTTGATTGGAGTCGCTGTAATCCTTGATACGCTGCAGCAAATCGAAAGTCATTTGCTCATGAGGAGATATGATGGATTGGTGAAGTCAGGCAAATTACAAGGAAGATCCAAGTTGCAGGGCATTGGTTCCAGCATGTAAACATTATTACTTACCTGAGTAAGTATAAGTTATAAAATAAGTTGAAAGGTTATTGAGATAATCGTTTTCTTCAATCGTGCTATCAGGTAATTAGAGTTTTCAACTTTTCGATTTTTGAAGCTCTGCCGGGTAGCACGATTTTTTGCATTCATAAAAACAAGGAATTTGAGCCTTTTGCAACAACCAAAATCAAATCTGATCTTCTATAAAACAGACGAGGAGATTGAACGAATCCGGGAGTCTTGTCTGCTGGTTTGTAAAGTGCTTACTCATGTAGGTGCAAACATCAAACCCGGTATGTCTGGTGCACAGTTGGATAAGGAAGCCGAACAAATCATTCGTGACCATCATGCCGAACCTGCATTCAAAGGTTACCGGGGGTTCCCGTCAACATTGTGTGTTTCTATTAATGAAGTTGTTGTTCACGGAATTCCGTCAGAGACCTACTTCAATGACGGAGACGTAGTTTCAGTTGATTGTGGTGTTCTTTTAAATGGCTACCACGGCGATGCAGCTTATACTTTTCCAATCGGCGATGTGCCTGAAAAAGTGATGCAGCTGCTTCGAGTTACTAAGACCTCTCTCTATCGTGGAATTGAGCAAGCTACCCATGGTAAAAGAATGGGTGATGTTAGCTTTGCAATTCAAAATTATGTTGAAAAAGGGTATGGATATTCTGTAGTCAGAGAATTAGTCGGGCATGGTATCGGGAAGTCACTTCACGAAGATCCGGAAGTGCCAAACTATGGTAGGAGAGGGAATGGTGTGATGCTCAAAGATGGTTTAGTGATTGCCATTGAACCAATGATTAATCTTGGAAAAAAGGACGTCAAACAAAGCAAGGATGGGTGGACCATTTTCACCAAAGACCGGCAACCATCTGCGCATTACGAGCATACGATTGCTGTAAGAAAAGGGACTGCTGACATTCTTTCCAATCATGTTCCGGTAGAATCAGCTATTGAAAATAACCCGGAGGTAAGGACTGTAGAATTGTTAAAAGAGGACTTGGAATTCGCTTAGATTCAGATATTTCGACTTTCGTTTCAATTTTTTTTGAAATGAAACGTGACTTGACTTTAATTTTTTTTTATTAGGGGTGAAACTTTGACTGATATTCGTATCTTTGCGCTCCGAAATTTGAAAGCATGGCAAAACAAGATCTAATAAAACAGGATGGTACAATCGAAGAAGCGCTTTCCAACGCTATGTTCAGAGTACGTTTGGAAAACAACCATTTGATTGTCGCCACGATTTCGGGAAAGATGCGAATGCATTACATAAAGATTTTGCCTGGTGATAAGGTTGCTGTAGAAATGTCACCTTATGATCTTTCCCGGGGAAGGATCATTTACAGGTATAAATGATCAAGAACATTATTTAATACTAAAAATACTGAACTGTTATGAAAGTCAGGGCATCCGTAAAAAAACGTTCTGCTGATTGCAAGATCGTGAGGAGAAAGGGAAAAGTTTACATTATTAACAAGAAAAACCCTAAGTTCAAGCAGCGTCAGGGTTAATTGAAATGCCTGGCAGGCATCAATTAAAAATTGTAAAATAACTAATATGGCACGTATAGCAGGTAACGACCTACCAAGAAATAAAAGAGGTGTAATTGCCCTCACCTATATCTTTGGTATCGGTTCTTCAAGAGCGAAGGAAATCCTCGAGAAAGCTGAAATTGATGAAAACATCAAAGTCGCTGATTGGACAGATGAGAACGTTCGCTCCATCACTCAGATCATCCAGAGAGATTACAAGGTAGAGGGTGAGTTGCGTTCTGAGGTTCAAATGAGCATTAAGCGCTTGATGGATATCGCCTGTTACCGTGGTCTCCGTCATAGAAAGGGGCTGCCACTCAGAGGTCAGCGTACCAGAACTAATGCACGGACCCGTAAGGGTAGAAGAAAGACAGTTGCAAACAAAAAACTGGCTAAGAAGTAAAATTGATTTTTCACTCATACTCCTGAATTAAGGTACGTAGTGAATAATTGTCAATCATATCAGCAATAATGGCAAAGGTTAAATCAAAAGTAAAAGTTAAGCGTAAGGTAAAGGTAGAACCGGAAGGATTTGCCTATATCCAGGCTACATTTAACAACATCATTGTTTCTCTGACCAATAAAAAAGGTGATGTTGTCAGCTGGGGTTCAGCCGGTAAGGCCGGATTTCGTGGCTCTAAAAAGAACACACCCTATGCAGCTCAGGTAGCTGCCGGCGATGCCGCAAGAGTAGCTTATGATGCAGGACTTCGCACAGTCGAAGTATTTGTGAAAGGTCCTGGTTCAGGCAGAGAAGCTGCAATTCGTGCTATTGACCAGGCAGGCGTTAAAGTTTCAAGGATACAGGATGTTACTCCTGTTCCCCACAACGGATGCCGTCCCCCAAAGCGTAGAAGAGTATAATTCCGCTTTGTGTTTTCAAACTGATTAAACGTAATTTTATATAATGGCAAGGTATAAAGGACCTAAACAGAAGAAAGCCCGTGCATTTGGTGAACCAATCTACGGCTTCAGTAAAGCATTTGAAAAGAAAAAGTACCCGCCCGGGCAGCATGGTAATTCACGTCGCCGCAAGCAGCGTTCTGACTATGCAATCCAGTTGATGGAGAAGCAAAAGGTTAAATACACTTATGGTGTATTGGAGCGTCAGTTCCGGAACATGTTTGAGAAAGCGAGCCACAAGCACGGAGTAACTGGTACTGTATTGCTCCAGTTTTTGGAAGCTCGTCTCGATAACACTGTTTTCAGGCTTGGTATCGCCCCGACGAGAAGAGCGGCCCGCCAGCTTGTTAACCATCGCCACATTGTGGTTAACGGTGTTTTGACCAATGTTCCTTCTTTTCACCTCCGTCCAGGGGATGTAATCGAAGTGCGTGGGCAATCCAAGAGCCTGCCTTTAGTAAAGGAACAAATTGGTAAGAAGACCGATGTTAAAAAATTCGGTTGGCTTGAATTTAATCCTGATAAAATGCGGGGTGTGTTCCTGTCCTATCCTGAAAGAGAACAAATACCTGAGAAGATCAACGAACAATTGATCGTTGAACTTTACTCTAAGTAAAAACGGAAGTTTGGCAGGTGGCTTTGCTACTTGCCAAACTTATTTAAGTTTCTACTGGATCCGTTCCTTCAATTGAGTTATTACCAGAGCATATTACGTTTAGCACCCAAAGTGACGGTCGTTTTTCTTCATCCTATCAAAGATTTCTTCAACATATGAGTATCTTAAATTTCCAAAAGCCTGACAAAATCATTATGCAAAAAGCAAATGACTTTGAGGGTATCTTTGAATTCAGACCATTGGAGCCTGGCTTCGGCCAAACTATCGGTAACTCCCTCAGAAGGATTTTGCTTTCTTCTTTGGAGGGTTATGCCATTTCAGCAGTCCGTATTGCCGGGGTTGATCATGAATTCGCCACCATCCGAGGAGTAGTACAGGATGTTCTTGATATTGTTTTGAACTTGAAGCAGGTCCGCTTAAAACAGCTTATTCAGGGTGAAGATTTAGGGCCTGAAAAAATATATCTGACCATCAGCGGCAAAGAAGAATTCAGGGCAGGTGAACTTGAAGAGCACACTAATGTCTTCAAGGTAATGAATCCAGACCTCCTGATCTGTCGCATGGAGCCTTTCGTTAACCTCGAAATGGAGTTGACCATTACCAAAGGTCGTGGTTACGTGCCAGCAGGTGAGAATCTTCCTAAAGACGCTCCAATCGGTGTTATTCCGCTCGATGCTATTTACACACCGATCAAGAACGTTGCCTACAAAATCGAAAATACCCGTGTTGGTCAAAGAACCGATTATGAGCAGTTGACGATCGAGGTTAAAACAGATGGAACTATTCACCCGGAAGATGCTATCAAAGAGGCTTCCCGGATTATGATCCATCACCTCATGCTCATCACTGATGAGTATATCAGCATTCCTGACGATTCAAGCCGCAGAGATGATGTTGTCGATGAACACGTTCTTCACATGCGCAAGCTTTTGAAGACTTCTCTGGAAGATCTTGACCTTTCAGTACGTGCTTACAACTGCCTCAAAGCTGCCAAAATCAATACTTTGGCAGAGCTGGTAAGATACGACACTCACGAGCTCCTCAAATTCAGGAACTTCGGTAAGAAGTCACTGGTGGAGATCGAAGAATTGCTTCAGGAAAAAGGTTTGACTTTCGGCATGGACTTGTCGAAGTACAAGCTTGAAGAAGAATAAAACTCAGTTGGCAAGCAGCAATTTGCAATTGGCAAGTTGTCTTATTTGAAATTTAAGTTGCAATGACAAGATTGCTTTGAAAGGGCGCCAGCAAGACCACTTCGGTTTTATTGCCAACTGCTGACTGCCTTAAGCTTTTTGTGTTGCGAAGTTCACCTACACTGTTTGACTGAAATCAGTCAGCAGTTTTTAAAAAAACTCAAAGCGATGAGACACGGTAAGAAAGGAAATCATCTCAGCAGAACTGTTCAGCACCGCCGTGCTTTGTTAAGCAACCTGGCTGTTGCATTGATCACACACAAGCGGATCGAAACTACGCTTGCTAAGGCAAAAGCGCTTCGCAGCTACATCGAGCCGTTGGTAACTAAAGCCAAAAATAATACAACACACTCCCGCAGGGTGGTTTTCACTTACCTGCAGAATAAAGAAGCCGCTAAGGAATTGTTCGGCCCTGTTGCAGCAGCAGTAGGTGATCGTCCGGGTGGTTACGTTCGGGTAATTCGTACCGGATTCCGCCGTGGTGACGCTGCCGAAATGGCGTTGATTGAATTCGTTGATTTCAACCCTGACTACTCCGGCAAAGCTACGCCAGAAGGAACAGGCGGTAAGCGCAAGCGCACTCGTCGCAGAGGTGGTAAGTCCTCATCTTCAGCTGCTGCAGCTCCTGCAGCTCCGAAGGCTGAAGAAACGAAGGCTGCCGCTGAAGAGCAGGTGGATGATTCGACAACAACTACCGAGGAAAAAGAATAACATCCTCCCTCGTACATATCCAGAAAAAGCGGGCTGAGTTCTAATGAACTTCGCCCGCTTCGTTTTTGCGGATACCTCATTTCTCTTTCAGGCTTTGAAGCGATCTACAAAAAACATTTCCACTTCTTTGTCGTGCTTGGCCTTGACCTTTCCACGGTGGGTGCAGTCAAACTTAGCTTTCACGAGCTCGTAGGTTGATTTTGAAATATTTACCTTGCCGCCTTCTCCACTCGACTGCAGCCGTTCTGCAATATTCACAGTGTCTCCCCAAATATCGTAGGCGAATTTTTTGATACCGACTATCCCTGCCACTACCTGGCCGGTGTGGACGCCCACACGAGCTTCAAAGCAAACCTTGCCTGAGCCGTTTCGTTCTGCAGCAACTTTGCTCAGGAAGTTTTGAATTTCAAGGCCGGCCTGAACAACCCTTACGGCGGCATCCTGCAGGTCATCTTCTCCACTGATACCACCTGCAAGCAGGTAGGCATCTCCCACTGTTTTTATTTTTTCCAGCCCGAACGATTCTGTTATTTTATCAAAGGCACAAAAACAAAAATCTATTTCAGCGACGAGCGCCTCAGGCGTCATTTCGCCGGCGAGTTTAGAGAAGCCTTTAAAATCGGAAAAAAGAACGGTTACATTTTCAAAACGGCGGGCTTTTGCAGATCCGTATTGCTTCAACTCCTCTGCGGTTTCAGCCGGCAGGATGTTGAGCAGAAGCTCTTCGCTTTTATGTTTTTCGGTTTCCAGTTCCTGTGTTCGCTCCTGAACAAGGACTTCCAGTTCCTGTTCGTGTTTTCTTGCACGGTAAAGCCGGTACCGTAAGATGCTGAAGATAATTACAGATAGTAATCCAAGCATTAGCATTTGAAACCAGCCGGTTTTGTAGAATGCCTGACGAATTACTAGCGGTACGACCAGCTCATCATTGACCCAATCACTACCGCTTCTCCCAGCTCTTACCCGGAAGGTGTAATTCCCTGCCGGGATGTTGAAATACCTGGCAAAGTTTACGGAGGACTCTTTCGACCATTCTTTGTCCCAGCCTTCCAGTTTGTAGCTGTAGAGGTGCATCCTTGGGTCCGCAAAGTCTGCGAGGGCAAATTGAAAGGTGAACATTTCATCACGATACGAAAGTTCGATCTTCTGACCATCGGCGAGATTCCAGCTTCTGCGGTCATCTTTTTCCCCGTCAAATTTTGAAAACTCAGTGAAGAGCACCCTGCTGTTGGTTACATCTCTCCGGTTGCTGTAGCGAGTGCCGGGGTAAAATGCATTGATGCCATTGATTCCGCCGAAATACATCCTGCCGTCGCTTGCCCGTAGAAAAGAAATCCGGTTAAATTCATTTTTTGACAACCCGTCTGAAGCAAAATAATTGGTAAACTCCTCGTTCCGGATATCCAGCCTTGACAACCCGTTGTCGGTACTAACCCATACCGCCGAGTCGCCTTCAGTGAGTAAACCATTGATGAAATTATTGGGCAGGCCGTCTTGAGTTGAGTAGCGCTTTAGTTTTTCATCGGCGACATTCATGCGGCAAAGCCCGTTTGCGGAAGCGATCCATAGATAACCGCCAGCTTCGGTGAAGCCGAGAATGCGGTCAGCTAAAAGGCCGGGCAGGTTTTTAGTGTTGTAGTGTTTCAGGGCTCCTTGTTTTTTTTTGATTTTGAAAAAGCCGTTTTCTTTCGTTGCAATCCAAATGAAATTCCCCATCTTGCTCTGGTAGAGGAATGTAATATTTTTAAAATCAGCTTCTTTGAGCAGGCCGGTTTTATCCGCAAAATCAGTGGTGTTCCCTGTTTCCGGGTTTAAATAGCACAGGTTTTGGCGACAGCCAAACCACAAGTCTCCTTCCCTGTCAAGCATCACCACGCTTTCAGGCCCGGGGTTGGTGTTGAGCATGGTGTCGATCTCCAGTGTTTTCAAGTCGATGCGCAATCCGTCGCCGGTCCAAAGTGCACCTTTGTGCGCAATGATTCCGAAGGGGAAACTGATTTCACGAGGCTTTGGCGAAAAAAGTGGAGTGAGGGACCCCGTCTTTGGGTTCAGGACATGGACAGAATTGTAGTAAGAAAAATAAATATTCCCGTTTCTGTCTTCGGCAATTCCACGCATGCTGCACACGCCGTCCCGGCAGCAGTCGTTGCCATCCGTCATGTATTTTTCGAATAAATTATGTTCCACGAGCTGTATCAAACCAAAGGCAGAGGCAAGCCAGACAACGCCGGTGCGGTCCATGAAAATTTGCCTTGGCGGCTCAGCGTAGGGGAGTACTTTTTTAAGGTAATAACTGTAATCCTTTGTGACTTGGCTGGTAGCGTTGTAGTGAAGCAGAGTTACCCCCGGTTGAATGCTGCTGCATGGAGAGCCTTCAGCACGGTTGCCGTTGCTTACGATTCCTGCGAGCCAGATGTCTTTTTGATCATTGATTAAGATGGCAGTGGGGCGAATGCGGTCAAGGGCAAAATCCGTCAACGGATGCCGGGAGAAGGCAGAGGCACCAGGTGCAAGAATGTACACCTGCCCGTGGTCGAGCAGGGCGCAAACCGTTCCGTCGGTTGCCACGTTGAGGGAAATGACCCTTGAAAAGGCCTTGTCACTTTTGGGTGCCGGAAATTCAAATTGTCGCACCTGGCTGCCGTCCGGGCCAATGACCCAAATTTCATTTTCAAATGCCCCGATGTAGAGATAGTCGCCCTGCCGGGCAATGGGCCTGCCTTCATAACTTCCCGGTAACCGCATTACGTCCCTGAGCTCGCCTTTTGGGGTCGAGCGCTGGAGGATGTTCAGGCCTTCAGCGGGCAGGTAGGCTACGGCCCAGGTTGTACCCTTGCCATCGCTAATCAGATTGCTCAGCCGGTTTGGCTTGCCTTTGACAAAACTGGACTCCCCGAACTTGACAGTGTCTGCCTGGTTCGTTTTAGGGTCAAAAATGGTAGCCCCTGTGCTGCCCGACAGCCAAAGCCGATTGTCACGGGTAAGTGCCATGTCATGAATCTGATCGTCGGGCAGATGGTAAATTTGTTGGTCGGTAGTCCATGACAGAAAGCGGTGGCCATCGTAGCGGTTCAGACCTTTTTGCGTAGCGACCCAGAGAAATCCACTGGTATCCTGTTGAATTTTAAAAACATTGCGATGGGAAAGGCCGTCTTCAAACCCGAAATTACGAATGCGAATTTCTTCGTCTTGTGCGAGTATCGATGTTGCGCTCAGCACAAACAAGGTAAGCAGACTTAATATTTTCTTGAAAAATGTCATTTGATTTGAAGCACAATTTTGAATATCCGGCAAAATACAAAATTTGGATGGAGCCGGTATTTGAACTTTCTTTTGACTTTGGGCCTTCTGAGGGGGGTGTACAGGTAAAAAAGGTGGTTTGCCGAAAGGCAAGATCAGGTGGTGAAGTGTTGCCACTAAAGTGCCGTGAAGGAGACTGCAATCCTTCAGCGTCTATTTTTGAAATAGCATCCTGTAAAACAATCATCCGTAAAGGGTGTTAAAAAGTCCGGTGTGATGAAATTTTATATGGTCAAAGCCGGAGTAGCTTTGATTAAATTTCACCTTGGCGATTTTTCAATCCAAAGCAGGAATTGAAAACAGGGCAGAAAAAACCACCATCTCAAACAATTACTAAATTCTTATTTTTGCGCCGCTATGTTATTAACGATGTTCAAATCCAAGATTCACCGGGCCAAAATCACGGAGGCTAATCTCAACTACGTTGGGAGTATCACGATTGACGAAGCGCTGCTCGAAGCAGCCAACATTCTTGAGGGCGAGAAAGTGCAGATCGTGAACAACAACAATGGCGAACGAATTGAAACGTATGCCATCCGGGGGGAACGCAATTCCGGCGTCATTTGCCTCAACGGCGCAGCCGCCCGCAAATGCCAGCCCGGCGATATTGTCATTATCATTGCTTACGCACAAATGACACCGGAAGAAGCCAAAACCTTCAAACCGTCCACGATCTTTCCGGATGAAAATAACCGGCTGAATTGACACCTTTTGGCAGATGTTTAACGGAGGAAAGTGATCGTCCACACATCTGCCTTGCCTATTTGTCTTCTCATTGAAATGAAAAAAATCCTTGTAACTTTCCTCCAGTTCCTTTTCTTTCTTGGCATTGGCGCCACGATTCTTTTTTTGGTTTTTAAACACCAAAACAACGCCTACCTCGATGATTGCTGCATCAAAAGTATATCCGGATGGGAGTCCATCGAGTCAGAAACCCAGCGGCAATCATTGCTGAAGGAATGCCGGGAAGCCAACCTCACCAACGAAGTTTGCCCACCGCTCACCGAAAAACTGCTCACCGACTTTAAGAGCACCCGTTTTGGCTGGATAGCCCTGGTGTTGGTGGCCTTTGTCATCAGCAACATCAGCCGGACCTACAAGTGGCAAATGTTGCTTCAGCCGATGGGTTACCGCCCGAAGTTCATCAACGGATTTTTATCGATCCTGGTTGGCTATTTTGCTAACCTGGGGCTGCCCAGAATGGGGGAGGTGGTACGAGGCGGATTGCTTTCACGCTACGAAAAAATACCGGTTGAAAAAGTCATGGGAACCATCGTTGTCGACCGGGTGGTGGACGTCATCTGCCTGGGGATTGCGTTTTTACTGGCCCTGTTTTTTGAATCTGAAAAAATCTGGGGCTACCTCGCTGAAAACCAAGGAGGAGGAGAAACCGGCGGCGGCGGTGCTTTTTGGTTGATTGCTTTGATATCAGCGGTGGTATTGACAGTGTCGCTGTTTGCCTTCCGGGCTCGGGTTTTGAATAACAGGATTGTTAAAAAAGTCATTGGAATGCTCAAAGGCTTTTGGGAAGGCATCCAAACTGTGCGCAAACTCGAGAAGCCCTGGCTCTTCATTTTTCATAGTTTAAATATCTGGTTCCTGTTTTTCCTGATGACCTGGCTTGGCTTTCAGGCCTTCGGCCCAACAGAACACCTCGGTTTACGGGCTGCGCTGACGGTGTTTGTGTTCGGAACGCTTGGCTTTGTAATCCCTTCGCCGGGCGGCATGGGTACTTTCCATGCGCTGGTAATTGCTTCCCTCACGTTGTTTTACGGGATTCGTGGTGATGATGCTTTTTCCATGGCCAATATTATTTTCTTTTCCGTTCAAATCGGATTTAATTCCTCTCTCGGACTGATCGCACTGCTGCTGTTGCCAGTAGTCAATCGTTCGAAAGCAGATGCCTGAACTTAGAAACCATGTTTTTTGATGAAATAAAATCAAAAGTCCGGGACCAGGCAGGAGTAAAACAAACGGCTGCCGACTGGAAAGCTGCCGGTGATAAAATCGTGTTCACCAACGGCTGCTTCGATCTGCTCCATCTGGGCCATATTCACTATCTGGCTCAGGCACGGGATTTGGGTGACCGCCTCATCATCGGCGTAAATACTGACGCATCAGTTCGGCGCCTTAAGGGACCTCATCGGCCCATTCAGGATGAAAACACCAGATGTCATCTGCTGGCAGCACTGGTTTTCGTGGATGCCGTCGTTCTTTTTGAGGAAGAAACGCCGCTGAATTTAATCAAAATGATCCTACCTGATTTCCTGGTGAAAGGAGGTGACTGGCAACCTGATCAGATCGTAGGTGCTGCCGAAGTACTGGCAAACGGCGGCGAAGTGCACAGCCTGCCCTTTCTCGAAGGTTTTTCCACAACCAATATTGAAAAAAAGATTATTGACGGGGCTGATGTCAAAGGTTGAGAAGTAAGTTTCCCTGACTGCCTTCGGATTTCAATCGTTCTTGACTCCTGCTTCCATCGACAGGGAATCCATGTCACGTATGAGCAGCCTGCGCCGATCATAGGTGAGGATATTTTTACTTTCCATTTCGTTGAGTACCGTGGTAACGGTCTGCCGTGAAGTGGCCGTGAGATTTGCAATTTCCTGGTGGGTCAAAAATTTCCTTACCACCCATTCGTAGCCCACCCGTTGGCCTTTTTGTTTGGCCAAATCATACAGGAATTCGATGACCCGTGTTCGTGAATCTTTAAAAACGAGGGATTCAAGCCGTTTTTCCATTTCCAGCATCCTGCTGCCCAACATTTTCATAAAAAATAAACTCAGGGAGCTATGGTCACGAATCAGCGAGCGCATTTGCTGAACGGAAAGCACGCATAATTTAGTATGCTCCATTGCCTGAGCGAAGTTTCTGCGCTGATCTTCTCCGGTGAGTGTCATTTCTCCGAAAACCTCTCCATTGCTGAGGATGGTTTTTGTAATTTCCTTGCCTGCATCGCCGTAGGTGCCAATTTTGACACGGCCTTCCATAATGAAGAAAATTTTATCGGCGTATTGGCCAGGGAGGAAAATATATTCGCCTTTTTTAAAAGCTTTGTGTACTAGAGCATGCTCAGCTGCTCCTACCTTACTCGGACACAGCATGGTGGCAAGATCAATGTTTTCGAGATACCAAAATGATTGTTTCTGGCTCATTTATCCACGTTAAAAAGGTTGCACTAATTTTTTATCTTCCAGCTTTTGGCAACTGAGACTTCGGCATGGCCTCTTTGTCGGCTCAGTTAAGGTAGATGAGGTCGATATTTTGTTAATTGAAAGTGTTTTTCACCAATTGCAAAAAATAGCTAACTGTCCAGACAACAACAAATTTAAAAGATGGTTGGCAATTAGTGGATTTGATTCGCCGTTTGAATTAGGGGTAAAATGAAAATTGTGTTCAGGGCGTACAAAGCCTGTACCGGTAGAATTAACTCAAAACATGAAAAATTTTAATCAAATTTTCATCTTAAGTACTTGAAAGTTGGAGTCAAAGAAACTATATTTGTCTGCACGATAAACCAAAAGAATATTTGAAATATTTTTTTGCCTAAACCAAAATTTTATCAAATGAGTGAACATTCAATTCTTCAACGCCTGTTGAATGCTCAAACCGCCTTAAGAGCAACCATCCAAAAAATTCTTGACTTAAACAGACAACTTAAATCACTTAGACAGAGCAAGAAAGCGCCCGAAAATCAGGCCATTAAACAAGAGCTAAAACTCCTTAACAAAGTGGCCGATCAGCAAGCTAAAATCGTTCAGCTTTACGAGTATAAGCTTCAGAGGGTCAGCAATCAGTGAAAAACTTAATGCCTGCCGGAATTTCCGGCAGGCATTATTTTTTTATGCAACCTTCATGATCTGCAGTCTTACAGTTATTCTAAAATAACTTTTTAAATAGTTTAACACCCTTCGCAGCTACTTCAACGTTATAAGTAAGGTAATTTCGCCGTTCAAAACACGAAAGCAATGAAAATTATCCGTCTTGTTATTATTCTGACATTGTTCGCAGGCAGCCTTGCAGCACAAACAACCATCGGGAAAACGACGCTTAACGGGCAGTTGGTTACCCTGATGCTCGACGCAAATGGAGATACGCTGTTCGTCGCTGATGACCTGATGACCGTTTCTCTGACTTCTCCCCGAAAATTCAAAAGCGTTGATGAATACAACCGCTACCGGAAATACCTCCGTTATGCGGCTATTGTCTATCCTTACGCCAAAGAGGCCATCAAGGTTTTTCGCCAGTTGAATGAGGAAACCGAAGAGATGAGGAAAGGAAAACGTAAACGCTACGCTAAAAAATTACAGAAAGACCTCGATGACAAGTTTGAAGAGCCGCTGAAAAAACTAACAAAAACACAGGGTAAAATCCTGGTGAAAATGGTTGAACGGGAACTTGATACGCCGCTCTACGACCTCATCAAAACCTACCGTGGCGGCATGACTGCCGGATACTGGAATACCATGAGCAAGTTCTGGGGCTACGACCTCAAACGTGGTTACATGGAGGGCGATGACCCCATCCTGGACGCCGTGCTGGAAGACTTCAGTCTGGCAAACCCGGATAAATAGAATTGACCCGTTTTCAGGTAGGAATTGAACCTTTTCCGGTCGCAGCCATTCAAACTGTAAACATTTCAACTTTTAAACCTTACCAAATATGTGGACCGAGAAAGACAATACCCTCCAGGCGACTTTCAAGTTTAAAGATTTCACCGAAGCCTTTGCCTTCATGACCGAAGTGGCCTTTCACGCTGAAAAAATGAACCATCACCCCGATTGGTCGAATGTGTGGAACACCGTCAGTTTTAAACTGAACACCCACGATGCAGGCGGCGTGGTGACGGAAAAAGATCACAAACTGGCTAAAGCTATCGATAAAGTCGCTGCGAAGTATCAGTAGTGACAAACCCGGTAAAATGAAGGGGCAGACGCAAAACGTTTGCCCCTTCGCTTTTTTCAGATGTCCGCTTTTAACGTAATTTCACGTTCTGAAAATTTCTCACTAATTATTTCACCAAACTGAACGGGACATCATGAAAAAACTGTCTTTTTTACTTTTTGCCCTTACCATTTTCTTCGCCTGCAAGCAGCAGGATCAACCCTCCGGCCAGCAAACATCTACCGATGATTTTACCTGGACGACCGAGAGTTTTGCCGATAAAAAAATTATCCGCTACCAGGTGCCGGGTTTCGACAAACTCACGTTGCAGCAGAAAAAACTGGTGTATTACCTCACGCAGGCCGGCCTTTCCGGCAGGGATATTATTTACGATCAAAACTACCGCCACAACCTCGCCATCCGCAAGGTGCTGGATAAAATCGTGGCCACCTACCAGGGCGATAAAAACAGCAGCGACTGGAACGAATTGCTGCTCTACGCCAAGCAGGTTTGGTTTTCCAACGGTATCCATCATCACTACTCTCACGACAAATTCACCCCCGGTTTCTCACGGGAGTGGTTTGAAAATGTGATGAAGGAAACCGGCACGAGCCTTACCCCTGACGAGCTTTCCGCCATTTTTGATGCAAAAAAAGATCCCAAGCGGGTAGATCAGCGCCCGGGAGTTGACAATGTACTGGCGTCAGCGGTCAATTTTTACGGGCCGGATGTGACGACTGAAGATGTGAACAATTTTTACGCAAGCAAAGCCAATACTGAAGACCCCCGGCCACTCGAATGGGGCCTCAACAGCCGCCTCGAAAAAGGGCCGGATGGCAAGTTGTATGAAAATGTCTGGAAGTCTGGCGGGCTGTACGGTCAAGCCATTGACAAGATCATTTTCTGGTTGGAAAAAGCCGTAGAGGTTGCCGAAAATGAGCAACAAAAGAAAGCGCTCCAACTGCTGGTTGAATACTATAAAACCGGCGACCTGCGGAAATGGGCTGAATACAACATCGCCTGGACTCAAGCTACGGAAGGCGATATCGACTACATCAACGGCTTCGTTGAAGTGTACCACGACCCTGTCAGCCTTCGTGGATCTTACGAAACGATTGTTCAGATCAACGATTTCGAAGCTTCCGAGCGGATGAAAACTTTGAGTGAAAATGCGCAGTGGTTTGAGGACAATTCTCCGCTGATTGACAGTCACAAAAAGAAAAACGTCACCGGCGTCACTTACAAAGTCGTCACGGTGGCAGGAGAAGCCGGCGATGCTTCACCTGCAACGCCTATCGGGGTAAACCTCCCGAATGCAAACTGGATTCGCACGGAGTACGGTTCAAAATCCGTCAGCCTTGGCAACATCGAGGAGGCCTACAGCAAATCCAGCGGCCCGGGTCTGCTCAAAGAGTTTGCGTTTGACCAGGCTGAAATTGATCGCTCGGAAAAGTATGGTGAACTGGGAGGAAAATTGCATACGGCCCTCCACGAAGTACTTGGCCATGCTTCCGGCATACTGGAGCCGGGCGTCGGGCAACCTGCACAGACACTGCCGGGCTATTCTTCAGCGCTCGAAGAGGGTAGGGCAGACCTTTTTGCGTTGTACTATATTCTTGACCCGAAGCTGGTCGAACTGGGCGTGATGCCTTCGCTCGAAGTGGGTAAAGCGGAATACGACAGCTACATCCGCAACGGTCTGATGCTCCAACTCCGCCGCATTACTCCTGGTAACAACATCGAAGAAGCGCACATGCGCAACCGTCAGATGGTTGCTCTTTGGGCTTATGAGATGGGTAAAAAAGACAACGTGATCGAGAAGGTGACGAAGGACGGCAAGACCTATTTCAAAATCAATGATTATGGAAAGCTGCGGGACTTGTTCGGCCAGTTGCTGCGTGAAATACAGCGCATCAAATCACAGGGCGACTTCGAAGCGGGAAAGGCACTGGTGGAAAACTACGGCGTGAAAGTGGATCAGGCGATTCACAAAGAAGTGCTGGCCCGTGCCGAAAAATTGAACATTCCGCCCTACGGCGGCTTCATTAATCCACGTCTCGTTGCGGTGACCGATGAACAGGGGAATATCGCAGATGTGAAAGTGGAATACCCGGACGATTTTACCAAACAAATGCTGGAGTATGCGGAGCAGTTCAGCTTTTTACCGGTGATTGAATAACCAAATTTTTGAAGCGTATTTGATAAAATAAAAACAGCCGGGCGTTGAAACGTCCGGCTGTTTTTGTTTAAAAAAAATCAAGCTATCACTACCAGAAAATGGCATAAAGTACTGCTGTAATCAGTAATACGATGGTTGCGCTGATGTTGAAAACAGGATCGGTAGCGAACAGTTTTCGTGAAAGCGGAATCCCCTTTTCGTGGTCGGCTCCCTTCGCTTCAACGTAACTGATGACAACCATGATCAGCATGCTAAGCAAGCAAGTCCAGAACATCTGGTCGAGGAACGGCAACTTGAGGAAAAACATGCTTTCAGACCATTCGTTTGGAGCTACTTTGAAATAAAGTGCAATCGGAATAGAGAGAATCACGCCCCAGATTGCTGCGCTGTTGGTCGTTTTTTTCCAGAACAAACCCAACAGGAAAACGGCCAAAATACCAGGGCTCACCACGCCTGTGTATTCTTGGATGTACTGGAAGACCTGCCCGAGGTTACCCAATTGCGGAGCAAGAAAAACAGCAATAATCAAAGCAATGGCTCCGGTCAGACGGCCCACATTGACAATGGTGCTGTCTTTGGCCTTTTGACCGAAATACGGCTTGAAAATATCCATCGTAAAAATCGTGGCAGTCGAGTTCAGCATGGAAGCCAGCGACGAAACGATAGCGGCAGCCAATGCTGCCAAAACGAGTCCTTTCAGCCCGGCAGGAATGAACGATTTGATGAGCCATGGAGCAGCGTTGTCATTGATGAAGACGCCGTCTTTATTCATGAAGGAAGGGTCGACGGTTTCAGGTGTGATGACGCCGGAGGGGTCAGCGTTCATAACGTAGGCAACGATGCCGGGAACAACCACGATGAGAGGAATCAGCAGTTTCAGGAAAGCGGCAAACGCAATTCCCTTCTGAGACTCCTTCAGGCTTTTGGCAGCCAGCGTCCGCTGAATGATGTACTGATTGAACCCCCAGTAGTAAAGGTTGGCGACCCACATGCCACCCAGCAACACAGCCAAACCGGGAAGATCCCACCAGGCATCTTTGCCGTTCGGTGTAATGATTTCACCCTGTTCAAGGATCATCGAAAACTTCTCCGGTACGATTTCGTAGATTGCTTTGAACCCGCCGATGATAGTCCCGTCGGGAGCAACATGTGTGAGTGCGATAAAAGTGGTAACGAGACCACCAGCAATGAGCAGTACCACTTGCACCACATCCGTCCATGCTACAGCCGAGAGGCCGCCCCAGAGCGAGTAGGCAGCTGCAAAGAGCGCCAAACCGATGATAGAGTACATAAAAATAGAGCCGTCACCAGTTCCGATGATCGTATCGAGTGCAGTAGCACCCAGATAAAGTACGGAGGTAAGGTTTACGAAAATGAACAGGCCAATCCAGAAAACGGCAAGGATGGTTTTCAGGTTGGTGCTGTAGCGTTTTTCAATAAACTCCGGGATCGTGTACAACCCTTTTTCAATGAAAATAGGCAGGAAAAATTTACCCACGATGAGTAGCGTGATCGCCGCCATCCATTCGTAGGAAGCAATAGCCAGTCCGATGGCAAAACCGGAACCTGACATGCCGATGAATTGCTCGGCGGAAATGTTGGCAGCAATCAAGGATGCACCGATAGCCCACCAAGGCAGCGATTTACTGGCGAGGAAATAATCCTCTGCGGTTTTTTCGCCTTTTCTGGACACCCACAGGCCTATGGACATGATCAGAATGGCGTAACCAATGAATACGATGTAATCTAAAGTGCTGAAATGCATAGTCTAAAAGTTGGCGTTTTGTATTTGCTAAAAGTAAGGTTAGGAAAGAAAGGCGAAATGTACAAAATGATTGGGCTTTCACCCAAATGGCGGAAGTTTATTTGTAATAAACTTATCGAAGGGAATAAAGTGGGCCGGTGGGGCTGAAATTTTAACCGGGGGCACTGTCAGCGGGGAAGGGAGAAAGGGATTTTTTTTCAAAAAACCGGAAACACAAAAAGTGCATCCTCCGGTCGGAAGATGCACTTTTCACTACTTATAGTATAGCTTTAACCTGCTGAGGTGGCTTACGCCATGCGATTGACGAAATGCATCAATTCGCTCTTCAGGTTGGCAGCTTTATTTTGATGCCAGGTTTTTTTCTTGGCCAATTTGTCGATCATGCTGATAACTTTAGGCAGGAATTTTTCTGCATCTGCCTTGTCTTCCAGCTCACGCAGGGTTTTGATGGCCGTACGGGTTGTTTTCTTGTAAAACCGGTTACGGTCACGCTTTTTCTCGTCTTGACGAATACGCTTCTTTGAAGATTTATGATGTGCCATATCTTAATTAAAAATGTAATTTTTTACTTAATTGGTGAAGCCTCAAAACAAGGCTTTTTCAAATGGACGGCAAAGATAGGTTAATCGCTTTAAAAATCAGAGGCAAAAGCTCAATATTTTTTCCAATCAAAAAACCTTTCGCCAGATTTCAGTTTTTCCCCGGATTTTATTTGCTTAGTCTAAAAATTCCCATTTTTTATTCACCAAACCGTTTTACCATGAAACAATACAAAATCACCCTCGCAGAGAAGGAAATTCCTACTCACTGGTACAACATCGTGGCTGACATGCCAAACAAGCCTTTGCCTCCTCTCCATCCCGGCACGAAAGAGCCCATCGGCCCGGAAGCACTGGCGCCGCTCTTCCCGATGGAACTCATCAAGCAGGAGGTCAGTGCCGAAAAATGGATTGAAATCCCTGAAGAAGTACGGGAGGTCTACAAACTCTGGCGGCCTACTCCGATGTACCGGGCTTACCGTCTGGAAGCTGCACTCGACACGCCGGCAAAAATTTATTACAAGTACGAAGGCGTGAGTCCAAGCGGTTCGCACAAACCAAACACGGCTGTGGCTCAGGCTTTTTACAACAAACAGGAAGGCGTGAAGCGCATCACGACTGAAACCGGTGCAGGCCAATGGGGCAGCGCACTTAGTTTTGCCTGCAATCTGTTCGGCATTGAGTGCGAAGTTTATATGGTGAAAATCAGCTACGAACAGAAGCCCTACCGGAAAACCCTGATGAATACCTGGGGCGCCAAAGTGTATGCATCACCCACTAATCAAACTGAGGCAGGCAAGAAAATTCTGGCCGAAAACCCTGATTCTCCCGGCAGCCTCGGAATTGCCATCAGCGAAGCAGTCGAGCGGGCAGCGACGGATCCCGATACGAAATACGCACTGGGCAGTGTGCTCAATCATGTGTTGATGCATCAAACCATTGTTGGGCAGGAAGCCGTTAAACAGATGGAAAAGGCAGGGGATCTGCCGGATATGGTCATTGCGCCATTCGGTGGCGGCTCCAATTTTGCGGGCATCAGCTTCCCGTTCCTGGAAATGAATATGACGAAGGGCAAAAAAATCCGATGCATCGCGAGCGAACCGGCCTCGTGCCCTAAGCTGACGAAGGGCGTCTTCCGCTACGACTTTGGCGATACCATTGGAATGACGCCGCTGCTGCCGATGTACACTCTCGGCCATACTTTCGTGCCGGCGCCCATTCATGCGGGAGGCTTGCGCTACCATGGAGCAGGTGTCGTAGTTAGCCAGCTTTTGAAAGATAAACTGATCGAGGCGGTTGCGCATGATCAGTTGGAGTGCTTTGAGGCGGGTGTTTTATTTTCAAAAACAGAAGGCATCATCCCTGCACCGGAGACGACGCATGCCATTGCTACTGCCATCCGGGAAGCAGAGCGTTGCAAGGAGGAAGGTGTCAGCCGTACAATTCTGATTCATCTTTGCGGTCATGGATACTTCGACCTGGGAGCTTATGAAAATTTCCTGAGCGGAAATATGCACAAACATGAGTTGTCGCAGGCGGAGATTGAGGCTGCAATTTCAAAAATTGATACGCCGGCGATTCCCTGAGCAACGGGGCGGTGAGGTTCAATTTTGATCAATATTGTTCAAAGTAGCCGGCAGCGGTCTTTTGAACAATATTGATCAGGTTGAACCCGGCTGTTAATTGGCTGGTGCCAGCTTTACGTCCACTTCCATTTCCTTTTTATCCCTCATTATTTTAACCTTCACCACATCGCCTGCTTTGTATTTTTCCAAAATCAAAACCAGCTCATTCCCGGATTTGACTTTTTCGTCGTTGATGGCAATGATGGCGTCGCCAATGCGGATGCGGCCGTTGCGGTCACGCAGAGTAGGCTGCAAGCCTGCACGTTCGGCGGGACCGCCTTCCACGGTGTGGATGATGAGGGCGCCTTCCATGCCAAGGCGTTGCGTTGTTTGAGCATTTGCGATCTCGATGCCGAGTGTCGGGCGGTTGATTTTACCGTATTTGATCAAATCGGGCACGACCCATTTCACCACATCCACCGGAATGGAAAAACCAATGCCGGCAGAGGCGCCTGATGGGCTGTAGATGGCCGTGTTGACGCCGATGAGGTCGCCGGAAGAATTGAGCAGCGGCCCGCCGGAGTTGCCCGGGTTGATGGCGGCGTCAGTTTGAATCACATCCCGGATGGGGATGCCGCTCACAGACTTGATTTCCCGCCCGACGGCGCTGATGATTCCGGTCGTCAGTGTTTGGTCAAGGCCGAAGGGGTTGCCGATGGCAAATACGTTTTGACCAACCAGCAGGTTGTCGGATTGGCCGACAGGGATTGGCCGCAGCGTATTTCTGGGAGCACTGATTTTGAGTACGGCCAGGTCTTTCTCCGGGGCGTAGCCGATCAGTTCGGCATCCCAGGTGGAGCGATCAGCAAGGGTTACCTGTGCTTTGTCGGCGCCCTGGATTACGTGATAGTTGGTGATAATGTGGCCTTCCCGGTCCCAGACAAATCCGGAACCACTGCCCTGCGGGATTTCCATGACGTTACGGGTCCAGTAATCCTGGCGCAGGCGGGAGGTCGTGATGTAAGCGACCGAGGGCGCTGAGTTTTCAAACAGCCGGATGGTTGATTTTTCGGCTTCTGTCAAGCCCGGAGGAATGGGCGCTTTGACAGGGATGGCAGGCGATTTTTCAGCCTCCTGGGTATTGTAGGGCGTTTCCTCGGAGGGGACCTGTGGAATGATGTTTTTTTGAAATTTAGTGTTCCAGGCAGTTCCTGCGATAAAGCCGGCGGCCAGTAAAACAACCCAGAGCACGATGCGAAACGGGGATGATTTTTTCATGTTTGATAAATTTTTTAGCGAGCAAAAATAGCCGCTTTCCGTGTTTTTCTGAAAACGCCTGAAAGAACAGGGTGTTCGCCAAAGATTTTAACTTTGCTGCTTAATTTTCACCTATTACTGCCTGTGAATCCAGTTCTTTACGCCTTTTACTACTTTTTTAAATTCATCGTCTGGGCTTCCCTTCGGGTTTATTACTCGAAAATCACGGTGGTGAATGCTGAGCGGGGGCGCTTTGAAAACCCCTGCATCGTGGTATCCAATCACCCCAGCACCCTGCTTGATCCGCTCAATGCCGCTATTGAAATTAAAACGGAAGTTCATTTTCTGGCCAATGCCAGTTTGTTTAAGACGCCGTTCACCAGCTGGTTTTTCAATACATTTTACTGCATTCCGGTCGAGCGGTATGAAGACACCGGCGGGAAACCGCTGAACAATGCCGCCAGTTTTGAAAAATCTACCAAACACCTGGCGAAGGGCGGCTGTCTGTATGTGGCGCCGGAAGGTACGAGTTATGTTTATCGCCGCCTGCGTAAGGTCAAAACCGGGACCGCACGCATTGCTCTGGCTGCCGAAAGTCGCCATGACTTTCAACTCGGACTTACCATTTTGCCCATCGGGCTGAACTATTCCGATCCCACGAAATTCAGGAGCGAATTACTGACGATCATCGGAGAACCCATTCCGGTGGCGGATTTTAAGGAAGACTGGGAGCGGGATGAAGTGGAGGCCGTGCAAAATTTGACTTCCCGGGTAAGTCAGGCGCTTTCAGGGCTCATCATCGACACCACGGACGATGAGCAGGACCAATTGCTCACCTGCCTGGAGGAGGTTTTTCAAAATGAAAATCCGCTCGATGCCTATGCCGAATTTCAACGCACACAAAAACTGATGGCCAAGCTTAAAACGTGGAAAATAGCTGCTCCGGAGGCTTACGAAGCTTTTGCCGGCAGGGTGTTTTTTTATTTTGAAAAATTGAAGGCGCTGGACATCAACGATGCGGCTGTAAAGGCAGGCAGGGCCGATGTCGTTGCGAAGTTATTGCAGCTTTTGCTCACCTTTCCTGTTTTTCTTTTGGGTTTGATCACACACTTCCTACCTGTTTTTTCAGCAAAAAAACTCAACGACGGGCTGAACGATGACGTCCATTGGGAACCAACTTACCGCTACGTGGCAGGTTTGGTGACCTATCCGTTGTTTATCGGCCTGCAGATTTGGTTGGTCAGCGGGGTAGGGGAGCGATGGTTGACCTGGGCTTACGTTTTGAGTATTTTGCCTGCCGGGTGGGTAGCCGAGTGGTGGCTGGCGCAGTGGAGGCAGGTGAAGGGACGCTTACGGTTGCGTGTTTTTATAAAAAACAATCAAGCCAACCGGGGCGCACTACTCGAAATGAGAGCGGCTGTCCTTCAGGTTTTAAAATAAAAAAATCCTTCTGCTTAATTTGTTGAAATTCTGAACTTTGTGGCCATGATGACCCTTTTTGAACAAATCGTCCTCTGGGCGTTCGTGGCTGCAACAGCCGTACAACTTTTCTTTTGGCTGTTTTTTTTCGGCCGGCTTGCGCTTTACAAAGAAGATGAAAACGACCCTGCGGAACGAAGCAACGGACCGTCCGCTGACGACGGTCCTCCCGTCTCTGTCATCATCTGCGCCCGCAATGAAGCGGAGAATTTGAAGGCTCATCTTTACCGTATCCTAAATCAAACCTACCGTTCCTACGAGGTTTTGGTAGTGAACCATAAATCATCTGATAATTCTTTAGATGTATTGGCATCTTTGCAGAGCAAGTTTAAACATTTGCGAATTGTCAACTGTGACAATGAAAAAACAGGGAAAAAATTTGCTTTAGCAATAGGGATTGAGCAGGCTAAAAACCAAGTTCTTTTACTTACGGATGCCGACTGTATACCTGCCAGCAACGATTGGATTCGGGGCATGGTGGCGGGTATTGACGAGAACACCCAAATAGTGCTGGGCGTAGCACCTTACGACGAGACCCCTGGTCCCCTGAACAAGTTTGTCAGGTTCGAAGCGTGTTACACTGCGATGCAATATTTGTCATTTACCCTTGCTGGGTTGCCCTACATGGGGGTTGGAAGAAACCTGGCGTACCGAAGGGAGCTTTTCGATCGTACAGATGGATTTCGCAAGCATGAGC
The DNA here is from genome assembly GCA_030147525.1 of Bacteroidota bacterium. Taxonomy (GTDB): domain Bacteria; phylum Bacteroidota; class Bacteroidia; order Chitinophagales; family Saprospiraceae; genus UBA6168. Next base: position 114,445 of record JASBVF010000030.1, read on the forward strand.
GCCTCGCCTCCGGGGACGATGATTTGTTCATCAACGAGGTTGCGAAAAAGGGTCATGTCGGCATCCGGCTCAATCCTGACACGTTCATGTACTCCAAACCAAAAACGACTTTCAGGGAGTACTACCGCCAAAAAACGAGACATTTTTCAACGGGAAAATATTATAAATTACACCATAAAATATTTCTTAGTTCGCTCACTATGAGCCACTTACTACACTATTTGCTGGGAGGAGTTCTTTTGACATTAAAAATTAGCATAATGTTTGCTCTATTGGGATATGCGGTGAGAATGGGTGTAGTAATGGCTATCAGCAGCGTAATCCTTAAAAAGTTGCATCACCGTTCGTTGCGGCTTTGGATTCCACTTCTCGATGTTGTTTTAGTCGTTTTCTATTTCGTGTTCGCACCGGCAACTCTCATGAACAACGACACCCAGAAATGGAATTAACACTAACGAAGCACACCACAACTACAAAAAGCAGGCTTTCACCTAAAGCTGTCGAAGATTACAAACTCGTAAAAGCGGCCATCGCCGGTGAACAGCAAGCTTACACTACACTACTGGAACGCTACCGCATGCCGGTTTACAACCACCTCCTGAAGATGGTGAGAAACCATGACGATGCGGAAGACCTGACCATCGAAGCATTCGGAAAGGCTTTTCACAAGCTTTCGTCGTATGCCCCCCACTTCGCTTTTTCAACGTGGCTTTTTAAAATTGCTCAAAACAATTGCATCGACCACATTCGTAAAAAGCGCCTCCATGTACTTTCCATCGACCAGCCCATCGAATCGCAGGGCGGCAAGGATTTTACGGGTACCATTCGTACGCACAGCCGGAATCCCGAAGAGGAGATTATCCGTCAGCAGCGGATGCAGATGGTGCGGAGTATGCTTGGCCACCTCAACAAAAAGTACCGCCACATGATTGAGTTGCGCTACTACGAGGAGCTGACTTACGAGGAAATTGCCAATGAGCTGAAAATTCCGCTCGGCACCGTGAAAGCGCAGCTTTTCCGGGCCAAGGAAATGCTCTTCGGATTGATGCAGACCACTACGGCAGCGGATTATCTTGAGTCCACCCGGCGGGTGAACTGAGTTTTCGTTAAACGAACCTTGTTTGCGCTGGCGTAAACCCAGCGTTTTACCTCCCTCTTGTCATATTTCTCTGGCACTGAGCCAGGGGTTTTTTCCTAAAGGTATTGGATCCACGGAGGAAGATTTTGTCTTCCTCCTGCTTTTTCTTTAGGTGGAAATCATCTTCCGACAAGCACAAAACCTGACCAGAGGTAAGGGCTGGCATCGCCCAGTGGCGGACGCTCAAGAAAATTGAGTTTCGAGTGGTAGATCGCCTCCGCCGGAGAAAGGTTTTTTTCAAAATAACCGGACAGAAAATCCCCCGCCAACCGCAGCGTCGTTCCGCTTTGCACTTCCCACAACGTTAAACCTACATTCGAAGCGCCGCCATAGGCGAACCCTCGTGCCAGGCTCATCACACCTTCGCCCCGCTTCACTTGGCCTGTACCGGCTTCGCAGGCAGCCAACACGACAAGTTCGGCGGGCACGGGTTGTGCGTATAAATCCTTGAGAAACAGCTTTTCATGACCGGACAAATGGATGAACGGCTCGATGGTGTCTGCCTCGGCGTGGGCGTAAAACAGCAGGTTTTGGAACCGGGTAGCCCTGTCGAAGACCTGTTGCCGTCCGGCGTTTTCATTTAACAAAAACTCACCACCGAACTGCGCCGCCAGCGAATCGGGGCGTCCTTGCAGTTGTTCGTTCGGAGCGATGACGAGCAGCGGCTTCTCCGGTTTTATTTTATTTATCTTCAAATCTTGTGTTAAAACAGATGCTGAAAAAACACGGGTAATCTGCCGCTGAAAGATGAGAAATGGAAATTGGATGTAGTCGTTGCGGGGCAGGCTGTCAGTGAGCAGGGCGTCGAAAGGCAGCAGGTTCAGCCAGGCGTCGGCGGCGAGGAGCACTTTTGGTTTTTTTAAATGCAGTGGCTCGATCAACTGGTGAAACAATTGATAACCCAGCCGGGAGAATTTTTTCATGTTTGAGGGGCGTACCAGTGCAGTTCGGGAGGCAGCAAGGTTTTTAAAATCTTCGACTTGTTTGCGCAGGTGGTCATCGGCCGGAAGGGCGCCCCAGTGGACGGTATCTTTTGAAATGCTGAAAAAATAGAGGTTCCGGTCTCCCCAGAAATATTCCACAAAAGATTCATCCTCAGAGAGTTGTCCCCTGAGTATTTCAATATCCGGCGTCGGGAGCTGGTATTTCATATTGAAATAGTCGGGGTTTTCCACTTCCATTTTTTTGCGGAGCTGCTGAAGCTTTCTCCTGAGCTCGAAAGCGGCTGACTGGCTGGCGGCTATATCTTCCACGGCGTTTGCCCTGGCTGATTTTCGTTCGTAAAATGCGATTTGCAGCTTCAAATCGGTTTCCTGCTGAAGGAGTGAGTCGGAGAGGTTGGCAAAATGCTTAGCGCCGATATCGGTCAGCGATTCGAGGAGGGAGAGCGCCTTGCTTTTTTCAGCAAAAACAAAAGCCTGCCCCATGCAGTCTGCCGAGTTTGTAATCCGGTAAAGCTGGTGTGCCGTTTCAATGGCCTGCTCAAAAACCTGAAAAGACATCTCGCTGAGCAGTTCTTTTGATTCGTCGTAATCGTAATCGTTGCGAAGAATTTGAATCAGGTCGATGGCTTTGCTCAGTGTGGCAAGCGCCATTTGTAGCCATTCGGCCTCTTGTTTTTCCTGTCTCGACTGGGCAAAAATGGCCTTGCCTTTCAGGTTAAGCGCCCGAAGCAGTTCAAATTTGAGGGGAGAGTGTTCAATTTGGGGGTTTTGACTAAAATCTCCGGCATTGAAGGAGTCTTCAAAATGGGCGAGGGATTTCTGGATAAATTTCAATGCGGGCAATGGCGTCTGCCGGGTGAGGTGTGCTTCACCGATGCCGAGCAGCAGCTCCCCTTTTCTGAACTGCTTGCCGGCAAAAAGGCTGTCGGCCAGCTCCAATCCTGCCTCAAAAGCGAGAATGGCCTCGTCGTAGGCTTTATTTTTCAGAAAGGTTTGCCCTTCGAACTTTTTCAAATGGACGTAAGTCCACGGGTTGGGAATGTCAAGTTGACGGGCTTTTTCAAGAAAAAGAAATGTGCTGTCCCGGTCCTGTTGTCTGCTAAAAATTTCCACCAGATCGAGGTACGTGTAAAACAGGTACTCCGGGTTGGGCCTTAGCGTGTCCGGCGCCGAATAAAATCTGCGCTCTGATTCGAAGAGGTATTCCTTGGCTTTTTCATCGTTTTCAAGCGCCATGGAGATCATGCCGAGATGCTCGAAATGGGCCGTTGAGTACTCAAAATCCCATTCCGGCAGGTAAGGGTGGGCGAGGGTGTACCATTCGAGTGCTTGCGGGTAGTTTCCTTTTTTATAATTCAGCCAGCCCAGGTAGAGCCGGTAGGCATAATTCGCTTCCTGCAGCTGCCGGGCGCCGGAGTGGTTCTGTGGCAGATCATCGATCAGCGCCTGAAAACCATCGATGGCCTGGTCGTAGTAGCCCAAAGTAGTGAGGTGCCGGTATTTTTCGAACCTCACGCCTCCGTCGGTCAAAAAAAGCAGGCCGGGAGAAAGGTACGGGCGACAGGTTTCAACATACCGTTCTGTCCGGTCGAGCCAGGCGTTCAGGCTGTCGAGATTGAACTGAAGTTGAATGATTTGCACAGCGGCGAGAATGGCCGTGTCGGCAAGCAGTTCCGGGCATTGCAGGGAGAGGTCCAGCGTTGTTTGAAAATGCTGAAGCCTGACAGGCCGGGGCATTTTTTCATTCACAGCTAAATGCCAGTGGGCCTGAACAGTGTCCCTCCGGATGTTCAGGCCCTTACAATCAGTTTGCTGTGCTGAAATGGGTGTGACAGTTAGTGCTAAAACTGCACAAACAGCTGATTGCCAGATAATTTTAGTTAGTCTGGTGGCTGGCATTTGATAAAATTATAGCGCTTATATCTCTGTATTCTCCTGCTTTTATTCCAGCAGCAGGTAGCCGTTTTCTTCCCGGTGATGGATGACTGCTTCCGGCTGTGTGATTTTCATTCTCATTCGGAAAAGATAATAATGGCCGGGACCTTGTTCAGCAAGGTATCCCTTCAATTGACTTCCGAGTGTAGTGCTGAACGCCACCCTTGCATGGCGCCAGACATCGGCCGGTTTGGTGAAATGGACAGGGCGGGATGCATTGTCATCGATAGCACTATTCCCGTCAAATACAACGGAAGGCTGTTCCGCAATTTTGATCAGATTGTTGTTTGGGTCCACGTGCAGCATTTCGCCGTACAGCGTTATGCTTTCGTCCCTGTGAATTGGCAGGTAAAGTACGATTTCGATATCATCTGAGCCAATTGGTGTCAAATCTGAGACAGGCCGTCTCCATGGCGGATCATCATCGGGACCCTCCTGAGGGTTAGGGTAGGGAATGTCAGTTGAGTGATAGGCGAGGATTCTGGTGAGCCGGTATCCTGCGTAGGCGGCGTACTGCCCCATCAGTGTCAGGTATCCGATGGAGTCGGAGCCGTACAGTTCAATTGGTTTTAATGCCATAATTTAGATTGGATTGAAAGGTTTGTGTGGATATTTTGATTTTGGTTGATAGCTGGTTTAGGTCAGGTCAGGTTTTTCAAAAAATCGAGGCTTGGTGCAAATAAATCCACCCGGCTCTCCAACCTGACAAAGCCGCCGAACCCATCGAATCTGAAAGGCTTGTTGTTCCGGTTTCTGATGGCGGGGAATTCATGTTGAAAGCGGCTGCTTCGGGTGTTGTCATCCGGGAATTCATTGTTCAGAAAGCCGATGATCGGATCGATGCCGGGGCTTTCCTCCGAATGCTCTGCGAGGGCAAGTTGAGTGTTAAAAACTTCAATGCTTTGCTGAAAGGAGAGGAAAAGCAGCCCCTTTTTATTTTGCGGGTCCGCTGGATTCAGCAACTTCCATTCAGGCGCCTCCTCCCTGCCGTAAGGAATGCCACGCCTCAATATTTTGATATCCTGGTTGGCGCTTTTGTGCTGCCGGTTATTCATCTTCCGGATGTGGGCATGGAAGGGGCATTTGGCAGCTTCAGGATGGTCGTAGTTGAAGTCATTCCAGTTGTCGAGTGAATTTTTGGAGGGGTCGGCGACCGGAGTTCCATTCTGGGTTCTGCCGATCATCATGGCGGCGGCATTTGCTGCCAGGTCGCCAGCGCCGATGGTTTCCAGTTGTTGCCGGAGATGAGCTTCGCCGTCTTTAAAACGCTGGATATCCTGTTCCAGCTTCATGTAAACGAGGAAGCTCCCGTATTTTTGGGTGCCCGGTTCTTTGGCGATGAAATTTTTGATATCGGCAGTAGCGTCATAGTGGTCACCTTTGCCATTGGCGAAAAAAACAGGGTCACTGATGCCGTCGGCGTAGCCAAAATGGTCTCTGTTATATTCTCTGGGAGAACCGTCCGGGTTTGTTGATTTACCGATCAGCTTGTTTCCTTCTTCCGCTGTTATTTTTTTTGCTCCGCAATCGTCAGCAAACTTGTCCTCAAAATATTTCTGGTGATTATCAAGTTTGCCTTTGCCGTCGTGTGCCAAAAGCAGCATGCAGTGAATGACCTGGCCATCCTTTTGAAGGCCGGCTGAAGGCGTTCCGTTTGTAACAGAGCCGGAGTTGAAGGGCGAATCCTGATCCAGGAAAACGTAAGCGGCATGCGTCAGGTACAGACCTATGAAAAGCTCCCCATGCCCCGCTTTCGGATTCCATTTTTTACTTTGTTTTTTTTGAAGGCCGGCAGAAGTGATGAAGTCACGGGCCAATCCTGAGAGTAACTTTTTTGTGTCCTGTGCTCGGACTGCATCGAACTGAAAGAAGATCAATCGTGCAAAATCCCGGCCGTGCGGTCTTACGATGTTGCCCTGGAGGGAGTTTTGGTAATAGGTGAACCAGTTTTGATTGCTTTCGTTGGTTTTCATAAATTTTGCTTTTGGATAGCATTCTGAAATAAACGCCTGAAGGTATTCAATCGGCAAAATATTTTTTATTAAATGTGAATTTTTTTAAACACTTTGAGCCCTACGAGCTCCCGGAGCTTCTTTTAACGAAGCTGTCCGGGTAGCCGTGGAGTGTCCATGTGGGAAGGGATTTTTGGAGTTAGCGTTCCTTTTTTGTGATTCAGACCACGAACGCAGCGGAATTTGGTCTCCAGAGAAAATTGGCGGCTTGCTTTTTTATACATTCCCCTTCGAAACTAAAAGTTACCGGGAGGGTGAAGTTTTTTTAGATTTTTCTGGTTTTATAGGAATAAGCGTGGCGAAACCATTTATTTTCACCGTTAATTATTCTATTTGGACCCAGACTTATTTGCTTGACCGACGCTTTTTAATGAAACACCTTAAAATTGACCACCCTGACAATGATTTGCTGCAATTGTTTTGCAGGCAGGATCGCACGGCCATGAGCAAAATCTACCGGGAGTTCTTTCCAATGATCAGTCAGATGATGAAGAAAAACAGCGGCAATGAACAAGATGCCGAAGATGTTTTTCAGGAAGGGCTTGTGGTGCTTTTGAACTACTGTAACCGCACAGGGTTTGTGCTGGAAGTGCCGCTGAAGAGCTTTTTTTATGCTATCTGCAGGAATATCTGGCTAAAAAAGCTGAAAAAAAAGGGCCGCCTGGAGGTAACTTTAGTGGATGTCTGGGAATATAGAGATTTAAGCAGCTTGTTGGAAAAAGAACGTGAATCCGGCCTGACATCCGACCGCTTGTTACTTCTCTGGAAATACTTCAGCAGACTACCCGAACACGAACAAAAAACACTGCGGCTTTATTATCTTGACGGTAAATCTCATAAGGAAATTGCACAGATCATGGGTTTCTCTGACGAAGTTTCGGCCAGGGTGCAGAAGTTCAGGTATGTCCGTCATTTGAGGGAAATTGTGAGGAAAGATCCTGATTTTGAGTGATTTATGCACTGTTAAGCTATCGAATCGATTTTACCATACACGATTTTATAACCTCCTGGATAACCAACAATACCAATCAAAATGGAACCATTGAACGATAATAATTTAGCGTTGATCGAGGATTTTCTGAATGGTCAATTACTGCCCGGCGAGGCCGAAAAGGTTCAGAAAAGAATGGAAAATGACGCTGAATTCCGGGAAGAGGTTGAGTGGATGAGCGACCTGAAGCAGCTTAGCGAGAAAAAAAAGGCATTCGAGGTGCTCGGTACTTTTCAGGAAATTCATCAAAAACATAAAAAAGAAAGGAGGAGAGTCCGGTTGCTGGCTGCTTTGCTGGTCATGGCGGTGTTGATCCTTGTTTTATTTATTTTACTAAAACCGGAAGACACAGGGCAGCAGCCTGACGAAACATCACCCAATTCCGGATCGGCCTCTGAGGTCGAATCCGGCCCGGCTATAGATACTGCCACCTTGCAAGAGATCCCGGAAACAAACGAAGCAAAGCCGGAGAAACAACCAGCGGAAAAACCTGCTTCTCCTCCCATCGCCGCCAAATCCGGGTCGAATGTGCAATGGGATCAATACGTTTCCTACAAAAGCGGCATTCAAACCCTGGGCGATGAATCAACCCTGGGCGAGATCAAAGCCCTCATGGACGAAGGGAAAAGAAAAGCCGCACTGCCGCTTCTTGAAAAATACCTTGGCAGCCTGACAGAAGACGAAGAAGATTTCGACCTGCGCCTGGAGGCAGGCAAAATTTACCTGAAAGAAGAAAAAAACTACGAAAAAGCTGCCTTTCACTTCAAAAAAGTGGCGGAAGGCGACGTCATTTTACGCTATAAAATGGAAGCGCAGTTTTACCTGGCCTGCGTGCGCCTTGCACAGGGTCAGCCTTCGGAAGCTAAAAAGCTGTTGCAGTCCGTCGCCGGCCAGTCGATCGAACCCTGGAAGTCGCAGGCTGAGAGACTGCTGGAAGCGATTTAAAATTTACGGCAGGTATATTCTGGAAAAGTTTTCTTTGTATTTTTCGGCGCTTGAACCTAAAAAACGCATACTGTGAAAGAAGACTTCCTCCACTTCCTTTGGCGAACCCGCCGCTTTGACCCTTCCAACCTGACCACAACGGAAGGCGAACCCATCGAAATATTGCATCCCGGCGAGCACAATACTCACGCCGGCGCTGACTTTTCCAACGCCCGGCTGCGCATTGGTGAAACGATCTGGGCCGGGAATGTGGAAATGCACCTGAAATCATCCGATTGGCTCAGGCACAAACACCAGCATGACCCGGCTTACGGCAATGTCATTTTGCATGTCGTATTGGAGGACGATCAGCCCATCCTTCGGGAAGATGGAAGCCGCATTCCTTGTCTTGAAATGAAAAAGCGGGTGCCACCACGCCTTGCTGGCAGTTACCAGAAACTGTTGCACAACGAACATTGGATCCCCTGTCAGCATTTCTTTTATGCTGTGCCGGATATGACAAAAAACCTCTGGCTCGACCGTCTGCTCGTCGAACGCCTCGAACACAAAACGGAGGCGATGCGCTATGCACTGGCGCAAAACGGCAACGACTGGGAGGAGACTTTTTACCAGTTCGTGGCCCGCAATTTTGGGTTAAAAGTGAATGCAGAGCCTTTCGAAGCATTGGCCAAATCGCTGCCGCAAAAAATCCTGGCGAAACACAAAGACAATCTGCTGCAAATCGAAGCGCTTCTGTTTGGGCAGGCCGGTTTACTGGAAGCTGATGTTGAAGAGGATTACCCGAACGCACTGAAGAAAGAGTATCATTTTTTGCAAAAAAAATACCGTCTTATGCCGCTGGATGCGATGATGTGGAAGTTTCTCCGGCTGCACCCCGCCAATTTTCCCACGATCAGACTGGCGCAGTTCGCCAGGCTGGTGTGCCGCTCGGCGCATTTATTCAGTAAAATACTGGAAGTGGAAACGCAGGCTGATGTCGACCGGCTCTTTGAAGCCAAACTTGACGACTACTGGCTGACGCACTACACCTTCGGAAATGTTTCAACCAAAAGAAACAAGTCGCTCGGCAAAGATGCCGTGCGATTGCTGACGATCAATACCATTGCCCCTTTTCTCTTTTTGTACGGTGACATGCGGGGGGAGGAGGAGTTTAAAAATAAAGCAGTAGGATTGCTGGAAGCATTGCCGGCGGAGAAAAATTCCATCATTGCCGGGTGGGAAAAACTGGGCATGGAATCGAAGACAGCGTATCAGACGCAGGCGCTTTTACAGTTGAAAAATGTGTATTGCGACGGGAAGCGGTGCCTGGAATGTGCGATCGGGGGAGCGATTTTGAAATGAGGAACCGGGTGTGGTGTCAGATATCAGGTATGTTTTTCATACCCGATATCTAACACTTCATTCCCGTTTATTCGTCCGGATTACCCATTTCGAAAGTATTCAAAAATCCGGTGTGGAAATCACCTGACCGGAATTTTTCATCCTTCATCAGTTTTTTGTGAAACGGGATGGTCGTTTTCACGCCTTCGACGATGAACTCTTCGAGGGCTCTTTCCATTTTCGTGATGCATTCCTCACGGGTTCTTGCCCGGCAGATGAGCTTGGCGATCATCGAGTCGTAGAATGGAGGAATAACATAACCGGCATAAACATGCGTATCCACCCGGACTCCGTGACCCTTGGAGGTGTGCAGTGAAAGTATTTTGCCGGGCGAAGGCCGGAAATCCTTGAAGGGATCCTCCGCATTGATGCGGCATTCAATGGCGTGCATCTGCGGGTAGTAATTCTTGCCGGAAATCTTTTCGCCCATGGCGATTTTGAGTTGTTCCTTGATCAGGTCGTGGTCAACAACCTCCTCCGTCACCGGGTGCTCGACCTGGATACGGGTATTCATTTCCATGAAATAGAAGTTGCGGTATTTGTCCACGAGAAACTCTACCGTGCCGACGCCTTCGTAATGAATGCACTCACCGGCGAGGATGGCTGCTTTACCCATTTTTTCACGAAGTTCATCCGTCATGAACGGCGAAGGGCTTTCCTCGATCAGTTTTTGATGGCGGCGCTGAATGGAGCACTCCCGCTCGGAGAGGTGGCAAACGGTGCCGAACTGGTCGCCGGCGATCTGGAATTCGATGTGCCGTGGCTCTTCGATGTATTTTTCGATGTAGATGCCGTCGTTTCCGAAAGAAGCTTTGGCTTCCTGCCGGGCCCGGCTCCACTGCTCTTCGAAGTTCGAAGGATCGTGAACGATGCGCATACCCTTACCGCCACCGCCTGCTGTTGCTTTGAGGATGACAGGGTAGCCGATTTCCTTGGCCAGGCCGAGTGCGTGTTTCAGGTCGGTAACCAGTCCGTCAGAACCGGGTACAACCGGCACGCCGGCTTTGATCATGGTCGTTTTAGCCGTGATTTTATCCCCCATCGATTTGATCTGGGAAGGCGTCGGGCCAATGAATTTGATGCCATACTCTCCGCAGATTTCAGCGAAATCCGCATTTTCAGCTAAAAAGCCATAGCCGGGGTGGATGGCGTCAGCATTGGTAATTTCCGCCGCTGCCATGATACGGGGAATGTTCAGATAGGAATCTTTGGATGCCGGCGGGCCAATGCAAACGGCTTCGTCCGCAAAACGAACGTGCAGGCTGTCGGCGTCGGCGGTGGAGAAAACCGCAACGGTTTTGATGCCCATTTCACGGCAGGTACGGATGACCCGGAGGGCGATCTCTCCCCGGTTTGCTATTAGAACTTTATTAAACATGCTTATTTTAACTAAGAACTATAAACGATGAATGATGAATTTAGTGGGATGGCTATGAGAGACGGGTTCATAGTTCAACATTCATCGTTCATCGTTCATTATTCCGGTTCTACGAGGAAGAGAACCTGGTCGTATTCGACAGGTTGTGCGTTGTCAATCATCACTTTCACGATTTTTCCGCTGATTTCAGCTTCGATTTCGTTGAAAAGCTTCATTGCTTCGATGATGCAGACAACATCCCCTTTTTTGATGCTTTGACCAACTTCTACGAATGCAGCTTTCTCCGGAGAGGAAGAGCGGTAGAAAGTGCCCACCATCGGGGATTTGATTTCTTTGTAAGCTTTTTCGGCAGCTGCTTTCGGAGCCGGTGTTTCGGCAGGCGCCGGAGCAGTTTCCTTCTTGGCTGCGGGAGCAGCGGGCGCCGGAGCAGGTGCAGCCGGAGCAGGTGCGGAAGCAATGGGAGCCGCCGGCATCTGCATGGGTGCAGAAACAACCTGTGTGGTTTTTGTTTCTTTGTAATGGCCGGTGCGGATGGCCAGTTTAAAATCGCCGTTTTCCATTTTGAATTCGGCGAGGCTTGACTTGTTAAGAAGTTTGATTAACTCCTGGATTTCCTGAAAAGTCATGTTTTTCTATTTTACGATGAAAAGGTGGAAGGAGGTGGCTGAAGTCAGTTGATACCTGTTCGTCCACCTTCTCAACTTTAATTTAAGCTCGTCCCAAATAGTCGCCGTTGCGAGTGTCGATTTTGATTTTTTCACCGGTATTGATGAAAAGCGGCACCCGGACTTCGGCGCCGGTATCGATGGTTGCCGGCTTGAGTGTGTTGGTAGCGGTGTCACCTCTGACGCCCGGCTCCGTGTAAGTTACTTCAACAACAATGGAAGTAGGCATTTCCAGGTTCAGCGGTGTTTCGTTTTCAGCATGAAACAATACTTCCACCTGCATACCTTCCTGCAAAAACTGGGGGCTTTCCACGAGGCTTTCGCTCAGTACGATTTGCTCGTAGTTTTCCATATTCATAAAGTTGAAGCCCATGTCGTCCTTGTAAAGGTACTGGAAATGGCGGCGTTCGACCCTCACCTCGTTAATAGTGTGGCCGGCAGGAAAGGTGTTGTCCACTACTTTTCCTTTGGTCAGTGATTTCAGCTTGGTGCGCACGAAAGCGGCTCCTTTACCCGGTTTCACGTGCTGGAATTCCACAACCGACCAGATGTCGTTGTTGTAATCGAGGCACATGCCGTTGCGGATATCAGATGTTGTTGCCATCAGGGATGTTAATTTTAATAAGTGTTGAATAATTAATGCCTGCCTGTTTCCCGGCAGGGTTTTCAAAAAAGCGGCGCAAAGGTAAAAAGGTTTTGGGTTTAAACGTTTAGGGTTTAAGAGTTTATCGTTACAATCCCCGAACCCAAACTTTTAAACAGCACCGGTCAGTACGCCCATTTCACCAAAATGGCTCCCCAGGTGTAACCTCCGCCAAAGGCAGTCAATATCACATTGTCTCCTTTTTTCAGCTGATTCTCCCACTCCCAAAGGCAGAGCGGTATGGTCGCTGCGGTGGTATTGCCGTATTTATGGATGTTGACCATCACTTTATCCATCGGGAAATCAGCCATGCTGGCAACCGATTCGATGATGCGCAGGTTGGCCTGGTGAGGCGTAACCCATGCCACATCGTCAGCGGAGAGGTTGTTGCGCTTCATGACTTCCTTTACTACGCCTGCCATGCCTGAAACAGCTGCCTTGAATACCGGCCGGCCATTTTGGGTGATGTAATGTTCCTTGGCATCCACGGTGGCGTGGGTGGCAGGGTTGAGGGAGCCGCCGGCCCGCTGGTAGAGGTTGACTGCGCCGACACCGTCGGATTTTAGTACGGCATCCATGATTCCCGTTTCGCCATCTTTGGAAGGCTCAAGAAGAACCGCGCCTGCGCCGTCGCCGAAGAGAATGCAGGTGGAGCGGTCGGTGTAATCCACGATAGCTGACATTTTATCAGCGCCCACGATCAGTACTTTTTTATAAGTGCCGGATTCGATGTACTTGGCGCCGGTGTTGAGGGCAAAAAGAAAACCGGAGCAGGCTGCGCTAAGGTCGAAAGTGAAGGCGTTTTTCATCCCCGTTTTAAAGGCGATCAGGTTGGCCGTGTCGGGGAACATCATGTCGGGGGTTACCGTAGCGCAAATGACCACTTCGATTTCCTCCGGCGAGGTGCCTGTCTTTTCCAGGAGCCCTTTCACTGCCTCGACGCCCAGGTCGGAAGCGGCCAGGGCCGGGTCTTTTAAAATGCGCCTTTCTTTGATGCCGGTGCGGCTGACGATCCACTCGTCGTTCGTATCCACCATTTTTTCAAGTTCGGCATTTGACAAAACGTATTCGGGAGCGTAAGCGTGAATCCCGGTAATGGCTGCTCTTATGTTAGACATAGATTTTTATTGTTCGTTATTTGTTTGTTAAGTTCAAAGACGGGATGAAAATTTGTTGACGTGTAGTTTAAAAAGCGGGGCAAGGTAAGGAAAATTCTCAAAAACGAGCCATCCGCCTATCTTTGCAAATCTCTGAAAAACGGAGGCTTCCTTTGTTCCATCATTCCATCAATCTTTAGTTTTAAATGAAAATCGGTTTATTTTTCGGCTCTTTCAACCCCGTTCACACCGGTCACATGATCATCGCCAATTTTATGGCTACGCAAACCGACCTCGATCAGGTCTGGCTGGTGGTCAGCCCTCAAAATCCGCTAAAACCCAAAACTTCCCTGGCTAACGACCACGACCGGCTCCACCTCGTCACCCTTGCCATCGGCGACAATCCCAACCTGCGGCCCTCCAACATCGAATTCACCCTGCCTAAGCCTTCCTATACCATCGATACGCTGGTTTATTTAAAGGAAAAATACCCGGAAAAAAAGTTCGTCCTCATCATGGGCGGCGATAACCTGGGCACCCTCCACAAATGGAAGAACTACGAAATACTACTGCGGGACTACGAAATTTACCTCTACAAACGTCCCAGTTATGATGTGGGGGAGTTTGGAGCGCACCCCAACGTGCATCACTTCGAAGCGCCTATGCTTGATATTTCCGCTACCTACATCCGGCAATGCCTTCAGGATGGAAAACCGGTGCAATACCTCGTGCCCGATGCAGTTTTTGAATACCTGGAGGGGTGCACACTGTACCGGGGGTGATTTGTGAAGTTGCCGGTTGAGGCTTGTGGCAGGCAGCTACGCCCAAAGTAGGCAAGTTTGCGAGTTTGCGAGTAGGCGAGTAGGCAAACAGGTTGATTTTCAAATGTTTAAAGCCAATCATTTTCGCAAACCAATTTTCTTTGAGTATACATTTGATTGAATCTTCGATTTCTCAGTTTCAATTATTGTATTTCACAACAGCAGACAAAACCTTTTTAAAGTTTGACCCAAAACAATAATAATTTTGCCCGCCCTGTTTGAAAAATCGCACCAGCTGTACTGCGGCTGAATTTATTGTTCAACATTCATTTACCTTTCATGAAAATATCATCCACCCTGTTTGCCCTCATTTTTTTGTTGTTTTGTTCAAAAACATCAGCACAAAGCGACCTTGCCATTGGCCAATGGAAATCACACCTGCCGTTTCACGAAGGCATCACTGTCACGCAAAGCGATGATAAAATCTTCTACGGCACCCGCTTGGCACTACTGATGATCGACAAAGCCGACCGGGCATTGCAGCGCAAAACCAAGGTGGAAGGGCTGAGCCAGGTAGGTGTCAGCATCGTAAAGTACAATCGTCAGAGCAAGGTGTTGCTCATCGTCTATGAAAATGGCATCATTGACCTGCTGAAAAATGACAACAGCATAACCACATTGCCTAATATTCCCGGAAGCAACATTGTACTGGGTGAAAAAAAGATTTATGAGGTGTACATGGCCAATGATTCCATTGCCTATCTCTCAGCCAATTTTGGTATCACTACACTCAACCTGCGGACCGGACTTTTTCCGAATACCATCAAAACGCCGGTAGAAGTGCTGAGTACGGTCATTTACGAAGGGCGCATTTACGCAGCAACAGCTGAAGGGATTTACGTTGCCGACCCCAATGCAGGCTACAATATCGATGATTTTTCCAACTGGGAATGGATGGGAGGCCAGTCGGGTTTTCCCCTGGATTTCAGTTCAGCGGCACTGGTGGTTTTCAACCAAAAACTCTATGCTGACGTCAACGGCAGCCTTTATGTTTACGATGGAAGCGCAGCTCAACTCATCCATCAGCAGGATAACTTTACGATTCGCTACCTCTCGGCGGAAGGGCCACACCTGCTGGCGGGCTTCAGGTGTCAGGGCGAATGCGATGGCAAGGTTTTAATTTTTGATGAAAACCACAGCTTTAGGGAAGCAGGTTCGCAATGTGTAAACCGGCCAAACTATGCCCTCGAGGATGAGCAGGGCAACATCTGGTACGCTGACGAGTGGCGCTTTTTCAGGGTGGAAAACAATGGCAGCGGCGCCTGTCAGTGGATCGATGTGAACAGCCCCTATTCCGCCAATGTCTATAAAATGGCCCATGCCAACGATCAGCTGTGGATTGCTGCCGGAGGAGTAAACCTCACCTTCAGCGCTCTCTTCCGGCGGGATGGATTTTTCTCGCTGATTGATGGTGATTGGGATGTGTACAGTGCGAACAACGTACCGGCTCTCGACGGTATTTCCGATTTTCTGGACATACGTGTACACCCGGAATCCGGGAAAATATATGCCGGTGCTTTCCTCGACGCCCTCGTAGTTTATGATCCGCAAACGAATGAATACCAGGTTTTTAATGAAACCAACTCCAGCCTGCAATGGGCCTTAGGCGATTTTGAGCGTACAAGGGTCACCGGCCTTGCTTTCGACCAGAACAATCATCTCTGGATTTGTAACCACAATGCGCCAAACCCTATCTCTGTATTGAAAAATGATGGCACCTGGCAAAGCTTTGAGCTGCCTTGCACCGTGGACGATCAGGCCTTTAAAATCGCTGTTGACAATTTCGGATACAAATGGATCATGTCCACCAACAGCAACACGGGCATCATCGTGTTCGATGAAGGCGACCTGACGAACCCCAACGATGATCGTTGCAAGGTGATCAATACGACCAACTCTGTGTTGCCGGTCAATGACATCAGTTCCATTGAAGTAGACCGTGACGGCTCTGTTTGGGTGGGCACCAAATCCGGCGCTGTCGTTTTTCAATGCGATCCGTTGAATGGAGAATGCCAGGGCACCCGGCCATTCGTGGAAGTGGATGGCTTCGGCGCTAACCTGCTCGAAGACCAGGATGTACGCACCATTGCCGTTGACGGCGCCAACCGGAAATGGTTTGGTACTGCAACCGGCGTTTTTGTCATGTCGCCTGAGGGAAGCGGACAGATCGCTCATTTCACCAGGGAAAACAGCCCGCTGTTCGACAACAACATCACAGATATCGAATTCAACGATGAAACGGGCGAAGTTTTCATCGGCACCCAACGAGGGTTAATTTCTTACCGCAGCGATGCCACCGGCGCCAAAAGTTTTCACAGCAGCGTGCTTGTGTTCCCCAACCCTGTGCGGGAGGACTACGACGGCCCGATCGCCATCAAGGGGTTGGCCGAAGATGCTACGGTGAAAATCACTGACGTGAGCGGCCAACTGGTCTTCGAAACGGAAGCCCTCGGCGGTCAGGCCATCTGGAATGGCCGGGATTATACGGGCCGCAAGGCAAACACAGGCGTTTACCTCGTGTTTGCCACCAGTAGGAACGCTTCGAACCCGGAGGTGGTGGTGGCGAAGATTCTATTGGTGAATTGAGGGGGTAGATGATAAGACCCGGCACAGCGGAGCGTAATGAGCAAAGTCCCGGTATTTTAGCAAGCGTTGATAAAGGTTGATGCTGCAAAACCAAATCAACCTTTATCGTACATTGAATCGAATAAGCAAAAAAGTGATAAAAGCGATAAATTGAGAAAGGAACGAGGGAAGACAGACAACCAGTTGGTTGCCTTTTGGAGGACAAACCGAAGTTGATGGCGTCCCCTCGCTCTTTTCTGTCGGCA
>JASBVF010000028.1 GCA_030147525.1 Bacteroidota bacterium
CGGAGGGGCGATTATGTTTGTAGCATTAATTTTATCCAAAAATGGAGCCCCAGCGGGGCGGCAATCGATAGATAACCGCCCCGCTGGGGCTCCATTTTTGATAAATTTAATGCTACAAACATAATCGCCCCGCTGGGGCTAAAATTTTATCAAAATTCGGGATGACTCATGTCTCTCCTACCCTCCTGCAATCACAATGTTGGTCTGTACATGCTGAATGATGTACAGGTAAAGCGGCATACCCAGCGTGATGTTGAACGGAAAAGTAATGGCCAGCGCCATGGGTAAATACAAACTCGGGTTCGCATCGGGCGCAGCGATGCGCATGGCCGCCGGTACGGCAATGTAAGAAGCGCTGGCCGCCAGTATGGCAAACAGGAAGCGGTTTCCGTCACTTTCGGTAAAGGCGCCCGACAACATGGCAACCAGGCAGCCATTGATCATTGGAATGATGATGGCAAACAGAAACGCAAACTTCCCTTGTTTCAGAAAAGAGGACAATTTCCTGCCGCTGGTGATACCCATGTCCAACAGGAATACGGC
The DNA here is from genome assembly GCA_030147525.1 of Bacteroidota bacterium. Taxonomy (GTDB): domain Bacteria; phylum Bacteroidota; class Bacteroidia; order Chitinophagales; family Saprospiraceae; genus UBA6168. The sequence goes on from JASBVF010000028.1 coordinate 544, forward strand.
CAGAAAGCCTTTGAAAATATCGGTGGTAAAAGGCTTGATACCCTCCGCCTGTTGTTCGCTGGCGAGAAACCCGATGAGCAGTGATCCGAGAATCATCAATACGCTCCCGTTGGTCAGTGAATGGTGAAATACTTTTCCGAATCCGATTTTTTCATTTCTGTTATTACCGAAAATGGAAATCAGCAACACCCCAACAATGATAGAAGGAGCTTCCATGAGTGCCATCACGGCAACCATATGACCGCCGAAAGGGATCTGTTCAATTTCGAGAAAGGAAATTGCCGTAACAAAAGTGACGGCACTGACCGAGCCGTAAGATGCAGCAATGGCGCCGGAATCTGCCACGCCAAATTTGCGCCGCAGGATGAAATAACAATAAACCGGCACAGCCACCGCCAGAAAGATCCCGAAGAGCAGCGACCAGAATATTTCCATCGTAAAATCGCTGTGAGAAAGCTCCTGCCCTCCCTTGAAGCCGATGGATAACAATAAATAAATGGAGATAAACTTGGAAGTGTTAGCCGGAATTTCGAGGTCGCTTTTTAGTTGTACAGAGAGAATGCCAAGGAAAAAGAAAAGTAAAGCCGGGTTCGTAAGATTGTCAAATAACAGGTGAAGATCCATTAATTGTACTTGTTTGGTGTTTTAATGCGGCGCAAAGGTGAGGCATTATCTCATAAACAAGCCTTTATCTTTTTTATGGGTGATATAAAGGATGGTTATGTTTCTTTCAGCCGGGTGAGTAAAAAAGCGGGTGAATGCCGTTGTTCAAGTCTCATGGCAAAATGACTTAAATCGATTAAAATAAACATCACAACAAAGCAGCAATATTGTCATCTAACCCATCTGAAGCAGAGTAAAAAATCATCATCCCAGTCCCGCCTCTCACTTTTTATCATTCTCTACCCCTTCCGGAACTTCCTCCGGGCCCACTTTAAGACCAAGCCTGTGCCAATCGCCATGCCGGCAGCAAGGCAGTTAAACAATATATCCTCGGGATCGAACACCCGGTTGGGTAAAAAAAGCTGTGCAACCTCGTCCAGCATCCCGATCAGGCAGGAGAGCAGAAAAGCCAGGAGCCCCGGTAGCAAGGATTGATTTTTATGCCGGAATCTTTCTTCCAGCGCCCGGTGAATGAAAATTGCCAGCACGCTGTATTCCATCAGGTGACTCCGCTCAGGTGCCCCTATTCTGAAGACAAACATCAGATAAACAGCGGCCAATCCGAGCCAAATTGTCCATTCCGCTTTGCCGGGCTGCACTTTAAATCCGTGCGCCAGGATGGCCGCCAGGGTCAATACCATGCCGGCAAGGAAGAGAGACAACTGGATGGCCGGGGCGTAAATCATCTGCTGAACCGGCCGCCCAATCAGCAAGGTAGTAAGGATGGCCGTCAGAGCCAGCAGAGCGTAGAGCCAAAGCCGCTTTTCCCGGGAAGATGTAAAAAGAGTCATTGGATTGAAGTTGATTATTTACCCAAAGCAGGGAAGTTAACATTCCAGAAGGGCTTCAACTCCAAACTCGCTTAGAAAATGCAGACAGGCTGATCTTTTAGGATTTACAATGGTACTTGAATAATCTTCAACCCCGCATTTGATATACTGCCTTACTTTTATCTTCTTTTCATGAATTCCAAACGAATTTCCTGAAATCCGGCTGATCAGAAATCCCTGATTTTGTTGAGCTGAAAATTAGTTGGCAGTGTTTCACGCATACCAAAAACAAAACAGCAGTCCTCAGCCATCAATCCTCTTTTGTCGAATTTCTTTGCGCACCGATACCTGCAATTGCTACCTTACGCTCCAATCAATTCAATCGATTTTACCAATGAAATACATCCATCTTTTAGCCTTCCTGGCCCTTCCGTTTTTCCTGTACGCACAGGCTCCAACCACCTACACCGTCGAAACCGTTCCCAACCCGAAAGACCGGGGAACCGGCTACGTCAGCGACCCGGCCGGCATACTCGGCACGGAGGCGGTGACTGAGATCAACGCCATTGCAGCAGCCATCGAAGATTCCGCCACGGCCGAAATAGCCGTCGTGGTGCTGCCCTCCATCGGCGAACTGAACCCGAAGGATTTCAGCACGGAACTGTTTCAACATTGGGGAATCGGTAAAGCAGGAAAAGATAACGGACTGCTGATCCTGACGGTCATGGACCAGCGCCGCACGGAGTTCGAAACGGGCTACGGCATCGAAGGCATACTGCCCGACATCATTTGCTACCGGGTTGGCATGCAGGTGCTCGTGCCTTACTTCCAGCAGGGGCAATACGGCGAAGGGCTCGCCGCCACGATGCGCCGCTTTCAGGAAATTCTGCAAGACCCTGCCGCCGTGGAAGAATTACGGGCCGAAGAAGTACCTTATGGCCAGGGCCAAAGCCGGAAAGTCAATCCGTTGATCATCATTTTGCTGGTCTATGTGCTTATTTCATTGCTGGTCGGTATCTTTTTGCTGCGCTACATTCTGCTGGTTAACCGGGGCAGGGACGAGCTTTACGACAAGTACAAAAAGATCCAGCGCTTTCACACCATCTTCCTGGCGATTTTCTTCCCCCTCCCCTGCCTGCCCGTTTACCTCTGGACAAATGCTTTGTTGAAAAAACTGCGCAACCAACCCCGCTTCAGCAAAGTGAACGGCAAGCCCATGCGCAAACTGGACGAAAGCGAGGAGGACGAATACCTGGAAAAAGGACAGATCACCGAAGAGGACATAAAATCCGTCGATTACGACGTCTGGATCACGGACAATGCCGACGATATCCTGATTCTGCGCTATGAAAAACGGTTTTCAAAATACAGCGCCTGCCCGAAGTGCAACTACAAGGCGTATTTCCAGTCCCGTTCAGAAACCATACAAGCCGCTACCTACTCCTCGACGGGCACCCGTGAACTGACTTTTTTCTGTAAAAACTGCAACTACACCCACGCCAAGTTTGAAACCATTCCGATGAAAACCCGCTCCAGTTCCGGCGGTGGCGGCAGCTTCGGAAGCGGCGGCGGCGGTGGTGGCGGCTCCTGGGGCGGCGGCCGCTCCGGCGGCGGGGGTGCGGGGGTGAGTTGGTAAAACGCCGGTGAACTTGTTTTGATCCAAAACCGGATCGAATTCCGGTAATCCAAATGCTTTCCGCAGCGATAAAAACACCCTCCCCTGCCCCGATTTTCAGGCCGCAGAAAGCCCATTTTTTAATCAAATTGAAAACTGCAAAAAGCTGCCCTGAAAGCAAAAGCAGCTAATTTTTCGATTTTAACTTAATTAGCTGATAATCAGCACCCTACAAAAAATACAGTCTCTCAGGGTATCAAAAAGTGCGCAAAACATAGACATAAACGTACGCGGTGGGTACCCTAAACGTACGCGGTGGGTACCTTAAACGTACGCGGTGGGTACCCTAAACGTACGCGACAGGTACCTTGAACGTTCACGACACGTACCCTGAACGTTCGCGACAAGTACCCTGAACGTTCGCGACAAGTACCCTGAACGTTCGCGACAAGTACCCTGAACGAGTCACTTCATTAAACGGTGTCAAGAAAATTGAGTCACTTCATTAAACGGTGGAGTCACTTCATTAAACGGTGTCAAGAAAATTTTTTATCATTCAGCATAAACTTGACACATGAAAGAGGAATTTGATTTTAAAAAATTTGAAGAAGAAGCGATTGAGCGATTAAAACAAGGCTGCAAGGGCAATTTTGCCGGAAATTGCAAGAAAACTGCAAGCGATTGCAACAAAAGTGCAACATCCTTTCAGAAAACAAGCTTAACATTGAAACAGACTTTACAATAACAATAAGCACTGTTCTCCTGCCTGCATGAAACAACTTCCGGGCGACCGTGATGCCCGCCTTACGCACCTCCTGCACACAGAATGTTATACATGGCCATTCGCACTTTACAAAACTGAAATTAGTAAGTATCAACATTTGTAACCTGTCTGATTCCGGTATGGCCGGAAGCAGACCCTAAAATTTCGTGCTTTATGAAAACGATTGTAAAAATTACGCATGTCGTGGCCAGTTTTACACTGATCGCACTTACAGGATTTTTCCTTCCACTTAATGCTCAGAAAACCGTCAAGTTTTCTGCAGCAGTCGAGAACCCTTACGGATTGACGCTCCCACCTGCTGCTGTGGGCGATCATTACGCAATGAACGCTGCCGATCTGGACGGAGATGGAGACCTGGACGTACTCGTTTCCGTAACAAAATTCAATACCGTTACCCAGGTTTATGACCCGACCGGTATGTATCTCTTCGAAAACCTGGCTGACCCCGGGTGCCCTCCGGTGTTTGAACTCGCACAGGTAAATCCATTTAATTTACCTGCAGACTTCCTTCGCTCGCCCGTCTTCGTTGACATCGACGGCGACGGCGACCTGGATTTGTTTTCCAGCAGCTTCTGCGACTGCGAGGAATCGAGCCTGTTTTTTTTCGAAAATGTAAACGGCACTTTCAGCGGGCAGATCGATGTGCTCAATCCATTTGACATCCAGCCCAGCGGCATCCGCAATGCCTTGCCGTCCTTCGCCGATGTCGACGGCGACGGCGACCTGGACATGTTTATGTCGGGCCACAAACCTACCGGCAACCGGTTCTGGTATTTTAAAAACATTGGTACGCCTCAGGCCCCGAAGTTTGCCAAACCCATCGGGAAGGCGTTTAAACTGGAGCCGCCGAAACCATTTTCACCCAATCCCATCTACCCTTCCTGGGGCGATATGGACTGCGACGGCGACATCGACCTGCTGGTCGATTTCCCGGATGACAACGGCTCGTCCAGTTTGTATTTTTATGAAAACAAAGGCACTGCCACCAACCCCGTTTTTCCTGATTTCGTGAAAGTCAGCAGGGATTTTCTGCCGATGAATAATATCCACGATTTCGACGGCGACGGCGACCTGGATGTTTTGACCGTGAATGGAATGCAAAAAGCGGTTTTTTATAAAAACATCACCACGGGCAACACCTGCGTCAATATGAGCCTGGCCCCTTCCGCCGATTATAGTTTTGAAAAAAACGGCTTCCTCGTTGAATTTACCGATCAGTCATTTTACACGACTGAGTGCGCAACGTCCTGGCACTGGGATTTTGGCGACGGTCAGACGAGCAGCGAGCAGAACCCGGTCCATGTTTATAAACTGAAAGACCGGTACAACGTGTGCCTCACCGTGGAAGATGCCATCGGCAGTCATACCTCCTGCAAAAGCGTGCCCGTGCGGGTAGCGCCTGCCAAGAGCAACTTCCTCGCCGACGAGGATGAGATCAGACTTTCGCCCAATCCGGCCGCCGGTATGCTTTTCCTTGAATTGGAAACATCAACCGTCTCCGAATTTGTCATCGTGGATATCATCGATCAAACGGGACAACGGATGAGAAGTCTGCAGATTCAACTCAACGGTAAAACGCTGAAGGAAGCTATACGGCTGGACGACCTCCGTGGAGGTGTGTACACCCTGCGTGTACAATCGAACGACGAGGTCTATTCCCGCAAATTTTTGAAATTGTAAAGTGCGATTACTTGCATAGATGCAAGGTAACTACCGGAATCCCAGAAGGGGTTCCGGGTTTTTTTTTGCCTTATGCAGCCAATGTTTTCGGCGAAATGCCTTTTGAACTGAAAAAACAGGCATCCGTTGGTTAAAGTAACATGCTTCGCAGGCTGAAGGATATCGCATTGTTGATTTTTTTCAATCATCGCAATGATCTGCATCATTCATCCAAAAGATATAAATCATCATCTTGAGCGATTATGAGATGTGTTGTCCTTCCCGCCACTTCATGCGAAGCAGCGTAAAACAAATACTGCGTTGTTTAAAAAAAAACCTCTACCCATGAAGAAAAAAGAGATACTGGATATGATAGCAAACGGGGAAACCCGGAAGGCAATCAATGCCCTTGCCCATGCTGTCAGGACGCTGGACGAAGACCTCAGCATCGAGATCGCACTTCAGTCGGCCAGATATGAAAAGTATAAAAAGGACGAACGCACCGGCACCCAGAGTTTTCCCGATCAGGAGATCAAACTGAACAAAATCAACAAGGCGCTGGCTGAAATTGCCGGCAGATTGCCGGAGAATATTCCCGTGGAGACTAACCCAGGTTTTTTGTCAGGCAGATTTTCAAGAAAAAGCGGAAGGAAGAAGCTGCTGTACGGATTGCTGGCAGTGCTGCTGGTTTCCATCATCTGGATTGTTGGTTTGAAGTTGCAGCCTGGCGCCGTCGAGGTACAGCAACAGTCATCTTCGCACGCTGACCCTGTGGTCATGCCGCCGGATTCGTCAGCGAAGTCCGGCAAGCCGTCCATTGCCAACGAAAAACCAACCCGGTCGTCGGTCATTTCCGGTCAGGATTCCCCGCCGCCCGACGTCAGGAAGGAAGAATCCCGCAAAGCCCCCGTTGTAAAATTCGACACGATCGAGGTGATATTGAACAAAGGCAGCATCGTGCTGATTGACGGGGAAGCGCCAACACTGGTGGATGGCAGGAATACTTTCAAAAAAATTTATCAGATACCCCTGAGCGCCCGGAACATCTCAATTGTTAAAGGAAACATCAAATGCGGCCCCAAACCGCTAAAGTCGCTGGGCAACCCCATCAACGAATCCAACATTTGCAACTAAACGCTTTATGTCATGAAAACAATAATCAGCATTCTTACCCTCCTCATTTTTATCGTTTCCGTCAACGCACAAATCACCGAAGATGATTACAACAAAAAACCGCAGGGACAGATCTGCGACCAATTGATGATAGCAGACTTTACCTGTGAAAACTGCTCCATGGCTGACGTGGTAAAATTTAACCTGCCCAAAGCCCTGAAAGGTGAAGTATCCTACATGCTGGGCCGCTACGTGCAGTGCCTTCTCACCAGCGACAGGATGCGCATTGCTGAAATTGTCGGCCTCGGCGACGATGAAACTTCGCTGTCGGAGTTCAATCAGTTCAGCTCCGGCCAGCGGGAAACCATCCGGCAATTCACAAAGGCGGAGCGGGTATTGTTTGGCACCCTTTCCATAGAATACCTGAGCCAGGACCTGCTGCTCCGTCTGGATGTCGTGAACCTGAAGGACGCCATCAATGAAGGGTCAGCCCAGATTTCAATACCCAACGGCGACTATCACCAGATGTCAAAAAGAATCGGGAAGGTGGAAGAAGTGGTGGCAGAACTCGTATTAGGCAGGCAAAACCTGGGCTCCGCTTCTTCCGGAAACGGCGGTAACGGTTTTACACCGCCCCCAAAGCCCGCCAGGGTCACCGACCCCCATGGCAATGTTTACGAAACCGTCGAAATAGGCGGCAAGATCTGGATGACATCGAACCTGAATTACGAGGTGCCCGGCTCCTGGTGCTTCAACGGTAAAATTACCTTTTGCATGAATTACGGCAGGCTGTACACCTGGGACGCTGCCCGCTCGGCCTGCCCGCAGCTCGGCCCGGGCTGGAGGCTGCCCAGCGACCTGGAATGGAAAGAACTGGCTGCTACCATGCATGGTTATTTCATGATTCAACCGGATTTCACATTTAAAGTAATGGGCGGCGACAACCCCACGCTCACGTTCATGCAAATGCAAAAAGGCGGTGGCAGCGGTTTGGATGCGCAGCTGGCAGGGCGCAGGGATGAGGCTAACAACTTTAATGAATTTGAAAATGTAGGGTTTTACTGGTCGAACACTCCCTTCGATCATAACCTGACCTGGACGTGGATGCTGATGCGGATCAATCCGCTCGATGGGGTGCTGGCCAACTCCACCGGACCGCTGCCCTGGCCCCGGAACAACGGCCACTCCTGCCGTTGTGTGAAGGATGCGAGGTAGGGGTCCAATTACGATAGATAGCTTGCTTTAATCACTTTTTGTCAGGCTTTTTAGTTTCATACCGGCGTGCTCGTTACCCGGATGAAGTTCAAGGGATTTTTTGTAGTGGATGACAGCATTTTCCTTATCACCCAACATCTCGTAAGCTTCTCCCAGGCTATCAAAAGCATTGTAGGAGTCCGGGAAATTTTCTGTATTCAGTTTGAAAAATGCGAGCGCTTTGTTTTTGTCGTCTTCATTTTTACTTTGCAGCATACTGTAACCTACCCGGTTTACAAGATACTCCGGCGGGCTGAAATCCCATGAAAGCCGTTGAGAAACAGACTGAAAATGTTGAATCAGTTGCGCTGTGCTTTCCACCTCTCTGTAGGAAATTCCGTAACCTTTAAAAATGTCTGAAATTCCGTTGTAAAAAGCAACAGGAGGAACCGAGCCGTGGTTTTCATTTTCAAAATATTCCAGTTTTGCGGGAAACGCTCCCTCGCATTTACTGTTCAGCGCCTCATACAATCTTACATGCCGGTCACGATTATTGATATTCCTTTTGCCCCAGTTTGCGGTGGCGATGTATAGAAATCTGTCAAATGAATGCTCCGTAACGGCGGCTAACTTGTTGTCCATGGTTTCGGCGTCCCAGGTGCCAAAACTTGGGTCAACGGCTATGAATGCATTAAAAACCGTCTTTTCTTTCATATAGGCATGCGTGGCAAGCAGTCCGCCCAATGAGTGTCCGAAAAGTATGCGGCAGGGTTCTGTTCTGTAACGCTGATCGAGTTCAGGTATCAGTTCTTCTTCCAGAAAGCTTAGAAACTTGTCGCCACCGCCGGAATTATTCTCTCTCACGGTCACGATTTTATCAGGTGTGAAGTCTCGTCTTCTGTCAACATTCCGGATTGCTACCACGATCATTTCCGGAATGCTTCTGTTTCCATTGTACCCGGCACTCATGTAGTTTACCAGACCTGTGACAGACCTGAAATGTGAATTTCCATCCAGTACGATCAGGAGCGGGTATCTTTTATAGGATGAGCCTTCCGTGTTGTAAGATTCGGGAAGGCTGACCCAATATTCCCTTTCTTCATTCAAGATGCCGGAGTGCAGCGTATGCTTCGTACCGATTACAATCTGATCCGCCTGTTGTGATTTTACCTGATTTATGCCAATCAGTAAAAAAAGAAGCGCAATGATATTTTTAGTCATACTGTTTGATTTCGATAAGTTTCTTCCCTTCCCAACGACAAACTTCCCGACTCGCTGACTAAAGTTTCGAAACTTTAATCCGGTATCGATCACGTTTGTGACATAAACAGGCGTGACATCCGTTCTTCCATCGACAAGGTAGGTGTTGGATTGTTTTATGTTGTTTGCTGCACTGATTTTTGCTGAAATGCTTCAGGAAGCAGCATGGTTAATACACGTTAAAAACGTGCTGTACAGAGGGCCAAAGTATAAAAACTTTAGGTAGCATGCGGGGAAGGGCGTCGGTATCGGGAAAGAAGACTCAGACCAGCGGTAAAGAGGGTTGCTGCCGGCAGTCAGGGCACCAAGGCTGACACCGGACAGATTTCCTATATTTGCAGCCACCAAACACCTAAAATACATGGGCCTACTCATCAGTTTTTTCCTGCTGTCAATTGTTTTTTCTTTTCTGTGCTCGATCTGGGAAGCGGTGCTGCTCAGCGTAACACCTTCCTACATCAAGCGCCAGGAGCTTGAAAACCCAAGCGTTGGCCAGTTACTCAAAAGCCTGAAGCAGGACATCGACAAACCGCTATCGGCTATCCTGACCCTGAATACCATCGCACATACCGTGGGCGCCATCGGGGTGGGTGCGCAGGCCGGAAAAATCTTCGGCACGAGTGCCATTCAATTTATGGGGATTGAACTGACCTATGAGGCCATCATTGCTGCATTGATGACCCTGGCCATTCTCTTCCTCTCCGAGATTATCCCCAAGACCATCGGGGCAACTAACTGGAAAAGCCTGGCCCCCATCACCGCCCGTTCGTTGCGGATGCTGGTTTTTGTCCTCAAACCATTCGTCTGGTTGAGCAACCAGATTGCCAGAGGCTTGAAAAAAGACAAGTCAAAAAGCGTGTTCAGCCGCCAGGACTTTGCCGCCATGGCCGAGGTGGTCGGCGAAACCGGCGAAATAGGACAGGCCGACCTTACCTTCATCCGCAACCTGCTGAAATTCGACGAGCTCACCGCCGGAGACGTGATGACGCCCCGCACCGTCATGTTCATGGCCGATGAAACCATGCGACTGCGTGATTTCATGGACAAACACCCCCTGCTTCGCTTCTCCCGAATCCCGATTTACCTGGATAATCCCGACAAGGTGACCGGCCTTTTCCTCCAAACTGAACTGTACCGGGCCCTGCTCGACGGAAAAGGCGACGAACCCCTCGCATCCATCAAACGCAATGTGGACTTCGTGCCCCGTGACATGCACCTGCGCAAGGTCTTCGAACGGTTGCAGGAAAAACGGGAGCATCTCGCCATCGTAGCCGGGGAATATGGCGAGGTCATCGGCCTTGTGACACTGGAAGACGTCATTGAAACCCTGTTCGGTCTGGAAATCATGGACGAGACGGACACCGTCTCCGACCTGCAGGCCTACGCCCGTAAAAAATGGGAAGAACGGGCCCGCAAGCTGAATATCATTGAGTGAGCAAGCCGGGAAGAACCCCGCCGGGCAGGTTCCGGTCTATTCACCCGATTGCACAAGCGGCCGAAACCCACCATAAACCATCCTGCTGCCGTCGAATATTAATTTATCCGGGTCAGTTAAGGGGGCAACCAAGGCCGTCATTCTTGGGTCTGCAGGAACTTTTTTGTTGGCTGAATCACGGATCTCTTTCGAAGGAAAAACAACCCAGCCAAAAACAATTGCTTCGTCTTCTTTTGCATCGATGGTCGCTGTAAAAGATTTCGTGCCTTCCAAAAACAAATCATCACCAACGAATTCGAAGTAAGCAATGGCGCCATACTCTTTCCAAATGTCAGCTACCTTTTGAGCCACGTTTTTGTATTCATCCAGGTGAATCAGTGGGATTGGAAGAACGAAGCCATCTATGTAGTTTTTCATATCGTATCCTTTTTTTTTATTTAATAACCAGTTGCTGTAAGTCTATCATTTTAAAAACTAACATCAGCTTTTGTCTCTTAATTCACCCCACAGTTCCAGCAAGAGTTTAGCGAAGCGGCTCTTGCGCCAGGTCTGCTATAATCTCCGCAAGAGCCGCTGCGCTAAACGCTTGCTCAAACTGAGAAGGGCGTCGGTATTTGGGAAGAAGACTTGAGCCAGCGGGTTATTGGCATATTGTTTCTGTTATCCCAAATTCCAATTGGATATCCAATCATCAATACTTCCTCTACACCTTTTAGTTCATCCAACTCCTCCTGCAACGGAATGTCTCCTTCGAGTATAGGGTAGTATGCATATCCCTCTCTACCTTTTGGCATCCTATCTAAAATTGGAAGTAAAGGAGTAATTGCTAAATCAACTAATGAATCAGGGTGAAAAACCCATTGAATTTCTTTATCTTTTGGGGTAAGTGTTACTCTGTCAACTTGACCAAATAAAGGCATGTTGGCAGCACTCTTTCTTGTCATAGAAATAGAAAAAGAAATTGCTCCATTTATAACGTGTTTATTGGTAACTAACACTGGCAATGTTCTAATACTATCCAATTCATAAGAGAAAACAAAGCCTGTCCCACTCGCAGTATCAATTTTAGTATTATTGATTGGGTTAAGAACAAGCACTTCAACTTTTACAGTTGAGAACAAAAGGTTTTGAGTGTCAAAAAAGTTATCCCATTCTGCGCTTACATTAGGATTTCCTTGGGAATAGATTGATAATGGTATTATCAAGAATAATGCACCTACTATTTTTCTTAGTATCATTTTTATTTTATTTTTTCTGCTTGCCTGCAACGGCTGCACTCACGCTGTGACCGCCGGAGTGTTGGCCTTGCGGGTTTGGCGCTAGCGGGCATAGGCGCTGAGTGCTTTGTTAGCGGCATTTATTTCATCGTTGCGAGGGCTTCGTTTTGCGGGCTGTCTTGTGGGTTTAATATTTTATGGTCTCTTGCTACGCTACGGTGAACGGCCAGTGTGGGCGGATGCCCATGCTCGTAATTTCCTGCGGGATATGGATTCTTTTTATTGTATTAGTTTTGCAAACCTATACCCGATGCCTAAAGTGACAAACAACCCTGTCCCATTTGCTTCAAATTCGGCAGTAGGCTGTGGCGTTCCTTTGTATTCATACTTAAAGTACATTTTTTGATAAGGCTTAAAGCCGAGAACTCCTTGAAAGGAAAGCCCAATATCAAGCCTTTTCCAAAAAACCCAACCAGTTCTGAAGCCACCAGAAGGAACTATTTGAATAGTTTTGAATGCAACTGCTGAAGTAGGTTCTGTCTCAATGTAATTAGGGCCAATTATCTCGAATGGGTATATATCTTTTCCATTCGGTTTTGAGTTTTGAATGCCAAATGATATATTAGGGGAAAAATAAAATCTTCTTTTCTTTTGGATTAGGTTGTACGCCAATCCTAAGTTGTATCTGTAAATTACTGTTCCGTTGTAACCTGAACCTGCCACAATATCTCCACCCGGAATTGATGCCCCTCCTTTTTCATAAAACATAAATGTATATCCATCAAATTTGGAATAAACGGTGAACAATGAAAACCGACTATCGGAAAGGAAATGTTCATAACTCACTGAAAATACATTTGCTGTTTGGGCTCCACTTATTCCGCCATTGTTGCCGTTAACAAGTGAGACTACCTCCTTAGTGGAGGTGTAGGCAGGGCCATAAGCTATGGTTACAACTTGACTAAATCCGGCGAAAACAGCCAAAACGCAGTAAATTGTTGTTGTTAAAGTTATTATTTTTGACTTCATTGGATTTCGATTTTGACTGGATATTAAATTGCAAGCCGGGCAACAGTTATATTGTTGCCTGGCTTGCATAAAAAGCGGTTGACGAAACATGAATTTTCGATTAATCAAGCACAAGGCGGGGTGTTGTTCCAACTCCTGGGCCGAGCCAAACCCCGTTCACCTTGATTTTGTGCCCAGAGTTCAGGAGGTCAGTGCCTTCTTTCTTGAATACGGTATTGATTTCAGGAATCGTGAATGAAACCGAGGTAGGATATGTGCCATTGCCCAAGCACTTGCTGCCATTGGCTGTTTTGTCACTGCAAGAGTAAGAGGGCGAGGTGGTCTCACGCTTGTATTTGCCTGCTATATCCGTGCAGGCTCCTTGATTGTTCGCTGGTACCCAAGCTGGCCAAATCCACCGGAGGTATTTTACCTTACAACCAACCTCGCCTGTTTTTACCCAAATCGAGCATTCCAATCTAAATTTTTGGTTAGTTCCGCCAGCGTTCTCAAAAATATGCGTCTTATCTTTGGTTTTTTTGTCCCCGCACTTTATCTGGAACGGCTTTGTGAACTGGCAGGCCAAAGTGCCATTTGTCTTTCTGAATGCCTTGCAGGTTGCTGTATATGAACCAGGTGCAAAGGACTTTGTTACGGTGCCACCCGTTCCGGTTTGCCCGTCACTGAACTCCCAACTGATATTGTACTCTGATGTTATTGGGTTGTAGCCGGGCAATTGAAACTGCCGGCTATTGTTCCCTATGTTGGTGATGGTGAAATTCTCGACGCTGCACAAAAGCACGGTGGCCTCCGTGACGTCGGTTGTTCCTGCCCCATTGCCAACAGACAGTACTAACGATTCGTTTGCGGAAAAGGTCTTGTTTGGGTTCCTTCCAATGAAGGATGAGCCATTAGCATATTTCCACTCGAAGGTGACTGTGCCGTTTGCCGTTGCCGGTTCGACGAGAGAAATGTTCCTTACAGATTTGTTACCACTGGCGTCGAGGTCCACGCCAAAACGCAGCCTGTCCATTGGTTTCTCGGAGACTACGTTACCGTCCGTGTCCAGTACGAAGAAATCACCCCAGCCCTCTGGTGAATCGTCCGTTATCACGAGATTGAAGGCCGCTTCCAATTCGTCAAACTTTTTTTGTTTGATTACGTCGAAAAGGGCAAGGTCGTTGTTCAGGACGATGGCGATGCCGCCGTTGTCGTAGTACTTGTAAATCCTGCTGCCCATCCGAACAGCATGGTCGGCATTGAGCAGGGTCTTCCAGTAGGGGTCGTGTACGATGGAAAAAAAGTTGTCGTCGCCTTGGTTCAGCGCAGCGTTGATGGCGTTCTCCTCGATTTTCCTGGCAGATGTAAAACCAAGAGATTGTTCGGCCACCAAGCAAACAGGGTGGTCGGTGAGGTTGGGGATGGATTCCCCGCTTAAGTCAATGCCAAGTTGGGCGTAGGCACTGTTTACCTGTGCCTGGTCTTGTTCGCTCGATTCGAGCGACTTCGCATAGTTCTTGGCATCGTTGTAGGTGGGGAAGGTCAAAATCCCGTTGACAACAGTGGGGTTTGAGCCATCCCTGAATGTTATGGAACCTGCGGGGTTCACATCGTTAACAGGTCCAGCCTGCTCAGGTTCCAGCGGGATATCCTTTTTACAGCTTGTAGTGGTTGCAATAACCAGTAAAAATGCCAGCACTGCTGAAGCAACAATTGTCCTTGCATACTTTGCTTTACCTAATGCGGAAACGGTTTTAAAAATTTTGGAATTCATGAAAGCGATATTTAGGCCGTGGGGCCGTTTTTGATTATCCAGTTTTTCAGGCGGCCGGATTTCCCGCTAATATACTGCGCCGAGCCAAGTCAATCAAACTGACCTCTTGGGCATAAAAGTTAAGGTTTTCCGAAAGCCGGAGTGCTTGCCCATTGGTTTCTTTGAACTCAGTTCGTGTTATATTCATTTCCTGTTATTTTATCTTCTTTTATTGCCGCTAACGGTTTGCATATACGCCGTTTGCCCTAAACGGGCAAACGGCGTATATGCGGTGTTAGCGGCATGTATTCCTTTGATTTTTTCTCTTTTTTAATTTGAATGAATTATTAGCCTGTGCTTGCTCCTGCTTATATGCCTTAAAAACGAAAATGCCGTTGTTTCGATTCAACGGCATTTATATCTTCTATGCTTATTTTTCAAAAAGTCAATATTTCTTATTTGTGCGGATTTTAGTTTTTTAAGATACTGTGCAATGATACTTGCATAGTCAAAGACCAAAGCCAGTTCTTTACAAGTAAATTATCCTTTTTGATGACAGGTGTAAAATCCCTGTTGACCTCAGCTTCAATAGACAAGGTTCTATTCATCTCTAATCCCAACCCAACTATCCAACTGTTTGTGTTCAATTTGAAATTATCATATTCTGATATTGGATAATTATAGACCTCATTATACGGGTAAGAGTCGCTCTCAATTTTTTCCGAGAAAAGGAATGAACTTTGAATACCAGCATGTACATAAGGCCTGTTGCTCTTTGATGAAAAATAATACTTGCCAAGTAAATCTAATGAAATATAGTTGAATCTATTTTGAAATGTTGATTCCTCAAAAATAGGAGTACCAATTATGCCAAACTGTGCTAATTCCTTGAAGCCTTTTTGCAAGTACATTAATTTTGTACAGACATGAAATCGTCTTTTAATTTCCTTTGAAGCATATGCACCAATACCAAAAGTTGTAAGGCTGTTCCACTGAAAAGTCCCGTCTTCTGGCTTTGATGGGTCTTGATTTGTCTGAGTGGCAATGTTGCCTCGAACCAAAACACCAAAATCATACTCTTTCTGAGCTGCCGCATTAACTGCTACCAATAGTGTCAACACCGTGAAATACCGTCTCATTAGTTTGAGTTTTACTTGTTAAAAAAAGGGCAAGCCATCTGGCTTGCCCATGAAGTATGCTTTTTTCTTATGGTCGGGTCAAATCCCAATCATTGGGTCCGAATGCTGAGTATGAAACCGGGATATTGTATTCATACACATCTACAGTACATTGAATGTGCTTTTTGTTTGGACTTTGCCAAACCCAAAACCCCGATGTGTGGGGATTCAAAGGGAAGGTACCGTTATTGGTCGTAGGGAAAAAGGCTGAATGTACAGGTTGAGGGTGTGAACCATTTAACCCTGTATTGTCATATGTAGTGAAGCTACCAGAGCAACCATTGTTAAAAAGGCTATAGTCGTACTTCCAAGTTGCCGAAGAAATGGTTAGCGCTGGCGAGAAACTACTGCTGTAAACCCAATTTCCCCAAAAGTTCTTTTTCTGCGCCCGTGTACGAACAACAAACCTGCACTGTGTGCCATGCGGTTGAAAAGCGCATTCACCAGTTGAAAGAGCCCAATTTGCACAGGCATTGCCCTCCACTTCAACTTTTACCCTCCTCTTGTTTGCAGGTGTTTTCCAACCATTCAGTCTGGAAAAATCTGTGTTCCAGCATCCGGGGTCATTGGGGCATCCTTCAACAACCATAAAGCTTGCATCCGAAGAACTTGGAGAATTGTAGTTTGAAAGTTGCGAGACTTTGCTGAAATCTCCATCCAATATGACTTTGATAAGGTTGCTGTTTGTGAACTGGTAAATCTGCCCACCAGCTTTCACTAAGCCGTTCTCATTCAACACAGCAACATTTTCTGGTACTATGGTAGCGTAATCCCAGTAAACAGAGGCATCACTTGGGTCGGTCACATTTCTGATGAGGCCGGAAGAAAACTTTTGGTTGAAAATTGTCGAGTGTACCGGGCCTTGGCTCAAGGCCTGTTGCTGTTGTTCGGAACTTAAACTCTCATAGTAATCGCTGATGGCGTCTTCTGCGCTAACTATCTGGTTAAAAAGTCTCCTTTGGGAGGTAAAACCAAGTGACGATTCCCAAGCATCGACTGCTGAAGATTCAGCTTCGTTAATTTCTCCCAAGGTATTTTCAAGGTCTTCCAAGGTAGAAAAAACCAGCATTCCGCTTTGGAAAGAAACACTTGCAGTAGGTGAAAAGTCTGAACGGGATGTAATAATCCCAGAACCTGTGTTGTTCTCAATTTCGGTGTCCTGATTCTCGGGCGTTGCCGGCAATACTTCTTTTTTGCAGCCACCGACAATGGCAGTGACTGCGATGGCAAGAGCAAGGATTGCAAAGAATCCTTTACGGAAACGGGGAGGTTTTAACCTCTTTTTCATAAGTTTGTACTTTAATACGTTAATGGTTGATGTCAATTTGTCCATACAATTGGCATCAGCTTTTTTCCTCCAAGAGGGAGTTTTCCCACTCGAAGAAAATGTCAAGCTGAATGTCAATTATTGGCAAACTTGACCTCGCAAATATGCTGGCAATCCATATTACCAAAGTTGGTAAAAATTGGCAAAATATGGTAAAAATTGACAATCCCATTATACGTCTTTGTACGCTTCCTTAGATACGCCGGGTGGATACCCAAATTCTTCATAAATCAGTTTTTGGCATTTGAGGGTGATTGAACCGCTGGGAAGGTCTATTCCACTTTTTTCAAGTTTGGTTTTGAAAGTCTTTACAGACCGCCAGCCAAATTCATCTGTCATTTGTTGTCGGGTCTTGCAACCCGGAAGCAGGTAACCTTTAGGGTTGTTCTCAGAGCGATGATTTTTCATGGTCATAGTTTTGAGTGAGGTTATGTGATTTTAGTTCATCTTTTAAGTTGCTTTTTAGTTTTGTTTCTTCTTTTATTGCCGCTAACGGTTGTACTCCTGTCAGCCCCGCCCGTGCGTTGGGCTTGAGCGTTAGCAATTAGGCGGGTTTGGCAGGAGTACATTGTTAGTCATCGTTGCTCTTTTTTTTCTATTCTCCATAATGTTCTAACATCATCCTTTTTATGTCAATCGGACGATAAGTTGAACCTTCGGGGATTAATTCAATCAGATATTCAAATTGAGGTTCATCCAGAATTATCATCATACTCGACTCATCCATGAACAGTCCAAAAACCCTTTCATGTCTCCCAAAATCTTCAAGTATTTCATCAATTAACCTGAAGCCGGAATTGAATGCTGTTCCCCAATCTGATGAACCAGAAGTGTCATATGTTTTTCCATTCAATTCAATAGTCCTCTTTGTGTATGTTGATGTTTCATTATCAAATTCTTCGACATACTCGCCAATATTTAAGTCAATCCCCATTTCCTTTAACATTACCAACATTCCTTTGATTTGGTCATAAATCCCGTTGGCTTCGTAAATGAATTCAGCATCAATTCCAAAGACTCTGTTCAAACCTTCCGAAGGAAATTTTATAACTCCGTCTTTTTGATAATTTTCAAATGTCTTTTCAACAATTGTTTCTAAACTGTTTGGGGCAACGTATTTGAAATACCCCAATTCTTGGAGTTTTGATTCTACCTGT
This sequence comes from Bacteroidota bacterium, assembly GCA_030147525.1. Lineage (GTDB taxonomy): Bacteria > Bacteroidota > Bacteroidia > Chitinophagales > Saprospiraceae > UBA6168. The sequence continues at coordinate 18,677 of JASBVF010000028.1, forward strand.
TCCTTTGATTTATTCATTTTTTTCTTTTTTAATGGTGACTAACGGTCGGCGCCGGCGCAGTGGGGGCGCATAGCCCCCATTGCCGCTGGCGCATTGTTAGCATCAGTTTTCTTTTTCTATATTCTCTGAAATTGGTTTTCTCTACAGGTTGACTATCTCTTTTTCTCTTTGGAAACTTTGAACATATAACTTAAAGAGAACCCAAAAGAATCAATAGGTTTTAAATCAGCGGAGGTAGGTTTCTTTCCAATGTTCAGGCCGTTAACGAAATACGGCCCTATCAAAAAGTTCTTGTAGCGTACTCCTAAAGTGAGCAGATGCCCATATTTTTTTTTGTTCTCCAGTTCAATTTGGTATTCAGTACCAGTATGGATATAGCTTCTGACATTTGATAGATAACTAAACGTAACCCCCGTGCCGACATATAAGTAATCTACTGGATACCACTTCCCTGAAACTGTACCTGAAAAACTGTTGAGTTTTAGTCCTTCAATAGATACAAAAAAACAATTAGATGCGTCCATTTCTTTTTTTGTATAAAGCAGGTTTATTGCAATGGAAAACTTTCTCGATAGGTGTTTCTCGCCTTGAATGCCATAAACAGCACTACGTACTGAAAAACCTTTATTGAAAATGTCAAAGTCGTCACCATAAATACAAAGATGGGTAGAGTCTGTTTCTTCTATTTTCGCAAAGTCAATGCCGATAGTAGCACCTATAAATGACTGTGACCAAGAGGCAGTTGTACAGATGCTGAGTATCAATCCGATTAAAGTATTTTTCATATCGTATTGTTTTTTGAGAGGGCAGGCAGCCATTGCATCGGCTGCCCGCCCTCTCCGTTGATAATCAGAAATCCGTTATCTGGTGATTGTCATCTTTTCTGCCCGCACAAAATTGTTGAACCCGTCAAAGTAGGCGAATACAAGTATGCCGGGGTAAGAAATCCTTTTCCGGGATAGTTCATCCACTGAACCTTCAAAAAGCAGCCTGCCAGTAATGTCGAATATTTTGACATTGACAATTTCATTGGCTGTCGTCCGGTCATTCAAACCCGCTTGGTTCGAAGCAGCAGACCTGTCATCATTGCCTCCTCCTCCTTGCAGACCATTATATTCCTCACAGGTGGGGTCGTCACCGAGGCAGTCCGTCAGCTTGACGTTCTTCTTTTTGTCAGGGCCTCCCGCTCCGAGCAGTTTCACGGTAATCGTGAAATGCTGGGGGTACCAGTTGTATTTGGGTAAATCGGTCACGTTGAGAACAGGCCCATAGTACGAATTACCTGAACTTCCGGGGACTGTCCACCCATAAGGAAAATACCAAACGTAATCCGCTGTCGAACCAGCCCCACCGGAAATGAACATGGTCAACTGGTCGTCTTCCTCACAGACTGATTGCGGCCCTACTATGCTGAAATTACAATCGACATTGGGGATGGTGATGCAGACCTCGGCCCATGCTGCCCTTACGACCTCGGCCTCATCGGAACATGGGCCATAATGGGAATAGGTTGCCCCGACCGTTGCTTCTGCAAATTCGTCAACATCATCCGTATTGTCCAGATAGTTGACGGCTTCCAGTACAATGGTCATCGCCTTGTCCAGACCAAGCCCATCTATTCCGGTAGTGGCATCACCTTCGGTCATCAGGAAAAACCAACGCCTGAGAGGCCCACCACGTGGGTATTGGTTTGTCAATGCCTGCGTGACTGCATCCCAACAATTAAAGTTTGGGTTCTCTAAGTCCCGGTCAGTGTCAATAGCTTGTACTGCGGCATCGTCATCACCCATCCCCCAGTCAGTAAACCCTTGAACGTCTGATTCGCCGTATGTTCCGACCATATCACAAATGGCTTCATGTAGAGTTCGAGTACCGATATTGCCATACGATATATAATCAAATAGATATGCATGGCAAAGTTCATGACCAGCGACATCGTGGGTGGCGACTGGCCGATTGCCAGCCGCTGTCTGACCAAAGCGCAGAAACGCCATGGTTGTGCCAACGTCACCGTCATTAAATGAACGTGCGTTATCAATAAACGTGTTGTCAAAAGCCACCTGCACGGATTCAAAATCAATGTCCGCATTTGAAAGAGCAGGCAGTACGCTCGTGGTCACAAAATGGCATTGGTAAACACCGGGCGCTGCCTGAGCCGCTGTCCAAGGTGCATCAGGGTCAGGGTCGTTGTTGGTAGGGATGACCAATGTACCGAACGCTGCGACCGAGGTTGGACTTCCGGGTGCAGTACTGACATTTCCGTCTCCTGATACAAGCGAATGGACGCCTCCTTCAAAAGTATCGTCCAAGTCTTGTTGCCCGTAATTTACGGTAGGAGCAATGTTGTGGGCGTATGTGTCAATTGTTTTCAAGACAGTACCTGTCTGGGCATCCACCCATGACTGCTTTGGGCCGTTTTTCTCGTACACCGCTTCCCATACCAGTTTGTACCCACAGTTCCCTTCAAGGTTCAGGGCGATTGCCAGTTCGGATTGAACGGCCCCTTCGGGCTGCAATATTACGCCCAGTTGACTGGAAAGGATACTGGGGTTGGTGCCAACGTTTATGCCAGAATAGATGTTGGGGGCAAGCATATATGCCACCGCACAAGGGTCTCCGGGTTCGTTGGTCAGTGCAGAGACCGTGTGCCCACCCCCGACCACTTTCAGGCCGTGGTGGTACTGCTGGTACTTGTAGTGGTTGAGGTCTGCGTTTAACCTGCTCGGTGTGGTCTTTACGAGCGTGAAGGACGAGCCGCCTTCAACCCCGAGCAGCGGGTACAATGCTTCAATGCTCGGAAGTTCAGCGGATTTGGTCAGGTCGAACTGGATAAGCCCGGACGGGCTAATGGAGGTTGCGTAGTACATCAGGCTGTCCAAGTTGCCGTCCAGAAAGGAATTGAAACCAGCGCATTCTGAGGTGTTGTCGCCACTGCCCTCTGTTTGTCCAAATGACGTCCAGACGGTCAGGGCCAAGAGCAAGGAAAGAAACAGTTTAACTTTCATGTCAAGAAAAATTTGAGGTTGACAGTCAATGAGACCGTTCGGGAAATATTCCCTTATGTACCAATAAAAAAAGCCAAAGCACCTAATCACAAACGGTTCTTATCCTTCTCGGATGTATTCCCTAAGCGTCTCTTTTGATTTTGTCCGCTTATTCGGGTATTGGTCTGAACGGTTTGTTTTTGGTTTTTTTCTTTTTTTTAATTGATGCTAACGGTTGGATGTACGCTGTGCGGGCGTTTAGTCCGCATAGGCGTACATCCGTTGTTAGCGGCATTCAATCAATTTTGGGGGACTAAGTAAGGTAGGACTTTGTTTCTTCATTGTCCATTGCTACGAAGAATGGCATATGCATGCGGACACCCAAGATTTGCACTTCCTGGCGGGAGAAAACGCTGAGTTTGAAGTTGCATCACCTTTTAGAACGAATAGTGCTAATTTATTTTAAAACTTGCCATTGTACTTAGGTATGGTTTTATCATGTCTATGCGCTGTTTTCCCATCAGAATGTGCAATCCACTTGCCATGCCTACAGAAAAACTGTCAGTAATTTTTCTGCTCACTGATACTCGTCCTGTTAAGCCATAATATAGATATTTTGCAGAAATCCTAAAAGTGACATTGGTAGTGACATAATTCCCGGAAAGCGGGTAGTAGAGTTCAGAAACCACTGCTCCTGCAAGCTCGTTTAGATTCATCAAACCCAATTGCCCTCCAATGCCCCACTCTAAATCCCATTTTTTACTAATTTCATGACATCTTAGTATTTCTAAGGTTAAATAATTTGTAGTATATGCGCCATCGTCAGGCTTGTAATGCTTAAACCCTGCATTTTCGAGTACTTCGTATTTGGATAAATCTGGCACTCCTTCTATTCTGTCCTCCAAAGGAGTAAAGATATTTTCATCAGCCTTTTTAATGAATTGCTCAACACCACCAACACTAAAAATATATTCACCGGAAAGCTGGTAGGTGTACTTGTTTAACCCATATGTTAGCAGAGCCTTGTACTTGCTTTTACCAAGGCTGCGGGCAAGCCCAACTTGAAATCCATCACCTGCACCTTCTTCTGGAAAGTATAAATAGGGTAACACCTCACTTGAAAATGTATATTTTGAAGCACGCTCTTTTTGGGCATCGCAGTTGTGAATCAAAAACAAGTGCAAAAACATCACCAGACATCCTTTCATCGTAGTTGAACTCTTCATGTCTTTTCGATTAAAAGTAAAAGGCAGGAAGCCTTTTGGCCTCCCACCTTTTACGATTGATTTATCATTGTTGTTGAAAGTTTTCTCGGAACCACATTCCGTCGTTACCTCCCGTGTATATTTTGTAAGCCGTTCCTTCGCCTTCGGCTGGGTCACAGTATTCGATGATTACCAAGCCTGCAATGTCGTCGTTGTTCCTTGTCGGCACAGTGAAACTCAACGGAACCCCGATTTCCCATTTTTTGTCTACTGTATATTTAGGAGTTACCCCAAATGTGAAGGACGTCGATTGTCCGCCGTCATCTTCCACGAAAAGTACGCCCCAAGTGTCCACATCGGTAGGAAGCCATGTCTTTATTTGTTGATTGATAATATCAACATTGGTCCAACTTGAGCTTGTCATATCCTCCCAATGCTTGTCAACTTGTGTGAAAAACTGGTCGAGGAATATCAGTCCATTCGAATTTACGGCTGCAAAGGCATAAGTGATATTTAGTTCCACTTTAGGTAATCTAAACCCCTTCTCAATTACCTTTACCGCATCTTTATTTGAAAAACGGATTTTGCGAAGTTGGTCTTTCTTGTTTGCAGGGCGGTCGCAAGGAGCAGGCGGAAATAAATTAACTGGATTACCTGATATGGTTCCAGAACCACCGCCATCAATATACTGAGCGTTTTTTATCGTAGCCTCCTCATAATACTTCACGTTCCCTACAACATTTGATGGTGTGAAGTTTACAAGTGATGTAGGCTTCGTCCTCCCCTTGACAGTAGTGGCAGCGTCGTTTACAACTGCATCATGTGCCTCATCCATAGCAACTACAGCGTACCTAACACTCTCATCGAATGAATTTGCAATTTGCACAGAATTGCCATTAGCATCGTATGCTGGCAATGTAGTTACCAAAGGTGATTCTGGGTCGGTATCGTTATCCAATACAACGTAGTATTGGATTCTGTCAATGTGCTGCTCGAAAGTCTCAATTGAATCAAAGAAAGCATAAGAAGGATATCCAATCTCCATCAGTGGATTTTGAGCAAGCAAATTCTGTACAACAGAAGGTGTCCTTAACCCAACACCCCCTTCTGTGAAATCCACCAGCATGAACTCTTCAACTCCTGATTTATGGAACAGTTCAATTTGCTTTTGAGTAAGGTCTCCAGATTTTTTTCGGTCCTCAATAAGAAGTTGAGCAAGTGCAAAAAGAGGTTCTTGAGATTGAACAGAGGCTTCATTGGCATCTGATACAATTTCATTTTTTTCACATCCCAGGAAGGGCATCAATGCGGCTCCGAGAAGGAATAAAATCGTTTGTTTTTTCATAATTTTGTATTTTAATACATAATGGTTGATGTCAATCTGTCTATACAATTGGCATCAGCTTTTTTCCTCCATGAGGGAGTTTTCCCACTCGAAGAAAATGTCAAGCTGAATGTCAATTATTGGCAAACTTGACCTCGCAAATATGCTGGCAATCCATATTACCAAAGTTGGTAAAAATCGGTAAAATATGGTAGAAATTGGCAATGCTTTAGACATCCTTATAGGCATGTTTAGCTACACCGGGTGGATAACCAAATTCTTCATAAATCAGTTTTTGCCATTTAAGGGTGATTGAACCGCTGGGAAGTTCTATTCCACTTTTTTCAAGTTTGGTTTTGAAAGTCTTTACAGACCGCCAGCCAAATTCATCTGTCATTTGTTGCCGGGTCTTGCAACCCGGAAGCAGGTAACCTTTAGGGTTGTTCTCAGAGCGATGATTTTTCATGGTCATAGTTTTGAGTGAGGTTATGTGATTTTAGTTCATCTTTAATTTTTGTTTCTTCTTTTATTGCCGCTAACGGCTGCATACACGCAGGCGGGGCGTATAGCCCCGCTTGCCGTGTATGCGTTGTTGTGTCCAGTTGTCTCTTAATTTCTTTTCTTAGAACATATACCCAATGGAAAGCCACATTTTGAATGGATTGAAGGTCTCAAAAGTCTGTTCTCTTCTCGGGTCATCAAGGATATCGTTGAACAAAATCCTGTCAATTTTCTTGACCTGAAATGCCCTGTACCTCAAACTGAAAGCCATCCTTGATTTTGTGTATTCAATGCCAGGGTTGAATTCTACGGAATACAGGTTGAACCGCCACCAGGAGTAACTTTCATCTGAAGTGGTGTGGTTAGCAATTGTAAGGAAATTCAATTGGGACAGCACACCCAATGAAAGCCCGAAGTGGCCATTTAATTTATATGTCCCGTTTATCGAGGATTGCATCAGAAACTGGTAGTACCTGTTTGTCCATCTTAATACCTTCGTTATATCATCCTTTTTGTAAGTATAGTCAAATGGTCGGTCGAATGTAGACAGTTCTGTGCTTAAGCCAGCCCCAACATTCAAAAGCAACTTTCCTTTTTGGGCAACTTCTTTTTCAAGCCGTATCCCAAACTGATGCGTGCCAAACGCCTCCGGCTGCCGTTCCAATACTGATTCCTTTGGCGGAAAGTCGAAAAGCCTTTTGTCGTGCGCCTGTAGCCCATAATCGAGACTGAATGTCCATTTTCCTGTCTGGCAGCAACAAGCAATGGGCATGATTATCAAACCGATAATAAAAGTTGTGTTTCTTTTCATTTTTAGCAGTTTTTAAAAACCAGGAGCCGGAGGGACGATGCCCTTCCGGCTCCTGGTCAATTGTCAATGGATGATTATTTTTTGAAGGACGGTTTCACTGCCGGAACTGACTTTCAGGAAGTAAATCCCCAGTGCAAAGCCCCCGGTATCGATTTTTTCGCTGTTGGCCGTGATGACGGCAGCATACACGGGCCGCCCGTTGAGGCCGACCAGCGACAATGTTTTGGGTTCTACCACAGGAAATGTAACTGCATCCAGTTCCACCGTTATCAGCCCTTTTGCTGGGTTGGGGTAAGCTTTGACCTTTTCCGGCACGTCGGCCGCTACTTCGTCCCCTTTCTCTCCTCCGTCCCCTGACGCCGACCTGATGATAGGGCAGTTGCAGGGAGGTTCGCCCCCACCGCAAAATTCAATCTGCTTTGCCTTGGAACTCGTGCCGCACTCGTTGCTCGCCCACACGCTGATGGAACCTGACTGTTGGCCAGCATAGACGTAAATGGAAGTGTTGGGGCCATTGCCCGTGTAATTGAACCAGCAGGCAGGGTCCGGGTCGCCAGTGGGTGTGCCGTTGGGGCAGTTGGGGAATGTCCAGTTGAAATTCGTGGCCCCTTGGGCAATGACCTGTACCGTGTAGTTGGAGCCGGGGGTAAAGCATTCCGGTGTTAAGATAGTCTGGATTAAAGGTTTGCCGACCCAAATATTGCGGGTGAAAGTCTGCTCCCCACAGTTAGCGTTTGCCAAAGTGTAGGTAAGAGTAGCTGCCCCTTGGGAAAAGGAACTGGCAGCCCATAGTGTGGCATTCACGCCGTTGCCCGAAGTGGGCGAACCGAACAGGTTGGTCGGGGTAACTGACCAGGTGACCGCATATCCCGGCAAAGGGTTCTGGAGGGTATAGGTCTTTGCTGTTGTGCAAACCACGTTGCTTCCGGCAACCGAAGGTATCAGTACAGCATTGGTGGCCATGGGGTCAATGCCGTCGCCGAGCCAGTTGCTCAGCCTTGTGGCATTGGTGCCCCCGCCTGTCCAGGAACTGAATATCCTACCATATTCATCAATCCCATTTGGATTATCACAACTTGCCGAGCCTCCAAATAGTTGACCGATTATTCGCCGATTGTCATCGAACAACGCTGACCCGGAAGAGCCCGGCTCAGTAGTGCCATCATTCCAAATTACCTCCAAAAAACTGCCACTTACTGTCGGTGGGTCATCGTCGATTGATATTTTTTTTACGTCCCCTCGTGGATGATGGATACATGTCGAATTTGGGGGTGTCGCACTGGCCCTGTTCCAACCTGCGAAAGAAATTTCAGGGTTGGAAACCTGATTGTTTAATTCTAAAAGAGCAAAATCAGATGCTGCTGAATTAGCCCTTAATTGAGCCCCCGAATATGAAATCCAAATACTGGGGTGAGGCTCGACAGATGGAGGGCAAGTAATACTTTCATAATTAAATCTGAAAACCCAATTATGACTGGCAAAGCCAGTTACACAATGGTCTGCTGTCAATATGAAGGGTGTCAGGTCATTGCAAGCGTTAGCAATCAAGGTCCCTGTGCAATGTTCTGAGTTGTTCTTTAAAATCAGGCACACAGCATTGATTTGGTTGCCCCAACCATTCCCTTCCGGGCAGGAAGTATTGATATTGCATGAACCAGAATCTCCGAATGCCCTCGTGCTTACACCCGGATTCCCAATCCCGCTTATCGCATCGTTAATCCCATGTATTGCGTTTTCGATATTTATCGAAAATAGCTCTGAGGTGCCTTCCGGGAGGTACACATCTATGACGGCGTAATCGCCCAGGACAATATCTGATGCATAGATGCCATCGTGGACTTTGTCTGCTTCAATAGGGCCATGCAGCATCCGCCCGTCCATTCCGTAAATGAACATCTGGCTGCCGTCAGGCAGGTACAGGTTTGAGAACTCGAAGTTCAGCGATTTGGCGTTCTCGGAGCGGATTTTCAGTTTCCAGACCGTGTAGTTCCCGAACGTGTAGAAAATACCATTTTCCTGTGTCAACCCCATAGGTTCTTTTATCCCAAACCTTGCAGTAATTGTGCTGTCGAGTGCATCCTGTTCGAGGACGGATTGTACATCAATCGGCGGGAGGCTTTCGGCATCGGGCGTTTGCAGGAAGTACCAGGGGATGTAATCGTAAATCTTTTCCCCTTCACTAAGTATCCGGGTGAATACCTGGGAATGGGCAATGTGCTGAATGCTAAGCAGTGCAATTACATCAAGCATTTTGACCGTTTGTCCGTTGTTGAGAATTTTTCTTTTCATTTTTGAAAGTTTTAAAGTGATTAAATATGTTTGGTTTACTTGTTTTGGTTTCTTTTTAATTGGACACAACGGTCAGCGCCCCTGCCGTGCGCCCGCATAGGGCGCATGGATAGGGGCGCATTGTTGGTGGTCGTTTTCTCTTTTTTCTATTCTATATCTATTCTATTCGTAGAGCCTTACTTCAAACTCACCGTCCTTTATCTCTATCTTTAGGCTTTTGTCTTCACTAATGAAATGAATCTCGAAGAATCCTTTCATTGTAGCTGTAAGCGTGTCTATCTCTGAGATGGAGATGAAACTATCTTCTTCCTCGTTGACCTCCATAAACCCTATCAGCACATCTCCGTCGTCCCCCCATTGGCCAAAACTACCCCCCACAAAACCGTCTCCCAAATCTCCTATCTTTCCCTTCACAGGAAAAGACCCAATGGAAAATGGTATTTCGTTTAAGGAAAAATTTTCTCTTTGTTCACCGTATTCGCTGTATGTTGTAAAATCAATGCCCCAATAAGTAGAATCGTTTTGGTGGTATCTCCAGAAGCCCGATGCTTCCCATGCCCTGCCCTCCTTGGTGCCTTTTGCCCACCCAAATTCCTGTGTCCCCGGCTCATAGATAATGATAACGTCATCGTCTTCTTTTTTGCATGAAGCAATGGCCAAAAAACCGAACAGCAGGAGTATGAAATAATTTTTTTTCATTTTAAATGGATTTGTTGAAGGAAGGCACCGGGGGCGCCTTCCTTCATGGTTGTTGAATTCAATCCGCTTTGATAATCCTTTCGACAAATACGCCTCTCTCATCTTGTATGACAACCCAAATCATGCCAGCAGGGCAACTGCTCAAATCAATTTCCAGATGGCCCGCGCCTTGGCTCTTTGCCTCCCGAAATTGTCTGCCGGTTGCGTCCAGAACCTTGACCGTAAACAGAATGCCATCTCTTTGCAAATTTGTTATAGCAAGTTTGTCAGTTGCGGGATTTGGGGCGACGGTGTACTGATTGTTCCCGGTATGCCAATCCCCGATGCCTACCAAATTTTTGTCACTTGACACAAGTTCTAGGAAATCGGTACCACCGCCAATGAGCAGGTTAGGCCCTTGGCACGTCGTGCAGAGGACTGTGTTGATTACCCTTGTGGCATGGGCAGTGGTACCGTCACTCGCAGTGACCGTGACCCTCAAGAAAAACTGTGGACAGCCCAATACCGAATTTATGGTCACACTGGGACCTGTGCCAATCAGTGTGCCGGGGTTGGCAGGTGTGAAGTTGCCGTCAAGGTTCCATCTCCATTGATACGTATATGGCGGGGCACCGGGAAACCCGGTGGCAGGTGGGTTGGCGTTGGCTGTGTATGTCTTTGGATTGACAAAACCGTTCAGGCCGCACAGGGGCGTACTCAGGCCGCTTATTGTGACGCCGAAAACAGGTGATTCCCGATAGTACTGTATTATACAATTGGCGTTGTTTATTCCCAACGTATTGTTGTTGTCCGCAGTCCCTGTATCAAAACCGTTGAACTCGATATCAGGGTTGGAAAAATGCAGCGCCCTCTGTCTTTCAGCTGCAATTGTATCATCGAATAAGAGGGACATGACTGTTCTGTCCTGTCCACCGAAGGTAAAGCGCCAACCGTGCGTACATATGCTCTCGTCATCTCCACATGTGCCACAGGGAACATTGCCGCTACGGTTGTGCCTTGCCCCGAACAAGTGTGCAATCTCATGGGCAAGTGTCCAAGTGGGGTTTACGCTGTTTTGGACTTCTGAAATCACAAAAGCACAATCTTCACAAGGTGCTTCCCATGTGAACGTCCCACCGGAAATACTACCTGCACGGGCAGCCCCTCTTACCCCCGGATAATCCATGGAGGTCAACAAAACCACAAGGTCGGCCCTGAACTCATCTCGAATATTTGCGGCAGAGGTTGGCAGCGTGGTAAAAATGTCAGTCTCAATATCCAGAGGGGCACTATACATGAAATCAAATGGTGCCGTCCTGAACCTCAGGGCTATGTCCTCAACACCGCTGTTGATTAAGGCCGCTTGGAAGGAGAACAAGCTGTTGATTACGTGGATGAGGGCTTCCCAAATGTTGCCGAACTGTGTACCGTACCATTGTTGAACGTCAGGCGGCACAAGTATGAGGACATCAATGATGCCCCCGCATCCCCCGTCAGTGTCGCAAAGGTCTACTGCCATCTCCTGAATTTCTGCTTTTGTATAGCTCTGGAGGATGTGGTCAATCCCACAGATTTCCTGTTGGAACTTGGAAACATCCATCTCCCTGATAACGGAAACCCCTTCCGATAGCGGCACAACCTCCCAGAAACCGTCATGGCTCTGGACGAACCCTGCCAAACGGCCCGACATTTTTATCAGCCCGGCATAGCCCTCACCGCCGGACATTTTGCCCAGCCAAGTATAGTCGCCGTTTGCCTGCAAATCGTAATAGACAGGGGCAAGCTCAAAGCGGTTCTGCTCGCTCAGAACCTTCAGGGAGAGTGCTCCGTCCTGTGCAAGCTGTTGCGTCAAGTCCTGAAACTCCACATATTCAATGCTTTTCGTCACCGAATCTTGGGTAAGGTTGGCCACGAAGTCCAGTCTCTCTTGGGACAACCCTTGCGGCACTGTTGTGACTATAAAGAAATCACCCTGCTGTCCCCAGACTTGGGCAGAAATGAATGTAATGCTTATCACTAAGCAGATTAGACCGTTGGTTGAAACTTTTCTTTTCATGATTCAAAAATTTTTAGAGCATGTTTAAAATTAATGGTTATGGAATGTTGTTTTGGTTTTCTATTTTTTTTATTTAATGACCACCAACGGTCGCACTGCTGCCCGTGCCCGCCGAGCGTTGGCTGTTGTGGGTTGGGTAGCTGGCGGGCATGGACAGCAGTGCGTTGTTCGACGAATTTTTATTTAATTGATTTATAATGCCTTATCTTGCGACAGACCGAGGCGACGACCAATAATTTTCTCGTTCCGGCACAAAAATACCCGGTTGAATTACAACTTTCAACCGGGCTTTCTTTATTACTTGAAGATGTAATTCTCGTAAAAAACACCTTGAAAAACTATGTGCTTCGGAAGACCGAGGTTTTTGTTGCCATTCTTGGAAGTCCTGCAGAACTTCGCCTTGAACCGCCCCTTTACTTCCATTTTGATGGAGTCAAGGTATTCGACATGCAAAAAACCCTCATCAGCGTCAACCAGTTTGTACTCATAGCCTTCAAGGTCTTCGCTAATTGTTTGATGAAAGGATGCCCTTGCCTGTTCGAATAGCTTATTTTCAGAGGTAATCTTAAAATTTCCTGTTGACAAGGGTAATAGTCCAAAACCAAAAAGATTTGTTAATTGCCCTTGATTCCTTGACTGCTCAAAACCATAGCTCATCACATGTATGACAGAATCATACTGAAAATCAGGAATATAATCTTCAACATTTCCGTTAAGGTAGACAACAGACTCTCCGAACTCCACCTCGTTTGGCAATATTGCTTCAAGTGGGTCTTTTTCGCACCCCGTATATGCAAGTATGGCTGTGGTAAGCAAAGCAAAAAACAGATAGTTCTTCATATTTTGACGAATTTTATTTTAGTTGGATGTTCTTGACCTGGCTGCCCGATGGTTGCAATGTAAACGCCTGCACTAAGATAGGAAACGTTCAACAATACTACCTCCATTTCTTCTACCTGGACATCAAAAGTGCCGAACAATCGCCCGTTGATGTCGTGAATCGTGACTTTGCTTCCATTCACCAACCCCTTTAGGTACAGGGATTCGGAAACTGGGTTTGGACTTGCGTTGATTTGGTTGTTGTCCAGAACAATCATTGGCTGGTCAAGATTTGCCGAAGACCTATCCTCCGTTCCCTTGCCGCCCCCAAAGCAATTGACCCTGTGTATTTCAAAAAAATCAAAAGAAACTTGGTTGTTGGCATCCGTGACGGTTAGCCGGACGGTTGTCCAAGTTCCGGGAAGCGTTGCCGCATTGAACAATATCCAGGAACTTGATGTGCTGACTTGGGTATAGTTGCCGATTCCCGTTGCACTTACTTCCCAAAGATAGGTCAACGGATAGGCTATGTTCGGGGATGGTGGGATGTTCGATTGGTATGGGATATATTGTTGTGTGTTGCATACCTCATCATCACCTGTAATCTCGACCAAAAACTGCGCTCCCGGGTAAGAATTGGGAGGAGGGTTCGGGCGGAAACAGGCAATTTTGCCTGCCCGCTTCCTAATTTTCATAGCATTGTTGTTCCACCAATTGCCTGTTTCCATTCCCATGAAATCCGAATCTGGGTTCGACCAGCGTAATACTCTGGTACCGGCACAGCCGTTTTGGCACATAATGGTTCTTCGAATTGGAGTGGTAGGACTTCCATCGTGAATAAAGAATCCGTGATGATTGGTCCAATTATCACAACTGGTCGTGGTGCATACGCTGCATCGCTGGTGGTTTGCTCCAAGCAAATGGCCTATTTCGTGCGTCCCGGTCATTCCTGTTCTTGCAAAGAGTAATTCGGCAACACAGTACGCTCTGGCATTGGAATTGCCTCCTGCAGTTCCGACTGTCGAGCCTGGGTGTCCAGCCGTCAGCAAAATGACCATGTCTGCATAGTTGGCATCTCGCATGGCTTGTGCAGTGGAGTTGTCACAAACATCATCTAAGTCATCATGGATATCAAGGTTCTCGACAAACCCAGGCAATAGCAATGTATTTGCTTCAAGAAATAGTGCATCTGCTGATGAAATCCCGCTTGCCATGGAGGCTCCGTTGAGTTCGTTAATGATTTGTTGTGCAACAGTTGTCGGAGATGGAATCGCACCAGCTATTGCCGGAGTAAAGAGGAATAGTACTCTTACAATATTTTCTTCGCACCCGAACCTGTCCTCCACTTCATCGTCAGTTTCCCCTGATGATACGTTTGAGCAATCGTCAGCGATTTCCATGATTTCTTTGTCATATTTGACCAATACTGTCTGATTTTCAGATAAGCTGATAAGCCCGTAGTAATTGCCCGAACTGGCAATATGGATGTTCCCGAGAACTTCGTCTGGCAGCTTCGTCAATCGGAAATAGCTGCCGTCGGTGCTGTAGCCATCCCAAAAGAAGGTGCCCGGATGTTTAGAATAAGGAAAATCAGCCTCAAATGTTGTCTGGGCTTCTCCTGGAAGATTGGCTTGCAACAGCCGCCCGTTTAATGCAGCTTCAAAATTTGAAGTTTCTACATGCCAATAGTTGACAACTTCTGGCATCTGCTGTACTTTGGTCAGGTTTGTCTGCTCTTTGTTGGTCAGTGAAGTTGAAGGTACGGTTAAAACTTGGAGGAAGGAGGTCTGCCCAGTTCCCTGTGTCGAGAAAAGCGTGAACAGCAACAAAGTTAAATGTCGCAATGTCTGGTGAATTGAGACTTTATTCATCTTGGTTTAGATTTGAAATTCCCGAATAACGGATTCGGTAACCGTTGAATGCTTCTGCCTAAATAGAAGGCATGGGCATTGCCTCTTTATGGCTTCACCTACTCAAGAAGTGATGAAGCATTTTATGTTTTATTAATATTGATTTTATTCGACGTCTTGCTGGGTTTTATTTATTTGATTTCGTCGAACGGTTTGCATACACGCAGGCGGGGCGCATAGCCCCGCTTGCCGTGTATGCGTTGTTAGTGCCAGTCTTCTTTTTCCTATTTCTTATTCTATCTATAGTCCGGAATACATTGCCTCGGCAAGGAATCCTTCGTTTTTCCTGAAAGTCAGTTTCAGCATCCTGCAGTACATGTAATGCTCCACATTATGGGTGTTCACTATTCCGTCACTATCGAAAAAGTAAGGGCAGGGACCGCTCCTGTCCCTATTCTTGATGAAGTAAAGAAATGTAACAATTGGTTCATCGCCGTATCTTGAAGTGGGCGCATAACCTCTTATCGTTGGCAGTCCGATATTCTCAAGGAAAAAGGTAGTGTCCAATTGCCCGTAACACTGTGGCCGTTCTCCCCATAAAAATTTCTTTGTCAGGGTGTCTTCAAAGAATTGAACGAATTCCCCGTGGAAGGCTACCCTTTCCATGAAATCATTGCCTTCTTCTTGAAGGGTATAGATATCAACACCGAGTTCGTTTTCCTCCGCAACAGGGTAGAATCGTCCAATGTACCTCCAGACCATTTTCTGGCAATCATTGAACTGGGAAGTATCCACGTTTTCGTGCCAGCCCGGTGGGGGAGGTGGAATGTCATTCCTATCGATTGGATAGTAAGTGATTGGCTCTGTTTCTTTCCCTTCGTCAGGAAAGGTGTGAACGGACGCCTCCCGATTGCAGTTGGCGGACAAAAGTATGGTTGCGACGGTAAATAGGCCTATCCATTTCATAATATCACGATTTTGTGGTGAGTATTTCCCTTGTCGGTTTGGACGGTCAACCAGTACGGACCTTTTGGCAAGTGCCCAAGGTCAATCTCAAATTGCCTTGAACCGACCTCATATCGTGACACTACATTCCCAGTCATGTTGTGCACAGTAAGGCTGTTTACCATTGTTTC
This sequence comes from Bacteroidota bacterium, assembly GCA_030147525.1. GTDB lineage: Bacteria > Bacteroidota > Bacteroidia > Chitinophagales > Saprospiraceae > UBA6168. The sequence continues at coordinate 34,330 of JASBVF010000028.1, forward strand.
CGCTGAAACGGTGATTGTGGCTCGGGTTGGGACAGGATAAATCTTGATACCACTTGCTTCATACATATCGTATGTGGAGTTGATGATGCCACAATCCATGTTCGGCAAAACAGGAGAAACATTTACTGTTGTTCCGTTCTGCTCGCAGTCATAACCGCTGACCCGTTCGCTGGTGCCGAACACCCTGTTCGCACCGTCAATGTCCCTGCTGTGCAGGGAGTTTGCAGCCTGGGGGTGCATCATTGGGTCGGCACCTGACAATGTGCGGGCATGGTTGAGCATGTGTGCATGCCCCAGTTCATGGACAAGTTTATTCCGGATGTTGGTAGGAGAAGAGTTGTTATAGAAGTCAGGGTCAATAATTACGTCTAAGTTTGTCATGATATACCCACCTTCGTCAAGGTTTGGGTCGTTCGTGCATTCAATTTCATAATAGGCTTGCATCACCATCAATGCTGCTTGTCCATTTTCAACTCCAACATTTTCAAGACTGACAACATTGATATTGTCAAGTGGGTCTGCAACAGCATTTACAAACCCTTCATTGACGGTAAAATCGATGTGGGTCTCAGGGCACCATATGTTCAGGGCTTCAGAAAACCTATTCCTTGCGGTAGTCTCATTCCATGATGCATTGGCAATGCTAAATTCGTAGCCATCTCTGAGGCCGAGCGAATGAGTATATTGGTCAGTCTGTTGGCGGTGTGCCAAAAGTGAGTAGGCAATGTCGAGCTTCTGGTCGTTTGATGAAGTCTTGTCCTTGTTGCACCTATTCCTCACCTTTATTTTGCCGGATGCAGCTGGGCCATGTAGCCCCTGTAGGTGGTCAGTTGAAGGTATTTTGACCTTTATTTCAGTATTCGTCCAATGGATGATGCCGTCCCAATAAAAGTCCCTATGGCCTGCGGCAATATATTGTGGATTGTCACCTATGACAAAATCGTCTCCATTGGTAAACAGGACCGTACAGAAAGTGCCAGCGCTGCCGTCAACCGGGTTTCCCCTTTCGTACACTCCGAAATTGCTGCCCTTTATGGTCAGTATTTGGTTATCCCCCGCCGCTGCAGGGGTGTTGTCCAACACCAATTCGTCAATTACGGGTGTGAACCCACTACAGTCATTGCAAACAATGGCGTTTTCTTGGTCATTGGCTATCACCGGGTCATATGCCATGATATTTGGGAACACATTTGAGAAATGAAAGCTCTGTCCCTGCATATCGTCCTCCTCAAAATGTAATTGGGGGCTTAGGCCGCAATTGGCTTGTGGCAGGTTCAGCTTAATACGGCAAAGGGGGCGGGGAATAGATGTAAGTTCCGCTAAATCTCCAAAGTCGGATGACTCAATCACAACTTTAATCGTATTGGCATCTACGTCACTCTTGTCCACTGTATAACTATCATGCAATTGGAGAACAGTGCCAGGGTCACTGAACACTTGAAGATGAACTCCGGCGTTTTGGTTGGGGGTAAATACGTTGTCATCAAATGAAATAATCATTTCCGCTCTTTGGAGTTCCGTGTTGTCACTTGACGAGGCAAAAACGGTAAAACTATAATTGCCGATTTGGCTTTGGTAGGTCACCCCATCAATAGTATAAGTGATTCCAGAGGCATGCTCGGAAAACACTACGCCGAGTTTCCTTTTAATGAATTCTATCAGTCTGAAAGTAAGGGTTTCCCTTCCGCATAGGAATGTGCCAACAGCGCTTTCAATAGAAGCCAAAGTCGTATTCCCATTGGATATTTCCTGAAAGTCAATATCGGCAAGTGCAAAGGTAAACCTGCAAACGGGACTGAAACTGGTTCCAATCACTATCGTAGCATTCCCAGCCCCATTACTGGCAAGCGATACCAAAGCCTTGTCAAGGGTTAAATCCTGAATTGCAAGGTTATACGACGATTCGGCATTCCCGTCCAATAATTTGGGTGTGAAAACCTGATTGGCGGCGGCATAATTGCCAAAGACATTGTCCGCATAACTGAGTTCAAAGTCCAACGATTCGAGTGCTTTCGGCTCAATGTGGGTCTTCATCTCCACATCTATGTGTGCAGAATCGCCTGTTGCATTTACATAGATGTTCCCAAACCTAATTTCGAGGATGCTAGATGATTCATTGTCCCCATAAAGGCAGGGAAGGGTGTCGTTGAGCAGGACGGAGGAATACCTGCCCATTTGCGCCTTGGTCTTTGAATACAAATTCCCGGCAAATTCACCCATGAGGCGGTGTGGCCTGTAAGAAACAACCCCATTGAGGCATTCTCCACACGTTTCCATTCCAACAACATAATTGTACCCCGGAATGAACCTACTCGAATGTGAGACTACCATCAGGCCGTTGCCGACTTGTCCGCCCCTTGTCAGAACAGGGATTGAATCTTGCGTCAGCCAGCCTTTCATGAATTTTGTCGGCCTGAACCAATTTATGGTATAAACCATTTTCCTGTCAGCTGACCAGCGGCCTTCTTGGCTGCTGACCATGCCCTCAAATACAATTTCGCTTTCCCCAAAATCGGTAAAGTCTTGTGCTGAAACAATAATGCTGGTAAAAACCAACAGGCAAGTGAGCAATTTTTGTAAAGACGGAAGCAAAGGTCTGTTTGTCTTTTTCATAATCGGAATTTTTTAAAGTTAAAGGAATTATGGATTTACAAGTTATCTTGGAGCATTTTTGATTTATTTTTTTTTGTGGAACGACTTACAGTGGTTGCTATATTTCCGTTGGTTCTTTTCTTGTTTTATTTGATTGGCACTAACGGTTAGCACTGCCGCAGTCGCCGCCCTGCGTTGGGTTTGAGCGTTGGCTTTTGGCGGCGATTGGCGGCAGTGCGTTGTTCGACGATTTTTTATTTTTATGATTAGCAGGTAGTTGTCAATCCTGTGCAGCATTAGAAGCCTACTTGTTAGAACAAATTTTGATTTTCGAATTGGCCGTGGTGGATTATATAACGTGTTCTGTAAAGTCGGACAGGAAGGAATAGGCAAGAATTGGTTTTAAGGACATGAAAGAAGGGTGTCCAGTAACTAACTGGACACCTTTTCTTTATTGAAAAATGTAATTTTCGTAAAATACACCTTGAAGCACAATGTTTTTAGGAAGACCAAGGTCTTTATTGCCATTCTTGGATGTTCTACAAAACTTGGCTTTAAACCGACCTTTTACTTCCATTTTAACAGTGTCCAAATACTCTACGTTAATAAAACCTTCATCGGCATCGGTCAATTCGTATTCATATCCTTCAACATCTTCATCGACTGTTTGATGAAAGGATGTCCTTGCTTTCACGTACAAGATATTCTCAGTAGTTAGTTCAAACTCACCAGTATTGTAAGGCAAGCGACCAAATCCAAGAGAATTAATAAGCTGGCCTTGATTTCTCGATTGTGCAAAGACATAGTTCATCACTTTGTTGACGGTATCAAACTCAAGAAAAGGAAGATAATCAACTTCCTTTCCATTAAGGTAAACAACCGACTCTCCCAATTCAACCTCATCTGGTAGCATGGCTTCGGGCGGGTCTTTTTCACATCCTGCAATCGCCAAGAGAATTACTAATGTGATTGATAAAAGCAATAACCTTTTCATAATTTGACAAATTTGATTTTGATTGGCAAGTGCTGGTCTGGCTTTTTGACGGAAACGATGTAAACACCAGAACTGAAGTTGGCAATGCTCAAAGATAGTTCATTACCATCTTCCTTGGTCGGGTACGATTTGGCAAAAACACGGCCATTCATATCAAGTATTGTTATAGTACTCCATTCATTTATACCCTTGACTGTCAGGGTTTCACTTGCTGGGTTAGGGGTCACCAATACTTGACCATCGCTGGGAACGTCTAAGTTTTGATTAGTGTTGGACGATGACCTTTCTTCAACACCCTTTCCACCACCAAAGCAAGTTACTCTGTGGATTTCAAAGAAATCCCAAGAGGCACTGTTATTGGCGTCAGTTACTGTTAGCCGTACAGTCGTCCACGTTCCGGGAAGCGTCGAGGCATTCATCAATATCCAGGAACTTGAAGTGCTAACCTGGGTATAGTTGCCAATTCCTGTCTCACTGACTTCCCAAAGATAGCTATAACCGTTTGAAGCTGGGATTACGCTTGATTGATAGGGTATATACTGTTGTGTACTGCAAACCTGCCCGGCTCCGGTAATTTCGACCTGAAACTGCGCTCCACCACCACCCGAAGGAGGCGGGTCATCACGAAAGCAGCAGACCTTACCAGCCCTTTCATTTATTTTCTTTGCGTTGTTGTTGTCGTCGTTTCCCGTGGCAAGCCCCATGAACGGAGTATCAGGATTAGACCACCTACCTATTCTTGTTTGAGCCGCTTGACAAGTCAACTGCGTCATGGTTGTTTTCATGGTAGTGCCTACCAGAAAACCATGGTGTTTGGTAGCATTTTGACAAGCACCGACATTACAGGTACTGCATCTTTGATGCCTTCCACCAAGTAAATGCCCAACCTCATGGGTAGCAGTCATGGTTCCATCGCCTGCTGGTACAATTTCAGCCACAGCATAAGCTCTTTTGTTGCTTGCCGTTTGGTCTGCGATTCCAATAGCACTTAACCCGGGGTGGGGACCTGTTAACAGGACTACTATATCTGCATAACTTGCATCACGCAAATTTTTTGCGGTTGAATTATCACAAACATCTTTCAAATCATCTTTGATATCAGAGTTTTCAACGAAACCGGGCAACAATGCAACATTGGCTTGTACAAAAATTGCATCAACCCCACTTGCGTTGCCTGTAGAGTTGAGTTCTGATATTACTGTTTGGGCAACAGTAGCCGGGACAGACGCACCTGCTGCTGCGGCTGGGGTGAATAGGAACAGTACCCTAATAATATTGGCTTGGCAGCCTCCTCTTTCCTCAACCTCATCGTCTTCCAAGTCGTCTTGGTCAGATTCAGTGCCACAGGAATCCTGTCCTTTCATTATTTCCTTGTCATATCGAACGAGAATAATTCTTGTCGTAGAAAGGCTGATTATCCCGTAATAATTGTCAGAAGCCGAAAGATAGGCGTTTCCCGCTACGCCATCTTGCCATTTATATATTTTGAAGTAGCTGCCGTCAAGGTTGTAACCCACCCAATTGTAAGTTCCGGGCTGCTCGGAATAGGGAAAGTCAGCCTCAAAGGTTGTTGAGGCTTCGTTTGGCAAGTTGGCTTGGAGCAGCCTGCCGTTCAAGGCGCTGTCAAAATTGTCAATTGAAATGTGCCAATAGTTCAATACTACTGGCTGCTGAACAATCTGGTTGAGTTTCGATTGTTCTGAACTGGTCAGCGAAGAGGAGGGGACGCTGAGAACTTGCAAAAAGGAGTTTTGGGCTTTCCCTGCCAACGGCAAAAATAGCAGGAAAAGCACGATGGCTCTGATGGTCTGATGAATTAAGACTTTGTTCATCTTATTTGGAATTACTTTACCGAATGACGGATTCGGCGACCGTTGAATGCTTTTACCTAATCAGAAGGCATTGGCATTGCATCTTGATTGCTTCAACCCCTCAAGGGCGGCGAAGCATTTTATTTTCATTATTTTTAATTTTATTTTATTCGACGTCTTGCTGGGTTTTATTTTATTTTGTTTCGTCGAACGGTCTGTGCCGGCGCAGTAGCCAGCTTTTGCTGGCTATTGCCGCTGGCACATTGTTACCGCCAGCGTTTATTTTCTATTTTTTAATAAGAGCGTATTTTCACAACTTGAAATGATTTTCTTTCATCCTTGCATTCAATGCTAATAAAATAGGCTCCTTCAGCCAAACCGCTGAAATCGATTTGATGGATTAGGCTCGTGTCCATATCTTTAGATATAACCAATTGTCCGAGAGGGTTATACACCTTAATAATCCCGCCTGGTATTTGGCTTTGCAGGTTGATTTGTATATAATCAACAACTGGGTTTGGGGAGTATGAGATATCTTTAAACCTTTTACAATTCACATTTTCTTTTGGTACTGAATAGATAGCAAAGTTGTCAATTTGATTCCAGCCTGCACTTCCATGTTTCAATCTGGCCGTAATATATTTTGAATGTCCAATAGGTGAAAAAACAAATTTCCCTTCATCCCAGCTCTTTGATATGGGTTTAAAATATGTAATCGTTGTTCCAAAGATAGAATCGACTTCTGATTCCCCAATTTCAAGTTGTGCAGGAGTGTTTTCATATACAGTATTAGCAAACACAAAAAAAGACAATTCATAACTTTTGTTCGGAGATAATGGCTCGCTCAGTTCAATGGATATTGCGTCGGATGTGCCAATATTGTCACTGTTCAACCCTAAGCACCAATTGCCACTTTTAGGAGTCACCATACAATCAAATGTCTGCAAGTCAATCTCTCCAATTAATTCACCAAACACTTGCTTTTTACCTATGGCTTTTATATGCTTTATTCGTTGGTTGAAAATACTGTCGGTAAGATTATATTCACAAATAGTTGCAAAATTATCTTCAAAATCACCATTAATGAAATGTTGGGCAAAGCCAAATTGGCTCAAAAGGCAAAATGCTATATAGAAGATTTTTTTTTCCATATTTAGCAAATATATTGGGTTGTCTTTTTCGTTGGCGGTAACGTGCCGTATATGCGTAGTGCGACCGTTTAGGGAGCATTATCGCATATACATTGTTGTAGCCAGTTTTTCTTTATAATTTTTTTTTAATCTTTCTATGAACTCTGCCTTATTAGTTTTCATAAGTTCAAGTTCATCACTTTGTCTCATAATTGGATTGAATTCCCGTAAATTTTGGTCGCTCCAAATTGCCAATTCTACAATCGCAGGTATCAGAGATAATCCTTTGTCAGTTAAATGATACAGTTTAGTCTTCTTGTTAGTAGGATGGTTTTTTCTCTCAATAAGTCCGTTTTGCTCTAAACATTTGAGTTTCAAAGTAAGGATACTGGTAGAAATAGCTTCATCACTTTCGATAAAGTCTTTGAACGTTTCCATTTCCTGGATTATCATCTGCTTAATAATTATCAGCAACCATTTGTCTCCTAAAACGTCAACGGCTGTAGTAATCGGGCAGTCACATCTAAATTCTTGGTTCATAATTATCAAAGTTGAAATCCAATAGATAAAAAAACATATTTATTACTTTGGAATCCGAAGTAATTATCTATTTTTGCTTCGTAACCAAAAGTAATAAATATTTAACAAGATACATTATGAGCGAAATTCAAATTTCAACTTTAGGTCTGGTTTTATCTATCATTCCTGTTACACTTCACGGAATTGAAGTATTATTTCCTATGCAAGCTCGATTGATTGTCAATTGGGTGTTACCTTTCTTTGGATTTAAAGCCCCAAATGGTGAAACAGCTTTGACAAAAGATGAACAACTCACGATGCTTGATGCTGCATTAAACGCTTCTCCAAAGGAAAAATTTACCAATGCAAAAGACTACATTTTTCTTTTAATTTTTGAGCAACGTCAAGGAGCTATTGGTTTTATAGCAGTTGCTATAGGTGCTATTTATGGAATAGGGCTTGAGCTTGCTGCACGACAACCCTTGCATCTTCTTTTTGGAGTTGTTGCGGTTTTGATGATGTTGGTCAATGCTAATCAAGCAGGTTTTTTGCCGTTTTTTGGTAAGCACCCAAAGGTTTCGAAACACGGTAAAAATGTTGGGATTATTTTCACACCATTTTGGTTAGTCGTTGCTCTGTTGAATTGGTTAGCTTTCTCTTATGTGATGTCTTAGTTTTTTTTCTAATTGGCTACAACAACGGATTACCGCATTGCACATTTCACTTTATCGACAAACCAAAACACGCAATGCGTTAATCCCCATCCTGTTTACAAGTGACACCCAGCCAGAATACCGGCAAACGCTGATATTCGGCCAGGCTTTTTTTTGTTATTGCATGTTTTGGATAGTCGTTTCACCTATGCGACTATCCAAAACATGCAATAAATATTAACATTGTTAAATCTAAAAATCCACGCTTTCGTGGAGTTACTGCCTGGTAAAGACGAACTGCGAAAATTCATCAGCCATTTTTTTAAACTTCCAGACTATCCAATGGGCTTCGCAGCTTGTCAATGCCTTTTTTGGTGATGTGGGTATAAATTTCGGTGGTTTTACTGCTTTCGTGACCCAACAGGTCCTGAATGTACCGCAGATCCACGCCTTTTTCAAGCAGATGTGTGGCAAAACTGTGGCGCAGTGTATGCACCGTGGCATGAGGGTTGATCTTTGCATTTTGTTTGGCCCTGTCGAAAATGGCTTGCACACTCCTTACGCTGTACTGTCCGCCTGCAGCGCCTTCAAACAACCATTCGACCGGGCAGTAATCTTCAAAATAATCCTTCAGCCGTGCAATGACTTTATCAGATAATATCGTGCATCTGTCTTTTTTTCCCTTGCCCTCCCGCACGAACAAGCGGTGGTATTCCGGCTGAAGATCGGATAATTGGAGGTTGACGACCTCGCCAAGCCTCAAACCGGCTGAATAGATCAGCATCAGTATGAGTTTGTGCTTGCTGTTGTCCACGCTGTTTAACAACCTGGTCACTTCGTCCTCTGTGAGGACGTGAGGTAACTTTTGAGGTTTTTTAGGCCGGAACATTCGTTCGACCTTGGCTTCCTGTTTCACCACATCATTATAGAAATGTAAAATGGCGCTTACAATCTGATTTTGATACGACTCGGTAATGTGCTTTTCCCGGATGAGAAAATGGATGTACCGGTCAATCTGCTCCCTTGTAATTTCACTTGGTTTGATGTTGTCGTAGTAGCGGATGAAACTTCTGAAACAGTTTTTATAGGTTTTTATCGTACGATGACTGTACCGTTTTAACATCAGGCACTGCTCCAGCGCCACTACTGCTGCCTCGTACCTGGCTATCGGGCCTTCTTTGCTCAGGAGTTTTTGCTGGGGTACTACGTCCGGCCTTTCAGGCAGATTTTCCACATCGGGCTGAAAAGTCCAGTGAAGATGTTCATTCAGGTATTTTTCAAGAAACCGAATGGTCAGCTTCGTATTGGGAAGTTCCCACAATTTTGCTTCGCTGTTCCAGCGTCTGCCGTGTATGTTGCGAATGGTTGCCAGATGTTGTTCTCTAAGTTCCTTAGGCAGGCGAAGCCCGATGATGTCTTTTCGCTTGGAATGGGCGATTACTGTCAGCTTTCCAGTTTCCTTGCCGGCGGGTATTTCTGTTGGTTCCGCATCGGGAATCTTCTCTTCCTGTTCCGGCAAAACCACTGTTACTTCGAACAAAGCATTAAGCGCCGCCCATGCCGCTTTGGTTTTGGGAAGATGCCAGCACTTGTGGGTTTGACTCCATCTGGCTCCTTCGATGGTACGCAGTTGGCGGACATGCTCCGGTGAATAGGGCATTCCGACCTGGATGCGGGCTTCTCCCTGATGAAGCAAAGGCCCTGCTGTGATTTTGAATTTGGAAACGCCGGAACCGGCTGGCGGCGAAGGCTGCCGTACAGATGGCTTTCCGATATTGACGCCACCGGGCGAAGGATTGGAAGTGGAGGGCTGGCTGGCCATTGGGTCTGGATTTTACCGGTTAAATCACAATCGCTCTTTCACACCGGATTGCGGTATTCGGAACAATCGTCTGCACAACTTCAGGTTTTTCTTCAATACGCCAAATTTATTTTCAAAATAAATTTTTACACTTTCTCGCTTGCCCAAGTCTTCTCATTGAAAAACGCTTCTGCTCCTGCCGGTCCCGATGTAAAACCGGGACCGGCAGAAGCGTGTGTGTTTTCATCTTGTAGACACGGTGGCAGCGGAGAATAGATTTACTTTTCGTCGATTGCCGGCAGCAACTCCACCACGATGCGGTGTATTTTCCCCTGCTTGATTCTTTCCTGCACTCCCACGGCTCCGCTAAAACCTGGTTTGGTAACCTCCCAGTCGTAAAAGCCATACCGCACGGGCCGAAAGGATACTTCGCCTTCGATATTCGTTTTGCCTGTGAGTTTAACTTGATGGGTCACGCCTTTTTGGTCGGTAAAAGTCATGCGGGCGCTGACGCTGGCCTGATAGACAGGCGCCAACTCGCCGTTGGGTTTTCTTTCCTGAATTAAAAAATACAGCTGCGTTCTGGTTCTGCCGGGATGGATAATCTGACGGGCAAGTTTATAACTGCTGATCAGGCTGTCATCATCGGGTATGAGTTCGACGACGGGGTCAAGTTGCTCCTTCATGATCTCAACGATTTCCCCGATAGTTGTATTCACATTAAATTTGCTGATGGAAATGACACCCTGTTTGAGTTTCGTGGCGCTTTGCCAGACTTCCCACAATGCCAGTTGTTGATTGGCCGTGGCAATCATATCGGCGGTAAGTCCGAAGGGCGTTAATGGGGTTTGAAGTTCATTCGCTTTTGATATGATGGCCGAGCAGACGGGTTTTACTTCATTCAGATTTAAACGGCTTAACTTGTAAACAGACTTACGAGCCAGGTCACTGAGTATAATATCGCCCGTGCTGCTTGCATAGGAACGGAGGACTTTGCCCAGCTTTGAAGTGATTATAGCCAATTCTTCCTGCACATTTTTCCTTGTTTCTGTGGTAGTCTTGGTGCTTTGCAGGGAATCGTCCAGCTTATCGTCAATGTTGTTTAGCAGGATTTTAATGAGGGCAAACAATGTTTGAATTCTCGGAATGACGTTAAAGCGGGCCTCATTTTCATGATAAAGTTTGACCACGTCTCTGATCATTTTAAGGCGGGCATCATAATATGATGTCATATAGAAAAGGTGTTTTCATTTTCCCGTGTTTCTGGCGATTAGCTTTCAAGGGTCTCGTTCAAATTCGACGGGGGTTGTTGATTATACCTACAGTAGGCCGGTTTGCAAGTAGGCCAGTAGGCAAACAGACTGATTTTTAATTATTTAAAGTCGTCCATTTTTGCAAACCGATTTTTTTCAGGTATAAATTGTCAAAATATTACTGTCAATTTATTTGCCAATTTTACACAAATTAAAAACTTTTTTTGGGTAATTATAGGTAAACGCATTAAAAGTTGATAAACATGAGTCATCCCAAATTTTTAAATTGGGTTTGAAGCCGAAATAGCCCCGGAGGGGCGGCAATGTTTGTAGAAAAATGACCCAATAATAAAACATGAGTCATCCCGAATTTTTCAGTTGTGTATTTAGCGTCAAAAGAGCCCCGGAGGGGCGGCAATGTTTGTAGAAAATTGACCGGAAAATAAAAATGGAGCCCCAGCGGGGCGGCAATGTTTGTAGAAAATTGACCCAATAATAAAACGTGTGTCATCCCTAATTTTTAAATTGGGTTTGAAGCCAAAATAGCCCCGGAGGGGCGGCAATGTTTGTAGAAAAATGACCGGAAAATAAAAATGGAGCCCCAGCGGGACGGCTATCGATTAATGACCGCCCCGCTGGGGCTCCATTTTTGGATAAAATTAATGCTACAAACATAGCCGCCCCTCCGGGGCTAAAATGTTAGCAAAATTCGGAATGATTCATGTTCACCAACCACATCAAAGGCGGAATGAATTACTAACGTAAATCTTCGATTTCCGCCCTCCATTCTTATCAACGTTTAATGCGTTTACTTATAACTTCCAAAATTATATGCGCCGGCAGTGCAATTTAATTTTATGCAACCGCTACGGGGTAAACAAATTTTACAAATCAAGTCAATTTGAAGCTGTTTTTAACAAAAAACGAGACTTATCAAGCAACAACTACTTTTTGCAGCTTTTTTGAAATAATTCTTTACAAAAAACAGCGCATCCTTGTTAAAAAAGAGGTCTTACTAAGCTTCAAAGCCCTTTTACCTGACTTCAAAGATGTTATCCTAACTTTCAAAGATGTCATCCTGACTAAAAAAGGTATTAAACTGGCTTTCAAAGATGTTATACTTTTTTTTAAAGGCATCGTACCCGGCATCAAAGTTTCCATACTCGCTTATAAATTTAGCACACTCTCCTTTAATGATAAAATCCTTTACATTAAAGCAGGCGTACCAGCCGTCGACACGATCATCCTGGCTGATAAAGGAATCGTCCTGGCTGATGAAATTGCCATCCTGTGATTTTTAGTTATCGTGCTAAAGAAAAAGGATATTGATCTTGCCAGGAAAGAAAACGTACTGGCTGAAGATCATGTCTTCCCGACGGATAAGCATGTCGCTCCGTTTGATGAAGCGGTTATCCTGGTGGATAATGAGATCATCCCCGATGACGAAGTGTGTCGGACGGAAATAAAAGCGGACGTGCAGCGTGGAAGGATGCGGCTGATTTACGTACCCGGCGTTGCGCTGGCAACACATGCTATCAAGCAATGCTTAATTGTCCGTATCAAGTTCTATTTTTTCCATCAATTCCAGCGCCCGTTGAAGCTCCATATAATATACGTCGCAGGAATCCCTCCAATCTTCCGGCGCCTCTTTCCAATCATTTGTTTTAGTGAAATTCTCAAAAAGCAGCGTCAAAAAATCCCTGAGATCGGGAAGGCCGACTTCTCGTAATTCGGCCACCAATTGGGCCGGACTCATTTTAGTATGGCTGATCTGTTCCATGTTTGTGTATTTATTAGTTAATCCCGATGGTGGATAGGGTTAAGAAGCTTGAACGGTTGAAGCGTTTAAGTGGGTAATGCCTGACGGAAATTCCGCAGTAATCCCTTTAAACCTATAACCATTTAAACCCTTAAACCATTTTCACCCCCTCCCCTCACATGCCGCTCAAAAAAAGCAAGCGCAGCCTGCATCATTTCGTCGAACTGAGGGTTTGGGCCAATTTTACCCAGCCCGTCCGTTAAAACGATCGGCTCTTTGACCGGCAGGGTCGAATGGGCAACGTTTATCCATTCTTCCGGCTCGGTTTTTTGGCCGGGGACGTATAGTTTCTGGCGGATTATTTTTTCACCAATGATAAAAGCGCTGCTGGTTTTAGTATTGTTTTTCAACAAATTCAACACACCGTGAACGTCGGCGGTATCATCCGTCAGGCAGTGGGCGGCGAAGACGGGTTGTTCCACGGTGACGCCTCTGGACAAGCGATTGTTTTCGTCAATAATATCATCCAGTTCCTTTGCACCGAACTTGGGCAGCACAGGATATTTGAAAGGGTCAGCGCCGATGCCTTTCAGCGTGCCATCCATACGCTTCAGCAGGATAGCAGGCGTCAGGTTGATCATAAATTCGCTCAACGGCACCAGCTCGATCGCCGCCGAAAAGAGAAAAAGGCCGCCATTGACCAACTTTTTCCCGTTTCTCATTTCACGGAGAATCCGGTTGTAGCTCAAAGCGCCGCCGGTGGAGAAACCCCCGACGGAAACGACATTGCCGAAAGCGCCTGCAAGGTTCACCGCCCGGTCGATGGTCTGCCGCCAGTAGGTATCCAGGTCACTGTCTTCGAACGCTGCGTCGGGGTCGTTCAGGCCGTGCCCCGGCAACAACGTCAAGATCACGTTCAGTCCTGCATCGTAGAAACATTTTCCAACATCCGCCATGTAGCGGGGAGAATCGGACAATCCGTGGGTCAGCACGATGACGTGGTCCGTCTTTTTTCCGTGGTGAAAGATCCTTGGCCCGTTGCCCGGCCTTAAATCCGGGCTTTCAAGGCAGTACTGGCAATAAAAACCGTCTTCCCCCCTGATTTCACGGCCGGACACCGACGTGAGGTGAGCATAGTTTTCCCGAAACTGGTCGTAGCTGTTTTCTGCAATCATTGTCGTCAGGTTGGCTGGTTGGCAAATTGGCCGGAAAGCTGGTATTCAGGTTTTTACAACCGGCATTTTTTGCAAACCGTTATTGTTTAAATCTAAAGTAAGCCATTTTTAGCCTAAATCGAAAATCGATCGGGGGAAAGTAAGCTTTTTATGGAAGTCAGAACGCTAACTAAAGTCCGTTTTTGGAGTAGTAAAGAACATTCCGGGCAATTCAAGTGGCGGACATTTTCAAGGCGTTCAGCTGGCTTCAGGTACGACAGTATTGACGCTGGATGTTGTTTCCCGAATGATCCCATGAGTGCGTCAGCATTTTTTACATTGGGAAAATTGTCCAAGCGACGGGAACATTTATCCTGAATCGCTTTCCTGACACAAGCATTCTAATAAGAGATTGGCAATCAAAACGATAACAAAATCGCTGATTTTTAAACAATTTGATTACGTGACTTGCTTATTTGTACTTTTTTCCCGGATCAGCCAATGTTTTACCGCTGAAAACTGCTAGATTTAATAGGTTAGTAAGAAACAATATTGATGCTTTTTGGAACAAAAGTCCTATGCCTTCGTGCAGTTTTACCCCTACATTGATCTCATGTTCTGACACACCTTTAAGAACAATCATTTTTTAGCTTTCCCATGAATCTCACGCAACTCACTACTCACAAGTCTGAGATCTATCGCCATTATATATAGCAGCACCTGAAGTGCGGTTATACACGACTGCCATTTTACCTCTGACATATGCAGAGGTGAAGGATGTATGTGTGTTTAACCAAATTATGTCTGTATTTATCATACATATAGGCAGGGTGACCCCATTATGTAATCTGTTAACCTTTTAAATATAGTCAAATGAAAACAAGTATCTATTTCAGAATCATCGCACTCGCCTGCCTGTTCTTTGCAGGCTCCCACCTGTCGGCACAGCATGCCGAAGATGCAGCTGCAGAAGCTCAGGAAACCAATTGCGTCAACCTTGAACTGATATGGCTGGCCAACCAGAACCGCTGGGGTGTTTTTGTACAGGCCGATGCAGATTTCACACCGCCGGATTACACCACCGTTACATCGGGAAGGGTCACGATCGTTGCCCCGTTTGGATTTAACTATACCGGACTTTCCAGCAAGGCCGGCGGAAAGTGGAAACCCGGCGCCGTCTATTTTAACCCGCCGCAGGCACCCGGCCGTCAGTTTATGACCTTTGAACTGACGCCGAACAACAACCAGCTGTTGCTGTCGAATGAGGATTCCGTAATGCTATTCTCGTTTGCAAAAACAGGCGCTTGCCCTGACACCATGTACCTGATGGACGCTTACGTGCCGCAGCCGCTGCAACCGAATACGTTTACAGGCACCGGGCTTGGGCTTGGGTTTGGACCCGATGTCGAATTCGGGCTTTGCTCCGTACTGAACCGGGAAGCCTGGAATTGTAATCCGCCACCTCCGGCAGAAGAGCTTGCCATTGCAGCCCCGCTCAATAACACACAGGCAGCGGACGAAATGAACTGGTTCCGCATCTCACCCAATCCGGTTGAAAGCTGGACGGAAATTGTTTTACAAAAAGAAATCGAAGGCTCCTACCCTACCCTGCGGATACTGAATGCACAGGGACAGATGATCGCCATGCAGACCGCACTTACCAGTGACAAGACACAGCTTCAGCTCGACGGCCTTTCATCCGGCATTTATTTCGTCGTACTGGAAGCGAACGGAAAGATTTTACAAAGGGAAAAACTGATGAAGCAGTAGTACTTTTTGCAATCGGCTATTGGTTAGCTCATAACCAAAAGCCGATTGCCAACAGCCAATTATCATTTAACTCGAGCAAACAGGTGAAAACAATACACGCCGATCGTAGCGGCCGAATGATGGACGGGTATTTTTTCAGCTGTTTTCCTCTCAACCATTTTGAAACATGACATCTAAAATGTTTTTCATCCTGACATTTGCACTTTTCATCCTTGCAGGATGTGCAAAAGATGCAATCATTACCCCTGATCAGGCACTTACCGACGAAAATCCGGCCCTGACATCCGCTCAGGCTTACGTCGATCAGGCTACAGCAGAACTGGAAGCAGACTTTAACAGTGGACCCGCTATCTTCGAGGACCTTGGATTCCGTGCACTTATTTACGTACAACCCGGAGCCACCGACGGACTGCGTCAGGCGCTCGTTCAAGCCTCTCCGGGCGACCAGATCATTCTGATGCCTGGTCTTCACAAGTTGTCCAGCACTTTAGTCATCGACAAATCGCTGGATATTGTTGGTGAAGAGGGCGCTGTTCTGGAATTTGACCTCCCCGTTATCACTGATGAAACTTACCCGCCCGTGGCAGCCATTCATGTTAACAATGTACAGGGGCTGCGCATCCAGGGCGTGCTCATCAAATCGAAAGAAGGTCAGATCGTGTATGGCATTTTGACGACCAACTCCAGCCACGTTTGGATCGCTGACAACGTGATGAACGGTTTCCGCAATGGCGTTTACATGGTTAATTCCGATGAAATGCGGGTTTATGGAAACGAACTGGTTGGCGCTGACCGCAAAGGCGTCGGGATCGGCCTGACCAACGGTTACAACACCAAACTCAGAGGCAACACCATTTCCGGTTTTGCCGCCGGAGTTTTTCCTACCGGTAACAGAGGCATCGCCTATGGCAACGAGTTTTTCGACAACAACGTCGGATACATCCTTTGCCAGAATTCAGGCGCACCATTACCCGACGGTACTTTCAGCCAGGCTGAAGCACCTTCTACCCAGTGGACAGCCAGACGCAACAATGCGCATGACAACGACTGGGGCTACCTCATCATCGACGGGGCTTTCAAGAACTTCATGTTCGAAAACTTTGCCGGCGATAATGCACAGTACGACATCGAGCTGGCAGGCGAATCATTCCGTTTCGGCGGCCCCGAGCCCGTACCGACTTCCAAAGACAACATCGTAAAATCTTACGGTCCTGATTTCAACCAGGTTTCAATCAAGGACTGTGGGCAAAATAACCTGGTGATAGGCGGTCAAATGGTTGATCACGCAACAGATGCGTGTTTCTGAGGTAGATTGGGTTAATTGAGAGGGGGGCGTCATGTGCTGCATTGACTGCCCCCCTTTGCCCTTCATTTTTTTAAAAAAGTAAAACCGCTCTTCGAAAACCCCGCCTCCGAACCACCTCAAAAGCTAAAAATCAATGACATAGGCCACTTTTTTAATGTTTGGCAAAAAAATCCAACATTCTGGTAAAAAAATCCAAGCGTAAGAAGCGGCTAAACGATTAATTTTCGGTCATCGATTAGTTACAACGATATTAATAACACAAGATTTACCAAATTGAAAACAATGATACCTTTCCATTCAGACGGTTTCATGATCCTTTGTAATTCGTCTCTTTCTTCTAAATGTATGCAAATGTTCCGGCCAGCATCAGGCAAAACTTCAACCAGGTATTTTTACCAAAAAATTTCTCTCTTTAAATCAGTACAATTTTAAAAGTAACTTTTTCGTGAAAGTTGGAATAACATTAAAAAACGAATAAACCCTGATCGATCAATAAAACCAGGCAAAGAAGTTTCTGAGTAACGAGCCGGGTTAGCAAATCCGGTAGAAGTTTGTTAACTCGCTCTTTTTCTCAGCAACTTGCTTTCGCCGGACTGTAAGATTCTATCAACCCAATTTATTATTTAGCCGGGCAGACAAATGAAAACAATGCAGCAGTTATCGCACACCGAGAACTGGGTTTGACTTCTCAGTTGTTTCCCGCACAAAACCATTTGAATTATGGCACCTTACAAAGTTTCTTTCCTCGCACTCGTACTCCTCCTCCTCGCAGGATGCGCAAAAGACGACAACCTTACCAACGACAAAGTAACCGCCGACACGAACCCTGCACTTTTGAAAGCCCAGATTGCAGTAAACGACGCCGTTGCCGAACTCGAAGCAGATTACTTCAGCTACCAGAACTCCACCGAAGAGATTTCAAACCGATCCTTTGTTTTTCTGCCACCAGGCTCCATCAACGGGCTGGCTGCCGCCATTGAAGAGGCCGGCCCGGGCGGCACGGTATTCGTGCAGGCAGGCAAACATTATGAATCCTCGCCTATCGTTATCACCTTCCCGGTATTTATTTTCGGTGAGCCGGGCTCCATCATTTACTTCGATCTGGAAGAACCATCGAATGATGCCACAGCTCCCGTCAAACCGGCATTCCATCTCATCAATGTTGTGAATGCACGCCTGCAGAGCCTGGAAATTTATCCGGCAGACGAAAAAGAAGCCATGCTGGCTGTTCTTGCTGAAAAATGCAAAAACACCTGGATCGCCGACCTGAAGCTGAAAAACTTCCTCACCGGTATTTTCATGGACGACAGCGATGATATGCGGGTGTACGGCAACAAGATTATCGGTACTGAGACTGGCGTGGGCATTGGGCTTTCCGATGGCTACAACACCAAAATCAGAGGTAATGTGGTTTCCAATTTCCAGTCCGGCATTCTGCCCGTTGGCCAGAAAGGTATTGCCTTCGGCAACGAAACCCACGACTGCGAATACGGGATCATTTTCTCCGGCCTGAGCGAAATCGTTTTGCCTAGCGGTACCGTAGCCAAAACGACCGAAGCTGCTACCGAGTGGACCGTGAAGGACAATAATTCACACCACAATGACTGGGGCTATGCCCTCGTCGGTGGCGCCAACAACAACTACGTGTTCGACAACGCCGCCTCTGAAAACAAGGTGTACGACATCGAACTTGCCGACGAAACCGATCGCTTCGATCCGGAAAAACCACTTCCCCCTTCTCACGACAACGTAGTGAAGTCTGATGAAGGTGATTTCAAAAAGCTCGTCATTAAACGCTGCGGCCTGAACAACCTCGTGATCGGAGGAAAACTGGTCGACAACCTGATCGACGCCTGTTTTTAACTAACTAAAGAATGCTTATAACAGTATTTTTCCGTCAGGCTGGCCATGTATGTGCGTGGTACAGCCTGGCGGGAATCAAATACTGAAAGCAGGAGGGCTTACTACAAAACCCGGAGACGGGCAAACTGAATATCAACTCCCCGAAACCGGGCTGTTCTGTATCCACCCTGCCTGGATTTCAAAAAACAACTCCAATGAAGAATCGCATACTTCAAATACCAACCTTACCACCAAAAATGAATACAATGAAAACAAAATTAATTACGTACCTACTCCTTATGTTTCTGCTGATGTTGCTGGGAACGCAAATTTTTACGCAGACACCAGCACAATCCACATTCCAGCTAAAACCACAACTATTTGACCTGACTCCTCCCGGCGAGCATTTGAATTCAAAAATTCAACAACATGATTACCTGCACAGTCTTTTAAATACCCATGCCGAAAGCCGTTTTGCACTTCAACGCAAAATGGCATCTTCACAGCCGGTTAAGACCGGTCATGACCTCCGGACTTTTGTTGAAAAACAAAAGCAGACCGGTGATCTGACTTTTTTAATACAGGAATCGCCAGCCAATGAAAATATACTCCACTTCAGAGGCGATGATACCACTCTCGATTCTTCGTATCAGTACCTGAGCACTCCGTCTGCACTCGACATGCCGGATGCTAAAATTTATTACCTGTACGATGAGGACGGACGCCTGACGGAAATGAAGAAGCAAATCCGGGCAGACGATGTTTTTCAAAACTTCGAGCTCACGGAGTACGCCTACGACATGGACGGTCACCTGACCGACGTAGCCTATCACTTCTGGAATGACGATTGGCACCTCAGAAAGGCCACCCTCTACACCTACGACGAAAACGGACGCCTTCAGCAACAAACCACCGAAAACCCCAACAGCCCCTGGCAGGATGAATCCCTTGACTTTGTGTATGCAGGGTCATTCAATCAACCTGACACTATCCTGGTTTTACGAAAAGTCAACGGTGTAAATTACGAACTGCATCAGTTGAAAGCCTTTGAGCTAAACGGGCATGGATTGCCTGTGGTGAAAACCGTTTTTCTGAAATTTTATACCGGTGAAATGGTAGCTGTCGAGCGGATGCTTTTTCAATATGACAACAACCTGAATTTGCTGGAAGAGTTGACGCAATTCCGTTGTTACGAATCGCTGGGCGACTGGGCCGACCACCTGAAAACGAGCTACGTCTACAATGCCTCCGGCAGCCTGTTCACCGCAACCACCTATTCCTGGCTGGCTTCGGAGTCAATATGGCGTGAAACTTTCTTTTTGGTAAATGATTACAATACCGACAATAATTTGCTGTCGCAAACCCATCATCGCAGAGCGCCGGAAGGCGATAAAAGCTGGATCGAACGCAGATACGAAACCCGCAGCTATGATGCAGCCGGCAAGTTGATGAAGGAACAATACCACCAATGGGATGCCACCGGCAACAGCTGGAAGGTGACAGAACAAACAAACTACGGTTACAATAATCAAAACCAACTTCAGGAAAGAATAACCATGATCAGCGAATGCGCTGACGAGCTTTACAATTCATTTAAAACCACCTACAGCTATGATGACATGGGAACAGCAAATGATCTCAAAGAATATGAATGGGATCTGGACGCCAACAGCTGGCAGTTGCAAAAATCTGTGCTCAGGAATTTAAGCTACGACGGTGCAGGGAAAGTGACGGAAGAGGTTATACTCACCTGGGTTGCCGGCAGTTCCTCGTATTCCCATATTCTCTATGCCTACACGGAAACAGGCCTGCTTGCCGAACAAATTCACGAATACGGCAGCCCCGGCAACTGGCAGCCCGGTTACAAGTTCACGTACACCTTCAACCAGTCCGGACAAGTGATCGAAGAAGCCGGCCATTACTGGACGCCGAGCGGCTGGGTCAATAATACCAAAACAACGTACCATTACAGCGAACAGGGCTTTTTGCTCAATGAAACTTACGAATACCTGAATGGCAGCACCTGGACAGGCATTTCCCGCTGGAAGTACGATTATTACAACAACGGGCTGCTGATGCAGGAGACCTTTCAAACTTTTAAAAACAATGCCTGGGTAAACAACAACCGTTTTAACTACGAATACGATGAAAATGGAAATAACACGGACTTCACCGTCGCCTATTTCAATATTTCAAGTGGCAGCTGGCAGTACAGCACCAAAGCCACCCGGGACTTTGACGAGCAGAACCTGGAAACACTGTACAACAGCTACTGGTGGAACATACAAATGAATGACTGGGAAGCCAACCTGCGGGTACACACCACTTACGACAATTCGACGCAACAACCCACGGAACGGCTAACCGAAAATTTTGAATTCACCAACTTCGTCTGGGCTGCAAATCTTCACACGGACCATTTCTGGAGCGGCAGCATCACATCGTCACGGGATGAATTGGCATCCTTACTTGACTGCCGGCTGGCCAATCCTTACAGCAATGGAAATCTGATCAGCTGCGACGGCGCAGACGGACAGATTGCAACACTATCCGTTTACGACATGCTGGGCCGCTTGAGGCTTGAACAAACCTTTACCGGACAAACCACACTCAACAGGCCACTCGAAGCCGGCAGCTACTATTTTTTAATCAAAAATGAACAGGGAGAAGTATACGGAAGAAAGGTCATTCTATATTAAGACCTCATGGTTTATTAAAGGAGTTGCGTAGTAATTATTGCATCGGCGGAGGCGTGTTATTTGATCAAAACCTGCCAGGAATCAGCAGGTATCCCCTTCAAACCAAAACTATTTTGATCAAACAACACGTCTCCGCTTTTTTTATTAAACATCGTAATTAAGTACACTGGCCAGCCATTTTTCGGCTTGTTCAGTAGTCATTCCTTTTCGTTCGGCGTAGTCTTCTACCTGGTCTTTGGAAAGTTGGCCAATCGTAAAATACTTACTCTGCGGATGAGCGAAATACCATCCGCTCACCGAGGAGGCGGGCCACATGGCACAACTTTCTGTTAATTCAATACCGGTATTTTTTTCTACATCCAGCAAATCCCAGAGTGTGCGTTTTTCCGTGTGTTCCGGACAGGCCGGGTAGCCCGGCGCTGGACGAATGCCCTGATATTTTTCAGCGACGAGATCGTCATTTTCAAATTGCTCAGTTTCGGCATAGCCCCAGAATTCCTTCCGTACCCGTTCGTGCATGCGCTCGGCAAAAGCTTCCGCCAGCCGGTCGGCCAGTGCTTTCAGCATGATGGCGTGGTAATCATCGTGTTCGGCTTCGAACTTTTTCACCCACTTCTCGATCCCCAGCCCGGCCGTCACAGCGAATGAGCCCATGTAATCCGGAGCTCCCGTTTCAGAAAAAGGAAGTACAAAATCCGAAAGACACAAATTCGGCTGCCCCTTCGCATACTCCGCCTGCTGCCGCAGGAAATGAAGCGTCTTCACCACCTCGCCCCTGCTCTCGTCCGAATAAAGTTCCACGCTGTCGCCCTCGATAGCATTTGCCGGGAACAACCCGATCACTGCCTTCGCCGTCAGCCATTTTTCATCAATAATGCGACGCAACAGCGAGCGAGCATCGTTGTAAAGATGCTGAGCCTGCTCGCCCACTACTTCATCTTTTAATATTTCAGGAAACTTGCCCCGCAATTCCCAGCTCGAAAAGAAAGGCGTCCAGTCAATGTAATTACTCAACTCCTCCAGGCTGTAGTCTTCAAAAACCTTGACGCCAAGGAACTTTGGCTTAGGTGGCGTGTAATTGCCCCAGTCCAGCTGAAGTTTATTCGCCCGGGCATTTTTGATGGACAGGTATTTTTTGGAACTGGTCCGGTTAGCTCGTTGCACCCTGATTTTTTCATAATCGCTGCGAGTGTCGATAATGTAATTGCTCTTGGCACTTTCATCGGAGGAGGTCAGTGTGGAAGCGACGGCCACACTCCGGGAGGCGTCGAGCACGTGAACGACCGGCCCCTGGTATTGCGGTTCAATTTTCACGGCGGTATGCGTGCGGGAAGTCGTGGCTCCGCCGATCAGCAGGGGCATGGTGAAACCCTGCCGCTGCATCTCCTTCGCCACGTGAACCATTTCATCCAGCGACGGCGTGATCAGTCCGCTCAGGCCAATCATATCCACTCCTTCCTTTCGGGCAGCATCGAGAATTTTCTCAGCAGGCACCATCACGCCAAGGTCGACAATGTCGAAGTTGTTACAGGCCAGTACCACTCCAACGATGTTTTTGCCAATGTCGTGAACGTCGCCTTTCACGGTGGCCAGCAGGATTTTACCTTTAGCCGTCGATGCGCCGCTTTTCTCTTTCTCCGCTTCGATGAACGGTGTGAGGTAGGCCACCGATTTTTTCATCACTCTCGCTGATTTCACCACCTGCGGCAAAAACATTTTACCACTGCCGAACAAATCGCCCACCACATTCATCCCGTCCATCAGCGGACCTTCGATCACATGGAGCGGCTGCGGATATTTCTGTCGGGCTTCTTCAGTATCCTGCTCGATGAATTCAGTGATGCCTTTGACGAGTGCGTGTTCGAGGCGCTTCTCCACGGAAGTTTCCCGCCAGGAAAGGTCCTTTTGAATCTGTGCGCCTCCGCCTTTCACACTTTCGGCCAGTTCCGTCAGCCGCTCGGTCGCATCCGGACGGCGGTTGAAAAGCACGTCTTCCACCTTTTCCAGCAGATCTTTGGGTATTTCTTCGTAAATCTCCATCATCCCGGCATTCACGATACCCATATCCATTCCCGCCTGCACGGCGTGATAGAGAAAGGCAGTGTGCATCGCCTCTCTGA
The DNA here is from genome assembly GCA_030147525.1 of Bacteroidota bacterium. Lineage (GTDB taxonomy): Bacteria > Bacteroidota > Bacteroidia > Chitinophagales > Saprospiraceae > UBA6168. Next base: position 57,733 of record JASBVF010000028.1, read on the forward strand.
CCCGGTTATTGCCCCGGAAGCTGAAGGAAAGATTGCTCACGCCCCCACTGATTTTGGCGCCGGGACAAAGCTGTTTAATCTGACGGGTGGCTTCGATAAAATTGATGGCATATTCGTTATGTTCTTCGATGCCGGTGGCTACCGCAAAAATGTTGGGATCGAAGATGATGTCCTCGGGCGGGAAGCCGACCTGTCCGGTCAGGATTTTATAGGCCCGGGAGCAGATTTCCACTTTGCGTTCGATGGTGTCCGCCTGGCCTTTTTCATCAAAAGCCATGACTACAGCCGCAGCGCCGTATCGCCTGACAAGTTTGGCCTGCCGGATAAACTCCTCCTCGCCTTCTTTCATCGAAATAGAATTCACCACGCATTTGCCCTGCACGCATTTCAACCCGGCCTCGATCACACTGAACTTGGAGCTGTCGATCATGATGGGCAGCTTCGCAATGTCCGGCTCCGCCATGACCAGCTTGAGGAATTTTGTCATCGCAGCCTCGCTGTCGAGCAGACCCTCATCCATGTTTACATCGATGATCTGGGCGCCACCTTCCACCTGTTGCAAGGCAACGGAAAGAGCTTCAGTGTAGTTATTTTCCTTGATCAGCCGGGCAAATTTCTTGCTGCCGGTAACGTTCGTGCGCTCGCCGACATTCACAAAATTCGTCTCCGGACGGATGACGAGCGGTTCCATGCCAGAGAGCATGGTAAAATGCGGCTGCTCCTGTGGCAATCTCGGCCTGGCGCTGGCTACGTGTTCGGCCATGTGGCGAATGTGGTCGGGAGTCGTTCCGCAGCAGCCGCCAACGATATTGACGAAGCCGCTGCCCACGAAATCTTCGATAAAATCGCACATCTCATGCGGCGTCTGATCGTATTCGCCCATTTCATTCGGCAGACCGGCATTCGGATAGGCATGGACGTAGCAATCGGCGATATCAGCCAAAGCCTCCAGGTGCGGGCGCATTTCCTTAGCGCCGAGGGCGCAATTGAGACCCACGCAAAATGGCCTGGCATGCTTTACCGAAATCCAAAACGCTTCCACCGTCTGGCCGGAAAGCGTGCGACCGCTGGCATCGGTGATGGTCCCGGAGATCATGATGGGCAGCTTTTTACCTGTTTCATCAAAAAACTGATCGATGGCAAAAAGGGCCGCTTTGCAGTTGAGCGTATCGAAAATGGTTTCCACCAGCAGAATATCCGCACCACCTTCAACGAGTCCTTTCACCTGCTCGTAGTAGGCATTTTTCACCTCATCGAAGGTGACTGCCCGATAGCCCGGATCGTTCACATCGGGCGAAAGGGACAGCGTTTTGTTCATCGGTCCGATAGCGCCTGCGACAAAGCGAGGTTTGTCCGGAGTTTTTCGGGTCATTTCCATTGCAGCTTTTTTGGCGATGCTGGCGGCCTGCACGTTCATTTCGTAGGCCAGTTCCTGCATGTCATAGTCTGCCATGGCGATGGTCGTGGCGCTGAATGTATTCGTTTCGATGATATCGGCGCCGGCCTCCAGGTATTCACGGTGTATGGCTTCTACAATGTGCGGCTGTGTGATGCAGAGCAGGTCGTTGTTACCTTTTACGTCGGTATGCCAGTTGGCAAAACGCTCGCCACGGTAATCTTCCTCCCCGAGTTTGTAGCGCTGGATCATGGTTCCCATGGCACCGTCGAGAATCAGAATTCGGTTTTTAATGGCTGCATGTAAGGTTGTACTCATTACGGTCTTCAATTTTGTGTAGAACTGATTGTGAAAGGATTTTGCTCAAAATTCTGGAAAGGAATAAATGGTTAGGAGCGCCAAAGTTAACAGTTTCTCCGGGCAATTTGTTTTTAAAAAATCAGTGCTCCGGCCTTACCGGAGTTAGAAAAATAAAAATGCACCACTAAATCCGCAACACATAGCTGACCGGATGTTATATCATACCAGACCGGCAACGTTTTAGCGTGGCAAACCTGAAAATCAATACGATACCCCCAGCAAATAGAATGTACCCAGAATGCGATAGGAAGTCATACCCGCCGGCACCTCCTCCGCTGCAGAAGACTTTTGCCGGATCAGGCGATACACACCCTGGTGCGATTTGCCATCGATGTAAAGCGTGCCCTGCTGGCCTCCGATCGAATCGTTGATACAAAAAATCAGGAAAAAGCCTGCTTTGCCGTATTGCGGACGCTCGAGAAAAGCTGCTGCCTGAATGCAGTCCGTCATGCCAAGCGGTACGATGGGATCGGTAAATACCGCCCCCGCTTCCCGGCTGCCTTTCTTTTGGCCGGTCTGGTTGTAAGAGGTAGGTACGTCGCCTTTCGGGTTCAGCTTGCTGTCTCTTCCGGCATCGGTACCATCGCTCACCTTGATGATCAGCCCTTCCGCCGCCGGTTGGAACTGAGCCATTGCTGCAGAGGTTAGGAAGAAAGACAAAAACAACAACAGATACTTCATGGTAGCTTTTTTATATTTTGCACAGTTTATATTTTCGCCGTACATCATTTATTGAAATGGAGAAATATAGCGATATTATAACATAAAACTGCGACTTGAAAATCAAAGTAGTAGCTCAAGTTTTAATTTCAACTGATTTTCCAATTTCAATATGGTACAAACGCTCAAAATGTTCGCTCGTTTTTTGGCTCAACGATAACTTAAATCTGAAGACCGGTAAAATCAATTGATCAAAATCGAGAACATTGTGCATTAATTCAAAACTCCTCATGGCAAACGACCCTTTCCAACAGCAAGACATATGGCCAATGCCTGCATTTTATTTCAAAGTAACACTTGACAACCTCGACGATGTATTTTCTTTTCAGGAAATATCCGGCCTGGATGCAGAAACTGACGCCATTGAATATAGGCATGGAAACAGTAAGGATTTTTCATCATTCAAGATGCCCGGAACACGCAAAGTGAGCAGCATCAGCATGAAAAAGGGAATGCTGCTGAACGGGCGTAACCTGCGGGAATGGCAGCGAGATATTGAAATGAATACACCAAAACCCACGAACGCCACCATTCAGTTGCTGGATGAATCCGGCGCTCCGATGATGACCTGGACACTTTCCAATGCCTGGGCTTCAAAAATTACATTCACTGACAGCCCGGAAGCTGATGATGCCGGCATTGAGGTGATGGTACTTGAGCATGAGGGGTTGACCGTAAAAAATGGATAGCTGTAAACCCTTAATCTGCCCGGGCATCTTTCTTTACAATGGAAGGCCACGCCTCTCCTCCGGAAAAATCCCCTGCTCGAACAGAAAATTGGAAAAATCCCTGGCCCAAATCTGATAGGTAAGCTTTGAAGGGTGGACACCGTCACTGAAAAATACGCCGTCCTGCACATCCACATTCAGCCTTTCCACCCAGTCGCTGATCGACATAATCCGGTCGCAGTAATAGACACCCTGGTATTTGCCGATAAGCTTTTTCAGCTCGTCACCCAGTATTTCGACAAGGTTGCCTACCGTCCATTTGATCAGCGGGGTAAAAGCCGGAAACTCCTTGATGGGCGGCATATTGATGAAAACGACCGGCGTATGGGCGAACCTCTGCCTCAGGTCAGAGAGCAGCGCCTCGATGTGGCGCTTCCATTTTCCGGGCGTATTGAGGGTGAATGCATCATTGCCTCCCAGCCCGATAACGATCAGATCGGCCTCCTGCGCAGTGATTTCTGGCAGCAAATGATGTCTTACCTTTTTGGCGGTATATCCGCTTTTAGCAAAAACCTGCCAACTGATATTCGCCTTTAGTTTTTCCGTTAACTCACTCGCCAGGGTACCGGTAAAACCCTCTTCATGCGTATCAACTCCTACCCCGGCAATGGAACTTTCCCCAATAGTCAAAAGCCGAAAATGGCGTTCAGAGTCAGTTGTACTGACGCCTTCTTCGCCGGTGGCCGCCGGGAGATCAGGGATGGTTGCCTTTATTTTTTTTCCGTGAAAATACATGACCGGCAGCAGCGGAACGGTCAGCATGGCGCCCAGGATATATCTCAGGTTCATAGTCATTTAACAGGTCAGTTCGTCTTCGTTATTCGTTGAAAAGCGTACGTTAAACGTTGAGGGAGTTGAGATGGTTGAGGAGGTTGAGGGCTCAACCATCTCAAAGAGCTATTGATTTTGAAAAAACTTCCATCATCCCTTCTTCTCCGGCGTGCGTTTTAAAGTTTCCAGTAAAAAATGCCAGAACTTCTGCACGGAGCTGATCTGCACCTTTTCATCCGGCGAATGCGCTCCGTGGATATTGGGTCCGAAGGAGATCATTTCCATGGCCGGATAATTGGTACCCAGAATACCGCATTCCAGCCCGGCATGACAGGCATTGACATGCGGTTTGTCTTTGTACATTTCTTCGTACAGGCTGCTCATCAGTTTCACAATGGCAGCTTCAGGCTTTGGCGTCCAGCCGGGATATTCGCCGGAGAAGGTCACTTTGGCGCCGGCCAGTTCGAGCGTGGCACGGAGCCCATTGGCCAGGTCCATTTTCTCGGAGTCCACGGAGCTGCGGGTAAGGCAAAGCACCTTAAACTCGCCACCTTCTACCAGAATACGGGCAACGTTGTTGGAGGTTTGAACGAGGTCTTTCACATCGGGGCTCATGCGGTAAATGCCGTTCGAACAGCCGTAGACAGCCCGCAAAAATTTCTTCTGAAAAGAACGAGCCAGTACTTTTACCGGTGCTTTCGTGGCTTCGCAAAGCAGTTTCAAGCCAGGGTCCGTGGTTTTGTATTCGGACTGTAGTACTGCCCCCTGTGTTTCAATGTATTTCAAAAAAGCAGCATGCCTCCGTTCCGGCACTACCACCACCGCCACCGACTCACGGGGAATCGCATTGCGCAGCCCTCCCCCGTCGATGCGGGCGATGCGGCCGCTGAATTTTTCTGAAATATCAAACAACAGACGATTCATCAGCTTATTGGCATTGCCTCGGCCCAGGTGAATATCCATGCCGGAGTGACCACCGGTCAGGCCTTTGATGGCAAGTTGATAAGCCTGCCCGCCTTCGGGCGCCGGCTCTTCTTTATAACTACCCTGCCCTGTTACGTCGATACCGCCGGCGCAACCGATCGTCAGTTCACGGTCGTCTTCCGTATCGAGGTTCAGCAGAATGGGCGCAGAAAGCAGACCGCCTTTCAGGCCTTTGGCGCCGGTCATTCCCGTTTCTTCATCAATGGTAAATAGCGCTTCCAGCGGCGGATGCGGGATTTCTTTTGACGCCAAAAGCGTCATGATGGCAGCCACGCCGATACCGTTGTCAGCGCCGAGGGTGGTTCCTTTGGCTTTCACCCAATCACCGTCGACGAACATGTTGATGCCTTCCTTGTCGAAATCAAATTTTGTATCCGCATTCTTCTGGTGCACCATGTCCAGGTGACTTTGCATCACTACCGCTGACCGGCCTTCCATGCCCGGGCTTGCCGGTTTTTTGATGATGACGTTTCCGCTCTCATCCACGTGGGTAGGAAGGCCTAATTTTTGCCCAAAATTTTTGATAAACTCGATGACTCTTTCCTCTTTTTTAGAAGGGCGAGGCACCGCATTCAGGCTGGCGAAGTTTGCCCACAACGCTTTGGGTTCTATCTTTTCAAGTGTATTACTCATGGTGAAATTATTTGGTAGAGACGATTTAATAAAACAGTTAAGGCAGCCTTTCCATCTGGAAACAATTTCCGGACGACCATGCCGGAGACTTTTTCTGACAGGAAATGCCGCCACGAAAGTAAAAAAATCAGCTTTGTGACGAAAAAATCGACTGGTTTATCACCCAAAGCATGCGCTTAGTGTAAAAAGTACAGAATTGACGTTGGTCAAATTGTAAAAACCTGCTAATTTCACCGCCATCAATTGGACAGGAAAATGAATGAAGTAAGTAATTTCTTTAAATCAGCCTTCTCGGTTGACAATATCATTTTTGGTTTTGATGAAGGTGACCTCAAAGTGCTGCTCATCAAAAGAGGGCAGGCGCCCTTCAAAGGCCTGTGGGCTTTGCCCGGCGACCTCGTTTACCCTAACGAAGACCTGGAAACAGCTGCCAACCGGGTACTGGACGAACTGACCGGTCTGGAAAACGTCTATCTTGAGCAGGTGCGCACCTTTGGCGCCGTGGACCGTCACCCGCTTGGCCGGGTCATCACCATTGCTTATTATTCGCTGATCAAAATCGCCGATTTTTCGCCTCATGCCTCATCTTTTGCCCAGACGGTGAAATGGCACAACGTATCGCAGGCGCAAAAAACAAAGCTTGCATTCGACCACAATATCATCCTTAATACCTGCTTCAATGCCCTGAAACAGAAAGTCAGGGTTCGTCCCGTAGGCTTTGAACTACTGCCGCCTAAGTTCACACTGACCGAGTTGCAGCACCTCTACGAAGCCATTCTCCGAACGAAGCTGGACAAGCGCAATTTCCGCAAGAAAATCCTATCCATGAACCTGCTGATCGACCGGAATGAGTTGCAGGAAGGCGTCCCTCACCGGCCTGCCAAACTTTATCAGTTTGATAAGGAGCGCTACCAGCAACTGGAAGCGGAAGGGTTTAACTTCGAGCTCAAGGAAAGTACCAAAAAGGAGCGCAGGAAAAAACTGGCTGAACTGATGGATAATGGTTGAAATAGCTGTTGTCTTATTGCTATTTGCTGTCAACTGTTTTAAAGAATCTTTCCATCCCAGGTGTACAGCCTGATTTCCATGATATCGGCATTGCCGCCGGCACGGTATTCATCCAGCAGCGCTTTGATGTCGTTTATGTTTCCGTTGGATTGAAAATGAAAGGTTTTAAAATAAGATGGCTGTGGCGCTGAAGGCAGCACGACCACGTTATCATCATTGATCGTGAAATAGCCGTAGTAACCTTTCGTAAGCGAACTTGGCGAAGTCATGCCTGCCAGCTCTCCAAGAAAGTTGATTGCCTGCTGCTCCGCAGGATTTTTTTCACTGTAAGCCACATACCCCCAAATGTACCGGTTGGGGATTCTTCTGAGTTCTTCTCTCACCAGTTCGTAGCCGTTTTCAGTGGACATGGAAAGTACAAAAGCCTCGTTGGTCACTTCCAGCAGCCCTTCGTTGACGATGGTATTCTTCAGGTTGATCTGCACCTCGTAGGCTCCATTGACAAGGTAGCCAAGACTGGCTTCGGCACTGACGGGCTCCATGCCTTCAATACAATCCTGTGCCTCGATGATTTCATGAATGGCAAGGTTCAGGCGGGATAATACCCGGTTTGCCGTGTAGTCTATGCTGTTGTTAATGCAGGGCTGGGGATCAATTGTCTTTAGCCTGAACTGAAAATTGCGGGAATCTTTCAGCTCTTCAAAAAGATCAACCTTGAATTCAGCCTGCACTTTCACGACGGTGTCTTTACCATCGTCTGTCAGGTTACAGCCTGCCAGCAGCATCATGGCAGCAAAACCAATCAGTAAGCGTTGCATCCTGGATAGATTCATTCGGAATAAATCGTTTAGTTGTTGGGTTACGTTTTCATTCAGAAAAAAGGGTATGAGCGCAAACAGCCCTGGTAAGACTGTCGGAGGGTGTAATTTTCACAACCTGATAACTTTCACTGATAAAATGGGAACGATGCCCACTCAAAAATGCTGCCTGTTCCCACCGTGATTTGGTGTTTTACAAAAATAACTTTTTTCAGGGCCAATTGCCAGTAACGGAAGGTTACGGCACATGCGTATTTTCTTCCAGGGGAAAAATTGAAATGAATCACTGGTGATTACCGGGCAAGCAGCCCGTCGAACAGCACCCGCATAATCTCCGCTTCAAGTGATTTTACAGAGATTCCACGTTTTTCAGGAAACCAGCGATGGAGCCACCGGAGTGAAGTAAGGATGGTGAAAAGGCTGACGGTAACATTCATCGGCGCAAACTCGCCGCTGTCGACGCCCTGTTGCAGAATTTTACTGAAACGCCGCTCATAATCCTTGCGGATGGTCAGAAATTCGCCGAGGTAAGGTTCGCTCAGGTGCCGCCACTCATCGCTGAAGATGGTCACGGAGGTCACGTCGCTCACGGCAATGCGGATGTGCAGGGAAATCAGGCGCCGGACTTTTTCAGCAGCCGGAAGGTCGAGAGCATCTACTTCGTTCATGCCGTCGAGGTAAGCACGGGCGCTGTCGAAGCAGATTTTATGCAGCAATTCTTCCTTACTGCCAATGTGGGAATACAGACTTGAAACCTTCAGATCCACCCGGCCTGCAAGATCCCGCATCGATGTTGCGAGGTATCCTTTTTCCTGAAAAAGCCGTGCGGCCTCTTCAAAAATGCGTTGTTTGGCAGGCGAAATAGCCATTTTACGGACAATTGGTTTTACCGAAGGTGTTTTTTTATTTCAATCACTGAACTTCAAATACAGCACCATTATTCATCAAAACTGAGTACGAGCCGGTCCGTTTTGGGGTGTGCCTGACAGGTAAGAATGTATCCTGCCTCCACTTCCTCGGGCTCCAGGCCGTAGTTGACTTCCATTTCGGCCTCTCCTTCCAGCACTTTGGCCTTGCAGGTGCAGCAAACGCCGCCCTTACAGGCATAGGGCAAATCGCCTCCTTTCTTTTGTGCAGCATCGAGGATGGGCACGTCGGTGGAAGGATGATTGAAGGTAAAGGTATTCCCGTCGAGCGTAATGGTAATTTTTGAGACGATGGACTGGGCAGGGGGCGTCCATTTCTTTTCCGAAATACCCAGCTTGCCCAGCGGCGAGGTGAACAGTTCGAAGTGAATTTTCTTGCGGTCGACTCCCTTTGCCTGCAACACCTCCTGCACGGAACGGATCATTGGCTCAGGGCCGCAGAGGAAAAACTCGTCCACCTCTTCCACATCGAGCAGTCTCGAACAGAAAGCTTCGCACTTTTCGCCGGTGATGCGGCCGTGAAAAAGTTCTGCGCCGGGGTCTTCCTGGCTCAGCACATGGTGAACGCTCAGGCGGTGGAGATATTGGTTTTTTAAATTCTCGATCTGATCCCTGAAAATGATGGTATCCGCATTGCGGTTGCCGTAGAAGAGGGTAAAATAACTACCCGGCTCCGTTTCCAGCACCGATTTCATGATGGACATGACCGGGGTGATGCCGCTGCCTGCGGCAAAAGCCACGTAGAATTTTTTCTGATTGGCGTCCAGGTCCGTGTGGAAGCTACCCATGGGCGTCATAACATCCAGGGTGTCGCCAGCCTGAAGGCTTTCATTGGCAAAGGTGGAAAACTGTCCACCTATGACCTTTTTAATGGCGACCCGCAGGTCAGCTTCGTTTGGACTGGTGCAAATGGAGTACGAACGGCGGACTTCTTCGCCGTTTAATTTGGTTTTCAAAGTCAGGTGCTGTCCGTGCAGGAATTTATATTCTTCCCTGAGCTCCTCCGGCACTTCAAAGCTAACGGACACACAGTCGTGTGTTTCACGCCGGAGTTCCCTGACTTTCAACGAATGAAATTTTGGCATAGTCTGGTGTAAGGCTGAGGACAAAAAGCGAACAGTAGTTCGGGTGCGAAGGTATGAAAATATTGATTTAAAAAAAGAATGCTTTCAAAAGTTTAATCACCTGCCAAGCGCAGATTTGTCAGCTGGCTGATATCTTCCGGTGTCGTCCGGCAGCAGCCGCCAATGAGTTTGGCGCCAGCCTCCATCCATTGCCGGGCCAGGGACAACCCGGCGCCGTGCCGGGCCGGCAGCCAGCATTTGTTGACGGCATCCCAGCCTTCGCCGCTGTTGGGGTAAACAAGCAGGGGCTTTGAGGTGAAACGGGCCGCCCGTTTTAACAAACCCTCCACAAATTCTGGAGGCGTGCAGTTGACACCCACTGCGACGATTTGATCGCACGCATCGGCCAGTTCGATGGCGGATTCGATGGGTTCGCCGTGGTTCAGGCTTTTTTCGTCCCGGCAGCTGACGCTCAGCCAGGCCTTCCGTCCGGACAATTCCGGCAGTAATTTTACCAAAGCTTCCGCTTCTTCCAGGCAGGGAATGGTTTCAACAGCTAATAAATCAGCACCGGCTCCGGCCAACACTTTCAACCGTGGCCGGTGAAAGTCCATTAATTCCTCCACCGTCAAGCCGTAATCGCCCCGGTACTCCGAGCCATCGGCCAGACAGGCGCCATATGGCCCTACCGATGCCGCCACGAGCGGTCTCAACCGCCCCACCCTGTTGGCCGGATCGGACCAAAACTGCTCTCTTGCTTCGCAGGCCAGTTTCACGCTCAGCTCCAACAATCTGACGGTTTCTGCTCTCCCAATACCTTTTTTTGCAAAACCTTCAAAACTGGCCTGGTAGCTGGCCGTGGTGGCCACATCAGCCCCGGCCCGGAAGTAATCGAGGTGAACATGACGAATTAACTCAGGGGCCTCCAGCAATATTTTTGCAGACCAGAGATGATCGTTCAGCACGGCGCCGTGCCGCTCCAGTTCGGTGGCCATGGCACCGTCCAGGATGACGAGGCCGTTTTGTTGCAGAAAAGTGGAGAACATGAGGGATGTTTTTTTGGCTGAGAGGGTTGAGAGGGTTGAGACTGGTTGAGTCCAGTCTCAACCCTCTCAACCCAAATTTATTTCGCATCCATTGACTTTTGTCATTGTCAAAAAGGCTAATGTAACCTTATTTTGTCCAGTCAAACAGAAAATACCCTCCTCTCCGCCTTTTCACATTTTTTATACTTCCTCTTTCATTGGTAATGGGACATTGAGTACAGCCTGAAAGCTGGTTTTTTGCGAAGCCACACTCACTGCATTCAAGACTTACGCTGCCGGGCAGCGATGGTCCGGAGCGTCATCTTCACCCTCTAAATTTTAATGTCATGATGATCACCGGAGTTGAGCAATTTAAAGTTGCCAAAGAATTTCCCAAGCCACTACCGATTGAAAAAAAGAGCATGTTTGAAATGGTGATGGACGAAACCATCTCCGCCAGCAAAGCCGGCACCCCTGTTAACCTCGACGGGTTCCGGGAGTTTTCCGTGCTGGCCCGTTTTGAAGGTACTCCCAATGAGTCATTCGCTTTTGAAATCTATTTTGACAGCATTACCGTCGTTCGTGAAGAGATCGAACTGAACGGCGCAGGTTGGATTAACTTTGCTAAAGTCTACCCCGTCTATGCCCCGAAAGTCGGTCTCGCCGTGTATAACCCCCCGGCTAATCTTAAAGTAAGAATATCCTTCTACGCCGGCAGATAAACCTCTTGACCTCCTTCCCCCACAAAAATCATTTTGGAGCAATCCACATGCAAAAGCGCCTGGCGTGCAATACGTCAGGCGCTTCCTTTAATGGTTAATTTTTAATGGTTAATGGCAGCTTTACCTGACCGGCTTCGCTGCCATTATTCATTAACCATTAACCATTAAACATTAATTATTTATCCTGCTTCGCAAACACCTTCTTCAGCAGGTCGGAGTTACGCATGCCGACATCGTTGCGGATGCCTTCTTCTTTCTTGGCGACGAGACCAAACATACCGTCGAGGGCCATGGAGTTGACGTGGTCGTCGAGTTCGGGATTGGTTTTGTCAACAAAAGGGATTTTGTTGTAGGCTGTCACGGCGCTGCGCCAGTATTCACGGGCGTTTACCTTGTCGAGCGATGCCTGGATGATGGGCATAAACTCTACGTAAAGCTGCTTGTAGGTTGCACTGCGCAGGTAGTTGGTGGCCGCATTGTTTTCGCCCATCAGGATGTTCATGGCATCCTTAAAGGTCATCTGCTTGATGGCGCTGATGAAAATGGGCTTTGCCTTGGTGGCGGCGTCTTCCGCTGCACGGTTCATTTTCTCAACGAGGTTGGCTTCGACGTTTTCAAAACCGGGTACTGATTTCAGCTTGCTGACCACTTTCTGGGCTTCTGCAGGCAGGAGGATTTTGTACGGGCTCTTGTAGTAGCCGTCTTCCTTTGACAGAAAATCCACAGCTTCGCCGACGCCGTTGTTCAGGGCTTCTTTCAGGCCGTTGCCGACTTCTTCCTGCGACAGTCCGCCGTCGGTGATGTCGGAAACTTTTTCTTTGGCTTTGTTTAAGGCGCCCTTTAGCTGAGCCTGCGCAAACGTTACAGTGAGTAACAAAATGAAAAGCGGTAAAATTCTTTTGAGCATTTTTTTGAAATTTTTGGTGAAACGAACACGCAAAGAACGCTCAAAACACGCATTCGTATGCGAGGGCTGTAAAGTTTTTGTTTTTGTTAACTATGTTTTGGCTGTTAGCTATTAGCCTTTGGCTGTTAGCTATTAGCTGTTGGTTGTTGGCCAACAAGCCAACATGAGTCATTCCGAATTTTCAAATTGGGTTTAAAGCCAAAATAGCCCCGGAGGGGCGGCTATGTTTGTAGAAAAATGACCTAATAATAAAAATGGAGCCCCAGCGGGGCGGTTATCTATCGATTGCCGCCCCGCTGGGGCTAAAATTTTATCAAAATTCGGGATGACTCACGCTGGCTGTTGGCCAACAGCAAAAAGCAAACAGCAAAAAGCCACCCGTATCACTACCGCCACACCGATATCAGCTGGCTGTACACACTGCCATCGTCCAGTAAACATTTCACAAAGAAAAGTCCGGTGGGAAAACTCCGGAGGTCAATTTCACCATTTTCAGGTTGTCCCTGCCATACCGTCTGGCCCCGCAGTCCGTAAATGCTGGCCTTCATGACGGAGACCCCTTCCGTTTCTATGCGCAGATAATCGGAAACAGGGTTTGGGTACACCTGCACAGGTGGCCCGGGTTCCGGCACGAGCGTGTCAGCCGTCAGCGTGCATTCATCGAATGGAGAGTAGTAAAAGTTTTCACCGGAAAAACAGCGGAAGTAAACATTCCAGCCATCAAAAGCAGCGCTGCAATAAAAGTCGCCCTGAGGGAAAAAGTAACTGCACGACAAAGGATCATTCAAATGAGGCTTTCCTACCATACCGATCCCTTCGATGATCATGCGGCCATTGGATGAACTGCCAAACTTGGCTATCTGATACCGGCGGTTAATGCCGTTGATCTCGATTTCGCCCGTGCTGGATACCGTGTAGCTGCCTGATTTCATTTGTACAATGCCGCCGCTGCTTAGGGTAAAGTCGTAGATTTTATGAAAAGTTTCACTGAAGGAATCGTACTCATACACCTTGTCGCCCTCTTCATACACGAAGCGGCCAAACGGATTGCCAACTAAAGGAAAATGGGTGACTACTTTACAGCTTTTACCCTGAACGACGGTATCGCCTGTCACCTGCAGGGTATGTGTGCCGTAATTATCAAAGATAAAACCGCCGAAAACGTAATATTGCCAGGTCTGACCGTCTTGCAGCCAGGTCTGGCTGTCAGCGGTGAAAGGGTGTAACAGCAGCATCGCTGCCGCCAATGTTGACAGGAGGTAGTTGTTTTTTTTCATAGCTGAATATTTTTAGAATGCGATACAATGATAAACAAATATTGCATTACATTAAATAGTTGCCGGTGTATCAAATGACAAACCGGCAAACAAAATCGCTGTCTGTCAATTTACCAACAATGAACAGGTTTTAAATACACATCCATGCAAACCGCCACCATAACAGAACTGAAAAAAGAACTCCGCCTGCTGCCGCCTTCCGAGGTCATGGACATTTGCCTGCGGCTGGCCCGTTTTAAAAAAGACAATAAGGAACTGCTCACCTACCTGCTGTTTGAAGCAAAAAACGAAGATGCCTACATTCAAAGCATCCAGCATGAACTGGACGAGGAGATGCCAAATGTCAGATCCAACAGCATTTACCTCACCAAAAAGAGCCTGCGCAAAGTGTTGCGACAGCTCGATAAGTACATCCGCTACTCCGGCAACAAGCAAACAGAGGCAACCCTGCGCCTGTATTTTGTCCGTAAAATCAAAGAAACCGGCATCCCCGTCAGCCGAAGCCAGGTGCTGACCAATATTTACCAGGGACAGTTGAAGAAAATCAAAGCCGCTGTTTCAAAATTGCATGAAGACTTGCAGTATGATTTTGGGCTGGAGCTGGAGGAGGTGGTTGGTTAGGGTTGAGATGGTTGAGTGCCGCAGCACTGTCTCAACCATCTCAACCCTCTCAACTCTCATCAACTCTCATCAACTCCCTGCCGCAGATGCGGATAAGCTTCCGCCCTGTTTTGAAAGGACAATATCTTCGGGTTTTGTATCACCCCTTCCCTGATCTCGATGGCACGTTTAATGGTTTCGCTGGTAGCCCAGCTTTCCGGGCCGCCCATGACGATGGGGAGGTACGGGACGATGCTGTTGGATATCTCCCAGGAGGCGCTGTTCCACAGGTAAGACGGCGTGTGGTCCACTGCGTAATAATGTACAGGACCGGCTTTGAACATCGGTTCTTCAAAGGTGGTAGGCTTCGCAAATGAAAAACCCATGCCTTCGTCGCAGCTGACATCTACAATGAGGCTGCCCGGTTTCAATTGGTCGTTTTCATCTTCGTTGACGAACATGACGGGGTTGTCGGTGTCCTGCAAAATACCGTTGACGATGATATCCGCATCCGCCAGTTCTTTCACGAAGGGGTAAGAACTTCCATCGGGGCGAATGGACACCAGCCTGCCGTTTTCATCCGCTTCAAACTGGTAATAGTTGACCCCGGCCATTTGCGCAGCGACCAAAATATAATGCCGCTGGGTGAAAATGGTGATATCGTTGATGCCTCTGGCCTGCAAAGCACGGATGGCTCCACGGCTCACCGAGCCAAAACTGATGACAACGGCCTTGCGTTGCGGACCGTAATTGCCGTCGATGCCTGCCAGGTTCATGGCATGCAGCACGCCGGCATAGCCTGCGATTTCATTGTTTTTCTGGAAAATGTGCATCTGCCAGTCGCCGTGTTTTGACCAGCGGTGCATGGCTTCCCAGGCGATGAGCGTCAGTTTATGGTCGATGGCGGTTTGGGTGATGCTCTCCTGTTGCACGCAATGCGGCCAGCCCCAGTGAATGGTGCCGGGTTTCATATCCTCAAAATCCTGCTGCACGGGTTTGGCCAGCAGGGCAATTTCGCAGCGCTGAAAGAGTTCTTCCCTTGAAACGACGCCGCCGGTGACAGCTGCTATCTGCTCGTCGCTGACATCAAATGGCAATCCATAGCCTTTTTCAAAAATAAGTTGGCGTCTTACCTCTTCTTCTATCCAGTCCAGTTGATCGGGGTGAATGGGCACCCGCTTTTCCTGTTGCTTTCTTGACGTACCGAAAACGCCTACGGTAAGTAATGACATATACTTTTGTAGTTTTTAGATTTCGAAAAATGCCAAACTACGAAAAGTAGAGGGAATTTGGGGAGTGGGCGAGTAGGCGAGTAGGCCGGTAGGCAAGTAGGCCGGTAGGCAGGTAGGCGAGTAGGCAGGTAGGCGAGTAGGCAGGTAGGCGAGTAGGCAAGTAGGCGTCGGGGTTGCCTACCGGCCTACTCGCCTACCGGCCTACCGGCCTACTTCTCAAACCCGGCCATTGACAAGCTTAGCCCATCTTTCAATGGACTGGAGTTCTCCGTAGAGTTGTGAGTTCACATCTGAATTGTAGAATTCCAGCTTGATCTCCGGATGATCTTTTGCAATAGGCAGAAAACCCAGTTCCAGTTTGTCGATCACATCCTGGCTTTTACCGTCGTGTTTAACTTTTCTGCTGGTATTGATAACCCTGCATTTTTCTATTTTACCGAGGTCGATGGCTTGAGTGGTCTCTTTGTCCTTTACCAGTCGGTAGAAGAATACAAAGTTTTTACTTTCATCAATTCCAATCACGAAGTTGCCGAACAGCTCGTGCTGTTCTATCCGGCAATTATTTTGATCCGCAACGGCTGACAGTGATTGCAGCAGCTGCTTTTCTTTTTTCTTTCTGTTTTTGCTCATCATGATGAAGGGCAGCGCACATACAACTATAACAAATGCGCCGCTCAGGACGCTTCCTAATTCCATTTCCATTTTATTATTCTTTTAAATTTTGACAATAGTTATACAGGCCATGTGAGGTACAAAGCCTGAAGGTTGCGAGCTGTTGCAGCCCGGCTAAATGGAAATGGATTACCAGAAGTAATGGAAGGGGAAGATGAGGTCTGATTTCCGGTATTGCACCAGAAGACCGATGGCGAAGTTGCAGTATTGGGTGAATACTGCTTTAAATAATTGCTCGCTGTTATGCGTGACTGACCACAGTTGGTCAAACAGGTTCTTGTAGCCCGGGCCGGAGTAATTGTTAAAGCTGCCGCCCGTGTTTTTTGAAGATGAGGTATGGTAAAACAGGCTTTTTGAAGTATCGGCAAGGTACAGCTCCTGCCCGGCAGCATGATGCTTTCCAACATCGACACTTTTGGGCAAACCGGTTACATGCATAGCCGCCATGCAGTACAAAGCGGTTAAGAATGTAACGACTGTTATTTTGAGCCTGTTTTTCATCCTGCAAAAGTAGATCAATTTATGACTCAGTGCATCCTTGTTTTTTAAACGTTAGATCAACTTCACGGAACACATCCGCTGGCATGATCAATTTGCCCCCGGCTTTAATTTTATCTTTCCCTCATAATCATAATCAAACTTGCTCAATCGGTCTAATTCGGCCTTAATCCAAACTTCCCAGCGGAGCTTCACACTGTCGTCGTACGCTTCAGTATATTCATTTTCAAACGCAGCTCTTTTAACAGAGAATTCTTCCATAATGTTCGCATTGATTTTTTCTATGAGTAATACGCCCATCGCAATCTTTTTTTTCTCTTCCAGCAGCCGCTGCCTGAACTTCCGGCAGTAAACTTCCGCCAGATCAAACAGGATTTGCTCATAACGCAGCATTTCAACGGTGGCATCATGCGTCGTATCGATCCAGGAGGCTTTTCGGATCAGGGTATTGGTTACGTGCTGGTTGAAGTTATGAGCAAACAACCCGAAAACGGGAGGGCGGTAACTGATATTAAACTGCCCGTAAATCGGGCTGTTGTTGTTTTCAACTTTGAGGCAAAAATCATTGGGGCTTAACCGCTCGCCCGTTCGCCAGGTCAGCTCGCTGCAATCCTGCCCGACCAGGTGGTTCAGGCAAGCGATCAATACCATTACCGTGCAGGTTTTTTTCATCCATGAATCAATTTTAGACAGTTGCGTTGAAAGTTGATAAAGCCTGATCAGGATTTGCCGCATCAACTCTTATCAACCTACCTGAAAAACGGGTCAAATGTCGGCGAATTAAACCTTCCATGCAATCAAAAAAGACACCCCTCCCCTACTCTTTTTTTTTTGAACGTTTTGGCTGCTGACTTCAGTCTGAAAAAACGTGACCAATCAGCGCTCAAAGAAATGGACGGTAAAACCCTCATTTTGAGAGAATCAATTGATAATCAGCAATATAACAGTCAAAATAGCAACATCACCATCTCAAATGTGGGACAAACAGTGACATAAACGTACGCGACAAGTACCCTGAACGTTCGCGACAAGTACCCTGAACGTTCGCTACAGGTACCCATGTAAATTTATTTTTGAACACCGGAAAGTCTCTGAATGAGGTTCCACGCCCCCGGCCGGCGGGAGTTACTTTCAAAGAGTATTTGTCGTGTAAATTGCAAATTCAACACAATTCAAGCAGCAAATTTTTTAAGCAATTAAATTTGTTTCAACAAAGGAAATCAACCTTTGCTGCTTATTCAGCAGTGAATAAATTATCCAAAACTATTACTGGAATATTCGAATGAAAACAAGCTGGTTTTTGGTTTGCCAACCTCAGCCAAATCAGAAAACAACCTTTCTTCGACTTTCTTAAAAACGCTTTTTCATCTTCATATACCTGTGGCCACGGAGGAATGGCTCCACGTATAGCTAATCGTTCCACTTTACCTTATTGGGTGTTTGTGTACTTGTGTACTTGTGTACTTGTGTGTTTGTGTGTTTATGTGTTTATGTGTTTGTGATGACTGTATTTCAAACGGTCATGATATGCATATCTATGGTTATAGATACAGGCATCTCGCATAACTATAAGCGCACTTGCTTACCGGCATACCGGCATACTTGCATACCGGCCTACTTGCATACCGGCCTACTTGCCTACTGCCATACTCGTGTACTCATAAATTAATTATAAACAACAAAATCAAAATCAATGAAATCAAAAAATCCTTTCTACCTGACCAGGTCTGAGAAGTTCAGAGCTAAATGGCTTAAAAACTTTGCGGAAAAAATCGCTGCCTACGCCATATTATTTAACATACCATCCGCATGGGTGGATGAGATTGTGGCCAGCAACACTTTAATTATAGACCTGACGGCATTTCTGGAGAAACTTAAAAAGTACACCAATCAGGTTGTAATTATTAAAAATGCCATGTTCAACGTAAATGCCGTCGACCTTAATTTAGCTTATAATCTTCCGCCACTGACAGACATTCCTACTACAACAAAGACGTATTATCCGAATCAGCTAAAGCGTGCCATAGAAGTGGCAAACATGATTTTGAATAGTCCTGAAATGACAGATGCCATTAAAGCCGACCTTCAACTTAACAAACCTTCTGAAACAGAGGCAAGAGAAGCTTCCGGTGCTGCCCGTCAGCCTGTTGTAACCGTCAGGCCTATTGTCAAAATTAAGGTGTCCGGTGACTTTATAAACCTTAAGGTACTAAGAGGTAAACCATTCAGAAGTATGATGGCAGCTGTTTACGTTAGCCGTGATGACAGAAACGATTTTCAGTTTCTAAAAGTTACCAATACCAATACTATTGAAGACCGTGCGGTCTTTCCGGAAGGCGTGGAATTAGTTACCTATACCTATAAAGTTCAAATGATGAACGGCGATTTACCCGTCGGAGAGCCATCCGACCCGGTAACAATAACGGTGAGAAAACCATTGCCGGATATAGCTTAATTTTTAATGGTTAATGGTTAATTTTTAATGATTAATGGTTAATGGTTAATGGTTAATGATTAGCAGATACTGACCATTAACCATTAATCATTAAAAATTAACCATTAAAAATTAACCATTATAAACCACCTTCCAGATTTTTCCCTTCACAGAATCAGCGATATAAAGCGCACCATCGGGTCCGACGGCGAGGCCGCACGGGCGGTGTTTGGCATCGCCGGGCGAAGGAATAGTCTCCATACCGGCAAAGCCGCCGGCGAATACATCCCAATCGCCCGCCACTTTTCCGTCTTTAAACGGTACAAACACCACGAAATAACCCTTTTGCGGCAGCGGAGAGCGGTTCCAGGAGCCATGAAAAGCGATGAAAGCGCCATTGCGGTATTGCTCAGGGAAAGCGTTGCCCTGATAAAAGATCAGGTCGTTGGGCGCCAAGTGCGCAGGAAAGGCAAGGATGGGATCTTTTGCATCAGCGCAACGGCCGGTTTTTTGTCCTTCACCGCCATATTCCGGCGCCAGCAGCTTTTTATTTTGAGCAGGGTCAAAATAGCAATAAGGCCAGCCGAAGTCGTCACCCTCCTCCACTTCCAGAAACTCCTCGGCGGGTAGTTCGGCGTTTTGTTCGGGCGTGTAGAGATCAGGCCAGAACTCGTGCAGTTGGTCACGGCCATGCTGCAGGGCAAAGAGCCCGTCGGTTGTTTCATTCCAGTCGAGCGCAACGGCATTGCGGATGCCCGTGGAGAAGCGAATGCCGTCGACACCGTGTTGCTGCGCCAGTTTATCCACTTCAAACTTCCAGATACCAGCCTGCAGGTCGAGCAGCGGACAAGGGTCCTGCCCTTTCGAGCCGGCCACCCGGTTATCAATCTGGCAGGCATTCGACGGAGCGCCGACGTTGACGTAGATGTTGCCCTGTCCGTCCAGGGTAAATGTTTTGGAAGCGTGTTCGTTTTGCTTCGGGAAACCGCCGACGATCAAAACCTTGGAAGCTTCATCAGGCGTCAGCTGCCCTTCCTTCAGTTCGTAGCGGAATACGGCCTCATCGGAAGAACAATAAAGGTAATTGCCGGAAATCTCCATGCCGGTGCCGTCGTGGCTGCCGAAATATTCGATGATATCCGCCCGGCCGTCGCCGCTCGTATCCCGGAGCGCAGCGAGGCCTTTACCGTTGGTCAACCTCGACATTTGAACATAGATGTCTCCGTTGCCGTTGACGGCAAGATGCCGGGCACGTCCGGCGAGGCTGTCAGCAACCAGAATGGCCTTAAACCCCGCCGGTAATGTAATGGTGGAATCAATGGCCGGAGTAGCGGAAACCGCTTCAGTTGTCTGGTCGGAAGAAGACTGGCAGGAAAGAAAAGCGAAAGCAAACAAAGTGCAAAAGAAGAATAAGTGCTGTTTCATGTTAAAAGTTGGTTGATGAAAAAGATGTAAAACGCCGGCAATTTTAATTGGTTCATTTCAATAAAGCTGAAAAAACATCGGCTAGGCAGCGAATTTTCCCAAAGACGTGCCATACTGTTATTATGTCGGAAATCCTAATTTCCCATTGAAAATCAAGTAGTTTCGGGCAAATATTTTTACATTAAAACAATCCTTGAATTTTTATTTTAAATTAGGCCGCATCTGATATTCACAAATCGTTTAGCGAATATACTTTTGCCCCTTACAAAGATTTTTTCACAACAATTTTTTTAACAAAAACTCTCAAAAAGTATGAATCATCTTTTAACAAAAACCCGCCTGGCGTTAATGGCTATGCTGCTCATTTCGAGTGCTGCCATGGCGCAATTCACACTGAAAGGAACGGTGCAGGATGCCAGCGGCAATCCTTTGATTGGTGCAACACTGCTGATTAAAGGCACAGCCACAGGAACTATCACGGATATCGACGGTGCATTTGAAATGCGCATTCCGGGTGAATCAGCGGTGTTGCTGGTCAGCTATACCGGTTATTCCGAAATCGAACAACCTGTAAGTGCAAGCAACCCAAACATCACCATCGTGCTGCAAAACGCATCGACCACACTGGATGAAATCGTCATTACCGGTTTTGCCACCAGTGTAAAACGAAGCAACCTGGCCAACTCGGTGGCCACGATCAGCGGCGCTGAATTGACCGGCGTCACCAACCAATCCACCATGGACGGGGCCTTGTACGGTAAGTTCCGGGGTGCGCAGATTCAGTCCAACTCCGGTGCGCCCGGTGGTGGTATGTCTGTCCGTCTGCGTGGTGTCACGTCGATCTTCGGCGACCAGCAGCCGCTCTACATTGTTGACGGTGTATTTGTGGACAACTCTACGATCTCGCTTGGTACCAACATCGTCTCTGCGGCAGCAGGCGGCGGTAACACCTCCACCAACCAGGACGATGCCTCTAACCGTATCGCAGACATCGATCCTGAAGACATTGAAAGTATTGAAATTCTGAAAGGCGCCTCTGCGGCTGCCATCTACGGCTCACGTGCGGCCGGTGGTGTTGTGATCATCACGACCAAGCGTGGCTCGGCAGGTAAACCACGGATTACGCTCTCGCAAACATTCGGCGCTACCCGCCCGATCTCTCTTTTGGGAGGACGTGAGTGGAATGCGACCAAAGTTGGCGAAGTGTTTTCGCAGGCTGACGTGGACAAGTTCAACCAGAACGGCCTCACGGATTACGAAGCCGAGCTGTTTGACCACACCCGCTTCAACACCACCACCCGCTTCGATCTGGCTGGCGGTAACGACAAGCTGACCTTCTTCGCTGGCGGTACTTACCGCAATGAGGATGGTCTTGTTGAAAACACCGGCTACGAAAAAGGTTCTGCACGCCTGAACCTCGGCTACAAATTCAACAGTTGGCTCGACATCGACATCACCAATAACTTCATCAACTCTACTGCAGATCGTGGTTTCTTCAACAACTCCAACACGAATGCTACGGTGGGTTATGCATTGGCTTTCACCCGCCCGTGGGAAAACCTTTTCCCGGATGACGACGGTGTTTACCCGGCCGTGCCCAGCGTAGGTTCCAACGTGCTGGAAACGGTGAACCTCATCACCAACCGTGAAAAGATCAACCGCTACATCGGTGGTGCTACGCTGAACCTGAAGCTGATCACCACGGATCGCAACAGCCTCCGGGGTGTTATCCGTGCCGGTCTTGACCAGTACACTTTGCGCTCGACTTCCATTTTCCCGAAGCAGCTGTCCTACATGCGTGAGGCAGGCTCGCTGGAAGGTGTGGCGGTATCCGGTACCACGGTCAACACCAACTCCAACTTACAGGCATTCCTCGTATACACGCACTATACGGAGAGCGGAATTTCCCTGCGTACGCAGGCAGGTCTGACGGCAGAGAATTTTGATCAAAACACCGTCATCACTACTGCCACCGGTCTGAACGGTTCGCAGACGAGCATTTCACAATCTACCAACGTTGCCGGTTTCCAAAACATCCAGGAACAACACGACCGGGGTTTCTTCGCCCAGGAAGAGGTTAACTTCCAGGACAAGTTGATCCTGACGGCCGGTATCCGTGCCGATAAGTCAACCAACAACGGCGACGCCAACAAGATTTATTACTACCCGAAGGCAAACGCAGCCTTGAACCTGCATGAGTTTGACTTCTGGTCTTCCGATGTTTTGAACAATGTGAAACTACGTGCAGCCTACGGTCAATCCGGCCGCTTCGCCAACTTCCAGGATCGCTTCAACCTCTACGACGGAACCCTCATCGACGGAACTTCCGGCCTGGTGAACAACAACCTGCGTGGTAATACCAATGTGGGTCCTGAGCGTCAGTCGGAACTTGAATTAGGTACGGACCTGGGCTTGTTCAATAACATGATCAACCTGGACGTAACTTATTACATCAAGGAAATCGACGACCTGCTGCTCCGCCAGCAAGTACCGACTTCAACGGGCTACACCGCACAGGTAGTAAACGCCGGTGCGCTGCAAAACAGAGGTATTGAAATCGGATTGGATGCAACGCCGGTGAAAGGCGACTTCAGCTGGAATACCGGCATCAACTTCTGGAAAAACACTTCTGAAGTTACCCGCCTCGACATTCCTGCGTTTAACCTTGGCGGTTTTGCTGCCAGCCTTGGCCAGTACCGCATTCAGGAAGGAAGAAGCGCCACGCAGATCGTGGGTACTTACAATCCCGCCGATTGCGAAACCGGCGATTGCAGCGACCTCGATCCGGATGGCGACGGTTTCCGGGTGTACGGAAATGCTGAACCAGACTTCAACATGTCTTTCATCAACACTTTGTCTTACAAGAACTTTGACTTTTCTTTCCTTATCCATTGGAAAAAAGGCGGCGAAGGTATCAACCTCAGCACCCTGCTCTACGACCTCGGCGGCTTGACCTGGGACTACGACGACAAGACCCTCGATCCGGAAGGTCAGATTCCAAACGGCGACTACCGTACTTCGCAGTGGTTCTCCGGTAACACGGGCCCATGGGTTGAAGATTCCGGCTACATCCGTCTGCGTGAAGTGGGCGCCTATTACAACATCCCCCGCTCGGTATTCAAGGATGCCATGAGCCTGCGGGTAGGTGTAAGCGGCAGAAACCTGATCAACATCTTTGATTACAACAGTTACGATCCTGAGGTATCCAACTTCGGTGGCAACGTACTGGCCAACAACGTAGAGGTAACGCCGTTCCCAAGTACGAAGCGTTTCAACTTCCACATCACTGCAAGATTCTGATGTAACCGGGAGTTGTCAGCAATTCGTTTTTCTTTAATTCAAAATGAAATAATTATGATTTTCAATAAATTTAAAATGATGTTTCTGAGCATGGCGGCGCTTTGCATGCTATGCTTCACCGCCTGCGAACTCGACGAAGTTCCCAACCCGAACGGCCCGACGCTGGAAAGCTTCATCGACGGCGCTTCTCTGGATGACCTGAAGCTGCTGGCCACCGGCCTCGAGTCCGTCATGCGCCGTGATATGGAATTCCACTATTGGACTGTGAGTATTATCGCACGTGAGTACTACGACCTCCGGGGTACGGACCCCCGCTACACCGGTGAATTGCTTGGCGCAGGTGCCGGTGCAGGTTCACTCGACAACAATGGCTTTTTGACAACCCGTGCATTTGCACGCCACTATAAAATCGCCAGAAATGCCGATAACCTGATCATCGCTACCGAAAACTCGAGGGCCGGTCTCTCCGACGCCGAGAAGAATGGTATCTATGGCTACGCTAAAACCATAAAGGCTTACGGCTTGCTTTCCGAGGCTATCCGCCAATACGAAAACGGCATCCGCCTCGACACCCGTGACCCTGATAACCTCGGGCCATTCACCAGCAGCTACCAGGAGTCGCTCGATGGCATTCTCGCTTTGCTGACCGAAGCGGAAGGTAACCTCACCAACGCAGGCGGTGAATTTGTATTCACGCTGTCTTCAGGTTTTACCGGCTTCAATACGCCGGGCACCTTCCTCGAATTCAACCGGGCGCTTTATGCTCGTGTCATGCTGTACGCCGGCAAATCAAAAGCGGATATCGTCGGCCAGTTGAACAAGTCTTTCCTCGACCTCGACGGCAGTATGAACACGGGGGTTTACCACACCTTCAGCACGCAGGGTAACGACATTCGTAACCCGCTTTTCAATACGCCGAACGTTACGCTTTACACCGTACACCCAACCTTTCTGTCGAGTGCAGAGGCTGGCGATCAGCGGGTAAGCAACAAAACGACGCCACTCGACCCGAATGAAGTCACGCTGCCGGTTGTACTCGACGGACTTTCCGGCGATACGCAAGTGACGATCTACGACTCACCGACTGCACCGGTCGGTATCATTCGCAACGAGGAGCTAATCCTGATTTACGCTGAGGCAAACATTGGTTTGAACAATGCGGAAGCTATCAAGGCTATCAACAAGGTGAGAAGTGCCGCAGGCCTGCCAGCTTATTCTGGCGGTAGCGACGACGCCTCCCTGCTGAATGAAGTGATCAAGCAGCGCCGTTACTCACTCTTCGGAGAAGGTCACCGCTGGGTGGACATGCGCCGTTTCAATCGTTTGGATCAAATTCCACTCGATCGTGCCGGCGACGAAGTCTTCGTCAGCTTCCCACGGCCTGTACTGGAGAATTGATACAAAAAAAATAACCAGCTGAATGATCATTCAGCTGGTTATTGATACCAATAAAAAATGGAAGCCGGCAACCGCCAGCTTCCATTTTTCTTTATGCACTTGTGTGAAACAGCGTCGAATCAACAACAACGTTCACCCAATCATTCTCATTTCTCATCTGCCGTAAAGGCAGCACCGATGTATTCCCGGTTCAGGCGGGCGATGTTGTCAACGGAAATTTCCTTCGGACATTCCGCTTCGCAGGCCGTGACGTTGGAACACATACCGAAGCCTTCCTCATCCATTTGGTGAACCATGTTCAGCGCACGGCGCTTGGCTTCGACCTTACCCTGCGGCAACAGCCCCAGGTGAGATACTTTGGCACTGACAAACAACATGGCAGAAGCATTCGGACAGGCAGCTACGCAGGCGCCGCAACCGATGCAGGCCGCAGCGTCGAATGCCTTGGCAGCTGTCTCCTTCCCGATTGGAATGGAGTTGCCATCCACAGCCTGGCCCGTATCGACAGAGATATAACCGCCTGCCTGCATGATCCGGTCAAAAGCGGAACGATCCACCACCAAATCTTTAACGACAGGAAATGCCTTGGCACGGAACGGCTCGATCGTGATGGTATTGCCATCTTTGAAATGCCGCATGTGCAACTGGCAGGCAGTAGTGCCCTGCATTGGCCCGTGTGGCTGCCCGTTGATGACCATGCTGCAGGTACCGCAGATACCTTCCCTGCAATCGTGATCAAAATAGACAGGATCCTTTTTCTCGCTGATCAGGCTTTCGTTGAGCACGTCCAGCATTTCGAGGAAGGACATGTGCTCGTTGGCGGTCACCTGATAGGTTTCAAAGTGGCCTTTATCTTTTGCATTTTTTTGTCTCCAGACTTTCAATGTAAGTTTCATTGCGACTTTTGATTTTACTTTTTAAAAAATTCATCGGCCCGTTTTAATTAAAACCGAACCTGTCAGCCTGCTTACTTGTAGCTTCTCGTTTTCAGTTCGATCGCTTCGAACTTCAACGGTTCTTTGTGAAGCTCCGGTTCTTTTGATGTATCCGTCCAGCCCCAGGCAGAGACGAAAGCATAATTGGCATCGTCCCGGAGGGCTTCGCCTTCCGGCGTTTGGGATTCCTCCCGGAAGTGACCGCCGCAGCTTTCGTTGCGCTCCAATGCGTCGAGGCACATCAGTTCGCCCATTTCGATGAAGTCAGCAACACGGGCCACTTTCTCGAGTTCAGGATTGTATTCATCCAAGGAGCCGGGTACGTAAACATCTTTGTAAAACTCTTCCCGGAGTTCCTGGATCATTTTCCGGGCTTTCTTCAGGCCCTCAGCGTTGCGGGACATTCCGCAGTAATCCCACATAATTTTACCCAAACGGCGGTGGAAGCTTTCAGCAGACTGGTTGCCGTTGTTTTTGAGGAAACCCTGCAGGCGGTCCGTAACGGCCTTTTCAGCAGCTTCGAACTCAGGAGCGTCTGTGCTGAATCTTGGCGTCCGGATTTCATCGGCAAGGAAAGTTCCGATCGTGTAAGGGATAACGAAGTAACCATCCGCCAGTCCCTGCATCAACGCAGAAGCACCCAAACGGTTTGCGCCGTGGTCGCTGAAGTTGCACTCGCCGAGCGCAAACAGACCGGGGATGTTTGTTTCAAGATTATAATCCACCCAAAGTCCGCCCATCGTGTAGTGAACGGCAGGGTAAATCTTCATCGGCATTTTATATGGATCCTCGCCGGTAATCTTTTCGTACATTTCGAAAAGGTTGCCGTACTTCTCCTCCACAACTTTTTCACCCAGTTCACGGATCTTCTCCGGAGAAGGGTTTTCCAGATTCATGGAGTGCGCTTTTGACTTACCATAGCGCTCGATGGCATCCGCAAAATCGAGGTAAACGCCCAGCCCCGTCGGCACGATACCGTGGCCTTTGTCACATTCCACCTTGGCGGCACGGGAAGCCACGTCACGAGGTACGAGGTTACCGAAGGCCGGATAGCGGCGTTCGAGGTAATAATCACGATCCGCCTCAGGGATATCGATGCCCCGCTTTTTGCCCTGGCGGATGGCCTCGGCATCTTCTTTTTTCTTAGGCACCCACACACGACCGTCATTTCTCAAACTTTCCGACATCAGCGTCAGCTTGGATTGGTAGTCGCCGTACTGCGGGATGCAGGTTGGGTGAATTTGTGTGAAACAGGGATTCGCCATCAGCGCACCCCTTCGTACCGCACGCCATGCAGCCGTAACGTTGCAATTCATGGCATTGGTGGAGAGGTAAAACACGTTACCGTAGCCACCGGTCGCCAGCACCACGCAGTGCGCAGCAAAACGCTCGACCTTACCGGTCACCAGATTCCGGGCGATGATTCCTCGTGCTTTCCCGTCGATCAGCACGACGTCCAGCATTTCATGGCGATTGTACAAAGTGACAGTGCCGTTGGATACCTGACGGCTCAGGGCCTGGTAGGCGCCAATGAGCAACTGCTGTCCGGTTTGGCCACGGGCATAAAATGTACGCTGCACCTGCACACCGCCAAAAGAGCGGTTATCCAGCATACCGCTGTACTCCCGTGCGAAAGGCACACCCTGCGCAACGCATTGGTCGATGATATTCACACTTACCTCGGCAAGCCGGTGTACGTTGGCTTCACGGCTGCGATAGTCGCCGCCTTTCACCGTGTCGTAAAACAGGCGGTGAACACTGTCGCCATCATTTTTATAGTTCTTGGCGGCGTTGATGCCACCTTGCGCAGCAATAGAGTGCGCCCTGCGGGGGCTGTCGTGAAAAGTGAAGCATTTCACATTGTATCCCAACTCTCCGAGCGAAGCCGCAGCTGCACCACCTGCAAGGCCTGTTCCCACGACGATGACGTCGAGGCGGCGCTTGTTGTCAGGTGAAACGAGCGGCATGCTGCTTTTATATTTAGTCCATTTTTCGCTGATCGGACCGGGTGGTACTTTACCGTTTAATTCCATTGTTAAAAACTTTATGACAATGAAGCCGTCCAATTTTTTTGGCCAGCCATTTCTATCAGTTAATCAATTACTTACTGGCTACCTTCCCACTCAGGCGTGGTTCAGGTAAAAGATGATGGGTATGATTGCAAAACCCAATGGTATCAGAATGGAGTACGCTTTGCCCAAAAAGGCAATGATCGGCGTGTATTTCGGGTGGTTCCAGCCAATCGTCTGAAATGCAGACTGGAAGCCATGCCACAGGTGAAATGCAATGACGACCATGCAAACAACATAGAAAATCACAAACGGAAGGTTTGTGAAGGTTGCCGCCACCAGTGCATACAAATCCTTGACATCGCCGTCGCCATAGTTGACCATCACAACATCAGCGCCCACTTCACCAAATTTCATCTGGAACCAGAACTGCGCAAGGTGAACAACGATGAACACGAAAATAATCACGCCCAAAAACCACATGTTTTTAGC
The DNA here is from genome assembly GCA_030147525.1 of Bacteroidota bacterium. GTDB lineage: Bacteria > Bacteroidota > Bacteroidia > Chitinophagales > Saprospiraceae > UBA6168. Next base: position 86,067 of record JASBVF010000028.1, read on the forward strand.
AAAACCTGCATTGGTATTGGTCGCTTTCGTCACCTTCACCGCATAGCCCTGGCCTCCACGTGCCGACCGGTTGGTCAGCCAAAGGCCCGTACCAACCACGGCATGCAGTAAAATAAAGAAGAAGTTCCCTTTTGAAATAAACTGGATCAACGGGTTGTTCGCCATGAAATCAGCGTACACGTTGAAAGATTGACCGCCGTCGTTGCTCAGCAACTGTAAGTTACCGGCAAGGTGAACGACCAGAAAAAGGATCAGGAAAATCCCGGTAAGGGACATGATCAGTTTTTTCCCGATGGAAGAAGTAAAAAATCTAAGAAACCAACTTTTCATTTTAGTTGTCGATTTGTTTTGTTCGATTAGGCGTTTTTGTCACTGTAAGTCCAGTGAGGCACGCCGCCGGGCAAATGTATTATCTTAAATGATTTTAACAAAAATGAGTTTTGACACCAGCCAGGTTTTAAGCTTATTTAGAATGGATAAAAATTTGAATAAAATGGCTGAGGTTTTGAACACATTGGTGCTGAACCTCAGCCATTTCAACCAATTATCCTTTGATGTACTTCACAGCCGTATTCGTATTGTAAAAGAAAAACGAATAAATGTCGGCTATTTCATCTATTACTTTCGATGTAGGCTTGCCAGCGCCATGGCCAGCGTCCGTTTCAATCCGGATCAACACCGGATTTTCGCCGGCATGGGCCTGCTGTAACGTGGCCGCAAACTTGAACGAGTGCGCAGGTACCACCCTGTCGTCGTGATCGGCAGTAGTGACCATGGTGGCAGGGTACTCGACGCCGGGTTTCAGGTTGTGCAACGGCGAGTAGCCTTTCAGGTACTCGAACATTTCCTTGCTTTGCTCGCTGGAACCGTATTCCGGAATCCAGCCTTTACCGACTGTGAATTTGTGGTAGCGCAGCATATCCATCACGCCCACAGCAGGCAACGCTACAGCGAAGAGGTCGGGCCGTTGTGTCATGCAGGCGCCAACGAGCAAACCACCGTTTGAACCACCCTGAATTCCCAACTTGTCCTTGTTTGTGTAGCCTTCGGCAATGAGGTACTCGCCGGCAGCGATGAAGTCGTCAAATACATTTTGTTTTTTCATCAGCATACCGCCCTGGTGCCATTCTTCGCCGTACTCTCCCCCACCCCGAAGGTTGGGCAATGCGAAAACGCCGCCGTTTTCCAGCAGCATAATTCTCGAAGTACTGAAAGAAGGCGTCAGGCTGATGTTGAAACCACCGTAAGCGTAAAGCCAGCAGGGGTTTTGGCCGTCCATTTTGAGATCTTTTTTATGGACAACAAACATCGTGACAGGCGTACCGTCCTTGCTTTTGTAGGTCACCTGCTTCTCCACATAATCGGCCGGATTGAACTTCAGTTCTGTTTTTTGAAAAACAGAAGACTCGCCGGTATTCACATCATATTTAAATATGGTGGGCGGATACAGGAAGGAAGTGAAGGAATAAAACAAAGTTTTGTGCTCTTCCCTGCCGCCGGGCGCACCTGCGGAACCAACGCCGGGAAGTTTCAGCTCGGTTTTGCCTGTACCGTCGTAGTTCATCTGGTAAATGCGGTCGGTGGCTTTTTCCAGGTAGTTGGCGAAAAGTTTACCGCCACCGGTTGAGCAGCCTTGCAACAGGTTTTCCGTTTCAGGAATGATCTCTTTCCAGTTTTCTTTTGCAGGCTTGGTGATGTCAACTTCAATCAGACGGTAGTTGGGAGCGTCGATGTCAGTATGCACGAGGAACTTCGTGCCGATGTTGTGAACGACGTTGCTCTTGTTTTTGTACCCTTCGAACAGCGTTACAAAAGGGCCGTCTTTCTCCAGATCTTTGTACATCGTAGCGTAGCCGTCCGTTCCGGGCGCCTGACTCAGAATGTAGTAGCGGTCGTCTTCCGTCACACCGCCGAAATGGTAGTAGCCCGGGTTTTTTTCATCTTTAAAAATGAGTTTGTCCTGCGCTTGTGGCGTGCCGAGCTTGTGGTAATAAACCCAGTGATTCTGGTTGTTGCCGCTCAGTTCTGTGCCTTTGGCCGGCTCCGGATATCTTGAGTAGAAAAAGCCATCCTTCCACCAGCTTGCGCCGCTGAATTTCACCCACTTCAACTCATCGTCCAGTTTTTTAGCGGTGGCAACTTCGTAAACGTGAATCTGCTGCCAGTCAGAACCGGCATCCTGGCGGCTCACGGCTACATATTTATTATCGTCGGAAACACCGATGATACCGATGGCCGTGGTGCCTTCAGCGCTCATTTTGTTGGGATCGATGAATTCTTCCGGTGCGCCGTCGAGGCCCTTTTGGCGGTAGATGACCGACTGGTTTTGCAGCCCGTCATTTTTAGAAAAAAAGTAGTATTCACCCACCTGGAAAGGCGCTCCGTATTTCGGGTAGTTGAACAGCTCTTCGAACCGATCCCGAACGGCATTGCGGAACGGGATTTTACTCAAATAATCAAACGTGACTTTGTTCTGTGCCTTCACCCACTCGCCGGTATTCGCAGCGGTGTCGTTTTCCAGCCAACGGTAAGGGTCTGCTACTTCAGTGCCGAAATATTCATCTTTCACATCCTCCGTGGCGGTTTGCGGATAGGTGACTGGGATAGCCGGGTAATTCATGTTTTCGGTTGTGTTTTGATCTGCCTCATTCTTGCAGGCGTAAAAGCTCAATGCAACGAGTGCGGGTAACAATAATTTTTTCATTTTGTTAGGTGAATTAGTTTTAAAATTTGTCTTTTAGCTCTTGTTTTCCTGGTAGTTCTCGGTTTGATAAACATCAAAAGTTTGCTCATTTTATTTCACATTTTGCCCGTCAACGGGACCCTTTTTTCTTTCACCATGCCTGGCAACATTTTGCTGACACTGTTCAAAAACGTAACCTCCACGGAGTCACCCTCAAACCGGCAGGTAATCGTATCGTGGTGGGCCGTTTCATAAAACTGCACCAGAAAGATCAGCGTTTTATCGTCCTCCCAGCCTGCGCTGGCCATCACTTTTGACACCGTCAGTTTATCGTACGGAATCGGGAACAAGTCGGGCGGCGTGCCGGGCATCCGGGTTTCTCCTTTGCGAAATTCATTGATTCCGGCGTCGATGCTAAACTCGCCCAGATGACTTTTCATGCTGAGTAAAATGGCGCTTGACGTAACATCAAAACGTACCCATTCCACCCCGTTTTCATTTTCATCGACGGTAAATGTTTTTCCTGAAATAGTTTGCGACAGCGCTGACTGGCGTTGCCGTTTTGGTGGAACGATGGCCAGGTTTCGAAGTTTCATTTGCAGGGCAAGTTCGTTTCTGGCGTTGGGCGGCAGGGGCTGATCCTGCATGGCTGGCAGGAGATGCTCCCAAACGAGGTCAAGTTCGCCCTGCATATCCGGCGTTTCGCTGTGGATGGCCAACACTGCATTTTGTTCAGGCATTACGAGGGTGTACTGACCAAAGGCGCCATCCCCCCGGTACGAATTGTGACGGCTGCGCCAAAACTGGTAGCAGTAGCCCTGGGCCCAATCACTGATTTCAGCATCTTCTGGTCTTCCATTCTGTATTTTGAAAGTGGTAGCTTCCTCCACCCAGCCTGCCGGCAGGATTTGGAACCCTTCCCATTTTCCGTTTTGCAGGTAAAGCTGGCCAAACTTTGCGAGGTCTTCCGTTTTTAAACGCAGGCCCCAGCCGCCGGTGTTGATGCCCTTCGGGCAAACATCCCAGGTGGCGCCTTCGATACCCAACGGTTTGAACAACCTCGGCGTTAGCCACTCAAGCGCTGTTTTCCCGGTTGTTTTCTCTAAAATGGCCGACTGCATGTAGGTTGCTCCGCTGTTGTACAAAAACTCGCTGCCGGGAGCTTTTTCAACCGGGAAAGACAGAAATTTTTCAACCCAGTTCTCCGCCTGTACCATTTCCCAGGTGGTGTCGGTGGCATGGCCGACCGACATGGTCAGCAGGTGTTTCACCGTCATGGCTGCGAGGTTTTCACTCACCGATTCCGGCAGCTCGTCAGGGAAAAACGAAACGACTTTATCATCTACTTTCAGATGCCCTTCCGCCACTGCAAATCCAAGGGCAGTGGAGGTAAAACTTTTACTCATGGAATACAGCGAGTGGTTCAGGTCGGGCCGGTACGGCGACCACCAGCCCTGTGAAATGATATGCCCGTTGCGGAGCAAAACAAATCCGTGAAACTCATGCTTGCTGTTTTCGAGCGCCTGAAGAAAATTCAGAATGGCCAGCGAGGATACTCCCTGTGCTTCGGGAGAACTTTTGGGCAGTGTTTGCTGAAAATTAAATGATCCGGGAGGAAAAAGAGGCAGCAATCCGGCGCCTGCGGTGGCGATTCCTGCGTTGCGCAAAAAGATACGACGAGTGATGGACATAGCGGTTCAGGTATTTTTGAATCGGGCCGGAAGGTAGATATTTACTGACAAGCCAAAAACTCATCGCTGTAAATTTTATGGCGGCGGTGAGCAAAATTCTGATTTTGAAGAGCAAAATTTCACCCGGAATCGATGGCTGCTCCATCTGGTTTCATATCCACCTATTGCCGGCAATTTTTCAATAAAAAAAACTCCGGCTTAGTTCTTGCACAAAATTTGCTGTTAAAAAAGTAAGCGACCGAGTTAACCTTCCCCCCTTTGTTATCCAATCCCCCGCTTCCATTTACAAAATGCTGTAAATCATGGACATGCCTTCCGCATGCTTTTGATTTTAAAAAAATTTGAAGAATGAAGACTTTCCCATGGCTGGTAAAAACACTCTTGCTCATTGCAATCCCATGCATGTTGTCCTCCCAAAGCTACTGGGAGGGATCGCTGTCTTACGGTGTTTCAAGCTACTACGGCGACATGAGCCGTGAGTTTTTAAACTCGAACGACATCAATCCTGCGGTACAATTGGGCCTCAGCCGGTATTTTGACAACAGTCATTCCGTTCGCCTCAATTTTTTGGTTGGAAACATCAGCGGTGACGACCGGTATGATGAAGCGTTGGCAAACCGGGGGAATTCTTTTCGGGCTACTGTTTTCGAGGCTTCCGTCATTGGCCAGTACGACCTGATCGGTGAACAGCGCTTTAGTCGAAGGGTTGGCTTCAAACGCACTTTCACGCCTTACTTTTTTGTGGGCGGAGGCGTGATTTTCGCCGAACCAAAGGTAACCTACGGCAACCCGAACAACGAAGACGCAGCCATCGACTATCCGATTGTTCACATTTTTGCACCGGTAGGTGGCGGATTGAAATACGACATGAGCCTGAAAATGTATCTTGGCGTGCAAGCCGGTATCAGATTTACCATTTCCGATTATCTGGATGGCGTACAGGCTTCCGGCAACGCCTACAACAACGACGGATATATTTTCGCCGGACTGACGGTTGGCTACCGTTTTATTGACTGATGACTGACGGTTGTAAAATTGTAAACCTCTGGCTTTCAAGTTTTTAATTTTTGTTTTTATTAAAAACTTTACCTGTCCCCGGCCAAACTTTGCCTGAAAAACTTCGAGTAGTCACACCCTGACCACAAGCTAAAAATGACTCCATGCAGTTTCATGGTGGCTGAGAATTGGCTGCCTGATATCATTCATTAGGCCTAAATTCCGGTACAAATCGTAGATTCGTGAAAATCTAATCTGAACTTTCTCCCCCTTCTCTCCAAAGGTTTGCCTTACTTGTTTTATCTTTGCGGCCGTCAGGAAACGCCAAGATTATCTGCTTAAACTTAACTCAGTGGCAAAAAACTTTGTAATACATACCTTCTCAATACTTGCCCAAACTGGCTATCTCCCGACCCATCTATTTTTCCAAACACAAAAGAATTCAGACTTATGCAACAAGTTCCAGCAGTACTTTTACTTCAAGACGGCACAGCATTCTACGGTAAATCCGCTGGTAAAATAGGCACAACCACCGGTGAATTGTGCTTCAACACCGGCATGACCGGTTACCAGGAAATCTTCACCGATCCTTCGTACTATCGTCAGATTATGGTGACGACCAATGCTCACATTGGAAATTACGGAACAAGAATCACCGAAACGGAGTCTGCAAATATTAAAATTTCAGGTCTCGTTTGTAAAAATTACACCTGGCAATACAGCCGGATACTGGCAACCGAGTCCATTCAGGAATATTTTGAAGGTGAAAACCTCGTCAGCATCTCCGACGTGGACACCCGTGCTATCGTTCGCCACATTCGTCACAAAGGCGCAATGAATGCCATCATTTCATCTGAAACCCTCGACCTCGACGTTCTGAAAAGAGAACTCGATAAAGTGCCCAGCATGCACGGCCTTGAACTGGCCAGCGAAGTCAGTACAGAAAAAACCTACATGATGGGCAACTCTGATGCCCGTTTCAGAGTAGCAGTGCTCGACCTTGGCGTTAAAAGAAACATCCTGAACTGCCTGGTGGAAAGAGGCTGTTACCTTCAGATTTACCCGGCTAAAACGCCATTTTCCGAAATGAAAAAATGGAACCCTGACGGATATTTCATCTCCAACGGCCCTGGCGATCCTGCGCCAATGGACTATGCCGTGGAAACGACGAAGGCGATTCTCGATGAGAACAAACCACTGTTCGGCATCTGCCTTGGCCATCAAATCCTTGCGCAGGCAATGGGCATTTCTACCTATAAAATGCACAACGGCCACCGTGGAATTAACCACCCGGTCAAGAACCTGATAACCGGTAAAAGTGAAATTACCAGCCAGAATCACGGCTTTGGGGTTTTGAAAGAAGATGTTGAAAAAAATAAAGACAAAGTTGAAGTCACTCACGTGAACCTCAACGACGGTTCAATTGAAGGCATCCGTGTAAAACAAAAGCGGGCTTTCTCCGTGCAGTATCACCCGGAAGCTTCGCCCGGTCCGCATGATGCAAGATATCTTTTTGATGATTTCACGGAAATGATCGCTGAAGCGAAAAAAGAGTCAGCCGTACCGGCTTAGTAATTTTTGAAAATAATTCATCAACCAACTGTTTTTTGAAGGTGGCTAAATGTTTTGCAGATAACCCGCAACAAATAGCAACGCTCAAACAACTTATCCAATACAAACTTATCAACCAGCTTAATGAGTGCAATAATTGACATCCTGGCGAGAGAAATTCTCGACTCCCGTGGAAACCCTACGGTTGAGGTAGAAATTTTAACAGAAGAAGGTGCTTTCGGAAGAGCCGCTGTGCCATCCGGTGCTTCCACAGGTATGTACGAAGCCGTGGAATTGAGGGATGGCGAAAAGGAACGCTACCTCGGCAAAGGCGTGCAAAAAGCCTGCGACAATATCGAAGAAATCATCGCTGACCACATCATCGGCGAAGATGTTTTCGACCAGCGTTACCTCGATCAGATCATGCTCGACCTCGACGGTACTACCAACAAGAGCAAGCTTGGCGCTAATGCCATCCTTGGTGTATCGCTCGCTATCGCAAAGGCTGCCGCAGAAGAAGCCGGCCTGCCATTGTACCGCTATGTCGGCGGCGCAAATGCGCACATCATGCCCGTTCCGATGATGAACATCCTGAACGGCGGCGAACACGCCGACAACGGAATTGACTTCCAGGAATTTATGATCATGCCATTCGGAGCAGACTGTTTCAAGGACGGCTTGCGGATGGGTGTTGAAATTTTCCACAACCTGAAGGGCGTATTGAAGAGCAAAGGCTACTCCACCAACGTAGGCGATGAAGGTGGTTTCGCTCCCAACATGAAATCCAACGTTGAAGCCATCGAAACGGTGTTGCAGGCGATCGAAAAGGCCGGATACACGCCTGGCGAAGACGTCATGATCGCCATCGATGCTGCGTCCTCCGAATTCTTCGACCGTGAGGCTGGCATCTATCACTTCAAAAGCTCTACCGGTGAAAAACTGACACCTGCCGAAATGGTGGATTTCTGGACCGACTGGAGCAAAAAATACCCGATCTTCTCCATCGAAGACGGTATGGATGAAGATGACTGGGATGGCTGGGCAGCATTGACCAAATCGATTGGTAAAAGAGTTCAGCTGGTGGGCGACGACCTCTTCGTAACCAACACGGTTCGTTTGCAGCGTGGCATCGACAACCAGATTGCCAATTCCATTCTGATCAAAGTGAACCAGATCGGCTCACTCACTGAAACCATCAACGCCGTGAACCTGGCAACCCGTAACGCTTACACCAGCGTAATGAGCCACCGTTCCGGTGAAACAGAAGACACTACCATCGCCGACCTCGCCGTTGCGTTGAACACGGGCCAGATCAAAACCGGCTCTGCCTCACGCTCCGACCGGATCGCCAAGTACAACCAGTTGCTTCGCATCGAAGATGAACTGGGCGACATGGCTTACTATCCTGGCAAGGCGTTGTTGACGAAGTAATATTAACGGTTTCCAAACTGCCGGAATGTCCGGCAGTTTTAACCTTAAAACTTTCTGTCATGTCTATGCATCAACCGAATCCGTTCAAGCTCATGATGAGGAAATTACCACCTCCTTTAAGGAACAAGTATTTCCTGGTGCTGATCATCTTTGCCATTCTGCTCATCTTCGTGGATAAACACGACCTTTGGACACAGTGGCAATTGAGGAGTTCTGTTAAGCGGCTGGAGCATGACAAAGTGTTTTACGAAGAAAAAATTCAGGAAGCCAAACAGGATCAGCAAAATGTGGAAGAAAACAAGGAGCAGTTTGCCCGTGAAAAATACCACATGCACAAGAAAGACGAAGACGTATTTATTATACAAGACGAAGAATAGCGGCTGAAGGTTGATTATTTATTGTCAGAACCAACGTTCTCAAAAAATAATTAACCGTCAACGCTAAATACAAATACCACAAAATGTCAGTATTAGTTAATAAAAACTCAAAAGTCATAGTCCAGGGTTTCACTGGAAAAGAAGGCACCTTTCACGCCAGCCAAATGATCGAATACGGAACCAACGTGGTTGGAGGCGTAACACCTGGCAAAGGTGGACAGACTCACCTCGACCTGCCTGTTTTCAACACAGTTGACGATGCTGTGAAGAAAGCAGGAGCAAATGTTTCCGTCATTTTCGTTCCGCCGGCTTTCGCTCCGGATGCGATCATGGAAGCTGCCGAAGCCGGTATCGGAGTAATCATCTGCATCACGGAAGGTATTCCGGTGCAGGACATGGTAAAGGTGAAAGCCTACCTCGAAGACAAACCTGAGTGCCGCCTCATCGGCCCTAACTGTCCGGGCGTCATTACCCCGGGTGAAGCAAAATGCGGCATCATGCCCGGTTTCATTCACAACCCTGGCCGCATTGGCATCGTCAGCCGCTCTGGCACATTGACCTACGAAGCAGTTGACCAGGTAACCAAAGCAGGCATGGGCCAATCCACCTGCATCGGTATCGGTGGCGACCCCATCGTTGGCACTACCACCAAAGAAGCCGTTGAACTGTTGATGAATGATCCTGATACGGACGGCATCATTATGATTGGTGAAATTGGCGGTGGCATGGAAGCCGAAGCTGCTCACTACATTAAAAATCATGGAACGAAGCCAGTGGTCGGCTTTATCGCCGGACAAACTGCGCCAAAGGGCCGAAAGATGGGCCACGCCGGCGCCATCATCGGTGGAGCCGATGACACTGCCGAGGCAAAAATGAAAATCATGGCCGAGTGCGGAATCCACGTCGTAAAATCGCCTGCGACCATCGGCGAAACGATGAGAAAAGTACTCCAGGGGGAAATGGTAGCTTAATATTTTCCTCTCAAACTTAAAAAGCCTGCCTTTTCTTTCGAAGGGCAGGCTTTTTTATTTGCACCAAACTAACTGATTAACAGCCATTTAGAAAGATACATATTTAAAAAATTATTAATTACCCTAAAATGGGTAGTCCATTTTTCAATAACAGGCAACGTTTTTGTCTAATACGTTTCATAATACAGAAAAACAGAATATTACACAACAACAAAAAGATAAACTATAGATAATCCGAATTAACAGGAGCACTTAAGCATACTATGAGAAAACTACTTCTTCTGTGCTCCTTCTTTTTCTCCTCCTTCATTTCCACAAAGTCTCAAGAAAAGAAAGGTTGGTAATTGCTGATTGCTGATTGTATCCGGCTGATTGTCGCAGGCTCAATGCTTGCTTTGCAGTCTAACCGTCATACAACATCAATCGGCAAGTACCAACCCTCACTACGCCGCTTCCTACTTCCTTACATACTCCAATTCTTTAACTAAATTCGATTCCCATGTTGAATCCGGTAACTACTCCGGCATTCAGGAGGCAGCTGTTTGCAATTTTTATTACCTCCTGCGCCATTATTTCAATTTCGAACGCCCAGCCAGCTCCGGTAATCTCCGGCGACACAGTCGTTTGTCCGGGAGCGGAACACTTTTACGCCACGCCCTTCACGGCAGGCAATACCTACAATTGGGTTGTCTCAGCGGGCGGCACCATCACGCAAGGTTCCAATAATTTCATTGGGGTAAAATGGACCGGCCCTGAGAATAGCACCCAGACCGTCAGCGTGACGGAAACGGACCCATCCGGTGCTACAGGCAGTGCTCAGAAGACCGTTTTGATCAAAAAAACACTCCTGACGTGCAACAACATTGTTCACATCTCCATCGATCAAAGCGGTACGGTTTTGATAAAACCCGAAATGTTGCTCAGCGGCAACTATAATTCCTACCATGGATTTTCGGTTTCCATCACCACTCCTCCCAACAATCAGATTGGCAACCTGCTCAACTGCAGCCACATCGGAATGACACTGACAGGGCAGGTGAAAGAAAATTGCACCGGCAACAAATGTTGGTCGACTATCAAGCTGGAAGACAAAAAAGCACCGCTTTTCACTTGTCCATCCACCCCGGTTGAAATTCCCTGCGATACCGATCTGGACAATTACCCGCATCCTCCGGTCGTGGACAATTGCGACATAGACCCAACCATCAACCTGGTGGGTATGCAAATTGATAACAGCAACATCTGCAACGGCGTAACCATCACAAAGGAATGGGTCGCCGTGGATGACTACGGAAATACCTCAACCTGCATTCAGCAGTTATTCATCGACGATGCTGCCGAAGTGGACTTCCCGGACGACCGCTTCTGGTCCTGCTCGGATTACTACGCTAACCCTCATATCACCAATGCGGCTGTTTTCACCGGCAACCTCGCCACAACAGGCTCCGGCATTCCGCTCGGCGCCTCCGGGCCCTACTGTCAGGCGAGTTACGTGTCCCATGACGATACGCTGTCCGGTTGTGGAAACACCTTCAAAATCATCCGCACCTGGACCGTTATCAACTGGTGTACCGGCGAGGTGATCGTGGAAGACAGCAATGGCAATGACAATGAGCAGATCATTAAAATTATTGACGAGAAAAAACCGACGATTTCTGTTCCGGCGATTACGCTAAGCGCCAATATTACCGGAAGCCTTCCTATTTTCTGTGCCTCAACTGGTTTACTCCCTGCACCAACCATTGCGGATGAATGCGGCGGAGTAACCGTGAGGATTTTTACCTCCGTCGGTGAAGCCGTTTATGTGAACGGTGTGGACGGCAAACAGGGCGGGCATGTGCCGCTGCCGGGTTTGAAAATCGGCAACCACCCGATCCTGTACCGGGTTACGGACGATTGCGGCAACGAAACCGAACTGACCGTGACCGCTGTTGTCGCAGACATAACGCCGCCTGCCGCCATTTGCGATGAATACACCTCCGTCAACCTCAACGTGTTCGGCTATGCGGAAGTGTTTGCTCAGACATTCGACGACGGAAGCCATGACAATTGCTGCATCGATAAAATGCTGGTGAAACGAATGGGGCAGCCTGACATTGCCTTCGCTCCATCCATGGATTTTAACTGCCAGGATGACTCCGTGCTGGTGGTTTTCAGGGTGATTGACTGCTTTGGAAATCACAATGACTGCATGGTCACTGCCATTGTGAAAGATAAAATTGCGCCGACCTGCATTGCGCCTCCGCAGAAAATTATCAATTGCACCGACATCCCCGGCGATGTCACGCAGTCCTGGCTGAATGGCTTCGGATATCCTTCCGTGACGGACAATTGCGACGCAACCGTGATCGAGCTACCATGGGCAGAAAACATCAACGCCTGCGGCGAAGGTCACATCATCCGGTTTTTCATCGCTGCTGATAGCTCAGGCAACGTTTCAGGCACCTGCGAGCAGCATATTTATGTAATTCCAAAGTCCGACTGGCTGATTGAGTTTCCGGCTAATTGGTACGGTGACTGCGGCGACACGATCAATGCGCCTACCATCAAGATTTCCAACTTCGGCTGTGATATGTTTGCGGTGAGCCATCAAGATCAATACTTTGCCCTCGGCGTGGATAGTGCCTGTTTTAAAATAGTGCGTACCTGGAAGGTCATTAACTGGTGTTTTAACGACCCATACGCCCCACCCATCAAAATACCCACCAACCAGCAGGGGGTTACCATTGATGAAACTACTCACAACAATTTCGGGCAGTACGAATACCAGCAGCACCTGATTATTCATGATGAAACACCGCCGACGCTGTCCTATCCGTTTGCCAATGAATTTTGCACCCTCGACTCAGATTGCGCAAGCGGGGAAGTGTTCGTGCCGATACAAATCGACGGGGAGTGTTCGAATGCTTTCGAAATTGTGTACCACCTAGACCTGTTCAACAACGGCTCCTACGATCAGAGCGGAACCGGTTTCCTCGAAGGCACCGTGCCCATCGGCAAGCACCGGATATTTTACCTCATCCAGGATGGATGCAGCAACGAGTCTAAAATTGAAGTCATATTCACTTTGAAGGATTGCAAAAAGCCGACACCCGTGTGCGAAAATGGCCTGATTGTCGAGATTATGCAAACCGGTATGATCTCGGTCTGTGCCAAATCCTTCAACTACGGCAGCTACGACAACTGCCCCGGACCACTGACATTTTCCTTCTCTGCTGACACAAGCGACTCCTGCCGGACTTACGTCTGCACGGATACCTATTTCCAGCTGCCCATCAACATGTGGGTGACGGACGCAGCCGGCAACCAGGACTACTGCAGCACCTTCCTGACCATTCAGGACAACATGTTCTCCTGCGACACCGGTATTCCGATCAGCGGACAGCTGACCACGCCCATGCAAGACCCGCTGCAGGGAGCTACCGTTCAGCTGAACAGCGCAGGCATGACGCCGGCGGATTTCACCACCGGTCAGAATGGAATGTACGAGTTCACCGACCTCGACGCAGGACTGGATTACACCGTGACCCCCGTGAAGGACAACGATCCGCTGAACGGCGTCACGACCTTTGACCTGGTCATCATTTCACGGCACATCCTCGGCATTCAGCTGCTCGATTCGCCTTATAAAATGATCGCCGCCGACGTCAACAACTCGAAGAGTATCACCACTTTCGACCTGGTGGAGTTGCGGAAAACCGTACTTTTTATCAATACCTCATTTCCCAACAACACCTCCTGGCGGTTTGTGAAAAAAAGCTACCAGTTCCCGAACCCGGCGAACCCCTGGCAGGGAGTTTTCCCGGAGGTGATCAACCTGAACAACCTGAGCGCTACGGTCAGTGCGGCTGATTTTATTGCCATAAAAATCGGCGACGTGAACAACAGTGCTGCCACGCAGAACCTCACCGGAGATACCGGCGACCGCAGTGCCGGCATGTTGATGCTGGAATGTGACGCCCTGCCGCTGGATGCCGGGTCTGACGTCATCGTGACGCTGAAAGCCAAGGAGTTTTACCAGGTACACGGCTTCCAGTTTACCCTCGACTTTGACACTGAGGCGCTTGAATTTCAATCTGTTACGCCGACGGCTCTCACCAACTCGGAGAACTACGGCCTGACCTTGCTTGACAACGGCGCCGTAACGGTGAGCTGGTTTGAAAACAACCCGGTAACCCTGGTCGACGGTGAAGCAGTGATCTCTCTCGTCTTTAAAGCGAAAACGTCCTGCAACCTGAAAGACGCCATCGGCATCAGCTCCCGTTTCACCCATGCGGAAGCCTACGTGGGCGAAGAGATGTCGGTTTGGGATCTGGACATGGACTTCGCAGGTCTCGTTTCCACCAGCGAGGCAGGCAATGACGGTTTCGAATTGTTCCAGAACGTTCCCAATCCGTTCAGCCAGAAAACAGCGATCGGATTCCGGTTACCGGTTGCATCCAAAGCCACGCTGTCCGTGTATGATGCCAGCGGAAGGATGATCGAGGTGATTGAAGGCGAATTCCCGTCAGGCTACCACGAAATTCAGCTGAACCGCCAGCAACTGCCTGCCGAAGGGATGTTATTCTACCGCCTGGAAACACCGGGCTTCGCAGCCACCCGCTCGATGACGCTGGTGAACCGCTGATGCATTTTTGACCATAAAAATCCCGGTAAAACGGCGATTTCAAGATAGATAGATTTGGAGTAAAGTTTGAGTCGCTTCCCGCAAGGGGAGCGGCTTTTTTTGTTTCTGATTTTTGATTTGGCAGGAATGTCTTTTATTTGATGTAAAAAAATTCATGCGCCCATCTTCACTGTCTTTTCTGCTCACCGCCTTGCTGGCAATTTGTTTTTTTTCAAAAAACCACGCCCAGACACCGGACACCCTCCCCATGACCGAACTGAAAGCGGTAACCGTCACTGCTTTCCGTTTGGAAACCACCGACCTCACTACCCCACTCTCCCTGACCACCGTCGGCGAATACCGCCTGCAAAACGGACAACAGCAACTGGCCCTCGACGAAGCCCTGGCTGCCGTGCCGGGTGTTTTTGTTCAAAACGGCACCAACTTCGCACAGGACGTCCGGGTGTCCATCCGGGGTTTCGGTTCAAGGTCGGCGTTCGGCATACGTGGTATTAAAATTCTGCTGGACGGCTTCCCCGAAACTTCGCCTGACGGACAGGGGCAGGTGGACAACATCGACCCTGCCGCCGTCACTTCACTCAGTGTGATCAGGGGCAGTACGGCCGGGCTTTACGGCAACGCCAGCGGCGGGCAACTCAGTTTTAAAACGCTGACTTTCACGGAAAAAGATCACGCCGAAGCAGGCCTGACACTGGGATCGTATGGTTTTCAAAAATACCGGCTCAGCGGCGGCGGACAATTCAGCAAGGCACAGCTTTCCTTCAACGGCACCTACACCAAGACCGACGGCTACCGGGATCACAGCACCATGAAAAATGTCCTTCTCAATGGCGGAATATTCCTGCCTGTGGACAGCACGTTCGACCTCACGATTCTGGCAAATTACACCAACAGCCCTACAGCACAGGACGCCGGGGCGCTCAACATCTCCGAGGTGGAAGCAGACCGTTCCGCAGCCCGTGACCGCAACGTAACTTTTGACGCCGGTGAGGCACTCTGGCAAGGCAGGACGGGGATTTCAATCAACAAGCGTTTTTCAAAAAACAACCAACTGAGCGCCCGTGCTTTCACCACGCAAAGACGGTTCAGCGCAAAACTGCCCATCAATCCGGCCGAGATCATCGAGCTGAAACGGCAATTCTCCGGCCTGAATACCAGCTTTCTGCACCGGGGAACCCTGCTGAAGCTTCCCTGGGAGATCAATGTTGGCGTAGAACTGGAGGCACAGAACGACGACCGCCAGCGCTACCTCAACCAGTCCAATGAAAAAGGCCCCAGGCTGCTGGATCAAAAAGAGTCATTCCTCACGGCCGGCGTTTTCCTCTCCCAAAATTTCAGCCTGACGAAACGACTGCAATTCTTTCCCGGCGTTCGCTTCGATGCCATGTGGCTGGAGGTGGAAGATCGATTTCTAACTGACGGAAATGACAGTGGCGAACGGACTTTTTATGTGTTGAATCCCATCGCCGGACTGAGTTACCGGGTGTTTGAGGCATTGAATCTTTACACAAATTTCAGCACCGGCTTTGAAACCCCTACTTTCACCGAGTTTGCGAACCCGACCGGTGGCGGCGGTTTTAACCCCGAACTGAACCCGCAAAAATCACGGAGCTTCGAAATCGGCGCCAAAGGCCTGATCGCAGGCGGTCGGTTCAAGTACGAAATCGCCGCTTTCCACATCCGACTGACGGATGAGCTGATCCCCTTCGAGGATGATGCGCAGGACCGCACCTTCTACCGGAACGCCGGAAAATCCGTCAGAAACGGGCTTGAGGTGGGCCTTGGCAGCTACCTCGGCAAAGGATTTTACTTCTACGCCAACTATACCCTCACGGATTTTCGCTTCAGGGAATACCAGCTCGGCAATGAAGACCTGGAAGGAAACCTGCTGCCGGGCGTACCTCAACGGCTGGCCTATGCGGAGCTTCGCTATTTCAAATCCTCCGGTTTTCATTTCACCCAGACTTTTCAGCTGGTGGATCCGCAATTTGTGAATGATTTAAACACCACAAAAACGGAATCATACCTGCTCGCCAATTTCAGGGCGGGCTATCGCTTCCGGTTTGAAAAATGGAGGATGGAACCGTTTTTTGGCGTCAACAATCTTTTCGATGCAAAATACTTCGCCAACATCCGCATCAACGGTTTTGGAGGAAGGTATTACGAACCGGCGCCGGGTATCAACTTTTTTGGCGGGTTCAAGGTGGGCTTCTGATCCGTTCAGGGCATGAAAAAACGCCGTCCCCTTCCGGGAACGGCGCAAGACAAGCTTGATTAAAAAAGCCAACCCTTGTGAGGTTGGCTTTTCCAATTAATTTCAAAAAATCTCTCTCAAATCATATCCAACAAAATGGAGTTGGCAGGTTGTTGACAGCCTGAAAAGAAAGATTTCAGGCAGCTTACGATTGCAGCCTGCGGATGATAGCCGCAGCTACTTTGTAAGGATCGGCAGCCGAGTTCGGGCGGCGATCTTCGAGGTAACCACTCCAGCCGTTTTCAACGACGCCAACCGGGATACGGATGGAAGCGCCACGGTCGGAGATACCGTAAGAGAATTTGTCGATGGACTGCGTTTCGTGCAAGCCTGTCAGACGCATGTGGTTGTCAGCTCCGTAAACAGAGATACAATCTGCGATAGCCTCTTTGGAAGCGAATTTCTCACAGATTTCTTCAAATACTTTTCTGCTGTTGGCATTACGCAGTGTAGAGTTGGAGAAGTTGGCGTGCATACCGGAGCCGTTCCAGTCGGTAGCGCCAAGCGGCTTACAGTGCCAGTTAACGGCAACGCCGTATTTCTCGGCAGTTCTTTCCATGAGGTAGCGGGCTACCCAAATCTGATCGCCTGCAGAACGGGGACCTTTTGCGAAAATCTGGAACTCCCACTGTCCGGCAGCAACTTCAGCGTTGATACCTTCTACGTTCAAGCCTGCTTCGAGACAAATATCGAGGTGCTCTTCAACGATTTCACGGCCATATGCATTCTTGGCGCCTACACCGCAATAGTATGGGCCCTGTGGGCGTGGGTAACCGTTGGATGGGAAACCCAGTGGCAGGTTGGTTTCAGGATCCCAAAGGAAATATTCCTGCTCGAAACCGAACCAGTAATCGTCATCTGCACTATCAGCAATTGTTGCACGTCCGTTTGATTCGTGTGGTGTACCGTCAGCGTTCAATACTTCCGCCATCACCAGGTACGCAGATTTGCGGGCCGGGTCCGGGCAGATGAAGACAGGTCTCAACAGACAATCAGAGGAACCACCGGGCGCCTGTTCGGTTGAAGAACCGTCAAAGGACCACATGGGGCACTCTTCCAGTTTGCCGCTGAACTTGGAACTGTCAACGATTTTTGTTTTACTTCTTAATGATTGGGTGGGTTTGTAACCATCCAACCAAATGTACTCAAGCTTGATCTTAGCCATGTTAAAATATTTAAATTAGTTAAGTGGTTGGGCAGTTAAGATTAATTTCACTGCCCGCATTTTTTTCGTTTATTATAAAGGAAAATATTAGTGTATGTTTAACGCAAAGGTAACTAATCCTCCCTCCTCCTGATAATCGCCGGACGGCGCCGGAGCCTTGCAATCAGCACTCCGGCTTCATCCTCCGAATAAATTTTTACGCATTAAGATTTTTGGCAGAATAAATTTCACGCTACCGGTTTCTCCCAAATTTTAAACTGAAATTTTAAAGCCGGTTTTTTTCTGAATTTTTCAGATTATATTTGGCTGACGAACCCAAAATCAACGTTAACTGCCCGCCCGACAAACATGAGAAAACTTGCCCCGCTGCTGTTTTTTATCCTTTGTTCCCTGGTCACGACAGCCCAGACTGACTCGCTTGCAACGCTTTCGCAGGAGGACCTGCTCGAGTTCTTTGCGGCGGGCGAAGATGAGGAATCTTCCTTTGATTACAATGATATTTTCGAACGGCTCGACTACCTCCGCCGAAGGCCGCTCAACCTTAACAGGGCCGACGACGCAGCCCTCTCCGATTTCCCTTTTTTAAATGAACTTCAAAGGGCTGCCCTCCTCGAATACCGCCGAACCGCAGGCGATTTCATTTCGATTTACGAGTTGCAGGCTGTGCCGGGCTTCGATTTGGGCACGATTCGCCAGCTCTTACCTTTTGTCAAAGTGAGTGAACCGGGCCTGCTCGACGAACCTTTTTTTGGCGAAACCCGGGAAAGCCGCAGCCAGTTGCTGATGCGCTGGGCGAGAACGCTCGAAGCCCGCCGAGGCTTCACCGTGCCGCCGGATGACTCCCTTGCCAACCGCTACCTTGGCGACCGCAACCGGCTGTACCTGCGCTACAAATACACCCAGCCCAACCGCCTCTCCTTTGGCATCACGGCGGAGAAGGACGCTGGTGAGGAGTTTTTTAAAGGCAGCAACAAGCAGGGTTTTGATTTTTATTCCGCTCATTTGTTTTTTCAAAACCCGATGAAAGGGGTCCATGCGGTGGCCCTGGGTGATTATTCCGTTTCCATGGGGCAGGGACTGATTATTTTTCAGGGTTTTGCCCCCCGGAAAAGTGCCTTGACCACCCACGTTAAACGCTCCGGCAGAAACCTCCGCCCCTACTCTTCCGTCAATGAGTTTGATTTTTTCAGAGGCATGGCCGCCAGTGTGAGTCTCGCTAAAAACCTGGAACTGCTCGGCTTCGCTTCCATCCGCCGGAGAGATGCCAACCTGGAAGAACCGGAAGAAGTCAGCCCGGACGAACCGGTGCTGAATTTTATTTCCTCCCTTCAAACCTCCGGCCTTCACCGCACCCGCCTGGAAATAGCCGACGAAGGCGCCATCCGGCAAACCTCGGCCGGCGCCATCCTGAAATGGCAAAAACGACGTTACCACATCGCCTTCAACGGCCTTTACGAACACCTGGACAAACCCCTGCAACGCAACCCCGCCCTTTACAATCAATTTTACTTCAACGGCAATCAGCTGCTGAACTTCAGCATCGACTACGCCTACACGTTTCGCAATTTTCATTTTTTCGGTGAAACAGCCCGCAGCGACAACGGCGCTCTCGCTACGCTGAACGGACTGCTGCTGGCCCTCGACCGTCGTATCGACCTCATCTTGCTGCACCGTGATTTTGCAAGGGACTACCAATCGCTCAATGCCAAGCCTTTCGCTGAGGCCGGAGGCGGCGCCAATGAAAAAGGCGTTTACCTCGGCCTTCAGTTTCAGTTCGACAAACAATGGCGCCTCAACGCCTACTACGATATATACCGGCATCCCTGGCTGCGCTTCCGGGTGGATGCGCCGTCCGCCGGGCAGGAATGGCTCACCCGCCTGACGTACACCAAACGCCGCAAAATGGAAGCTTACCTGCAAGTGAGGCAGGAAACCAAAGAACAAAACGCTGACGCCGAATCCGGTAAGTTCGACGAGCTCGTCCCCGTTCGCCTGTTTCAGGCACGACTGCATTTCAGCTACCAACTCAGCAAAAGTCTCGAATGGCGTAGCCGGTTGGATGCAGGTTTTTCAGAAACGGCAGGAGAAAGATCGACGGGCATCGTGCTGTACCAGGATCTGCTGTACCGGGCCATTGGTTCGCCTGTTTCTTTCAGTACCCGTTTCGCCATATTTGACACGGACGGCTACCAGGTGCGCTACTACGCTTACGAAAGGGACGTCCTCAACGACTTTTCCATCCCTGCCTACTACGACCGGGGAACCCGTTTTTACCTGAACATGGGCTACCGCATCAGCCGGCAGTGGCGGCTGGAAGCCCGCTATGCACGTTCCTATTTTACCAATCTCTCCGCTATCGGGTCCGGTCTCGATGAAATCAACGGGCAATCAAGGTCGGATGTAAAACTGCAATTGCGCCTGGAGTTTTGAACACGAGCCCTGCCTTTTCGTTGTACCAATAAACATATTACATTGATAATCAATCACTTCCTTTACTTTGGAAGTGCTTTTTCTTTATTGTCAATCACAAAAAATCACGAAATCATGACTGTTTACAGAAGCTTCAAATACTATCTCTCCATGATGCTGCTGACTGCATCGCTTGCCGCCTGCACGAATCAGCAAAACCCTGAAAACGAAACGGATAAAACCGCTTTCGAAGAACGAAATGACTATCCTCAAAACCAACTTCAACAGGACAACGCCCAGGTGGACAAAAATTCCGGCGCCTATACCTACATCATCGAACCGGAAGATGTGGTCGTGCCGGTGGTGGAGCCCGATGCTGAAAAGCCAAGAGCACAACAAACCTCACAGAAAAACCCGGACGTACCACAGAAAGTGGACCGTAAAAAAATGGACAAACTCGACCCCAACGCCGGCTCCGTTCCGCAAATCCACCTGGATACCAATGCTTTGTTCAAAGACATGACCATCAACCGTCCGCCGATCTACACCCGCACCTGTCTTTCTGACCCCTATCCGGTGAAATGCTCGATGCGGAAGGTGGAGAATTATGTGAAAAAGAACCTGGAATATCCGGATGCAGCCATCGAAGAAAACCAGGATGGACTGATGATAGTGACTTTCCGGGTCACCAAAGACGGTACCGTTGAAAATGTAAATGTGAAAGCAAAAGAGCGCCCCTGCCAGGGCTGTCCGGAAGCTGCTATCCGGGTGGTGGAAAAAATGCCTGAAAAATGGGCCCCCGCCCTCCATAACAGCGAGACAAAGAATGCGCTGGTAACGCTGCCCGTGCGTTTTGAAACCAGGTAATCTGTCTGGTTTTGCAACAGACATGCCCCTGACAACCGAAAAACGTTCTGTTGAAATTTGAGTCAGGCTTTGCCCGGTTTTTTGCCGCTGGCAAAGCCTTTCTCTTTTCCCGGACCACGTTTACTAAACTTCCAAAAGAAAAATCTGCGGGAATCTGCGGAATCTGCGGGAGGTCAAATCATCACCACCGCTTCGATTTTCAACTGGTCAAGTAATTTCATAATATCAGTCAATTTCCCAATTTCAATCAATAACCCCTCCCTGCCCTGCATATTTCAACCGAACCGGGTTTCTTTTGTTCCTTTGCTTTTTTTAGTGAAACAAACAGCACGCAACGCATGACCGAAGAAACCGCTGAGCTGCAACAGCTCTCCGAACTGCTGAAAATTGAAAAGCAGAAAGACTTTGAGCAATTCCGGGCTTTCGTCCAGAGCCTCGCCCTGCACGACCGGGTGACAGAGGGCTACAGCTGGCACCCCGTCGAAGTCGTAAAGTCCGGCTACACCTACGGCGAACGGGCTTACGTGATCGTCACCCGCACCAAAGCAACGGACACCCCGCATCAGTTTCGCTCCGGGCAGCCGGTGCGTTTTTTCACCAATTCGCCGGATGAAAAAAAGCCGGAAGTTTCAGGCGTCATTCAATCGCTTTCGAAGGGCCGGATGAAAATCGTGCTGGGCAGCAAGGATGTGCCCGACTGGATAAACGCCGGTTCGCTGGGCGTCGACCTCGAATTTGACGAGCGCAGTTACCTCGAAATGGAAAAAGCGCTGAAAAAAGTCATCGCAGCAAAAGGCGACCGCCTCGCCGAACTTCGCCGCATTCTCCTGGGTCAACAGGCGCCGGATTTCATCCCGGTAACGCCCGTCCAGCTTCCCCAACTCAACGATTCGCAAAACCAGGCCGTCAATCAGATCTTGGCCGCACGGGATGTGGCCGTGGTGCATGGCCCGCCGGGCACCGGCAAAACCACAACCCTGGTGCAGGCCATTCGTTTGCTTTGCAAAACGGAAAACACGGTGCTCGTTTGCGCCCCCAGCAATACCGCCGCCGACCTGCTGACTGAACGGCTGGCCGATGAAGGCTTGCAGGTGCTGCGCATTGGCAATATTTCAAGAGTAGATGAAAAAATTGTCAGTCATACGCTGGAAGCGCAGATCGCCGCACATCCCGAAAGCAAAAACATCAAAAAAGTAAGACAGGAAGCCGCAGAGACGAGGCGCAAAGCCATGCGGTACAAACGCCGGTTCGGGCCGGAAGAACGCCGGGAACGCAACCACCTCTTTCAGCAGGCAGGCGAGCTATCCGGCTGGGCCAAACGGTTGGAAGATTTGCTGGTTGAAAACATCATCGACAGTGCTCAGGTCATCACCTGCACGCTGGTCGGGTCGGTGCACAAGGCGCTGGGCGACCGGACCTTCCGCACGGTGGTCATCGACGAGGCGGCGCAGGCACTGGAGCCTGCCACCTGGATTCCCATCACCCGTGCTTCGAAAGTGGTGCTGGCCGGCGACCCGTTTCAATTGCCGCCGACGGTCAAATCAGATGAGGCAAGGCGTGGCGGGTTTGCGGTCACGATGATTGAAAAATGCCTGCAACGCCTTGCAAACACCAGCCTGCTCACCGTTCAGTACCGCATGAACCGCCACATCATGCAGTTTTCAAACCAATGGTTTTACGAAGGAAAACTAACGGCTGCAGAAGCGAACGCCGACCACCGGATCGACTTTCAGCACCCGGCCCCGGTGATGTTCATCGACACAGCCGGCACGGGTTTCGAGGAGCATGTCAATGAAAAATCACAGAGCCGCTTCAACCCCGATGAGTTTCAGCTGCTGTGCGAGCACCTGATCCAGCTCGTCAATGCTCACAAAGAAAAGGAACTCCCCTCCATCGCCCTGATTTCACCCTACCGGGAGCAGGTATTGCACATGCAAAATACCGTCACGGAAGATCCTTTCCTGCAGGGCGCCGAACTCGACATCAACACCATCGACGGCTTTCAGGGACAGGAACGGGATGTCATTTACATCTCATTGGTGCGCAGCAATCCGAAGTGCGAGATCGGCTTCCTTAACGACTACCGCCGGATGAACGTAGCCATGACCCGTGCCCGTAAACTGCTGGTCATCGTCGGCGACAGCGCCACCGTGGGAGCGGATGGTTTTTATGAAAAAATACTGGAGTACTGCGAAAAGCACGGCGGGTATCAGACGGCGTGGGAGTATATGATGTAGGTTGGGATGGAAGGCAACAGCAGGCGCTAAAAAACATCAGCGATTCATTCCGCTTTTTACTTGCTTTTTGATTTAAGATTGAAGATTGATGATTTTAGATTTTTTGACTCACAGCCTTACAGGTAGTACACCGCCATATTTTTTTCACAATCACTAATATTTTACCCATTTTTTCACTTCCGGAGAGCCGCATTTAAACCATCCGCCTTGCACAATTGATTTTGGCAAAACATGCCCCGTTTTTTCACAAAACATTGAATATCTAAGTTTTAAAGACAGCAAGAGAGGCACTACCTGTCGCCTTTTTGCATTTTTTAAGGAAGTTGGCGACCATTTTAATGTACTGAAACCTATTTTCAGCTCAAAATTTTTCTCACAAAAGACGGGTTTTTACGACTGCACATAATAACTGCCCGGCAACCACGGCTCCAGTAAATCAATTGCCGGTAAATGATTCCAGTGTCAGGATGGCTTTCGCACGTTAAAAACGTGCCGGGCAGAGGGTAAATTATCCGGTTTTAAGCAATAAAAATCAGCCTGTTTGCCTGTCGGCCTGCTCTCAATCCGGCCTGCCTCAATTATAATTTAGAACCGTAAGATAATATGCAACAGAAACGGTGCATTTCCGTTAATTCCACTCAGGAACAGGTGCGAAAAAAATTGCACTTGTTTTGCGTATCAGAAGTTGAAATAATGACCGGGTTAATCACGGTAATTATTTGAATTCACCATGGTTTAACAATCAAATTTCATCACAGCCACCTTTAAAACATGAAAACACCAAACCATCAAGGGAAGAACGATTTTTCACTGGTAAAATATCAATATCATTTTACCGATAACAAACTGATCGGCCAGCGGAGGATCTGCACGTTCGAGTTGCTCCTGGCTTCCGGCGAGACCCTGACGAGACTCGATGTGCGTTTCGACCAGCTGCTGACGGAATGCGAGGAACGTATGCCGGAAGTTTTTGACTATATCAAAGGTTTGGAAGAGGACATCGACGCTTCCGTACTGGATTATACGGAACTCGTGGAAGCGCTGGAGCAGGAGGGTTTTGATTTTGATTTGCTGGTACACAACTACGTAAACCAACTGTCTGCGGATAGTCTTTACCCGGCGGATGCACCACCTCCGGAGATGCTGGAGGCGGCGGAACAGGTGGCAGCCTATTTCCGGGAAATGGGCTTTGACAAAATGCAGGAGGCCATGACTGCTTTTCAGCATTTAATCATGTACCTGGAGCTGCACCAGTGTTTTTACAAAACGGCAAAGATGCTGCTTCAAAGTAGTTTTCCCCACCTGTTGGAACTGAGTAAAGCCCGGCGGAAGGAATTCTATGAATTGGTGGATGGCCATATAGGCATGGTCACCTTAAAGTTCCACGTACTGCTTGGCCTTGAGCAGGGATGGATTGAAATGTCCGCTGCGTTCGAAAAAACATTGGCGTCGTTGGAACCGGAGGCCCGGCGGAAAAGGATACTGGAACGCAGGACACCAGAGCCCTACCATGATGCGTTCACCGTAGCATTGGCAGGGCTGGAGGATTGGTGGAATGTGACCGGCGACAATACGGTGATGCTCTATGTCCACGTGATGACCGGGGAGGGGGATGCCTATGCTGACGTTTTATTCAAAGATATCAAAGAGGAAGCTGACCTGCGTGATCCTGCGTTGTATGAACGCATCCTTGCGCTCGAGGGGAACCTCCCGGGCGTTTGGCCCAAGGAGCAGGAAGTGGTGGATGCCTTGCTGGCCGAGGGCCGGGATTTGATGCCGCTCATCCATTCCTTCCTGAAAGAAGCCGGCGACCTGAAAAACTGCCTGCTGTGGAAAAGTCTGGCTGACAAAAGTGGGTATGAGCCGCCGGGAGAGTATTACGAGTACCTCAAAAGAAAGGACGGCATGGAGCCGGATAATATAAGCCTCTGGCGGCAAATGTGCCACAAAGCCGAAACCCGGCTTCTTGATGGTTTGATGGAAATGATAGAAGACAAGTACCCGGACCTGCTGTCAGCGCATGACTACCGGATAACGGAGGAAGTCATATACGACCTGAAGGCGATCTGCTCTAATTTGTTGGAAGATACCATTGATTCATTTTCCGACCTGTTCGGAGACGTACCGGTGTGGCCGGAAAAACGAGAAGTACGGGGGGAAGGCGCCGGATTGTAGGTAAACGTCATGAAAGTTATTGCCTGCACGGGGATGCCCCGGGCCTGCGGAAAAGCCGGATGAGGGAAGCTTAAAGATGGTTGAGATGGTTGAACTCAACCCCTCTCAACCATCTCAATCATCTCCTTACTTACGCTTCAGCTTGCTTTCCATCTTTTTTAAATTTTCCGAAAACATCTCAAGGTTCGGGTCGCCGCTGGCTTTGGCCAGTTTGACAGCTTGCCGGTATTGTTTGACGGAGTCTTCCAGCTTGCCGTTGGCAGCGAGCGCTTCGCCGTAGCTGTCGTAAACGTTGGCTGATTCCGGGAACAGCCGGGTATTCGCAGCGAATACCGCTTCGGCGGCCTTCGTTTTATTTTTACCCATTTGCTCGTACCCGATAATATTGATCTCCATTTCACCCAACAGGCCGGCCTCGATGCACTTTTTCAGGTTCTGGTAGACGGTCTCGGCAGAAATAGAAGCCTCGGGCGCTGTGATACTTTCCACAAAAGTGGTTAGCATTGCCTTGTTCTTTTCTTTTTGTCGGGTACGGTATTTTTCGGCGGCTTCCTTCGCCATTTCAGTGGCTTTGTCCAACGCCTCACCGGCGGGAACTTTCACCTCCGGCACCACGCCCACGCCTTCCCAGTTGGTGCCGGTAATGGGGTTGATAGCCCGGCCGGTCGGGATGAAGACCATCATTTTATCATTGATGGGCATGCCGCCACCGGGATTGGCGCCGCCGCCGGTCGTTTCACCGATCAGCGTCGCACGTTTCTGCGTCTGCATGTTGTAAGAAAACTCTTCCGCACCGGAGAAGGTACGGTCGCTCGTGAGGATGAACAACGGAACATCCGGCAGCCGTTTGCCCTTCACGTCCATCGTCCAGAATTCATCCGTCTGGTCTCTTTCCCGCCAGTACAGGCTGTTGAGGTGTACTTTTTTATCGAAAAAATAACTGCACAGGTACTGCACGGTTGCCGGGTCGCCGCCGCCGTTTTTCCGAAGGTCTACGATGATCGCATCGCAGGTGGACAGCAACTGCATGTAGTTGTCGGCAGCGGGGCGGCCCGCAAAAGCAGGTGTGAAACCCCGCAGATCGAGGTAACCGATGTTATCGTCCAGCTTTCTGACCTCCGCATAACCCGCCCCATGACGACGTAAAAATTCAAGTTCGTTCAGCCAGTTTTCCACCATCCACTCCGGCGTATCGGGCGGGGCCTGGCGTTTGGGAGCGGGACCGATGCGCATGTGTTTGTCGTGGTTGACGGACTGCACTTCCCGGGTCAGGGCCTCACAGAAACTTTTGATGTCGTTGCAAGCGTCAAACACACCGGCCTCCAGTTGCTTGGTCAAATGCCCGGCCGTCTGCTCTGCCACATCGGGAAAAACGTAGCGGTCGATCAGCAGTTTGTTCAGGGAGGCGATGCTGCTTGCCCTAAAATCACGGTCGATGCTTTCGGCCTCCTGCGCTGAAAGCCCGGCGAAGCCCGCCACCAGCAAAAAAATAAGGGATAGGATGATATGCTTTTTCATGTTCGAGGTTTGTTGATGATGGTTGAGATGGTTGATGATGGTTGAGATGGTTGAGATGGTTGAGTACTCAACCATCTCAACCCCCTCAACGCTTCATTGATTTTTTGATGCAAAGCTATGGGGCAGCAAAAAGGCAGGATTGTAAAAAAGTAAAGCTAACCAATGAAATCCGCTGTAATGCGCTCAACCATCTCAACCCTCTCAACCATCTCAACCAATCTCATCCCCTCTCACCCCTCCCTCGGATCGTACTGGTTCGTAAACCGTCGGGCGATCACTTCCTGTGAAATGCGGAGCAGCCGGCTGTTTTCCCGGAGCAGGTCCTGCGGACTGTGATTAAAAAAGCCCCGGAATTCCTTGATAAAATGCGCCTGGTCGTAATACCCGGCTTCGAGGCAGAGCTGCGTCAGGTTGAAATGCGGCACTTCCTTCTGCAATTGCAGGAAATAATTCAGCCGCCAGATGCGGGAGACTTTCTTGGGCGAGAGGCCCATTTTCCGCACGAAATGATTGTTCAGCGTCACCTTGCTGATGCCGAATTCGGTAAAAAGATCCTGTATCTGCACCACGCCCTTGCGGTCCAGGATGTAGTTAACCTGCGCCCGGAAGGTTTGATCCACCTCGCCGGAATCCCGGAGCAGGGCAGGCAGCAGTTTTTCAGCCAACTCAATTTTTTCGGCCGGTTCGTCCACCTTCAGGATGCGGCCGGTCAGTCGCTGTTCCCCGCCGGACAGGGTGAAAAGTTTATCCAACGGCAACGCCTGATCGTTCAGCCGGCTCAGCGGTATTTCCGGCCGGTGGGCGAAAGCGAACGGCTTGAAACGAATGCCGAACAACCGCACGGGCGCCGTCGTGCAAAACTGCACGCAGCTCGTCTTCTGTCCGATGAAAACACCACCTGAAGGCACTTTCACCGGCAGCTTGCCCGTTGCGAATTTCAACTGAAAACTCCGGTCGGAAAAAACGACGTCGAAAGTGCAGTCGGGCGACCACATTTCGTAACGGCTTTCCACATCGCCCGGCGCCAGCGACATTTGCCAGAAACACTCGATGTGGTGGGAAAAGACCGGCTTTGGTTGAAATTCCTGGTGCTGCATGTTGTCTATTTTTTTTGAAAAGACGGGCGTTGCGGGGAGATGGTTGCAGTTTTTTGGAGGTATGTCAATTTTTCTCCGCCGCAACGAGTCTGCACTTCCCCAGCCTTCGCCCCTTCCTGCATGCAGGAAAAAGTATCCGACCTGTCACCCGAAACCGCTCATGTGGCTCGCATGGACAAGCCTTCCGGTAATTGACCAAAATTGCGTATTATTCCTCCTGATACTGGAAGGAGGATGCAATCATAAACCGGTATTCCCTGCGACCTGTTACCTAAATACTTAATGATTGAACATCCGGGCATTTGCTTTTTATTATAAAAAGCATTTAAACCAAAACATACCATGGCTAAGTATTTTCACACGGACCAACCCTTCGGGGAGGAACTCCGCAGGATCATCGAAGAACGGACGGAAAACTCCCTGGAAGCACTCGCCGATACCGGCGCACCGGACGAGGCCGTCCATCAGGCACGCAAGCAATTTAAAAAGATCCGGGCGGCCTGGCGGCTGATCCGGGACGACATCGGTGAAAAGGCTTACAAGGAAAAAAACGTGTTTTACCGGGACCTGGGTCGCAGGCTCTCCGGGTTGCGGGATGCCAGAGCCGTCATCGAAACGCTGCACCGGCAACAGGAAAAATACGGCAGCGTGATTTATAAAAAGATTTTTGAAAAAACCGGGTCTGCGCTGGAAGGCGTCTATGTTGATAATTTTGAGGGCCACCGGGCTGATTTGCTCAGGGAAGTCAGAGAAGACCTCGCCGCACACCGGACGGAAATCAATGCTTTTAAACTGGGTAAAAACTTTCCCGGAAACGTACTCAGCAGTTTGGTCAGGGTTTACAAACGGGGTTACCGGCTTTTTAAAAAAAACAGGGCCGAACCGGCCGATGTGACCCTTCACACCTGGCGAAAACGGACAAAATACCTGCGTTATCAGTTTCATATTCTCCGGGGCGTATGGCCTCGAATGTTCCATGCTTACGAAAAAGCCCTCCACGACCTGACGGATATTCTCGGCGAGTACAACGATTTGGTAATGCTAAAAAAACGATATGCATCTCTGCAGAATGACCTCGGATTCGAAATGCTACACGTACAGATGCTGATAGCTGAAAGCCAGCAGGAACACCTGGCCGACCTCGCCCTGAAAGAAGGGCAAAAACTCTACGCCGAAAAACCCGGGGCATTTAAAAAAAGAATGAAAAAAACGCTGCTGGATGAAATAGCTGCCAAATAGGCATGAGGGGAACAAAAATTATGAGGTATTTTCCATACCGTAGCGCATGACTGCCGTGCCGGAATCCCACTTTTCAATAGTGCACAGCCTTACAGTGAGTACACCGCCAAAAAAAAACGGGCAGCTCACGCCACCCGTTCGTTCTGTACACACATTTTCTATACCCGAAGAAAAATGGTTTGCGAAAAAAACCGGCTTTAAACAATTGAAAATCAGTCTGCTTGCCTACCGGCCTGCTTGCCTACCGGCCTACTTGCCTACTTGCCTACTTGCCTACCGGCCTACTTGCCTACCGGCCTACTTGCCCACCGGCCTACTTTTGGTATAATTGCTGCTATCCCATATAGCTTTTACTAACCACAATTTTTCTTGTAAGGCTGATTTAGCTTGAAAACCCACACCAGGAGGTAAGCTCTTTTCAAGGCTTGATCAGGAGTTTCCCGCCAAGCCTTGCAAAGTGCGACTTAGCGTAACGCTGCGAAAACCGCAGCGAACCTTTACGGAAAATCCATCTTTATATAATTCTATAGAAAAAAAACATGAGTCATCCCGAATTTTTTTGTTGTGTATTAGGGTCAAAAGAGCCCCAGCGGGGCGGCTATGTTTGTAGTAAATTGACCAGATAATAAAAAAAAGAGCCCCAGCGGGGCGGCTATGTTTGTAGTAAAATGACCAGATAATAAAAAATGGAGCCCCAGCGGGGCGGCTATGTTTGTAGTAAAATGACCAGATAATAAAAAATGGAGCCCCAGCGGGGCGGCTATGTTTGTAGTAAAATGACCAGATAATAA
>JASBVF010000039.1 GCA_030147525.1 Bacteroidota bacterium
ACTGCCAGAATTGTCAGGGCTTACTACAACATTGCCATCGTGCTGGAAAGCATGGGCGACTACCCCGAAGCACTGGATCATATTTTCAAATACCTCGAAGGCGTGGAATCCACAGGGGACGAGGAGGCGGTTGCCAATGCCTGGAATATCATCGGGAATATCAAAACCGAAGTGGACCGGTACACCGAAGCACTCCAGGCGTACCAAAAATCGCTGGCCATCCACCGGAAACTGGGCAACGAATGGCAGGAAGCTTCCGTCCTCAACAACATAGCCAACCTCAAGGACACCGGAGCCGAAGACCTGATGGATGAAGGCATTCTGGCCGATAGTGTTCTGCTGATGTTCAGGGAGGCAATTTCCATTCATCAGGAAGCCCTTCAGATCCGGCAACGGCTGAATGATGAGGCCGGACAGGCCGAAATTTTCAACAACATCGGCTACGTCCTGAAAAACCTGGGTAGTTTTTACAAGGACAAAGGCGACAGGACAGAGGCGGAAAAAGCATGGGCCGAAACCGAAGTATATTTCGAGCGGGCGCTCAAAATCTTTGAGCAGGAAAACGACAAAGCCGGCATCATGGAAGTTTACAATGGCATCGCTGATGTGCGCCGCCGGCAGCAACGCTTTGCCGAAGCCCTTGTCTACACCAACCGCTATCACCAAATTGCAAAGGAAATCAACGACCAGAAATTCCAGCAAAACGCACTGAAAGACCTGGCCCGTATTCACTATAAAATCGGCGAATACAAAAAAGCCTACGAATACCGGGAGGCTTACGATGAACTGCGCTACGCCCGGTTCAACGAAGACCGGATCAGGGCGGAAGAGCGCCGGGAAGCAGTGTACAGCGACCGAAAAAAGCAACAGGAAATACAGCGACAGGAGCAGGAACTGAAACTGCAGGAAGCCCAGTTGAAAAACGCTGCGAACGTGAGAAACTCCCTGATTGGCGGGGCTGCCCTGCTGCTGCTGTTAGCAGTCGTACTCTTCAACCGGAATAATATCATCCGGACCGAAAAACAACGCTCAGAAAACCTGCTCCTCAATATCCTCCCCGCCCAAACCGCCGAAGAACTGAAATCACATGGTAAAGCCAAAGCCCGGCGATACGACGCAGTGACAGTATTGTTTTCCGACTTTAAATCCTTCACTCAAATTGCAGAGCTGACCACCCCCGAAGAACTTGTGGCCGAGTTGGACGAATGCTTCCAGGCCTTTGATGAAATTGCCACCCGACACGGAATCGAAAAAATCAAAACCATCGGTGATGCCTACTTGTGTGCTGCAGGACTGCCCGTCCCCTCTCCTACCCATGCCGCTGATGTCGTGCAGGCAGCCATCGATATGCAGCAATTCATGCATGAACTTCGCCAACGTCAGCGGGCGGCCGGGAAGCCGGAGTTTTTCTGCCGCATTGGAATTCACACAGGCCCGGTGGTTGCCGGTGTAGTTGGCAAGAAAAAATTTGCCTATGACATCTGGGGCGACACCGTGAACATGGCTGCCCGCATGGAACAAAGCGGTGAAATAAACCGGGTTAACATTTCGCACAATACCTATGAATTGGTGAAAGGACAGTTTTCATGTACTCACCGAGGCAAGATTTCAGCTAAAAACAAGGGTGAAGTGGACATGTATTTCGTTGATTCCCATGCTTAAGCCTTTTAAGAAGAGATAATTTTTGTAAAAAAAACACTTCATCTGGCAGCGTTTTAAAACGCTTAAGCGTATTTCAAGTGGTTTAAAGAAATAGGCGTTATTTGTTGAAGGCTGTCCCGTTTACTCTCACTAATCTTGTAAACAATTCATAGGGGCTGCCTTCATTTTTTTTTAACCCACTTTCCTCCGGGGATTTTCCCTTCCAAATTTTAAAATCAGATATTTGCCGCCAGAACCCAACAATTTTTCAATTCTTGAAAATTACATTCCTCGGCACTGGAACTTCGCAAGGCGTACCCATCATCGGGTGCGAGTGCGCAGTCTGTCTCTCCGCTGACCCAAAGGACAAACGCCTTCGTACTTCCATCCTCATTTCGGAGGGAGACGTGAATATTGCCGTAGATGCCGGCCCCGACTTCAGACAGCAAATGCTGAATGCAAGGGTGAAAAACCTCGACGCCATCCTGCTCACCCACGAACACAACGATCACATCATCGGGCTCGACGACGTAAGGCCTTTCAACTTCCGGCAATGGAAAAATATGCCGCTCTTCGGAACTGAGCAGGTGCTGTCTGAAGTAAAAACACGTTTTGCCTACATCTTCGACCACAACCCCTACCCCGGCGCCCCCATGATTGAACTTCATCCAATTTCTAAAGAAAATATATTTAGGGTGAAAGGCATCGACATCACTCCCGTCGAAGTTATACATGGCAATTGGCCTGTACTCGCCTTCAGGGTGAAAGATTTCACCTACATCACTGATATGAAAACAATCAGTGAAGCCGAAAAGGAAAAAATTACCGGTACTAAAATCCTCGTATTGAATGCTTTGCACCTTGAAAAACATCATTCCCACCTGAGCCTTTACGAAGCCTTGGATTTTATTGAAAAACTAAAACCCGAACAGGCCTACCTTACTCATATTGGCCACCGGATGGGGTTACATGCGGAAGTATCACAGCTACTTCCATCCAATGTTGCTCTCGCACATGATGGACTGGAAATCACCTGCTGAATCGTAACGGGTATTCAAATCGCCGCCGGATGAGAGGTTTTGCTTAACTTCGCCGCTCAATTTTTCATTAAAAACAAAACCGGAAACAAGCATGAAATTACTTGCAGGAAAAGTTGCCCTCGTGACCGGCGGTTCAAGAGGAATCGGCGCTGCCATCGTAACACGTTTCGCAGAACAGGGCGCAAACGTCGCATTCACTTTTCTTTCTTCTGAAGAAAAAGCCAACGCTCTGGCCGCCAGCCTGAGCAGCCAGCATGGTGTGGTCATTCAGGCCTATCGCTCTGATGCGAGCAGCTATGCTGAAGCCGAATCTTTG
Organism: Bacteroidota bacterium; assembly: GCA_030147525.1. Lineage (GTDB taxonomy): Bacteria > Bacteroidota > Bacteroidia > Chitinophagales > Saprospiraceae > UBA6168. The sequence goes on from JASBVF010000039.1 coordinate 2,998, forward strand.
GTCAATGATGTCATTCGTGACTTCGGAAATGTTGATATTCTCGTCAACAATGCGGGTATTACCCGTGACAACCTCATGTTGCGCATGACCGAAGAACAATGGGACCAGGTAATCAACACTAACCTGAAATCCATTTTCAACCTCACCAAGCACATGCTCCGGCCTATGCTGAAAGCAAAGAAAGGCTCGATCATTAACATCAGCTCCATCGTTGGGGTTACAGGCAATGCCGGACAGGCAAACTACGCTGCCTCCAAAGCCGGCGTTTTTGGTTTCACTAAATCCGTTGCCAAAGAAGTTGGCTCACGCAGCATTCGCTGCAATGCCATTGCCCCCGGTTTCATTGAAACGGAAATGACGGATGCACTGGATGAAAAGACCAAAGAGGCTTACTTCGCCAGCATACCTATGAAGCGCTTTGGAAAAGGTGAAGAAGTGGCCGACGTCTGCGTTTTCCTCGGATCTGATATGTCAGCCTACATGTCCGGCCAAACGCTGAGCGTTTGCGGAGCATTGAATTGCTAAACATCTCGAAAGGGTTCGTGACCGGATGGCCTGCTGCCGGCCGGTCACGGCTTCATGGCAAATTCCAGCTTGCGGGTGCATCCCTGCGCCACTGCCATTGCCGGACATGGGCAGAAAGCTGCATCTCCTTTCGGGTTCTCCGAAAGTTGACAGAGCAGAATTTCCAACTTATGCTGAAAAAAAAATCCGGCAGAAAGGTCACCCTTTTTCTCCGCTGAAGAAATTTGAAATCACCGTCTTGATGTGCTGAAGCTTAGGCTCGTTTGCATGAAAAAATACTCCATCCTCGGCATATTCAGCCTGCACCAGGTCGCTGTGGCGAAGGATGTCGAGTTGTTCGGAAATGTAAGGTTCTTCCAATTGAAGGTAGGAAGCGATTTCACCGGAGGACATGCGCCCGTTGGTGAGTAACTTGTTGACGATATCGTATCGAAAACGATGCTTGTAGGCCCGGAGCGTCAAGGTTGCAGATTCAACCTGGTCGCTGTTCAGGCAGGGGGCTTTCTTCGTGTTCATTAGCTGTGGTAACTGGTTAAAGGATTCGAACGTAAAGATAGTTTCAAGATATAACTATACAAGTCAATTCAAATTTTTTTTCTTTTGATAAGTAGAAAACCGAATTTGCAACCGCCGCATTATAAAAGCCCTACACAGTAAATTTCCGGTTCATAAGTTAAAATTTAAAACTCTAACACCTGCGTACTTACTGCCCTGAACGTCGAAAAATCCAGCCATTTCAAAGATTCACTCTGGCAGCAACCTGCTTGAAATGGCTGGACTCTTCCAAATGTATTATTTTTTTCTTGACCGCTCGATGGTCTGTCCGGAAATAGTGTTTCCGAAGAAAATGGCATTGGCCAATAATTTATTGGTGCCGTACCAAAATGCACGGAAGTTGGTATTATCCGCCATGCAAATGACCTTTCCCCTGCCATGGCCGCTTACGATAACCGATGCGCTGCCAGGCGCCATATTGTTAAACCTGGAATGCATGTAGCCCGCCATCAGTGGTTCTTGAGAATAATACAATGGCATGGCGTAAGGGCTTTGCGCAGGCTCCATGAAATCATTCGATCCCCGGAATACCGGCATCTTCGAACGGCGGTAGCCGTATGCGATGGGGTGCGTGAGGTCGAGTTCCCCTTCGAATATTGCGCCGGAAAGTTGCAATGCGCCCCGGTCTTCCGGTGCCCCCACGTATGGCAGACGGCCGCTGCTGTCATCTTTCATTTTCTTAAATTCAACGGCTGCCAATTGCTTGCTTTCCAGCCATTTCACCGCATTTTCAAATCCGATGAGTGTGCCACCTTCGGCAACCCAGGTTTTCAAAATCTCCGCATTCACGCTATTGTAATTTCCGTTGGCCATGATGACCACGTTAAACCGGCTCAGCAGGTTTGCATTCAGGCGATTCGACTCCACCTTCGTCACCGGCATCTGGTAGCGGGTGTCGAGCAAGTGCCAGATTTCACCTGCGTCGTAGGAGGTGACGCCGTCGCCGACCAGCAGCAACACTTTGGGTTTTTCGAGTGGTTCCATGAAGTTACTGCCAACATCGATACCGGTGGGAGTGAGGCCCGTAGTCAGGCCGTAAATATTGAGCCGGCCAATTATTGCTGCTTCCTTCAGTAGCTCCAGCAATTCTTCCCCTTGCTTTGGTTGATTTTGAATACCGATGACAACGGTACCATAGTTAAAATTTCTCAATCCGTCCTTCGTGTGCCCGTCGAATGGTTTGGAGGCGACTTTGACGATCAAATCATTTTGAAGCAAGTGATATAATGCTGCGGGGGCGTAATATTCGTCCCATTCAAAAGCAAAAGCCACATCGCTGGCTGATCCAAGTACCTGGCCTTCGGCCATTTTCACCTCACCGACTTCTTTGCCCAATAGTTTTTTTGAAAAAAGCTTACCTGGCAGCGCATCGTATTCCAGATTGAAGGCAAGCGGTAAGGTCCATGCGCTCACATCGTAAAAAATGCTGTCGGTGAAGCTGGTTTCTCTTTGAAACATGCCAAGAATCAGCTTGTATTGCGGCTGTTCCAACGGAATCACGTAAGCGCTTCCCGGTTCAAAAGTCTTGCCGTTGACGGTCACTTTTTCACCCAGCTCGTGCACCCTCACATTCTGCCGCCGTACCAGTTCCACAAATTTCATCAGGCGGGCACGGTCGAATTTTTCACCGACAATGAAAGCATTGCGTTCATCCCGCTGTGCCTCATCCATAGCATTTTTATAAAAAGATCGCTGATAGTCAAGCAGTTCCGTCCGCATGGAAATAGCCGCCTTTTGGGTGGAAAGGGCCGTACGCACCTGGTTGCGAATAGTAAAGGCAAAAGACAACGGGCCATTCGGCGTATCCTGCAAATGGCCCCGGCTACTGGCCTGCTCGAAGAGGATGCCGATACAACCCTGGGCATCAGGGAAAGTGGATCCTTTTCCGTAGTAAAAATCATCGTAATTCTCCTGCGTGTAGTACAGCGAGCCAATTTCGTCGAGTGCTTTTGCGTGAAACTCGCCGATTTTAAATGTCAGTTCCTGATTGCGGAGCGGGGTTACAGGGTTTACCCTGCTTTGAATACCGGGCATAAAAAAGAAGGTGGAATTCGTCCCCATTTCATGATGATCGGTGAGGATGTTGGGTTTCCAGGCCTGAAAGTTTTTGATGCGGCCTGCGCTTTCGGGTTGTTGCCCGGGCAGCCAGTCCCGGTTGAGGTCGAACCAGTAGTGATTTGTGCGGCCACGTGGCCACTCTTCGTTGTACTCACGGTCGGCGTTGTCAGCGGTCAGGTTTTTATTCTTGTGCATGTTGGCCCAGGTCGAAAAACGGTGGAATCCGTCAGGATTGAAAACAGGATCAAAAATGATTAACGCATCGTCGAGCAGGCGATTCACCTCTTCGCTCTGACCTGCGGCAAGGTAGTAAGCGACGAGAGGTGCGCCGTTCGCCCCGCTCGGTTCATTGCCGTGAATACTGAATCCCTGATAAACGACGATGGGCATTTTGGAAAGATCCAGCTTGCCGGACTTTGAAGGGTCGCACAAGTCAACATGTTGTTGCTGCAGGGATTGGATATTGTCATGGTTTTTTTTCGAAGTTATGACCAGGTAAATCAGCGGCCGGTGTTCGTGGCTGCGGGCATATTCGTACAGCGTTATCCTGTCTGAAACCTGGTCGAGTTGCCGGTAGTAGGCCAGCAGTTGATCGTGACTGAGATGCCACTCACCGATTTGAAAACCGAACATCTGTTCCGGCGTAGGAATAGATTGGTCGTAAGAAATATCCGGCAGGTAATAGGTGATGGGTTGTTTTTGACCAAACGATGTTTGAAAAAATACAAAAAACACAAATGAGAGTGATAGAAGTAGTCGCATGGTTTGTGATTTGTTTTGAAATAGCGGGCAAAATAAGAAATTATCCTCTGCGAAAAAGCCGTTCCCTTTCGAAACGCATGATCGTCGTGCCGGAGCCTGATTTTACGATTTCATCCAGGCTGGTCATGAATGGCAGGGACAGCTTTTGCAGGAACAATGCAAACTTTGAGTCAGGTAGCTCATTTTCGGCCACGGGCGGGCGCATCAATTCTTTTGGGAAACCCATTAGATAAAGCAGCGGACTTAAGAACCAGCGAATCCAATGCCACGGGTTACTCTTGCCTGTGAAGACGTACTCACTGGCCGAAACGTCGAGAAAATCAGTACGGCGAAGATAAAATCGCTCCTTTTTGAAGGCTTCTTTGTAGGTTTCCATCGGTCTTCGAAGATGGTCTTCCTCTTTTTTACCTTCCGGGGATGTGTCCTCCACCAGCACAATCCATTGCCGGGAAAGGCGGCAAATTTCGTGCACGACTTGCTGCAGTTGATGTTTATCCAAAATGTATTGCAGCTCGAACATGACGACCACCACGTCAAATGACTTCTCGGGAAAAGGCAGTCTTCGCACATCAGCGGCCAATAGATCCACCTCAATACCTTCAAGCAACTGCTGCGCAAAGCCGATCATCTCAGGGTCACTGTCCACTCCGTAAAGCTCCCGTGGCTTGAATTTGCTGATTTCCAGCAGCAGGTCCCCTACCCCACAGCCTATTTCAAGTACAGACTTTCCACCTGCCAGCTCGTGCATCTTCAGCAGTTTGATCAACTTGTTCCGGCGATACTGGTCGTAGGGCGTTTGCCGGTTGGGCAGCTGCAAAGTCGGTTTGGGGCCGGAGTCCGGCAACAACTTCACATCCCGTTCTTTTACCTTCGAAAGAAAGCCGGAGGTGACAAAGGAGGTAATTTTATCTGGCAGAAACTTTTTCATCATAAATTTAGACTCGCCAAAAATAGCAGTTTCCGTGGTCTTCATTTAAAAACATCGAACAGCCAGGCTCAGGCAGTGATTTTTCGATAGACTTACATCCTGTTCGTAACCTGCAGAACAACAAAAAACCTGCAACAGTCAGCAAGTATGAAGATTATGATCTCAGCACTTTTAACACTTCCTGCGAGGCGCTCTGTGTAGCGTATAACGACGAAGCATAACCCTGTGTAACCAATATTTTTCTTCCGAAACATTAGCCTCGGCCTGAGCACGACTGAGATAGTCGTTCACCCTCAGCTAAAATTCGTTCCCGGCTGTCAGGTTATTAGCGCTCTGCTTTCTTGAATTTAATCTCAAGGTTACCGGGCATGTGTTCCAGGCAGTCACCCGCTTTTTTAGCTCCCATTCCGTGCTCCTGCCTCACAATTCCCTAAAAATGCTAAACTTTGCAGCCCCTGATGAAATTTATTGGAAGATTTTTCGTCTTTCTTACCCGAACGTCCGGCCTGCCCGACAGGCGGGGTTTTGATGTTTAAAAAACCGTATTTATCCAGCATGAATAAGCTTTTCCCAATCGTTTTTTTGTTTCTTTTTCTTAAAACCGGCGCCCAGGTGCCGATGGAAGTCATCCGTACCAAAGCCGTGGACAGGTACAGCCCTGTGACCAACATTTTCATCGACATCGAGAACAACAAGTGGGTCGGCAACCGCAAAGGCGTGTTCCAGGTGTTTTCACCGGAACAGGGTAATCCGCTCAACATAGCCCCAAACGAATGGTCGCTCCTCCAGACGCCCTCCGGCAACTCCGACCTGCGCATCCCGCTGGATCAGCTCATTTCACAGATGGGCAAAGACGGCGAGGCTATCCGCAGCAGGAACGACCGCATCACCTGCGCAACTTTCGATGAAAAACGCAGCGAATTGTGGGTCGGAACCAGGAATTCCGGCTTGTTTCAGTTCAAAACCCAACCTGCGCTCAAACTCGTCCAGCGCCACCACAACGGCAACTCGAAACTGTCTTCCAATCGCATTCACACCCTGCTATTCGACAATACCGGCCGGCTCTGGATCGGCACCGAGGAAGGTTGTGTCTACGGCAAGGACGGGAAGTGGAACCTGGAAGAAAAATATTTCAGCATCAAAGCCTTCGCCCAGAACGAAACCGACGTATGGGTCATGGGCAACGACCTGCTCTGGAAAGTCAACGCCCGTAATTTTTGGGAACCGATTGACATCGATGAAAGACTGACTGAGCGGGAAGTCGTGGACATCGCCTTCGACGGCAACGGCATGCTCTGGATCGCCTCCGAGATTATCGCCCGCTTCGACCCTGCCACGAGAGCTTCCAAAATTTTCGGCCCGGCGGAAGAGTTCACCAGCCAGGACGTCTCCTGCATGGCCATCGACCGGGAAAACGCCGTCTGGATCGGCACCAACGACAAGGGTCTCTACGTCATCCAAAAAGCCGACGCCATGGCCGTCAACTGCCTGATCGATAAGGAATTAAGCTGTGGAGCCAACAAGAACGACGCCGCCCTCAAAGTCATGGTCAGCGGCGGTGAAACGCCCTACACCTACCAGTGGTCCGGCGGCCTCAGCGGCGCCAACCCGCAAAACCTCGGTCCCGGTGAGTATGCCCTCACCGTCACCGACGCCAAAGGCAAATCCAAATCCTCCAAAATCACCATCGCCGATCCGAATCTCACGCTGACCGCAGCGCAGGACAAACCCGCCCCCGAAGACGGCTCGGCCAACGGTGGCGCTACCGTGAAAGTGCAGGGCGGCAACCCGGCCTACACCTTCAAATGGGACAATGGTGAAACAACCGCCACGGCTACAAAACTCGCTGAAGGCGCCCACACCGTCACCGTCACGGACAAAGCAGGCTGCACCGCCACTGCCACCGTCAACGTCAGCCGGAAGGTGGGCGCACTGGCGATCAGCATTTCACAAACCAAAAATATCAACTGCGCTGGTGGCGCCGAAGCCAGCCTGACAGCCCAAGTTTCCGGTGGCAAAGCACCCTTCCAGTACCAGTGGACCAACGGTGTGATGACCGGCGAAACCGTCAACAACCTGCCCGCCGGCAGCCATGCTGTCACTGTCACGGACGCAACGGGGCAATCAGCCACGGCACAGTTCGTAGTGAAGGAGCCGGAGGCACTCAGCACTACCATCAAAGTAGAAACGCCCGCCAGCACGGGTAACTCCGACGGCAAAGCAACCGCTACGCCCACCGGCGGCTCAGGGAATTTTACCTTCAAATGGGATAACGGTGAAACGACCGCCACGGCCGTCAAACTCGCCCCCGGCAGGCGTAGCGTCACCGTCACCGACGGGGCAGGCTGCACAACTACTGCGACCGTGACGATTTCGGAAAACGTACTGCCGCTGGCGGTGAATATTTCACAAAAACAGGAAGTGAAATGCGCCGGGCAGAAATCGGCGGCACTGGCGGCAGAAGTCTCCGGCGGTAAGGCTCCGTTCAAATACCTGTGGAGCGTCAGCAGCGCCACCGGTGAAAATGCAAGCGGAATCCCGGCAGGCGGTTACGGAGTGACGGTAACCGACGCCACTGGCCAGACCGCCTCAGCGGACATCGTGGTGAAAGAACCCAAACCCGTCGAAGCCACTGCCAAAGTGGACGCCCCCGCCAGCACCGGCAATTCCGACGGAAAAGCCACTGCGAAAGGCAACGGCGGCACCGGCAATTTTACTTTCAAATGGGACAATGGTGAAACAGCCGCCACCGCCACCAAACTCGCTCCCGGCAACCATTCCGTCACCGTGACAGATGAGGCGGGCTGCACGGCCACAGCCTCCGTTTCCATCACCGAAAACATCCTGCCGCTGGCCGTTAGCATTTCACAAAAAACAGAAATAAAATGTGCGGGTGAAAAATCGGCTGTTCTGGCAGCGGAAGTCTCCGGCGGCAAGGGGCCGTTCCAGTTCGCATGGACGGGCGGTGTTTCCGGTGAAACAGCCAACTCACTCGCCGCTGGCAGCTACGACGTGACCGTGACGGATGCGACTGGCACTACGGCGACCGGTAA
>JASBVF010000033.1 GCA_030147525.1 Bacteroidota bacterium
GTACTTGTCTATCCCCTGAGAATGAAATGTGATCGTTTTATTGACAGAATAATCGGCATTTGTGCTGGTCTTTGGAATTACAAACTCAGCTTGAACATCGCTTGAAAATCAGCTACTTATGCCCCAACAAGTCTAATGTTTATTTCAACCGGGTCTCTATCAGAAGTGATCAATGTTTTACAACAAATTTCGAATAATGAGTAACTGCTGAAGCGATTCGAAGGGAAGCGATGTAAAGGCCGTCCTTCCAGTCTGCTATACTGACAGTTACCTCCTGTCCTGTTTCAACTGAAAGCTCTTTGATTACCCTTCCATTAAGGTTTGTGATACGTAAAATACCACCTGCTGCTTCAGCATGTTTTGGTATGGAGATATTGACGAAGCCTGATGCCGGGTTGGGTTTGATTGAAAATACTTGATGCGTTTCACCGGAAACAATACTTTCGACACTTCTTTCCTCCAGCAGATCGGGTAGCTCCGGATCGAAAATATCATCGTTCAAAATGGTTAGCAGGGACTTGGCGTAACCGGCAGAAGGAGTTCTCGATGCAACTATGTTGTCCAGTGTAGTTTCCTGGGCTGTACTCAGAGCAAACTCCGGTCCTGTCGTTTGCCATTCAAGGTTGATTTTCTGGATAGCCTTGAAGTTTTGATCATCTTCGGTTTCCGTAGGTAAGTTTTGTATTAAAACCTGTGCCGTAGAAAAATCTTCTTGGAACAGTTTCAACCCGATACGATACCTTTTTGCAAGCGTGGTATTTTCTTCCATCAGCAAGGTGTCGATTTTTTCATATCCGTCGGTGCCAATCCAGCTTTGCACCAACTCCTGGAAAACATAGTTTTTCCTGGCTTGCCAAAGCTCGAGTTTGTTACGCATTTCACCACCATCGTTTCCATTTGCGATTTCACTTTCATAAAATGATACCGAATCCCTTACAATTTGGTAACATTCTTTGGTAGTCTCGGTACAGGGTAGCTCCCCCGCTTGCGCCGGGCTGCGCCCGGTGCATTTGTTTCAAAAGGACTGTGTCCTGTAAAGGTCAATCGCATAAGGTTAGGTTTTCCATTTTCCATTCAAAGAAAAGTGGTTTTCGAAAATTTACGGCTTCAAACGATGGTAAATCCGTCTGTTTGTCGGCCAGCCTATTCGAAAACCCTGTCGCTGAAGGAAAGTGAATTATTTCATGGAAGCAGCAATGCCGTATGTGCGGTTAGCGCAAACCGAATCTTATCAAAGGAGCCGCCGGGAGAAGCCGGGCGCCAGGCTGACAGGTTGAAATGGAAAGAAGGATGTTCAAAAGGTGGAGGAAAGCGATCAGTTTCATAAGGTCACAGGTTCTGACGGTTAAAGTTTGAGAAAAAGAAAAATGGGCAAAAATTCAATTCCGGCAGCAAGATAATACCCCCCCCTCGACTTCCAAAATATTTAACATGTTTTTGTTTTGTTATATTTTTGTTGTTTTCAAAGGATGGATACTTCCTTTAAACACCTATAATCCGATGCAGGGAAATTCTTTCAACCGATGCACGGTTCGTCCCGCCATTCCCGAAATCCGTACCTTCGCAACGTAAAGAAGGAAAGAGCGAACAGGTAAACTTTTTATGCGCTAAAGCCTTTTTCTTTCCGTACGCTTCTGTTCAATTTTTCTTAATCTTGTTACATACTTTAAATACTACGGAAAATGAGATTTTTCATCGCCCTGCTGTTCACTTTTTTCATTGCATTCGCCCCGGCGTTTGCGCAGCCGGATGCAGCACCGGCTACCCAGTCTTTCGCCCCGACCATCGAGGAAAACTCGCTGCTCTGGAAAATCAGCGGCAAGGATTTGCCCACGCCCTCCTACCTCTACGGCACCATCCACCTCATCGGTAAGGACGATTTTTTCCTCACGGACAGCACCCGTGCAGCCATTGACCGGGCGCAGTTAGTCACCTTCGAAATCAACATGGAGGACATGATGAACCTGCCCGCACAGCTTGGACTGATGATGAAATCGTTCATGAGCGACGGCAAATCGCTGCGGGACCTGCTCACCGAGGAAGAATACGCCCTCGTGAAAGCGCATTTCGATAAAATGGGCCTGCCGCTTTTCCTTTTTGAAAGAATGAAACCCATGTTCCTCACCGTTTTTGCCAGCATGGACATGTCACCCGACGCCATGTCTTCCGGCGAAATGGTGTCCTACGAGATGAAAATCATGGACATTGCGAAGCAACAGAAAAAAAAGATGGGCGGCCTCGAAACCGCTGAATATCAGATGAGTATGTTCGACAGTATCCCCTACGAAGCACAGGCGCAGATGCTGGTCGAGAGCATCAAGTCGGCCGATACCGGCAGCGATGAAATGGAAGAAATGGTCAAATTGTACAAAAACCAGGACATCAACGGCATGGTGACCATGATGCGGGCCGATGAGGAAGGCGTCGGCGGCTACGAAGACCTGCTGCTGGTCACCCGCAACAAAAACTGGATCCCCGTGATGGGTGAAATGATGATGAAACAACCGGCATTTTTTGCCGTTGGAGCCGGGCATCTTGGCGGTGAAAACGGCGTGGTTGCGCTGCTGCGTAAGGAAGGCTACACCGTCGTGCCAGTTAAATAATTTACGATTTTGGAATTACGGTTGACGGCAAATCGTAATTCCAAAATCCAAAATCGAAATCATGCCTGCCATTTTATCTGCACCATCCACCCCGGCCACCGAAATTCAACGGATTTTCGACCTTCAACAGGAAAATTACCTGCACGTGGGCAAGTCCACCGCACGGGAGCGCATCGCCAAACTCAACCGGCTGCACGATGCCGTAATGCGCTACCGTCCGCAGATGAAAGAGGCGATGTATGCCGATTTTAAAAAGCCGCCTTTCGAGGTGGATGCTGTGGAGGTGTTCCCGATCACCGGGGCGATCAAGCACACCCGCCGCAACCTGCGCCGGTGGATGGCCCCGAAAAAAGTGCCCATGCCGCTGGCATTTGCAGGCTCCACGTCGTGGATTCGGTATGAGCCGAAGGGCGTTTGCCTCATCATTTCGCCGTGGAATTTTCCGTTCAATCTGACATTTGTGCCGCTCGTTTCGGCCATTGCCGCCGGGAATTGCGCCATTTTGAAACCTTCGGAAATGACGCCGCACTCCTCGGCTTTGATCAAAAAAATCGTCGCTGAAATTTTTGATGAAAACGAAGTGGCGGTCGTGGAAGGCGCCGTCGAAACCTCGCAGCAGTTGCTGGAACTGCCGTTTCACCACATATTTTTCACCGGGGCGCCTTCCATTGGGAAGGTGGTGATGAAAGCCGCCGCCGAAAACCTGACCTCCGTCACGCTGGAATTGGGTGGAAAATCGCCGACCATCATCGACGAAACGGCTGATCTGAAAGCCGCCGCCGCCCGCACCGTGCGTGGAAAATTCGCCAACTGCGGCCAGATTTGCATCGCCCCGGACTACGTGATGGTGCAGGAAAAAGTGAAAGACGAATTTTTAAAAATACTCACCGAAACCATCCGGGAGGGCTTCGGTGACGACCCGCTGCGCTCCGATTCATACGCCTGCATGGTCAACGACCGGCATTTTCAGCGGGTGAAAGGCTACCTCGACGATGCCGTTTCGAAAGGTGCAAAAGTCCTGCTCGGCGGCAAGCTCGACGCCACCGCCCGGCACATTGCCCCCACCGTGGTGATCGATGTGCCGGAGGATTCGCTGCTGATGCAGGAAGAAATTTTCGGTCCTGTCCTTCCTGTGAAATCGTACCGGGATTTGCAGGAAGCCATTGATTTCATCAACGCCCGGGAGCGCCCGCTGACGATGAGTATTTTCAGTAAAAACCGCAAAAACACAGAGCGCCTGCTGAGCGAAACCCGTGCCGGCGGCACCTGCATCAACCACGCCCAACTGCATTTTTACAACCACGATCTGCCCTTCGGCGGCATCAACAACAGCGGCATCGGCAGCACGCACGGCTGGTACGGTTTTCAGGATTTTTCACATGCCCGCTCTATCTTTCGCCAAAATTTCTGGGGACCGGCGGAGGCGCTGAAGGCTCCGTACACCAAATTCATGGAATGGGCGATGGATTTAACGATCAAATGGCTCTGATTTGAGTAGGCGGTAGGCAAGTATGCCGGTAGGCAGTATGCAATTTGGGAGGCGTATAGAATAAATTTGACGATTAATCCGGGGTTTTCCAATGGCCAACAATCAACGGCCAAAAGCCAACTACTAACCATGTTACTTCGACTTGTTTTTTTCCTTCTGGTAATTTTTCAAACGCTTGTTTCGCAGGCGCAGCCCTGCCGGGAAGTCATCGCTTACTACCCAAGCTGGAAGTGGTACGCCCGGCAGTACCTCGTGAACCCTGCCACGATTGACTACGGCAAGTACACGATCATCAACTACGCCTTTTTCAGGCCTAACCCGGACGGGAGCATTTCCCCTTTCGACCCGCTGGCGGATAAAACTTTGTTGCTGGGTGAAATTTCATCCCTGGCGCCGGCGGGCTATGCCAAAAGCAAGGCGTTCGATCCCAGGTGGCATCGGTCTGAGACTTCGCTGGTGAACCGGGCGCACAGCCAGGGGGTCAAAGTCATGATCTCGATTGGCGGCTGGACGATGTCGGAGCATTTTTCCGGCATTGCAGCCAATGCGGAAAAGCGCCGCCGCTTTGCCCGGCATTGCCGGGAAATTGTGAGATTTTATAACGTGGATGGTATCGACCTCGATTGGGAGTATCCGGGGTATGTGGCCCAAAAAGGCGCTCCGGCCGACAAGCAAAATTTCACACTGCTGCTGCAGGAAGTCCGGAACGCTCTGGATGATTTACAATTCGAACGAGGACAGAAGGTTCTGCTTTCTTCGGCTTTTGGAGTTGCGCCTTCTCGCATGGCCGATATCGAATGGGACAGGGTGATGCATTTGCTGGATTTTATCAACCTGATGACGTACGATTTTTACGGCAGTAATTTTTCGATGACCAACCATCACGCTCCGCTGTTTTCACCGGCGCAGGGCATCAAGGGGTTCGACCTGCACAGCGTCGTGCGGCACCTGGTGGAGCGCTACGGGGTGCCACCTTCGAAAATCGCCGCCGGTCTGGCTTTCTACGGTCGAAGCCTGCTGACCCAGGGCGCTGCGAACCTGCACGTTTCATCCAAACGAATGCCGGACAGCGTGACTTTTCCGGAGGACAAGGGCGCTCCCATGTTTTACAACATCGTTTCCAGGCTGAGCCAGTTTAACTACCACTGGGATTCGCTGGCCCAGGCGCCTTACCTGCAAGGAAAAAAACTGAACACTTTCGTCAGTTTTGAAGATGAGCGGTCAGTCGCACAAAAAGCCCGGTACATCGTCGATCATCAGTTGGCAGGCGCTATCGTCTGGGATCTGACGGGCGACTACGTTGAAAACCGGCGCCGGAAAGGCACCGTGGAAAGCACGCCGTTGGCCGCTGCACTGTCGGAAGCGCTTTGCGGAAGGGAGGCGCCATTTCACCGCTGGGAAGAGGTTGAAACTTTCGTGACGCTGCCGCAACGCTGGGCTTTTGTTGAGCGAAAAAACTTTGCGCCAAGGATTACCCACGGCCTGGAAGTTTTGAAAAAAGACAAAAAACAACTGCGAAAGGAGAAAAGACAAGCCCGGAAAAAGAAAAAACGAAAGCAAAAAAACAGCGTGCCGGGAAGGTATTTCGACGGGGGGCATTGAGTTTTTTGTTAAATTTGGGCACAAATCAAATGCAGTGAAGCATGGTAGTCGAATCTAAAAAAATATCGGTTGAAGCATTTTTCGAGTTGGAACTGCCCGACGACGCAAACTATTCGTTCGAACTTTTAAATGGCATACTCGTGAGAAGAAACGCCCCCTCCGGAGAGCACCAGCTTGTTCAGTCTGAGATTTTTGGTAATCTCTACAATTTTGTCAAATCGAAAAAGATGGGGATGGTGCTTGGTTCGCCCACCTCAGTCGTCCTCTCCGACTACGACGCTCCGCAACCCGACATTTTGTTTTTGAGCAATGAAAATATGCACAAATTCGACCCGGAATGGGGCATCAAAGGCGCTCCCGATTTGGTCATTGAAATCGTTTCTCCTTCGTCCTTCAAAGCCGACCGTTTTGACAAAAAGCAACTCTACGAAGAGCACGGCGTGCCGGAATACTGGCTCGTTGACCCAAATTACAGGTCCATAGAGGTTTTTACTTTGAAAGACGGGCACTACCAAATCCACGCTTTCGGAGTGGACGATGAAAAAATTTCCTCCCTCCTCCTCGAAGGGCTGGAAATTGAGCTGAGCAGTATTTTTTCGAAATAATTTCCGTATTCTTGCTTACCTGATTTTTTCCCTTCAGTTTGGTCTTATTTGCTGGTCTTAACATCCCGGATACCGTATTTCAACAAGCAAAAACAAAAACAAACACAAAAAATGAGAGCCAATACCCTCTGCTCCTGTGTATTTTTTATTGGGCTCGTATGTACTTTTCAGGGCTTTTCGCAGCAAATTTTCATCAACGAATTCCTTGCTTCCAACAGCGGCGTGTCCGCAGATGAGTTTGGCGAGTACGATGATTGGGTCGAACTGTACAATCCCGGGCCTTCGCCCGTCGACATCGGCGGCATGTTCGTGACCGACGACCTCAACCAGCCTGCCCAATGGCAAATTCCGACCACCGATCCTGCCAAGACGACCATCCCGCCCGGCGGATTTTTGTTGCTTTGGTTTGATCGTGAAATGTCGCAGGGCGTGCTGCATGTGGACGCCAAGCTGAGCGCCGGTGGCGAAGACATTGGCCTGTTTGCCTCCGACGGGGTGACGATGGTGGATGGATTAACTTTTGGGCCCCAGAGCACGGATGTGTCGTACGGCCGGATGCCTGACGGCGGAGATGCGTTCCAGTTTTTTACCACGCCAACCCCCGCTGCATCGAATTCAGCGGGTCCGGGAGGCAACTTTGCGGCAGCTCCGGCAGCCTCAGTGGCCGGCGGTTTTTTCAGTAACAATTTTGAAGTCGCCCTCTCCACCGCTACGCCCGGCGCCGAGCCTGACGAAAATGACCCGCTCTACACGTCTCCCTTACCGGTTGCAGCTACGACGACGCTGCGGGCCAGAACCTTCGCCGCCGGGATGCTGCCAAGCCAGGTGACGACTCACACTTACTTTTTCGGAGCCGACCACAGTTTCCCGGTGGTTGCGCTGTCGTTTCAAGAAGAAGATTTTTTCGACCCTGCCACGGGCATTTACCCGAACTACCTTGAAGATTGGGAGCGGCCCGTCCACGTCGAGTTTTTCGAAGATGACGGTTCACAGGCTTTCAGCCAGGAGGGGTTGGTTGAAATTCACGGCACGGGCAGTGCGCAGTCGGCGCAGAAATCGTTGAAAATCAAGGCAAAAGTGAACAATGGGGCAGGCGTTTTTCCCTATCCCATTTTTCCTGACCTGCCATTTGGAGAATACAAATCCTTCCTGCTCCGCAATTCCGGCCAGGACTGGAAGGTGACCATGTTCCGGGATGCGTTCGTGTCCAGCCTTGCCGACGACCTTGACGATGTCGGAGGAATAATTCTTCCACCAAGGCTGTATTTGCAGGGCTTCCGGCCCGGTGTTGCCTATCTCAACGGCGAATATTGGGGCATTCACAACCTGCGGGAACACATGAAGGAAGGCTACATCGAGCAGCATTTTGGCCTCAGAGATAACGAAATTGACCTGCTCGACAACAGCAACGAAGCTGCGGCCGGAAACTTCGACGCCTGGAATTTTCTCAAGCAATACCTTGCAGCGAACTCCTTCGCTAGCGACGATAAAATGCAGCAACTCGGCTCGTTCATTGACCTGCCGCATTTCCTCGATTACACAGCATTCAACGTCCTGATTGACAACTCCGACTGGCCCGGAAATAACCTCCGAAGATGGCGGGAACGCACCTACCATGGACAGTGGCGCTTTCTGACTTTCGACCTCGACTTCAGTTTTGGTTTGTTAAAAATTGAACCTGACACGCTGATTTTTAACTCCGGAGATGCCTCCGCCAACTCGCTCGCAAGGTTGCTTGACGACAGCGCAGTGACCTGGCCCAATCCGCACTGGACGACGCTGTCCTTTCGGAAAACGATGGAGAATGCAGCGTTTCGCCGGGATTTTATCAACCGCACCGCTGACTTTCTCAACGTGCTCTTTGATCCGCAACGGGTAAATGCCCGTATCGACGAGTTCGTGGCCCTGTACGAACCTGAAATTCAGCAGCACTTCGACCGCTGGTCACCCGGCTGGAATCCATGGGCCAGCCATGTGCAGGTGCTGCGCAAATTTGCCAACGATCGCCCGCAATTCCTTCGCCAGCATTTTGTGAATTATTTCAGTGAAATAACCGGGACCGGAACCGTTACGCTCAAAGCGCAGCCTGCCAACGGCGGCGGTATTTCAATCAGCACGCTGACCTTAGGCCCTCAGCGGCTTCCCTGGAGTGGTAAATATTTCACCGGAATTAAAGTACCGGTGATGGCCGTGCCGGCGCCCGGCTATATTTTTACCGGTTGGTCAAACCCGGCGCTTGGCAATCAGCAGACAGGAAATTTAACCCTGGAAGGTGACGAAACGCTGGTGGCTTTTTTTGAAAAAGGCTCAGTTTCAAAGGACACCATCGTTATCAATGAAATCAATTACAACTCAAGCAGCATCGCCAACAGCGGCGACTGGATCGAACTGTTTAACCCAAACAGCCATACAGTGGATATTTCCGGTTGGGTATTCGAAGATGAAAACGGCGGGTATTTCAGCCTGCCTGCTGACATGGTCATGCCAGCTGGTGGCTATTTGGTTTTGGTGGAAAACAAAGAGGCGTTTTCATCAATTTATCCGCTGACAACCCATGTTTCAGGAGATTTTGGCAGGGACCCGAACGGCTTTAAACTCAGCAACAGCGGCGAGTTGATTCTTTTAAAAAACGCCAATCTCGAAGTCATCGATAGCGTACGATACAGCGACAAAAGCCCCTGGCCCACCGATCCGGACGGCAACGGAAGCACCCTTCAGCTGATTCACTGGCAACTTGACAATGCGCTGCCCCAGTCGTGGAAACCTGATCAACCTACGCCCGGCCTTCCGGGAAGCGTCAGCAGTCAGGTACAGGTGATTGATTTCCCTCCGATCAGTAATAAACTGACAACTACTCCTCCTTTTACGCTTTCGGCCACTGCCTCCTCCGGTTTGCCCGTGTCGTTCAGTGTTGTCGCTGGTCCGGCTACGATCAATGGCTCCGTGGTGAAACTGACCGGCGCCGAAGGCATCGTAACGATCAGGGCCGGTCAGCAGGGCAATCAAAACTGGCAGGCGGCGGCGCCTGTTTTCCGAAGTTTTCACGTGTTGAAAAAGCCTGATTATTGCGAAGCAAAAGCAGAGCAACCCTGGCAGGCGTGGATTGAACGGGTCCAATTTGGCGAAATAGACCACCTTTCTTTCAAAACCCAGTACGGTAATTTTACCCACATTCAAACGGAAGCTCCCATTGGGCAGCCGATCGAGCTGACGATTACCCCGGCGTATAGCTGGCAGGTTTTTGAAGAAAATTTTCGGGCATGGATTGATTTCAACCAGGATGGCGACTTTGAAGATGATGGCGAAATTGTTTTGGAAATGACTGGCAATGAGGCGGTTAAAGCAGATGTTGTCGTTCCTGCCGATGCAGTTTTGGGTGAAACCCGGCTCCGGGTAGCCATGCGGCGGGATCAGTTCCCCGAACCCTGCGGAACGTTTGACTTCGGCGAGGTGCAGGACTATACCGTCATCATAACACCGGAGGGTGACCTGCTGCCGGGCGGCAGTGATCCAACCCTGACCAATGAACTGATGCTAAGTCCAAACCCTGCCTCCGCATTCGTTACGGCACAGTTTACGACGAAGCATTCAGGCCGGATTTCGGTTAGTTTGGTGAGTACCCTGGGTGTGACGGTGCGATCGGAGGTTTTCAATCTGCAAGAGGGTGAGCATCTGTTGGAGGTTGAAGTTTCGGACCTTCCGGACGGGCCTTACCTGATGGTCGTTTCACCGGAAAAACAGCGGGTGTTGGTAGCCAAACTTCTAAAATTGTGATGAAATAAACGTTGAATGGCCGTTTCTTTTTGGGTGAAAATGCCTGACTGTCAACGGGTTTTGTCAATCGATGCCGGTTTTGGGCGTTGCTTCAGATATCTGTTATTGTAAAATTTTTCCAACTTTGGGCTTCCAATAAAAACGCCATGGCAAAACGCAAGCCCACTCAAAAACGCAAAGTCACGCCAGACTCCGATCCAGGCAAATTTGTCCGCCTGTTCAGTTGGATCATTTTTTCGCTTGGCGTCGCACTCTACGCCAACACACTGTTTTTCGACTACACGGTCGATGACGCCATCGTGATTTACGACAACGAATTCACGACGAAAGGCGTGGCAGGCATCCCCGGCCTGTTGAAGTATGATACCTTCCGGGGTTTTTTCAAAGTCGAAGGCAAGGAAAACCTTGTGGCAGGCGGTCGTTACCGTCCGCTCACACCGGTGATGTATGCGCTGGAGGTGCAGCTTTTTTCACCCAAAAAACTGGACGCCAGCGGCCAGCCCGTGAAAGATAAAGACGGCGATACTGTTTTCGACCCTTATCAGGGCGGGCGGATCAATGCCGTCAAGCTGGTCGGTCATCTCGTCAATGTTTTGTTATATGCGCTCACCTGCGTTGTGGTGTTTTGGCTTTTGTTAAAAATGCTTTCCCCCGGAGGGCAGGCAGTTGCTTCGACGGGCTACGCTCCGTTCGTGGCACTGACGGCTGCATTGCTTTTTACGGTGCATCCCATTCACACGGAGGTGGTCGCAAACGTGAAAGGGCGGGATGAAATCGTGAGCTTGCTGGGCAGTTTGGCGGCGCTTTACCTTTCGCTGCGGGCATTTTATGAAAAAAAGCCAAAACTGAGCCTGGCAGCTGCAGTGCTGTTTTTTCTGGCGCTGTTGTCAAAAGAAAATGCCATCACTTTTCTTGCCGTTGTCCCCCTGACATATTTCTTTCTTACTAAAGCAAAATTTGGAAAAATTGCTTCGCAAACGTTCCCCTTCGCTGCTGCTGCTGCTGTGTTTCTCATCCTTCGTACCAGCGTACTCGGTTTTGACCTGGGAGGCGAGCCGCCCCGGGAGTTGATGAATAACCCGTTTTTAAAACTCGTTGGTAATCAGTACGTTGACTTCACACCGGGTGAAAAAATGGCGACCATTTTTTATACCCTGGGGAAGTATGTCCAATTGCTCGTTTTTCCTCATCCGCTGAGCCACGACTACTATCCGAGGGCGGTGGAGATCATGACTTTCGGTGACTGGCAGGTGATTTTGAGTGTGTTGCTGTTCGCAGGGATGGGCATTTACGCACTCCTTCGTTTAACGAAAAAAGATCCAGTGAGCTATGGTATTTTATTTTTCATTTCGACCTTGTCCATAGCTTCAAATATCGTTTTCCCAATCGGTACGAACATGAGCGAGCGGTTTGTGTACATGCCTTCAGTGGGATTTACGTTGGTGGCAGCTGTGCTTTTTTACCGGGCGACCGGCAGTTGGGGCAGACCGACAAAGGCGGTAGTGGGCGTGGGATTGGCCGTTTTGCTGGCGCTGAGCATAAAAACTTTCACACGGAATTTTGCCTGGAAGGACAATTTTACCCTCTTCACCACCGATATCGAGGCAGTTCCCAACAGCGCCAAATTGCGCAACGCAGTGGGCGGTGAGCTCATCGCTCAATCGTTGAAACCTGAAAATGCAGCCCGGAAAACCGACATGCTGACCGAGGCAACCGGACACCTGACCGAGGCCGTGAAAATTCATCCCGGCTATAAAAATCCATTCCTGCTGCTGGGCAATGCCTACAACTACCTTCAGCAATACGAAGCTTCCATTCAAGCCTACCAGCAAGCGTTGAAGCTCGACCCGAACTACGCAGAGGCCCGTAACAATCTCGCCATCACGTACCGTGATGCCGGGCGTTATTTTGGCGAACAAAAAGGCGATTTGAATAAGTCGCTCGGCTATCTTCTTCAGTCGTATGAGATGAGCCCCGGCGATTATGAAACAGTTCGCCTGCTCGGCGTAGCCTACGGCATCAGCGGGAATATTGGCAAGGCCATCGAGTTTTTCACCAAAGCGCTGGAATTGGAGCCGGGCAATGCCGATGCGAACTACAACCTTGGTACAGCTTACTTTAATGCCGGACAGCCTGAACGCGGGCAGGAGTTTATTCAGAAGGCGAAGGAAATCAATCCAAACATAGAGCAGGAACGAATGGGGCGGTAGGTGATTGCGGCTTGTAATTTCATGCGTTGCCGGCAAATCTGCAAGGTAGCGTTACGACTTTTTTGTTTCCAGAAACTCAATGGCATCATCGAGGCTAGGGAGGATGGTAGAGTTGGATGGAACTTTCACGGAGTGAGCTGCGACGAGGTAGCCGGTTAGCAAAAGATGGCTTTCGGGCGCAGAATTTTGCAGGTTTTCGAGGTAGCGTTGGATGGGCTCCCGGTTAAAAGTTTCGGAAAGAATTGTGAAAACGTAGTCGGGATGATGGATGTTGCAGGCATCTTTGAGGTCGACCAGGGCAAGATTCGGGCCGAGGTTGATGACCTGAAATCCTCTTTTTTTGATTAAAAACTGCATGAAAAGCAGGCTCAGTTCCTGTTGCTCATCCCGCGGGAGGTAAAGAATAAATTTTGGCGCTTTACGGTCAGTGGTGAGCGGCTCTTTTTCGATGGCTGCGATAAGCTTGTTTCGGATCAGTTGTGTGATGAAGTTTTCCTGAACAGGCTTGATCGATCCTGTGAGCCAGAGCAGGCTCAGTTTTTCCATGAAGGGATAGATTACTTCCAGCATCGTTTCTTCGAACCCGAGTTGTTCGATGTGGTTGTCGAGGATTCTGGAAAATTTATACTCATCCATTTCAATGACGGAAAGAGTAAGCACGTCCAACTCTGCATCCAGCCCGATTTTAAAATCAGAAACAGAGCTTACTTTTTCGGCGATGTCTTCCCGTGTCATGGCTGCAATCTTGGATATTTTGTAGCCGTGGCGGTTTAGCAGGGCGATGTTGAGCAAAAGCTGAAGGTCGGAATCTTCGTAATAGCGGATATTCGTTTCCGTACGCTTTGGCCGTAACACGCCATAGCGCTGCTCCCAAATCCGGATTGTGTGGCTTTTAATCCCGGAAAGTTTTTCTAAATCGCTGATTGAATAAATTGCCATCGCCTTCGTCGTTACGTCCTGCTTTATTTCTTTGAAAGTATAAACTGAAAAAGAGGTGTGTCTGATTTGTCAGTGTGAAACATTGAATAAAAAAAAAGGTTTACGAGTTTGCAAACTGCCAGACGAAAGCGGCAAAGCTATGTTGACTGCTTTCGTTGGTAACAGTTTGAATTTGGATTTTTCTCTAACTTAGCCTTCGATTGCCGAAAGGCAAAAATAGATGAACCGCTTCAAAAAGTAAATTTATGAAATTAACCTTTACTCGCTGGCAGAAAAATCTGTCACGTTCCTTTCTTACGCTGCTCGCAGTTTTAACTTTTATTGGTTGGTCAAATACTTCATTATCAGGCCAATCCTGCACATACACCATTCAAATGTTCGATTCTTTCGGTGACGGCTGGAATGGTGGTTTCCTTACGGTTATTTCTGACGGAGTCTCAACTACTCATACACTCACCAACGGTGCTTCAGGTACTTCGACATTTCAGGTGACGAATGGTGCGCCGGTGACGATCACCTGGACGGTTGGGTCTTTTGCTTTTGAACCGAGTTTCAATTTGCTCAATCCGGATGGCGTCGTGTTGCTTTCGTTAGGGCAGCCGATTCCCGTGGGTCAAGTCTACAATGAATTGGGTGTGTGCCCAAACTGCCCCGCTCCCAACCCCAACCTCATCATCGTTAACCAAATTACAGATACTTCAGCTCACGTGAACTGGCTCTCCAGTTTTGGCGCTGACAGCTATTTTGTGGAATATGGTCCGCAAGGCTTTTTGCAGGGGACCGGACTTTTTGTTGAAACCACTGCTTCGGAAATCACCCTCATGGGTCTGAATCCATGCGTTGATTACGAGGTTTACCTCGCTTCTTTTTGCGGCGTTGACAGTGTGAGTTCTTACATCGGGCCGTTTACTTTTCAAACAACCTACACCCCCTCAGCACCCGGAGACACCTGCACTTACACACTGGAACTCTACGACTCATTCGGCGATGGCTGGAATGGTTCGGTTTTAACGGTGACTCACGATGGCAACTCTACCGACTTCACACTCGCAGACGGAAACCAGGGAACGTTCACATTTGATGTTGTCAGCAACCTGCCCATCGATTTTTCATTCTCTGCCGGTGCTTTTCTCAATGAAACTTCTTACGACATCATTGATCCGAACGGCATAGTGATTTTTTCCGATGGCCCGTTTCCGCAAACAGGAGATGTTTTTACCACCATCGCATGTCCAACCTGCCCGGGCCCGCTCGACGTCTGGATGAGCGACGTCAATGCAACCAATGCCAAGATGTCCTGGATTCCTTCACCGGGAGCAACCGGGTCTTACATCATTGAGTATGGTCCGATGGGTTTTACCCTCGGGACTGGCACTGCGGATACCGTCAGCAACCTGGTAAAAACAGCTACTTTAACCGGTTTGACTGAAAACACTTGGTACAATGCGTACATCAAACTGGATTGCGGGACGGAATTCAGCAAAACCATCGGGCCGTTGATGTTTCAAACGATCTGGATCAACGACGTTGGCGTATCAGCGATCACCGCACCAGATCCGAATACCGCCTGCAATCTGGGATCTGACGAAATTGTGACCATTGCCATGACCAACTACGGCCAGGCGCCGCAAACATTGTTCGAATTTTATTTTGCGGTAAACGGCCAGGTCGCTCCGATTCCTGTTCCCCAGGATGGATTGTTTACAGGTGTGGTGGGAAATGACAGTACGCAGATTATTTCTTTTGAAACAACCTGGGATTTCTCAGCCCCCGGTTTTTATGTGATCGAAGCCTGGACAAGCATGGAAGGGGACAGCAATCCGGGAAATGACACTTTCCGGGTAGAAATTGTTACCGCTTTCCCCAAACCTGTCAAGGAAGATTTTGAGGACAATGCCATTTCCCCTAACTGGGTACATGATGGCATCATCTACGCTCCCAACAGCCACAACAATGCAACCTACGTCATTGCCGATAACCTCTTTTCCGGCGATCAAACCTTCACCCTGACTACCAACCGGGTTGGACCGGTGCTGGAGGGAGACAGTCTTTATTTTGACTACCGTTACGTTAACTGGTCGGCCGGCACCACTGCAACCACATTGGGCGCCAACGATAAACTCGAAGTGCAAATCTCCACGGATTGCGAGGAAACCTTCGAAACCGTGCTCACCATCAACAGCACCAATCACGTGACTTCCACCATGATGGCGAAGAAAGTTATTCTGCTGGATGATTACGCAGGGCAGGCGATCAACGTCAGGTTCCTCGGCACCTGGGGCTCCGGCGATTACTGGCTGGATCTCGACAACATCAACATCACCGGCTGTCCGGAATCCCTGCAGTTGGTTGGAAATGTGAAAGGTTCGGTCGAAGGTGACTCTACGGGCAGCATCGACCTGACGGCTTACCTCGCCCAGGGACCGTTGACGGTTGTCTGGATCAATGCCAGCGGCGATACGGTTTCCACGGTTGAAGATCCGACTGGCTTACCGGTTGGAACTTACACAGCCTACGTGACGGATGTCAATGGCTGCCAGGATTCCAAAGTGTTTGAAATTGGAATTTTGGTTGGTGCTGAAGAGGTGGAGGGCCTGGAGCAGATTTCGCTGTATCCGAACCCAACGAGCGGAATTGCTTTCCTGGATGTCAAACTGACGGAGCGAATGGACCTTCAGGTGCGCTTGTTCAATATGAACGGCCAGGCGATTTTTGAGTCAGAGCAATCAAATGCCGACCACCTCCGGCAGGAGTTAGACCTGACGAACCAAACGCCGGGTATGTACATTCTTCAGGTGGTTGCCAATGGACAGCCGCATTATGCAAAGCTGATGGTAACCCGATAGGCTCATGATGTTTCATCAAAAAAGCTGAATCTCGTGAAAAAGGATGCCTGTGGACATGGGTATCCTTTTTCATTTTACAACCATCTTTTGTTTTAAGTGTATTAATGTTCTTAAAAATCGTTGCAGCTGCTGCAACGCATCGCAAAGGGTTTCTCAGGAACCAGATACCAACATCAAACAGGATATGAAAATAGGTATTGTTTGTTACCCAACTTTCGGCGGTAGCGGGGTCATCGCCACAGAGCTCGGCGTGGCGCTCGCAAAAAATGGCCACGAAGTGCACTTTATCACCTACCGGCGGCCTGCCAGGTTGACAACTTTTCACGAAAATGTTTTTTACCACGAAGTGACCGGCGAGGATTACCCGCTCTTCGAATTTCCGCCGTACGACACGGCATTGGCCAGCAAAATGGTGGAGGTGGTGAAATACGAAAACCTTGACCTGCTCCACGTTCACTACGCAATTCCCCATGCAGCGGTGGCCTACATGGCAAAAAAAATCCTGTTGCAGGAGGGGCGTTATGTACCCGTCATCACTACGCTGCACGGTACTGATATCACGCTCGTTGGTGCTAACCCGGCATTCAAGCCGGTCGTGGAGTTTTCCATTAGCAAATCGGACGGTGTGACGGCGGTTTCCCAGTTCCTCAAGGATGAAACTTTCCGGCATTTTAAGATTGACAACGATATAAAAACCATCTACAACTTTGTCGATTTTGACCGTTTCAGAAAAATCAACAAGGATCATTTCAAAAAAGCAATTGCCCCGAATGGCGAAAAGATCCTGACGCACACTTCCAATTTCCGAAAGGTCAAGCGGGTGGAAGATGTCATTCATGTTTTCAAAAAAGTGTACGAAAAAATCCCCTGCAAGCTGATGCTGATCGGCGACGGCCCCGAACGCCGCCATGCTGAGGATCTTTGCCGTCAGATTGGGCTTTGTCATGAGGTGCGTTTTCTCGGTAAGCAGGATGCCGTGGAAGAATTGCTGGCTATTTCAGATTTGTTTTTTATCCCTTCGGAAACGGAGAGCTTCGGTTTGGCCGCTCTTGAGGCGATGGCCTGTGAGGTGCCCGTCATTTCCTCCGATGCGGGAGGTTTGCCGGAGGTAAACATTCATGGAGAAACGGGGTTTCTGAGTCCGGTCGGCGATGTGGATGCGATGGCCCGGTACGCTACTTCTATCCTGAGTGATGACGCTGTTCTGCAAAAATTCAGACGCAATGCGCTGGCGCAGGCCGAGCGTTTCGACATCCGCCACATTCTGCCGCAATACGAGGCCTACTACGAAGAGGTATTGGAACGGGCGGTTTTTGTGAAAGATTAAACCTGGTTTCGAAAAGTTAAAGTTTGATGAAAAGACGGGACATGACTAACCTTCGGCACGAACATTGCCGCTTATTTATTGTCCCTCCTCGTTAAATTTTTTATAAAGATTTCGATTTTACCTTGATATATTGACAGTTTGACCGTACTTTGCCTTCGGCTTTAACATTTTAAGAAAATCTTCATGAAACAAACTTTACTCGCAATACTTTTCACTTTTGCTGCATTGATTCACATCAGTGCCGGAAGCGCAGCCATTGAGCTACCCCAGCCCACCAAGGTTACGGTTTATCCAAATCCAGCTACCAATTATATTAGTATCGATAATGCTGACAATGTCAAGCAAATCACGATCATCAACCTCGTCGGCAGGAAACTGAAGACTTTTGAAAATGTGCAGAAAGACGAACGTTACGACGTGAGCGAGTTGCCAAATGGAATGTATCTCGTACAGATTGTTGATAATTCGAATAAAGTTATCACCACCGTGCGGGTTAGCAAAAGATAGAATTAACACCTGAGTTTAAAAACCCCTTTCTGGTTCTGTGCCGGGAAGGGGTTTTTCGTTGCCTGAATCAGGCCGGATCCACATCCACATTCACCCTTACCGTTGAAAAACCCTCCGTCTGTTGCATCGTTTGCGTCGCTTCGCCAATGAGGTTTTTGGTCAGCCGCCACAGATTCGGATTCATTTCCATTTTGATCAAAATATCCAGCAAAAACTGCCCCCGCACCCGCCCGACGGGCGGCACAGACGGGCCGAGTACCCGCTTGCCGAGTTTGTTTTTTAAAACCTGGGCGAATACTTTCGAGCCACGGTTCAGCACGTCCGGCTTTTTGTGTTTCAAAGTAATTTTGATCAAACGGGCGAACGGCGGGTAGGCGAACGACTTCCGCTCCATGATTTCACGGTTGAAAAAGGTGTGGAAATCATTGTCCAGTACCTCCCGGATCACCGGATGCGCCACGTTCATAGCCTGCACGATCACCTTGCCCCGCTTGCCTTTCCGGCCTGCCCGGCCTGCCACCTGCGTGATGAGTTGAAAGCCCCGCTCGCCCGACCGGAAATCGGGAAATTGCAGCAACTGGTCAGCACTGATGACGCCAACCACCCCCACGTTTTCGAAGTCCAGCCCCTTGGTCACCATCTGCGTGCCGACGAGGATGTCGAGCCGTTTTTCCTCGAAATCATTGATGATGCGGGCGTGGGCGTCCTTCGTGCGCACGGCGTCGTAGTCCATGCGGCCGATGCTGGCGTCGGGGAGGTAAATTTTTAGTTCGTCCTCGATTTTTTCGGTGCCGAAGCCCTGCAATTTCAGCTCGATGCTGCCGCAGGCGGGGCAGGTTTTCGCCAGTTCGGCCTGGTAGCCGCAGTAGTGGCACTGGAGGTTGTTGCGGAATTTGTGGTAGGTCAGGCTCACGTCGCAGTGGATGCACTCCGAGTGCCAGCCGCAGGTCGTGCAGCGCAGCGTGGGTGCATAGCCCCGGCGGTTTTGAAACAAAATCGCCTGCTCGCCCCGCTCCAGCGCCGCCTTCAGTTCGTCGAGCAGTTTGCTGGTAAAATGGCTTTGCAGCTTGCGCAATTTGGCCTCCTCTTTCACATCCGCCACTACGATTTCGGGCAGTTCGATGCCGCCGAAGCGTTCAGTCATTTCAACCAAACCGTACTTGCCTGCCTTCACGTTTTGGTAGCTCTCCAGCGAGGGCGTCGCCGTGCCGAGCAGCACCTTTGCGCCGTGCAAGTGGGCGAGGTAAATGGCCGCATCCCGGCCGTTGTAGCGGGGCGCCGGGTCGTTTTGTTTGTACGACGAGTCGTGTTCCTCGTCCACGATGACGAGGCTCAGTTTTTCAAAAGGCAAAAACAGGGCGGAGCGGGCGCCGAGGATGACCTGGGCGGTTGCTTGTCCGATTGACCCTGTCGGTCGGGGCTGTTGGCCACTCACGGCCTGCCAAAGTTCCACCCGCTCGTTGTTCGTAATCCGGTGGTGATACACGGCGATCTGATCGCCAAAATTTTTCTGTAAACGGCTGATAATCTGTGTAGTCAGCGCTACTTCCGGCAGCAGGTAAAGCACCTGTTCGCCTCTTTCGATCGCCTCCCGTATCAGTTCGACGTACACCCGGGTCTTGCCGCTGCCGGTGACGCCATGCAGCAGTACCGTGTTTTTTTCGGTGAAATGGGAGCGGATCTCGTCGAGCGCCCTGATTTGTTGCTCCGCCAGTTTGTCAATTTCACTCAGGTCTTCCTCGTAACCTCCAAGCCGGCTGACCTCCCGCTCGTACAGTTCGAAGATGCCTTTTTTGGCCATCGCCTGCAGCACGGAGGCGTCGGCACTGGCCGCTTTGTAAACCTCCGAACGGAGCACGCCGCCGTCGTCGTGTTTTTGCTGGCGTTGCAATTGCACGAAAGCCAGCAGCGCCTCCGTTTGCCGCATGGCACGGGCGCACAGTTCGAATGCTTCCTGCAACAGTTCGGGATTCGAGCGGTAGGGTTCGAGCAGGCGGACGCAGGCGACTTTTTTGGGTTTGTATTTTTCCTCCATCTCCTCGTAGAGGTAGATCACCTTTTTTTCCAGCAGCCGCTTGATGACCTGGATGACGGTTTTTTGATTCAAAATCTTCCGCACGTCATCAATCGTGATCGTATCCTGGAGGCTGAGAGCCTCGGCGATGAGGTATTCCTTGTCGTCCAGTCCGGCGAAGCTGCCGTCGTAGAGCTGGCTGAGCATGAGGCGGCGTTCGCTGGCGAGTTTAAGGTTGGCGGGCAGGGCTGCTTCCATCACTTCGCCGAGCGAACAGCAGTAGTAATCGGCCAGCCACCGCCAGAATTTCAGCGTTTTTTCAGTTAAAATCGGTTCGCTGTCGATGACGGAAAGGACCGGCTTCACCCGGTGCGACGGCGTCTCGTGGTGTACTTTCAGCACCAGCCCGGCGTAGAGTTTGTTCCCGCCAAACGCCACTTCCACCCGAATGCCGGTCTGCAATTGCGGGATCAACTCCTCCGGCACGGCGTAGGTGTACGGCTTCGGCACCGCCAGCGGCAGAACGATGTCGGCGAAGGTGCCGGATGCAGGAATGGGGTGGAGATTTTCCAAAATCAGCGGATATATTTATTTTACGAAGGTGCGAAAGTCGGTATTTTTTGGAAACCGGACTTTTTGAAAACACATCTTGCCGGAGTCTGTTGCTAAAAAGTGCGAATGGGTTAATTTCGCATTTCACCTTATAACTACATTGAAATGAAAAAGACGATTATTTTAGCTTCTTTAGCTGCACTTCTTTTTGCCTGCTCTGCATCCAGCGATAAAAATGAGTCTTCAGCAACAGCTTCCGCTGAAAAAAAAGCAGTGGATGGCGAAAAAATTTATAAAACCTACTGCGTCACCTGTCATGGCCTCTACGGCGACATGGGTGCCAGCGGTGCTTTCAACCTCCAAACCTCGACGCTATCGATGGAAGAACGTATCGACGTCATTACCAACGGCCGGGAAGGCAAAGCCATGACGCCGTTCAAAGGACTGCTGAGCGAAGAAAAAATCGAAGCGGTCGCTAAGTACATTGAGACCTTGCGGAAATAATTGAAATTAATTGAAATTGAGAAATTGGAAATTTCGCAGGATATGAAAATCAATTGGTCACCAATATCCTAATTTCCAATTTCCTAATTTCGAATGATTTCAAAGCCCTGACATTCAACTTTCATGATAAAAACCTCCCATGCCCTCGGCCTCATGTCCGGCAGCTCGCTCGACGGGCTGGATGTGGCGTTTTGCCGTTTCGAGACGGAGCGGCAAAATGGCGGTTTTCATTTAGTGAAATGGGAACTGCTCGAAGCCGACACCCTGCCGTTCACGGAAGAATGGCAGGCCCGGCTGAAGCAACTCCCCGCCGCCAGCGGCTTCGCACTGGCGCAGGCCCACGCAGATTTCGGGCGGTACCTCGGCGAGTTGACGGGTGTATTTTTTAAGGAAAAAAACATCCCGCCCAGCCAGGTGGACCTCATCGCTTCCCACGGCCACACGATTTTCCACGAGCCGGCCAAGGGCTTCACCGTCCAGATCGGCGACGGGGCGGCGCTCGCTGCTGCCACCGGCTGCACGGTCGTCTGCGATTTCCGCTCGGCGGACATTGCGCTGGGCGGGCAGGGCGCACCGCTGGCGCCGATGGCCGACAAAATGCTGTTCCCCGGCTACGATTTTTACCTCAACCTCGGCGGCATCGCCAATATCACCTGCAACGCCGGCGGGCGGTTCATCGCCTTCGACGTCACCGGCGCCAACCAGACGCTGAATGCCCTGGCCAACCTCGCCGGACTGCCCTACGACCGGGGCGGGGCGCTGGCCGCCAGCGGCCATTTGGATGAAAACCTTTTTGAAAAAATCAACCGCCTGCCTTACCTCTCCCAGCCCTACCCGAAGTCGCTGTCCAACCAGTGGGTGCAGGAAAATTTGACAAAGATCTGCCTCGCTGTCCCCGGTTCCGTCGAAGACCGGTTGCACACGGTTTGCCGGCATGTGGCATTTCAACTGGAAAAATCTTTCCGGCAAGTCATTGAAAACGAGCATTTTAAAAAAGAAAAATACCGCCTGCTGGCCACCGGCGGCGGGGCGTTCAACGATTTCCTGATGCAGTGCATCCGGGAGGCAAGCCCCGAAGTGGAGGTGGTAGTTGGCAGCGGCGAAGTGGTGAGTTTCAAGGAAGCCTGCCTCATGGCCCTGCTCGGCGTGATGCGTATGGAGGGCGTGCCGAATTGCATTTCGTCGGTGACGGGGGCGAGGCGGGATGCGGTGGGGGGAGCGGTTTTTAGTAAGCAGTAGGCAAGTAGGCCGGTAGGCTGGCCGTTGGCACATACCTATCTTTTATTTGAAAAACGGTACTGCTCGTGACGAGCTTTGCTCGTAAACGGGCTTTGGTGGCGGCCTCTGGCCGCCGTGTGTAAGTATCCCTGCCTTTGCAATTTTAATTCCTTCAGTTAACTTCGTCCGACAAAAATAAACAGCTATGAGATACCGTATCCTCGATCAGCATGGCCTAAACTTCCTCACCCTCACCGTCGTCGAATGGATTGACCTATTCACCCGCAAGGCATTTGCTGACATCGTCATCGAAAGCCTTCGGTGGTGCCAAGAGCACAAGGGCCTTGAAATCTACGGTTTTGTACTCATGCCGAGTCACCTGCACCTTCTCGCAAGGGCGGGCAGCGACGACGAGCTTTCGGCCATCCTTCAAAGCTTCAAGTCCT
The DNA here is from genome assembly GCA_030147525.1 of Bacteroidota bacterium. Taxonomy (GTDB): domain Bacteria; phylum Bacteroidota; class Bacteroidia; order Chitinophagales; family Saprospiraceae; genus UBA6168. The sequence continues at coordinate 22,637 of JASBVF010000033.1, forward strand.
TTACTGCTTCCAAAATCATTGACCACTTAAAGGACACGACCAAGCCCGAAAGCCGCCGGGAATGGCTGCTGAACCATTTCGCCTTCAACGCCCGGAAGAACAAGACCAACAGCCAGCACCAGGTCTGGCAGCGGGACAATCATCCTATCATTCTCTACAGCCCTCACGTCATCCGGCAAAAGCTCAACTACATCCACTACAATCCGGTGGAAGCTGGTATCGTGCTGCTGGCCGAACACTACTTGCTCAGCAGTGCTTCCAACTATGTTGGTGGAAAAGGTGTACTTGATGTTATAGTGATGGAGGACTTGTGGAATGATATCGGTTATGTTCCCACGGCAGGGATATGAAGTGGTGCGGTAGCTTACTGCGGCCAGAGGCCGCAACCAATCCCCGTCAACGAGCAAAGCTCGTGACGAGCGGTCCGTTCTTTAATTGACAGACTCTGCGCCAGCGGGGCATGGTATGTCAGGAACTCTAATCCATTTTTTATGAAATCTATATTTCTTATAGCCGGATATTTTTTATTCTTTTTTCATGTTTCCCAATCTCAGCCAGGATTTAACAAAATCTACAATCTTGAACTACCAATTAACCATCTCAAAGAAATGATTGTCCATAATGATACGATCATTGGGTATGGTCTTGCAAAAACGACAGACACCTTGAATTGGCAGCAGGGCCTGCTTTTGGTAAAGTTCGATTCATCAGGTAATCTTTTGCAACACAAGTTATTGCTTGATTCTTTGGGAGATCATTATACCAACGGAACTTATTGGGGAGATATAATAGCGACGGAGGATGGAGGTTATGCACTTACTGCGGCTGCATTTTATCGAAACAGTGCGTTTCTGATAAAATTGAAAAATGACCTGGAAGTAGAATTTATCAAAGAATATAATGACACCATAAATCTGAGTACTTTTAACTACAGATTATTGGAAATCAAGAATGGCTATCTGTTATATGGAAATATTCAGCGGCCCAATTTTGTTGGAAATGCATTTGTTCAAAGAGTAGATAAGACGGGAGAAAATAGACTTGTTGGGGCATAACTCGTTGAGAATCAATCGTTGTATTTTTGCTTCAAAAACGAGCTATGAGCACCATATTTACAAATGTCAAAACAGATCGTCAATTCAGCGCAACGACCGGATTTACAAAAATCCAGTT
>JASBVF010000034.1 GCA_030147525.1 Bacteroidota bacterium
GGTAGGCAAGTAGGCAAGTAAGCCGGTAGGCGAGTAGGGACCGTATTTCAATGGTTTAGAATTTAGCAATTGAAAAATGGTCCCCTACCGGCATACTTGCCTACTCGCCTACCGGCCTACTTGTTTACTGCCTACTCTCCAAAAAACTATCCACCTCCGCAGTCGACATATCCACCCCGGTGATGTGCCCTTTTTCATCGATCAAAAACTTGGTAGGAAGTTGCTTAACACCATACTGGTTAGCGATGGGCGAATCAAAAAACCGCAGACTGCTGGCAGGGTCCAGTATCTGGTATTTCCACGGCATCTGAAAACGCTCGAGCGCCCGGGCCCAGCGGTCTTTGTCCTTCTCCACCGCTACGCTGACGATGGTAAAACCTTCCGCTTCCCTGAATTTCTGCCCCTCGTACTTTTGATACAAAGCCTTTAATTCCGGCATTTCCTGGATGCAGGGACCACACCAGCTGCCCCAAAAATCGAGCAGCACGTAATGCCCCCGCAGATCGGAGAGCTTGAACGCCTTGCCGTCGGGGAGCATGGAAATGAAATCCGGCGCTTTGTCTTTTTCATTGAAATCCGGCTGCATGTAGAAGTGTTTCACCACCGTAAAAATGCCGACAAACACTACGAAACCGATGAGAATATTGATGAAGTTGAACTTTTTCATACGCAAAGATTAGAAAACGTGAGGTAAACAAGCCATGATAATATTTGGTTGGATCAAGCCTTGTTAGCAGGGTAAAGTTATATGTTTGTGGCACTGCACTTTTAGCTATTGGCCTTTGGCTTTAGCTTCCGGATCGTGCCAAAGGCTAATAGCCAAAAGCCAAAACCAACCCATCATGAAAATCAAAATCCTGCTTTCATTCTTCTCTCTTTCGCTTTTCATCGCCTGCGGCAAAGACCCCGACATCCTGGAAGACCCCACGTCTTTCGAAGAACCTGCCAAGCTGGAAGTCCAGGTACAACTTTGCCTCAACGAAGCCTGCGACTCGCTGACACAGATGCCCGGCGCCCGCATTTTTTTATTTGAAAATGCACAGTATCGCTCCGAAGGCTCGCCCATCGCTTACGACGGCACGACCAACGGCTTTGGCAAGGTAAGATTTGAAGCCCTCGACAGTCTGAACTATTGGATGACGATCAAAATGCCCAACCCCGATGGCAGGTCGCAATTTGAACAGGTCAAAACGCCAAAACGCACCACGACGTTTGTGGAGGTGGTTTTTGAAAAGGGATGAGAAAATAGGGATGAGGAATGCTGAGTGCCGTTTCATCCCTCATTCCTCATCCCTATTCCCTATTTCGTCGCTTCCAGCCGTTCCATCAGGCGGGCAGAAACCCGGAGGAAATCCATTTCAGTGATGATGCCGACAAGCTCCCGGTGGTCGCCCTGCACGACGGGCAGGCAGCCGATATGATTTTCACGCATCATACGCATGGCATCCATGATGGGCGTTTTGGTGGTGACGGTTTTTGGGTCTTCGATCATAATATCTTTGACCGTGGTTAACTCATCCTTGCCATTCAGCCGGCTTTTGCGGGCATAATGGCGAAGGAGCAGCCGGGAAGTAACCAGCCCGACCAGTTTCCCCTTCGAATCTTCCACCGGAATATAACGCACCTTGCGCCAATCCATCATTTCAGCCAGCAGGTCGATGATGTCGTCCTTTTGCACGGTGATGAGGTCGGTGGTCATAAACTCTTCGACTCGCAGCCGGGAAGGAACGTACTCTTCCAGCTCGGCCGGGTCCGGAAGATTCCAGGTGTGTACGGGCATTTCTTTTTCCTGATTTTTAACAATGCAGGCCGTCATGACGGCGGCTGCCTCATCGTTGGTGATAGATTGTTTCAGTTTGGTGAAAGCACGAAGCTGCCACCGGGCGCCGGTCATGTGTGCTTTGGCCCGCTCTTCGATGGTGCCCAGGTAGCGGTCAATGTCGGCAGTATCGATTTTTCGTTCCTTCAAACCTTCCCGTGCAATGGGTAGCAACTCATTCACAATCAGATCTACTGCCGTGTATTTTTTATCGTCGTACCAATTGAATTTTGAATCAATGCCGTAGCGGGCTGCTTTGAGGAAGTTGTCCCTCACGTCCTCCCACGACAACCGTTTGCAGATGTCGTCGCAAGTTTTTTGCATACCCACCATGGCGCCCAGCCAGAACGCTGCGTTGGCCATTTCATCAATCACCGTTGGCCCTGCCGGCAACACCCGGTTTTCGATGCGAAGGTGCGGCTTGCCGTTGGCGCTGATGCCGTAGCAGGGGCGGTTCCAGCGATACACCGTGGAGTTATGGACGAGCAGCGATTTCAGTTTGGGTGTTTTACCCTCCATGATTTTTGCCAGCGAATCTTCCAGCTCGTCGGCCGTCATGAGTACCCGGAAGCGGGCGATGTCCTCCCGGTATATTTCCAAAATGGAATCGTGCAACCAGCCGCTGCCGAAGTTTACCCTCGGGCTGCGCTCCCGCAGGTGGTCGTGCGAGGTGCGGGTGTCGAGTGACTGCTGGAAAAGGGCGATCCTCGTTTCATGCCAGAGGCGTTTTCCAAAAACAATGGGCGAATTGGCTGCAATCGCCATCACCGGCGCCGTCAACGTCTGTGCAATGTTGTAAAGGCAGACAAAATCCTTCGGCGCCACCTGCAGGTGTACCTGGAAACTCGTGTTGCAGGCTTCGAGCAGCGGCGAATCGTGTTTGATGTGCAGCTCGTCGATGCCGTTGAGATTCAGCTCAAATGTTTCACCAATCAACTGGCTGTGCAACGCATCCATCAACGCCCGGTAACGAGGCTTGGGCGTGAGGTTTTCAAGATCGAGATCTGACTTCCGGAGAGTGGGCAGAATGCCGGTGAGGGCAATGCTTGCGCCCATTTTTTTCACCGTTTGCCGGATTTTTGCCAGGTTCGTGAGGTTTTCATCCTCCATCGACCGAAGCGCATTGCCGGTGAATTCAAACGGCGTCATGTTGGTTTCAAGATTGAATTGCGCCAGCTCGGTGTCGAGCCAGGGGTAATCCTTCATCTTTTTTATCACCTCCATGTTGATCTTTGCCGGCTTGAAGGTTTTGCTGTCAACGATACACATTTCCTGCTCGGCTCCGATGCGCACAATGTCGCTCTCGAACCAGTCGTTATCGAGCATGTACTCGAAGGCTTGCAGGTCGTCGAGCAGACCTCTGACAAATTTTTGCAGGTCGGTCTGCGTTTTTGCTAAGGAAACTTTTTGTTCGCCCATGGACTTTGGGTGTTTGTGTTTTTGAGTATTGATGTTTCTTTTGTCTGGATTTTTGTGTGTCTTTGAAGCGCTTTCCTCCAACCGTTCAACACAACAATAATTCAGCAAAGCAATTAATATTGCTGAAATTAGCCAAATCTCTTCGAGATTAAAATTTTTTTAAAAATTCATTGTGTTACAAACAACAAGAATTCGATAATGAAAAACTTCTCCATCTTTTTATTGGCGGCCCTTTTCTTTTTTTCCTGTAAAAAAGAAGAAGCCCCGTCCCTGCTCAGAATTCCCGTTACCAACCTGAAATTTTCCGTGGACCAAACCTACCAGCCCGGTTTCGAATATTTCATCCCCATCAACAATGTGAAAACCAACGCCATGAACCTGCTCAACGCCCGTGGCATCGATACCACCACCATCAACAGCATCCGCCCGGGCAGAGCTACCCTGACCGCTCTTTTCAACCAGTCGGATCTTAACTTCATCGACGCCGTCTCCATTCGCCTCTGCCCCCTCGGCGAGGACAAGGAAAACTGCGGCCAGGAAGTCTTCTACCGTGACCCCGTCCCGTTTCAACCCGGCATCGACCTCGACCTCATCCCCAGCAATGTCAATGACATCCGGGACTTCGTGCTGCCCGACAACATCAACGTGCAGGTCAAGTTCGAACGCCTGCGGTCCTTTCCCCAGGGAAGTTTCGATATAATATTGGATATGGAGTTTTATGTGCGGTGAGGGGGGAGAGTGTCGAGTTGAAAACAGGTGAGAAGAATTAGTGATAAGGTTATATCTTGCGAAGCAATGGCCGGAGTTAGCACCACTATGAAAATCATTTTTAACACCATCACATGCCTAAAACAATCAACATCCTGGCGTTCATCTTTATGTTCGCCGTATCCGTCAGGGCACAGGACCATGAGACGGAGGCGGTCAGGGCTGCATTTGAGAATTACAAATCGGCCATCCTCAACGACAGGGGAGAGGAGGCTGTCAACTACATCGACAGCCGCACAGTGAAATACTATTCGGACATCCTGGAGCAGGTAAAACAGGCCGACTCACTTACCCTGGAATCCCTCTCCCTGCTCGATAAAATGATGGTACTCTCGATCCGCCACCGCTCGACAAAGGAGCAGATCGATTCATTTGACGGCAAAGGAGTGCTGGTGTATGCCATCCGTGAAGGGATGGTGGGTAAAAACAGCGTAGCCAACAATGGCATCGGCGATATTACCGTCGATGGCAGCTTTGCCAAAGGACAACTGAATACCAACGGGCAAAAAGCGCCGTTTTATTTTCATTTCTACAAGGAAGATGGCGCATGGAAGATCGACCTCACCTCGCTTTTTCCGGTATCGAACATGGCTTTTAAAAAAATGGTCAACGAAAGCGGCCAAACCGAGAACGGCTTCCTGCTTTTGTTGCTTGAAATGATCAGCGGGAAAAAGCCGGGCAAGGAGATTTGGGAGCCTTTTGGAAAGTGATACCTGGCTGATCTGTTGATCCTAAGTTTTTCATTTGAAATATTACATCCGCTCCTGACAGAAGGAAGCGGAATACGTAGCCAAAAAAACAAAAAAGCTCCACATTGTGCCTGCGCAGAATGTGGAGCCGGACTATAACTTTTATCGCTGTTAAGCTTCCACAGCGTTGTCAATAAATTCTTTGAGTTCTGATTTGGCTTTACCGGTTTTCTTCTGAATACGGCCCAGCAGTTCTTCCTCCTGGCCTTCGGCATAGACGAGGTCCTTGTCGGTCAGCTCGCCGTATTCCTGTTTCAGTTTACCTTTGATGACGTTCCAGTTGCCTTTTAGTTTATCGGTGAATGCACTCATGATTTTAATATTTTTGGTTAGAAAAAATGGTTTTGACAAATAGTAAAGATCCATGCACCTCATTGAAAGGTGCAGGCATCAACCTGTTTTTCGTTAAAATAAAGGGAAGTTGAATGGCGGATCTTTATGGTCGGTTGAGGTTTGGTTTTCAGGGTGATTCATTCGGGTTAATCTGTGGTTAAAACGGGCGGGCTGGGTTGATGTTCAAATGAAGTTTAAAAATGGTGGAAAGGTGTGCATGCGGTGATAGCGGGCTAACTTTTTTCCTCTTTTTAAACCCATCCTACTCTCCCGTTCCCTTAACTTTGCGGCCTTCCTGAAAAACCGGTGTTTCCCTGACATGTTTAAAGCCATTTTAAAATCCACCAATGAATAAAGATTTCCTGCAACAGCTCGGTTTAAAAGAAACCAATGCCGGCACGAGCACCGGCCTCCACGCCGAAACCTCCGGCGAACTCATTAAATCTTACTCCCCCGTCGATGGCCAGTTCATCGGCAGCGTCAGCCAGACCACCAAGGAGCAATACGAAGCCGTGATCGCCAAAGCGGAAGCAGCGTTCAAGATCTGGCGTGAAATCCCCGCACCCAAGCGTGGCGAGATCGTGCGCCAGTACGGCGAGGAGCTTCGCAAATACAAAGACCCGCTCGGCCGCCTCGTCAGCTACGAAATGGGCAAAAGCCTCCAGGAAGGCTGGGGCGAAGTACAGGAGATGATCGACATCTGCGACTTCGCCGTGGGTCTGAGCCGTCAGCTTTACGGCCTCACCATGCACTCCGAGCGCCCGCACCACCGCATGTACGAGCAGTGGCACCCGCTCGGCATCGTAGGCATCATCTCGGCCTTCAACTTTCCGGTGGCCGTCTGGTCCTGGAACGCTATGATCGCCATGGTTTGCGGCGACGTTTGCGTTTGGAAACCTTCTGAAAAAGCTCCGCTTTGCGGCGTAGCCTGTCAAAACATTTTTGAAAAAGTTTTAAAAGCCAACAACGTCCCCGAAGGCGTCGTTTGCCTCGTCAACGGCGATTACAAAGTCGGCGAATACATGACCACTGACAGCCGTGTGCCGCTCGTTTCTGCCACCGGCAGCACCCGCATGGGCAAGATCGTTGGTCAGACCGTCGCTGCTCGCCTAGGCCGCAGCCTGCTGGAGTTGGGTGGAAACAACGCCATCATCGTCACCCCCAGTTCTGACCTCGACATCGTGCTCACCGGGGCGCTCTTCGGCGCTGTGGGCACCTGCGGACAGCGTTGCACCAGCACCCGCCGCCTCATCATCCACGACAGCATTTATGAAGAAGTGAAAAATAAAATGGCGAAAGCCTACGGCCAACTCCGCATCGGCGACCCGCTCGACGAGCACAACCACGTCGGCCCGCTCATCGATCAGGATGCCGTGAACGCTTATTTGACTACCATTTCAAAAATAAAAGAACAAGGCGGCAGCATGGTCGTAGAAGGCGGCGTCCTCGAAGGCAAGGGCTACGAAAGCGGCTGCTACGTGAAGCCCTGCATCGCCGAAGCGAAGCCGGACATGGCCATCGTGCAGCACGAGACCTTTGCGCCCATTCTTTATTTGTTGAAATACAATGACTTAGACGAAGCCATCGCTATTCAAAATAATGTACCGCAGGGCCTTTCTTCCGCCATCATGACCACCGATATGCGGGAAGCGGAGAAATTCCTCAGCGTGGCCGGTTCCGATTGCGGCATCGCCAACGTGAACATCGGCACCAGCGGCGCCGAGATCGGCGGGGCTTTCGGCGGTGAAAAAGAAACCGGCGGCGGCCGTGAAAGCGGCAGCGATTCCTGGAAGGCCTACATGCGCCGCCAGACGAATACGATCAACTACAGCCGGCAACTTCCGCTGGCGCAGGGGATTAAGTTTGACCTGTAAAGCGGCATTTTTGCTAATTTCGCCGCTCGTTTTTGAAAATGGGGTGAAAAGTTGAAGGGTTGAAGTGTTTAACCTTTTCAACCCTTCAACTTTTCAACCCAACATTTTTTCAGCTTTTCAAACCAACTACAGATGATCAACCTCATACTCTTCGGCCCTCCCGGCTCCGGCAAAGGAACACAGGCAGCCAAGCTCGTCGAGCAATACGAACTGGTGCACATTTCCACCGGCGACCTGTTTCGCTATGAAATGGGCAACGACACGCCCCTCGGCAAGCTCGCCAAAAGCTACATCGAAAAAGGCGAGCTCGTGCCCGACTCGGTCACCATCGGCATGCTGAAAAACAAGGTGGACGCCAACCCCGATGCGAACGGCTTCATTTTCGACGGCTTCCCCCGCACCGTAGCCCAGGCCGAAGCCCTCGATGAACTGCTGGAAGAAAAAGGCACCGCCGTCTCCGGCCTGCTTTCCCTCGACGTCAGCGACGAGGAAATCACCCAGCGCATCCTGCTGCGTGGCAAGACCAGCGGCCGTGCCGACGACAACGACGAGAAGATCATCCGCAATCGGATTGAAGTTTATAAAAATGAAACCACGCCGGTCTTTGACTACTACGCCAAAGCCGGCAAAGCACAAAAGATCGACGGCATGGGCAGCATCGAAGAGATCTTCGGACGCCTCTGCGCTGCGATCGATGCACTTTGATTGTGTTTGCGTGTTTGTGTGTTTGGGTGTTTGTGACGCCGCAAACACATAAACACCCAAACACACAAACACACAAAAATCATCCATGGCTGAACAAAACTTTGTCGACTACGTGAAAATCTGCTGCCGCTCCGGACATGGAGGCGCAGGTAGTGCGCATTTTCACCGTGACCGCTTCACACCCAGAGGCGGCCCCGACGGTGGCGACGGAGGACGTGGCGGCCATATCATCCTGCGGGGCAACCGCAATACCTGGACGCTGCTCCACCTCAAATACCGCAAACACGTCATCGCCTCCGACGGAAAACCCGGTGGTGCCAGTACTTCCACCGGCGCCAGCGGCAAGGACGTCATCCTCGACGTACCCCTTGGTACCGTTGCCAGGGATGCCGAGACCGGTGAAATTCACTTTGAAATTACCCAACACGAAGAGGAAAAAATCCTGACGCCCGGCGGCCGTGGCGGCCTCGGCAACAATCATTTCAAAACAGCCACCAACCAGGCCCCCGAATACGCCCAGCCCGGTGAAGACGGCCGGGAAGAATGGAAAATCCTGGAGCTCAAGGTCCTCGCCGATGTTGGTCTCGTCGGCTTTCCGAATGCCGGCAAGTCAACCCTCGTTTCGACCTTGTCAGCAGCCAGACCTGAAATCGCCGATTATCCTTTCACCACGCTCGTGCCACAGCTTGGCATGGTCAGTTACCGGGATCACAAATCTTTCGTCATCGCCGACATTCCGGGAATCATCGAAGGAGCACACGAAGGCCGTGGCCTCGGTCACCGTTTTCTCCGACACATCGAGCGCAATGCTACGCTGTTGTTCATGATTCCCTGCATCACCGAAAACATTCGTAAGGAGTACGATATCCTGGTCAATGAGCTCAGGCAATATAACCCCGAATTGCTCGACAAACCCCGGGTGCTTGCCATCACCAAGGTCGACCTGATTGATGCGGAAATCGTTGAAATGCTGCGCAGGGAGGAAGTGCCGCAAGACATTCCCGTCGTTTTCATCTCAGCTGTTGCCGAGCAGGGCATCGACGAGTTGAAAGATGTACTGTGGGCAACGATGAACAAGGATGCGGAGGAATCAGGATTCTGATTACAGACAGGCAGTTTTCACTTTATTTACAGGCAAAAAAAAATCCGGCATAAAAATGCCGGACAGGTGCTTCAATAGTGTGAAGGGGGGTAGAATAATAGTGTGTGGGTCTTGCTTGTTTTCAAACAGGGGAAATTCCCTGGATTGCGCTGCAACGATTAACGCAGTTGCAGCGCACAGGGTGAAATGTTTACAATACTCTACTTAATAAGGCTTAGAAATAATTTGCAAAAAATTCGGTTTCCGGGAAAAACCGTTTTTGGGATGCCGGTTTCCGGAATTTATTTGAGAATGAGTGAAGTCTTCTTTAAAATACGCTCAAACCCCTCGCCTTTCTTACCACATTAAATCTGTTTTTAATGTTTCAAAAATATTGCCATTCGGGCCAATTTCGGACATGAAATGAAAAAAAATTTTAATCTTTTTTTGGTTGAAAACGCTACCTCGCTGGCAGTCAGGTGTTTAGGGCAAGTTGCCTGAGGGAAGAAAAAATAGCTGCGGTTGCAGCTTCCAATGTTTCACCAAAACTGAATATTCCCTCCGGGTGGCCCTCCATCACAAAAATCTTTTGCTCCCGCAATTCCGTCTCTCTCAACAGCCGGATAATCGACCGGGCCATTTCCGGCGAACCGTAAGGAGCTCCCGCATCTGTCGTAGGGATTTTGTGAAGCAAAAACTCCCAGAGCCCTGCGTGGTGAATATGAATAACCCCATTGACCTCCGGGCATTCCCGGTAAATGACTGCGTGGCTCATCGACTCCGACGAGGCAATAATCGGCCCGCTGCACACCACTTCATTTTGATCCAAATCAAAACCGGTGACGGTAGTGAAATGCTCAGGTGAGAGTGCCGGCAGTTGCCCGGTCGCCGATCCGGTGATGACAAACTGACCATCTGGCCTGAGGCGGGAGCTGATGTTTCCGTAGCCCACCCCGTTCTCGTACACTCCAATGAGGCTGTGCCGATGCATCTCATTCCGCCAGTAGCATAGGTTTTGCAGCGCTTTTTCAGGCAGTGGCAGAGCTTTTTTCCATCGGGCATTAAACTTTATGTACCCTTCATCCATTTGTTGGAAGTAAAAATGTGAAAGTGCCAATAACTCCAAATCCTTTCACTTTCACAAACGATTTTTTCAGGAAGAAACTACCTTTGTGCGTCTTTGACGAATCTACGCCAGGAAAACAATGGTTTTAAACCGGATTTTCCAATTGTAACTTTATGAATTTCAACCTTTTATACCACGTTGGCCGATACATTTTGCTGCTGCGCCAAGCTTTTTCCCGGCCTGAAAATTTTTCAATGTACTGGAAAGAGACCATGCGGCAGATGGAAGACATCGGCATTGGCTCGCTGGTCATCGTTGCATTGATTTCAGTATTTATGGGGGCGGTGGCCGCTGTTCAGTTCTCGTATCAGCTCGACGGGACGCTTGTGCCACGCTGGTACATTGGCTACATTGTGCGTGACCTTGCCATCATTGAATCCGCACCAACCATCACCTGTCTTGTGTTAGCCGGTAAGGTTGGCTCCAACATGGCCGCTGAGTTGGGAGGTATGCGCCAGAAAGAGCACATCGACGCCATGGAAATCATGGGTGTTAACACAGCGGCCTACCTGATTTTACCTAAAATTATTGCAGCACTTTTCGTGATTCCTTTGCTGGTAACGCTTTCGGCTTACATTGCTATCGGTGGGGGTTATCTTTCAACGGTACCTGTCGGCACACTTTCAGCAGATGAATATGACCGTGGACTTCGGGCGTTTTTCCTGCCTTTCAATGTGACGATGATGTATGTGAAGGCAGTTGTGTTTTCATTTATTCTAACAACCGTCCCGTGTTTTCAGGGCTATTTCGTGACCGGTGGAAACATCGAACTTGGCAAGGCCAGCACGAATGCCGTCGTTTTCAGCAACATTCTCATCCTGTTGGCTGATTACCTGCTGGCAGTTTTGCTTACAGGTTGAGCCTGATGAAGCAGGACGATACTTTTTGAATCATTTTTTTAAAAAAAGGGAAAAACCCGGCATGATCAAAGCAGAAAATATATTCAAATCCTTTGAGGGCACAGAAGTGCTGAAAGGAATTTCTATGGAGTTTCATCCCGGAAAAACCAATCTCATCATCGGGCGAAGTGGCGCCGGTAAAACTGTTTTTCTTAAAATTCTAGTCGGTCTCATCGAGCCGTCCTCAGGTAAAGTTTGGTATGATGATGTAGACTTTTTCACCCTCAATAAAAAACAGATCCGGGAAATCAGGATGAAGGTTGGGATGCTTTTTCAGGGATCTGCCCTCTTTGATTCGATGACCGTGGAAGAGAATGTCCGTTTCCCGCTCGATATGTTCTCCAAGGACACTTTGGGAGAAAGAAAAAAACGGGTCAACTGGTGCCTCGAAAGGGTTGGACTGACGGGCGCCAACGATAAATTTCCCTCTGAAATTAGTGGCGGTATGCAGAAACGGGTTGGTATCGCAAGGGCTATCGTCATGGAGCCGAAGTATCTTTTTTGCGATGAGCCCAACTCCGGCCTCGATCCCCGCACAGCGCTCACCATCGACGAACTTATCCAGGATATCACCTACGACCAGAATATGACCACCATCATCAACACCCATGACATGAACTCGGTGATGGAAATTGGCGACAACATTGCCTATCTGCATCTCGGCCAACTTGCCTGGACTGGCAGCAAAGACGAAGTTTTGACGAGTGAAAATGAACTGCTGCAGGGATTTATCTTTGCTTCTCCCTTCCTCCAGCGCCTGCGTAGTGCTGCGCTGAAAGAAGAGTAAGCTTAGATTTTCCGATCGTTAAAGTTCCAATTCGTCCGTCAGCTTCCAGGGACTCAATCCGGTCAGCTTGATACTGAACGCTATCCGCTCAAAAAAGCCGCTTCTGCCGCTTTGGTTGTACAAGTCTTTGACATTCTTCGAGTTGACCACGGGTACGTAAACGCCCAGCATGCCTTTCGCCACCTCCACTGCGATTCCGCCCTGCCACCAGACCTGATCAGAAAAACTCAAATCCGATGAAATGGGCCGCTGGTCGGCGTAGTAGCCGAGGTCGAAGTAGGGCCTTAGCGGAAGCTTGCCCGGCAGATCCTGCGGCAAATCGGCTTTCAGGTTGATAGCAAAAAGAAATGAATTGCTCCGTCCTTCGGAGTAGGGGCTGCCAAGTGGAATCTTCATGCCGCCTTCCCGCTCGTAAATTTGCTGAGAGAGCAACCCGCTCGTTTCCGACCTTCCGAAGTACAGTTCGTCAAAACGGTAATCGTTGAAGCCCTGCCCCGTGAGGTTATAAGCTCCGGGGGCGATGAAACCCCGATTTCTGGCTGAATTCTGCAAGAAACCGCCTGCAAATACCCGCAAGTCAACCTGCTTGCCTTTTTCGTAAGTGTAAGCTGATTTGTATTCAAGAGAAGCCCGCACATAGCTCAGGTCCTCTCCCCCGAACGGATCTTCGTACTTGCGTTGTTCAAATGCCAGCAACAGGTTGTAAGGATTGATCACTCTTCGGTTTCCGAGCTCCCATGTCAGTTCGTGGATGACAGCGCCGTGCCGTGAGTTGCCGGTGTAAAACCGGGTAGAATCCTGCCTGAAATCTGCATTTTCATGCACCCGCATGATGTTTCGATACTGAATTATCTGGTAAAACTTGCTGGTGGGCGATCGCATCAACTCCACTCTCAGGAAGGGCACGAGGCGCCAGTATTGCAACAAAGTGGATTCGAAGCCAGTCTCCGTTTGCAGGGAGTCCAGTTCGATGAAGTTGAAAGTTTTGGTTGTGAAACCCAACTGAACCTTGCGCACCTTCTCCGATTCCGGGAAGATGTTGTATCGGAAACCCGTCATTCCCACGATGTCTTTCGATCCGAAACCATACGTCGCAGCCACCTGATATTCAAACTTTCTGGCCGGAACGAGTCCGTTGTGCAACAACAGACCGGCCATGAGTCCGTCGTAGTTGTTAGCGCCGGCGATGGGAAAGAAATTAAGGTTGGTCTGCCGGGAGTTTTCAAGCACTCCGAGCAGCCGCAGCCTGAAGGGTTCTGCGGTTTTTATCAGGCCGCTTGTTCTGATGTTGTTGTTGTTTCTGAAATAATCCAGCGTCACATGGTGGCCGTCGATCACGAACGCATCGCAGTCGCAGGCCGGGAAGGCAATTTCCTGCTCGCCTGTAAAGCCCTCGAACCACTCGGTTTTCACCCATTCGCTGTGCTTGTAGCCTGCCACCGGGAACGGTGCAGCGATTTCACCTTTATTTTTTATCAAAATCCTGAAGTCACGCTCGCCGGTCTCCGGGTCCGGTTGGCTGGCAGCTTCAATCCCGGCCATCGAGTAGTCCAGTTTTTTCTTTGAAAACAGGTAACCATCGAAGAACCACCCCAGATCCTTCCCGCTTTCCGACTCAAAATGCTTGCGCAAATCCTCAGGATAGGGGTGCCTGAACTTCCATTTTTCAAAATACGACTGCATAATTTCATCGAAAACCTCCGTGCCGAGGTACTGCTCCAGGTGTCCGAAAGCCGAGCCGGGCTTCACGTAGGAACTGAGGCCGTAATTCACGGCCAAAAAATCATTTGAAGTCGTTTCAGGCGCCTGATCGAGGCTTCGACGGCACTGGAAGAGCAGGGCCAGTTCGTAGAGGTCAGCGTCGGTGGATTTCATGATGAAATCCGGCAACATCTCACTGGTCCTGTTACCATAGTATTTCGTCATGTAACGGTATTCGTAGTAGCTGTTCATGCCCTCGTCCATCCAGGCGTGGTCCCGCTCGTTGGAGGCCAGCAGCCCGTAAAACCAGTTGTGTCCGACCTCGTGCGTGATCACGTCGTCGAGGGCACGGGCATTGCCGGATCTGCCAATCACCGTAATCATCGGGTACTCCATGCCCGCCCCGGCGCTGAGGGCGCTCTGCACCGCCGTCGCATGCGGCCAGGGGTATTCGCCCACGTGTTCGGAGTAAAATTCCACGGCTCGCTTCACGTAATCGGCGCCCTTCGTCCAGAGGTCTGCCTCCACATTGGTGAACATAGCCCAGGCATCTACCTGCCGGCCGGAAGCCAGTGTCGCCACGTTTTTCAGCACATGAAACCGCTTGTCGGCAAACCAGGCAAAATCATGCACATTCTCCGCCCTGTACCGGATGGTTTTCATCGTAGCGCTGGAAGGCGGGAAGGCAGTTTCATCAGGAAATCCGGATTTCACCAGCGCTTCCGTTTCCGCTATTTTTTGGGTCAAAAACCGGCGCTCGCTCTCGGTTTGCAGTGTGCCGGTGGCGCCCACGACATAGTTTTCTGGCAGGGTGATCGTCACGTCGTAACTGCCAAATTCGGAGTAAAACTCCCCCATGTCGAGGTAGGGCATCGGGTGCCAGCCCTTGTGATCAAAAACGGCGGGCTTGGGGTACCACTGCGTCATCTGGTAAGATTCACCGACGTGGCCGAGGCGGGAGAACGAGTCGGGAATTTTCAACGTGAACGGCGTGCGAATGGTGATTTTTTCGTTGGTTTTCAATGGCTTCGCCAATTTGATCAGGGCGATGTCGGGGTTTTTTTTGTCAAAAATCCAGGTTGCTTTTTCTCCGTCAATAGAAAAATCCAGTCCTGAGTAGTATCCCCGGTCGCTATCTTTGGCAAAGTAAAACTCTGTGCTGCCCATGCGCAGTTTCTGTTCGCCGAAGGCGGTCGTTGGTTTGCTGAATGCATTGCCCCAGAGGTGCATCCAGATGGAGTCGAGCGATTGCGGGGCGTGGTTGACGTACTCGATTTCGATGGCGCCGGAGATGGTGTGGGCCTTGTCGTCGAGCGTGACGTCGATTTTGTAGTTGACTTCCTGCTGGAAATAATCCTGGGAAAATGTTGGTCTGGCAACGAGACAGGCCAGGGCGATGAGGAATTTTATTTTCATAAAAAATCTGGTTTCAAAATTTTAGCTCACGCAAAAATATCATTTCATGAAATCTATCCTTGCAACGATTCTATTCTTCTCCGTCAACCTGATTTTTGGTCAAAACAACTTCCCCGCCGCCTGGCAGGGCGAATGGACCGGCACTCTCGAGATCGTCACCGCTGCCGGTAAGGTGCAGGAACTCCAGATGGAGTTGCACATTTTACCCATCGACTCTTCGGAAAATTTCACCTGGACCATCATCTACGGCGAGGACCGGGAGGCAGGAACCCGCCCCTACGAACTGGTCACCCTCGACGCAGCGAAGGGCCTCTACGCCATCGACGAAAAAAATTCCATCCAGATGGAAGCCTACCTGCTCGGCGGGAAATTTTACCAGTGGTTCGAGGTGAGCGGCAGCCTGATTGTGACCAGCACCTGGCTGGAAGGCGAAGAATTGGTATGGGAGTTGGTGTCGGGCAGCATCGAACCGGTGAGTACGACGGGCGGGCAGGAAATGGAAGGCGTGGAGATTCCGCCGGTGAAGACTTTTCCGGTGCGGGTGGCACAGGTGGCGAGGTTAGTGAGGCGGTAAACGGATTGCGGCAAACGGTGGACGGGACCGTTGACCGTCCACCGTTTGCCGCTTAACGAAAATTCACAAAATTCGTCGGATCCACAGGCTTCCCCCTGTGCCAGAGTTCGAAGTGAAGGTGCGGCCCGTCGGTCAGCTCGCCGGTATTTCCGATGATGGCGATCGCCTCACCGGCCCTGACGTAGCTGCCCGCTTTTTTCAGCAGGGCGGAGTTGTGTTTGTAAAATGTGACGATGTTGTTCGTGTGCTGGATGGCGATGGTATTACCCGTTTCCAGCGTCCAGTCAGATGAAATGACCCAACCGTCCATTACTGCTTTGACCGGCGTGTTTTTCGGAGCGACCACGTCCACGCCGAGGTGTTTTTTTTCGGGGTCAAAAGTCGCTACAACCGAGCCGCCGAGTGGTGGTGTGAAATACATCTGTTCGAGCGGAATTTCTCTGGGTGAAATATTCACTGGGTTTACAGCCTTTGACCCGCCCGTAGCTTCCCTGATGAGACCCATTTCTACCTCGTTCCGGAGTTTATCATCCTCCTCAGAACGTTTGACTTCAGGGTGTTCCTCAATCGATTTTTTCGGTGGTGGATCTGTTGGAGCATACTGAACTTCACCTGCGAGGAGACGGCGGATACCTTCGTTGTAACGCTCCTGCGCAGCAACGAGCGTTTCGAGAGAGTCAAGGTCCTGGTAAAGTCTGACCATCTCGGCATGGTTGTTTCCGTTGCTGAATCCGGGGATCAGCCGCTTGACAGGAGTGAAGGCCATTGCCAGAATTACGAATCCTGCTACCAACACGATCAATGTGCTGAGAAGGACGTAAACATTGAGCAATGTCAACTTGTAGGAATTGACCTCTTCAAATGTTTCATCATTAAAAATGACCAGCCGGTAGGGGTCTTTCCAGCGTTCCCAGCGGGATCGCTGTTTTTTGTTTTCTTCTGCCATCACGTTATCAATTGTGCTGAATAAAATAAATTTGCCGTTTCTAAAGTTAAAAGTGCGTTTGGGCGTTTATCGCAACTCGCTTCGAAATAGCCCGTAAAATTCGAAATTCTTTTTAGAACAATGAATTATTAATCAGAAACGGTGGATTTAGGCGTCGAATCGAGTTGAAAACCATCCCCCTGTTTCAGTTTCCATTGTTGATTGTTTTTCGCTGATTTCAAAATACTTGCAGGTTTGAAAAAGTTTAATACTTCGCTGATTTTAATTGCCGCATTCTTGATCGCATCCGGCTGCGTCACCCAAAAGAAAAAAGAAGATGTCGGCGCCGTCGGTAAGGCTTATCACAATATGACGGCCCGATACAATGGCTACTACAACGCCGATGTGCTGCTGTACGAAAGTACGCTCGAGCTGGATGCCCAGGTCCAGGATAATTACAATAAAATTCTTCCCATTTATAAATATGTGGAAGCCGACAATCCCAAGGCTGTGGCTGATCGCATAGACAAGGCTATCAAAAAGGTGTCGGTGGTGGTGAACCTGCACCGGGTAAGTCACTGGACAGATGACTGCTACCTGTTGATGGGTCAGGCACAATACCTGAAGCAGGACTACGAAGCAGCCGAAGAGACCCTTGAATTCCTGATGGCTGAGTTTAACCCGAAGGAAATGGAGAAAAAAGCAGCCAAGTCCAACGCTTACAAAAAAAGAAAAAAAGCCCTCAAAAAAGGAGAACTCAGTAAAGATGACGGAGTAGACAAGTCTCAGTTGTCCAAAAAGGAAAGGCAGAAACTGGCGAAACTAAAGCGGAAAGCAAGAGAAAAAGAGCGCAAGCAAAAAATCAAGGAAGCTAAAAAACGCCGAAAAAACAAAGGCAAGAAAAAATCTCCACCCCGTAAAAAACCGAAGGAGGAAGAGAAGCAGGATAAAGTAGTCGAGGCAGACGAAGAAGTGGACGACTTACTCTCAGACCCCAGTGTTCGTCCGGCTCCCGGCTCCATTACGCTTGGTAACCTCGGCAACGACGTCGTGGAATCCGATCCGGAAAATTATTTCATGAAACATCGCCCGGCCTACCAGGAGGGCGTGCTTTGGCTGGCCAGAACGTACATCGAACGCCAGAATTTCTCCAATGCGGAGCGCCTGCTTAATCAACTGGAACGCAGTCCAAGCACTTTTGACGATGTGCGCCGGGATGCAGCGGTGGCCAAGGCTTGTTATTTTCTGAAACAGAAAAAATACGACCAGGCAGTAGAGCCGCTTGAAACAGCCATTTCAATCTCAAACGATCGCCAACTGAAAGCCCGCATGAGTTTTATCCTTGGTCAAATTCACCAGCAGGCAAAACGGGGGCAGGCTGCCTACGCAGCGTTCGAGCAAGTACTAAAAAACAGCCCGCCTTACGAGATGGAGTTTACGGCTCGCCTCAACCTTGCGCTCGCCGGGGTCAATTCTGAAGAAGAGTCCGTACGCCAGTTGGAACGGATGCTAAAAGAAGAGAAAAACAAGGAGTTTCAGGATCAAATTTACTACGCACTTGCTGAGATCGCACTGGAAAAGGGCGACCGGAAAAAGGCCATTGAAAATTTGGAATTATCCCTGCAGAACAGTTCCCGAAACATTTCACAAAAAGCAGAATCCTATCTGCTGCTGGCGGATCTTTATTTTGAAGATCAAAATTTTGTGGATGCAAAACTCTATTTCGACAGCACACTTCTGGTGATGACCAATGCTGACGAGCGTTACGGACGGGTGTCAGCCATGGCAGCTAACCTTAAAGATATTGCTGAAAATATTCAGATTATCGCCCGCACGGACAGCCTGCTGAACATCAGTAGGATGACAGATTCCGAACGGAGGGAGTTGGCTGAAAAAATTTACAAACAGCGGGAGGAAGAGCGTTTGAAAAAACTTCGTGAAAAAGCCACCGCCGGTGCAAATTCCCCCAACGTCCCCAAAGGTCTTCAGCCTGCGGATGCCAAGAACAAATCAAAGTTCTGGGCCTACGACGAGAAGGAAGTGAAACGGGGCGAGCGGGAATTTCAACGAAAATGGGGAAGCAGAGAGCTGTCGGACAACTGGCGGCGCTCCAACCAACAATCCATCGGTGGCGGGGAAGAGACCTTTGCGGACAACAGTGTAAAAGGCATTACCGAGGAAGATATCAATGAAATACTAAAGGATGTCCCAGACACTCCTGATGAAATTGCCGCTGCCAACCGGCAGATCGAAGCTGCATACTTTGCACTCGGCGGTCTTTACCGTGACCGTATTCAAAACTACCGAAAAGCGATTGAATCGTTGAATACCTTGCTTGAGCGTTACCCGGAAACGCAGTACCAACTGGATGCCCTCTACTACCTCTACCTGTCTTATAAAGACTTGGGCGACATTGCCAATACGCAGTTGTACTACGATAAAATTGTCAATGGCTATCCAAATACAAATTATGCCAGGATTCTGATTGATCCCGAATATTTGTCTCGTGTAATGGCCAAGGAAAACACCCTGACGGATTACTACAACGAAACATACGGCCTGTTTCAAAGCCGTCAGTTTCAGCTTGCTTACGAACGTATTTCCAAAGTGGGTGAAAAATTCGGAGCAACGAACAAGTTGCAACCCCGGTTTGCCTTGCTGAGCGCCATGTGTGTCGGTAACATGGAAGGAAAAGACGAATACATTGAATCGCTGAAAGAAGTTATTGCAAAGTATCCGGAGGCGCCGGAAGCATCAAGGGCAAGGGAAATCATGCGTTTGCTCGGCGAAAACGTAGCCAGTGGCCCCGGTCAGCAACGTGACCTGCCCAAAGGCCAGGGGCAGGTGGGGGATTACAAAGTTGCCGATGATCAGTTGCACTATGTGATTGTTGTTTTCAAAAATGACGTTTCCCTGAATGATGCTAAAATTGCGATCACGGATTACAACAACAAATACCACAGCCTGCAGAAACTGCGAATGAACAACATCTTCCTCGGCGATGGCGATACCCGGTATCCACTCATTGCCATTCGACGCTACAAAGACAAAGCCGAGGCGATGGATTATTACAGGACTGTCCAGAAAAATGAAAAAGACTTTCTGGATAAGAAAAAATTTGACTTCTACGTTCTTCCAATCGGACAGGACAATTACCGGGAGCTGCTTAAGTCGAAAAACCTGGACGATTACCGAACCTTCTTCGAATTAAATTATCTGAAATAACCAAGATGGCATTAAACCTGAAACGGGGCATGGCGCAATACCCATGCCCCGTTTTGTTTATGTGAAAAATTCAACTGGCGCAAAGATTTCCTATATCTTTGCCCCGCTTTTTCGATGCCGGCTGCCAACCGGCACCGTCCTAACCAAGCCGGCCGGCAACCGGAGTTATTTTTTGAAAAATGCTGACAGCACCCGCATCCCGGATAAAATTTGAGCGTGAAAAACTGAGCGATAAAATGCTCGTGACGCTCTACCAACGCATCCTCAAACCCCGTATGATTGAGGAGAAAATGCTCATTTTACTACGGCAGGGGCAGGTATCCAAATGGTTTTCGGGTATCGGCCAGGAGGCAATCGCAGTGGGTGTCACGAGTGCCCTGCTGCCCGACGAGTTGGTTTTTACCCTTCATCGAAATCTTGGTGTTTTTACCGTGCGGGAAGTGCCGCTGGCCAAGCTTTTTTCACAATGGCAAGGTAAAAAAAGCGGCTTCAGCAAAGGTCGTGAACGTTCCTTCCACTTTGGAACGCTTGACTACGGCATCGTCGGAATGATCAGTCACCTCGGCCCTCAACTAACGCTCGCAGGCGGCGCTGCCCTGGCCAGCAAGCTGGCAGACGAAGGCCGTGTCGCACTGGCATTTTCGGGTGAAGGCGGTACCAGCGAAGGTGATTTTCACGAGGCGCTAAACGTAGCTTCCGTGTGGGATTTGCCAGTTATTTTTTTGGTGGAAAACAATGGGTACGGGCTTTCCACCACAACGAAAGAACAATACCGCTGCGAAAACATCGCTGACCGTGGTATTGGCTATGGCATGAAATCAGTCATCCTTGACGGAAATAATATCCTCGAAGTTTATAACACCATTTCGAAACTGGCCGCTGATATGCGGAAAAAACCACACCCGGTTCTCGTCGAATGCAAGACATTCCGCATGCGAGGACACGAAGAGGCATCCGGCGTGAAATATGTTCCCAAGGAATTACTCGAAGAGTGGGCCGGCAAGGATCCCGTGCAGCAGTACGAGCAGTACCTGTTGGAGGAAGGTGTTTTAACCGAGAAAAAAATTGCGGCTATTCGTAAGGAAATCAAAGCGGAAATTGATGCTGCCTGGCAGGCTACGGTTGCAGAACCTGAAGTAGAAGCTGACACTGCGGAAGAGTTGGCCGATGTTTACGCTCCTGTCGTGAACCCTGTCAAG
The DNA here is from genome assembly GCA_030147525.1 of Bacteroidota bacterium. GTDB lineage: Bacteria > Bacteroidota > Bacteroidia > Chitinophagales > Saprospiraceae > UBA6168. The sequence continues at coordinate 20,601 of JASBVF010000034.1, forward strand.
CATCCTGAGAAGGATGGACAAACTACTGAAAAAAGGTTTATCGATGCCATCTCCGACGGTCTGCGCCAGGCAATGAAAAAATATGACAAGCTCGTCCTGATGGGACAGGATATTGCAGACTACGGCGGTGTTTTTAAGATTACCCAAGGGTTTGTTGAAGAATTTGGCAAAGACCGGGTGCGAAATACCCCAATTTGTGAAAGTGCTATTATCGGTGCCGGTCTTGGCCTAAGTCTTAAGGGCTTCAAGGCCATGGTGGAGATGCAGTTCGCTGATTTTGTTACTTCCGGTTTCAACCAAGTGGTCAATAACCTTGCAAAAATCCACTATCGATGGGGCGCCAATGCCGATGTGGTCGTGCGGATGCCTACTGGCGGGGGGGTAGGGGCAGGGCCTTTTCACTCACAAAGCAACGAGGCTTGGTTCGTGCACACGCCCGGATTGAAAGTAGTATTTCCTTCGAATCCATACGATGCAAAAGGGCTATTGCTTGCCGCATTCGACGACCCTAATCCGGTGCTATTTTTTGAACACAAAGCACTGTACCGGAGCCTGACGGAGGTAATTCCTGATGAATATTACACCATTGAAATTGGCAAGGCCAAAGTCGTTCGCTCTGGTCAGGCACTCAGTGTCATAACTTACGGGATGGGCGTTCACTGGGCACTGAAGGTTTGCGAAGAGGAAGGCATCGATGCTGAAATTCTCGACCTTCGCACGCTACTCCCTCTTGACTACGATGCTATCAGCGAAACGGTGAAAAAAACAAACCGGGCGATTCTGCTCCATGAGGATACAATGACAGGTGGTATCGGAGGTGAGATAGCTGCGTGGATTTCAGAACATTTGTTCGAGCACCTGGACGCTCCCGTGCTTCGGGCTGCGGCACTCGACACGCCAGTGCCTTTCGCTATTCCGCTGGAGCAAAACTTCATGCCGGCCGAGCGCTTTCGTCAGCAGGTGAAAAGGTTGGCTGCCTATTGAGGTCGACCTGTTGTAATTTACTGAAAATTAAATAGTTGCCAAAAAACTTAAACACTATTAAACATCACATCAATGACCATTCTGCTTTGCACAGCTGAAGAACTCATGCTGACGACCCTGGAGTACCGCTTCCGTAAAAATGGCTGGAAGCTTGAAGTGGCTGAGAACATTCAGATTTCACTTGAAAAAGTAAAAAAGCGTTCCCCCGATCTTGTGGTGGTGGATCTTGAGCTTCCAGGCTACTCTGGCCTTGATATTATCCAGTTTTTAAAAAAAGAATACAACCACTCACTTCCCATCGTAGTTGCTGCCTCGTTGGATGATGATTCAATGGTGTTGGAATCGTTGCGGCTTGGTGCGCATGATTTTATTATTGCGCCATACAAGCCGGATGAACTGGTGTTGCGGATCCGCCGCTTGTTACAGTTGAAAAAGGTGGTGAGCTAATTGCTATATATTTTTACTGAAAAAATAACAATTCAAAAACCTGTAAAATGAAAGGAATTATTCTCGCCGGTGGCCTTGGCACCAGGCTTTATCCCCTTACACTTGCCGTGAGTAAACAGCTGATGCCTGTTTACGACAAACCGATGATTTACTATCCGTTATCCACGCTGATGTTGGCGGGTATCCGGGATATTATGATCATTTCCACGCCCTACGATCTGCCCAATTTTGAAAAACTGTTGAAAGACGGAAGCGACATTGGCTGCAATTTCTCCTACATGCCACAGCACGAACCAAACGGGCTGGCTCAGGCATTCGTGCTTGGCGAGGAGTTTATCGGGAATGACAGTGCAGCGCTTGTTTTAGGTGATAATATTTTTTACGGAGCAGGAATGTCCAAGGTGCTCCAATCAAGTTTCAATCCTGATGGAGGTATCATCTTCGCTTATCAGGTAGCCGACCCCGAACGCTATGGAGTGGTTGAGTTTGACGATAACTTAAATGCGATCTCCATTGAGGAAAAACCCAAAAAGCCCAAGTCGAATTTTGCTGTTCCGGGCTTGTATTTTTATGATAACCAGGTAGTTGAAATAGCGAAAAACCTGAAACCCAGCCCCCGAGGCGAGTACGAGATTACCGACGTCAATAAAACCTACTTGGCAATGAATAAACTCAAAGTGGCTTTGCTCAGCAGGGGGACTGCATGGCTCGATACCGGTACGCATGATTCACTGCTGCAGGCAGGCCAGTTTATTCAAGTGATCGAAGAGCGGCAAGGGTTGAAAATAGGCTGCATCGAAGAAGTTGCCTGGGAGATGGGCTTTATCGATGATGAACAACTTGATCGGCTCGGCAACAAATACATTAAAAGTGGCTACGGAGAATATTTGTTGAAACTTTTAAAATAGCCTGTTATGACAGGGCCCCGTCAAAATGCCATCCTAATTAACATTTTTCGGTGTAATTTTTGCTGTCTTTAAGGTTTGCGTACTGAGGCTTGGCCATTCAGTTGATACACGTAAACCTTAAAGACAAAAACAATGAACTATGACAAACTCCGGCACTGCCTCCCGGCAGGGTTGACAATGATTATTCTTTCGCTTTTTCTCTTTTCTGCCTGTCAGGGTGAACTTCCTGAAGTTCCTACCAATAAAGAATTTACCAAAGAAAAACTGGAGAAACTGGGCACTTTGGTGCAACCGGGTCTTTTGAGAGACTACGATTTTTTACCGCAGGTAGCACCCTACGACACCACTGTTTACTGGTACGTGCAAACGCTCTACAATCAGGCTTCCAACGTTATGCACCGTGACATGCAATCAGCCCCGGGGAATCGTTGGGATCAAAACCGTGAGTGGCGGGTTTTCATCATTAAAAATGATGAGTCGCAGCATGCTTTTACGCTGCCCGGGGGTGATCTTTTCATCACCACCGGCATGTTGAAAAGTTTTGAAAAAGAATACGAGCTGTATTATCTGCTCACTTTTGAGGCAGCTCTCATGCATGAAGGTCATTTGCTAAACCGGCTTATTTTTGAGTATAACTCTTTGACAATTAATAATTTAATTGAAGGGAATGAAGGGGTGAATGAAATTACAGTTGACGACATTGCGGAGGACTTGCCGCATCTTGATTTTGATGAGAGTACAATCAAAGAGGTTGATAAATATACCGTGAATTCCGTTTGTAAAACATCCATCCTCGACCCTACAGGCATTGGCCCGTTTCTATTGATGCCGGAATTTGAGGATGCCAAGTGGTTACAAACCCGTCCCTCTTACGAAAGCAGGGTGAACATCATTGCCTCATTGCTGGAGGGGCGTACGGATTGCGGCTACAAAAAGGGTTTGGGCAATTATGAGCGTTTTGTACTGGATGTATTGAATTAAGCCTGGCTTAATGCGGCCCTTATCCGTGGTTTCACCTGCATTAAAATTCCGTATTTCGGTTTCAAGGTAATTAACGGCTCAGCCTCGATGGGATGATCTTTTTTTAATTCAAAGTCAAACTGCCGCACAAGCATAGCCAGCAGCAGCTGCATTTCCATCAAAGCAAAATGATTGCCGATGCACATTCTCGGGCCGGCCCCGAATGGCATGTAGGCCAGCCGTGGGCGTTGTTTTTCCTGCTCAGGGTCAAAATGCTCCGGGTAAAATTCGGCGGGCCTTTCCCAGTACTTCGGGTCCCGGTGAAGGGCGCCGATGCTGATGAAAACGACAGAACCAGCAGGAATTTTTTGCCCTGAGATTTCATCATCTTCCACCGGTTGGCGGCCCAAAGCGAATGCAGGCGGATAAAGTCGCATGCCTTCCTGAATGACCTGCATGGTGTAAGTCAACTTTCGCAAATCTTCGAACGTGGGTGTTCGTTCGCCAATAACTGCTTCCACTTCCAGCCTGAGCTTTTTCAAAACCTCTGGATTTTGCGAGAGCAGGTAGAGCGTCCAGGCCAATGCGTTGGAAGACGTTTCATGACCGGCAGCGAAGAGCGTGACTGCTTCATCCCGTAGCTGCTGATCGTTCATGGTCTCGCCGGTGTCCGCATCCGTAGTTTGAAGGAGCATGGTGAGCAGGTCGTTGGGCGGGTCTTTTTGTTTCCTTCGTTCATCAATGAGCTGGTGGATGTAGCTATTGAACCAAATCATATCTTTTTTAAAACGATAATGCCGTCCGCTGAGGTAGCCAAGCGGGATCAGGTGTGGGCGGGTGGTTCGGAAGACAATGTAATCCTGGGCGTCCATCATGATGCGGTACATCTCCGAGATGTCGCCGGGGTTGTCGGAGCTGAAAAGTGTTTTGAGCACAATGTCAGCCGTCAGGCTCATCATTTCTTTAGAGATGTCGAGCGTCTCGCTGCCGGTAGTTTTTTTTGTTAAATTTTCTACGTAGCGGTCGGCCACCTCCGTCATTTTTGCAAACAGGTCTTCGAGCTGTTTTTTGTAAAATGCAGGTTGCGCCAGCCTGCGCTGCCTCCGCCAGAAGTCACCCTCACTGGTGACAAGGCCGTTGCCGAGGGCGAGTTTGAGGTGGCGGTAAGCGATACTTTTGACGTAGTTTTTCTGGTTTTTCTGAAGTACGTAGCTGATGACTTCAGGGCTGGTGGTCACAAATAATTTTCTGAAAATAAACGGTACCCGGTAAAAATCGCCCATTTCGCCGGCATGTTGGATGGTAAACTCGAAGGGGTTGCGGATAAACTCAGCACCGGGAAGGATGGGGTTTTTACCTTTAAAAACGGGGATGACAGATTTCATGTAAAAAAGTTTTTTGATTCAACGCACCGGGCGGGGTTTGGTTTTGAGGTGAAATTTTAGCCATCCTTTTTTAATTTGTCAGTGCCCTTGCATGGATGGCTACTTGGCTTGCCAGCGGAGGGAAGGTGGTGTAAATTGTTGACGAAACCTGTTTCAATAAAATCAAACCATCATGAAAAATACACTACTCGTTTCATTCCTCTTCTTTTTTTCTTTTCAAATGCAGGCTCAGATTGAATTTGCACCGGTGGGAGCGACGTGGCATTATGGATATTTCTCTTACGCTTATTTTTCAGGCTTTACTGAAATTGTTTCAGTATCCGATACGTCGATATTGGGGAAAGTGTCAAAAAAGTTAGAAGTAAAAACCGAAAAAAGAAACCTTGTAAATGGAAATATTATAACGGACAATGAGGTTCACTATCTATGTAACCAAGGCGATACAGTCTTTCATTATGACCCGCAATCCATGATCGATTTTACTGTCCTTTTCGATTTCTCAATGGATTCCGGGGATACCTTATTTTACGTTGACGACTGGTATTATTTTGTTTTGGATAGTATCGGAACGGTTGAATTAAATGGTGACCCGATAATCGTTCAATATGGAAGAACATCAACAGATCAGGCTGATCATTTCGTATCCACAGCAGTGACTGCGAAATTCGGCCCCCTCGATCGGTTTCTTTTTATCGATTTGCTTGACTGGTGCTTTCTCGGTGTTCAACATGGTCCTTGCTATGATTTCCGTTGTTATGAGGACGACAATTTCCCGCTGCTACAGCTTTCGGAAGAGGATTGTGACTACATTCCGGGTTATGAAAGCGTACTGACAGATGACAAAAAATGGAAGTACGCATTCGCTGCCTGCGATATTGGCGGCGGCTATGAAGCCAGGCTTGGGAGTGATACTTTAATCAATACCTCTACTTATAAAGCATTAATTATCAGTGATACCTGTGGTAATATGGCGAATCCGGGATTTCTGCATGAAAATATTGTCTCTGGTAAATTATGGTTTTTAAGGGCTTCCGATTGGGAGGAAATATTACTGATGGACATGAGTCTGGAAGTGGGAGATACTTTCATTTACACACCTGATACACCGGAACCTCTGGTGACTACTACAGTATCAAACATTGAGTTCATTAATGGCCGAAAAGTGATTACGCTTTCACACTATCCTTCGTTTTGCCTGACAGGCGGAAATCTTAAATTCATTGAAGGGGTAGGGACGTCGGCAGGAATGGTCAAGCAAACGTTTTTCGACGATTGGAACGAATTACCATTTCTCTTTGGTGCTGGTTTAATTTGTGCGCAAAACGATACCATTACCATCTACGAAACGCCCGAATTGTCCTGGATGGATTGCAGTATTTCATGTTTGTCGACAGACGTGACAGAGATACAGGGTTCAGCCATGCTGATGACAATTTCACCTAACCCCGTCAACAGGCGCCTCCAAATCAACTTTTCCCAACCAGCCCGCAAGTCAAGTCTTTGTTTGTTTTCAGCTACTGGTGAACTTCTGCGTGAGCATCCGCTTCCCGATGGCGTAAAACAGGGAGAACTCAATATGGATGCACTTTCGGACGGACTTTATCTCCTGCAATTTCGTGAAAACGGGAGGCCTGTATACTCAAAAAAAATCATCAAAAACTGACATCTTTCACAACTTAGTTCCAGGCTAAAATCGATGGTTGTTAACAACCAAAATCCCTCTGCATTTCGTACCTTTGCGGCATGGAAGAAACATTAGATATCAAAGAAGAAGTGAAGCCATCAAATGGCAACTACGACGCCGGGAATATCACGGCGCTCGAAGGTTTGGAAGCCGTGCGCAAACGCCCGGCGATGTACATTGGAACGACGGATGTGAAAGGACTTCACCACCTTGTGTGGGAAGTAGTGGACAACTCGATCGACGAACATCTTGCAGGGCATTGCTCCCGAATTGATACCATCATTCATCCCGATAACTCCATCACTGTCACCGACAACGGCCGTGGTATCCCGGTGGATATGCACAAAAAACTCAAAAAATCGGCCCTGGAAGTCGTCATGACAGTATTGCACGCCGGAGGTAAGTTTGACAAAGACACTTACAAGGTTTCCGGTGGTTTGCACGGTGTTGGGGTATCCTGTGTGAATGCGCTTTCCGTGCATCTGAAAGCGGAAGTTCACCGCAATGGTAAAATTTACGAGCAGGAGTACTCGAAAGGTAAGCCACTTTACGATGTTCGAGAAGTCGGAACGTCCGAGAAGCGGGGTACTGTTATCACATTCAAACCGGATGGGGAAATTTTTGAAACCCTGGAGTACAAGTACGAGACGCTTGCCAACCGCCTGAAAGAACTTTCGTTCCTGAACAAAGGCCTGAAGCTGACCCTCACCGACGAGCGGCAGAAGCAGGAGGACGGCAGCTTCAAAAACGAAACTTTTCATTCGGAAGGCGGTCTGCTGGAATACGTCGAATATCTCGACGCAAGCCGTGTGAGGCTGATTGAAACACCCATTTACGTAGTCGGGAAGGAAGATAATGTAGAGGTGGAAGTCGCCATGCTCTACAATAATTCCTACTCCGAACATGTGTTCTCTTACGTCAATAACATCAACACCAGCGAAGGTGGTACGCACGTCAACGGTTTTCGCCGGGCTTTGAGTAGAGTGCTGAACAAATTCGGCGATCAGTCGGGCATGATTGCCAAAGCAAAAGTTTCCCTTTCCGCAGAAGATTTCCGGGAGGGCTTGACGGCCATCGTTTCTGTGAAAGTGCCTGAGCCTCAGTTCAAAGGCCAGACCAAGAGCGAGTTAGGTAACTCAGAGGTGACAGGTATCGTGTCCCGTGCAGTGGACGATGCACTTTCCACATACATTGAGGAAAACGCCAACGCCGCCAAGAAAATCATCGAAAAGGTCATCCTTGCTGCCACAGCCCGCCAGGCTGCCCGCAAGGCCCGGGAAATGGTGCAGCGTAAAAACGCACTCACCGGCACTGGCTTGCCCGGGAAACTGGCGGATTGTTCGTCCAAGGATCCACACGCAAGCGAGATTTTCCTCGTCGAGGGTGACTCCGCAGGTGGTACAGCCAAGCAGGGAAGAGATCGTTTCTTCCAGGCGATTCTGCCTTTGAGGGGTAAGATCCTGAACGTTGAGAAGGCGCTGGAGCATAAAATTTACGAAAACGAAGAGATCAAAAACATCTTCACAGCGCTCGGTGTAAGTATCACCGAAAACAGCGAAGGGGAGCGTGTTTTGAACATAGAAAAACTGCGCTATCACAAAATTGTCATCATGTGTGATGCCGATATCGATGGAAGCCACATTACTACGCTCATCCTGACTTTCTTCTTCCGGTACATGAAACCGCTCATCGAGCAGGGCTACGTTTACATTGCCGCTCCGCCACTGTACATGGTGAAAAAAGGCAAGCAATTCCGATACTGCTGGAACGAAGAGGAGCGTAAAGAAGCCATCGCCAGCTATTCAAGCGGCCCGAACGATTCTTCTGTTAAAACACAACGATACAAAGGTCTTGGTGAAATGAACGCCGAGCAACTTTGGGAAACCACCATGGACCCCAGCTCCCGGATTCTTCGCCAGGTGACGATCGAAGATGCTGTCGAATCTGACAGGATTTTCTCCATGCTCATGGGCGAAGACGTGCCACCCCGCCGGGCCTTCATCGAGGCCAATGCAAAGTATGCGAAAGTGGATGCCTGATTTTTTTTAAACAGGAAAATTCACACTTGGCAGTTGCTGGTCAAATACCATCAACTGCCATTTTTTTTTGAGAAAATACTTTCCTTCTCACAACATTCCTTCACTGTGGGACGATGACTTGAAGTAGCCTAAACGGAAGTTGGCATTGGCGTTTTGGGGGTCGGGCGGTCTGAAAAGTGAGCATATCCCAGGCAATTTGTATTACCTGCTGTGCTCATTTTGGGAAACACAAGAGCCAAATAGCATTTTATAAGTTCCGATATTTGCAAGTAATTGAAGACCAAATATTTAGCACTTTATTTTTTATTCAGAAATATCCTCCTGCATTTAAACTTAGACGACCACAGGTCTGTTGAAAAAATAGGTGTTTTGCAAATTATCCTATCCCGCAACTACGGAAATGTCCTGCTATTTTGGTCAATTCTTCAGAATTCCGTTTATTAAGCGCCTTTCAAATTTCAATAAATTTAAATTAAAACTATGCCTATGATTGAAGCTACCGTAGAAAACAAGTATCGAGCTTTTGCGCTCCACAATTTTAGGAGCATACCGCAAATGGCTCTCCTCAGCGAGGAGCAGCTGTTTGATATTGAAGTCGTCGGAAATGTATTGCCATTCAAAGTGAATAATTACGTACTGGATGAGCTAATCGATTGGACGAACTATGAAGACGACCCGATTTACCGGCTTACATTTCCTCACAGGGATATGCTTAAGCCGGAACACTATGAGCTAATGGCCAATACGCTCCGAAAAACCTCCAACAAGATGGAAATCAAGCAGGTGGCCAATAAAATCAGGCTTACGCTCAATCCCCATCCTGCCGGCCAACTCGAATTGAACGTCCCGGAAATCGACGGCGTAAAATTGACCGGCGTCCAGCACAAGTACCGGGAAACCGTACTTTTTTTTCCAAGTTCCGGGCAAACCTGTCACAGCTACTGCACCTTCTGCTTCCGCTGGCCGCAGTTCACCGGAATGGACGAGTTGAAGTTTGCCATGCGGGAAACCGAACTCCTCCAGCGATACCTCGAACGGCACCATGAGGCCACTGACCTCTTGTTTACCGGAGGTGACCCGATGATCATGAAGTACAAAGTATTCCGGCAGTACATCGAACCGTTCCTCGCTGAAGATAACCAAACCAACATTCAGACCATCAGGATTGGCACCAAGTCGCTTTCTTACTGGCCCTACAAGTTCACAACCGATCCGGACGCCGATGATTTTCTGCGTTTGTTCAAGGAAATTGTCGACAGTGGCATCAACCTCGCTTTCATGGCGCACTTCAGCCACCCCGTTGAGCTGGAAACGGAAGCGGTGCAGGAGGCTATTCGCCGGTTGCGCAGTGTAGGTGTTCAAATTCGCACCCAATCGCCCGTACTCCGGCATATTAATGACAATGCTGACGTCTGGGCTGAAATGTGGCGCAAGCAGGTCAATCTGAACTGCATCCCGTACTACATGTTCGTGGAACGAGACACCGGTGCCAAGGAATATTTTGATATTCCGTTGGAACGTGCCTGGAAAATTTACCGGCAAGCCTACCAGAAAGTGAGCGGAGTCTGCCGTACCGTACGGGGCCCGAGTATGTCCTGCACGCCTGGTAAAGTTCAGATTTTGGGCGTATCGGAAGTGGCTGGAAAAAAAGTTTTCACCCTCCGGTTCATTCAGGGACGAAATCCCGACTGGGTAGCCCGGCCATTCTTCGCTGAGTACGACCCCGAGGTGAGTTGGTTTACAGGGTTGAAACCAGCTTTTAGTGAAAAGTTCTTTTTTGAAGACGAGTTGGCTCAAATCTACCAACAAAAGGTCGGCGACCCTGAGGCCGCTAATTTTGAGTAACTCATTCAAGTAAAATACCTGACCGGCAGGACTGACCTGCCGGTTTTTTTTATGAAAAATATCATGCTGAAGTCTATGATTTCCTGTCCGCACTGCGGTCACTCAAAGGAGGAAAATATGCCTGTCAATGCCTGTCAATTTTTTTATGAATGTGAAAATTGCCACCGCATTTTAAAGCCGAAACCAGGGGATTGTTGCGTATTTTGCAGCTTCGGTTCGGTGAAATGCCCGCCCGTTCAACAAGGCGGAAAAAGCTGCTGCTGATTTCGTCGTCATTAACTCCGATATCCTTGGAACTGACCTACGATAAAATCCTTTCCCTTGCTCCCGACCCCGGCACCGCACAGCGGGCCAAGTCGGTTGCCCATGCTCAGCGCTGGCATACGCTCGAAGGCACCGGCCGCTCCATTTGGGGAACGTTGGGCAACCCTGCTGATCCCTACCGGACGCAGGTCGATTTTCAGGGGCCCGGCTTTAGTTGCTCCTGCCCCGTTCGGCGACAGCCTTGCAAACATGGCATTGGCCTGCTGTTGCTTTTTTCAAAAAACAACGATGCATTCCGGGTAGTGGATGAACCGCCGGAATGGGTAGTTTCCTGGTTGGCCGGCCGGGACAAACGTGCCGCAAAAACAGAAGAAAAAGCGCCTGCCCGGTCCACGGAAGCTGAGATGGCCCTTGCTGAAAAACGGAAACAGAACCGGGAAAAGCGCATGTTTCAAATGGCCGCCGGGCTTGCCGAACTCGAATCATGGCTAACGGACCTTTTCAGGCAAGGGCTTGCTTCGCTCGAAGGCCAGGCTGCCGGTTACTGGCACGACCTTGCCGCTCGCATGGTAGATGCCAAACTTGGCACGCTCGCCCGACGTATCCGGCAGCTTCCCCACCTGATGAGCCAGGCCGACTGGCACGAAAAAATTTTATCGGAACTTGGTGATATTTACCTGATGGTCAAAGCTTTCCAGCGAATGGAGTACTTGCCGGATTCCTTACAGGATGACCTGCTTGGACTCGCAGGTGTGAATTTTAAAAAGGAAGACATACTGGCACAGTCAGGCCTCAACGATACCTGGCTCGTGGCCGGGCAGACGGAAACAGCCGAAGAAGGAAACCTGCTGGCTCGCCGCACCTGGTTTTTGGGTGAAAAAAGCAGGCGGACAGCCCTCCTTCTCGAATTTTCGTGGGGAGGGCAAGGCTATGAAACTGCCTGGCGCATGGGTACGGTGCTGAACGGGGAGGTCGTGTTTTACCCCTCCGCTTATCCGCAGCGGGTGCTGCTGAAAAGTTTTGAGTTTTCCGGCCGGCCGTTCGATGTGGCCAGTGGATTTTCTACGTTGGAAAGTTTTGCCCAAAAGTATGCGGAAGCGCTGGCGGCAAATCCGTGGCTTTCGCAATTCCCGGCATTTCTGGAAAATGTAGTGCCTGTTTTTCAAAAAAATAAATTTGTGCTGGTGGACCGGCAGCGGAAACAATTGCCGCTGCTGATCAGTGAAAACGAAGGCTGGAAGCTGGTCGCCATCAGCAGTGGCAGGCTGCTCAGTATTTTTGGCACCTGGGAAGGCGAGACTTTCATGCCGCTGAGTGCCGTGGTGGATGGCCAGTTCAGGTTGCTTCATTTTGCCGGGCAGGAAAATACAGGAGCAACAAAGCGTGAGGATGACGGGGCATTCTGAAACTGAGCCTCAGAGGAAGGTTAAAAGCTACGCCGGCGCTGAATTGCTTTCGTTGAAAATACACTCAAATTTGCTTTTGCTTATTTTAGCGGCTTAGGTGAACTGATAGCGAAATTCAGTGCATGATTTTTGCTTAAATAAATTGATGATCAAAGTGCTGAAAAGGGACACTCCGTAAAAATTGACATGCAAAAAAAATTAGCACCAAAACGGTTGATAGGGCGGCATATTGGCAACAAAAATGGTCCGCTTTTTATCTGTATTGCCGGGATGCATGGCAATGAGCCTGCCGGAGTGAGGGCTTTGGAAACCGTTTTTCATCTGCTTGATCGTGAGCCTGAGGTAAATCCTGACTTCATTTTCAAGGGGCGAATAGCAGGGTTTATCGGAAATTTAAGGGCTTTTAGGGAGGGCAAACGTTTCATTGTCAAGGATTTAAACAGGCAATGGACAGCCGAAAACGTTCAACGAATTCGTGCCGCACCGACAGAAGATCTCGATTCGGAAGACTTGGAATTGCTAGAGTTGCTGGCAGCTGTTGAGGCTGAAATTGAGGCAAGCCAATCCGAGCGGGTTGTTATGCTCGATCTTCACACGACCTCTGCTGCAGGTGGTATTTTTGCCATCGCTACTGACGATCCTGAAAGTATCCGAATAGCGACAGGGCTACATGCCCCGGTCATTACGGGTATGCTTCGGGGAATACATGGTACCACTTTACATTATTTCAATAAAGAGATATTCAATCGGCCCATAGCTGCTGCTGCTTTTGAGGCAGGACAGCATGAGGAGCCGCTTTCCGTTAATCGTTCAATTTCGGCTATCATCAATTGCATGCGCTCCATTGGTAACGTGAGGTCCGAGGATGTGGAAAACCGGCATGATGAAATTTTGATCGAATATTCGAAGGACTTACCCAAAATCGCCGACCTGATTAAAGTTCACCCCATCAAAGCGGAGGATGGGTTTGAAATGAGACCCGGCTACCGGAACTTTCAACCGGTCATCCAGGGAGAGGTGCTGGCCAAAGATCGCAACGGCGTTATTTGCTCACCCGACGACGGGCTGATCCTGATGCCGCTCTACCAACCGCAGGGTAGTGATGGTTTTTTTATTGTAAAACAAATTGCCTGATTGAAAATACTGCCCGTGGAGCCTGCTGAAAATTGGCTCAATCATGAGCAACAAATCACAAAACAACCATGTCAAACGAACATCTCGACCCAACCAACGAGCCCGAAGACGTTTCACCGGAAAACGGGGCTAATCTTGAACCTGTTTCACCTGAGGGAATGCCCAGTGAAGTGGACGAGCCTGCTGATGAGTTTGTTCCTTCTGTTGAGCAACCGCCGGCCTGGTCTCGTAACCGGCTTGACCTTTCGCCGGTCTCCAATGCCGTTGCAGCGGTTAAAAATGAACTTCGAAAAGTCATCATCGGGCAGGAAGAAATGATGGACTTGCTGCTGGCTGCGCTTTTTTGCAATGGTCACGTACTCATCGAAGGAGTTCCCGGAATTGCTAAAACGCTGACTGCCAAGCTTCTGGCGCAGACGATGCACGTGGATTTTTCACGCATCCAGTTTACGCCCGACCTGATGCCGAGCGATGTGGTTGGGACGACTGTGTTCAACCTGAAGAGTTCGGACTTTTCCTTCAACGCCGGACCGATTTTTTCCAATATCATTTTGATTGATGAAATTAACCGGGCGCCGGCCAAAACGCAGGCGGCACTTTTCGAAGTGATGGAAGAATATCAGGTGACGGTGGACGGCGAGACTCACGCCATGAAACAGCCGTTTTTTGTGGTTGCTACGCAAAATCCCATCGAGCAGGAGGGGACCTACAAATTGCCGGAGGCCCAGCTCGATCGTTTTATTTTTAAAATCAATGTGAAATATCCGGAACTGGAGGAGGAAAAATCTATTCTTCGCCGTTTTCGAAATGACTTCAGCCTGGCGTTAAAGTCGAATGTTCAGCAGGTATTCAGTGCCGCTGGGATTGCCGAATGCCGTAAACTGGTGGAGCAGGTTGAAATCCGGGAGGAGTTGCTGGACTACATTGCATCGCTGGTGCATCTCACCCGTGAACACCCGGACTTGTTCCTTGGAGCTTCGCCGAGGGCATCATTGGCGATACTGAAATCTGCAAAAGCCATTGCAGCAATGAGTGGCCGGGATTTCGTGACGCCCGACGATATTCGTTTTGTTGCCTATCCGGTTTTAAATCACCGCATCATCCTCACCCCTGAACGGGAAATGGAGGGCTACGATGCCAAAGATGTGATTGAGGATATTTTAAAGAAACTGGAAGTGCCGAGGTAAGGAGAGTTGTTTGATGGCTGAATTGTTTGATTGTTAATGCTTTACGCAACAATCAAACAATTCAGCCATCCAACCATCATTTTAGACTGACTTTTGTGCCGAGGTTGAAGGACAGGGTGTAGAATTTATCTTTGTTGGTTCCGATTCCTTCAGACATCAGGTAATGCTGGTAGTTAGGCTGGACAAAAAGGCTCCATCTCGGTGCAACAAATCTTTCTACACCAAAGCCAATATTGGCTGTGAGATAGAGGTTGCTTCGCAAATTCCCACCATCGAAAAGTCCTTTCGGAAATTCTTTTTCATTGCGGATGGTAGAGTTGTCTTCCAGCACATCCCCTTCAGGTGACGGCATGGCTGCAAGCTTGAAAGCCGGAGTTCTTTCGTGAGTAATTTCATACACGGAAGATGTGATGAAATGGCCGGAAATTCCACCGTTTCCGTAAAACCTCCACTTGCCTGTATTTTTGAAGTGATACTGAATGTTTAATGGAACCTGCAGCAGATCAAGCTGAACTCCGTGAAATTCTTCCCGGACGTAATAATTCACGGTTTCAAACAAAAATACCGGGGTGTTTGGAATGTAGCGCTTGAATGAGTAAACGCCTCCGGTCTGGAATTCCCACCGGTCTTTTTTCCAGCTGATAAGTATACCGCCACCGTAACCACTGGCCAGCGTGGTGTCGGAGTTGGTTGGTACCAGCGTGTCGAACACGCTGAGTTTGCTCGGCGGCGTAAAAACGTAACTTAAATCAGTAGCAGTGAAGAGGCTAAAGCGCAGCTCGTTATCTTTTTCAAAAAACTGCTGCGGAAGCTGTGGAATTTCCCAGGCGAATTTCGACTGCACCGGCCCGGGCTGTATCGAGGCAAGGAAGTCCGTTCCATTCTCGCCGGGGCGAACACTGGAATTCCGTTGCGTTTTTGTCAAAAAGGTCTGTTCGGCCAATATCTCTGATAGCGTAAGCGACTTCGCTATTGAATTTACTTCGGCATTGCTGAGGAACGATAATGCAGGAGGTAAGCCCGTAGAAGAGCCGTTGCTGAATGCTATACTTTCAGGCCAACCAGCAAGTTGGGCTGCGTTATTTTTTCTCCACTGCCGGTATTTTTCGGACAGTGGTTCATTTTTATTGGATTTTGTTGAAGCTTCAGCGATTGGTAAAACCTGAAGCGTTTGTGAGTCGTGCACATTCGGGGAAACTTGCTTTGTGCCGGATGGGATAGGGGAGAGGATTTTCGGTTGTTCATGCCGGATATCATGCTGCTGGCGTTGTAAAACTCCTTCGGCAAGCGGCGCAAACCGGATAATTGTTAACAGGAACAATGCTACCAGTGCCACCTCTGCTACTTTGTAGCGATAAAGCTTGTGGCGAAGAGAAAATTCTTCCTCCAGTCTTTTAGCCATCAAATGCCAATGGGAGTGTTGAAATGGCACCTCCATCCGGTGCAGCTTTTCGTAGGCCAGGTTATCAATGTAAGCTTCCTGCTCGATGAGTTCCGCTGTTTCTTCAGCTTCGATGCGTTGTTCCATGGCATCCCAGTCACCAGCTTGCAGCGGTACTTCAAGACCAGACAGGCGTTCCGTCAACAGTTGATCAAACGGATCGGCTTCGTTGGAGGACACCTTGTCAAGGCGTTCCTCAAAAGCATTCCAGCTACCCGGGTCAAAATTGACTTCCAGGCCCTCCAATGCTTTCCTGATTTGTTCGTCGAGGTGCTTACCTTTCATAATTCGTCACATTCGCTTTTTCTGCTCCGAGGGAGTTCTTGCGGAGCAGGGCTTCCTGTAATTTTAATCTGGCTTTGACTAAGTTAGAGCGGGATGTGCTCTCGGTAATCTTCAGTAAGTCCGCAATCTCTTTGTGGGAATATCCCTCAACTATGTACAAATTAAATACCGCTCTGTAAGCGGGTGATAATTCCTGAATTACTTGCAGGATTTCTTTTTCAGTGATCTGACTCAGCGCATCAGCGTCAGTAGTGCTCAGGTCGTAGGCTGTTTCGATGTCCTCTGTCCGGCGGCGCACCATCTTTCGGTAGTAGTCGATGGCCGTGTTCACCATAATCCGACGAATCCAGGAGTTAAGCGATGTCCCTGGTTCGTAGCGGTGCAGGTTTTTAAATACTTTGATGAAACCCTCATGGAGGATATCCAAAGCTTCGTCCTGGCTGCCGGCGTACCGAAGGCATACCCCCATCATTTTAGGGTAATGCTCTTCGTAGAGTACCTTCTGCGCCCAGCGTTCCTTTCGGATGCAAGCAGTGATGAGGTCTTCTTCTTTGTAATCTAAGGATAATGCGATGTCCATGCAGTTGCTGATTCTTGTGGTTTGAGTAAAACCGTCGCCCCGCACTGTTTGTAGTTTACTTAAAGAGAACGTGGGGCGGCGGGCATCTGCTGCTAAAAAGCAAGGGGAAGGTAAAGAGAATTTTTTGGTGACAGGGAATGAGGGTGGTCATAAAATTGACAATTTTTGAAAAGAAGGGTTTTTTTTGATGAAATTTTGACACCAATCCGTCCGGTCGTTGAGCAGCAAGTGAAGGAATTTGAACAGAAGTTCAGTACTAAATTGCGGCAAAAACAAAAAAAACTCCCGTGTTGCGACCCGTCCGGGTACTTAGAACAACACGAGAGTTTTCATGAATTTTATGGCATTCAGGTCAAAAGTCCTTTGTCCGGAAGGGCTAGACAAACGAATTACTGTCCCTGCCCGAGCGAATATCCTTTGACTCCGTCGAACTCGTACAGGTTCTCCGTTTTAATGACGTCAATCTTTTCTTCCAAAGCCTGAGTCATAATTTTGAGAATGCTGTTTTTTTCAGCCGGAGCGCCATTGCTGACTTCGAAGCGGCACCTCCAGTGATCGGTGCAAAAGGTCTCCTCGAAACCATCGGGCCATACTTTTACGCCCCGGTTTGTAATCATGGTCAGGCGGATATCGTTGTTCAATTTTTCCAGTTGTTCGGCGAGTTTGTTCGCTTCGCCACCCTTCCAGTCAACGAAGATATCCACTCCTTTCAGGACTTTGGTAGAGGCGTGTTTCCGCTGGTACTTCGGTATATTTAATTGAACTCCCTTCTCGTATTCGGTCGCTTTGAATACCTCAGGCTTTTTTCCAAGCCGGTTGATCACTGCATCGGCGAATTCTTGTGTCCCTACCAACTGCTTGCTCACACCTTCCTTGAAAATATCTGCCGTGTGAATGCCTTCTTCGATGGTACACAGCCAGGCGTTTTTAATACGCTCAGCCACATCCTGCTGCCCGATGTGGTTCAGCATAAGGATAGCGCCTTTCAGAAGGCCTGTCGGGTTAGCTATATTTTTTCCGGCGATGTCAGGGGCAGAGCCGTGAATGGCCTCAAACATGGCGCATTGGTCGCCAATGTTGGCGGAGCCGGCCAAGCCAACCGAGCCGGATATCTGGGCAGCAATGTCGGAAACGACGTCACCGTATAAATTTGGAGTGACGATCACTTCGAAAATTTCAGGCGTATCAGCAAGTCTTGCAGCTGCGATATCAATGATCCAGCTATCGGCTTTGATGTCCGGGTATTCGGCGGCGATTTCTTTGAAAACTTTGTGAAACAGTCCGTCCGTGTGTTTCATGATGTTGTCTTTTACAAAACAGCTCACTTTTTTGCGCTTGTAAAGCCGGGCATATTCGAAGGCGTAGCGGATAATTTTTTCGCAGCCTGGTCTCGAAATCAGCTTCAGACACTGCACCACCTCGTCCGTTTGCTGGTGCTCGATGCCGGCGTAAAGGTCTTCCTCATTTTCCCTGATGATGACCACATCCATGTTCGGGTGCTTTGTGGCAATGAAGGGGTGGAAACTCTTGCAGGGGCGAATGTTGGCATACAAACCCAGTGCCTTACGCATGGTCACGTTCAGGCTTTTGTAGCCGCCTCCCTGCGGGGTGGTGATAGGGCTTTTTAAGAAAACCTTGTTCTTGCGGATACTGTCCCAGGCCTCCTTGCCGATACCGCTTGTGTTACCGGACAAATAAACTTTCTCACCTATTTCAATGGTCTCAAATTTCACCCGTGCCTCGGCAGCGGTCATGATTTTGAGCGTGGCATCCATGATTTCAGGACCGATGCCGTCGCCCTTTGCTATGGTTATTGTCTGCATATTCTTGAATTTTTTACGAAATGTGTCAGATGGTTCAAAATCAGCGACTGAGCCGCACATTTTTAGTTGTTTGAAATCTCCATGTTGTTAGTCACCTCCATTTTCAGTTGTCTGGAAACAGGCTTGGAAATTCTGACTTCAATCGTACCGGTAACTTCAATGTGATAACCTTCCTTTTTGGCTTCGTTAATCAGTTCTCTGGTCATATTTTTCTCCGTCTTTATTTCTTTAATTTTCTTGTCCCAGTAGGCGGAATTAAAATTATGATTGCCTTCCCACATCCTCAGCATCTGAATATTGTGGAACCGGACTCGCTCGTCCACCAGTGCTTCAATGATTTCGGCAGCTTCGTCCGGGGTGAATTTTCCCTCGATTAATGGAATTAAGGATTCAATTTTTTTGGTTAGCATCTTAAAAGTTTTAGAAGTTTAGGCCGTTTTCCTTTCCGTCGGTTCAGAAACCGGCACAATGTGTTTTGAAGTAAGCATCCAGGCTGGCGATTATGACAGTCTGTCAGTTAAGGTTGTTTTGGTGATATCTGGAGTTAATTTCCCGGTGAGGTTGGTCGAACGCTCTGATCGCAATAACCATCAGAATGATCGCCCCTGAAACGACCAGCTCTTTCAGAAAGAGTCCGTTTGACATCCAGGAAAGTGAAATTGAAACGGATAGAAGAACAGCAGCAACGGCCAACATTTTTACAGGCCTGACGCTCTCCTTTCTGCTTTTCGTTTTGATAAAAGATACTTTTGGGTATCTCTTTTTGTCGTGTAGAACACTGGGTGTTTCTACTGTTTCTTGAAATGTGTTTTGCATAAAGATTTTTTTTTTGACGGGGCAAAATTGAGGGGCATTTTTATAAATCAAAATTTATCTTTGTAATGAAATGCATAAACGAATGTTATGAATTACACACTCCATCAGCTCAAAATTTTTCTAAAAGTTGCTGAGCATCAGAGTATTACGAAAGCATCGGAAGAGCTATACCTGACGCAGCCGGCCGTATCTATTCAATTGAAAAAATTTCAGGACCAATTCGATATTCCATTAACGGAGGTCGTAGGAAGGAAGCTCTACATCTCGGATTTCGGCAGAGAAATCATGGAATCGGCTAACAAAATCCTCCACGAAATAGAGGCGATTGACTACAAAACCAAGTCTTTTAAAGGACACATGGCAGGTAAAATTAAAATAGCCAGCGCCTCGACAGGGAAATATGTGATGCCCTATTTTTTATCGGGCTTTTTAAGAATTCACAGCGGCATTGACCTCGTCATGGATGTGACAAATAAGACACAGGTTGTCAATAGCTTAGAGCAAAATGACGTCGATTTTGCACTGGTTTCTGCTATGCCGGAACATTTGAGCCTCAATGAGGTACAACTTGTGAAAAACAAACTTTATCTGATTGGTGGGACTTCCATTAAGCGGAACCCGAAAACGCCCATCCGGAAGTTGTTTGAAAGACATCCGCTGCTGTTCCGGGAATATGGATCAGCCACCCGTGCTGCAATGGAGCAATTCATTTCAAAGGAAAAACTTCCCGTTTTCAAAAAAATCGAACTGACATCTAATGAAGCGGTAAAACAGGCGTTGATTGCAGGGCTTGGGTATTCTGTCATGCCAATTATTGGTCTGAAAAATGAATTGAAAAGCGGCGACCTGGAGATAATTCCTTACAAAGGCCTGCCTATCGTCAGCCATTGGAACCTGGTGTGGCTTTCTTCGAAGAAACTATCGCCTGCGGCAGAGGCCTACCTTGAATATGTGGCAACGGAAAAGGAAAAAATTATCAGGGAGATGTTCGAGTGGTATGAAAAATACTAATTTTTAAAACAAAAAAGATTTTATTATTTGTTTTTGTAAAACAATTTGTTAAAAAATATCTTCGCCTTTTTGTATTTTTGCACGGAAATTTTGAAACATGGCAAAATCACAAGATACGTCTCCTGATAATCTCGGAATTCCTCCAGTCGAGCCTAACGGTAATGGTCACTCCCATGCTGAAGGGCACATCATCACTATCTCTGGTATGTACGAGAATTATTTTCTCGACTATGCCAGCTATGTCATCCTCGAACGGGCTGTGCCAGCCATTGAAGATGGGCTGAAACCCGTACAGCGGCGCATCCTCCATGCCATGTTCGAAAAGGAGGATGGCCGATACAATAAGGTCGCCAACATCATCGGGAACACCATGCAGTACCACCCGCACGGTGACGCAGCTATTGGCGATGCGCTTGTAAATCTGGGACAAAAAGAACTGATGATCGATACGCAGGGAAACTGGGGTGACTATCGCACCGGTGACTCTGCTGCGGCTCCCCGTTACATTGAGGCGAGATTATCGAAGTTTGCGTTGGAGGTGGCTTTCAACCCCCAAACCACAGAGTGGCAGCTGAGCTACGACGGCCGCAAGCGGGAGCCCATCTCCCTGCCGATGAAATTCCCGATGATTCTTGCGCAGGGTACTGATGGTATTGCCGTGGGACTTTCCACCAAAATTTTACCGCATAATTTCATTGAACTCTGCAAGGCATCGATGGATATTTTGAAGGGTAAGCGGGTGAAAATTTACCCTGACTTTCAGACCGGTGGCATGATAGATGTGACGGACTACAACGGCGGAGAACGGGGCGGCAAGATCAAATGTCGGGCGAAAATTGAAAAAGCAGATAAAAACGTATTGTTAGTCAAGGAGTTACCGTATGGCGTAACAGTATCCTCCCTCATCGACAGCATCACGAAAGCGGCCGAGAAAGGCAAGATCAAAATCAAAAAAATCGATGACAATACCGCCGCTGAGGTCGAGATCTCCATCGAACTCGCTCCCGGCGTGTCGCCCGACGTGGCAGTAGATGCGCTCTACGCTTTCACCGATTGCGAGTCCTCCATTTCACCCAACGCCTGCATCATCGTAGACAACAAGCCTATTTTTACGACGGTGGAGGAAATCCTGCGCATTTCAACCGAGAACACAAAGGATCTGCTGCGCCAGGAACTGGAGATCAAAAAACATGAGCTGGAGGAAAAATGGCTTTTCTCCAGCCTGGAGAAAATTTTTATTGAAAACCGGATTTACCACCAGATCGAAGAGTGCGAAAGCTGGGAAGCGGTAATCGAAGTGATTTACCGGGAAATGCGAAAGTATGTCGCCACCCCTTCCGACCATGCCGGAGCTTCTGACAAACGCCTCAAACTTTTCCGGGAACTGACCGATGACGATATCACCCGTTTGACTGAAATCAGGATCAAGCGTATTTCAAAATACAATTCCTTCAAGGCCGATGAACTCATCGAAAAAATCATCGAAGAACTGGAGGAAACGCAACACCATCTCGACAATCTCACCGATTATGCCATCGCCTGGTTCCAGAACCTGCTCGACAAATACGGCAAGGGCCGGGAGCGGCGCACCATCATTTCCGGTGGTTTCGAAAGTATTGAAATCGCCCAGGTGGCGGCCAACAATGCCAAACTTTACGTAGATCGTAAGGAGGGCTTCATCGGTATGGGTCTGAAAAAAGAAGGGGAGTTTGTTTGTGATTGTTCCGACATAGACGACATCATCGTGTTCCGGAAGGATGGCAAGTTCCTCGTCTCCCGTATCTCCGATAAAACTTTCGTGGGCAAGGATATCATCCATGTGGACGTCTGGAAAAAAGGCGACGAACGCACCACTTACAACATGATGTACCTCGACGGAAAAACGGGGATTACCCGTGCCAAGCGCTTCAACGTGACAGCCATCACCCGTGACAAAGAGTATGACCTGACCACGGGTACACCCAATTCAAAGCTGCTCTATTTCACCGCCAACCCGAATGGTGAGGCTGAACTTGTGACGATCACGCTAAGCCCAAGCTGCCCCGCAAGGATCAAGATTTTTGATTATGGCTTTGCCGACCTTGACATCAAGGGGCGTGGCTCGCAGGGCAACATCGTGACGAAATACCCTGTCAAAAAAGTCGTGTTGAAAGAAGCGGGCCAATCCACTATCGGCGCCATCAAAATCTGGATGGACGAGGTGAGCGGACGCCTGAACAATGATGAGCGGGGCAAGTTTCTCGGGGCTTTCGATACCGGCGACCAGATACTTGCCGTGTACAACGACGGCACTTATGAAACTACTGACTTTGAAATGACCCGTCGCTTCGAAGTGAAAGATCTGGCTGCGATCACCAAACTCAAGCCGGATACCGTCATCAGCGCCGTTTATTTCGAAGGTAACAAGGAATGGACGGTGGTGAAACGTTTCCAGGTCGAGACGAATACAACTGGCCAACGCTTCCAGTTTATTACTGATCACAAAAGCTCAAAACTCTACTTCGCTTCTACGGAAGAGACGCCGGTCATTAAGTATAGTTATAAGGAAAAAAATCAGAAACACGAGGGCGAAGTCAACCTCGCTGAATTCATCGATGTGAAAGGCTGGAAGGCCACGGGCAATAAGCTTATTGATTATAAAATTTTGAGCGTCAAGGAGTTGGAGGTAAAAAAGCCGGCATCGGAAGAGGCGGAAAGTTTAACGGCCGAAGAAGAACAGAAAACGGACAAAACAGCTCCTCAGCAAAAGCTTCATGCCGGAGACTCAATTGATCTTGATGTGGACACCAAGGGGCAGGGGAAGCTGTTTTAAACTAGCTGATGATGTGATTGCCGGTTCTGCTTTTGCACGGTCGGGTGTTTATTTGTGCTGATTTGTTTTGAGCTTTCAGTTTTAGTTAAAACAAATGGTAAGGGTTTACCTGACCCTAAAATACAAGGTTTTTTTTATCGAATAAAAATCAAGTATTTTGAGCTTTCAAATCAAACTAAACGGCACATGGAACCAACGAGACTTTTTGATTTTCTCTACTACCAACAGCAAAAATTCCCACAGGAAAAATCTTTCGGCTACCGCCAAAATGGCAACTGGGTCTATTTCAGTACCGCTGAAATGATCGAAATGGCCAACAAGGTCAGCCTCGGCCTCATCGCCAAACTGGGCGTAGAGCCCGGCGATAAAATTGCACTCGTTTCCACTCAAAACCGACCGGAGTGGGTGGCGTTGGATATCGGCATTCAGCAGGCGGGAGCCATCAGCGTACCGGTTTATCCGACCATCAGTCAACGGGATTACGAGTACATTTTCAATGAAGCGGAAGTGAAATATTGCTTTTGCGGTGGTGAGGATTTGGTGAAAAAAGTCCGGGACACCCAGCAAAATGTGTCCTCCCTCAAGGAGGTTTTTTCATTTGATGAAATGCCGGGTACACCCAGTTGGGAAACAATCTGGATGGAAGGCGATTTTTCGCCGGTTGAAAAGATCAAAAATGCCATTCAGCCCGGCGATCTTGCCACTATCATCTACACGTCCGGCACTACGGGTGAGCCGAAGGGCGTCATGCTTTCCCACAACAATGTCGTCAGTAACATCCTGTCGGTGGCACCCATGGTGCCGGTAAAGGCGGGCGAACGGGCGCTGAGTTTTCTGCCGCTTTGCCACATCTTCGAGCGTGCTGTGACGTATGCTTACCTTCATCACGGTGTCAATGTTGTGCAAACCGGAACTGATAATCTTGGAGGCGATGAAGGCGACCTGAAAGCCATCAGGCCGCATTTTTTCACCACCGTGCCACGCCTGCTGGAAAAGGTGTACGAAAAAATTGTGAACAAAGGCCGTGAACTTTCCGGGCTGAAGCGCAGCCTGTTCTTCTGGGCTATGGACCTCGCCGACGATTTTGAATACGATAAAAAATATACCGGCTTGGCTGCGTTGAAACGCAAAATTGCCGACCGTCTCATTTTTTCAAAATGGCGGGAAGCGCTCGGCGGCAACGTCAAGGGCATTCTTACCGGCTCCTCGGCTTGTCCTGTAAAAATCGCCAGGGTATTTTCGGCGGCTGGTGTCCCGATTAGGGAAGGATACGGGTTGACAGAAACATCGCCCGCCCTGACCATCACCAGGTTTGAACCCGGCGGTGCGGTGCTTGGAACGGTCGGCCCGGCCATTACGGGGGTTGAAATTAAAATCGATCCCACCGACGGAGATTACAAGCCAGGGGAGGGCGAAATTTTAGCCAAAGGCCCGAACGTCATGCTGGGTTACTACAAAAAACCGGAGGCAACTGCGGCCGTCATTAAAGATGTGAACGGCGAGCGCTGGTTTCACACCGGCGACATCGGCAAGTTGGTGGACGGCCCCGGCGGCAAAAAATATTTGAAAATCACCGACCGGAAAAAGGAATTGCTGAAAACCTCCAACGGCAAATACGTCGCCCCGGCACCCATCGAGAGCAAGTTCAGGG
Organism: Bacteroidota bacterium; assembly: GCA_030147525.1. GTDB lineage: Bacteria > Bacteroidota > Bacteroidia > Chitinophagales > Saprospiraceae > UBA6168. The sequence continues at coordinate 45,263 of JASBVF010000034.1, forward strand.
AGGATTTTTTGATCGAACAGATCATGGTAGTGGGCGAGCAGCAGAAGTTCGTTTCGGCGCTCATTGTGCCTGCTCAGGAGGCGTTGCAGGACTGGTGCACCCACCACGGCGTTGAATTTACCTCGCTCGGTGACGTAATTCGCCTTCCAAAAATTCAGGAACTCTACCAGGAATTGATCGAGAAATACAATCCGCTTTTCAGCCACGTCGAGCAGATCAAACAATTCCGCCTGCTCGATGCCGTATGGGAACCCGTGAAACCCGACGGCTCGGAAGGGGAACTCACCCCGACGATGAAACTGAAACGCCGGGTCATCCAGGCGAAATATGCCCCGGTGATTGAGGAGATTTATGCTGGAAGGAAGGAATAAAAAAAAACTTCGCTCATGTTCTCTTTATGCTGAAATTGTAGAACGAAGGGAAACTACATCTGAAAATCAGGTAGATATCAATTTAATAGCTTCCTTCAGCACTAAAGAATATGAGCGGCCTTAACTTATTGCTGGTTATTTAATCAAAACGACATCACCACTGTAAATAATTTTTTCCCCATCCGGAAATTCAATTTCAGCGAACCATGCATAGATTCCTCCTTGTAAATCCTTGCGTTTCGCTTTACCGTCCCAGCCGAAGTATGGGTCATTGGTCGCTCCATTTTCCGAAGTAAAAATCAAACCACCCCACCGGTCGAAAATTTTAAAACTTCGTACCGGCAGGCTGTGTTTGGATTGGAGATAAAACAGGTCGTTGATGCCATCATTGTTGGGGCTGAAGGCATTGGGTGCAAATATTTTACGCATCGCATTGATTTTCAATTCGTCGATAGCCACACACCCGGCTTCATTTTTTACCCACAGTGTCACAAGCGTATTTTCCTGCAATAAAAATTCAACTTCCTCGCAATTTTCACAGGTAAACCCACCAGGGCCACTAACAGACCACAAATTTGTGATGATTGGAGACAAAAAATCATAAGAAGGGAGTATCTGTATTAAATCACCGAACTGGCCAATGGTGTCAGGCCCCAAAGACACAGAGAGCGGGGAGTCAATAACCAGGAAAGTAGCCGAATCTCGCTCGCAGCCACCGGTGACGGTAACCGAATATTCACCGCTTTGAGTAATACGTATTTCGGAAGCATTTGAGCCGTTGCTCCATAAAAAACTGATGCCGGTAGTATCGTTCAAAGGTCGTAAGATAAGGCTGGAGTCTTTGCAAAGCTCAAGGGCCTCTTCATCCAAATCAATCACCAACGGCAGAATCGTCAATGGGGTAGCATCTCTTTTGGCAATGGTTGCAGGGTTGTCTGAAAGGATACTGTTCATGGTTTGGTTTGTTCCGCTCAGATCAGCATCAGTCAAAACAGCTTGATTCAGATATACACCTTCTGCTCCTTCGGGCACCATAACTTTTACCATCAGGCTATCAATTCCGTAGGGTAGATTGATACCCGATATTTCAAGTGTATTGGTATTTAGCCCATTGATTTGGCCACCAAAGGGATTTCTTACTATTTCGGTGAAAAGAAAGCCGGGAGGCAGGCTGTCTCGAAAGGTTACCGAATCCTGGAGGTTTTTCGTCAGGTTTGAAATACGGAATTTGTAGAGTACTTCCGTGCAGGCATAGGTAGTGTCAGGAGTTACCGTCTTTTCTATGGATATGGTGTAGGGACAGGAGCAGCCATCATATAAAAAGTAGGCAGCGGGCACAACATTACTGAAACTGTCCATAAGAATAGTTTCAAGAATGCCTGTAGTCGTGTTAATTTCAGCCCACCGGCCATACATTGGAGGGACCCCGTCGATTCCAAATAAATTGCCAAAGGGATCGAACATCAGGGAAAATGTATGTTCATAACTTACTGGATTTTGGAAAAACAATAGGTTGTCGATAATCCCGGCAGATGGGTCAATAATTACCGTTTTCCCACCATGTGGATTGGGTTGATTGTTGAATATTGTTTGGTAGTCAAAACTGAAAAGCTGTTCTGTCAGGGGGTGAAAAGCTATATCTCCTGTTAAAATTTGGGGTGCGCCTCCGAGTGTTTCCAACAAAATTTCATCCATTTCATAGTTGCCAGACCCCAAGTCAAAAGTTATAGCCAGATTTGGCTCAGTGATATTCCCTTTAGGGGCTGTTAAGAATATAATCTTTGATCCATCTGGTGTGACGTCAGCCGCAGACAAGAATTGCCATGTTGTAGTGTCATAAGGAATAGGTTTAATCAAACTGGCTTCACCACTGCTATCTATACGGCATATATAAGTAATGCCATTCGACTGGGCAGTTCCATAAATGAAATTATCTTTTCTATTGTAGGCAATGGAGTGAATCAGAAAACCAGTGGGCTTGGAAAGCGGGCTTAGCTCGACAGTGTCGGCTTGGCGGTCAAAAGTGATGCGATAGACCTGGCCATGGTAGTCAACAACAAACATGCTGCCGTCGCATGAAAATGGAGTCTGAGACAAGAGAATGATAAAGGGGAGGCATAACAAAAAAGAGAGTGTGAGTTTTTTCATGGCTTAAGGTATAAAAAGCTGATATTGTATAAGTTGAAATAGTGGATCGAAAACCCGCTTATTAAAGTTGAAAAATTAACGTCGGCAAGAATGAAATATTTTGATTAAAAGTTGCTTACATATTCTATTAATTACAATAAAACCGATCCTTATAGAAAATGCTTTTGAAGGAAATGCTTACTGCCCTTTACACGCTTTTATTCGAACTTTCCTCCAGTTTATAACCCGTTCATTTACCTTTAATTTTTTCGTTCATTGACAATTTTTGTGGTAAAAATCCGAAGGTCTTGATGCACAGAAATTGTTAAAAAATGACTTTTTTAAAAACACAGAGGCACGAGACACAACGGGACACCAGAGTAAATGTCTCTTGGAAATCCGCCGTGTCTTGTGCCTCCGTGTTTAAGTGTAACCCGGAACCTCCATTTTTTCCCCGGCGTTCTTACCTTTGCGCCCTTTAAAAAGAAACATTTTACGAGCAAATCGTATGTGAATAGCATTGTGTTTGAGTGTTTGGGTGTTTGTGTGTTTGTGAAGATGGCTGCGGCTGTCCACAAACACCCAAACACCCAAACACCCAAACACCCAAATACACGACCATGTCTCAACCAGCAGATCATTTCAAAAAACTCGTTGCGCACTGCAAGGAATACGGTTTTATTTATCAATCCTCTGAAATTTATGACGGCCTCAGCGCCGTGTACGATTACGGACCCTACGGCTCGGAACTGAAAAACAACATCAAGGAATACTGGTGGAAAGCCATGGTGCAGATGCACGACAACATCGTGGGCATCGATGCTGCCATTTTCATGCACCCGAAAACCTGGAAAGCTTCCGGCCACGTCGATGCGTTCAACGACCCGCTCGTGGACAACAAGGACAGTAAAAAACGCTACCGGGCCGACCAGCTCATTGAGGGCGCCGTTGAAAAATTGCAGGAGAAGGCCGACAAGGAAGTCGAAAAAGCCAAGAAGCGCTTTGGCGATTCTTTCGATGAAAAACTCTACCGGGAAACCAACCCCCGTGTCGTCGGCTACCTGCAAAAAGCTACTGACGCCAACAACCGCATGAACGCCGCCCTCACTGCCGGCGACATGGAGGCGCTGAAAAATCTGATCGAAGAACTCGAAATCGCCTGCCCCGAAAGTGGCAGCCGCAACTGGACCGACGTGCGCATGTTCAACCTGATGTTCAACACGCAGTTGGGCAACATCGCCGGCGAGGAGGGCAAGCTCTACCTCCGCCCGGAGACGGCGCAGGGCATTTTCGTTAACTTCCTAAACGTGCGCAACACGACCCGGCAGAAGCTGCCCTTCGGTATCGCACAGATCGGAAAGGCCTTCCGCAACGAGATCGTGGCCCGGCAGTTCATTTTCCGCATGCGGGAGTTCGAGCAGATGGAAATGCAGTTTTTCATCCGCCCCGGCACGCAGCAGGAGTGGTACGAGTACTGGAAAAGCATGCGCCTGAAGTGGCACCTCGCCCTCGGTACGCCTGCCGAAAAGCTGCGCTTCCACGACCACGAAAACCTGGCCCACTACGCCGATGCGGCGGTGGACATCCAGTTCGAGTTCCCGTTTGGCTTCCGTGAGTTGGAGGGCATCCACTCTCGCACCGATTTCGACCTCGGCGCTCACCAGGAGCTTTCCGGTAAAAAACTCCAGTATTTCGATCCGGAAACGAACGAAAATTACGTGCCCTACGTCATCGAAACCTCCATCGGCTGCGACCGGATGTTCCTGGCGCTGATGGGCCACGCCCTCACCGAGGAAGTTGTCGGCGACGACGAAGGCAACACCCGTGACGTGCTGAAACTGCACCCGGCGCTGGCACCCGTGAAGTTCGCTGTGCTGCCGCTGAAGCGCAACGAGGATGCCCTCGTGAATAAGGCCCGTGCGATTTTCGACACGCTGAAACTCAGCTTCCCCGGCCAGTACGACGACACCGGCAGCATCGGTAAGCTCTACCGCCGCCAGGATGCAATCGGCACGCCTTACTGCATCACCGTCGATTTTGAAACGCTGGACGACGACACCGTCACCATCCGGGAACGGGACAGCATGGCCCAGGAGCGGGTGCCCGTTGCGAAGCTGGAAGAGATCATCGGGAAAAGGGTGGATATGAAGCAGTTGTTTGTTTGAAACAACGAGTTTTGATAAAAAATAAGGCTGACGGGCGGGCGCCTGGTCAGCCTTATTTTTTGGAAAACACTTTTCAGCTAAGGGAAAGATTTTTCAAAAAATTCACATGGTAAAATTTTGAAATACGAGGGAGGGGCGAACTATTTTCACCCATCTTTTAACCTTTTAACTTTTTACCATGATGAAATCCTCATTATTCCTCAAGCTGAGCTTTGCGCTACTCTTCGTATTGTCTTTTTCTTCCTGTGAAAAAGATCAAATTGAAAACCTTGGAAAAATCGAACAAGTTTACACGCCGGCAATAGGCAATGCACCTAATGGGATTACGCCAACAGAAAACGGATTTATTGTAAATTCTTGTAATTGCGAATACCAGGTAATGTCGATAAGTCCGGCTCCAAGCAACGACGGAGCAGCATTTTTGGATTATTACCTGACCGGCGGAGATTTGTGTTCCGGAACTTCGTGTTTCCAAATGTCAGCCTATGGAAGCGAAGAGCAGTGTCAGTCTTATGATCCAAATTGCGAAGACGTCCTTGATCCAAACAACAATCCTAATTATTTTCCAACCGCTTTTATGCCATTTAACTGCGGTGTTGATGCAAATTCATCCTTTACAGTAGGGTGGCAGCCATCCCTATATCAACCGGGATGTAATTTTCAATTGCTTTTTAACGCAAGTATCACTTTCAAGATAAGGTGCCAAAATACTGAAACCTCATCAGAATGTTTAGGCTATGGATACTACAGCGACCCTATTACGATCAATTATGTATTGGGTAATGATGCCAGCGTCTTGATAGGATTAGGAGGAAAATGTGGATGTGCTCCGAGAGTGCATGGATAAAGTAATCTTACTACCTATGAAAATCTTGAATGAGCTACCAGAGCAAGTTTGCTTCCTGGTAGCTTTTTCTTTAGTTTTGAAAGCCACTATCAAAGATTGAAATACCCATGATAATCATTATTGAAAAATTGTTCCCCATCTTTTTATGTATCATTTTTTTCAATGAAAACGTTACCGGACAATCATACTCTTTCCAAATTCGGTTAGATACTTCTGGTTACCGTCTAAACAATGTCGCTGCGAATGAAAACAACGACGTTGTTATTATTTTTGATAAACAACCTCCATACGGGCCGAATGAAGGAAAAGAATATTTCCTGTTAAAAATAAACGGCCAACCCGGCAATCATCAAGGGTTTAAGTTACAGTTACCTGTTGGAGGAGGGAGCTTTACAACAAAATCCCATTACTTTGATGCCAGAGCATTTCTCGCTCAAACTTTCACACCTTCAAATACGGGCACAAACGATCCAATTTTAGCAGCAATAACAAGTATAGATTTAATTAACGGATCCTATTGGTGTAAAAAAATCAGGAATGGCAACATGCAAAGCGCCCGGTTCATAGCAGATAAAGCAGGCAATATATATGTTGTCAATATTCCTGAATTAAATGGATTACAAAGCAACCCTTATCCTAATAAAAATGTAATTGAACTTTATAAACTTGATTCTCTTGGAAATCAGATATGGAAAAAAGGGTTTGTATTAAACGGATATATTCAAAATGAAAAAGCCCGTGCTGCCTTTCCTGAAATTGAAAAAGATCATCAGGGAAACCTCTACCTGACTGGACATTATTCTGCTAACCCAGCATTTTTGGAGGGTCAGTTCATTATGAAGTTGGATTCTTTGGGAAACCAATTGGGTTGGAAATCAATACCAAATCATTTTTTTGATAAAATGACGGTTACCGAAGACGGGATTTATTTATTGGATAAAGGCTATCTGGATTATCATTGGAATCTGGATTACTTCAATGATAGTTCTGCTGTACTGGTCAAATTTGATCATAATCTCAATTTTAAGTGGGCGAAAAAATTCAGCGCAGATCATTTTCGATATACGACTGCTGAAATAAGGCAAAATTTATCCGGAGATTTATTGATGATGCACTCAACAAAGGGAGCCTATCCAGTTATTTTGTCAGAGATCGACGGAGAAGGCAATATTTTATCTCAAAAAGGATATCCTAATCATTCGCCAACCATTAAAGTTCTTACAGACGGATCATACTTGTTAGGCTCAAGATATTTCTTCGATAGTACTGGCCAAACAATCCAGCAAATAGTGATTGCAAAGACAGATACTGAGGGCTTGATTGAAGGTTGTGATACCTTCCCAACTTGCCTGCGTGTTGAAAATGCCTCAATCCAATTGGATAGTTTTACCGTGGATACTTTCCCTATTTTGGGTTTAGAAGACGTACTTCTTGAAGTAGAACCAGTTTCATTTTCAATTTCTGATTTTTGCGGATACCCCCCGCCCCCCCTCCCCGACTTCAACTTTCCTTCCCCCCTCTGCCTCAACGACACAGCCTCCACCACCCACACCTACAACCGCCTCGCCAACGCCCGTGAGTGGCGTCTCACCGGCCCCGGTGTCGATTCCGTGCTGGCGGATTCGTTCAACTTCAGCTACCGCTTCACCATGCCCGGCGAGTACCTGCTCCGCCAAACCGTCTGGGTGCTGGGGTGCAGCAGTAGTTTTGAAAAAACAATTACCGTGCTGCCGCCACTGGAAGCGGCCATCGCACCGGCGCACCTCTGCCCGGACGAACCGCAGGTGCTTCACGTGGAAACCAACCGGCCCGTCAACAGCTACCTGTGGAGTACGGGCGGCAGCACTGCCAGCCTGCCTGTGCATGCAAGCGGAACCTACACCGTGCAGGTGAGCGACGGCGTCTGCCAGGCTGCCGATACGCTGCAAGTGGAGGTCGTCGCTGAATGGATTGGCAGCCAAACACCCCTCCAACTGCCGCCCGATACGACGGTCTGCCACACGGATTTGCCCTTCCGGCTCGTGCCGCAAAGTCCTTTCACGGACAGCTTTTTCCTGGCCGGCGACCTGGCGCCGGCGGATACTTTTTACCTTCCGTCGCCCGGCGATTACCGCATCGGCATGACGGCGTTCGGTTGTTATTTTTATGAAAATTTCAACCTCGAAGTGGACTGCCGGGCGGACGTTTACCTGCCCAACGTCTTCAGCCCGAACGGCGACGGCATCAACGACGAGTTCTACCCGATGGGCACGGACTTCGAGGTGCTGGAGCTGTCCGTCTTCGATCGCTGGGGCGGCCTGCGCTACCGTGGCAGCGGCCCCGCTGCCCGCTGGACGGGTGAACGGGCCACGCAGGGCACGTATGTTTACCAGCTGGTTTTCAAAGACCTGCTCAGCGGGAAGCGGGAGGTGCTGACGGGGGAGGTGACGCTGGTGCGGTAGGGCTTTCTCTTTTGTAAAAACAGGTAGCGTAGGCAGGGGACAGGTCCTGCTTTTTTTTTCAAGTCAAGTGCCTTTTTCTGTTGCGTCATATCAAATATGTTATTCCTCGATAGAGAATTGGAATTTATTTTAAATTATTTTTTAGATGAAATTCAGTGATAAATTTTACGCAAAATATAAAAATATTTAATGTGTATCATTTTAAAGAAAAGTACTTTATTTCTTTGAATTGGCGGTATTTGATTATAAATTTGGATTTGTTAAAATCAGGTCTATAGCACAATTTTTTAATGTTGTGCGTGACAAAAGACAGCTTATTTTCCCGATCACTGCTTTTATTTCATTCCAGACAGCTTAATTAATTTATCCCGGGTCTTTGATAACAAAGACATCTTTTCCCAACTGGTTAGCACAGATTACGAAGCAACAAAAAGTACGGTAAGAGTCTGCGGTTATTCTCTTGACAAATGTAGGAGGAGAACTTAAAAGATGAGAAAACACCTGAGATGCCTGTCTCCCGGCGGCTTCATTGCGAGAGGCTGCAGTGGCTGGCAGCACTTTTTATTGAGCATACTATAAACTACATTTCATAACCTTTAATTTATTCCAAATGTTTAAAACTTTAAAAATCACAGCTTCGATCATTGTATTAACGTTTGCCAGTTACAAAGCTAATGCACAGTGGGACCTCTTTTCTAACCTGCTAAGCCAACTGGACAACACCGTTTACAATCAGTACTTTGACAACCTTGGAGGCCTTGACTCAACCTGGAGTGTAAACCAGGTAGATGGAAACGATCTGCTCAACGAACATTACGACCTGCTTAACAATCCGTCGCCGGGAGGAGGATTAGACTCATCTTACATTTTTGGGCTGGATGCGGGCCTTGATTCTTTGATAGACCGGCTTCCCGGGCAGGGGTTATTCGACCCTGATGCGGATACCCTCATTGGAGAACTCGAGCATATCCAGGATATATTCGGGGCTAATTTCGATTCTCTCGGGGGGCTTTTTGATCAGTATCAGGACAGCCTTGTTTTTGATTCAGCTAACTGGAATGTCGTTATCATTGACTTTGATGACCTGACGGAGGGGCATTTAGATATGCTTCAGGACACGCTTGGAATGGTAATGGATACTACTTTCCCCAGCAATCCCCACAATTTTGCCGGGCTTATCGGAAAGCTTTTTGACATAAAAGCTTTCCCTGACCTGGAGTTGGCTTTTGGCGTTCAGGATGCAGATCTGAAATACTGGAACGAAGAATATTCCGCCAATTCAAAGGTCATCAGAATTGGCTCAGTGCCCAGGTTTGACAAGGATGTCATCGAATGTAATTATCCGGTTGTGCCGATTGAGGCCCGCTGGCATGTTCAGGCAAGCTGGAACGGAGGGGAAAGGTCTTCTCCAGGTGATGCTACCGGCGCCCGGGAAGAAGGGGACAAAGGAGGATTCAATCCATTACTTTTCTTCGGTGATTTTGCCATGATGGCTACGCCAAGAATTGGAGCCTGGGGCAATACTTCCTTCCGTATAATTACTAGTCTTGGCATGGAATTCGGTACTTACGCACCTGCTCACAGGGATTACCGGCCACCGTTTACTTCCTTCAACAAAGGATTTGCGACTGGATTTGGTCCGCAGATTGGTGCGGGTTTTTCAATGACTACCGGTCAGTTGGTTATATATAGTCTTGCAACTATTGCTGAGGGAGATGTTCTTCGTTGCGCTTTGCCATACCGTTACAATAGCAGAAGATTTGAAGTGGGCATGCGTTATGGCAACATCATCAACGTACGTTGTAACACTGGCCTTGCGACCTGGCAAGAGCATGACAACCGGCGGGCTGATATCAACACGCAGGTTACAGTGGGGATTATCCTCGCAGAATTACATCATTAACATTGGATAAATTAAATAACGAAGGTATGAGTCAACCCTGATTTCAGGGGCGGCTCATACCTTTCTTTCTGATATTTAAGGGATGTATGGCATTTTCTCTTTTCATCAGAAGAGGGCGTGAATGTTGTTGTTCTTTTTTAAAACCAGCTAAACATGGAACCATTCATTGGAGAGATCAAACTTTTCGCCGGCAACTTTGCCCCTCGAGGATGGGCTTTTTGCGATGGGCAATTGATGCCCATTGCTCAATGGCAGGCGCTGTTTTCCATCCTTGGAACACAATTTGGCGGCGACGGCCGCACCACCTTTGCCCTTCCAGACCTGAGAGGCCGGGTCGCTGTTCACCCTGGTACAGGCCCCGGGCTGCATTCCTACAGAGCAGGAGATAAGGGTGGAGCGGAGCAGGTTGGGCTTACCGTCAATCAAATTCCCGCCCATTCTCATTCCCTCAATGCCAACACCAATACCGGTGACCACCCTGACCCCGCCGGTGCTGCCCTGGCTGATACAAAAGGCCGGGATAGAGATTACCTGAAATCCGGCGATGTGAATACATCCATGTCTGCACAATCGATCGGGAGTTCAGGTGGTGGACAGCCGCACGAAAACCGGCAACCTTACCTGGCAGTTCACTATATCATTGCTTTACAGGGGGTGTTTCCATCAAGGAGTTGAGAAAAGTCAACTAATCCTCCCCCAATCCCTCGTCCGTCCCCGCTCCTTTGCCAGGTGCTCCCGCATCGGCACGTTTAGCGGGTGCTGTAGTTCCGGGTCTTTGTCCAGAATGCGTTGGGCGAGCGACCGGGCCGTTTGCAGGATTTTACCATCCCGCCCCAGATCGGCAATGTGGAGGTTGAGCAGGCCACTCTGCTGGGTACCTTCGATGTTGCCAGGACCTCGCAGGCGAAGGTCTGCTTCAGCGATTTCAAAACCATCATTGGTGCGCACCATCGTCTGGATGCGTTCACGGGCGTCGGCGCTCAGTTTAAAGTCAGTCATCAGGATGCAGTAGCTCTGTTCGGCGCCACGGCCGACACGGCCTCGTAGCTGGTGAAGTTGGGAGAGACCGAAGCGGTCGGTGTTTTCAATCACCATCACGCTGGCGTTGGGCACGTTAACGCCTACCTCGATCACCGTCGTGGCGATCATGATCTGTGTTTCGCCTTTCACGAACCGCTGCATTTCAAAATCCTTGTCGGCGGGTTTCATCTTGCCATGCACGATGCTGATTTGATACTGTGGCGGGGGAAACTCCCGGCTCAGCGCCTCGTAGCCCTCCATCAGGTTTTTCAAATCCAGTTTTTCGCTCTCCTCAATCAGCGGATACACGACGTAAATCTGCCGCCCTTTTGCAATTTCTTCCTTCATAAAACCGAACACCCGGAGCCGGTGGTTTTCCGTGCGATGTACCGTCGTGATCGGCTTGCGGCCCGGCGGCAGTTCGTCGATGGCCGACACGTCGAGATCGCCGTAGAGCGTCATGGCCAGGGTGCGGGGGATAGGCGTGGCGGTCATCACGAGCACGTGTGGCGGCAGGGGTTTGCTTTTTTTCCAAAGGGAAGCCCGCTGCGCTACGCCGAAACGGTGCTGCTCGTCCGTGATAGCGAGGCCGAGGTTTTTAAAAACAACCCAATCCTCGATGAGCGCATGCGTGCCGATTAGGATGTGGATGTCGCCGGCTTCGAGTGCTTCAAGGATGGCTTTTCGTTTTTTGCCTTTCACCGATCCTGAGAGAAACTCCACCCGCACACCGAGGTCGCCGACCAGTTCGCTGATGCCGGCGAAATGCTGCTGCGCCAGGATTTCCGTGGGGGCCATCAGGCAGGTTTGGAAACCGTTGTCGAGAGCAATGAGCATACAGAGTAGGGCCACGACCGTTTTACCGCTGCCCACATCGCCCTGCACGAGGCGGTTCATTTGAACCCCGGCGCCGAGGTCGGTCCTGATTCCCTTGATAACCCGCTTTTGTGCGCCAGTGAGTTCGAAGGGCAGTTTTTCTTTGTAAAATTGATGAAAAAGGTCTCCGACTTTGGAAAAGACATACCCACGGGTGCCAGCTTTGCGGCGGTGTTTGCTTTGCAACAGGCGGAGTTGCAGGAAAAAAAGCTCTTCGAATTTCAGCCGCCGGGTGGCGGCGTCGAGTTCCTGTTGGTTTTTGGGGAAATGAATCCAGCGAAGGGCCTGGTAGCGGGCGGGTAGTTTCAGTTTTTGGAGCATATAGTCCGGCAGGTTTTCCGGCAGGTCGGCGGGAGAAATTTTTTCAAAAAGCGCCTCCATGAGCCGCCGGCGCCCCTTGGCGTCGAGGCCCTTCGTGTTGAGCTTGTCCGTGCTGGAATACACCGGGGCGAAGGTCAGTTCAGCCTGCTGGTTGCCCTCGTTCACCTCTTCCAACTCGGGGTGGGGGATGTTTAAAAAGTTATTGAAGGCGTTGACCCTGCCAAACACCACGTAGGGCGCTCCAACTTTCAGGTTTTGCTCGAGCCAGTAGATGCCCCGGAACCAGACAAGCTCGATCACACCTGTTTCATCCCGAAAGCGCCCTATCAGCCGTCGCTTACCGCCTTCTCCGAGAACATCAATTTTTCGTAAAATCCCTTTGAGTTGAACTTCGCCGCTTTCTTCACTTAGCTCATTGATTTTGTGAAACTTGGTTTTATCTACGTAGCGGTAAGGGTAAGCGTTGAGCAGGTCGCCGAAGGTGAAAATACCCAGCTCCTTTTGCAGCATGCCGGCTTTGACGGTGCCGACGCCTTTGAGGTATTCGATGGAGGTGTCGAGAGTGGTTGGCATTTTTTGGATGTGTTGCCGTTCTGATGTGCGAGGGCAAAACTAAAAAAAAGTGGCAAGGCTAATCAATTACCTCGTGCATATCGAGATAAACGATCTGATTTTCAACTAAGTGCCAGTTCAAGTCGTACAATTCCTGCGGGTAAGACCGGCCATTGGTTTTGCGCATGCCCTCTAATTTCTCCCAGTTTTTCACCAACATTTTAACGTCGAAACAAAGGCTGTCATTCCTGAAATTGACCAGCATACCCGTGGAATCTTTCTCGTCGATAAATGTCTTGAAAAAGTATCGGAAATCTGCCGGGCGTTTGTTTTTCAAAATTTCAATTACCTGGTTTTGGTATGCGGCTGAAAGAGGTTCCTGCATTTGAATGGATTGGTGGGTGCAATCGGGCGCCGGGCTGAAGTAATGCTTGGGGAGGTCATGGCAACCGAGAGCTGTGAGGATAAGAAGAAACACTACTGAAACCTTTAGGAGTGTCATCATTTGCAGTTTTAAAGTGTGAGCAAAAAACTTGTAATGGCCTTGTTTAAAAGCGTTTCATCAGAAAAATTATTGGCTAAACCCTTGTATTGATCTGCTACTGTCAACGCTTGTTCAAGATTAATCTTGTCTTGAATTTGAGCATTGAAAATCCCTTTTTTATAAAATTTCTTCGCCAGATACTCCTGCTCTGTCTGCCCCGGCGTGGGGATGAGCAAGGCAGATTTTCCCAGTTTGGCCAGGTCCATGATGGTGCTGTAGCCGGAGCGTCCAATGAAAATTTCACTTGACAGAATCGCTTCGTTCAACTCCTCTGAGGCGAGGAACGACACGACTTCCACATTTTTTTTAATGAAAAAACGTTCCCTTCGCTCCGTTTTACCTTGCACAACGAGAAACCGGTACGGCAATTCGGCAGCCTGTTCGAGAATCGCCTTTTCAAGGAAAGTGCGCTGCGGCTCCGGGCCGGAGAGCACTGCGATGGCATCGTATTTTTTTTGCGTTTCAAAAAATTTCATCCTCGAAAGCGCCCCCACGTAGCGGATTTTTTTTTGAAAAATACCGTGCGATAATTTTCCTGAAAGATTGGGTTCGTCTGCAACGTCCGGCACCCAGCACGCCGTAAATTTTTGGATAAAACGATGGTTGAAAAAATTAACGCACCGGCTGAGAGTAGGGTAGGGGGTTTGGATATTGATCTGATGTGTCAAAAAAACGCTCGGAATTTTGTTACTGAAACAGCCGAAGCGATTGTCGGAAATGATGCCGTTGAGTTGATACCTGTCAATAACTTTTTGGGTAAAACGGTGTTCGAGGTAGATCGCTTTAAGAATTTTGGGAAACTGAAGAGCCACATTTTGGACCATTTTGCCGGTTCGGTAGGTGATGTCGTAGCCGGGCATTTCAAGGGCAGGTAATTCGGGAAATTCGTTTTTCAACAAGTTAAGCGCCCGTCCATCGGCGGCAAGGAACACGTTGGCGCCCTGTTTTTGCAGTTCCCGAATGATCGGGATGCATCGGGTTGCATGGCCCAGGCCCCAGTTCAGCGGGGCGATGAGGATTCGCTTGGCTTGGCTCAAAATGATTTTGATTTGTAATTTGCGCCAAATTAGTCAGTTATGAAGAACTCAAGTTCCAGGTTGCTCTTTTTTCTAATCCTTTGCTTTGCAATTTTTATGCTTGGCTGCCGTGCGAGTGATTGTGGCTGTCCGTAGTTGGCGGGCTGGGGCAAGAAAAAAGCGATACCACCGGGAAGTGTTGGTATCGCTTTTTTGCATAGAGTCAGGGTTCAATTAATTCAACCTGATCTCATCATCTGCATCATTGAAAAACTTGTATTCCGAAAGATGGTAACTGTTGACGGGTTTGATGCGAATCCATTTGTAATACTTGGCGTACCATTTCATTTGAATACTGGGCAGTCCTTTTTTCAGGTAGGCCTCGACGAAAGGATGAGTTTTCAGGGTAACCTTTCCCTTAATGCCTGACTGCATGATGAAGCTCAAATCCCGTTCAATATCGTCGGTGACAAGTACCGTCGGGTTGATTTTGCCAGTGCCGTTACAGGCAGGGCATACTTCGGCGGTATTGATTTTTACCTCTGGACGCACCCGCTGCCGGGTAATTTGCATCAAACCAAACTTGCTGAGCGGGAGGATGGTGTGCTGCGCCCGGTCCTTTTTCATCGCATCCCTCATTGCTTTGAAGAGCACTTTTTTGTGCTCGTTGTTTCGCATGTCAATGAAGTCGATGATAATGAGGCCGCCAATATCCCTCAATCGCATTTGTCTCGCTACTTCTTCGGCAGCTTCCATGTTGACATTGAGCACGGCCTGCTCCTGATTTTGGCTGCTCATTTTATGCCCACTATTCACGTCTACAACGTGCATTGCTTCCGTGGACTCGATGACGACGTAAGCGCCGCTGGGCATGGTTGCCGTTTTACCGAAGGAAGATTTGATCTGACGTGAAACGCCGTGCGTTTCAAAGATGGGCTTGCTTTTCGTGTGCAGAGAAACGATGTCAAGCTTGTCCGGAGCAATATTGCCGAGGAACTGGCGGATATTTTGGTGCAATTGTTTGTCGTTGACGACGATCCGGTTGAAGGAGTCGTTCAAAATATCCCGGAGGATGCTGCTGGTTTTATCCAGTTCACTGAGCAGCTTAGCCGGTGGGCGGGCGTTTTTCAGTTGTTTGAAAATTTCCTCCCACTTGCTCACCATCATTGCCAGTTCCTCGTGCAGGTCCTGTACTTTTTTGCCTTCGGCAGCTGTACGAACGATGACGCCGAAATTTTTTGGCTTGATGCTTTCAATGAGCATCTTCAGGCGCTTGCGTTCGTCGGCATTGGCGATTTTCTTCGAAACGGCGATGACGTCAGAGAACGGGGTAAGGACGAGGAAGCGTCCGGGAATGGTCAGTTCGCAGCTTAGTCTTGGGCCTTTTGTTGAAATAGGTTCTTTCAGAATCTGAACCAGAATGGGTTGACGGCGGCTAAGCACCTGGTCAATTTTACCGGTTTTAATGATCTCCGGTTCGATTTTAAAGCCATCCAGTGTAGCTGTCGTAATGCTGCCGGAAATTGCACTATTCGTGTATTTGATGAGCGACTTGAGTTTTGGCCCAAGATCGGTGTAGTGCAGGAATGCTTCCTTTTTGTGGCCGATGTCCACAAATGCGGCATTCAAGCCGGGCATTGTCTTGATGATCCTGCCGAGGAAGATGTCTCCGACGAGGAAGTTATTGTTCGTTTTTTGGTGGTGCAACTCTACGAGCTTACCTTCTTCCAGAAGTGCGATTTCGACTTCGGTAGGCGCAGAATTGATGATTAATTCCTTTTCCACGATGTTATTTTTTAAACACCAAACGGTCACTTCGCAGAATCAAGATTTGCGAAGCAAGCTACTACCGGGTGCTTGATGTGGCCAGGAAGATATAAAAGCAGAGGTCGAAGGAAAGGGGAGCAATTACAAAGAAATGGTCCGGCCTGGCAATTAGAAATGAAAAATAAAATCCGGAGGGAATGATATCGAGATGTTGGAAATGATCGAACCGGGATTTGTCCCTTTAATTCGATGGATACCCATCCTTGATTTTAATTTTTTCAATGACAATAACTGCTAAGGTCAAAAACATTTTTGTAGTAAGTTGGGGCTTCAGGTACATTGGGCTGCATTGACGATGAGGTGATGAGAAAGTGAAAGAACTTAATCCTTCGTAAAAACTACTTTCAAGAAAAACGCTCAATGCTGTGTGTAAAATCCCGTTCCTGAATGTTGGCAAATAAGGGCTTTCAGGTTTGAAGCCATTTTATGCCGGGACGATTTTTGAATGCTCCGTCGCCTTTTGTCGCTTTTTTACAGGGTTGATCAAATCTGGCCTGTAAAACATCCGGTAATGATAAAACTACATAAACGCTAATTGACAGACATCCCCACAAGAGGACATTCTGTCAATTAGCGCTGTTCGTCAAATCTAAACCTATCGGTTCTTCTTCTTATGACGATTCTTACGCAGTCTTTTTTTGCGTTTGTGTGTTGCAATTTTGTGACGCTTACGCTTTTTTCCACAAGGCATATCTTTATCTTCTTTATAGTTATTAAAAAATAACGGTCATCGAGTTAGGTTCATGAGGCCGATTTCTTTAGCGCAATTCACTCCTCATGTTTTGTAACTTAACGACCGGACAATTGATCGCATTTTTTTTGAAAGTCTTTCGCTTTGGTTTCGTTGCCGACACCTTCGTAGGCCTGTACTAAAAGGCAATTAGCAGTAGTATTGTTCGGTTCGGCAGCAATGGCCTGCTCCAATCTTTCAACTGCTTTGTCAAATTGGCCGGTTTTAATAGCCAACCTGCCAAGTTGAGTCAACACGATTGGGCTTCCCGGATTTTGCTTATTCAAATCCACCAACATCAAAACCCCTTTCATGGGGTTATCCTTTGGAGGATTTTCTGCATACACCAACGCAAGGTTAACCTTGTGCTGCAGGTTCGCAGGATTGATAGAGGCTGCATTTTCGAGAGCCTGAATAGCTCTTTCCGTGCAGAAGTTCCTCACTTTATCCGCTTGCTCTTTTTGGAGGCAAATAGAATAGGTAGTACCGGCAATAGACCAGGCTTCTTCTCCTCCTTCCAGTTCAGCAACCTTTTCAGCAAAATATCCTGAAATGCCAGGTTTCTCCAAGCTGTACCACAAGCTTGAAAGTCGTTTGTAAAAATTCGCTTGAGAAGTGTCGGGTGCAGCTTCGAGCTCAGTTTCTAAAGCCAAAACCGAGGCAGACTCCTGTGGAGAAAGACTTTTCTTTGCATCCTTCAGCATCGAATTGATATCGGTGCTAACGGCTGCCAACACTCTTTGCTTTTCTACTTCTTTGTGTTTGCCAGGCTTTGTGTCAAAACCTAAGTACAGAATTAAGAACAACATCAACGCCGCTGAAACCACAAACCACTGAGCTTTGTTCATGATGCTTCATTTTCATTTGACACAAAGAGATGAACCTTGAAATTAATCATCCGATTCGTCATCAGGCAAATGGTCCACATTTTCTTTTACCTGTTCAAGGAAAACTTTAGCAGGTTTGAAGGCCGGGATGAAATGTTCTGGAATTTCAATTGACACATTTCTCTTGATGTGCCGCCCAACTTTCTTCTTTCTTTTTTTGATAATAAAACTACCGAATCCCCGAATGTAAACATTCTCCCCGGTCGCCAGAGAGCCCTTCACGGATTTGAAAAACTCTTCGAGTGTGACGAGTACGTCCACCTTTGGCACTCCGGTCTTTTCGGAAATCGCTGTTACTAAGTCAGCTTTTCTCATCTTATTTAACTGGTTTAGAATGAGTTATGAAAAAATCTTCGGGTTGTTGAAAACGAGTCGCAAATTTCGGAATTTTTTCCTTTTGCGGAAACAAAAGGCAATTTAATTTCTTTAATTTTCTCACTAATTATCAAGGCTTTACGTCTTTTTTCTATGGCAAATTGATTGAGGAGGGGAACTTTCTGAGGGAACAGCCATTTTTTTTGGGTGTTTTTCGCGTGTTTTCTATCAAATACAAAATCATGCCGCAGGCAATTGCTGATTTTGAGCCGATACTTTTTTCCTTTTCCTGGCTGCTAAACTGCGTGAATTTTTGCTAACCTTTATAATTGGCTTTGAATTAACCCCGGTTGTCTATCTTTGCCAACTCCCCGATTGTCGTGTCAGAAAACGATAATGCTTTCTCAAGCGATAAGGGTTTTTAAACTTTTTCTTATGCTTTTATCAATGACCGGCTACGGCCGGGCAACTAATAACTTTGATTCTAAAACGATCTCGGCTGAGGTTCGTTCGCTCAATAGTAAGTTTACGGACATGCGCCTTAAGATACCTTCAAATTTTCGGGAGAAGGAGCATGCGATCCGTCGCATGGTTACCGAACGAATCGAACGGGGAAAGATTGACCTGACCATCGAAGTCAAGTCAGTTTTAGGTGACGATAGCTACGGCTTAAATATACCTTTATATAGTAAGTACTACAGAGAGCTTGCTGCACTTGCTGATGAAATGGGCGCTTCGAAGGATGGATTAATGCAGGCAATTTTGCGTATTCCCAACGTAGTTGTAGCCGAAGAAGGTGAAATTGACGAGAAGGAATGGGCCGCAGTTTTGGCGACGCTGAATGATGCGCTTCAGAATTTTGATAATTTTCGCCGGTCAGAAGGCGCAGCAATGGAGGAAGACCTTCGCCTGCGGGTAACCAATATCATGGCTCATTTGAAGGACATTAACCCCTTTGAGGAGGGGCGTATTACTTTGCTCCGAAACCGCCTGCGCCAAAACCTGGAAGAGTTTATGAGCAAGGAGAATATTGATGAAAACCGCTTCGAACAGGAGGTGATTTTTTATCTTGAAAAAATTGATATCACTGAGGAAAAGGTGCGGCTTGAGCAGCATTGCAACTTTTTCCTTGAAAAACTGAATGACCCCAAAACGAACTCCAAAGGACGCACCCTAAGTTTTATCGGACAGGAAATGGGGCGGGAAATCAATACCCTGGGTGCAAAAGCTTACTCTGCCGATATTCAGCGCCTGGTTGTTGGAATGAAAGATGAATTAGAGAAAATTAAAGAAATGGTAGCAAATTCAGTTTGATGATGGAGAAGCTTATTGTGTTTACAGCTCCGTCCGGAGCAGGTAAAACGACAATTGTTCGTTCACTGTTGAATACTTTTGACAACCTGGCGTTTTCGGTATCGGCGACAACCAGAGCAAAACGTGATGGAGAGGTTCATGGCCGGGACTATTATTTTATAGGTGTAAATGAATTCAAGTCGCTCATGCAGGTAAATGCATTCCTCGAATGGGAGGAAGTGTACGAAAACCAATTTTATGGTACGTTGAAAAGTGAAGTTGAGCGGCTTTGGAAGGAAGGAAAATGTGTTATTTTCGATATCGACGTGAAAGGAGCTTTGAACATTAAAAAAGCATATCCTGCCGAAACACTGACGGTTTTTGTAAAGCCCCCATCGCCTGAAATATTGTTCGAGCGCCTTCGCAATCGCAAATCCGAAAGCGAGGAAAGCCTGCAGAAAAGAATTAACCGGGCGGCATTTGAGCTAACTTTCGAAAAACATTTCGATATTGTGCTGGTTAACGATGTATTGGAAGATGCTTTGAAAAATGCGACTGATATCGCCGAACGCTGGCTGAACGATTCTGAAATCCCTACAAAATAATCATGCGTACGCTTACAACAAAAGGCATTCAAATCAGCGTAGAGCCATTCTACCTTCCTCATGAGTCAATACCGATGCAGCACCGGTATGTGCATGCATATCGTATTACCATCCAAAACAGAAGTTCGTCCATCGTCCAGTTATTGCGTCGCCACTGGTACATCGTTGAATCAAATGGCGTTCAGCGTGAATTGGAGGGAGAAGGAGTGGTCGGTCAGCAGCCGGTACTTGCGCCCGGAGAGAGCCATCAGTACACATCATGGTGCCCGATGATGACCGATGTAGGTAAGATGTACGGCACCTTTCTGATGGTCAAAACGGAGGACGGCACTAATTTCGAAGTGAAAATTCCAGAGTTTAAATTGTACCCTCCGTTTAAGATGAACTGATTGTTTCAGAAAAACATCAAAAAAAAGCGGGGCAGCTTCCGATTCCGGAAACTGCCCCGCTTTTTTTCTACAGGGTGAAAGAAAATCAATTCACCAGTTCATAAGTATATCTAACTCTCTCAAAAATAGGTGCGTCGATTTCAGGATCGATATTTCTCAGGTAAATATCGACATCGCTGCCGTCACTGTCTGGTTCTGCTTTATTGCTGTCAAAAATTACTTTAATCCAGCCTTTTTCGCCAGGCTTAACCACGCTCGGAGAGTATTCTTTTTCGGTGCATTCGCAAACAGATACCAGGTCAATTTCCAAATCCACCTCACCTACATTTGTGTAAGTAAAAGTGTACTCCCGAACTTCGCCCTTTTTAACCTTTCCCATGTCAAATTCTCTAACGTCAAACTGCATAATTGGCAGGCCTTTCAGGTCTTTTTTGCCGTAGAGTGATGACATTGGGTGAATGACGATGGAATCACCTTGAGCTGCGGTCATCTTTTCCAGTTGCAATAACTGCGGGGGAAGGCTGTCGCCTCCATTGCCTCTGCGGTTGCGGTTGGATGGGACGGGTTTGCGGTTGTTGTTTGGTTTTGCTTCTTCCTTTGGCTGTTGTTGTTTGGGCGGCTCTGAGCCGTCCACCTTCCGGTTGCCAATCTGGATGAGCTGTTCCTCCTCAATCGTGATGCTCGTTGGACCAGAGATGATCTTGAACTCTGTACGGCGGTTCAGCCTGTGAGCATCCTCGAATTTGGTGGAATCAGGCAACAGGGAATTGATGAAATCTTCCGTCAAAACCTGTCCGACTTCCAGCCATGGATATTTCTTATTCGTTTTGGCATCCACTGTTTTTGGCTGCGATTCGCCATAGCCTTTGGCTTCGATACGTGTTCTGTCAACTCCTTTTCTGGTAAGCCAACGACGGGCAGATTCGGCACGACGCTGTGAAAGTTGGCGGTTGTACTCATCAGGACCCCGTGCATCGGTATGGGATGAAAGTTCAATCACCATATCTCCGTACTGCGTCATCAAGTCGTAAATAACCTGAAGGTCGCCTTCGGCTGGAGGCAGAATTTTATCGTCATCAAAATCGTAGAGGATATTTTCAAGCACGAACGGCTCGTTGCGCACGATTTTCTTCGTGATGCGGCCCGGTTTCAATTCCAGTTTTTGATTAAAGGTTTTGGAATCGAACAAGCCCACCGTGTTGAAGGTAATGGTGTCGTTGTCGTAGTTTTCGGCAGAGGCAATGATCATGTAAGACTTATCCAGCTCCAGCGGAAACTCGAAATTATTGCCGCTTCCATTGGTTTTTGAATCAATTGTTTTTGAAACGCCGTCCTTTACTTCGATCAATTCCACCGTGACGCCATTGAGCGGATCTTTCGTTTCGAGATCAAAGGTGGAGGCGGCGAGGTCGGCCACGATCTTCTTCAGAATGACGTTGAAAATATCATCCGTAGAAGTTTTGCTTTTCAGCGAGCGGGCACCTTCCGAAATCCGGTTAGAAGTGAGAAAGCCGTGGTAGCCCTCCTTGTCGAGCATAAAATAAAGATCGTCGGCGGGTGAATTATAAGGTAAACTCATATTTGCCGGTTTGCTCCACATCACTCCGTTCCATGTACTCATGAAAATATCATAGCCGCCGATGCCTGGGTGACCGTTTGAACTGAAGTACAAAATACCATCTCTGTAAAATGGAGTGTCTTCATCCCCAACCGTATTCATTTTAGGGCCAAGGTTAACCGGGTCACCATATTGTCCGTTGCCTTTGTACGTGGCGTAGTAAAGATCGTAGCCGCCCTGACCTCCTTCCATGTTCGAGACAAAAAATAAAACTTCGTTGCCAAACAGTTCGCCGACACAGGGTGATTTGGCGATGTAATTGCCGTTGAGGGATTCGATTTCCACGGCAGGTCTCCAGGCGCCTCCACTCGACTCGCACATGAAAATTTTACTTTCCACCAGTACGTTTCCCTTCAGTATTTCCCGGTTGAAAAACATCCTTTTTTCGTCGGGTGAAAGCGAAACATTTACGTTGTGAAAACCGGGGCGATTGACGGATTCGTCCAGTGGAGTTGGTTCTGACCAGCCTTTTTCGCCCATGGTCGATTTGAGGATTTTAGTCGGCACTTCGTCTGCATTGTCTTCTTCAATCACAATCAAATCATCTGTACCAAACCCTGCAAAGTACATTTCCTTATTGCTGTTCATCAGCCAGGCTGAGTATTCTGAGTTTTTCGTATTAACTTCTTTGCCTGCGTGAAGTACATTAATGCCTTCTTGAGGTCTTGCTACTTTCCCGAATTCGCAGCCTACTTTTTCGAGCTCTGCCAGTTCCTTCCGGACCGGATCAGTAGCCGTTTTCAGATAACGGTCAAATTCTTCGATCGCCTCGTCGTACTTGCCTTGCATTTTCAGCACACGGGCGTATTCGAAACGCTTCTCTTCAGGAACGTCCTTGTCTCTTTTTGTTTTTCTCAAAGCCCTGGAGTACCACCTTTCGGCATCCCGATAATCCCTGAGCATGTAATTCAGGTCGGCCATCAGGATAGCGAGTTCACGATCCTTCGATTCTTCGTAGGCTTTTTCGTACCATTCGAGAGCCCGGTAGTAGTCCAGTTTTTCCATTTGCTCTTCCGCCATGGAAATCATCATGGCATAGGTTGGCCGGTTGAGCGGTTGCGACATCATTGCTACCCCGTTCAAAACAAATGCGAGGAGAAATATTATTTTTTTCATGATTTTTAAATTGAGCCTGATTTTGAGTGCTGAGGCTTTTTTTGAAATTCAGTTAACAGGTTGAAAAACAGTACGTTGCTTTTAGCAAACGATTGAAAAGTGTTCTTCATTACAGGTGGGGCCCGATAATAACAGGTTTCACTGTTGGTTTTTTATAAATCTTGCCGGTGTAGTACACTGCAATTTCAAAACCACCCTGATAGCTGTTGGCTTCACTTAATTCGGAAAGCGTCAGATCGTAGGCCAGCGCTGCTTTCACGTCTCCGTAATCCAGGCCGAGCAACACCTGTGCAGAATCGCTAACACGGTAACCTAAGCCAAAGTTGAGTTTGATATTTTTCTCGGGCTTGAGTCTGTAGCCTGTCCATGCGTGGAGTTGCATCTGCATAGATGGGCTGATATTGGAGAAATATACTTCCGGATTAAGCGTCCATTTGTCATTCAAGTCTGTATTCAATTGAGCGTGAGCGATCAAACGCATGGGTAGATCGACATTTGAGGCGCTGAAGTTGTAGTCGTTGTTTGGCGAAGTGATGTGCCGTACGGAAAAGCCAAGGTTGTAATCTGTCGTTTTATTGACTTTGGATTTGAACAACAGCCCTGCGTTGATGTCAGAGAAAGCGGTTTCAGGGTCAGTAGCTCCCGGCTCAAAAACTTTATCCTCTGTCAGCGGATTGGCGAATTGGTCTTGCCGCTGCTTCAGAAAGTCGCCAAAAAAGAACCCGTCCGTATTTTTCAGGATCCTTGAGACCCGGCCCCACTGTACACCCAGCGTGAGCACATTCTGGCTTTTTTTATCCAAAGCGGCATGAAAGGAACCTGAAAGTTGAAGCGCTGTGGTGCTCAACCTGCCTGTCCCCGCCTGGTCCTGGAACATGAGGCCACCCACGCCAATCCAATGACGTTTGCCAATCATCACAATCGGCGCATCGATGAAAACCGTAGGTGATGAGTATGCATTTTTTACGACGGTTCGGGCCTGGTCACGATAGATTCCACCAATTCTGAAAGTACCCTCGTATGCACCTGTGAAAGCAGGGTTCATGTGCAGCGGGTTCATATAAAAAAGCGAGTTGTGGAGGTCCTGGGATTGAATGCTGCCAAGACTAACCAACAAAAAAAGTAAGCAAAACAGAGTCTTTGTCAATGTCATATTCAATTATTTATAATGATTTTAGGGTCGTGTGGTGTAAGCCCGAAAGATAGAATTTTTCCATAAAAATGGGCGAAAGAGGACGCAAGTTAGAAGTTAAAGTCTGCAACCCAAACGGATATTTCCCGGAATTTGCACACGAAGTGACACTTTTTCACTTCATGCAGTTTACGCAGGGTGAGTTTGGAGCGTCTGAATCGAATTATTGGCCTGTTTTCCGGGCTGCCCTGCTGACGATTTTTTTCGTTTCAATTTGGTGCATGCAGTTGAAATGCCCTTTCGGGCATTGAGCAAATCCGATTTTTGAACAGGGCCGGCAGGGCAGGTTTTTTACTTGAAAAGTAGCGTTTTTGTTTCCTGCGCCGCCAAAATATGGATACATGCCAAATTCGGGAACGGTGCTTCCCCAAACTGACAGGGTTTCCTTTTGAAATGCGGCAGCAATGTGCATCATGCCGGTGTCGTGAGTGATCACTTTTGCTGCTGAACGTATGACCGCTGCTGATTCATGTAGGCTGATTTTGCCACAAAAATTAATTACATGGATGCCTGATTCCCTGGCGATTACATGGCCCTCCTCCGCTTCCGGCTTTCCTCCGAGCAGTACGATGGGGCAGCTCAACTCCCGGCAAATTTTGATGATTTTATCAGTGGGCAGCCGCTTGGTTTGGTGCGCAGCACCGATCGCAAAAGCAATGTAGGGCTCTTGCGGAAGATCAATTTCCGGCGGTTGGCCGGTGAAGAAATAGTCAAGTCCTGCTCCGTCATTTTTTACCCCGAGTGGCAAGACGGCAGCAAGATATCTGTCCACGATGTGTAAATCTGGCAGCCGGTTGATTTTGAAACGGACCAGCAGCCATTTTTCGAAATTGAGTTTTTTAAATGAAAAAGTCTTTTTGCCCAGCGCCAGCCTGACCTGTAAACTGCGCAGGTTTTTGTGCAGATCAATGATGCAGTCGTAACGTTCCTGCTTCAGGGCGGGGGTCACTTCAGCCACTTTTTTTTCGATGGTGAAAATTTTATCAAGCCAGGGGTTGGCTTCAAGTAGCGGAAGGTAGGCTCGTTTTGTGAGGTAGTGAATTTCAACATTCAGTTGTTTTTTCAAACACCGGATGACCGGCGTTGTCAGCACGATATCGCCGATGGAGGAAAAACGAATGATGAGGACTTTACGGATGGCTTTTTTCACAAAAAATAAAATTGACTCGCAAGATGCAACGAAATGGGCGGGTCACGAAGTAACCGTTTTTAAAATTAATTTTTTGTGAAATTACGGATTGGCAACAACGGCCTCTGCCTCGGCGGGTATGAAGAGAGGGTCGGGACGTTTCAGGCAAAAGTTTTCCAGTTCTTCCCGGCTTCCGTAGAAAACGTTAAAATCGACGTCGCCGTCGATGCCCTGCAGGCGGCCCCGGTTGCCATATTGCCAGAAATGCCAGTTGTGGCCGGCGGTAAGAGCAGGTTTTCGCCAGGAGCTGTATCGGGCAACCCAAATGGGGTAGCTGGAGAAGTGGCCGGCCAGGTATTTGTTGTAAAACTTCTGGTTAGAGTAGATGATGGGTTTTATTTTGTAAAAATTTTCCACCACCTGAAGCCAGGTTTTGACGCCCTTGCGAAGTGTTTCCGCATCCACTCCGTCCATTACTTCTACGTCGAGGACGGGAGCGAGGTCGCCGTTTTCAAGGGAAACGGTTCCGAGAAAATTCCAGGCCTGCGTTTCAGCAGAAATAGTTGGCCTGAAAAAATGATAAGCGCCCCGCTTGATGCCGGCTTCATCCATTTCAAACCAGTTTTTACAAAAAATGGAGTCCTGCATGGTTTCGCCTTCAGAGGCTTTCACGAAAGCGAATTGAATATCCTGTGCGGCAATAGCGGGCCAGTCAATGTGTTTTTGGTAGTGTGAAACGTCGATTCCATGTACCTCAAAACCCTGCTTGCGAACGGTCTGCTCGTTGCATGCAAACAACAGGAAGAAAATACCTGAAAGGATGAGATGACGTTTTTTAGAAACCATACCGTACTAATAACGGGGGAACATTAGTTATGGATGCGCAAGTACGGGAAAAAATAAATTCTGTACAACGCTTTCAGGGGTGATTAATCTTTCCCTAACTCCCATTTCTGCAAAAATGTCGCCGGAACGGGATTTTTAACTGCCGGCAGTAAAATTTTAAGGCCGGGGTTTTGCTTCCCGGCCTTAAAATTCTTCTTCATTCTGAAAATTTTGACAAAAATTATTGACCTGAGGCGATGGCACTGCCCGTGAGATAATAAATTTTTGTCAGCCATTTGCTGGTGTCCGGCTCATTGCCAGGGTCGGTGACGTATTCTTCAATGACAGGCGAACCGGCAGTGATTCCTTTTGCTTTCAGGTAGTCGTCCATTGCGTAATGAGCTTCGCCTGTGCCGGTGTAACTGCCGTAGTAGTCAATAACGAAAGCTTTACCGGCCGGCACTTCAATGGTTTGGATTTTACCACCGTTCACGGCAGTACCTTTTTTTACCGGAATGGCGGCTGCCATGTCGGTTGTTTTGGTTTGCTCGTCCCAGGTAAAGTAAAGTCCGGACGGGTGGCCATCCATTTCCATTTTCGTCTTTTGCATCAGCTTGCTGATCTGACCGAAACGATCTGCAAAAAAATCGGCGCTCATCGGTTGGTCAAAATTTACAGTTTCTCTGATGCCGAGGTAGGTTCTGCCGGGAAAATCAGTGGTCGTCACCTTGTATTTTCCGCTGGTAGCAGGCTGGGATTCTACCATGGTTTTAAGCCCGGACAGACCTGTGTCGAACATTCGGTTCATGTCACCATCTCCGCTGATTGCCGGAAGGAGGTTGAAGGGCCAGGGTACATCGAAAGAGAAAGTCCAGTCTATTTTAGTAGCACCTTCGCCAGTGTCTTCTAACTCAAACCAGGCGTCGCCGCCACCCTGACCTTCGAATTCGATTCTTGATTTTTGAAAGGTGGGAGGAGTTGCTTCCGTGATGGTGATAGTGCCATTTCCGGATGTTTCACCGGCCCAGGCGTAAGATGCTCCCAATCCTTCTGTTTTTTCGCCGTAGGTTATTTTCATTGTTGGGTCTTCCTTTTTCCATGGTCCCCATTCTTCCCAGGTTTTCATGTCATTAATTATGCTGAAAACGGTTTCTTTGGATGCGTCGATGTTGATGGACCGGCTGTATTCAAAGTGCTTCGGTAAAAATGCCGCTGCGATGAGGCCCAATACGATCAAACCCACAAGGGAAAGGCCAGTAAGTTTTAAGATTTTCATGATTTGTGATTTAGCTGGTGAAATAAAATGTTTTAAAAATGCAAAATTATAAATTTTTAAAACAAAAAGTGTGTTTTTAAGCAACGTCTTCTTAAATGTTATTCATCAGGAATGTTTAGCTGGTTTAGCATGCAGGAAGTGCGTGGCAGGCATGGTAAAACTATGAAAGGCGGGCCTGATTTGATATTGTGAAAGGTTGATTTATTTGGGCAATGAGACCCGTTTTGGCCCGTTCGATGGGGTAATCTTTAAATTTAAAGCCCAAACCTCTTAATATCAATGAAATAGCCCTTACTTTTGCACGCTTTTTAAAACTCGTGGTCGTTCACAACCAAACTCTTTTATGAGAAATGATTAAAAACCGCTATTTCGACCTTATTGATCAGACCTTTTACTTTCCACAGGAAGGATTTGACATTGAAGATGGCAATTTGATTTTCAACGGCGTTCCGCTCAAATATTTGATTAACAAATACGGCACTCCGCTAAAGCTTACCTATCTGCCAAAAATTGGAACCCAGATTAAGAAAGCGAAAAACATGTTCAATAAAGCCCGGAAAACACTGGGCTACAAGGGCAAGTATCATTATTGCTATTGCACCAAAAGCAGTCATTTCAGCTACGTGGTGAAGGAGGTGTTGCGTCATGGTGTGGAGCTTGAAACTTCTTCGTCTTTTGATATTGATCTCGTTCGTAAAATCTATGAAAAGGAATGGATTGACAAGGACGTCATCATCGTTAACAACGGATTTAAAACCCGTGAGTATGCACATAAAATTTGTGAACTCATCAACGACGGGTTTCAAAATGTCGTCCCGGTTTTGGATAATAAACGGGAGCTGGACTATTACGAGGAGATGGTGAAAGGAAAGTGCAACCTGGGAATCCGGGTGGCAACGGACGAGGAACCGAATTTCGAATTTTATACTTCCCGCCTGGGTATCCGTGGCTCTGAAGTCGTAAATTATTACAAAGAACGGCTTCATAAAAACAAAAAATTCAAGGTGACCATGCTCCACTTTTTCGTGGACACCGGCATCAAAGATTCGATCTACTACTGGGGTGAGCTGAAAAAAGCAGTAAAACTGTACTGTGAACTAAAAAAAGTTTGCCCCTCTCTCACGGCATTGAACATCGGTGGCGGTATGCCAATCCGGAATTCGCTCGGCTTTGAGTTTGACTATACTTACATGGTGCGGGAAATCGTAAATCTCATTCTGCAGGCTTGTCAGGAAGAGGAAATTCCGGAGCCCGATATTTTTACCGAATTTGGAAAATATACGGTTGGCGAGAGCGGCGCTCTTATTTTCGGCGTGCTTGACCAAAAGCAGCAGAACGATGCTGAAGTCTGGTACATGGTGGATAATTCGCTCATCACCACTATGCCCGATAGCTGGGGTATTGCCGAACGTTTCATCCTGCTGCCCATCAATAAATGGCAAAATGAATATCGGCGGGTGAATATCGGCGGTCTCAGTTGCGATAATTCCGATTATTACAATTCTGAGGTGCATGAAAGCCAGGTGTATCTGCCGACAGTAAGCAAAGACGATCCGGAGCCGCTTTACCTTGGTTTCTTCCACACCGGCGCCTACCAAGACTCACTCAGCGGGTACGGGGGGATCAAGCATTGCCTCATCCCGTCGCCGAAGCACGTGTTGATTTACAAGGATTCCAAAGGAAATATTGTGGATAAACTATACCGGGAGGAGCAAACCCCCGAGGAAATGCTGAAAATACTGGGGTATATTTAATGATGAATTATGAATGATAAATGATGAACATTCACAGAGGACGTTCATCGTTTATCATTCATAATTCATCATTATTTAAAGCCATCCATTCTCTTTATACCAGGCCAGGGTTTCTTCCAAGCCTTCCTCCAGGCCGTATTGCGGCTGAAAATTCAGATCTTCCTTTAGCGGCTCGATGTCGCATTTCCAGTTAACACTTTCTAGGATTCGAACCTTTTCTAGGTTGAGAGCAGGTGACTTGCCGTTGCTGCTGAATTGTTCGAGTGTCCATGCGATGCCACGAACAAGGCTGGTCGGAACATGGAACCGAAGCGTTTTTTTATTTAAAATCCGCTTTGAATATTTGCCGAGGTCCCATTGAGCATAGTAGCGCCCGTCAGAGACGAAATAGCTTTTTTGCGAAATGCTGGAGGTTGTGGCGTCAAGTATCACCCTCGCCAAATCTTTCACATAAACAAAAGCCAGGTGTTGACGGCGGGTACCGATGTAGCCTTCAATGTTGCGATTGATGAGTTTGAAAAATGTCAGTATTTCTTTTTCTCTTGGGCCGTAGACACCCGTCGGCCTGATGATAACGTACGGAAAATCAGGTAGTTGTGCAAGGTAGCGCTCTGCTTTGAGTTTTGCCTTTCCGTAAGTGTTGATGGGGTTGGGCTCATCGTCTTCGGTCAGGAAGTCAGTCAAATCCTCGGCACTTGCTGGACCGTAAGAAGCTGCGCTGCTGATAAAAGTGAATTTTTCCGGCAATACATCAGTTGCGATGAGGGTGTCAGCCAGGTTTTTTACATACTCGAAATTCACCCGCCAGTAGTCCTCCAGCCTTGAAGCGCTGACGACCCCTGCATTGTGGATGATGTAGTCGAACTTCATCCTGCCCAGCTCGGCTGACAACTGGTCTTTGTCACCGAAATTCAATTCGATGAAATTGATCCGTTCATCCTTTAAAAAGTCCCGGCTGCTCGTCTTTCGAATACCGGCGTACACGTCAAGATCTCGCTTGAGCGCCTCCTCCACGAGGTGGCTGCCAACAAATCCAGATGCGCCGGTGATGAGTATTTTTTTCATAATAATGAGTGAATGATCGAATGGTAGAATGAGTGAATGATGCGCTGCGGCTAAAATTCTCTCATTTCATCATTCATTCATTCATTCTATCATTGATTTTTCATAAATCCGGTACCGTTTGTAGGGCACCATATTTACACCCTCCACGCCCTTTTTCATCATTTCATTATTGTCGAGAATCCAGGAGGCTTCTGCTTCGTTATAGCCTTTTTCTAATCCACGGGAGATGATTCGGGCATAAAAAACACCTTCGATTCCCATTCTCCGATAGTCTTCAAGCACGCCTAACAGGATGATTCTCAGGCGTTTGATTTTCTTTTTTTGAAACAGCAGTTTCAAAATGCCAGTAGGCAGCAGCCTACCCCTGTTGATAGTACGGATAATGACATTGACGTCGGGGATGGCCAGGGCAAAGGCCACAATTCTACCTTCATGTTCAGCCAGCAGAGCGAATTCGGGGTCCATAATAAGCTTCATCTCCGCCGCCAGTCTGTCGAATTCGGCGTCAGTCGGAGGGACGAAACCCCAGTTTTTATCCCAGGCACCCCTGTACACTTCCCTGACCTTGGAGATTTCTTCCTTAAATTTTTTCATGTTCACCGGCCTTACGGTGATACCACGTTTTTCCAGTCTTTCGCCGATCATCTGAGCCAGCCGAACGGACTTCATGTTCACCTGCTCTTCAGTTACAGCGTAGGCAAGCATGTCCATTTGCTTAGTGAAACCGTAGCGCTCCAGGAAGGCGGGGTAGTAGGTTTTGTTGTAAGCCATCATTACCACGGGTGGCCTGTTGAAGCCTTCCACGAGTAATCCCGCCACATCATTGGTGGTGAAATTAGTGGGGCCAAGTATGGCATCCAAACCTTCACTTTTCACCCAAGAGGCGGCTGTGTCGAGCAGGAATTTCGCCACTTCGTAATTTTCAATGACCTCAAAAAAACCGAAGAAGCCGACATTTGCATTCGCAAACCTGTTGTATTCGTTATTGCGAATGGCCGCAATTCGCCCCACGATTTTACCATTTTGCAAGGCGAGGAAGAGTTGGGCTTTTGAATGCTGGAAGAAAGGATTTTTCTTTTCGTCGAGGAGTTCTTTTTGACCCAGATAAATCTCAGGTACGTAATTCGGATCGCCGGCGTAGAGGTCGTGTGGAAAGTCGATGAAGCGTTTTTTATCCTTCCCGGATTTGACTTCTATGATGTCCATTTTTGTTGTTGGTTGTTCGTTGTTCGTTATTCGTTGGCGCTGCCCTGAAACGAACAGCGTCCAACGAACAACGAACAATGCTCTTACACTTCCTGGCCAGTCAAAATATCCAGCCTCCTTGCCACCTTCGCCAATTTACCGATCGCTTCGTCAATTTGTTCGAGGGTATGCGTAGCCATCAGTGAAAAGCGGATGAGGGTGTCTTCCGGTGCAACGGCAGGCGTGATGACAGGGTTGACGAAGACGCCTTCGTCCTGTAGTTGCCGGGTCAGCAGGAAGGTTTTATTTACATCCCGCACGTATATCGGAATGATCGGGGTGGAAGAATGGCCCGTGTCGAAGCCGAGATCATCCAGCATTTTTTTTGCGTAGCGGGTGTTTCTCCAGACGTTTTCAACACGCTCTGGCTCTTGCTGAATAAGCTCAAGCGCAGCCAAAACAGCTGCTGCGTTGGCAGGAGCTATGCTGGCGCTGAAAATCAGTGCCCGTGCATTGTGTTTGAGCCAGTTGGCAATTTCGTGGCTGGTACCGATGAAACCACCAATGGTTGCCAGCGATTTGGAGAACGTTCCCATGATGAGGTCTACCTGGTCGGTCAGTCCGAAATGGTTGGCGGTTCCCCTTCCGTGTTCGCCCATGACGCCAAGGCCGTGCGCATCATCCACCATCACATTGGCGTTGTATCGCTTCGCAATTTCAACGATCTCAGGCAGCTTGGCCACATCGCCTTCCATGCTGAAAACGCCGTCCATGACGACGAGTGCGACATCATCCGGGCCACGCTCCTTGCCAATGCGCTGAAGTACTGTTTCCAGCGACTCCATGTTGTTGTGCTTGTACTTGCGGGTCGTAGCAAAGGACAAACGGGTGCCGTCAACGATGGAGGCATGGTTAAATTCATCACTAACGATGAAATCCTTGCGGCCCAACAACGAGGAAAGTACACCAAGGTTTACCTGCATCCCTGTACTGAAGACGATCGCTTCCTCCATGCCGACGAATTCGGCGAGAGCGTGCTCGAGTTCGAGGTGCAAGTCAAGCGTGCCGTTAAGAAAACGGGAGCCGGCACAACCGGAGCCGTACTTGTCCACAGCCTGCTTGGCAGCTTCCTTGAGTTTTGGGTGGTTGGTAAGCCCCAGGTAGCTGTTTGAGCCAAACATGAGGACATCTTTTCCGTTCATTTTAACGACCGTGTCCTGATCGCTTTCGATAACCCGGAAATAGGGATACACGCCAGCAGCTTTAGCTTCCTGGGGAGCCGTGTACCGCTTCATTTTCTGTTGGAGCAGGTTCATGCGTTTTTTTTGTATTTTCTGTTGCGAATGAATGTAAAAAAAATTAGCGGATCACCTCCGCATATTGATCCAGTAAAGTATTGACTTTCGTTTTCAATACTACTTTTTCATAAACCAAAATTGTTGCCACTGCACACAAGGCCCCCAGCAAAACATCCAGAATGTAGTGGTGCCTTGAATACACCGCCGAGAACCAAATGCCGACTAAAATTACAAAAAACACCCAACTGGCAAGGGTCAGCCGCTTTTTTATCCCAAAATACAGCGTCACCAATGGGTACGCTGCGTGGAGGGACGGAATGGCGGCAAAAACATTGGCGTTCTTGGCGTACATGCCGTTGAACAGTTTTACCCCCAAAATCCTGTCAAAATTTGCCAGGCCCGCCTCGTTGCCGGGAATGCTGAAGTTTTCTTCAAAGCCATGCAGTTCGACATACCACGGCGCTGCTGCCGGATAGGCGTAATACAGCATGAAGCCAAAAATGTTGACCAGTAAAAATGCCAGTGAAAAATCGAGCAACATCCGTTTGTCTTTAAAAAAAAGCCACAAAGCAAACATCAGCGGCACCGGCACCCAACACAAATAAAACAATCCCGACATCACGTCGAGCACCGGGTGGGTATTTGTCTCAAAGAACTCATTTGGGGTCAGAACCTTGCCGTTGTACTCAAATCCAAACCACGATTTTTCAATTTCGTACGGCTCTGCTACGTGCACCGGGTTGAATTCGTAATTCGGATAAATGCGCATCGAGTCGTAAATCACCCAGTAGAGGACGAAAAAAACGAGCGCCAAAATAACTTTTCTTGAGGTGCCATTGGCAAAAAAAAGCCCAAGGCACAATCCCGCAAAAATGAAATGGTCGCTGCGAATCCCGACTACAAACGTTGCCCAAAGCAGATAGGCAAGCGCTATCCCGAGGGCTATGGTTGTTTCACGTCTGGGAAATCGTTCAAAGACCATTTTTTTGAACTATAAACGATGAACGATGAATGATGAACGGGTTAAAGGTTCATCATTCATCGTTCATCGTCCATCATTTATAATTAGTGCCAATAATTTTGTCCCAAAGGGTAGAGCTAACACCGAAGCCACGTTCCGGATCTTTGAAATGGTGCTTCAGGTGATGGGCTTTTATTTCCATGAACCATTTGTTATCCCAGTTTGCATGATGAACGGCATAGTGTAGCATGTCATAACACAGATACCCCAAGACGAAGCCGGCAAAAAACGACGCTGTCATTGTTTCTCCCATCAAATAAATGAATCCATAGTAAAAAATAAATGCGAGCGGGACACTGATTGCCGGAGGCATGACCAGGCGCTTGGAGTCATGTGGGTAGTCGTGGTGAACGCCGTGAACAAGGAAATGGATACGTTTACCCAGATCGGAAGTTGGATGGTAATGGAAGACGAAGCGGTGCAGAAAATATTCAACAGCGGTCCAGCTCAGGAAGCCTGCGGCGAACAGGCCGGCAGTGTGCAGCAGGGGTAGATCGGGGTTGCCGATGGCTTTGTACAAAAAATAGCCTACGACCGGAACGTATAAAAAAAGCGGAATGCTAAAGTGCACCTTGGAGAAAAACTCCATCCAATTGTACTTGAACATGCGAACGCTTTCATCTTTATTGGAAACAAAAAGCTTTTTCATGATGAAATCTTATTTTGCTGACTTTTTCAGACAACGGAGAGTTTCTGTTATTCGGTTAGCAGCGCAAATTTAGAAACTATGCCTTTTTATTCGTTAAAAGTGGTTTCAAAGTATTGTCAGAATACGTTTCTTTGACCGCTAACTCAATTAAAGATGCTTCCATTTTTGAAATTCCCTTACAAAAGCCTGCTGTCAACAACTATTCTTATGATCTTGTTGAATTCGGTGCAGGTCTTTTCTCAAAAAGACTTGAAACCGTTTTTTGTTGTGTTAGGTATAGCGCAGGATGCCGGTTACCCACAGGCTGGTTGTAAAAAGAACTGTTGCCGCCCGGCATGGGAGCAACCTGAGCACCGTCGAATGGTCTCTTGCATAGCAGTCGTTGATCCTGAAGCTGGCAAAGCCTGGATTTTCGACGCTACACCTGATTTTCCAACACAGCTTCACCGGGTGGAAAATATTTTACCTGGAAGAAAAACAAGTCTGGCAGGTATTTTTCTCTCACATGCACATATCGGGCATTACACCGGCCTCATGCATCTTGGACGTGAGGTGATGGGGGCGGAAAGCGTTCCCGTTTATGCCATGCCCCGGATGCAATCTTTTTTGGAAAAAAATGGGCCCTGGAGTCAGTTGGTTTTACTTAAAAATATACAAATTTGTAATTTGTCGGCCGATTCAACCATTATTCTGAATGAACGAATTCGTATTACACCGAGGCAGGTGCCTCACCGTGACGAGTTTTCCGAGACGATAGGCTTTGAAATCGAAGGGCCGGAAAAGTCACTGCTTTTTATTCCGGATATTGACAAATGGGAGCGCTGGGACCGGGACATTCGCTCAGAAATCAGTGATGTGGACTACGTTCTGTTGGATGGTACTTTTTTTGAAAATGGTGAAATTCCCGGACGAGACATGAGCGAGATACCACACCCGTTTATCGAGGAGAGTATGGCGCTCTTCTCCGGTCTTCCAACCGAAGAAAAAGCAAAAGTGAATTTTATCCACTTCAACCATACGAATCCGGTTTTGTTGGAGAATAGTGAGGCGAGAAAGAGCGTTGAAGCAAACGGGTTTAAATTAGCCGAAGAAGGTGATTTATTCAATTTGTAATTTCAAGCTCACGAGTTTTAATTAAACTATTAACATGAAAGTTTTAAAATCCCGTACCATTAAAGTTCTTGCAATAGCGACCGTGCTTTTCGCCGGAGTGGCTACAACTGTCGTCAATGAAACTGGTAATTACTTCGAAATCGCTAAAAACATCGAAATTTTCGCCAATCTCTATAAGGAAGTCAATACGTACTACGTGGACGAGATCGACCCGGCGAAACTCATGCGTACCGGGGTCGATGCCATGCTCGAATCACTCGACCCTTATACCAATTATATCTCTGAAAGCCAGATCGAAGGGTTTCGCTATATCACCGAAGGACGTTACAACGGCATCGGCGCCGACATCCGGATCATCGGGGATATGCCCACCATCGTTTCCCCTTACGAAGGCTCTCCTGCGCAAATAGCAGGACTCAAAGCCGGTGATCAGATCCTCGAAATTGATGGCAAAGACGCAAAAGGCAAAACTACCGACGAAATCAGTGCGGTCATGAAGGGGTATCCGGGAACAGAAGTGCAGCTGACTATTCACCGTCCTGGCGAAAGCAAGAATCTGAAAATCAGCCTCGTACGTGATGAAGTGAGCATTCCCAACGTACCCTATTCCGGCATGATCAGCGAAGATGTGGGCTATATCGCACTGACTGTTTTTACCCGTGATGCAGGCCAGAACGTTGCTAAAGCCCTCGAAGATCTGAAAGTTGAGCAGCCTAACCTCAAGGGGGTGATTCTTGACCTGCGGGACAACGGCGGCGGTCTGCTCGCCGAAGCGGTCAACGTATCGAATGTTTTTATTCCAAAAAACGAGTTGGTTGTTTCTACTAAAGGAAAAGTAAAGGACTGGGACCGGAGTTTCAAGACGCTGAATCAGCCACTGGATGAAAAAATCCCGCTTGTGGTTTTAATCAATAAAAACTCTGCTTCTGCCTCCGAAATTGTTTCCGGTGTCATCCAGGACCTCGACCGGGGCATTTTGCTGGGCCAGAGTAGCTACGGCAAGGGCCTGGTGCAAAATACCCGGGACATCGGTTACAATGCCAAGGTAAAAATGACCACTGCTAAATACTATATTCCCAGTGGCCGCTGCATCCAGGCCATTGAATACAAGCAGGGTGAGCCGGCCGAAATTCCCGACAGCAAACGCACTGCGTTCAAAACCCGCAACGGCCGAAAAGTGCTCGATGGCGGCGGCGTTCGTCCGGATATTTTCCTCGATCACGACGACGAGACCGACATCCTGCGTACGCTGGAGGAGAAACATTTTATTTTTAACTACGTCACAGAGTGGGTTTTGAAAAACGCTGAAGTCAAATCTGCCGACGATTTCCATTTTACACAATGGGGTGATTTTGTTCAGTTTTTGGAAAAGCAAAACTTTGACTATGATACGGAAAGTGAACAGCTGCTGAAAGAACTGAAGGGAAAGTCAAAGGAAGATGGTTACATTTCCGAAGCTGACATCAAGGCTCTGGAAGCCAAAATCATCGAAGCCAAGAAAAATGACCTGAACAAAAACAAGGAACTCATCACCGACATGATCGAGAAGGAGGTTGTGAGCCGCTTTTTTTATGAAAAAGGTCGCATCAAAGTTGGTTTGCGAAACGACATGGAGATCAAGGAGGCGGTGAAATTATTTGGCGATAAGGCGAGGTACGATTCGTTGTTGAAAGGGTGATTTTTCTCAAACCCAGGTGTAAACTCCCGCAGATTCCGCAGTTTTGCGCAAATTTTTTCAAAAAAATGCGCTCCTGAGCGAAATCTGCGGGAGTTCTTTTTTGTGTAACTTTGAGCTAAAATTCCTAACCATGCATTACCATTCTTTAGGGCAAATACCGCCCAAACGACATACACAATTCCGCAAGCCCAACGGCGAACTTTATCACGAAGAACTGTTCTCCACCGAAGGCTTCAGTGACCTCTACTCGTTACTCTACCACTACAACGCACCGACCCAAATCGTGCAAGTGGGCGACCCGTACAGCGTAGCGCCAAAAATCGTTGCGGATAAACAACTGAAACACAGAAGTTTAAAAGGCTTCCGTGTCGAGCCGGAGGACGATTATCTGAAAAGTCGCAAACCCGTCCTCGTCAACGACGACTGTAAAATCGTACTTGCCGCTCCACGGAAGAGCATGACGGACTATTTTTTTAAAAATGCCGATGCGGACGAGGTGATTTTCATCCACGAAGGCACAGGCACCCTCCGCACGATGTACGGTAATATTGAATTCAGCTACGGCGACTACCTCGTCGTTCCCCGTGGCACGACCTATCAGCTGGAATTTGACGATGAAAACAACCGCCTTTTCATCGTCGAAAGTACCAGCCCGATCGTGACGCCGAAGCGCTACCGCAACAATTTCGGCCAGTTGCTCGAGCACTCTCCTTTCTGCGAGCGGGACATTCGCAAGCCGGCCAACCTGGAGACGCACGACGAGCAGGGCGAATTCCTGTTTTATATCAAAAAACAGGACCAGATGTATCCCTACTACTATCTCGGCCACCCCTTCGACCTCGTGGGCTGGGACGGGTACGTGTATCCCTACGCATTTTCCATCCACAACTTCGAGCCGATCACGGGCCGGGTGCACCTGCCGCCGCCCATTCACCAGACGTTCGAAGCGAGGAATTTTGTGATTTGCAGCTTTTGTCCGAGGCTTTACGACTATCATCCGAAAGCGATCCCGGCGCCCTACAACCACAGCAACATCGACAGCGACGAGGTGCTGTACTACGTGGACGGCGATTTCATGAGCCGGAAAAGTGTGGAAAAAGGCCAGATCACGCTGCACCCGGGCGGCATTCCGCACGGCCCACATCCCGGTACGGTGGAGAAAAGCATCGGTAAAAAAGAAACGCAGGAGTTGGCTGTGATGGTCGATACGTTCCGCCCGCTGAAAATGACGGAATTTGCCGCAGGCATCGAAGACAAAAATTATTACCAGAGCTGGCTGCCGGAGGGCGTTCACCACGGAAACGGTTCCGCCGTGAAGTAAGAGCCGAAACGGTTTTAGACTATCAACATTTAAAAATCAACAACTCACCATGTTCGGAGATTTATTAGGAAATATGCAGCAACAGCAGGAGGCGATGAAGCTGAAACTTGCTGAAATCATTGTAGAGTCGGAAGCTGGCGATGGGGCCATCACCGTGAAGGCCAATGCCAATCGTGAAATTCTCGACATTGCCATCGACAAATCCAAACTCGACTGGGAAGACACGGAGCAGGTGCAGGACCTCCTCCTCACCGCCATCAACCGGGTACTCGAAAAAGCCCAGGTAAAAGAACAGGCCGAAACCCAGAAAATGATCTCGGATTTGATGCCGCCAGGCCTTGGCGGACTGTTTGGGCAGTAGGCCGGTAGGCAAGTATGCCGGTAGGCGAGTAAGCGCAGCCGGTGCTGTTGTGCTTACTCGCCTACTTACAACTGTTCAGTATTAACTGCCGGTAAAACCTCACCATCTGCCGGTAGCTCTCCACCTCAATCCGCTCATCGATGCCGTGAAATCGTTTCAGGTCCTCCCGGTTAATTTTCAAAGGTTGGAAACGGAGGATATTTTTTGAAACGGGCTGGTAATGGCGGCTATCCGTAGCGCCGATCACCAGCGCCGGGGCGACCACCGCCTCCGGGAAAATTTCCCGTATCGTCGTCTGAAGGACGGAGTAGCCGAAGGTGCCCATATCCATCGCCGGGACAGGCTCGCTGGCCGGGGATTTTTCACTCACTGAAACCGTAATCTTCTCATCGTCAATCACTTTCCTTGCATGTTTCAGCGTTGACTCCACCGACTCGCCGGGCAGGATGCGGCAGTTGACGGTAGCTTTGGCTTGCATGGGCAGCACATTTTCTTTGAAACCGCCACTCGCCATCGTCGGGGCGAAAGTGGTGCGCAGCATGGCATTGGTGGCGGTGCCTTGCGACATTTGGCTTTTTACCAAACCCTGTGTCCAGGTGAGGTTGGCGAAGATGATTTTATTGAAAAAACTCATCTCCGGTCCCACGTGATCGAACATTGCCCGCACGGGGCCTTCGATTTTGGCGGGGGAGGGGTTGTCCCGCAATTTTACAATCGCCTCGCTCAGCCGGTTGATGGCCGAGCCGGGCGGTGGCATAGAAGAGTGGCCACCTTCGTCGAGATTGACGGTGAGTTCCAGCGTAGCGTAGCCTTTTTCGGCGATGCCGATGAGCGCCAGCGGCTGGTCCAATCCCGGCAGGGCATCCTCGACGATGAGATTCCCCTCGTCGAGGACGAAATCGAACTCGATGTTTTTTTGTTTGAAATATGCAGCAATCTGCTTCGCTCCCTGCTCGCCGCCAATCTCCTCGTCGTGACCAAAAGCGACGTACACCGTGCGTTGCGGGATGTAGTCCACCTGCAGTAGCATTTCGATCGCTTCGAGGATGCCACAGGCGCTGCTCTTGTCGTCCATGCTGCCCCGTCCCCAGAGGTAGCCGTCCCCGATCTTCCCGCTGAACGGCTCTACCGACCACTGACTGCCGCCGTCCTCCACCGGCACCACGTCGAGGTGGGCCATGAGCAGGATAGGGGAGAGGTGGGCGTTTTGGCCCTGCCATTTAAAAATATGGCTGAATCCGCCGATGGTCGTTTTTTCCAGCATGGAGTCCACCAGCGGGTAGTTTTTTTGAAAAAAAGTATCCAGTAACCGGAAGGCCGCCGTGTCGATTTTACCTTCCTCGCTCACGGTCGGCAGGCGCAGCGCACCGGCCAGCCGTTCGACGGCTGCATCCTCGATTTTCACCGGCTCGACCGGCTGTACGGTGACCTGTTTCGAAGAAAATGAAATGGTGTTGACGGTGAAAATGGCCGCAAAGACGAGCAGTGCGAGCAGGAGAAGACGGGTGAGAAGGCGGCGGAGTTTTCGCATGAGCTGGCAGGTTGTGTTTTTGGTGAAAAAATTCCAAAGTCCGGCCAAAGTTAGGGAATCGATACCAAGAGAAGTGTGGACAGAAAAGCAAATGGTTTCAGAGTGTTTTTTTTCGTAAAATTGCCCATAAAATTTTTGAATGGAAGATCAAATCGCAAACAAAATCAAACGGTTAGAGCTTGAAAATTTCACCTGCTTCTCGAAAGCGGCGTTCGATTTTTCACAGGGGATTAATGTGTTGATCGGGGAGAACGGGACGGGGAAGACGCATGTGTTGAAGGTTTTGTATGCAGCTAACTCACCTCAGTCACCCCATCCTTCGCCGACTTATTTGTCAGATATTTTTATGGCTCACCCATTAAGCCAACTTATTAGAACAAATGCAAAAGAGGCAGATATACTTGTCGAATTCCGTAATGGGAAATATCATGAGATACAATTAAAAAATGAAATTGATCATTTAAGTTCAGGGGAAGCGAATTTTCATAAAATAGTTTCAAGTGGACTATTCCTCCCAGTGATGGAAATGCTTTCGTGGTTCCCTGGTTTTTCCAGCCTTTATAATCGTCGGGAAATTGCGTTTGATAAAACCTATTTTGATTTATCAGATGCTTTAGGCTTACCTCTACTGAAAAATTCAGCTTTAAAGGAAGCAAGAGAAATAATATCGGAAATTGAAGAAGGTTTAGCGATTGAGGTTTCAAAAAAAGAGGGTAGGTTTTATATTCATTTCAAAAAAACTGGAGGTGAACACGAAGCTACTATCTCCGCCACCGGCATCAACAAAATCGCCCAACTTATCTACCTCATCATGAACGGCTCCCTCACCAAAGACACCATCCTCTTCTGGGACGAGCCAGAGGCCAACCTCAACCCGAAATACATCACCCTCGTCGCCAAATTCCTTCAAACGCTGGCCAATGCCGGTTGCCAGATTTTTGTGGCTTCACACGACTACCTGTTGGTGCATGAACTTTCTCTACTCTCTGAGTACCGGGAGGAAAAAGAATTGAATGGTGAAACAGTGCCAGACATCAAATTTTTTGCCCTCTACAAAGGCGAAGACGGCAGTACACATGTCGAGGAAGGCCAATCCATGTCCGAAATTCAAAACGACGCCATCGGCGAAGAATATGCCGCTCACCACAGCCGGGAAGAGGCCCTCTGGCGTAAACCTTACGAAAAAACCAGCCTATGACATTCGAAGAAAGCGGACTCCGCTTCGAGTTCTCCCCCACCCATTGGTCTGACCTAATTCAATACGACGAAACCAAAGATTTTATGAAAATCCGGGACGCCGTTCCGAGAACGAAAGGTGTTGATTTTGTGGGCATTTTTCAAAACGAAACCTTGCTTTTGATGGAGGTGAAGAACTTACGAGGAAGCAGGATTGCCAACAAACCCAGGGTTGAGCAGGGAGAAGATTCACTCGAAGTCGAGTTTGCGCAAAAAGTCAAAGACACCGTTGCCGGAATCGCCGGCGGCGCCAGGAATTCAACCCATTTTAAAACCGAATGGACTTTGTTTTTGGATTTGATGAAAAATGAAGGAAAGCGAGTGGATGCAGTGCTTTGGCTGGAAGAAGATTTCCCTCCGGCGGGCCTGCCCGAAAAACGAGAAAAAGCCAGGCGGGATGCATTTTTGAAAAACCTGAAAAAAGGTATTGCTTGGTTGACAGGGCGGGTTTTTGTGTTCAATAAGCAGGATAATCCCTATCCGGGCAGCCTGACCGTTACCTTTT
Source organism: Bacteroidota bacterium (assembly GCA_030147525.1). Taxonomy (GTDB): domain Bacteria; phylum Bacteroidota; class Bacteroidia; order Chitinophagales; family Saprospiraceae; genus UBA6168. The sequence continues at coordinate 87,365 of JASBVF010000034.1, forward strand.
TATAGGCTCACTTGCATTTTTTATAAAACCCCTCCACCAACCCATGAAAATCCACCAGCACATTCTCCGACACATAACCTGACGAACTGATGTTGCGGTGCAGCGTCAGAATTTTGCCGATCACTTCCTCCGGTATCTCCGAGCGGGTGGCGAGCGTTTTGGCGAATTGCGGATTCAGTTCCTTCGTCGGCAGGTGGTAGCGTTCCCGCACGAAGCCGAGGAAGAGTTTCATCTTTTGCAGGGCGAGTTGTTTGTGGTTGTTTTGAATAAAAAACAAGCGGCCGATGGTGCCGATGAATTCCAGCGACGTGTTCGTGTTTTGCTCCAGCACGGGGATGACCCGCTGCCGTCGTTTCGCCCTAAAAGCCAGGTAAAAAACGGCCATGCCCAACAGGATGTACCACGCCCACGCCAGCGGCGGTTGCGAGAGAATGTACTTCAGTGGTCCGTCGGTGGCAAGGCGGCGGTTGCGGGACATGGACGGCATGCGGCCCTGCCGTTGGTCCCAGTAAATCGTGCCGGGGCGGAGGTGCGAGAGCGCCCGTTCGGCGTAGTCCAGCCCACGGTCGTTGACGAGGTTGAAATTGGTGAACGCCAGCGGCGTGGTGTGCAGGTAAAATGCGCCTTTGCCGTAGCTCGCCCGTGCGAAATTCACGTAGGTGGTGTCCATGAAGCCGAGGTAGGCGAAGTTCGACTGATCCTCACAGAAAAAATCGTCGGCCAGGTATTCCCACTCGTAGGGGGCAGTCTCGTGGCGGTAGATGAATTTCAGGGTAAAATTGCTGTCCATTGTCAGGCTGGGGTGCTCGAAATTGAGCGAGACCAGGGTGTCTTCGATGAAAAAATCCTCTTCGGCGTAGTAAATCGAGTCCTCGTAAATGGAAAAATCAAGGCACTCCGGCCCGGCGATCGAATCGAGCAGCGCCACCGGCATGGTGCTGCTGGCGATGAAGGCCTGGTTGCCCGCCTCCACGAAACGCAGCAGCGCATCCATCTGCACCGAATCGAGCCAGAGGAAAGACCCGACGAAGACGTAATTTCCTTCTTTCAGAACCCCGTTCAGCGTGTCCTCGATGGCCTCGAATTTTTTACCGGGGAAATAATCCTCCAGCAAATTTTCCATCAGGTAAGTTCCGTAGGGGTCTTTGCTTTCCGATTGGTAATGTTCCCACCAATTATACCGGTCGCCTCCGCCAAAGAGCAGGTACATCCCGATCAGTATCAGGACGGAAACAAGGATGATGATGGGTATTTGCTTTTTGGACATTATGGTGAATTGGTATATTGGTGAATTGGTAAATTGGTGAATTAGGCAGGGCCATGCCTAATTCACCAATTTACCAATTCACTAATTCCCAATGACGGCAGCCACTGTATTTTTAAATTGACTTTCCATTTTCAAAAAATCCTCCTTCCCTAATTCCGCCTGCCCGTACCACACCCGCTCAAAAATCAGCGTTGCTTCCTGCACGGGTTTGAACAGCGGCGAACCGGCCAACTCCCGCAGGTACTCGCCATTCGTCTTGTCCCGCTTCCAGCGGATGAGCTTTTTTAACGAGAGTTCTTTTAAAATGGAAAGGTAGTACAGCCGCACTGCCAGTGCAAAATTGCCCGCAGCGGCAGCCTGCCGGATCGGGTCTTCGAGTTCGGCCTCTTCCAGGTTGTCCTCGATCTGTTCGAGATTGATATCAGCAACGGCAGACTTCAATTTTCGGTTTCGACGCAGGAACAGGTCGTTGCCGGAAGCCATTTTCACAATAATCAACACCAGCAACCCGATGCCCACGGCGATGATGAGAAACTTCGCAAACTGTCCGAGTCCGAAGCCGCCGGCCGGGGCCTCCACTTTCTTTTCCTTCTTTTTTTCCTTTTTGTTTTTGTTGGAATAATCAATACCCTCCTTCAGCGATTTCCATTTTTTTTGGTCAAAATCCCGGCGCTGCACGGACTCCCGCAGGTAGTCATCCTGGGGCGATGCGTACTGGGCCGTCGCTGCGAAGAACGAGCAAAACAGGAAAAAAAGCAGGATGAAAAAACGGGGCATGAGGATTTTTTTGTGAAAACCAAAAGTAGAATTTCCAGGCGGAAATTTCAACGAAAGACTGGCAGGCAGTTTTTTCATAAAATAACTTAAACGCCGGCGTGCTCCCCCTCACTCACTTCCATCAGTCCCTCCGCATTCACCCGCTCCAGCTTCACCGGCAGGATCGAGTTCAGCAGGCCTTCCTCCAGTGGCATTTCGATGCGCACGTAGTTGTCCGTGAAGCCTGACATCATGCCCGGCGCCGAGGCGTTTTCGAAGAGCACGGGCCTCGTTTCACCCACATGATTTTCGTAAAAAAACCGCTTCTTTTTTTCGGATAAAATGGTCAGCATCTCGTTGCGCTTGCGGCGTTCGTGCATCGGTACCACGTCCGGCATTTCGGCGGCGGGCGTATTTGGGCGCTCCGAGTAGGTGAACACGTGCAGGTATGACACGTCGAGTTCGTTGATGAAACGGTAGGTTTCGAGGAAATCCTCCTCCGTCTCGCCGGGGAACCCGACGATCACGTCCACGCCGATGCAGCAGTGGGGCATGAGTTGTTTGATGTGAGCCACCCGCTCGGCGTAGAGTTCCCGGCGGTAGCGGCGGCGCATGGCAGTCAGTTGCTTGTTGTTGCCGCTCTGCAACGGCATGTGAAAATGCGGCATGAATCGCTGCGATCCGGCCACAAATTCGATCACTTCATTCGTGCAAAGATTCGGCTCGATGCTCGAAATACGGATGCGATCCACGCCCTCCACTTTGTCGAGTTCTTTGATCAAATCGATGAACATGGCCTCCTTTTTCGGCCTTACGCCCTCGATCACCTCCGTCCCGTTGCCGAAATCACCGATGTTGACGCCGGTGAGTACGATTTCCTTCACGCCCATCTCGGCGATCTTGCGGGCATTTTCCACCACGCTTTCCACGGTGTCGCTGCGGCTTTTCCCCCTCGCCAGCGGGATGGTGCAGAAGGAGCACTTGTAATCGCAGCCGTCCTGCACCTTGAGAAAGGAGCGGGTGCGGTCGCCGAAGCTGAAGGCGTGGGTAAAAGTGTTAGCTTCTTTTACCTCCCCGGCCTGCACCATGCCCTTGCCCGGCGCTTTCGACAAGTTGTCCACAAATTCCAGGATGCGGAATTTCTCGGCGGCACCCAGCACGAGGTCCACGCCGGGGATCTCGGCGATCTCCTGCGGTTTGAGCTGGGCGTAGCAACCCACCACGACGACGTTGGCATTAGGCGACTTGCGCAGCGCCCGCCGCACGATCTGGCGGCACTTGCGGTCGGCAAAGTCCGTCACCGAGCAGGTGTTGATGACGTAGATATCGGCGCCGTCGTTGAAGTCCACTTCCGAGTACCCGGCATCTTCGAAAAGCCTGCCGATGCTGGAGGTTTCGGAGTAGTTGAGCTTGCAGCCGAGGGTGTGAAATGCGACGGATTTTGGCGTAGCCATGCGTTGTTATTGGCTCCCGCTGATTTCGCAGATGGGCGCAGATTTTTTTTGAAATGCTCTGCGGAAATCTGCGAAATCAGCGGGAGAAATTTTCAAAATGCGTGCAAAGATAATGCTTTCGGCGGGGTGAAAGGCTACCGATCCTCCCATCTTTTAGGATTGCGGCTTCCATGGATCACGGCCGTTACCAAAATCACATCATCATGAATTTCGTAGATGAGCAGGTAAGGAAACCTATGTGGAATAGCCTTTCGTTTATTTTTATAAACAACCTGGCAGGAAAGTGGATTTTTCAAAATCCGTTGGACAACCTCGTCGATTGCTTCAAGAAACTCCAAGCCAAGCCCCTGCCGTTGCTGTTCGTACCAGTCGTAGGCTTCCTGGAGTTCCAGTCTTGCATATTGATGAAAAAGCAGGGTGTAGTTCATTTGGAGAGTATGCTGGCTTTTACCTCTTGCCAGGAGTAGGTTTTGGCTGTTCCGTCAAGATAGGATGCACTGCGCCGGTCTAACTCCTCTTTCCATTCTTCGCTCAACTCAAACTCTCCTGCGTCTTCTCGCAAAGTATCCAAAATGTATTGTACAAACAGAATTCGCTCGGTCACGCTGAGTTTTTGGACTTCCTTTTTTAAGGCTGCTGCAGTCATGTTGCTGATTTTTATACAAATCTAATTTTTTTAGAAGAAAAATGAGATCGGAAGTTAGGTTCAAAGTTTTACAGTGGATTTTGGGATGGTTTTAAGCCATTTAAAAATTTTCTGCAGCTATTTCACGATCAATTTTTTAGTGATGAAACGGCCGTCTTTACCCAAGACTTTCAAAAAATAAATTCCATCCTGCAAGTGATCTTTCAGCACTAACTCCTGCGAAGGCTGGCCGGGAGGTATTTCTCCCCGCCAAACAGTTTTCCCAAAAAGATCATGGATAGAGAATTCGAGCGCATGGCTGTGCTCGGAAATGGTAATTTGAAACGTGCCGGCATTTGGATTTGGATAAATTTCAACAGACATTTTTTCTGAAAAACGATCAGTTACGGCAGTCGGGATGGTGTCGAGGTTGGTTATCAGCATTGAATCGTATGAAACGCCGATTTCAATGATTTCGCCATTGGCATTCGCACCGTATGCATCATAAACTCTAAGTTTTATAAATTCATAATCCTGTGGGCTGGCAATGATAACATCATCCCGAAACACCATCGCTACCGTGATGACGTTTCCATGAACCGGAGTGACAGGCATTCCGTCTTTTCTGGCTATTCCGACGGCGAATTGACCAGTTTCGGGGAATGCCTTCAGAACTGTTATCACCTCTGAGGTATCACCCAGAAAAGTCTGAACGAAAGGAATAATCATTGGCAGAGTTTCGCCCGGTGGAAGATTCGCAGCAGGCATTTTAAAATAACTGGTATCAAACTCGACTACGAAAGAAATACCGGAAAGCGGTTGAAATGTTGATGTGTCTGAAGCAATTTTTACCGTAGCCCTGGTGTAACGCTTTACATAACTGTCTTGCGTGGAAAGCGCTTGACGGGAAATATCCACATACAATTCCCCCTCTTTTTGAGGCGCTTCAACCTGCGAAGCCACGAAGCCGGGTTGTTTTTCATAAAAATTCAAATCCAGCACGAATCCGTCGAGACTGTCGAGTTTGCCATCGCCATTGAAATCGGCATGTTTGAATTCTTTTCCATCAAAAAAATTCACTCCCCAATCTTCTCCTGGCTGAGGCGACCAAATGATGGAGGGCGGCGTTCGCTGAGGTCCGGTGTTGCCTTGGTTGATTCCGATGCCGAGATAGAGCAGGTCGTCTTCCTTGGCAATCCCGTCGGCATTGGCATCGCCGGGCCAGATGCAGTCCGATTCGCAAAATTGAAATTGAGTGCAGCCGCTGCTGAAACTGCTGTCGTAAATGGCTTGAATGGATGGAATATTTTCCAGTGCAACGTTTACGTTTTCGAGGTGATCGGCGCCGGGGGCACGGTGGAAGGAGTAGGCGGCGTCAAGTGTAAAAACATCATTGGCAGATAAAACGGGCTTCCCCGTGGAAAGGATAACGTTTCTTAGTTCATAAGTGAAATTCCAAAGCATTGCCCACCCGTTATCATTGGGATTGTCGAAAAAAACATGGTTAACAGAGTCTGTACCCATTGGGTCGTAACCTGTCCCTCCATAAATGATGGGGGTGCCATCCTTCCATTTTCCAGACAGGAAGTTATAAAAATCGGCTGGTTGTGAAGGAACATATATGGCAGAATAAGGAGGAGGAAATCCAATGCTCGAGTTTTGATAATAAATGAAATGCTCAAGATTTTGATTGAGAAGCGTAACTGCCTGAACAGGTGGGTTTTCACCGTAATTTATGATATTTGAACAATAACCCAAATTTGGTTCAGTGTTAGTGTTGCTATAAAAATAAGCGGTATTTAGCAATGTGTCACAGCTGAAAAAGTCACCGTAAGGACATCCCATGCCAACAGATTGCCTCAATCCTGCTCTGAACTTCTTTAAGTCATGTCCCGATTTGTTGAAAATTTTGTGCCTCGTAAAAATTGAATGGTTCAAATTCTCATTGTCTTCACAATTGAACGCATATACCAGCAAGTGAACTTCAACACCTAAAGGTTTACCGCCTGAGGCAAGATGTTCAGGGGGCAGGTCATTGAAAACACACCAGAGCATTTCGTCAGGTATAGCAAGTGGTAATCCCGTATCTATCACAGGATATTCACCATTGAGCGGTTCGTAAATGCCATTTCCATTTCGGTCAAAAAACGGTGCTAACTCCTGCTCCGGCAGCGGGAAACCCATAATTGTTTCGAAGTCAGGATTGCCGGTCGCAGGCCATGAAAGCAGTGACGTGGAAATGGGGTTATCTATCACCCCATTGTCTTCGAAATCCTGTATCAATGCTAAAACATCACCTCTGCCAACTTTCCATACCCAGTCAAAATCCTCACAGCCACCCGAAACCGGATTTCCTGAAATATTATCAACAGGCCCTGGCTGATAATCATACCTTGTAATGGTAAGATTATACCGTTGAGCTGATAAATTCAGGCTATCTTGATCATCATACGCCCCCAACCAAAGCCCCGCCCGCTGAATGGCAAGCACCTCCGGAAGTCCCGGTGTGTAAGGCACCACGTATCCAAAATCGCCCTGAGGGTTGGTAAATAAATCGCTGATGGCGGAGAAATCTGCCTTTACCTTATTTGCCCTGATCGTCTCAAACCCCACCGGATTCTCACATTGAGCAGGTACATTTTCAGAAAAAACAAACAGGAAAAGCATTGACAGGAGTAACAGTCTTTTTTTCATAGCTGAATCTTTTGAAAGGTTTGGCTGCTAATTTAAAAACAACAGTTGGCAACCTTGAAAATTGGTTCGCAAATAATTCTTAGGGCAATCCCGGCGACGTAAAGTGAGGATAGTTTTTCATTTGTCAAGGTCAACACCATGCTTTGAGCCTGGAAGCCAGCATGCTATTTCTGGGTAATTGAAAACTCAATCAACCTCTGACCAACTTTTGACTTCTACTCCCTGCCGGATCTGAGGCGAGTTGCCTCCGTATACCACCGTTTTTTTACCGAGCGAAAGGCCCTCAATTTTTTCGAGGTATTGAAAACCTTTGAAATAATCGGGGTTAACGGTAGCCCCGTATTTCATTTCCCAGACATCCACTGACTGGAATTCTTCGCTGAGGAGGTCAAGTTCGTTACCCACATTGTCCCGCCAGAAGTAAAATTGCGGCATTTCGCCCTGGTGGTATCGCTGCTTGAGCAATTCGGCGATGACAAGGTTTTCAAACAGGCTGCCTTTTTGAAAATAGGACTCCACCTGGTCTGCCTCTTTCATCCCAAGTAAATAGCAGGCGAGTCCGGTATCATAGAAGTACAACTTTGGACTTTTGATAAGCCGTTTGTTGAAATTGCGATAATAAGGTGGCAAAAGAAAAGCGATGAAGCTGGTTTCAAGAATACTCAACCACGCTTTGGCAGTGGGTGAGGTGATACCGCAATCATTGGCGAGTGAATTCAGGTTGAGTACCTGCCCGATTCGACCAGCGCAGAGCTTCAGGAAATTGCGAAACAGCATCAGGTCTTTTACATTCAGCAAAGAGCGCACGTCCCGCTCGACATAAGTTTCAACGTAATTAGGGAAATAGCGCAGGGGGTGAATATCCCAATCGTAAATAGCGGGATAAAATCCTTTAAAAATCACCTCGGGTAATTGGTTGCTCAGCAGATTCACACTTTTTATTTCGCTGAAGTCGAAAGGAAGAAGCCGCATGAGGGCGACCCTGCCAGCCAGGCTTTGCGTAATGCTTTCCATCAAGGGAAAATGCTGGGAGCCTGAAAGTATGTACTGTCCCTTGATGCGGTCAAGATCCGTTTTGGTTTGAAGGTAAGAAAACAAGTGCGGCACATTTTGTACCTCGTCGAGAATGACTTTTTCTGAATAGAGTTTTAAAAAACCGTTGGGGTCTTCTTGCGCCTGTGCCCGGTTATCCGGATTTTCCATTGAGATATAGGTATAATCGGGAAAAAGCTGTTGCAGAAGCGTTGTTTTCCCCGATTGACGAGGCCCTGTCACAGCTACGATAGGAAATTTTTTTGCCTGTTCACGGATCGTTTTAGCAGCTTGGCGATTAATCATGGCGTATTTTTTTTACAAATTTAAAATTGCATTTTAAAATTGTAAGAAAAAATGCCCAGATCAGCCCTGTAAAGGCTTTCAACTCCCACATTGGCGTAAACCTTTCCCGAAAGTCCCTGTTTCACCCCCAACTTCTAACCAGAATATTTCAACATGTCCAACAAAACATACCTCATCGCCGGAGGCTCCTCTGGCATCGGGCTGGCTTTGGTGAAAAAACTCACCGCTGCCGGCCACCACGTCACCGTCATTTCCCGCACCGGCGACAGCCTCGCCGGAATGCCCAACGTCACGCACCTCCAAAAAGATGTGCTGACGGACGACATTTCCGACAGCGAACTGCCCGGCGCCCTCGACGGCGTCGCCTACTGCCCCGGCAGCATCAACCTCAAACCCTTCCGCTCCCTGAAGCCGGACGCCTTTCTCGAAGATTTTAACATCAACGTACTCGGCGCCGTGAAGGTCCTGCAGGCATCGCAGAAGGCACTGAAAAAAGCGGAGAACCCGTCCGTTGTGCTGTTCAGTACCGTCGCTGTCGGGCAAGGCATGCCGTTTCATGCCTCCGTCGCCGCAGCGAAAGGCGCCGTGGAAGGCCTGACCAAATCCCTCGCAGCCGAGTGGGCGCCTAGCGTCCGGGTCAACTGCATCGCCCCCTCGCTGACCGATACGCCGATGGCCGAACGACTGCTCTCCTCCGACGACAAACGGGAAGCATCCGCCAACCGCCACCCGTTACGCCGGGTCGGTTCGCCGGAAGATATCGCTGCGCTGGCTGCATTTTTATTGTCTGAAAACAGCACCTGGATGAGCGGGCAGGTGCTTGGGCTGGATGGAGGAATGTCAACGTTGAGAGTGTAAATCAAAGGTTTAAAAGTTTAAAGGTTGATTGGTTTAATCAAGTCAACCTACAACGGCAGACTGATTTTAAACTCATAAACATTTCAACCATTCCACCCCCGGTAAACATCGTCTGGTTCAAACGTGACCTCCGCCTGCGGGATCACGAGCCGCTTGCACGGGCGCAGGCGGCGGGGTTACCCGTGCTCATGCTCTACGCCTTCGAGTCGTCCGTGATGACAGCGCCGCAGTACGACGAGCGGCACTGGCGCTTCATCTGGCAATCGCTGGAAGACATGAACCGGCAACTGGCACCGCATGGCACTCGGGTGCATATTTTTCATGATGAAATACTGCCGCTGCTGGAAGCGCTAAGCCGGTGTTTTTCCATTCAAAAAATATTTTCCCACCAGGAAACCGGCCTGAAAATCACCTTCGACCGGGACCTTGCTGTCGCCGATTTTTGTAAAAAACAAAACATCGACTGGCAGGAAAGCATCGCCAACGGCGTACTCCGGGGCCGCCGCAACCGGGACGGCTGGAAGGATCACTGGTACCATTTCATGTCAACTCCGCAGCCGGTGGTGGATTGGGAAAGCTGGAAATCTGCCCCGGAGGTGGATTTGCCCGAATTTCAAAATCTGTCAAACCTGAATTTTTCACCCGACCCCAACTTCCAGCCGGGCGGCGAAACCTACGCCCGTGCCTACCTCCAATCCTTCCTCGGCGACCGCATCAAAAACTACCAACGCAGCCTCTCCAAGCCCGAGGCCAGTCGCCGGGGTTGCAGCCGCCTGTCGCCTTATATCGCCTGGGGCTGCCTGAGCGTGCGGCAGGTCTGGCAGGCAGCGACGGAGGCAGAGCGGCAGGGCAGGCACAAATTTCAACTCGCCAACTTCAAAGCCCGACTGCGCTGGCAGGCGCATTTCATCCAAAAATTCGAAATGGAAGACCGGATGGAGTTCGAAAACGTGAACCGGGGCTATGATTTTTTGGTGAAAAACGAAGACCCCGCCCTGCTCGAAGCCTGGAAGCAGGGCCGCACCGGTTTCTCGCTCGTGGACGCCTGCATGCGCTGCCTGATCGCCACCGGCTGGGTCAATTTTCGCATGCGGGCCATGCTGGCGTCGTTCCTCACCCACCTGCTCTGGCAACCCTGGCAGCCCGGCGCCGAGTGGCTCGCCCGCCTCTTCCTCGACTTCGAACCTGGCATCCACTATCCGCAGTGGCAGATGCAGGCAGGCGTCACCGGCATCAATACGGTGCGGGTGTACAACCCCGTGAAACAATCGCAGCAGCACGATCCGCAGGGTGTTTTTATTAAAAAATGGGTGCCCGAACTTCGCTCCGTCCCCGAACATTTCATCCACGAACCCTGGAACATAACGCCCATGGAGCAGACGATGTACGGTGTGATCATCGGGCAGGACTACCCGGCGGCAATCATTGATCTGGAAACGGCCCACCGCCACGCCCGTGAACGGATGTGGGGCATGCTGGAAGATGCCGCCGTACAGCGGGAAAACGGGCGGATTTTGCGGCGGCATACGGTGGCGGACCGGGCGGCGTGGGCGGGGGTGAAGGGATGATGTTATCCAGTGAATTCCTGTTTGAAGCGTTCCTCAAATTCTTCGTACTTCAACACTTTTACAGGTGGGAATTCAATTTTTTTCAAAACCTGAAAATGGCGGTCGTTGGAAACGATAAAATCGGCGCCCGCCATGATGGCACATTCAACAAACTTATTGTCGCTTGGGTCAGACTCGATCAATGGATACCGGAAAAATGGCGTCGTCAGTTTGACATTTGGCAAAAGAAGCAGAAAATCAAGCGTAATATCCGTTTTGTCCAAGCCATATCGCTGTGAAACAACTTCCTGGTATTCCAGCAAAATATCCGTGCTGATACACAAGTCAAATTTATCCTGAATGATAGACTGGAAAATCCAATGATACTGATGCTGAGAGGGAAGAGAGACCAGGAAAACATTGGTATCCAAAACGATTTTATGTCTTTTCATTCAGCCAGCTTTTAAGATCGTCACCAGTAATTCCTTTTTTTTCAACCGCTTCATCCACCTGCTGAATGAGTTTTTGAGCAAAATAAGCAGCCAGCATTTTTTTAATAGCGATGAGATCTGCTTCCGAAGGTTGGAAGGAATAGATTTTTAGAAGCTCCAACTGCAGCGGCGTCAATTGTTGCGGAATGTCATGCATAAAAAATGTTTTTTCAAAGATAACCAATCCGTTCAAAAGTTAAAACCACATGCTGCGTTCTGCGTTCTCCTGCCATGCATCTTTCCATCGACTACGGCTCCAAACTCGCCGGCACCACCGCCGTCTGTTTTGAAAAAAACAACCAACTCCACCTCGCCCAGTCTGCCAAAAAACAGGACGCTGACGACTGGCTCCACCAACTCATTTCAGCAGAAAAGCCCACTGCCGTTTACATCGACGCACCGCTCAGCCTTCCGGGCGTGTACCGGGACGAGGGCAGCGACTATTTTTACCGGGCCGGCGACCGTGCCGTCGGGGCCATGTCGCCCATGTTCCTCGGCGGACTGACGGCACGGGCGATGCAACTGCGGGCGGCTTTCCCGGCGATTCCGTTTTTTGAAATTTATCCGTCCCAACTGCGGCGGATGCTGTTGCCGGAGGCTTCATTTTACAAAAAAAGTAACCTGCCTGAATTCTGTGAAATGCTGACCGAACTGCTACCCCTGCCATTGGCGCAGCCACCCGAAAACTGGCACCAGGCGGATGCGGTGCTGGCGTGGCTGTCGGGTTGGCGGCACGGGAGGGGCGAGGCAGAAGCGTTTGGAGATGAAAATGAGGGGGTGATTTGGGTGTGATTTCCTTATTGGCTGTGTGGGAGTTTTACAGTATTTTTGAAAAAAAATTCAAAGTCATGTTCGACGTACTCGAACCCATTTTAAATGAACCAAATCTTCGTCAACTCATCAACGAGTTGGAAGACCATTGGGCCAGCGAGCAACGGCTGAGGGAAGAATTTTATGAAAAAATTCAGCCGGGCGACAAATGGGAATTCATCAATGGGAAAACAATCATGCACTCACCAGCTAAAGACAAACACACGGACGCCAGGCAGCGCCTGAGCTATTTGTTACAAACCTTCACAGGCCTGAGATATTTGGGCGTCATCAGGGACGAGACTGCCCTTGTCGCCCTCACCCGCAACGATTACCTGCCCGATATCGCCTTTTTTTCAAAAGAAAAAGCCGCTGCCTTCAAACCGGATACCTGGAAATACCCAATCCCTGATTTTATCGTCGAAGTGTTGAGCGATGGCACGGAAAGCACCGACCGTGGCATCAAAAAAGACGATTACGCTGAACACGGAGCCAAAGAATACTGGATTGTGGACCCGGATGCGCAGACCATCGAACAGTATCTGCTCGACGAGACAAACCAGGCCTTCGATCTTTTTGCCAAAAAAACGGTGAAAGACCACATCGAAAGCCAGGTAATAGCTGGCTTCGATATTCCTGTTGCCGCCGTATTTGATGAAAGCCGGAAAGTGGAAGTGATGCGTGGGTGGCTGAAATGAAAGATTCCTCCTGCCCGAAATCTCTCAGCGCTTACTGATCTTATTCCGTGAAATCGTCCGCTGCCGGCTGCATTTGTGCCTGCCTTCGGCAAAATTTCGCTTCGCCAGGTGCTTCGTTGCCCGGCCCTGCACCCGCTTGCGCCACATCCGCCAACTGCTTGGCTTCATCTCCTGGCGCATCAATTTGATCACATCCTGCTCTGGCACGCCAAACTGAAACTCGATGGCATCGAACGGCGTCCGGTCTTCCCAGGCCATTTCAACGATGCGGTTGACGGCCTCGTCGTCTAAGTTGTACTGTTGTTGAATGCTCATGCCCTCCGAACAAGGAAAAGTTATCTTTGTTCCGGCAATTTTGCACATCTCCAAAACCGTTAACCGTTCACCGTCAACCATCCATCCATGCACCTCACCGGAATTTTCATCTACCCTATCAAATCCCTCGGCGGCATTAGCCTGACCGAATCCACCGTCCAGCGGGAAGGCCTGCAATTCGACCGCCGCTGGATGCTGCTCGATGCTACGGGCCAATTTTTAACCCAAAGAAAATTACCCGAAATGGCACTCCTGCAACCCGCCATCAAGGGCGATCGCCTGCGAGTGACGCACCGCAACGGCCATTCCGGCATGCTGGAGTTTTTTTTGGATCAAACGGAGGACTCGCCAGCCTTCCCGGTGCGGGTTTGGGACGACGAAGTGGCCGCCCGCTCCGTCGGCGGCGATGCGGACGAGTGGTTCAGCCAGGCCTTGCGCACGCCCTGCCAACTGGTGCGAATCGAAGAAAATGCCATGCGCTACGACCTGAAGAGCAAGGGCGGCAAGTACGTCAGCTTTGCCGATGGCCACCCGTTCCTGATCGTCGGCGAAGCGTCGCTGGAGGATTTGAACCGCCGCCTCGACACCCCGCTTCCGATGAACCGCTTCCGGCCCAACCTCGTTTTCTCCGGCGGCCAGCCGTTCGAAGAGGATACGTGGGCGAATTTCACCATTGGCAGTGTTCATTTTAAAAATGTAAAACCCTGCATCCGCTGCACCGTACCCACGATCGACCAACAAACGGGCAAGGTGGCAGGCGCAGAGCCGCTGAGAACGCTCGCCACTTTCCGCAAGGTGGGGAATGAAGTGAAATTTGGGATGAACGTGGCGCTGCCGGAGACGCAAGGCGAAGCCATCATCCGGTTAGGCGATGAAATTGCGGGCGGGTAGTTTGGTGAAAAATGGCATATTTGCCAGGCAGCAATTCCGCTGCATCCCAATCATTTCACCATGGATCAAATCAAAAATCTTTTCAACCTCGAAGGCAAAGTCGCCATCGTCACCGGTGCCAGCAAGGGTATCGGCGAGGCCATCGCACGGGGCCTGGCGGAGTTCGGGGCAAAGGTCGTCGTGAGCAGTCGCAAGCAGGAGGCTGTGGACGCTGTCGCCGAAAATTTTAAAAAAGATGGCATCGAAGCCACCGGCATCGCCTGTCACGTCGGCGACGAGGAGCAGTTGAAAAACCTCGTTTCAAAAACCGTCGAAACCTACGGCGGCGTGGACATCCTCGTCAATAATGCCGCTACGAATCCCGTTTACGGCCCCATCGCCGAGGCGGACGCCGGGCTGTTCGATAAAATCCTGGACATCAACGTCAAATCCTGCATGCTGCTGGCCAATCTTTGTTACCCCATCATGAAATCGAGGGGCGGCGGTTCGGTCATTAACATCTCGTCGGTGGAGGGCCTGAAACCGGGACTGGGCCTCGGCGTGTACAGCGTCAGCAAGGCGGCGCTGCTCATGCTCACGCAAAACCAGGCGAAGGAGTGGGGCCGTGACGGCATCCGGGCGAATGCGATCTGCCCCGGGCTGGTGCAGACCAAATTCAGCGCCGCCATCTGGCAGAATGAGGCGATTTTGAAACAAATCGAAAAACACCTGCCTGCCGGGCGCATGGCCGTGCCCAACGAAATGGCGGGGCTGGCGGTGTTCCTCGCCTCGCCTGCTTCGAGCTACTGCACGGGCGGCGTTTTTACGGCGGATGGCGGGTTCGTGCTGGGGGCGTGAATTTTCCTGCGAGGAGGATTGGAACACGGATTGGGCGGATGCGACGGATTTACACGGATCTGTTTCTTGAAAATCCGTTTAAATCTGCCAATCCGTGTCATCCGTATTCCAATCCTGTCTCGTTTGCTGTCAAAATTTTAAAAAAAATCATCATGCATACGACCACCACATCCTCCGTCAATTTGAAAGAAATCCTTGCCCAGGTTCAGGCTTTTGTAGAGACGGAACTGTACCCTCTCGAAGCAGAAGCCCGTGGCAAAAGCTGGAACCAGATTTTACCCCAACTCGAAGAAAAACGCCGCCGGGTGAAGGAACTTGGCCTATGGACACCACAGATCCCGGTGGAGTGGGGCGGGCTGGGTCTGTCGGTTTGGGAATTCGGGCAGGTGAGCGCCGTTTTGGGGCAAAGTCCCTACGGGCACTACGTTTTCAACTGCCAGGCGCCCGATGCGGGCAACATGGAAATCCTCATCGAATTCGGTACGCCCATGCAGCAGGAGCGTTTTTTAAAACCACTACTGGCCGGTGAAATCCGCAGTTGCTTCGCCATGACGGAGCCGGAGCATGCCGGTTCGAATCCGGTTTTTATGAGCACGACGGCTGTGAAATCGGGCGGTGACTACATCATTGACGGCCACAAATGGTTCACTTCCAGCGCTGACGGGGCGGCCTTCGCCATCGTCATGGCGATGACGGCGCCGGCGCATGAAAATAAATACCAGCGGGCCAGTCAGATCATCGTTCCGCTTGATAATCAGGGCTTTAAATTGATCCGAAACATCCCGGTGATGGGTGAAGCGGGCGAGGGATGGGCCAGCCACGGCGAGGTTCGTTTTGAAAATTGCCGGGTGCCGCAGGAATTTTTACTGGGTGAGGAGGGCGCCGGTTTCGCCATTGCGCAAACCCGTCTCGGCCCCGGCCGCATCCACCACTGCATGCGCTGGAACGGCATCTGCGAGCGGGCCTTCGACCTGATGTGCCGCTACGCCGTCAGCCGGGAACTGTCGCCGGGTGTGCCGCTGGCCACCAAGCAAACCATTCAAAACTGGATCGCTGAAAGCCGGGCCGAGATCAACGCCGCCCGGCTGATGGTGCTGGATGCTGCGCAAAAAATTGACGAACACGGGCAGTACGGCGCACGGGTGGAGATTTCCGTGATCAAATTTTTCTGTGCCAATGTGCTGCAAAACGTCCTCGACCGGGCCATCCAGGTACACGGAGCGCTGGGCATTACGGAGGATACGCTGCTCTCGTTCTGGTACCGCCATGAGCGGGGTGCCCGCATCTACGACGGCGCCGACGAGGTGCACAAAAGCCGGGTGGCGAGGGAGATTTTGAAGGGGTATGGAATGAAGAAATTGGGAAAATAGAAATTGTGAAATTTCCCGGTACCGGGGTTTAATTTCAAAAAATATGCAACATAACTGGATCGACCAACCGACCCATGTCCGAAAAGGCGAGGAACTTCCCCTCGAAAAACTCAGGGCTTGTCTGCTCGAGAACCTCCCCGGAGCGGAGGGGGAGCTGGTCGTGGAGCAATTTCCCAGCGGGTATTCCAACCTCACTTATCTCATTCGCTTGGGTGAAAAACAGTACGTGCTCCGGCGGCCACCCTTCGGGGCGAATATCAAATCAGGGCACGACATGGGGCGGGAGTACCGCATTTTATCTTCGCTGTCAAAATCGTATGGCAAAGTGCCCAGGCCGCTGTTTTTTACCGAAAATGAAAGCATCCTCGGCGCACCGTTTTACGTGATGGAACGGGTGGAGGGTGTGATTTTACGATCAAAAATGCCGGAGGGAATGGCGCCGGATGCTGCGACGATGCGGGGCATTGCCGGTGCGATGGTGGAGACGTTTGCGGAGCTGCATGCTGTTGATTACGAAGCGGTTGGGTTGGGTGATCTCGGCAGGCCGGAAGGCTACAACGAACGGCAGGTAAGCGGCTGGACGAAGCGGTATTTCAAATCAAAAACCGATGAAATACCGGCCATCGAGAAGGTTGCGCAATGGCTCAATGACCACCTGCCGCCGGAGTCCGGCGCTTCGCTGATCCACAACGATTTCAAATACGACAACCTCGTACTCGACCCGGCAGACTGGATGAAAGTCGTCGCCGTACTCGACTGGGAGATGTCCACGCTCGGCGATCCGCTGATGGACCTGGGCACCTCGCTTGGCTATTGGGTGAACCGCAACGATCCGGACTGGTTGCAGGGACTTGCCCTCAGCCCTACGACGCTGCCGGGCAATCCCTCCCGTGGCGAGTTGGTGGAAATGTACGCACAGGCGAGTGGCCGGGATGTGGGCAATGTGGTTTTTTACTACGTGTATGGGCTGTTCAAGGTGTCGGTGATCACGCAGCAGATTTATTTTCGGTTTAAAAACGGTTTCACGAAAGACCCCCGGTTTGCGAAGCTGAACAAAGTAGTGGAAGGGCTGGGAGCGATGGCGATGCTGGCGATCGGGAAGGGGAGGGTGGATGATTTGTTTTGAAAAAGTTTTTGATTAAAAAAGAAAAGGCTCGCCAGGCAGGAAGCACGGCGAGCCTTTTTTATTGATATTCAAGTATTTATCTCGTCAAATACATGTACCGCTTGCTATCCAGATCCCTGAAGAACGGATCGCTCAAATCCCGGATGAACTGGATGGCCTCGCCGGTGGATTTCATCTCCGGGCCAAGGTCTTTGCTGACGCCGGGGAATTTGTCAAAAGAGAATACCGGAACTTTAATGGCAAAACCTTTGGGTTTCGGTTGGATGTTGAAATCCTTCAGTTTGTGGGTGCCGAGCATCACTTTCGTGGCGATGTTGAGGTACGGCACACCGTAGGCTTTGGCGATGAACGGCGTGGTACGGCTGGCTCTCGGATTCGCTTCGATGACGTAAACCTGCTCGTCTTTAATGGCAAACTGGATATTGATCAAACCTCTGATATTCAGTGCTTTGGCCAGTTTTTCAGCTACTTCCACCATCGTGTTGATGGACTGGACGGAGAGGCTGTAAGTCGGCAACACGGCGCTGCTGTCGCCGGAGTGGATGCCTGCCGGTTCGATGTGCTCCATAATACCCATGATGTGGATTTCGTCTCCATCGTAGATGGCGTCGATCTCAGCCTCTTTGGCGCGGTCGAGGAAGTGGTCGACGAGCACCCGGTTATCAGGCATGTGTTTAAAAATAGAAAGCACATGCTGCTCCAGTTCCCGGTCATTGATGACGATGCGCATGTCTTGTCCCCCGAGTACGTAACTTGGGCGAACAAGGACGGGGTAGTTGATTTCGTTAGCGATGCGCAGGGCTTCAGTAGCGTCGCGGGCTACACCGAATTTCGGGTAAGGAATCTCCAGTTCTTTCAGAAGGTCGGAGAATGCGCCCCGGTCTTCGGCCAGGTCCATGTTTTCGTAGCTGGTGCCAATGATTTTGATACCTTTTTTATGGAATGTTTCAGCCAGCTTCAAGGCTGTCTGACCACCGAGTTGAACGATGACCCCTTCGGGTTTTTCCAGTTCGATAATTTCCTCGATGTGCTCCCAGAAAACCGGTTCGAAGTAAAGTTTGTCAGCAACGTCGAAGTCAGTGGAGACGGTTTCCGGGTTGCAGTTGACCATGATGGCCTCGTAGCCTACTTCCCGGATGGCGAGAACGCCATGCACGCAGCAGTAATCAAACTCGATACCCTGACCGATGCGGTTGGGGCCAGAGCCGAGCACAAGAATTTTTTTCTTGTCGGTACTGATGCTTTCGTTTTCCTGGTCAAAAGTTGAGTAAAAGTAGGGAGTTTGTGCTTCAAATTCGGCAGCGCAGGTATCCACCATTTTGTAGGTCCGGCGAATGTCCAGGTTCTTTCTGATTTTGGTGACTTCCTCTTCTTTTACCCTCATCACCCATGCGATTTGAGCGTCGGAGTAGCCAACTTCCTTCAGTTCCCTGAAAAACTGCTCCGGAATATCTTCCGGTACGTTGTACCGCATCAACTCGTGTTCCATATCGACGAGGCGTTTGATCTGTTTGATAAACCAGGGGTCGATGCGGGTCAGTTTATGGACGGTTTTTTCAGGTACGCCAAGTCGAAGTGCATCCTTGACCCTGAAAATGCGGTCTTCGGTAGGGGATTCCAGGCGGTTGAGGATGTCTTCTGTCCTGATCCACTCCTTCATGTCGGCGCCGAGGCCCATCCGGCCATTTTCGAGTGACTGACAGGCTTTTTGAAGTGCTTCGAGAAAGTTACGGCCAATAGCCATGACTTCACCTACTGATTTCATCTGCAGTCCAAGGTGTGGATCAGAGCCGGGAAATTTCTGGAAATTCCATCTGGGTATTTTAACGATCACATAGTCGAGAGTTGGCTCAAAGTAAGCGCTGGTATTTTTTGTGATCTGGTTTTTCAGCTCATCAAGGGTGTAGCCGATGGCAAGTTTGGCAGCGATTTTTGCGATGGGGTAACCCGTAGCTTTACTCGCCAGTGCGGATGAACGGCTCACACGAGGATTGATTTCAATGACAATCCAATCTTCCGTTTCAGGATCCTGGGCGAACTGAATGTTACAACCACCTGCAAAGTTTCCGAGTGAACGCATAGCCTGGATGGCCTGGTTTCTCATGCGCTGGTAGGAAGTGTCGGAAAGCGTCATCGCAGGGGCTACGGTTATGCTGTCGCCGGTATGGACGCCCATTGGGTCGAGGTTTTCAACAACGCAAATAATGACTACGTTGTCTTTGGCGTCGCGAAGTAATTCGAGCTCAAACTCTTTCCAACCAAGTACTGCTTTTTCCACCAAAACCTCGTGTGTTGGCGACATGGACAAGCCTCTCCTGAGGGCTTCGTCAAAGTTTTCTTCTTTATGAACAAAGCCTGCACCTGATCCTCCAAGGGTGTAGGACGGCCGGATAACCAGCGGGAAACCGATTTGCTGGGCTGCTTCTTTTCCTTCCAGGAATGAGTTGGCGATTCTGGAGGGTGCTACACCAAGGCCTTCCTTGATCATGTGAAGTCTGAACGCTTCCCGGTTTTCGGTGAGTTCAATGGCGTCGATATCAACACCGATCATGCGAACATTGTATTTTTTCCAGATGCCAAGTTTATCAACCTCAATGGCAAGGTTCAGTGCAGTTTGCCCACCCATTGTAGGCAGTACGGCGTCAATTTTTCTTTCCTGTAAAATATGCTCTATGCTCTCGGGCGTCAGCGGCATCAGGTAAATGTGATCGGCGGTCACCGGGTCAGTCATGATGGTGGCCGGGTTGGAGTTGATGAGCGAAACCTCGATCCCCTCCTCTCTCAGCGAGCGGCTGGCCTGAGAGCCGGAGTAGTCGAATTCACAGGCCTGACCAATAATGATAGGGCCGGAGCCAATGATCAGTACGGATTTGATGGATTTATCTTTAGGCATGTCTGTAATGAGTTTTTATTTAACGCAGGTTTTAGTTCAGGCGTTCTGCAAGGTACGACGCCATTTAAAAAAAAAGACTTCCGACCCGCATCAGCGGATAGGAAGTCTGATATGTTGAATCTTTTATCTTCAATGTATGGGTTGATTTTCGGGGCGCAAATGTAAGATGAAAAAACGGGGTGGCAAAAGCCGGAGCGGGTTAATCCTGATTTAATCCGTATTTATCGATCAGAAAAACCAGACTTGTCATTGCTGCTGTGCCCAATTCCAACTCTCGTTTGTTGACTGTTTCAAAAACATCGGCAGCCGTGTGATGATAGTCGAAGTAACGCTGGGAGTCCGGTTCATACCCGATTAACAGCGTGCCCTGGGTTTTCAGGGGTGAAATGTCAGCCCCGCCGCCACCTTTTTTTATGCGGAGTCCGTAGGGTTCAAGCAATGTGAGCCAAGGCTGCATGGCAGGGAATTTTTTTGAAAAAACCTCGGTCTCGCCATCGACCGTGAATCCACGAGGAGTGAAGCCGCCTCTGTCGCTTTCGATAGCTGCCAGATGGAATTCACCCTTTCGCTTTGCCTCGTCGCCATAAGTTCTGCCGCCCATGAGCCCGTTTTCTTCGTTCATAAAAAGCACGCAGCGGATGGTTCTTTTGGGTTTGTAATTCAATCTTTTAAACAATTGTAAAACATCCATAGACTGAACGCAGCCGGTGCCGTCGTCGTGAGCGCCTTCACCCACATCCCAGGAGTCGAGGTGGCCACCGACCAGAATGATCTCGTCCGGTTTTTCACTTCCTCTGATTTCTCCGATGACGTTGAAGGACTGCTTGTCGGGGAAACTCTGGCAGTTTGTGCGCATGTAAATTGTCACGGGGCTAAGTTTCAATAAGCTGCTCAGGAGCTCTGCATCATTGGTGGAGATGGCCACGGCGGGAATTTTTGGCATCCCTTCCCGGTAGGCAAGCCCACCGGTGTGTGGGTCGTCGTTAAGCCCGGAAGCCATGGAGCGGACAACTACCCCGATACTGCCATATTTGGCTGCTTCGGATGCACCGTAAGCACGTTGGTCAACGGCACCGCCGTATGCAGCGAAAGTGTTGAGCTGTGTTGGGTCAAACGGGCGATTGAAAAATACAATTTTACCCTTGAGCTTAGCTGCGCCTAATTTTTCCAGCATTTCAAAATTCTGTACCTCAACTACTTCAGCTGAGATGCCATCGCTGCCGGTTCCGATAGAATTCCCTATCGCCAGTGCATTTAGGTCGACAGTTCCCATGCTCGATTGAGCAATGCGGACGACTTCCCGTTCGCCCCTTACCCAGTGTGGCACCATGCAAGGTTGCAACCAAACAGAATCAAGGCCGAGCGTGTCGAGCATTTGTCGGGTATACTCCACGGCTGCCGCAGCCTGTGGGGAACCGGCAAGCCTGGCTCCGATTTTTTTTGTCAGATGATAAAGCCATGGGTAGCTTTTTCCCTGTATTAATGCAGCGTCATGGATGTGGCGGATGAAGAAAGCATCTTCATTTTCGGCATCTGCCGCTTGAGAGAAAATACTAAAAGTAGGTAGTACACTAAGAAACAGGCAAAAAATAAGTGGAAGGTGTAAAAGTTTCTTGTTCATTTTTTTGAAAAAATTGTTTGATTTAATGATGTTGTTCAAGGAGAAGATGATTTTTTTTGGAGACAAGTGAATTGTCGAAAACAGAAAATTATTTCACTTTTTTAAGATTCACTGAAATAATCTTCTTTTTTATAAAAAAAGCTCCTTTTTAAGGATGTGTCTTCCGGGGTGCTTGGTTCAAAAAAATTGATGCACGGGTGAAAAAAATACGGAAAAATCATTGGAAGTTTCCCGTAAATGATATTACCTTAGCGGCATCAAAGTAATGGTAATTTCTACACCAAGTCGATAATCAAGTGTTTTTATTCAGATTAAAAGCACTTTTCAAGATAAATAATTTGGTTTTATTTGGTTAGGGCTGAGGTAGTACTAAAAGAGTGCTACCTCTTTTTTTTTTGCAAAAAACATAAAGCTCCCTCCAGGTTTGTTTTTAACTCTTCATAAACAATAGGTGAAAGTATTATTTCTTCTGAAAAATGTACCCATCTGTCAATTTTGACGTCATAAATGCGATTACCTTCTCTTTAGTCTCTGATTTTTTCTAAATTCGTGGATATTTTGTTGGGTATTTTTAAATAACTCATTAAAAATCAGTTGATTATGGTTTGTGCTGTAATTGGTAGCCGGTTTCTTTCGGTTTCTAAGGCGTGGGCCAAGACTCTCCATCTTAATGGGAACGGACGTACATTCGAAGGAAGCAGACATTGAAGTCATTAGAAAGTACCTCGAAACGAAAGATCCGGGGCAATTTTCTATTCTTTATCGGAAATATTCGGGTAAAGTTTATGGAAAATGTTTGTCGCTTCTGAAAGAGGAGCACCTTGCAAAAGATGCCATGCAGGATATTTTTCTAAAAATTTTCCTCAATCTTGGGCAGTTTGGTGCACAGGCGAAGTTCTCAACCTGGGTTTATTCTATTACCTATAATTATTGCATTGACGTAATCAGGAAGAAGAAGAAAACTGCTAACATTTTCTCGGATGAAATGGAGAGAGTGCCTGATTTAGAAGAAGAAGTACATGATGAAGAGCTACTGACCATGGAAGCGAATCGCCTGCGCACGGTATTGGAAAATATCCCGGTAGGTGATAAGGCTATTTTGTTGATGAAATACCAGGACGAATTACAGATTAAGGAGATTGCAGTAATTTTAAACAAAACGGAAAGTGCTATTAAAATGAAGATTAAACGGGCAAAACATAAAGCCCAACTGGTTTACAAAGATTTGTTTCCAGAAGATTGATTTCTTAATGTGTTGAATCATGAGCACCTCGAATAGTTTCAAGCAAATACAGGAAGAGGATGAGATGATGTTCCCGCCGCCGCCGGACATCGAGGAGAGTATCATGGGTAGTCTTCGGGTCCTCTCGATTATGGGGCAGGCAATGGAGTTATACGTTCCAAAGGTTTTTGAAATGTTTATCCTTACCCTTGGGGGTACAATCAAAGAAATAGACCAAACGGTTAAAGATGAATTGCCGGATGGGGCTCCGGGTATTGATACAGATACTCCGGCACCCGGTATTGCCGGCGATAGTTCCTCCGATGAAGAACTGACAGACTAAAAACTGAGTCGTTTCATTAAAATATACTGACCAGAAGATGGAAATAATCGAAATCGTGAAACAAGTACTTACCAAATTCGCATCAGCCATACCGAACCTCATTGGGGCGGTCATTGTCATGTTGTTGGGTTGGCTGGTGTCAAAATTGATTGCCAAAGGCCTTCAGAAAGTTTTCGAAAGTCTGAAAGTTGATCAGTTGGGCGATAAAATCAATGAAACTGAGTTTGCTTCAAAGGCAAATTTTAAAATAAAACTCAGCAGCTTTCTTTCGAAATTGGTTTACTACGTCCTTTTGCTCATTTTTATTATGGCAGCCACGGACGTGCTCGGCATGCCTATTGTTTCACAAATGGTCAGTGATCTGATCGCCTACCTGCCACGGCTGCTTTCGGCGTTGGTATTGTTTGTTTTAGGTATTTACCTTGCCGAGTTTGTAAAGAATATCGTCCTGGCGACCTGCAATGCGCTCAGTATCCCGTCTGCCAAGATTATCGCCAACTTTGTTTTCTACCTCATATTTTTAACGCTGACAATCAGTGCTTTAGCGCAGGCGAGTATTGATACAGCGCTTATTACGGCCAACCTGACCGTCATTCTCGGCGGTGTCATCCTTGCTTTCGCTATTGGCTACGGCTTTGCCTCCAGAGATACGATGGCCAACTTCCTCGCTTCGTTTTACAGTAAAAACAAAGTCAAAATTGGAGACTTTGTGGACATTGAAGGCTCGAAGGGAAAGGTTATTGCCATGGATAGCTCATCCATCACGCTGCAAGGAGACGGAAAAATAATTGTGATACCTTTGAAGAAATTGACGTCTGAAAAAGTGGAGATTTTTACCGGTGACCGTCAGCTTAACTGAGGCCCGTACCAAGCCTCCAATTTACATTCAATTTAATTTCTAACTCTTAAAATTTAAGACACCAATGACAAAGAAGTCACTACTACTTTCTTTGGCCTTGCTGGCATTTTGTTTCAGCCTGCAGGCCCAAACCGTTGAAGAAATGCAGCAACAAAAAGCTGCGAAAGAGCAGGAACTCAGTAACCTGGAACCACAACTGAAAGAACTGCAAGGCAAGGTGGCAGCCCTGAAAGCCGATGTAGCAGGGTTGACTGATAAGCTCACGCCTTACCCCCGTTGGGATGTCGGCGCACTGGGCAACGTCGGGTTGAATTTTTCAAACTTCAACAACTGGTTCTCCAAATCGGCGCCCAATACAAGCGCTGTAAACATCGGCCTTACGCTGGGCTCCTTCGCTAACCTTCAGCAGAAAAAATATTTCTGGCGCAACAATGCCAACCTGGCACTGGCCTGGTTGAAATTTGATGACAAAGACAAAGAAGACGATACCGACGATTTTCAGGTAGCCGCAGATGCCTTTAACGTGGTCTCTTTATTTGGCTACAAATTGTCCGAGAAAATCGCCATTTCAACCCTCGGTGAATACCGTACCGCAGTACTCGACGGCAGGTTTAACGACCCGGGTTACCTTGACCTCGGTGTCGGAGCTACCTGGACACCCGTTACTGACCTGGTGGTAGTCGTTCACCCGCTGAACTACAATTTCGTCTTTTCCAGCGGCGATTTTGATTTTGAATCTTCGCTCGGTTGCAAAGTGGTGGCTGACTACACGCGTAAAATTACGGACGGCGTTGCCTGGAAGTCTAACCTGTCCGCCTTTCTGAGCTACAAAGACAGCGATCTTTCCAACTGGACCTGGATCAATGGCGTCACGACTGCTGTGAAAGGCGTAGGTGTAGGCTTCGACCTGGGCTTGCGCAGCAACAAGCAGGAAGCATTGGCCGCCGGCGAAACGGATAACCCCGTCCAGGTGTACTGGCTGCTGGGCTTGTCTTACGCTCTTTCAACCAAAAAATGACCCCTGAATAACACTTTTGACCATAAATTTTGAGGAAAAGTCCGTTCGGTTCGCCGGGCGGGCTTTTCTGTTTATTTTTGCCGCCCTAATCAAATAATTATGATCAAAACCGGCATCATAGGCTCCGGCTCCATGGGCGCTGGCATCGCACAAGTGGCAGCCACCGCAGGGCACGAAGTCCTCATTTACGACAACAACCCCGCCGCCCTCGATCGGGCCAAAAACAGCCTGCTCGCCATCCTCAACAAACTGGCAGCTAAAGGCAAAATCGACGACCGCACCGCCAAGGCCATCTTTGGCAGGATTTATTTTGTGGACAATCTGCTCGCTTTCACCGACTGCGGGCTGGTCATCGAAGCCATCGTCGAGGATTTGGGGGTGAAAAAATCCGTCTTCGGGCAGTTGGAAGACATTGTGAAACAGGATTGTATCCTTGCCACCAACACTTCCTCGCTTTCCATCGCCGCTATTGCAGCCGCTTGCCGGAAACCGGAGCGGGTACTCGGCATCCATTTTTTCAACCCGGCGCCGCTGATGAAACTGGTGGAAATCATCCCCGCCATCCAAACGGACGCTGAGGTGGTGAAAAACGCCCGCTTGCTCATCGAAAGCTGGGGAAAGCTCGCCGTGCTGGCAAAAGATACGCCCGGCTTTATTGTCAACCGGGTGGCCAGACCGTTTTACGGAGAGGCGCTGCGCATCCTCGAAGAGGGTATCGCCGACGTGGCCACCATCGACTGGGCCATGACCGAACTTGGCGGCTTTCGCATGGGCCCGTTCACGCTGATGGATTTTATCGGAAACGACGTGAATTATACGGTGACGGAGACAGTTTTCACGGCATTCTACTTCGACCCCCGCTACAAGCCTGCTTTTACCCAAAAACGCCTCTCGGAAGCGGGCTGGCTGGGCCGGAAAACGGGCCGGGGATATTACAATTACGCCGAAGGCGCCCAAAACCCCGAGCCAAACCGGGAAAAAATTTTAGGTAAAAAAATCCTCGACCGCATCCTCGTCATGCTCATCAACGAAGCCGCCGATGCGCTCTACCTCAACATCGCCAGCCGTGACGACATCGACCTGGCTATGACTACAGGCGTGAATTACCCCAAAGGTTTGCTGAAATGGGCCGATGAAATTGGTATCCAAAATTGCGTCGAAATGCTGGACGCCCTGCACGCCGAATACCTCGAAGACCGTTACCGATGCAGCCCGCTGCTGCGAAAAATGGCAAGGGATGGGAAGAAGTTTTGGTAATCCCATTTCAACCTTACCTTAGCGCTTCTCTGAATCGCATTCATCATTCAACATTCATCGTTCATCATTAATAAAATGCTCGATTACAAAAATCCGAACCTCATCCTTGAAACTTCCGAAGTAGAACCCGGCAGCTTCACCTGGCGCAGCCCTTCCAACCTGGCCATCATTAAATACTGGGGAAAACACGGCGTGCAGTTGCCGAAAAACCCCTCGCTGAGCCTTACCCTCAGCAGTTCCTTCACCGACACCTTGCTGGAATACAAACCCAAGGAAAGCGGCGACCGCAACATCTCGCTCGAATTCACTTTTCACCAGGAGCCGAACGAGCCGTTCCGGGAGAAAGTGGTGAAATTCCTCGAAAGCGTGACGGACATTTTCCCCTTCCTCCGCCAGCTCGACCTGACGGTGCGCACGGGCAATTCTTTCCCGCATTCTTCGGGCATTGCCTCCTCAGCTTCGGCGATGAGTGCGCTGGCGCTGTGCCTTTGCTCGCTGGAACATGAGCTATTCGAGACGCTGGAAGACGACGATGAGTTTGATAAAAAATCATCCTACGTGGCGAGGCTTGGTTCCGGCAGTGCCTGTCGCTCCATTTTTCCGGTGGCTTCGCTTTGGGGTCAAACGGGTGAGGTGGAAGGTTCATCCGACCTGTTCGGACTACCGATGGCGGAAGAGGTGCATGATATTTTCAAAGATTTTCACGACGACATCATGATCGCCAGCACAGCGGCCAAAAGCGTGAGCAGCCGTGCCGGTCACAGCCTCATGGACTCGAATCCTTTCGCCGAAAGCCGCTACGCCGACGCCAAACGCAAACTACACTTCCTGCTGGAAGCCATGAAAAAAGGCGACCTGGAGACCTTCGGCAGAATCGCAGAAAACGAAGCCCTCACCCTCCACGGACTGATGATGTCGAGCAACCCGTCGTATATTTTATTGAAACCCAATACATTGGAAATGATCGAACGGGTGCGCCGCTACCGGGAGGAGACGAAGCACCCCATCTATTTCAGCCTGGATGCGGGACCGAATCTGCACGTGCTGTACCCCGGCGAGATCATTCATGAGGTGCGGGTTTTCGTCGATGAGGAATTGAAGCCGCTGTGCGAGGAGGAGACGTATTTGCAGGATTGGGTAGGGGAGGGACCGGTGCAGGTGTAAATTATTGTTCGTTGTTTGTTGCCCATTGTTCGTTTGAGATGGGTTTCAAAACAAACAACGAACAAAAAACAACGAACAACCATGAAAATCGACATGCACACCCACATCATGCCCGCCAAACTGCCCCGCTGGGCAGACAAATTTGGCTACGGCGACTTCATCCACCTGGAGCACAACGAGCCGGGCTTTGCGGACATGATGAAGGGCGAAAAATTCTTCCGGCGGGTCGAGCAGAACTGCTGGGATGCCGAGACCCGTATCCCCGAATACGAAAAATTCAAAACGCAGGTGCAAGTCATCTGCACCATCCCCGTACTGTTCAGCTACTGGGCCAAGCCGGAGCATACGCTGGAAATTTCGGAATACCTCAATGACGACGTGGCGCAGACGGTCCACGACCACCCGAAAAACTACATCGGCCTCGGCACCGTGCCCATGCAGGACACGGACCTGGCCATCAAAGAATTGCAGCGCTGCAAGGAAATCGGCCTCGTTGGCATCCAGATCGGCTCCAACATCAACGACCTGAACCTGAGCGAGCCGCAGTTTTTCCCCATTTTCGAAGCCTGCCAGGACCTGGGCATGGCGCTCTTCGTACACCCCTGGAACATGATGGGTTTTTCAAAAATGGAAAAATACTGGCTGCCCTGGCTGGTCGGAATGCCCGCCGAGACTAGCCGGGCCATCTGCTCCATGATTTTCAGTGGTGTTTTTGAGAAACTGCCGGGGCTGCGTTGCTGCTTCGCCCATGCGGGCGGTTCCTTCCTACCCACCATCGGGCGGGTGGAGCATGGCTTCAACTGCCGCCCCGATCTCGTCGCCATCGACAATCCGGTGAACCCCCGAAATTATCTCGGCAAGTTTTGGGTGGACTGCATCACGCACGATATCACTATGCTGAAATACGTGCTCGACAGCGTCGGAACAGACAAGGTGACACTCGGCTCGGACTATCCTTTCCCGCTGGGAGATTTGACGATCGGGGAGTTTATCGAGCAGTCAGATTTGCCGGAGGCGACGGTGGAGAAGATTTTCTGTGAAAATACGCTGGCGTGGCTGGGCTTGGAGAAGGAGCAATTTTTATAAATATCCATGAAGGCTAACAAAAATCACCGGCCTGAATCGATCAGTAAAAATGAGCCTGAAGCCCGGTTTCAGGATGAGAATTTATCTTTGCAAACTTTTTCCCGGCACTTGCTCGTTCAATGCCCCCAATGCCAGAAGATGGCGGAGGTGAAAAGCGAGGAAAACGGAGCGGCAAAACTGGCCTGCCGTCATTGCGGTTTGGTGAAATTGAATAACCCCGTCCGATACCGCATGCAGTTGAAAAGAAACTGCCCGAAATGCGGGGAGCTTTTTCAACTTGATTTATACGACCTGGAGAGAAAGGAAGAAAAGGTGAAAGTGACCTGTGCCAGTTGCCGGGACGTTCAGTTTTACGAGCTGAAGTACACGGAGTACCGGGTTTTGTCCCAAAGTTTTGGAGCGGGAAAAGACAGCTACTTCGGCTGTGAGCTTTGGCTGAAAACGGATTTTCGTGGAAATCTTCTTTGGGCCTTTAACGCTGAGCACCTGGCCTATTTGAAAAAATACATCCACGCCAAACTACGGGAAAGGAACGACCGGCAGGGATTTACACTGGTGGAAAAGTTGCCTCAGTTCATCAAATCAGCCAAGAACCGGGAGGCGCTTTTGAAGGAAATTGAAAAATTGGAAAAGAAAATTTAGCAGACTTCAATCATAGAAGCCGCAAGAGGCTTCAGATGCAAAACAGTAAGCCTGCAACTTACCATTCGTTAACGCATCAAATTTTTGAAATGAAATTATTCAACAAAGTCAACAACGACGAGCTGAAACAGCGCATGCTCGAAAGTGATGAAAAACGTACGACGCTGTCATTTTACAAGTATGCCCGCATTGAAAATCCGGAGCTCTTCCGGAACCAGTTTTACCGCCTTCTCGATGAAGTAGGCGTTTTCGGCCGGATTTACGTGTCCGGCGAGGGCGTAAACGGACAAATTTCCGTGCCCACGGCTAATTTTGAAGATTTTAAAAATCGCCTTTATTCCATTCCTTTTCTCGACGGCTGCCGCCTTAACATTGCCATCGACGACGATGGTAAGTCATTTTTTAAATTAAAAATTAAAGTCCGGGAAAAAATCGTGGCCGATGGTCTCGATGATAAATCCTTCGACGTGACCAAGCGTGGCCGCCACCTCAGCGCCGTGGAGTACAATGAAATCACCGACGACCCCGGCACCATCGTCGTGGACATGCGCAACCACTACGAGAGCGAGGTCGGCTATTTTGAAAATGCCATCCGCCCGGACGTGGTTACTTTCCGTGAAGCACTCCCGCTTGTGGAGGACATGCTCGCCGATAAAAAAGACCAGAACATCGTGATGTACTGTACCGGTGGTATCCGCTGCGAAAAGGCCAGCGCCTACTACCTTCACAAAGGTTTCAAAAACGTCTTCATGGTGGACGGCGGCATCATCGAATACGCCCGCCAGTGCGAGGAATTGGGCCTTCCCAATAAATTTATCGGTAAAAATTTCGTCTTCGACGAGCGCCTCGGCGAGCGCATCAGCGACCAGGTGGTCGCCAAATGCCATCAGTGCGGCCAACCCCGCGACACCCACGTTAACTGCGCCAACGACGCCTGCCACCTGCTGTTCATCCAATGCGACGAGTGTGCGGAAAAATATCACAACACCTGTTCGTCGAAATGCGCTGATTTTATCCAACTGCCTGAGGAAGAGCAAATTAAGCTTCGCAAGACGGAAGTTTTCAATGGCTCGAAATTCAACAAGGGGAGGTACAAAGCGTTTCGGCAGGGCGAGGATTTGGTGATGGGGTAGTATCTACAATTAAAATCCATGATAATCAGGAATCGAATTCCTGATTATCATGATTTTGACTACTACAATCACAAATCCCCCAACTGCGGCCGCACCACAATCTCCTCCACCACCGCCGACGGGCTCATCTGCCAGGCACTCCACACGGCGATGGCGATGTCATTGGCTTCCATCAGGCGGCTGGCAGGAAAATCAGCTCCGGCCCAGCTATCCGACCAAGTGGCGCCGGGCATGATGGCGGTAACTTTAATGCCTTTCGTTTTCATTTCCTCACGCAAAACTTTGGAAAAGCCCAGCATGGCAAACTTGGAAATGCTGTACGAGCCGCCATTCGGATAGGACATAAAACTGGCGATAGAACACATGTTAAAAATGTGGCCGCTGCCTTTTTTCAGCATCACCGGCAGCATGGCACGGGTGAAATGGTAGGCGCTGTAGAGGTTTGTTTCTATTTGCTGTTCCAGCAGGCCATCTTCTTCCACGCTGATTTCACCGGGGATGAAAATGCCAGCGTTGTTGACCAGCACGTCCACTTCAGCCCATTGTTTTTTAATGAAATCAGCGAAAGCCTGCACGTCCATTTTACTACTCATGTCAGTTGGCCGGGTGAGTACTTCCACGTTGTATTTTTCCTGAATTTCTTTTTTGAAAACAGCCAGGTCGGCCTCCGTCCGTGAGCAGACGGCCAGGTCGAAGCCTTCGGCGGCAAATTTTTCGGCTATGGCCCGGCCTATGCCTTTGGTGGCGCCGGTGATGATGATTTTCATGATAATGAATTGCTTGAGTGTGCTTATTTAAGTTTAATAGTGAATCTTCTTGCATTTTCACGATTTCCATAACTGTGGTCTTTACCATAAAGTAGATTCTGCGAACCGTTCAAAACTACGCTGTCAATGCTGAACATTTCAGGTATGAACTCTTCGTTAGAAATTTTATAGCCACCGTCTATATCCGAAAGAATTGCATAATGAGGTTTAAAACCGCTTCCATTTGCACCATGTGGCACGAGCCAAAAACTAATTATAGCGTCATCATATTTATTCCCATTCAGATTCAAAACAAGTATAGTATCATAGCTTACTACGACTGTTTCGTCAGTCCCTTCAATATTATCTGGCAAGTTGCCATCAGTATAAAGTCCCTTTTTTTCAAAATGGCTGAACAAGGTTTTTATCGCTAATTTTTCAGACAAATTAGGCCCTTTGTATTTTGAAGAATTTATTCCGGATAAAATAATGGTCGTATCCAAGCTCCTCACATCGTCCTTTTCGTAAGCAGAGTTAGTCTTAGGGTTTTCTTTTGCGGCTGAGTCTACAACCTCTTTTTTTTGATTTTTACAAGCGAAAATAAAACCCAAAAAGAAGAGGACCAGGATAGTGTTTCTCATGGTAATTTTGTTGATAGAAAGTAGCAGTTTTCACTTTCCAAAAGCCCACACCAGAAACTCTGGCAGCACCTCCGCCCAGGTAGAGGGATGGTGAATGCCGCCCTTCACTTCCCGGTAGCGGATGTCGTGTTTATGATGGTAACCTTTGTTTTTTAAAATATCGATGACGTCGAGCGTATCGTCGATGGCGTCGATGACGCCGTTGTTGTTGCGGTCGTCGGTTTCGTCCATCGTGCCCGTTTGAAACCAAAATTTCAAGCCAGGACGATGGCTGCTTTGATCTAAAAATTCATGCATAATGCGGCTGCCGTCAGGATCGTCTTCGCAAAAATCGGAATGCCGCCACCAAAACGAGCCAGAGAAAATACCGGCCCTGCCGAAGAGGTGTGAGTGATTCCAGACGATATCCATGGCCGAAAGCCCGCCCAGCGAGAAACCGGCGAAGGCAGTGTGATGTGCGCATTCTTTCACGGGGTAGCAGTTCCTGACGTGTGGAATCAGTTCATTTACAATGAATTGGGTATAATGTTCAGCCTTGCTTCCCCGGCTCCGGTAGTCGGTCCGATGAGCCGTGCCGTACTCCTGCAGCCGCTCTCCGGCGTGGATGGCTACGACGATGATAGAAGGAATTTTCTGCGAAGCGTAAAGCTGAAGCAAAGTCTCGGTAAGGCGGACGGCCTTCATATCCTGTCCATCGTTGAAAAAAAGTACGGGAAATGTTCCGGTGCCACTGGCGTCATAATCGGGTGGCAGATAGATATCGATGTTGAAGCGGGTCGGTAGATAAACAGATTGAACATTGCGCAGCCGGTGAATGTGCAGCGAATTTTTCAACTCCGATGAAAAATCAAAGGGTGGAAAGGTATCCGATAAAAAATTTAAATCCCCCATGAATGTAGTTTTGGCGTCCAACCTCACAGTACCATTAATGAAAAACCGGCCTCAGGGTTTTGAAAATCAGCAGGTTTTGTTCTTCCTGTCGGGAAATCGGGTTAGTTTTGCAACCCATTCTTTTTTTTCCAAAAATAGTTCCTAACATAAACGGCCCAGCTAAGGCAAATTTAACCAAATCAATTTTGTAAAAAATTCAAACTAACACTCATAGTCACTTTCACTATTTAAAAACCACTGTGAATGAAAAAAATAGGTATCCTTTTCGGTAAAGAAAGAACTTTTCCCAAGGCTTTTGTCGAAAGAGTCAATTCCAAAGCCGTCAAAGGCGTTACAGCTGAATTCGTCAAGGTCGAAGAGCTGATGCAGAACAGGCCTTCCGGTTATGCCGTCATCATTGACCGGATTTCCCAGGACGTTCCGTTTTACCGGGCCTACCTGAAAAATGCAGCGGCAACCGGTACTGCGGTCATCAACAACCCATTTTGGTGGAGTGCCGATGAAAAGTTTTTCAACAACGTACTCGCCGAGCAGATCGGCGTGCCGGTGCCCAAGACGGTCCTTCTTCCCAGCAAGGACCATCCGGACGATACCTCTTCCGAAAGTTTTACCAACCTGAAATTTCCGCTCGAGTGGGAGGCAATGCTCGATTATCTCGGCGGTTTTCCCGCATTTATGAAACCCCATGCTGGTGGCGGTTGGAAGAGCGTTTACCCCGTAGACAGCTGGGCGGAGGTTTTCAAAGCCTACCACGAAACCGGACAGTTGGTCATGATGTTTCAAAAAGCAGTTCAGTTTGAGGGCTATTTCCGCTGCTACTGCATTGGCCGCAAATACGTCCGCATCATGAATTACGAACCCCGCAACCCGCACCACCTCCGCTACGTAGCTGATCACAAGCCGTCTGCTGAGTTGCTGGCTACAATGGAAGACTATGTGCTCCGGCTCTGCAATGGCCTTGGGTATGATTTTAATACCGTAGAATTTGGCGTGCAGGACGGTGTTCCTGTCGCCATTGATTTCTGTAATCCGGCTCCTGATGCTGACGTCAACTCCGTGGGCAAGGAAAACTTCGAGTGGGTCGTGGAGAATATGTCAAACTACGCCATCGAAAGGGCACAGGAACATCAGGAAGGCAAACACAACCTGACCTGGGGCACATTTATGCAAAATTCCATCATGGGATCTATGCCTGGACAGGACAACGGCGCCCCTGTAAAAAAGGCCGCTGCGAAGAAATCGACAACCAAAAAGGCAAAATGATGGTTTGATTGTTGACATATTTGGTGGTTGGTGCCTATTCATCAACCACCAAATTTTTTTAACATGAAGAAAAGAAACATGCAAGGTAAAATCAGATTGGCGATCCTCGATATGTATGAAGGTACCCGAAACCTGGGAATGCAGAATATTCAGGATATCGTGAAGGCGTTTGAGAAGGATATTGTTTACGAAATTTTTGATGTGAGAAGTGAGGTGAAGGTGCCCGACCTGAGTCACGACATCTATATTTTTTCCGGTGGGCCCGGCAACCCACTGGTAGGAGACGAAAGCTGGCTGAAGCCCTTTCACGATCTTATCGAAGAGCTGTGGCAGTACAATATCCGGGGGGAAGGCTCCAAAAAATACTGTTTTTTCATTTGCCACTCCTTTCAGATGGCCTGTTTTCATTTTAAAATAGGAACGATCACCCGCAGGCGTGAAAAATCATTTGGCACTTTCCCGGTTCATAAAACGGAGGCCGGTCAAAATGAATGGCTGTTTGCAGAGCTTAACGATCCGTTCTGGGTCGCAGATTTCCGGGAGTACCAGGTCATAGATCCGAATTTCAAACGCATGGACGAAATCGGAGCAAACCTGCTGTTGATAGAGCAGGAGCGAGACCGGCCGGAGTTGAAGCGGGCCATGATGGCCGTGCGGTTTTCAAATGAAATGATCGGGACGCAGTTTCACCCTGAAGCGGATCCGGTGGGTATGCGGAGCTACTTTTCAGAGGAGGAGCGGGTAAAAGCAGTGCTCGAAGAGTTTGGAGAGGATCGTTATTTTTCAATGGTTGAAGACCTGAAAGACCCTGATAAAATTGGCCGGACGCACAAGATGGTTCTGCCGTTTTTCCTTTATAAATCAGTTAAAAAGATTCGGGAAGGTAACCTGGCCTTGGTGTAAATCCATTTTTAGGACACTATCGCTTCGCAACAAAAACTTTATTACTCCATGATTGCTCCCCTGAGAAAAGCTTACAATGCTGGTTTTACCAACGAAAAATACCAGGCTTTCCTGGATGAAATTTATCGGGCTACAGACCACCGGCCGCCATTTCACATTGCCGAAACACCGGTTTTTGTTCCTGAAAAGCTGGGAAGACAGTTACTTCAGGCGTGTGATGAATTGGTTGAAACGATCTGCCGCCCCGATTTTAAACAACTTTCCCAAGATACGATTTTTCCGGACAGCTTCGTGCCGAACGAGACAGAGCATACGACTTTTCTCTGTGTTGATTTTGGTGTTTGTGAAAGTGAAAACGGGGAGCTTACTCCACAACTAATTGAAATACAGGGGTTTCCTTCGCTTTTTTTCTATCAGGATCTCTGTGCAACGGCCTACCGGAAGCACTTTGACATTCCTCATGAACTGCAACACCTTTTTGGCGGACTCACCCAGGAGACTTACCGAGAAAAACTAAGAAATATCATCGTCGGGGACTCAAATCCCGAAAATGTCGTGCTGCTTGAAGTTGAGCCCGACAAACAAAATACGCAGGTGGATTTTTGGGCGACGGAGCGTGCCCTCGGCATCAAAACCAAGTGTGTGACTCAGTTGAAAGTGGATGGTAAGGATGTGTATTATTTGAATGAAAAGGGGCAGAAAGTACAGGTGGAGCGCATCTACAACCGGGTTATTTTCGATGAACTTTTGAAGCGAACGGATCTGAAACGGGAGTTTTTATTTGAAAATGAATACAATTTTCAGTGGGTGGGACACCCGCATTGGTTTGCCAGGATAAGCAAGCATACGCTGCCGTTGTTCGATAGTAAATTTGTGCCTAACTCCTTTTACCTCAACGAATTATCGGAGATTCCCGACGATTTGGGCGATTATGTTTTAAAGCCACTTTACTCGTTTTCCGGGCAAGGTGTTTTAATTCATCCCACCAAAGCCGACGTGGAGGCTATCCCTGAGAATCAACGGAAAAATTTCATCCTTCAGCAGAAGGTCAAATATGCTCCAGTGGTCGAGACATTGGATGAACCTGCAAAAGTTGAAATCAGAATGATGTTGGTTTGGGAAAGAGGCGAGCCAAGGCCTGAGGTTATCACTAATCTTGTTCGTTTGAGCAAGGGAGAAATGGTTGGAGTTCGGTACAATAAAGGAAAGTCCTGGGTTGGCGGGAGTGTCGGTTTCTTCGAGGTATAATTTTCTCATAGCTTGTTTGCAACGAAAAACCCCGGAGCAGCGCGCCGGGGCTTCAAACAAACATACTATGAGAAAACAACTAGAAAATTGTTTGTCGATGACATAATTAAAAAATCTTCAACTATAACCCGCTTCGGTTAATCTTTGTTCGAAACCTGAAGATATTTTTCAAGTGCCATGGTCATGGAAGGCGTCTCCGGTTCGGGTGCTTTGATGTTGATGTAAAGCCCACGATCCTCAACGGCTTTCTTGGCACTTTTCCCAAATACGGCAATGCGGGTATCCTTTTGCTCGAAATCAGGGAAGTTTTCGTAGAGGGCTTCGATTTCCAGCGGGCTGAAGAAAACGATTACGTCGTAGTAAATGTCTTTCAGGTCGCTCAGGTCGCTGCTTACTACTTCGTACATGACAGCTTCCTGCCATTTGAATTTGTTTTCCTCAAGAAAGGTGCTCACCTGCTTGGAGCCCAGGTTTGAACAAGGCAGCAGGAAGGTCTCCTTGTCCTTGTGTTTCATGAGATAGGGCTTCAGGTCAAGTATTGTTCTTGTGCCTGAGAACACTTTTCTTTTACGGTAAACGATGAATTTCTGAAGGTAATTTGCGACGGCTTCTGTCAGACAGAAGTACTTAGTGTCCTGCGACATTTTAACCCGCATGTCTTCGCACATCTGGAAGAAGTGGTCGATCGAGTTTTTACTCGTAAAAATGACTGCGGAGTACTCATCCAGACGAATACGATGCTTGCGAAATTCTTTCGCACTGACCGGCTCTACCTGAATGAATGGGCGCCAGTCTATCTGCAGGTCGTATTTTTTTTCCAGCTCGTAGTAAGGAGAGCGCTCAGGCTTTGGCTGGGATACGAGAATTGACTTTACTGTTTTATACGTTTCTACGTATTCTTTTCCGTTTATCACGTCCATTCGCTTTGGAAGAATTTTGGTTTTCAACTTTCAGTTTCTTAACCCGCTCCTTGCGATAATAATAATTTCAGAATCACTGCAATAGGGGCGATTTCGACGGCGCAAAGATACAACAAAAAGTGAAACTTATGCCTGCTCAGAAATCGGGTGGCGATAAACATGCCCCGAAGGTTTCTGAACAGGTAAGTTAGGGCGATCAGGCCCAGGGTGCCGTAAAGCAGGTATTTGGTCGTGTCGGCGGGAGCGTAGGCAATGAAGAGTACGGCAATGGATAGAAAAAGCCCGAGAATGATATGGAAAATCAGAATCGTAAACTGGTAGGTGCTCATCTCTTTTTTTATGGGAAAAACGAACTCCATGAAGCCAAGCAGGATGTGTTTTGTTAGAAAAAACGCAGCCAGTCCTCCAATGAGCAGAAACAACGCACCGACGTTGCTCCGTGCAATTTCCAGGTCGAAATATTTGCATGCGAGGAATGTAAAAATTCCTGCATTGATGAAAAACAGGGCATACAAAATGGAGTAAGCAAGTGTTATCCCGGCGCTTTGTTCCCTTTGCAGCTGGTTCAGAAGGTTGTCATTAAGAAAGGCTTTCCAGACTTTTGCGATCAGTATCCTGAAAAGGGTGACTACCAGTGTAAGAATAATCATCATCACTAAAACAGTGATAAAAATGAAGCGCTTGTAAACGTCTTCTTTTTCCTTGGCCGACAGCGGTTTTTTCTGCCGCTCGACCCTGAACCCCGGGCCGGCCGTTTCCACTCTGTTTTGCGGGCGGATTTTGACAATATCAAACGGGTTGGAAGATGTCGTGATGGCTATGCTGTCATCCGGTGCGGCCTTTTCAATCCTTGGGATAAGGTCGAAAGGCGTTGCTGTGCTTTGTGCATCGGCCACCGTGATGGCGAAAAACAACAGACCAAACAGGGATGCCAACCATTTCGAATTAATAAAATCAGACATATTAATTGAGTTGGATGCAAAATTAAACGTTCCTGCTTCGTTTTTTAATAACCTTTAATAATACTTTTCAAACGGGTAGGTGTTTCCTGCAATGTTAACGAGTCGTTAAGCGTTTTTAGAATCGGTGGCATACCGCCTATTTTGCAGGATTAAGCTCAATTTCAGGCTGTTCAACATGAAAAATAGTACCATCAAACGGGTTGTGATTTTTGGATCCATAGCTATCATTGGCATCCTCGCAATCCAATCTTATCTTTTGATGAGCACCTGGGACGCAGAGGAAAAAGAGTTTCAGGAAAGGGTGACCATCGCGCTGCAAAATGTAGCAAGAGAGTTTGAGAAACTGGGCAGTTCCCCGCCCGCATACGACCTGATCAACCAGGTGTCTTCAAATTATTATGTTGTAAACATTAACGATCAGATCCGGGCGAATGACCTGGAGCATTTTCTTAGGCGGGAATTGGAGAAAGTGGGGCTGCGGGAAGATTTTGAGTATGGAATTTACAATTGTGACTCCCGGAAAATGGCTTACGGCAAGTACATCAGTTATTCTTCGAACACTAACCCAAAGGTCAATGTACCCAAAGAGCAACTGCCGGTTTACGATGATTACCTCTACTACTTTGGGGTTCGTTTTCCCAACCGGATTTCTCAAATTTTGAGCAGCATCAGCCTCACACTTATTTTTTCGGGTATTCTGATCGTTACCATTCTGTTTTTTCTTTACTCCATGTTTATCATTTTGCGTCAAAAGCGGCTTTCTGAAATGCAGAAAGATTTCATCAACAACATGACGCATGAGTTCAAAACGCCCATTTCCACGATCCGGATTTCGGCGGAAGTTTTTATGAAAAGTCCGGAAATTGCCGGTAATCCAAGGTTACAGCAATACGCAACCATCATCCAGGAACAAAATCAGCGGCTCAACAACCAGGTGGAAAAAGTCCTGCAACTCGCAAGGATTGAACGGGATAATTTTAAACTCAACCTGGAAGAATTGGACCTGCATGCCGTCGTGAACGGGATATTGCAAAGTTTTAAAATTCAGGTGGAAAAACAGGGCGGCACTTTAACTTGCATGCTCAATGCGTCTTCGTCCATCGTCATGGCCGACAAGCTGCATTTAACCAACATCCTTCACAACATTGTTGACAACGCTATCAAATATTGCGTTGATGTGCCGCATGTGAGTATCCGGACGGCTAATGCGGCCAATGGAAAATTGTTGCTGACGATTGAAGATGCCGGAGTCGGCATTCCGAAAGAACACCTGAGCCGGATTTTTGAAAAATTTTTCCGGGTGCCTACCGGCGACGTGCACAATGTAAAAGGATTTGGGCTTGGCTTGTTTTATACCAAAAATATTTGTGATGCTCACGGCTGGAAAATTTCCATCGATAGCGAATTGAGTAAAGGTACAGTTGTAACTATTTTAATGTGAATCAGTTAAATAAATTCACTGAAACCAAACCACCGGTAAAGACTAAATCATGAAAGCACAATTGCTCTACGTGGAAGATGATGCAAGCCTGGGCTTTGTGACAAGAGATAACCTCGAACTGCAAGGTTATCAAATCACGCACTGTATGGACGGGAAGTCGGCCCTGGAGGCTGCCAAACAAGAATCATTTGACCTTTGCATTCTCGACGTGATGTTGCCGGAGATGGACGGGTTCACTGTCGCAAGTGAGATCCGGCAATTTAATACTGAAATTCCCATTATTTTCCTGACGGCCAAATCCCTGAAAGAAGACAAGATCAAGGGGCTGAAACTTGGTGGCGATGATTACATTACCAAACCTTTCAGCATTGAGGAGCTGATTCTGAAGGTGGAAGTTTTCCTCAAGCGAAGAAACGTCATTGCTCCGGAGCCTGCTTCCAGGTACCGCTTTGGAAGTTTTGAGTTCGATTACCCCAACCTGACGTTAACCGGCAACGGAAAAACCGAAACACTTACTCAACGGGAGGCTGACCTGCTCAAGCTTTTTCTCGATCAACCCAACATGGTCATCAAACGCTCCGAAATCCTGGAAAAACTTTGGGGCGAAGACGACTACTTCCTCGGTCGCAGCCTCGACGTTTTTATCTCCCGCCTGAGAAAATACCTGAAAAAAGACGAAAATTTAAAAATAGAGAACATTCATGGGGTTGGTTTTCGATTTAAAATGTAGAAAGTGAATTTTTGGCACTGTTTTTGCTAAATTTCTACAGGAACATTCTAATTGAAAGTTATCCCTGGAAGGGGTCTTTTATTTATTTTTTTAGGTGATTAAGCCTACTTGAGAAACTGTGACAAACACCGGCCAATTGGGGCCAATCCACACCACACACTTCCCAATATTTTTTCTCCACAGTTTTTTCTGCAAACACACTACTATTCGAAAACTGCAGACGGGAAGTTTTCCTAAACACACAAACTACTTACTGGTTTTTCCGGGACGTTCGGGTCCATTCACTGCTGTCAGATTTTTCGGGCTATTCAAACCTGAATTACGTATGAGGTGTTTTTAAAAGTGAATTATCCGAATGTTTAAGCTGCTTTTATTGAAATATTTAAGCTGTAAGATATTCTTTGAACACCAAAGCTGGCGTTTCATTCCAGAAGCTTAAAAGATTTATTAGTCGGTTTCAAATTCGGTGCAGGTCCCATGGATAACTGGAGTCCTGCACCTTTTTTCCGGCCAGGGGTTGCGTCCCCCCAGCGTCCCTGGCCGGAAAAATTCCGAATACCCCCTATTTCAAAAGCGGTCGGAGACAACCCCCTCTTGGGTCTCCGGCTGCTTTTTTAGAGAATGAGAGAAATGAGAGCGTGAGAGAAATGAGAGGTAGCCCTTCTCAAACCTCTCACGCTCTCATTCTCTCACCCTCTCATCCTCTCATTTTTCTTAAAATTGCGGTCATTTTCCTAACCAAACCGCAATTATGAAAGACGCATTCATCATAGACGCCATCCGCACGCCGGTTGGCAATTTCCAGGGAACACTTTCCACCATGCGGGCAGACGATCTGGCTGCCCACGTAATCCGGGCACTATCTGAACGGCATCCGGACGTACCCAAAGATGCTTTCGACGATGTTTATTTTGGCTGCGCCAACCAGGCAGGCGAGG
Source organism: Bacteroidota bacterium (assembly GCA_030147525.1). GTDB lineage: Bacteria > Bacteroidota > Bacteroidia > Chitinophagales > Saprospiraceae > UBA6168. The sequence goes on from JASBVF010000034.1 coordinate 128,363, forward strand.
ACAACCGCAACGTGGCCCGTATGGCGCTGCTGCTCGCCGGGCTGCCCTGGAGCGTACCGGGTGAAACGGTCAACCGGCTTTGCTCGTCCGGCATGGCGGCGGTCATCCATTCCGCACGTGCCATCCAGACGGGAGACGGCGACCTCTACATCGCCGGCGGCGTGGAGCACATGACCCGTGGGCCGTGGGTGATTTCCAAAGTTTCACAGCCCTTTGGGCGGGATGCCGAAATGCACGACAGCAGCTTCGGCTGGCGTTTCATCAATCCAAAAATGAAAGCGCTCTACGGCGTGGACGGCATGGGCAACACGGCGGAGAATCTGGCCGAACTGCACAAGATCAGCAGGGAAGACCAGGATAAATTCGCTTACTGGTCACAGATGAAAGCGGCCAAAGCGCAGGAATCCGGCAGACTTGCCGAGGAGATCATTTCCATTCCTATCCCACAGCGAAAGGCCGACCCGATCATTTTCAAAGACGACGAATTCGTAAAACCTGACACTACGCTGGAAGTGCTCGCCAAACTCCGCCCGGCCTTCAAAAAAGCCGAAGACGGCGGCTCGGTGACGGCTGGAAACGCTTCCGGCCTCAACGACGGCGCTGCTGCCATGCTGGTCGCTTCGGAGGCTGCGGTTAAAAAATTTAACCTGAAACCGCTGGCCCGCATCGTGTCCAACGGCGTGGCGGGCGTGGAACCCCGCATCATGGGCATCGGCCCCGTGCCTGCGTCGGAGAAGGCTTTGAAAAAAGCTGGGTTGACATTGAAAGACATAGACATCATTGAACTGAACGAAGCTTTCGCTGCCCAGGCGCTGGCCTGCACCCGCACCTGGGGCATTGCTGACGATGATCCCCGGCTCAATCCAAACGGCGGGGCCATTGCCATCGGCCACCCGCTGGGCATGTCGGGTACGAGGATTTTGCAAACTGCCGCCATCGAATTGCACAAACAGCAAAAACGTTATGCGCTTGTCACGATGTGCATCGGGGTGGGGCAGGGCTATGCAACGATCATCGAGCGGGTATAATTTTTCAAACTTAATTCCTCCCAAAGTCGTTTCTTTGGGGAAATTTCATCACCACAAAATCCTGAATTTATGGCAAAAAGAAGCATGTTCTCGTCCTCCGGCAATCCTTTCATGAAAGAGGAGGCCTACCGTAGCAGTTCAAACGACATCCTCGACGCAGGGATGGCCGGCCAGGCCGCCGAACGCATGACCGTGCAGGGCGCTGTCAACAAATCGTTCATACTCTTCGGCATCATGATGCTGACGACGCTGGCCAGCTACGCCTACCCAAGCCCGCTTTTCATGTGGACGGGCATCATCGGCGGACTGATTGCCGTGCTGGTGGCCAGTTTTAAGCCGCACCTGTCCGGCACGATGGCCCCGATTTATGCGCTGCTGGAAGGGCTTTTCGTCGGTTCTATCACCGCCATTTACGGTGCAGCCTTCGGTGGCGGCATCATTTTCCATGCCGTTACGCTGACGTTTGCGATCCTGTTTTCCATGCTTTTTATTTATAAAACCGGCATCATCAAAGTGACGGATAAGTTCCGCACCGGCGTCGTCATGGCTACGATGGGCGTGTTTTTGGTGTATTTGCTCAATATCATCCTCAGCTTTTTCGGCGTCAACCTGCCTTACCTGCACGAGGGCGGCATGATGGGCATCGGCATCAGCGTGGTCATCATCGGCATCGCTTCGCTGAACCTGCTGCTCGATTTCGACAATTTTGAAAAAGGCGAGCAATACGGCGCACCGGCCTACATGGAGTGGTTCTCGGCGATGGGGCTGCTGGTGACGCTGGTTTGGTTGTACATTGAAATCTTGCGGTTGCTGTCGATACTGGCGGGGAGGGATTAGTCGGAAATAAACTGAAAGCCGGGAGGCAGTTCACCTTCGTTTTATTATTTTGCCGGAAGAAAGAACTGCCTCCTGTCGCCGCCATTGAAAAAATTTAGCCCGTTCGGATCACTCCCTGAAAACCACCAATTTTTCACTTTGCACCACCAGTCCGTTTTTTTCATAAGTTAAAAAATAAAACCCAGGCGAATACGCAGACATATCCCAGGTAACATCTAAAATCCCCCTTTCTATTGTTTCGGATCGAAGTAATGCTCCTGCTGCGTTGTACAGCTTTAAAATTGGTTGTTGGGAAAAGGCAGCATTCATCAACCGGATATTCAGGTTTTTTGAAACCGGGTTGGGATTCATGGTAAAATAAACCTGCCTTCCTATGTCTAAACCTTCCTTTTCATCCACTGCAAGGAAGATAAAGCCCTCATCGCCACAGCCGGGCTGCCAACAGCCATCACCGCCCAATTTTACCAGCCATAAGTTTGGGTCAAAGCCCCCATTTTCCAGGGTATCCAGAATAGTGCCGCCTGTTGTGATAATACCTCCGTCAGGAGCTTCTTTGATGCTGTATAGGGTTGCCCCATCACCATGTTTTAAAGAGACATAGTTCCTGTCCCATAGGATATTCAGGTCAGAGTCAAGTCGCATGATCCATGCAGCCGAACCATAGGGCAGGTTTTCGGCGAGCAAAATCGAATCGTTCCTGCCGCAGGCAAGTATATCGCCATTGGAGGTAAGTGAAACATCAGCAATGCCTCCAGTCACCAGCGCAAGACGGTTTTTTTCTTTGATGATATTACCGTCGGGGTCGAGTAAAAGAAAGGTGGCGTAATAATCGAATCCGTTCTCTTCTTTACATCCTGACATCAGGAAATTTCCATTGGGCAGCAATCTCAGTGTCGGGCTACAGAGTACGGACATTTGGTAGTAGTATTTTGTCCAGAGTACTTCGCCCGTTGAGGACAATTTTGTGAGAGCAGCCGAATCGGGAAACCCGAGCGTGGTGAAAGAGGCCCGGTAAGCCAGAGCCATACTTTTATCAGGTAAAAGAACGAGGTTACCAAATTCGTTTCGGTAAACATTTCCGCTTGTGAGGCCAAGGTTTTTCTCCCATAACATTGTTCCCGTTGAATCGGTTCTTACAATGGCTTTGTCCGCAAAGCCGCTTCCTCCGTCACCATGTATGATAAAGCCGTTATCCGGTGCCAATACCACATTCCTCGGGAATTCTTTGATTGTATCTCCATAAAATTTGATCCACAAGCTATCACCAGTACTGTCTAAGCGAAGCAGAAAAAAACGGTATTCCTCATTGCCAATGAGTTGGTCTCCTGCAATGGCATAACCCCCGTCAGGGGTTTTTATGAATTTTCCGCCTGCCCGTAATTCTAATGGATACGGAAATACATTTTGCCAAATTACTTCGCCTTCAAAATCCGTCTTTATGATGCCTGTACAATATGGGCCATTGTTGGAACAAAACTGCCCGGTGACTATAGTGTAACCTTCTTCGTCAACCAATACTTCCCATCCAATTTCACTATTGATAGCTGAATTATTTTCAATGCTGTAGGTGTTGTTAAAAGTAATTTGAGCCTGGGATTTTATTAAACCCAAAATAAGGACAAGAAGACATATATTTTTCATGGATAAGGAAAATAGAAAGAGCCCCGGCTAAAATAGACTTGTTGGGGCATAACTCGTTGAGAATCAATCGTTGTATTTTTGCTTCAAAAACGAGCTATGAGCACCATATTTACAAATGTCAAAACAGATCGTCAATTCAGCGCAACGACCGGATTTACAAAAATCCAGTT
>JASBVF010000035.1 GCA_030147525.1 Bacteroidota bacterium
AACTGGATTTTTGTAAATCCGGTCGTTGCGCTGAATTGACGATCTGTTTTGACATTTGTAAATATGGTGCTCATAGCTCGTTTTTGAAGCAAAAATACAACGATTGATTCTCAACGAGTTATGCCCCAACAAGTCTAATAAGGACTTCGGAAAGCTTAATCATTGAGCCAACCGCTTTAAAAGTCCATCGTTTTTCTCAACAAACTTTTCTAAATGCTTCAGCAAACTGATGGTTTTACCTTCTTCGTCCAGAGGCTTTTCTTTTGCCTCTTTCAACATTTCGAGCATTGCTGAGAGAAAGGATTTATCGTCAATTTCATCCACCAGGCTATAAATTTCCTTCTTAATTTCTGTTGCAACCATGATTTGAATTTTTTACAAAAATAACCACTTTCCGGGATAAATGATTCCCCGGTTAACAGGGCTGTTTATGCGCCAAAGTGGGGTGGGTGGCTTGAAGTCAGTCAGCATAGTCGCCGGCTGAAGCCGACGCTACTCAAACACCACCCGTAGCGTCCGTATCTCCCAGCCATCCAGCGATAGTTCCGACCCCGTTTTTTCAAAAAACCGCTCTTTTTCATTGCTGAAATAAATCCCCGTAGGCTGGCGGCTGCCCCAGTTCAACTGCACTTTTCCCGGTTTATCGGAGGTATTGAAAAGCCGCAACACCCAGCCGTTGCCATCCCTTGCGGGCTTGAGCGAAGTGGCGATAACCGACGGCGAACCGCCCAGTTTCAACAAGGAGGGAACCCCTTTTTGCCCTTTGCCCACAGGCACAAGTAGCAGCGGCTGCGTCAGCCCGATGCCGAATTTTTTGGCCTCGCTGCTGTCAAACGCCTTGTGCGGCCGCAGCGAATAACGGAATGAAACGGGGTCGTCCTGATAGCCTTTGTAGTTCACGAACCAGACGTTGTTCATCACCCACGAAAACAGGCGGTGGCTCGGTTGCCAGGTCTTCAGCCACGGTTCCGTGCCGAGGTCGCTCATCCAGCGCTGGCCGTGCATTTCGCCCGTTTCCACCAGCGGGGCGTCGAGGTTGGCCCAGATGACGCCGTCGTTGTGGTTGGAGATGTCCACAAAATGCTGGGCGCAGAAAAAGTTCTTGTTGGCGCCCTTCAACTGGTCCTTTTCCGGCTGCATCAATGCCCAGGCGAGGTCAATCCGCACCGTCCCGTCCGGTACGTGGAAGGGGAACGAAAAGCGCAGGTTTTCATCGGCCAGCACCTTTTCCTTGTCCACAAAATTCACGAGGTCCACCCGGTCGAGGCCAGCGGTGACTTGGATTTCACGGGTAAAACGATGCGCACCGGGTGCTTCCGCCTCCACGAGCAGCGAGGCGACGAGCGGCCCGTTTTCCTTGATTTTTATCACGGGATTGGAACTGCGGCGGGGGTTGGCGGCGTCCTTGCCGGTGTACCAGTACTCGTTGAAGCCGTAGCTGTCAGTGGTGTCAACGAGGTCGAATGGCTGGTCTTTGTGGCGGATGCTGGCAATGGCGCCGGTGGCAGGGTCTATTTTTACTGTAAGCCATTCATTGGTTAAAACATGGCCGGCGGCGGTTGCTCCGGCGGCTTTTTTTACCTCCAATTTTCCTTTTTTCAGGGTAAAACGGGCGGCGCTGAACGGCGCAATGTTTTCCGCCAAAAAAGCCACCTCCCCGGTGGACAAAGTTTGCGTGGGGAGGGCCTTTCCTTTTTCATTAAAAACCGTCAGGCCAGCCGCTTTCCACGCCGCCGGAATTTTTACCAGTTCGCTCCGCTTCCAGGAGTTGGTGTTAAAAACGAGGAAGGAAGCCACCGATTCCCCCGGCTGCTTCAGCGGCCCGAAAGCCTTGTCCATCAGCGTTTTAGCCTGCCGTTCGGCATTATCAGCGAAGCCTTTTTTTACCTTCCACTGGTCGAGCGTAAAATCAATGTCCGGGTCGGATTTGCTGGAAAAAGCGCCCCACGTATGCTCCGAAAACAGGATTACGTTCGTCCATGCCTCATCAAATTCGGCATGGGGAAAGTCTTTCCCTCCCGTGATTACCCAGGCGGTTTCGGCCTGCACGAGTTGTTCGGCGGTGTTCCGGTTGGTGGCAGTCTCGAGGGCGGAGGAAGCAGCACCGTCTTCCCAGTAGGGCGTGAAATCGCCCCGGTGCGTGGGCAGTCGGTCGCCATATTTTTGCTCAAAATCCCGGAACATCTCCGAGGTGGTAGCGATACGGAACTTCGGGAATTCGTACTCCTCGTTCCATTCCCGCACGAACTCCGGCATATCGGTGTCCGGCCCGCCGTTGTCGCCGAGGGTGTATCGGATTTGCACAAGGTCGTAGGGGTAGTTTTCGCTGTCCAGTTCGCCGAGGAATTTCAAAATCGGGGTGCCGCCGGTAGGCCGGATTTTGCCCAGCAGCCAGTCGTGGAACCACGAATAGCCGTGGCGGGTCATCCAGAACAGCACCTTGTCTTTGCCGGAAGGCGACTCCCAGTAAAACGGCACATCGCCCCAGGCCTCGAAGGTAAGGCCGACCTGGTAGCCGCCGTGCGCCTTTTGCGGCATGTGGTTGGGGCCGATGGAGAAATATTTAACCTCACTTTCGGCCAGTGCCGGCACGATGCCCCAGGCATAGCCGGGCACGTCGGTAATCATGGCAGAGTTGATTTTGATGCCGTGCTCCCGCTCCAGTTCATTGGCAAAACTGGTGACGTGCATCAGTTCCTCGGGCCGTTGCAGGCCGGTGAGTTCGCTGCCGTAGAGCGCATCCAGCCCAATCCAGCCTTTTTTCACCGCATCGATGAATGCCGCACGGCTGGCTTCGGGCTTGTTTTTCAAATAACCATCCACGGCCCAGAGCACCTCCACGTTCCATTTGTAGCGGGCGCCGTCGGGGTAGTTGGCGGTCTTTTTTGCCAGTTCGATGCCCTGCTCAAAATTGCGCCACTGCATTTTTTCCACCTCGTCCTGCAAATGCGTAAAACCGACATCCACGTGCGAGTGGGGGAGCAGGTACACCTCGAAGGGCCGCACGGGCTTCAGGGTCACCGATTGCTCCCATTTTGTTGTGTTTTTTTGGTCAAAAACAAGTTCCACCAGCGCCGGACGGACCTCGTTCACTTGGTCCACCCAGAGGTAAAAACGGTTCAGGCCGGGCTGAATTTGCTGAGTGTACTGCTGTTTTTTATCCAAAAAAACAGCTGCCGCAACGGGCGGGCCGGTGTGTGTAAATTCGATAAAAATGGGCTGCTGCAATTTCCCCTCCCGCCGCTTGACCGCCTGGAAAGGATACACTTTCAGCGACGGCTTCACCACGTTTTGATAGGCGGTGTAGGCATCGGGCAGGATGGCCGCTTCCGCCGCAATTTTTATCAAAAGCGGCTTCCCTGCCGGAAAATCCCGGCGTGGAACGGTGAGGAATTGGTAGCCGAAATAATTCCCCTTGTCGTCCTCCACCTCGGTGGCGATGAACGCCAGTTCCAATTGGCCGTTTTTCAGCAGCCAGTCCTTTCCGGCCTCGCTACGGGGGCGGGTGAAGCTGAAATGCTTGTTTCCATTGATGAAAAAATCGAAGCGGGCGGGCTGCTCGCCACCGGTTTTGGGCAGGGAAGCCTGCCAGATGAAAGTGACCAGGGCCTCGTTTCCCGCAGGCACCGGCGCCGTTTCAAACTCGATGGGTTTGCCGCCGGGCGTGGTCAGCAGGGCGAGTTTTCCCTTTTGTAAAATGGGCGGGTAGTCGAGTTCCTGCCCCGAAATAATGTTCACGAAACCCTGCGCATATTCGGCGGAGCGGACGGGGAAGCGGGTGTCGGGGGTGAGGACTTCCTGGGAAAAAGCTTGAGAAAAAGTGAATGCAAAAAGGAAGTACAGAAAGTATTTGTTCATATTGAAATGGAATTGGCATAATGCACTTTAGCGAGACGCTTACTTACTCAACTCTTTTTTAAATTGCTCGGCATCAATCACTTTGACCTTTGGAAAACCGATGGTCTCCAAAACTTTGAAATGCCTGTCATGACTGACAACATAATTCGCATTTCCAGCGATGGCGCAATCAACAAACTTGTTATCATCGGGGTCGGTCTTGATTAAATTCCAGCTAAAGTACCTGGTAATGAAGTCCACGTTTGGTGCATTTTCAATAATCTGGAGAATGGTGGAAGCCAGTTCATGTCCCATGTTCCTGCCCAGAATTTCCTCGTATTCGATGAGTATATCTGTGGTTACACATAGCGTAAAGTCCTCGTCCAGAAGGCTGTCAAATATCCAGCGGAACTCAGATTGGGAAGATATGCAAACCAACAAAATGTTGGTGTCCAAGACTATTCGCATCTCAATTATTTATGGGTATATGGTGTGCGCATATGGGTTTGGGCAAATTGTTTCATATCCTCGTTGGTCCATCCTTTTTTTTCCCAAACTTCATCGGCAAGCCGGGTAGCTTTTTCAGCCAAATACCTGACAAATAGCCGCTTAATTGCCAGCAAATCTTCTTCGCTAAGTTCCCTCGAAAAAAACTTCAAAATTTCTATTTGGGCATTGCTTAACGGGGATTTTAATGATTGTGCTTCCATGATATGAATTAATTACGGCTTTGAAATGATGCTATTTTTTTCCAAAGTTAATGACTTGAAAATTGTAATTCCACTATAATGCATACTTCGGGAAACTTGTTCCTCACAACTTCAACCTGAAAAACCTCGGCCGGCACAGCCTCGGCTCTTTAAGGATGTCGTTCCAGAAGTCCAGTGAATTGACGTTGTAGCTGATGAGCAGCTCGCCGGGTTTGGAGAGGTGCGGGAAGCCTTTGGCATTGTAGGAAAAATAATCAAAATCCTGCTCCCACTCCCTGCAATTCCAGACTTTACGAACCGGGAAATAAGGACCCGCTGGATTTTTCGCAATCTGAATAGCCACCTGTTGTTCCATCCCAAAATACTGGTGCGCCAGAATAAAGCGCCCGTCGGGCATGGGGCTGAGGCTCATTTCATGAGAAATGTACCGGGTGACAGGCTTGGTTTTGGTGAAATCTGTCGTCCAATTCGGGCCATCGGCAAACTCCCATTTTTCAAATTGCTCGAATTCCCTGGGCTTCACCCTGGCCATCACGAGGCCCTGGTTCGTACCGCCTACTCCCATAATATATATGTAGCCGTCGGGATTTGGGGCGCCTGCCCATTCGGTGTTCACCAAAATGCCGCTGCCCATGGTCACCTTGTTCCAGTTTTCCAGCGGGAAAAAGAAAGGCGTTTCGAGCTGGCGCTGCTCCTTGAACGGCGGTTTGCTGCCCTTCGGAATGGCAATCAGGTGGACGCCCGTCTGCTCGAACTCGAAAAAGCTGCCGGGAATGATAGTATCCTTCACCGGGTAGGCAAAAATGTAGAGCGTGCTGTCCATCTCCACATTGACGAAGCCGTCGCCCATCCAGTAGTACTCGCCGGGCTTGGTGTTAGGCGTGTTGGGAACGAACAGCGACGTGGGCTTGCCGTCCGCATCTTTATTGATGAAAAACTCAAATTTGGAAGGGTCAGGCTCACTGCCGTCGAGGTAGGCGATGCAATTGTGCACCATTTTGAAATCCTTTTTTTCGATGGTTTCGCCCACGGTGTCGGCTACCACGGAATCGCTGAAAATGAACAGCGTTTTTGTTTTCTCATTCGCCTGTTTGAACTCGGCCCCGTCCATCGGGACAGCAAAAATACCATCGCCGCCGAACCAGCCGGAATTTCGGATGAGCAAATTGTCCCAGTCCGCATCGGCGGTGACTTTGTCAATTTGGCCGTCATCGGTGGCCGTGGAAGCACCGGATTGCTCCGATTGCGGAGCACAACTGAAAACCCCAAAAAGTAAAATGAGGCACAAGTAATTGAATGTCAGAGTGTTGTGTGAAATCTTTTTCATGTAAAACCAGGTTTATTTCTTTTTGGGTAAAAGTAGGGAAATCGCCGGTCAAAGTTGGTATGTTTGCACATACTAAATTCTTTGTGTTTGGGTGTTTTTGTGTTTGCATGTTTTTGGAGCCTCCGCAAACACATAAACACTCAAGCACACAAACACTTTCCCAACCATGATTTTCAGGTCAAAAAATCTGCTTCCAACCGTCCTCCTTGCCCTGTTTTCCTTCGTTTTTTGTGAAACAACCCAGGCGGAAGTCACGCTGCCGAAACTCTTCACCGACCACGCCGTCCTGCAACGCAATGTGGCGGTTCCCGTGTGGGGTAGGGGAGCGCCTGGCGAGCAGGTGACCGTGGAAATTGCCGGGCAAGTGCTGAAAACCAAGGCCGGGAAGGACGGCAGTTGGCAGGTGCGGCTGGCGCCACACGACGCTGGCGGGCCTTTTGAAATGACGGTAAAAGGAACGAACACCATCGTGCTGCGGGACCTGCTTTTCGGCGAAGTCTGGGTCTGCGGCGGCCAGTCAAACATGCAGTGGACGCTCAAGGACAGCAGTATTCCGCCCGACCCCAACCGGGACAATGCACCCGACATCCGCCTATTCAATGTGCAGTTTGACATGGATTATTTGCCAAAAAAAGACGTGAAAGGCGGGGCCTGGCAACTGGCCTCGGTAGAGACGGTGGAGCGGTTTTCGGCGGTGGCGTATTTCTTCGGGCGGCATTTGAAGGAAAATTTGAATGTGCCTATCGGATTGATTAGCAGTAATTTAGGGGCAACTTCCATCGAAACCTGGATGAGTGCCGGAGCATTGAAACAGTTCCCGCAGTTTAGAGAGGTGATTGCCACCAGCCTGGCCAGCGGCAAAAATTTTGACCAGCTCAATGCCGACCTCAAAACCTTCCGCAAAAAATGGGACGGCGATTTTTATTTCAAAAATGACCCCGGCATTGCCCAAAACTGGCAGGACCCCGCCACCGATGTTTCGGACTGGAAGGACATTGAAATCCCGAACCTCTGGGAGGACGCCGGGCTGCCGGACTACGACGGCTCGGTCTGGTTTCGCAAGGAATTCGACCTGCCGGAAGGCTTTAATGGCGAAACCTTCAACATCGCTTTGAATCAAATCGACGACTACGACATCGCCTGGGTGAACGGCGTGAAAATCGGCGAGAGCTTCGGGAACCGCAACTGGCGCAACTACTTTTTTGATGCCAAAATCCTGAAGCCAAAAGGCAATGTGCTGGTCGTCCGCATCTTCGATGTGGGTGGCAAAGGCGGCATGTACACCAACGCCTTTTGGGGCAACCCCATCCTGAACGGCACCTGGAAATACAAGCCCGGTGTGCGGATTGATGCCGCAAAATTTCCGAAGCCGGTGGTTCCGAACGGCAGCTTTTTCACGCATCCCACACTGCTGTACAACGGTGGCATTGCCCCGTTGCAACCCTACGCCATCAAAGGTGTCATCTGGTACCAGGGGGAATCGAACGCCGAGCGGGCAGCGGAGTATGCTGCTTTGCTTCCGGGGATGATAAAAGACTGGCGGCAGGCCTGGGGGCAGGGCGATTTCCCGTTCCTCGTGGTGCAGTTGGCGAACTACCATCCCGAAGTTGGGCAACCAGGCGAGAGCAACTGGGCAGAGCTTCGTGCCTCGCAAATGGCGGCGCTGTCCTTGCCCAACACAGCCGTGGTAGCCGCCATCGACATTGGCGAAGCCAACGACATTCACCCCAAAAACAAACTGGATGTGGGCAAGCGCCTGGGTCTGGCTGCCCGAAAAATTGCTTACGGCGAGGAAGTAGTTCACTCCGGCCCCGTGTTCAAATCCATGAAAGTGGAGGGCGATAAAATCAGGATGGATTTCACCTCGGTGGGCAGTGGCCTGATTTCAAAAGATAAATACGGCTACCTCAGGGGCTTCGCCATTGCAGGAGCTGACCAAAAATTCGAATGGGCAATGGCGTATATCGACGGCAATTCGGTCGTCGTTTTTTCACCGGAAATCAAAAATCCGGTAGCGGTGCGCTATGCCTGGGCCGACAACCCCGGGCCGCTGGATTTATACAACGAAGAGGGCCTGCCCGCCCTGCCGTTCCGCACGGACGACTGGCCGCTGTCCACGGCGGGGAAGGTGTTTTTGTATGAGGAGAATGGATTTTGAAAAGCAAATTCTGAGTATTTTCGCTTTGCTCATCCCCCTTTCAAGGTGAAATAAGTTTTATCAATTTATTTCGCCTTTCAGTGGAGATGAGGGTTTCGCTTTGGGACGACTCTCTGGAATTTTGAAATGATCAAATCACCTTTCAACATGAAAAAAACTAACCTACTGCTCACGTGCCTGCTCCTGGCAGGCTGCATCTTCGCACAGCAACCGGCGGAAAAATCTACCGCCGCTGCCACTATTCAAAAATTCGAACCCCTCGACGTCTTCGAACTCGAACACGTCTCAGACCCGCAAATCTCGCCCGACGGGCAGCGCATCGTCTATGCCCGCAACTTCCGGGACATCATGACCGACCGCACACTGTCCAACCTCTGGGTAGTGGATTTTGACGGTAAAAACCACCGGCCGCTCACCACCGGCAACCAGCGTGATTTTTCCCCTGCCTGGTCCCCTGACGGCAAACTGCTGGCCTACCGCTCCGCCCGTGACGGCTCGGCGCAAATTTACCTGCGCTGGATGGACACCGGCGCCGAGGCCAAGCTGACCAACCTGACCGAATCGCCCGGCGCCCCGGTCTGGTCGCCTGACGGCAAGTGGCTGGCCTTCACGATGTTCGTGCCGGAGGACGCCAGGCCGTTTATTTCACTACCCAAAAAACCGGAAGGCGCCAAGTGGGCCGAGCCTGCGAAGTACATCGATGAAATGAATTACAGGTCCGATGGCGGAGGCTACCTGAAACTGGGCCACGACCAGATTTTTGTCCTCTCCACCGACGGCGGTACACCCCGGCAGGTGACTTCCGGCGCTTTCGACAGCAACCGGCCCGTATGGAGCAAGGACGGAAAATCGCTGCTGTTCTCCGCCAACCGCCACGAAAACCACGAATTGGACCCCCGGAATTCTGAAATCTACGAAGTGTCGCTGGCCACCGGCAACATCCGGGCGCTGACCAACCGCCAGGGGCCTGACTACAGCCCGGTCGTTTCGCCCGACGGCAGCCGCATCGCCTTTCTCGGCAGCGACGACCGTTACCAGGGCTACCAACTCGATCGCCTCACGCTGATGAACCGGGATGGCTCAAACCAACAGATTTTATTGAAAAACTTCGACCGGGACGTAGAAAACGTGCAGTGGCGCAACGACGGGCAGGCCCTGTTTTTTCAATACGACGACAAGGGCAACACCAAAATCGCACAGGTGACGCTCGACGGGAAGGTCACGGATTTGACCAACAACGTCGGAGGTTTGTCCATCGGCAGGCCGTACTCAGGCGGCGATTTTTCGGTGGCTTCCAACGGGAATATCGCTTTCACCCACAGCACACCCGACCATCCGGCGGACCTGGCCGTGTACAGCACCCGCACAGGCGCCCAACGCCTGACCCGCCTGAACGACGATCTTTTTACCTGGAAAAAACTGGGCGCCGTGGAGGAAATGTGGACAAAATCATCCTTCGACGGCCGTGATATTCAATCGTGGATCTGCAAGCCTCCGGATTTTGACCCCTCGAAAAAATACCCGCTCATCCTGGAAATCCACGGCGGGCCGTTCACGAATTACGGCGACCGGTTTTCAGCGGAAGTGCAGCTCTACGCCGCAGCCGGTTACGTGGTGCTTTACGTGAACCCCCGTGGCAGCACGAGCTACGGCGAGGAGTTCGGCAACCTGATCCACCACAACTACCCCTCGCAGGATTACGACGACCTGATGTCGGCGGTGGATGCGGCCATTGCCAAAGGCTATGTCGATGAAAATCAATTGTTTGTGACCGGAGGCAGCGGCGGCGGCGTCCTCACGGCCTGGATTGTCGGGCACACGGACCGCTTCCGGGCGGCAGTGGTGGCGAAGCCGGTCATCAACTGGTACAGCTTCGTTTTGAATGCGGACGGCCCCGGCTTTTTTTACAAATACTGGTTCCCCGGCCTGCCGTGGGACCACCTGGAGCATTACATGAAACGCTCTCCCATCACGTATGCAGGCAAGGTAAAAACGCCGACCATGCTGCTCACCGGCGAGGCGGATTACCGCACGCCGATTTCGGAAACGGAACAGTACTACGCTGCGCTTAAACTCTCCGGCGTGGAGACGGCGATGGTGCGTTTTCCGCAGGCTTCGCATGGCATCGCCAACCGGCCGAGCTACCTGATGTCGAAGGCGCTGCATATTTTGGGGTGGTTTGAAAAATACAGAAAGGAAAAATGAGGCATGTATGAAATGAAAAAGGCAGGCTTGCAAGCCTGCCTTTTTCATTTTTCAAACATCTCCACTCGCAAATCGTCCATAAAAAGTGAAACCACGTTGCGGGGGTTGCGCAGGAAAATCTTCATCCGGTCAAAATCTTCATCCGGAATTTCGATATCCATCCAAGCGGTCCGCCATTCATTCGGGCTGAGCAGACGGCCGGGACGAATGATGCGCTCATGGACGGATGCCCCGTTTTTTTCAAATTGAAGAACGAACTGCGGCATCCACCAGGGCTCCAATTCCAGTTGCGGAGCGGAAAAATTAGCGATGATGTGCAGCATTTTCCCGGGTTGAAGGGCATCGGTGCTGGGGATGTAAACCGGTACCGACTCTCTCCGCTGTGGATCGGTAAAAACAGAAAACTGGCCGGAATAGGCCACTTGAGCACTAAGACCGGTGGTGTCCGGCCGGTTTTCAAAATCAGAATGGTAGATCAGTACCGGATTTTTCCGTTCGCCGGAAAATCCTTCCTTCGCATCCAGCAGCAGTTTGTCGTATGGATTGATCTCTGTTTTACCAAAAATCCGCCAGTAGTAGGCCCGGTTCATCATGTCCGCCTCCCAGGGGCCCCAGTGGGCCTGGTAGGTTTGGAAGAGGTTGAGGATGAGGCAGGCAGCAAGCAGAATGCTAAGCGTTACCGCCACGGTTTTTGTCAGGTTTGAAATCCAACTCAACAGGGCTGCCAACGGAAATGCCAGCAGCGCATACGACGGAATCATCGCTCGCTGCCCGAAGGCGCCTCCGTACCACCAGACATCCCATGAACTGACGATCCAGGTGTTGACAATGAAAAACAGGAAGATGGGGAGGAAGGCATCCCCGACCTCCCGAGGTGAATTCGGGACAAGCTCTGAAGGGGAATCACTCTGGACACGTGAGGCAGGCATTTTTCTGAGTGGTCCCCCTTCAGCGGTCAGGGGTGTGCTCAGCGGTGAAAGTGCATGTTTTACCAAAAAATAAAAACCCGCCACGGCAAACACCATCAGCGGCGTATACACGAACCAACCCTTGCGAAAGGAAAAAAGTACATCGGCGAAATGCGGGCGGTGAAATTTGAATCCCTGTTCCTGATAGCTGTACACGATCCAGTCGCCGGTGACGATTTTCCAGTAGGCGATCTGGATAAAACCGATGGTAGCAACGGTGGCAGCTGCGAGTAGAAGTTGCGGTATTTTTTTGGTGAAAAAAATCAGTTTTTCTTTGAAATGCTTCACGCTGGTGACGCCCCAGAACACCGGAACGATAGCAAAAATCACCTCCGTCGGCCTCGTCAGTGCTGCGAGACCGATACAAGCACCGATGAAAAATGCATCCCGGAAATTTGGCGTCGCATGCCAGCGCAGGGTGAAATGCAGCAGCAGGGAAAGCAACAGGAAAAGGTAAACATGCGGCATGGCAGCGTCGAAAGTGGCATAGTTAAGAAAGTTGGTGCCGAGAGCGATTAGCAGCAGGGTGAGCCCAGTCACCCGGTCGCTGAAAAAATGCAGCAGATTTTTTCGTAAAAACCACAAACCCAATACCGCCACCAGCACGCTGCCAAGATGGATGGCCGCCTGGTAGGGCAGGGAGAAGCCATCTGCCGGATAGTCGGTCAGGCTGGCAACGAGATGACCAATGAGAAAAAACGGAAGGTACAGCAGTGCCATGCCGGCGGAATATTTCATCACCTGCGATCCTTCGCCCTTGGGGTAAGCCTGGTCGGGTGTGTAGCTGGGCTGGTATTTTTCGATGATGCCGGGGAGGAATTTCAACTCTTTGAGATCCTGATAAATGAAAATGGCCGGCAGGTAGAGATAGTAACCGCTCACATCCCAGGAGAG
Source organism: Bacteroidota bacterium (assembly GCA_030147525.1). Taxonomy (GTDB): domain Bacteria; phylum Bacteroidota; class Bacteroidia; order Chitinophagales; family Saprospiraceae; genus UBA6168. Next base: position 12,100 of record JASBVF010000035.1, read on the forward strand.
CGTGGCCTCTGTCGCCGGGCGCTCGTAGCGGGGGAAGGCCAGTACAACAGCCAGGATGACGAAGGCGCTGATCAACAATGCAATGCGGGAAAATTGGTTTTTCATGCTCGTGTAAACATAGTGATTGCGTTAACTTTTGTTACCTGCAAAGGTGAGCAAAATCATTCTGAACGGGAAAAATCACAACTAAATTGAACCCTCCAAGTATCTCGTCACTAAAATCCATTGACCCATGAAAATTGGAATCTTCGGCACCGGCATGGTCGGGAAATCCCTGGCAGATAAATTATTCGAATTGGAACACGATGTCATGATCGGGACCCGTGACATTGCCAAAACGCTGTACCGTTCAGACGGCGATATTTACGGCGGCCCGCCATTCAAGGAGTGGATCAGGGAACGGCCGCATATTCAGCTTGGAACATTTGCGGATGCTGCCAAATATGGCGAGCTTCTCATCAATGCCCTCAGTGGGTCGGGCTCTTTGCCTGCGCTTAAAAAGGCCGGCAAGGCAAATATGCGGGGAAAAGTGCTGATTGATGTCTCCAATCCGCTCGATTTTTCCACCGGCATGCCGCCAACGCTGTTTGTTTCTAATACTGATTCGCTGGGTGAAAAAATCCAGCGGGAACTTCCCAGGGTGAAAGTGGTGAAAACACTCAACACAATGAACGCCTACCTGATGGTCAATCCGGAACTGGTGCCTGGCGAGCACAATGTTTTCCTTTGTGGTAATGACGAAGAAGCTAAAAAGACGGTCAAAAAACTACTCAGAAAGTTCGGCTGGAAAGAGAAGCTCATGATCGATCTGGGCGACATTACCGGTGCCCGCACCACTGAAATGCTGCTGCCTATCTGGCTGCGACTGTGGGGCAAATTGCAGCATCCGATGTTTAATTTTAACGTAGTGGTGGGTCGAAAAGGGTAGAGAGTTGCCAAAACTGAATTTATTTACCCGGGTTTATTGGAGCATTTCGTGGAAAGGACTCGGGGATATTTACTGATTGTACTCCAGGTTTAACCTCAATTTTTCTCCTCCACCAAACTCATCGCCCGCTCCGCAATCGCCGTGATGGACAGCGACGGGTTCACGCCCGGATTTGCAGAGATCATCGAGCCGTCGCACACCAGCATGTTTTCATACCCGAATACCCGGTTGTTTTTGTCGATTACACCGGTTTCCGGACTTTCGCCCATCACCGCCCCACCGAGGATGTGGGCTGTGGAAGGAATTCCTGCCAGCGGTTCCAGGAACAACACAGTGGGCTGACCGTCGATCAGGCGGCTGTACTTTTCGGCCAGTTCGCCGGCCCTCGGAATGAAGGCACTGGGCGCCGGGCTGCCTTTTTCTACCACCGTTTTTGTGAAACCAAAACGGCCACGGGCGAAGCGCAGCGTGCTGTCCAGGTGCTGCATGAACAGCAGTACCGACGTGCTTTTTGCCCAGTCTTTCACGAAAAAAACCTTCAGGTAAGCCAGCGGCCGGGCTATCAACCGTTTTGCCATTTTTAAAAAACGCCCGGCGGTGCTGTTCCCGTGCGCCATCGGCACCAGCAGCCAGCGCCAGAAGCCGGAGCCTTTGCTGTAACGGACCGGCTCCAGGTGGCTGTCGCTGTCGGTGTGAAGGATGGAGCCGATGGCCACGCCTTCCGAGAAGTCCCTGTTGCCGCCGGTGTGGGTGACGGAAATGAGGCTTTCGTTGTTGGTTCGCACGTCGAAGCCTACCCGTGCGGACAGGGCCGGGAGGCTGGTGCTGCGCAATTTCAACAGCAACGGGACCGTGCCCAGCACGCCGCCAGCGAACACGACGCCCTTCGTGGTCACGCTGTTTTTCTTTTTGAAAAAAGCCGTGGACGACCGGAAGCTAACCGCGTAGCCGTCGCTGCCGTCAGGGCTGCCGAGCGGGGCAACGCCGGTGACTTCTTTTTCAGCTAAAATCTCTACACCCAACTGTTGCGCCAGGTGCAGGTAATTTTTGTCCAGGGAATTTTTGGCATTGTGGCGGCAGCCCGTCATGCAGCCGCCGCAGAATATGCAGCCGGTGCGGGCGGGGCCTTTGCCGCCGAAGTAGGGGTCGGGCGCCGTTTGTCCCGGCTCGCCGAAGTAAACGCTGACGTCGGCTGGTTGGAAATGCTCCGCCATGCCGATTTCTCCGGCCAGTTTTTGCAGCGCCAGATCGCCCTCGAACAGTCTTGGGTTTTGGGCTGCACCCAACATTTGGCGGGCCAGGTTGTAAAATGGCGCCAACTCCGCCTGCCAGTCCGCCAGATTTTTCCAGCTTCCGCTGGTGAAAAAATCCTGTTTGGGCAGGGGCAGCGTGTTGGCGTACACCAGCGAGCCGCCGCCCACGCCCGTGCCCGACAGGATGGTGACGTGGCGGAAAAAACTCATTTTCATGATGCCAAAAAAACGGAATCCCGGCATCCAGAGCCACTTGCTGAGGTGCCAGTTGCTTTTTGGAAAATCTTCGGAGCGGTACCATTTGCCCTTTTCGATGACCAGGACTTTGTACCCCTTCTCTGCCAGCCGCAGTGCGCTGACGGAACCTCCGAAGCCGCTGCCGATGATGACGTAGTCGTAATTGGTGGACATGGGTTAAAGCTAATGGTTTTGAGAAAAAAGGTGGATGTGCTGAAATTATTTTTCCGCTCGTCCCTCTTTTGTACAAAGGACTCCCTCCGGGAAAGGTGAAATAAGTTTTAGCATATTTTTCGACTCCCGGAGTGGCCGGGTTATCTACCCGGCGATATCTCAAAGGCAACGCCGGG
>JASBVF010000051.1 GCA_030147525.1 Bacteroidota bacterium
GCAAATCTGGGCTGTAGTGAAGCACAATACTTTGTTTGACAACGAATTTGAATTCAAAGAACAACTGGCTTAAAAGTTTTTCACTTTTTTGCTTGCATTAAATTACAGTTCATCAACTTTTAATGCGACCGTCTATAATATGCCCTGACTGAATGAAGTTACAGCGGTTACAGAAAACCTGACGGGTCTCCCCCCTACCCTTTTCTCTTGAAACTTATGTTGCGGATCGGAGAAATCAAATGAGGTTTTGGCAGCTGACATAACGTTGCTCTACACCCCTCCTTAATAAGCCATAGAATTATAAGCCACCAGTTGTTCAATCTTAGTTGCTACGTTCAGGCATTGGCCGACTTTTTTCAAATCGGTGCAATGGCAATCGCTTTCTTCAAGGTTAAGGCCCCTGCAATCAATGGAAGAAAGGTCAATGGCTACAAAATTCTTGTCGTAAAAGCGGCACTTTTCGAGCAACTCGTTCATTGGCGCCCGGGAATCAGGCTCGCCGTTGAGCATCAGAAACCCGTTGAGCAGTTGAGCGGACGCTTTCCTGATGGCATGGCAAACCAGGTAACTCACCACGTCATCCTGCGCTCTTTTCATTTCGATCCTTGCGAATTCAAGGTTTTTCCGGGCATCCAGCAATAACTGTTGGGCATTATTCTTATTCATGATCAGCAGATTTAACAGTTTGAAAAATAGAAGCCACTTTTAGGAAAAGTACCTCCTGAACTGCTAATTTGACGCTAATGCGCAGCACCGGCAATGAGATTCATCAATTTTGAAGACTGACAGTCGTCATGGTAAGTGGCGAGTACCGGTACGTTCCATCCCTTTCTATCGTAAATTCCTTATTTTTGATCAAAACCTTCCAACCATGATCCGATTACTTACCCTCAGCATCTTTGCATGCTTCTTTTTTCAACCGGATGCCTTTCAGCAAAGCTGGAAAACGTATCCCTACCACGAAGCAAACAGCGAATTGTTCTTCCCCGACGACGAAGGCTGGCATCCGGGAGAGCCCATCGAATGGTGGTACACTAACGCCCGGGTCACCGGCTCCGTCACCGGCAAGGAATATTCTTTCATGCTGACCTACTTCTACTTTCCGGTCTTAGGATTTGACGGTTTTCGGATTTTAAACCTCTCAAACGAGACGGACGATATTTTTTACGATGAAACGCTGCCCTGCTTCTACACCGTGCTGGCCGAAGATCACCTTGAAATCGAAGCGGTTACGCCCGGAGGAGGTCCTGAAAAATGGACAACCCTCACCGATCCGGTCAGCGGGGACTGGTTGCCTTTTCAATACCACCTCCAGTCAACCGGACAACACGGCGCCATCGACCTCCAGCTCAACACCCTGAAACGCCCGTTGATGGTAGGTGGAACCGGATACCTGAACCAGGGTTTCGATAACTACACCTACTATTATTCTCAAACTTCGGTGGAAGTGAGCGGCATGCTGACGTTTGATGGATTCAGCGAACCCGTCAGCGGTATCGCCTGGATCGACCGGCAATGGGGTGACTTTAACCCCAATACCGGGGAGGATTACGAATGGTTCAGCCTGCAACTTTCGAATGGCACGGATATCAACCTTTGGAACATTTTTACACTCCAAAATGAGATACCGGACACTTCCACCTACCGCTACATGAGCGCCTATGTGAACGATACCACTGCCTTTACCCTCTCTGACTTCAGCCTCGAACGGCTGGGTTACAACTGGATGCCCGACAACCAGGTCTGCTACTCAAGCCGGTGGCGACTGACAGCCGGAAATCCTGCCATGGACCTGATCATCAGCACCTTGCACGATGACCATGAAGTAGACCTACCCTTCCGGTTTTACGAAGGAACCACCCACATCGAAGGCACTTTCGACGGGCAAACTGTCAGCGGTAATGGTTTTGCAGAGTTACTTCGTCACTATCAGCACCCCGAAATAGCCTTCCTGACACCCAACGACACCGATCCCTGGGACGTCTCCATCCCTGTCTCCTGGCAGCTTTTGGACCCTGACGACGGCCGCCCCCTCCTCTACGACCTGGAAGTCAGCGACGATCAAAAGCAGACCTTTTCCATGATCGCTCAAAACCTCGAAGCCCCGGAATTTCTGTGGGACCCTGCCGGCTTTTCGCCCGATTCCCTGTACTGGTTCCGGCTCACCGGGCGCTCCATCGACGGCACCCTGAAAACAACGTTGGAGACCACGACGCCGCAAATGATCGTATCCGATGCAGGCGAGGCATTGCCGGAAACCTTGTCAGTGGAGGTTTTCCCGAATCCTGCCGGCGAGACGATCTATTTTCACATTAAAAACCCGGTGAAGGAACTGCTGCAGATAAACCTGTTTAACACCCATGGAATGAAAAAGAAGACCGCCGTTTATGAACATGCCCATGCACCTCAGGCGCTCTCACTGGCCGGTATCCCTTCAGGAATTTACATTCTTGAAATACAAAACGGCAGAAGCAAATGGGAAAAGGTGGTTGTTTTGAAATAAAGCGCTACACGGGCTAAAGTCAATAAATACAGGGGTTTTGGCGTCAAAACTGCTGCTGCGGGAAGGCTTTTTAGTGGTTAACGAAGGTACATCCGTGGCGAACGGATACGTATCCTTTGCATCAACGATACGTATCCTTTGCGAGCCGATACGTATCCAATGCACAACCGATAGGTATCGGTTGACAAAGAACACACATCTGATGCATCAACGATACGTATTCTCCAAAAACCGATACGCATTCTTTACGAGCCCGATAAGCATCCTTTGCCAACCGATGCGTATCAAGTATACAACCGATACGTATCGGTCGGCAAAGGATACGTATCCGTTCGCCACGCATGTACCTTCTTTAAGCGGGATTTGCTTGTTAGGACTGTTTTAACCCATTTTAAAATCGAGGTTTATACACACCCTTATCACGGCCGGATTAATCTTTTGGCCGCAAAGCCATCAAGCCGAACCAGACCAGGTAAGCCAGCAAAAAAATCAGCATTCCGTAGATCGTTGAGATCGTTGATACCCGGAGCCCTCCGGCCAGCATGGCCGGCGATATGCTCTCGACCTGCTGAATGGCGCCAAAGGCCTGATACAACCCGATCATCTGCCACAGGATGCCGCAGATCAGCCCGAACAAGCCGGCACTTTTAAGGTAAGAAAAGCGCTCCAACTGCCGTTCCCGGTCAGTCGTTTCACCTTTTAAAACAGATACTGCATTCCATACCGCCAACGCCAGCACAACCAGCAGCACCAGGGTGAGGATTCCCATGCCCGTGGCTCCGCCTTCATAAAATAACTTAGTCATAATAGAAACATTTTAGTGTTACGAGTTAATTGATCGAACGTGATATTGACCGTCAAAAAATCACAGGACAAAGTTACCGCTGCACCCTGCCGGAGCCAAGGTCGAATCCGTGCCTAAACCGGTCGTTTACCGATAATATTCCCCGGTTGTGACGCTGAAGCCTAATTTTACCCCCATGAAAACTTCAGGACACGTCATATTCTGGGTTTCGGTACTTGTATCGCTTACCATCATTTTCGCTGGGTATTTCAACTCCGTGGCAGAGGCCTTTTTCTTTGTTTCGATGCTGCTGCCGGTGGTTACGGGCACGTGCTACTTTTTTAACCTCTGGCTTGTACCCCGCTATCTTTTTACCGGGAAATACTTCCGGTTCGTCCTTTACTCGGTGTACATGCTCATCGTGTCGTTGTACCTGGAAATGATCGTCATCCTGCTGTCTTTCATGTACCTCGCCGAATACCATTACGATAACATGAGCCCGATTTCGTCCGACATTTTTGTGCTGGCCATTACGCTTTACCTCATTGTTTTTCTGTTTTCATTCATCCTGCTGATCCGCCGTTCCATGGCCCGTGAGCGCACCATTGAATCGTTGCGGGAGGCACAGATCAGAAACCAGACCGCCAGCTTTTCCGTCCGCTCCGACCGGCAGATGAGGACGATCCTGATCGAAGAAGTGCAGTATATCGAGAGTCTCGGCGATTACGTAAAAATTCATCTTGACAGCGGTGAGACGGTGATTACCAAAGAACGGATCAGTAAACTGGAAGAAAGATTACCGGATGTGCTGGTGAGAATACACCGCTCCTTCATGGTACACAAACACAAAATCACCGCCCTGACCCGTGAAATGCTGACCGTCGGGACACAGGAACTGCCTTTCGGCAGGGCATATAAAAAGGCGGCGTGGGAGCGGTTGACGGAGGAGGAAGGGAATGGGGTGAAATGACCGGGGTCATACCTTGGCAGGGCTTACACCCCGCCTGGGTTATTTATTACCTAAAAGGCAAAAGAACTGACACAGTTTAAATTGCTTGAAAGAAGCGTATAATACCGAAAACAACAAAGGCTGACATGATAATCATGAACGACCAGAAAAAGATTCCAAAGACTACGACTGCTCCTTTGTCTGCTTTAGCTTCTGCCACAAGGTCCACCTCCTTTTCCTTTGCAGGAGAAGCATCCCTGCGACGGGGTTCACCGGCAGCGCTCAGCAGCAGTGCAATTATCAACCCCACAAAGAGGGCATCTACCCAGGCAACATCATTCCAGACCGGTCCCAGCGGCGGCACCCACAACGTGAATGCAAACATGACAAGGAAAATGATGGCCAAAAATGCCCCGAAGCTACCCCAGGGTCCTCTATTGCGGAAAAGACTTGAAAAAAGGAAGGTGAGAAGGATGGCAGTGAATATAAGATATAGAATGGTGAAAAACATAGTTGGTGATTTTGGTTGAAAATATGTTCACCTCGAAAACGGGCAGCAATACCGGATGTTCAAGTCATTGTCGTGAATCCCCAGTGAAACAAACAAACACCGACGAATAATAAAGATAAATCAGACATCCTTTTCCATGACCCAAAAGAGCCTTGCCCCACTCCAAAATTGCCGGTAGATTTGTACGCTGAGAATCGTTGACGGTCATGCCGGCCTGCCAGCATCATCGTACCCGTTTCCCGGCAAATCATCGTTTAAAACTGCCACTTCATGCAATCATTCCTCAAGATCATCCTCGTCATGATCGCCCTTTTCTCCTTTCAAAATGTGCATACTCAACCACAGGAAACTTTCGCAGAAATTCAAAAACTACTGAATGAAACCGATGGCATGTTCAGGAACAAAACTTTTGGCGGAAGCAGCTGGTACATGAAAAACCAACGCTTTTCAAAGGATAAGGTGGAGGTATTTTCGACGATCAAAGGCGAAACCTGTTATTATTCCTATACCAATATTGACTGGAAAAGCTTGTTTGCTTTTGAATTTGACGGACAGGACAATAAAAACCTGCTGGCAGCGGATCTTTTTTTTAAGAAAAAAAATAGCATCCAATACTTCTGCGACGACCAACTCGACCGGGAAACCCAATGGGAAAAAATGACGGTCTACGTCAGGAAGAAGGACCAGAAAAAAATGGAGAAATACCTGAATCTGCTGATGGGTAAAGTCAGAAGTTAGTTTTTGATGCCCACAAAAAAGCCGGACCCCCAGCAATGCCAAAGGTCCGGCTTATTCTATCATTCTCTCATTCTCACTGTCCCGCCATTCCCGCTTCTGATAATATCTGTCTGATTACGCCGAGAGGTTGTCCCAGCGTTTCGCTGATCGCTTCAGGTCCGCTACCTTCCTGAAAGAGACGAATGACCTGGAGGGTGAGTTTCATCCCTTTTTCCAGTCCGATCTGTTCACCTTTTTCCAGTCCTTTTTCAAAAGAGTCTCCGATAAGTGTTCGTTCAGTTCGTACCTGGTCCCAGTACTTGTCATAGGTTTCAAGCTCTTGCTCGGTGAAGGCGCTTTCCTGCAAAATCTCAATGGCTTCTCTTACTTCCGGATTTTCCATCAGGTCGGCAGGCGGCGATTCGGTTTTATCCTCAATTTCCGTCAGGTAACGAAGCCAGAGTACCTGAAGTTTTTTCTCTGCAATGTTCTTGGTTTTGAACTTTGGCAACTCCACGAACACAAACTCCAGCCCTTCGATGCACTTGTTGGTGAATTCGTTGTGAATGATACTATAGTGGTGATAATGCTGATCAGTGTCTGATTCGAAAGTGGCATTCACAAGACTGAGTGCGTACACAGGCTGCAAAACACGATAGTCTTTGCCTGCGCTGAGTTGTTTTACAAAAGCTTTAGACGCATTGAAAAGCACCCGGCTTTTGAAGCTGGGCGTCCAAAACAGTTGCATCCCGACAATGAATTGCCGCCCGGCGTTATCGGTGCAGCGCACGTCCACTACCGTATTTTTGAGAATTGGGATTTCAGGAACAAGTTCCGCAGGCAGATACTCGATCTGCTCTACCAGACGGCCTTCCGGTAGCGGCAACAGCGCATTGAGAAGGCTGCGCAGCAGGTGCGGGTGCTGTCCAAATACCTTTTTAAAGGTCATGTCGTTCTTTGGATCGAGGTAGCGCATCGGCTTTTTTTATAGCAAAATTAAAGCAATTTCCAATTCAGAATATATTTACTTTCAACACAAAAAAGCCGGACCCCCAGCAATGCCAAAGGTCCGGCTGGTTATTTTCTAATCAACCAGATTTTGATTCCAAAGTCCTAAAGTCTTTCGATTAGTAACTCTTCCATCACATATCCCTCATCAATCCAGGTTCTGAGATAATACAATCCTTTCTGTAAATTGGAAACATCCAATTGAATACTTTGACCTGTAACCTCATGGCTTTGAAGCACGTTGCCTCTGTTATCAATCAATTGGATAAAGTCGAAATCCACTTGGTCTCTTTCACCATTTTTATCAAGATAGAGTTCAACATGAATGGTGGTAGTTGCTGGGTTTGGGGAAATTTCAAATTCATATTCGTATCCCTTACAGGCCCAATAACTTGGACAAGCTATGATATTCTGTGAATTAATACCACATTCATTGCTGGCAATGGCATTTACGAACACACAATTATAGGGTGGATAGTTGTTGGGATTATACTGTAATGTGAAATCAAATTCATTGCAAGTTTCATAACTTGTTGCTGTTGTGCCAAAATCATCCCATTCATCTATGCAATTGTCCTGGTCGCCCTGCAAAAACACGCTAATCCAATGGCTCCCCAAGCCATCGTTCGGGCAGATATAAACAAATGTGCCCGGCTTACCATCCACTTTAACATTTGCGATGATAGGGCGACCTACAAAAAAAGACTTTTGCCTTGTTTTTGTACCACAAGGAGTGTTGATTGTAAAAGTGATGGTGGCATTTCCATTGAACGAAGTGGTTGCTGAAGTTGAAGCTGATTGACCTGTTCCAGAAGAAGGCGTTGTAGCATTGGAAGGAGTCACTATCCAGGTAATCGTTGAACTTGGAGGCGGTGCAATATCCAGTTTGTATAGACCGGGTTCGTCATCACAAAGAAACTGGTCGCCGATTGCCTGCGTAGATGGTTCAATTGGTTCGAGTACAATTTCGGCAGTACAAGGCGAGGATGTCTTGCCAAAAGCCTTTGCCACCAAGGTGACAGTTCCACCATTGAGACCATTTGGTGTCACAACACCGGCTGGCCCTGTTGGAGAGCCATTCCAGCCGGAAGGCCAGGACCAATGATAGGTATAGCCACTCAGCCCGGATGTTACGGTTGCCAGCATCCCTATTGTTTCAGTGTTTTCGCAGACCACATAAGCAGGAGCCCCAATGATGGGACAGGGTGCCTTCACAAATCTGCTGATGGTGCATAATTCCCAATCACTCCATTTACCGCACAGACTGCGTCCCCTCACACGGATTGTTGCACCGTTTTGGTTGTCCGTTACTATTTGGGCTTTCTTGTTGACAACCCCATTCTGATTGATGTTGGTGATATTCCAGCCAGCACCGCCGTTTACTATTTCCCATTGGTATTCTTGAACCTCTCCAGGGTCGTTGACGCCTTTGTGTTGGTAAAGCAATTGGGCTGTCATCTCGAATGATTCGCTTTTTCCAATTACAATGGAAGCAGGGCAGCCAGTTATGGTAGGTGCCAAGCCGAATACGGACATAACAGGAACTTCTTTGACGGTTTCTTGGATACAAGTACCGTTATTAGCAGCTTTAATCCGCACTTCTGCCATTTGTGGTACATTAGACCATGTTACCGTAAACTTTTTGTTTGCGTTATCGGCATCGAAGGATACTACATTTCCACTTTTGAGGGTTATTTCAATACTACACCCCTGTGGAATGTCATTCACTGTATACGTGACGGAAACATCTGGACAAGCCCCATTTCCACTCACGGTATGATTGGGACTGATGGATATTTGAGAAAGCGCCACTTGATGGCTGAGGATGAAAATGAAAAACAAAGCGTTAAAAATGGTCGTTTTCATGATGATAGATTTTTTAGAATTGATAAATGATTTGGACAGCCGAAATCGGCTGCAGATTGGCGATGTATCTTTTACGTGTTCCTCCACCATAGGCAGTCAGCAAAAACATTTCTCCTTCGTATTGTTTGTAATCATTCTTTGATTTCCTGAAACCGAGTAACAAGCGAGATTCCACAGAGAGAAAAAGTCTGGAAATGACTTTTACATTTATTCCAGCCAGGGCATCCAGTCCATACTGCCTTTCAGAATAGAAATCTCTGATTTTGTAAATAGTGGGAGGTATAGCATCAGGCCTGGTATCAGATTCATTCTTATAAATGCTCCTGAAATAATAACCTGATAGACCGCCTCCAAGATAGACAGATAGAGTTCCTACATGGACATACTTCTCTATGCCGAGGGAATAATATGCTCCGAAATCACTATTAAAGACAAGAGAAGACTCAGGTCGATTATCTGGTCTTGAACTTACCTCGTCGAAGGTCAAGCCTATATTGCTTCTCAGTTTTATAGTTTCATCAATTCTATATCTTACAAGTAGATAATTTGCAAAAGAACCAACTGTATGAAATCCCGTTGTACTTGAACGAACCACATAAAAACTCGAATCAAACAAAGGCAAGACATTCAGACCGACCTCCCACTTTCCGTCGTCCTGACTGGATTGTGAAAAGCAAAATGATACAGCAAACAATGGCAAAAGGAGAGAAATAAGAAATTTCATTTGAGAATGGTTTTAAAGTGAACATGTAAAAGGATACACCTCCAAGGTAGGAAACTGGTAATTATGGTGGTCGAATCATGGCTCAGAATTTTAAGGTTATAGATGTTGACTACTGGTTGATAACGAAATAACTCTACCCGCTTATCAGCCGTCATTTGCGCCGATATGCAAAACAATTGCGATCCCTCATCCATGAAGATGCAGGTTCAAACATTGAAAATCCTCCATCAGGCTGCTGTTAGCAAGTCAAATATTGCTAACTGAATATTAGCACTACCTGCTTAGTAGCGTTTCAGGAGAATTCTCCACCAAATTGTTTTTTTAATAAATCCAAGTAGTATGAAATGCCGGATCGAAGGCGGGAAAATTTGCGCCTTTTGGGTGTTAAAGAATCATTAGGGCTCAGTACACCAAGAATAAAATTTTGACCGGCGTCAATTAAGCACTCAAAATACAACACCCCCCCCAAGTTTCCAAAATATTTAACTTATTTTTTTGTAAAATTGAAATATACTCTGGCAACCGCTTTGAGTTTGCCATTGAAAATCAAAAAGTTAGACCTTGGTGGATTGAAAAAAAATTTAGTACAGAATAATTCGTAAAATATGACCTCCATAAGTAGTAAGCTTATTTAAAGCTACTCAAGCATACTGACCAAATTAAAAAGCCGGACCCCCAGCAACGCCAAAGGTCCGGCTTATTCATTCATTCTCTCATTCCATCATTCACTCATTGATCACCCCACCACAATATTGATCATCCTCCCCGGCACCACGATCACCTTCCGCACCGTCTTCCCGTCGATCCACTTCTGCACGGAATCCAGGCTCAGGGCGAATTTTTCCAGTTCGGCGGGCGCCATACCTGCCGGCAGGTCCACCACATCCCGCTTCTTGCCGTTGATGCTCACGGGGTAAGAAATCGTATCCTGCACCAGGTGCGCCTCGTCGTGGGTTGGGTATTCTGCTTCGCAAACGGTCGTTTCATGGCCCAGTTGGTGCCACAATTCCTCAGCCTGGTGCGGTGCGAACGGGGCGACCAGTTTCACCAGCGGCTCCAGGATGGCCCGCTTGGAGCAGTTCTGGCTGCGCAGTTCGTTCACGCAGATCATGAAGCCGCTCACGCAGGTGTTGAAAGAAAAGCGCTCGATATCCTCGGTCACTTTTTTGATGGCCGTGTGCAGTGTTTTCAACTCCTCCTTAGTAGCCGCATCATCCGTCACGAGGTACTTTCCGTTTTCATCGTAAAACAGGCTCCACATTTTGCGCAGGAACTTCGACACGCCGTCGATGCCCTTCGTGTCCCAGGGTTTCGCCTGTTCGATGGGGCCGAGGAACATCTCGTACATGCGGAAACAGTCGGCGCCGTAGCGTTCCACCACGTCGTCGGGATTGATGACGTTGTATTTGGACTTGGACATTTTGCCCACCTCCGAGAAGGTGGTCAGGCGCATATCCTTCGCATCGCCTTTGGGCGTGAAATTTCCTTTGTGAAACACGCCGCCCGCACTTTCGAAAATGGCGTCGGCGTATTCTGGCCGCCATTCGATGAAGTTTTTGATACCGGCCACGTCCAGATAAGAATCCGGCGAGCCGTAGTCGGAAACGTAGTCCACCAGCACGGGGATTTTCACATAGTCCGTGATGTTGTTTTGCTTCGCAAACTTGGCGCAGACAAACTTGCTGTGGCCGTCCACTTTTTCTTTCATCAAATAAATGCTCTCGATCACACCCTGGATCATTCCCTGGTTCAGCAGCTTGCGGTACGGCTCCTTCGTCGGCACCAAACCCTTGTCGTACAGGAATTTATGCCAGAAGCGGCTGTACATCAAATGCCCTACGGCATGCTCCGTGCCGCCGATGTACAAGTCCACGTCCCGCCAGTAGTTCAACGCTTTTTGCGAAGCAAACTCCTTGTCGTTGCCGGCGTCCATGTAGCGCAGGAAGTACCACGACGAACCGGCGAAGCCCGGCATCGTGTCGGTCTCCCGCTTCCAGCCGTTGGGCAGGTTGACCCAGTCTTCGGCACGGGCCAAAGGTGACTTGGCGCCGGAGGCCGGTTTAAAATCTTCCAGTTCAGGCAATTCCAGTGGCAGATCTTCCAGCGGCATTGCGTGAGCAACTCCGTCCGTATCGTACACGATCGGGAACGGCTCGCCCCAGTAGCGTTGGCGGCTGTAGATGGCGTCCCGCAGTTTGTAATTGATTTGTTTTTTGCCGATGCCCATGCCTTCTATTTTTTCCAAAATAGCGTCGATGGCGTCCAGCACTTCCATGCCGTTCAGGAAATCGGAGTTGATCATGATGCCCAGCTTATCCTCGATGGTAGCGCCGGGGTGCATGCTTTTGTCAATGATCTCGACGATGGGCAGCCCGAATTTTTCAGCGAAACGTCTATCCCGCTCGTCGTCAGCAGGTACTGCCATGATAGCACCGGTGCCGTAGTCTTTCAGCACGTACTCGGCGATCCAGATGGGGATTTTTTCCTGGTTAAACGGATTGATCGCATAAGCCCCGGTGAATGCGCCGGACACCTCCTTCGTCTCCGCCATCCGGTCCCGCTCAGAGCGGGTGTTGACGTAGGCCAGGTAGTCGTCGATTTCCTTGCGCTGTGCGTCCGTGGTGATTTGTTTCACCAAATCGTGCTCCGGCGCAAGCACCATGAACGTTGCACCAAAAATAGTATCCGCACGGGTGGTGAAAATCTCGATCTGCCCGTCATGGCCATCCAGATCGAAAAACATCTGAGCGCCGACGGACTTGCCGATCCAGTTGCTCTGCATGCGGGTCATCGAGTCGGAGAATTCGATATCGTTCAGGTCGCTCAACAAACGCTCGGCGTAAGCCGTGATCCGCAATGACCACTGCAACATCGGCTTGCGCTCCACAGGGAAACCGCCCCGCTCGCTCACGCCGTCCTTCACCTCATCGTTGGCCAGCACGGTGCCCAATTCCTCACACCACCAGACGTAGGTCACCTTGCGGTAGGCCAGGCGGTAGTTCATCAGCACGTCGTCCTTTTCCTTGGCGGTCATGGACTTCCAGTCGGCGGCGCTGAAGTTCATCTTTTCGGAGCAGGCGGCGTTTACGTTCCCGCTGCCTTCTTTTTCAAAAATGGCGGTCAGCTCCTCGACCGGGCGTGCTTTGTCCGCCTGCCGGTCGTACCAGTGACCGAACAGTTGCAGGAAGATCCACTGCGTCCATTTGTAGTAAGAGGGATCGCAGGTTTGCACCTCCCGGCTCCAGTCGTAGCTGAAGCCGAGGTTATCCAACTGTGCCCGATAGCGGGCGATATTTTCTGCGGTGGATTTGGCGGGATGCACGCCCGTTTGGATGGCGTACTGCTCGGCGGGCAGACCGAAGGCGTCGTAGCCCATCGGATGCAGCACGTTGAAGCCGCTCATGCGTTTGAAACGGGCGTAAATATCGGAAGCGATGTAGCCCAGCGGGTGCCCCACATGCAGGCCCGAACCGGAAGGGTACGGGAACATGTCCAGCACGTAATACTTGGGCTTGTCGCTGTCATTGCTGACTTTGTAAACCTGGTTGTCGTCCCACCACTTTTTCCACTTCTTTTCTATGTTTCGAGGGTTGTAATCCATAATAATCAATGAGTGAATTAATGAATGAGAAAATGAGTGAATGAACGAGCGCCTAAAATTCACTCATTCCACCCTTCACTCATTCTATCATTAAAATTGGAGTGCGAAGAAAGGGCATTTTGCGCAATTGGAAAAATACCGGGGCAAAAGACTGCCATTCAGTCAGGATAGGAAGTTCGACCGGTGGGTAAAGGTAGTGGCTACCAGGCTGACGCTAACAAATGTGTAAATGGAATAGGTCATTTGAAAAATAATTAAAATACAAAGGTAAAAAACCGGCGGCGAGCGAAATGGTTCCAGACGGGTTGCTGTATTTTTTTGTTTTAAAAAAAGCCAGTTCCCAAAAATATTTTAACTTGCAACGGCTTCAAGACAGATCAAAACCCCCTGATTTGCTTGTTTTTTTGAAAAAAAACTGATTTTGTTTGACGACAACTAAAATTTAAACAATGACGGAACACAGTTTGCATTAATATGACCGGAATCAGCCCGGTCCATTTGTTTTAAAAACAATTATCCCATGAATATGCCGGTTTTTACATCCAACCTGAATCGCTTTAGCCGATTCTTCCGCAGGAAATTTTTCCTGTTTATACTCCTTTTCGCTTTTGCCCAACCCATTCGTGCGTTTATACTCACTTGTCCGCAGGACTACACGATTGTCTTGCCTCCGGGAAGTTGCAGCACCGTAGCCAACTTCGATACACTCGCATGGAGTAGCTCAGCGCAACTGATCGACACCGTCTTTCTTCCTGAAAGCGGCACCATCCTGGAAACAGGGACCACCACTGTCACACTCGCAGTTGTGGACGTCAACGGGAACATCGAAAGCTGCCAGTTCAACGTAACAGTGGTTGCACAAAATACGCTGTCACTCAGCTGTCCTTCATCTGTGCAGCTTTCCCTGCAAGGGACTTGCGAACGGGAACTGGTGCCGCAGGATGTGTTCGGACCCAACTCCAACCCCTGCCCCGGCGATTACCTGGTGCAGAAGTTATCGCCGGCCGGCGTGCCCGTCTCGACGAGCATCAACGCCTTCGACATCAACCAGACTTTTACCCTGCGCATCACCCATCTCGAAACTTTTTCAAGCTGTGAAACGCAGGCCACCGTTACCGGGGGGACGCCGCCAGCGATCACCTGCCCGCAACCCGTCGTCATCGAATGCAACGAACCCCTCGATCCATCTTTTACCGGGATGCCCCTGCTAACAGGCTGTTACGACGAGGTGGACCTGACTTATTCTGACAACATCAACGAGATACTTTGTCCGGATACGTTCGCCTTTCAAATTATCAGGACCTGGGTCTCCACCGATACTTTTGGGAAGATGGATGTCTGCCAACAACTTATCTCCGGCATGCGCTTCGACATAAACCTGATCACTTTTCCGCCGGATTTCGACGGCATTGAGGAACCTGCAATCGTTTGCAACGACACGCTCTCACTCGAGGAAACAGCTTCCACCGACGTGACGGGCGTACCCTTGTTTCAGGGCTACCCGGCCGGCGAAGGACTGCATTGCCGGGTAATTGTTACCTACAATGATTTTGAGACGCCGGTTTGCGGAGCATCCTACGAAATCAAAAGGGTCTGGGATGTGGTGAAAATTTGCCCGCCTTCCTTTACCCTGCGTGATACGCAAACCATTGTGGTGCTCGACGAGGCAGCGCCTGTTTTTGAAATTCCGGATACGATTTTCATCAGCCTTTCAAGCGATTGTGCCGACTCGATCTTTTTGCCGCTGCCTGAAATCATGGCGGAATGCTCGAACTTTACCACCACCATCGAAACACCTTGGGACACGCTGAACAACGGCGAAAACCTGTTATTTTTCAATCCCGTGGCTGGCTACTACCCTGCCCTCTACCGGCTGACGGATGCCTGCGGCAATACGGCGGAACAAACGGCCATTATCGACATCAGCCAGCAGACGCTTGTCAGCTGTCCGCCCGATGATACGATTACCTGCAATTTTTACCAGGATACCATTGCGGCAGCCATCGCCACCAACAACCTCGCCGTGCTTGCCCTGCTGGGCATGCCCGAATATCCTGGCAATTGCGATTTTGTGGTCGAAGAAGTGGATTCCGTGGCCATAGACCCCTGCGGCGTCGGCATCATCAGGCGAAGCATGACCAACGTCAGTGCTTCAAATCCCGAAACCTGTGTTCAAAAAATTACCGTCGTTCACGTCTCCAATTTCGAGGTGCAATTCCCGGCCGACACCAGCATCTGCGGGCCGCCTGCCACCAGCGTGACCGGCCAGCCTGTCATTTTTGGCGCCGATTGTGAAAACGTTTCTTTCACTTTCACCAACCAGACCATACAGACGGGGCTTCCCGGCTGCTACACTGTCTTACGGACCTGGGAGGTCGTCAACAGCTGTACTTTCAACGGGGATACCGGCATCGCTGACCCGGAAACCGGCACCCGCCGCTTCAGGGACGGCGGCGACGGCTACATCTCCTGGGTGCAGACCATCCATGTCAACAACCTGGCAAAACCGGTCTTCCCCAACGGATGCGAAATTGAAGATATCTACCTGGACGCCGACACCTGTTCTGCCTTCGTAACGCTGACACCTCCCGCCTTTACCGGTTGTGGCAACAATGTCAGCCTGACGCTTTCAGGCAGCCTGGGAACAGTGGCCGGCTCTACCATCGAGCTGGGTCCCGGTGTTTTCACCATCAACTGGAATGCGACTGACAACTGCGGAAACATGAGCAATTGCTCGACGACTTTTGAAGTGCATGATACCATCGCTCCGCTGGCCAACTGCAAGGCGCCGGTGGTGGTGGAACTGACCACCAACGGGAACGTACAGGTCTGGGCAGTGGACATGAACGACGGAAGCTCGGACAATTGCGGCGGGAGCGGGCTGAATTTCACTTTCTCGCCCAATCAGGAAGACCAGTCGAGGGTTTTTGAATGCTGCGTTCACGAAGGTTTTATTCCGCTGGAACTTTGGGTGACGGATGCCAACGGCAACCAGTCCAGCTGTTCTACCGGGGTCACTGTTCAGGACTCCGCCGGCAACTGCGATTGCGAGATGTCGCTGGCCGGTGAAATATTAACGGAGCTGAACACCGCCATAAACCTGGTAACCGTCGAAGTAACCAACAGCAACGGTTTTTCAATCGCTAACCAGACGAATGCAGGCGGCGTCTATAACATCAGTGTTCCCCTGGACGATAATTACACGCTTACACCGGTGAAAGATACCCTGCCGCTCAACGGCGTCACTACTTTCGACGGCGTGCTGCTGACCCGCCACATTCTCGGCATGCAGCTATTGAACAGTCCGTATAAAATCATCGCCGCCGACGTCAACAACTCAGGCACCGTTACCACTTTCGACGCAGTGGTCATGCGGCGTTTGATCCTGCAGATCATTACCGAATTTCCTGACAACAGCTCCTGGCGTTTTGTAGATGCCGCCTATGTCTTTAACAATCCGGCCAATCCGTTACTGGAAGATTTTCCGGAGTTCATACAGGTCAACAGCACCGACCCCAACCACCTGAACCTCGATTTCGTCGGGCTGAAAGTCGGCGATCTGAACAACAGCGCCAGTCCGGGCTTTACGGGAGACCGGCCGGAGGAACGCACTTTTGAAGGCGATTTTCCGTTTTTCATCAAAAATCAAAGCTTCGGTCCGGGCGCTACTTTTGAAGTCCCTGTTTTTGCTGCGCAAAATGAAATCCACGGCTTCCAGTTCGCCCTGGCTTTTGATCCTGACCAGCTTGCGCTGTCGGATATTATCTCCGGCTTTGCGGAAGCGGAAAGTTTTGGCAAAACCCAACTCGACGAAGGCCTGCTGCGCATCAGTTGGATTGCGCCCTTGCCCTACGTTCCGGAGGAAAGCCAACCTGCTTTCACGCTTGTTTTTGAATCAAAATCTGGCGGTGAACTCAGCGATCACCTGCGCATGGAAACAAGGATCATGGCAGCGGAAGCCTACACCGGCCAACTGGAATTTTTGAAACCGCATCTTGTTTTTGATGAAACAACCCCATCCGGCGATACTTTCCGGCTGTTGGGCCACCGGCCCAATCCGTTCAGCCGGTCTGCTACTGTTACTTTTTATCTGCCGGAAGCGGGCGCTGTCACGCTCACCGTTTTTGATCCTTCGGGAAAGATTTCCCACCTGCAGGAGCAGTGGTTTGAATCCGGGAAGAATGCGTTTGAGATTACGGCCGGCAACCTGCCCGGCAGCGGGCTGTATTTTTACCGGCTTGAATCTGCTTGGGGTGCGGCGGAGAGCAGGTTGGTGAGGGAATTGGGGGATTAGGGAACTAAGGAATTGGGGATTATACGCCTTACCCTATCTTTGCGCCCGAAAATCACCCTCAATTTATGCACCGCAAAGCTGACTACACCTCCGTCTTTTCGAATCCTGACGAAGTTTTGTCTTATTTCAACGGGCGCAGCGCATTGCTGGCCACCATGCACGGAAAAGAACAGGCCATCGCCCCCGTGCTGGCCGAAGGGCTGGGCCTTCAGGTGGAAGTTCCCAAAGGGTTTAACACAGATGTTTTCGGCACCTTCGCCGGCGATGTGGAGCGGCCCGCACCGCAGGTTGAAACAGCTGCGTTCAAAGCGGCCGCCTGCCTCGGGCATTTTCCGGATGCTGATCTTGTGTTGGCCAGCGAAGGAGCTTTTTACGGCCATCCGGAATCTCCCTTTCTGACCGTCAACACCGAGATCGTGCTGCTTCGGGAACGCCATTCAGGATTACAGGTGGCGGGTATCAGCAGCAGAACGGGCACGATGGCAGCCTCCAGCGATGTTTCTACGGTGGAGGCTTTACGGGAATTTGCTTCCAACATGGACTTTCCCCGCCATGGTTTGATCCTGAAAGCCGGTGAAGCAGCAGAAATGACCGTTCGTAAAGATTTTACTGACCTCCCTTCACTTGAATCCGCCTTCAGCGAAATGATCGCAACCTATCCAAGTATAACCGTGGAAACGGACCTGCGAGCACATCGCAATCCGATGCGCATGGAGCATATTGCAAAGGCCGCCCAGGATCTGGTCCGGCGTCTGCTGGCGCTTTGTCCCCAATGCGGTCATCCTGATTTTGTGGTAAAAGACTTTGAAAGAGGCCTGCCCTGCGAACTCTGCCGGATACCAACCCGCCTGCCGTTAAAAGACATCCTTCACTGCAAACATTGCGGCCACAGGGACGCTATCCTTTATCCTAAAGGCGAGACTGCGTATGCCGGTCATTGCGATTGGTGTAATCCCTGAAAAAAAACATGAGTCAGCCCGGATTTTCAAATTGGGTTTAAAGCCAACATAGCCCCGGAGGGGCGGCTATGTTTGTAGAAAAATGGCCTAATAATAAAAAATGGAGCCCCAGCGGGGCGGCAATCGATAGATAACCGCCCCGCTGGG
>JASBVF010000053.1 GCA_030147525.1 Bacteroidota bacterium
GCGATGCCTTTGAGACATCGCCGGGTAGATAACCCGGCCTCTCCGGGAGTCGAAAGAAATGGCGAAAACCTATTTCACCTTAAAGAGGGGGATGAGCGTTGTCAATAATGCAATACCAAATTTCCGAAACTAAGCGGCGTGAGGTGTAAAACAACGTCTGAAAATCAAGCCCGGCCCATCCGTTCGATAAAAAACTACCCGCCGATGGTCGCCATGCTTTCCGAAACCGGCAGCCCGAAATTGCGGCGCTTTTCCGCTTCGAAGCCATCTTTTGCCCGGTTGCCCAGGGCGTCGAGCAGGGCTGCGGTCAGGTGTTCGTCCGTGCCGCCTTCCCGGATCAGGTTTTTTAAATTAAAAACGCCATCGTCGTATAGGCAGGTTTTCAACATGCCCTGCGGCGTGAGGCGAATGCGGTTGCAGCTGCCGCAAAACAGCCGGGAGTAGGCGGCGATGATGCCGATATTGCCCCGGAAACCGGGGATGTGGTAGTTGAAAGAAGTGGAGTTTTTAGGATCGGGGATCTTTTCGATGTCAGGGTAGTGGGAGCGAATGTATTCAAGGATTTTCGGGTAGTCCCAGGCCAGTGTTTCAGCGTTCGAGCCGCTGCCGTTGAAAGGCATTTCTTCTATGAAACGCACGTCCACGGC
The DNA here is from genome assembly GCA_030147525.1 of Bacteroidota bacterium. Lineage (GTDB taxonomy): Bacteria > Bacteroidota > Bacteroidia > Chitinophagales > Saprospiraceae > UBA6168. The sequence goes on from JASBVF010000053.1 coordinate 648, forward strand.
GTTGTTGCGGGCCAGTTCCACGAGCGGTATGATGTCTTCGATATTCCGGCCGTTCATCACCACGGCGTTGATTTTGGTGGGAATTTCAAAATGGAGCAACTGCTCGAACGTGCGCATCACATCCTTGAAATACTCCCGCCGGGTGATGTTGAAAAAGCGTTTTTCATCCAAACTGTCCAGGCTCAGGTTGACCGAGTTGATGATGTTTTTCAAACGGGGTACCAGCGGGGCGGTCACCGTGCCGTTGGTGGTGATGTTCAGTTTTTTCAATCCGTCGATGGCGGCAAGGCGCTCCAGGAATTCCATCATGTCTTTGCGCACGAAGGGTTCGCCGCCGGTGATGCGTACCTTGTCGATACCCAGTTTCACCATTAAACGCACAACCCGTTCCATCTCCTCGTACGTCAGCAGTTGACGGCGGGGCAGGTAGTCGATGCCCTCCTCCGGCATGCAGTAAAAGCAGCGGAGATTGCAGCGGTCGGTCACTGCGAGGCGGAGGTAGCTGATGGATCTGCCGTGGTTGTCGAAAAGCATGGTGCTGACGTTTGAAAAATGTTTCCGTATCAAAACCCGAAATTAAGCCAGGTTAGTCAAACCCGGACATTTCAAAGCGAAAATATTGGGGAAATGGAATCTAAGTCACACAACATTTTGCTTACAAACAAGCACACGTAACAAATAGTTACGGGGTGCTTCTATCTGCCTGTACTGCTGTTTTTTATATCCGTAAACGGCTCAGCCTCCGGTTCGTCGGGCAGTGGCGGGCTGAGATTCTTGAAGCGTACCTTAAGCTGATAGCGGCTGTTGAGGCCTTTGATGACGGGCATCATCATGGTTTCCATCAGCTCCGTGGCACGGATTTTTGCCTTGTCCATCACGTCGCTTTCGAGGGCTTCCCGGCGAAACTCCCGGCGGAGCAGGTCCATGTTTTTATTAAAATCCCCCTGATTAATTTCACGCATCCAGCCCACGTCAAGCTTGTCGAGTTTGGGATACACTTCATGGCTCAGGATTTCAGGCTCGGGCATGGTAATCGTGACGACGCCGGAATTGGAGCTGACACTGATGTCAAAATATTTATCCAGTTTAAAACCCACCTTCAGGATGGAGATGGCAGACATTTCCATTTCAGTGGACGAAACATCGAAGCCAAGGACTTTTGTCTGTTTGGATGTGCCGATTCCTTTGCGGTCCCTGATCTCCATGGTGCCCAGCTCGGCGATGGTGCGTTCGACCCGCTCCTGCAGGATACCCTTGGCCCGGTTAAAATCCTCGACGCTGGCCCGTTCCTTCAGACGGGCAATCATGGGTTGCAAACCTTCCGTCAGCGCAACGCCGCAGGGCGTGTTCACGTCCTGGCCTTTCACGTAAATCTTTCCTTCCTGGGTCGGAAGCAGCGTAGAGATGATCTGGTTGATGAAAAAACAAGTGTATTTCGAGGCGACCTCATTGAGAATATCGACGGCGTTGGTCAGGTCGTTCTGGTACCAGGTGCGGTAGATGGTGGAAGTAGTATCCTGCAGGGCGATGAAGTCGTTGAACATCATCCGGCGGATGTAGGGGTGGTGTTTTTCGTACTCTTCCCGCATTTTGATTTTCAGGCTGTCGGTGAGGTTCATGCGATTGGCCACATGAGCGACGAGCGAAAGGTTGAAATCGTGGATTAGTTGGTCGAACTCCCGGCTGTAGCGGTAAGGGTTGGATAAAATGGGAAGTGCGTTTTCAAGGTCAACGTCAGTTTTGAAATCGGAAGGGACGTATTTCACCAGCACCTCCTCCGGTACGTCCGTGTAGCCCTCCGGGGTCCCGCCGTAGTAGCGATAGGCAATCAGGCCCAGAATACCAACAGCGACCACAAAGATGATGAGCCGGACGATGCTGAAACCGCCGCCAGGCTGGCTGCTGCCGCTGGTATGGCTGTGGTCAGGATATTGATTTCGGTTATATTTAGCCATGTGTTTTAGTGTTAATTGGTCCGTCTGGGAGGCAGCATCTGAAAAATGCGAGGCGTTTTAAAAGTGCTGATTCTTAATAATGATTTAAATAGAATGAAGGTTAGTTCGAGGTCATGCCACAAGGCGTGACCTTTTAGTTTTCAGGCAAAATTAGAGATTATTCAAAAAACTGTGTCACGCATCGGCACAATGCACGCAACGCATTGATTTTTAAAACGTGACGGGCACATGTCGAGGACGTTTATGGTACCCACCGAGGACGTTTATGGTACCCACCGAGAACGTTTATGTCTATGTTTTGCGCACTTTTCAATACCCGGAGAGACTATATTTTTTGTAGAATGCTGATTATCAGTTAATTAAGTTAAAAATGAAAATTTGGCTGTTTCTGCTTTCAATGCTGTTTTATTTTAGTTAAAAACCAGGCTTACAGCGGCCTGAAAAACAGGGTAGGGGAGGGCGTTTTTTTTTTGCAGGTGAAGAAATTGTTTGGATCACCGTAATTTGATGCCCGGCATCCCGCCTGCCTCGCCGCATGCATTTCCGGTTTACAGCATCCGGTAATATTGAATCATGTCCGTTGCCGGTACTTTTGTTAGACCGAGTTGTCTGCCAATAGTAACCAATTGCCCCCGATGGTAGGTTGAATGATTGAGGCAGTGGTGGATCATTTCAAAGGCTCGCTGCGAGTATTCGCCTGAGGTGATGGTTTTAAAATGAAACTCTTTTTGAAAGAACTCCTCCGGCTGGTTTTCGATAAAATTCATGAAATCAGCAGACTTGCGCAGCAGCCCTTCGAACAGCTCAGAAGAAGTTTGACCCGCCGGGTGTTCGGGAAAAGTGGAGAGTGAAACCCCTTGCAGGCGGTTAAGCCAGATCAGTTCCGCATTCCAGATGTGCTGAAAGGTGAGCCTGGCAGAAGGGAAGCTCGTTTCAATGGGGTGGTCCATTTTTTCTTCGGAAAGGGAGGAAAACGCTTCCGTGAGCCGGGTGTTTGCCCAGGTGTTGTAGCGGGCGTAGGTGGTGTATATATTCTTCATTGTCAAAAAGTTGTGTCTGAAAATACTCCCAAAACTACAATTTTGGATGAAATAAAAAATTGGAGCGGGGAAGTTCCCCGGATTTTTCATTTTTGCAAAATGACTTTTGAAAAACTTACACTGAACTGCAACGGAAAGTTGCTGATGCTCGACCGCCCGGTCGTCATGGGCATCCTGAACGTTACGCCTGACTCCTTCTTCGATGGTGGGAAACACACCGCAGAAAGCGGCATACTCAACCAGGCTGAAAAGATGCTCAGCGAAGGCGCAGCCCTCATCGACGTGGGCGGCATGTCGAGCCGGCCCGGTGCTGACATCATCAGCGAGGAAGAAGAAGCCGGACGGGTGCTGCCGGTGGTGGAGATGCTGGTGCGTCATTTCCCGGAGATCATCATTTCGGTAGACACCATTCGGTCCGGCATAGCAAGGCAGGCCGTAGAGGCAGGCGCTGCCATTGTGAACGACATTTCTGCCGGTCGTTTTGATGAAAAAATGTACGAAACGGTGGCGGCGTTGCAGGTTCCGTACATCCTGATGCACATGCAGGGGGCTCCGAAGGACATGCAGTCGGCGCCTGCTTACGAAGACGTCGTGCAGGAGGTGCTTGATTTCTTCATTTTTGAAATCGGGAAGCTGCGCCGGCTCGGGGTGAAAGATCTCGTTGTTGATCCGGGTTTTGGTTTCGGTAAAACCGTAGAACACAACTATGACCTGCTTCGCAAAATGCATGTCTTCCGCATGCTCGAACTGCCGATATTGGCTGGCATCTCCCGCAAATCAATGATCTGTAAGGTGCTGGGCGTAAACCCTGACCGGGCCTTAAACGGCACGACTGCCCTTCACATGGTGGCGTTGCAGCAGGGTGCAAAAATTTTGCGTGTCCATGACGTGCGGGAGGCGGTGGAGGTTGTAAGGCTGTGGGAGGCAATGGGTGAAAATGAGAGGTAATGCGCCCACAGTTACCGGAGAATACAGCAACCTGCCCGCAGAAATTTTATCAGGAGGAATGTGGCAGTCCGCTTGCGGGTAAGTTTGGCTGCCGTGTTTGGATGCATTATTTTTAAGGATAATTCTTGAAAGCTAATCCGAATTGCAGACCTTCGCCTCAAAATGAACAGACTTTGGAGCAGTTGACCGAAAATATTATCAAAAAAGTAGCTCTGCGCTTTTTCCGAAATTACTACAAATTCCGTCTTCGCTACGAAGATCAGCCCGTCACGGCGAAGTATGATCTTGAAGGAGTCGGCGGTATCATTGCGGATGGTTACTATTCTTTTAAAAAGACGGACGGGAAGCCGTTTACGGCCACCTTCGAGGCCACATCGAAGGAGTCGAAGGATGAAGTGATCTATAAGTCGGAGCCGAAAGTGCTCTTCTGGGACGGGCTGGCGGTTGCGAGTTTGGCGATGGTGGTGCTGGCGGGCCTGAATTTGCACTACGAGTTTCACCCGCTGGACAACACCCGGCTGCCGGAGCGTGCCGGGCTATTTATACTGGGGATGGCGGTCAGCTTCGCAATTTTTTATCTGATTGCTAAAAATTTCCGGCGCTATCGCTACATCTACGCCATTGAACAATTTAAAAAATACCACGCCGACGAACAGTGGATAGCCCTGGCCACTGATGTTTTTGAAAACGGAAACGATAAATATTTTAAAGAACTGAAAAACCAGTGCGTATTCAATGGCTTCGGCCTTCTCACCGTGGATGCCAACCTCGATCCGAAAATCATCATCACCCCTTCCCGGCAGGATATTTTTCTGGGGAAGCGGAGGCGGGTTGACTTTTTGCCGCAGGGCAAGGTGAGGGACATAGTGAAAGGCAGCAAATTTGGAATGTGGTGGGGGATATTCGGAAATAAACTTCCAGCGTTTCTTAAACCTGACACTTCCACGCTCCGCTTTCGCCGAACGTTCTACAACCAGATGCTCATCACGGCTATTTCGGTCGTTTTGATTGGGGTTGTCTTTTCAAAAGAGCTTCAAAACCCTGATTTCAGAGAGCTTGAACAAAGCACCTATCGTGATAAAATAGCCCGATCAAAATCCAATAACCTGCCTGAACAGGAAGAAGTAATCGAAGAGCCTGCAGCTGCATTTCAGCCCCCGAAGAAAGCGAAAAAAGAAGATTTCTGGCAACTGGAAAAGGAAGAGGAGGCGACTCCATCCCCTGCTTTGAGAGAAGCAGAGCCACCCGCCGATCAGCCGGAGAGCGTTAATGGAGGAGAAGTTTTCGTTAGCAAGGGCGGCAGTGAGTTTTTGATTTACGACTGTGCCAGGTTTTACAATTTTGAGGGGAAGAAATACATCATTCAGGAAGGCGCCTATCATTCCTGGGAGCTGACCGGCAAGCAGCTTGGCCTTTTAAATAAACATGGGTTTGAGCCCTCGGCGCTGCCAAAGTCCTGTTTTTCAAAAAATGCGTCCGGTTTTATCATATTTCTGGGTATGATTTACAATTCGGAAGAAGAGGCTCAAAAGCAGTTGGATAAATGGCGGAAATCCGGCAACAAGGTCGCCGGCGACACTTCGAGGTGGCAAATCCGGGCAATTGAAGCACCGGAGGGATAAAAAAATAGCAAGGCGAAGAACGCCTTGCTAAAAAATGAAAAAAGGCTTAAGGTAAATTTTGACCCACTTATCGTGGGTGCGGGCTGTTCTGGGTGCAGCTGTGGGCTGGTTTCAAATTCGTGAAATTTTAAATTACTGTCAGAAGCATTTTGCCAGTATTCTTTTCTCAAATATCTATAAAAAGGAAAGTTGTAAGTTGAAAGAAGCAAACCGTTCTCTGATCTGGGGAGGAGGGCATCGGGGGGGATTGCCAGGGGGAATTTTCACATCAAACGATCGATGCAACTCACAACGAACAACTTCCGGGTTTTGCATTTTGGTTACCTGACTGCTTTTCCTGCACAAACCTCAAGGGGTGCAGGAAATAGTCCGGTAAAAACGAAGTACACGCTTTTGCATACCGTTTTTTAAAGCCTGTCTTAAATAGAAGTTGGAATTGTAGTCAGCCTGTTTTACAATGATAGATAGAAGTTGGAGTTGGCTGTTGTGTCCTGCATCTTTATGTTTAACGGATGCAGGCGGTTGAAATGTTCAATTAAGGATTATAACGGATTTGACTCGATGTTCATGTAAAACCTGCATGCAAGTTGGCTCAATTGCAGTGCTCGAAGAAGGCGGTTTTTTGGATTTATGTGACATGTTTAAATAAAAAGTCTTTTATATTTTAATAAAAATATTTTCTTTTTCTCTTGCCTGAGTGCCGTCCCCGGCGCCTGTCTTTGTTGTCATATTAATTTTAGTTAAAATACTTATTGTCAGGCGGTTGTGCCTGTATTTCGGCTGAAAATGTGATAAATTTCCGGTGGCGAAAATCAGTGGTAATTCATGCTTTCGGAATAAATCTCTTCAAAAAAAGTGCGATTTCAGCAATTGCTTCCGTCCCATCTTCCAGAATATCCAGTTGAAGATGGGCCTGATGATAAAAACTTTCCCGTTCTGCAAGCTTGTTTTTGATGAAATTTAAAAGTTCCTCATCGTTCAGCGAACTGATGAGCGGTCGTTTGGATTTTTCACCGGAAAGCCGGGAGGCAATGAGTCGGGGGCTTGCGTTCAGGTAAATTGTGACACCGTTTTCATTGGCCCAGTCCATATTTTCGAAGTAGCAGGGTGTTCCGCCGCCAGTGGCAATGACGATATTTTGGTGCTGAGCAGTGGCCCTCAGGTATTGGGCTTCGAGTTTTCTGAACTCCATTTCACCTGATTCCGAGAAGATGCGGGAGATGGACCGCCCTTCTTCCTTCTCCAGCCAGTCATCCAGGTCGAGGTAGTTCAGGTTAAGTTGGCTGGCCAGTGCTTTCCCTAGGTACGACTTGCCAGACCCCATAAATCCGATGAGGTAAATTCTCATGTTGAATTAAATATGTTCGATTCCCGTAGCTTATTTCACCTCAGATCGGCTGACGGTATTTTACAAATGGAACAGTGGAATGCTGTCACATATAAATTGGCTTGTCCAGCTTTCTTGAAATGGTGAAGGCAGCATTGATCAGGCCGACATGACTAAAGGTTTGGGGGAAGTTACCCCATTGGCTTCCTGTTTTTTCGTCTACATCCTGACTGAACAGACCAAGGTGATTGCTGTGTGTCAGCAAGTTTTCAAAAATCTCAATGGCCTCGTCCGTCCGGTTCAGCTTTACCAGTGCTTCGACGTACCAGAAAGCACAAAGCAGGTAAGTCGATTGCTGGGGGCCGAAATCGTCGTCGTGATCGTAGCGGTAAAACAGCCCGCCACTTGCCATGAGATTTTCTTCCAAAACTTTGAGGTGCTGGCGGGTTTTGGCGCTATGTGGTTTCAGGTAGCCCATGTTGATGAGTTGGAGCAGGCTCGCATCCAGGTTTTTGGAACCGACGGCCTGGGTGTAAACGCCCCGTTCCTCATCGTAGCAGCGCTCAATGATTTCCGCCGCTTTTTTGATGAGTTTGCCAGCGTAGGTTTCCATTTTCCGGTCACCGGTCTGCCGGGCGATTTTGCGTGCTGCATGGCTTCCTGCCCAGTGAAACAGGGCTGTGTAGCAGTGCAGCTGAAAGATGCCCCGAAACTCCCAGAGTCCGTTGTCCGGCTCTTCGAGTGTTTGCTCGATCATCTCAAGGCAATGCTTGACGGTGCTCAAGAGCGTCTGGTTGCCTTCCTGTTTCAACCTCGCATCGGTGAAGAAGGGGAGCAGCGTGACGAGCACCTGGCCGTACACATCGTTTTGAACATGCTCAAAGGCCTGGTTCCCGATCCGTACGGGCCGTTCGCCCCGGTAACCTTTTAACGGTAAAATTTTTTCAAGCGGATCTTTGTCCATGCCGATGGGGTAGAGTGGTTTCAGGCGGCGGTCTTCATTCAGGGCAATATTTTCAACGAAACCCGCAAAATCTTTCAAAACCCCAACATGTCCCAGGTCGTGCAACGACTTGAGTGTGTAGTAGGCATTGCGGAGCCAGCAGTAGCGAAAATCCCAGTTTCGGGTACTGCCGGGATATTCGGGCAGGCTCGTCGTCGGGGAAGCAATCACGGCGCCGGTGTCCTGGTACGTCATCAGCTTTAGCGTGAGTGATGAACGAATGACGGCTTCCTGGTGAAATTGCTCGATGGCTGTGTTGCGAACCCAGCGTTGCCAGTATTCGATGGTGTGATCGAGCATGTTTTCCACGGTTGAATCAAGCGGGCCTTCGAGCGGCACGCCCCAGGCGAGCACCATGTATTTTGTTTCACTTAAAACAAAAGCCTGCTCCTGGTGAATGTAGGTCAGTGGAATATTGGTGGTGAGCCGGAGTTGAGATTCCAGTCCTTCGAAGCGGATGTGACTGCTTCCGAAGGTGGTCGTGGGCGTTATCTCGCCGTAATTTCCGACGGGGTTGCAGCTGACTTTGATTCTGGGCCTGCCCTCCAACGGAACGATTTTACGGACGAGCATCAATGGTTTGTATATACGCTCGTATTTTATTAACCGTGGGGCAAAGTCGATGACTTTGTATTTGCCGTCCTCGCAGTTAAAAGTCGTTTCCAGTACATTGGTATTGAAGATGTATTGCTGGTCGGAGGTGTAGGTATCCCACTCGGGTTGTATGGAAAAACCTCCGCCTTTTTCTTCGTCGAGCAAGGTTCCGAAGAGGAAGCTGCTGTCAAATCTTGGCCAGCAAAGCCAGCCTACATTTGCGTGTCGATCAACCAGTGCGGAGAAAGCACTGTTGCCAATGATGCCGTAGTTGTATTTGTGTTTAGTCATAAAATATGGTCTTGTTTGATTGCGGAAAGCAAATTTAGAAAGACGAAAGCAAGTTTGCGATTTTCGCTTGGTTGTTTAAGTGCTGAAGTCTTACTTTTGCCGCTGATCTTGAAAAAACATAGCTATGAAAAATATTTTTTCCACCATACTTTCCATTGTTTCACCCATTTTGCTGCTGGTTTTGGTAGCTGGATGTCAGGAGGAAGGCGATTCAGGGAAATCCGTTCAGGAAATTCAGACGGATGGAAAAATCAGTTCGATCATTCGCAGCCCCATCAGTGCAGACGGAAAGACAGATACGGTCAACGTTGCAAAAATGACCTTTGAAAACACGGTGTTTGATTTTGGTGAAGTGATGGAGGGGGAACTCGTAAAGCACGTTTTTAAATTTAAGAATACCGGAAAGGTACCACTCGTGATCAATAACGCACATTCGACCTGCGGGTGCACCGTTCCGGAATGGCCGAAACAGCCTATTCCGGCAGGTGAAGAGGGTGAAATCAAAGTGCAGTTTGACACCAAAGCAAAACACGATTTCCAGGAAAAGCCGGTCATCATTTCTGCCAATACCTACCCTGCGAACACCACGGTTTATTTAAAAGGTTATGTCAATCCCAAGCGGGAGGACTGATATTTTCCGGTTGCGGCTTTATTTGGTTCGTTGTTGATCTTTTGTTGTCCGATTTCGTTTTACAGGATATGCCTTCGGGCATGAACAGAAGAAAAAAACGTGCGCTCGGGGATTAAAATCAACGGCTTACATTGAAGCCATCATTTTTAAACAAAATACAGCATTAACATGCAAACATTTATTTTTATGCAAGCTGGCGGTAATGCCGGTCTTATCCAAATGCTCTTTTTCGGAGCTATCATCCTGGTGTTCTGGTTGTTCATTCTCCGGCCTCAGTCAAAGCGCCAAAAAGAACAAACCAAATTTGCTGACTCCCTCGAAAAGGGCCAGGAGGTTGTGACCGCCAGTGGCATTTTAGGCAAGGTTAACAAAATTGAAGGTGACATTGTGACCCTCGAAGTGGGAACAAAAACTTACATCCGCATCACCAGAAGCGCCGTTTCAAAAGATATGACGGAGGGCTTATACGGTAATGAAAAAAAGAAAGGACCGGTAGAAGTAAGCGAGTAACGGGCTCAAATGTTTATCTGGTTTGTTGAACATTTTGAGGCAGCCGTTTTTCTTTAAACAGATACATCAAATTAATAAACCAGACAATCGCCCATGTGGCAAAAAATCCACGACACAGCATCTTCTCTGGTAAAAAAATTCCGGTTTTCTATAGGCCGTGAGCGGGCGATACTCCTCATTTGCATGGGTATCGCCCTCTTGTTTTGGTTGTTTGTCAAACTTTCCAAAACGTATCAGACCTCCAGGATGGTGTCATTGGAATACCGCCTTCCAATGGGTATGCAATTCCAGGACCCGCCGCCTTCCGGCCTGGAAACTACTTTCTCAGGTACCGGCTGGGATTTGCTTTCTAATTATTTATTCCGTCGTAATCCCAAGGTTATTTTTGACTTGCCAGCCATGATGCGGCAGGAAATCGAAAGGCCGGAAATCATCAGCAAGATTGAGGAAAGCATCTCAATAGATGTGGTTGACCTCAGCCGCAATTATCTTTTTTTTCTCCTTGATTCCACGGACTCCAAAACTGTCAAAATCGAGCTGGATGCCGACATTTCTTTCAGCCCTGACTTCAGTTACCGGGACTCCATCCGGTTGTCGCCTGACAGTGTCACGATCTATGGCACGGCATCGCTTCTCCAAAAGATTTCTTCCATTAAAACAGAGAGTTTTGTTCTGAAAAACCTGGAAGCAGATGTCAGAAAAGAGCTGAAAGTTGTAAACCCAAAACCTGACCTGCTTCGCTTGTCCGACGATAGGGCCGAGGTCTTTGTGCCGGTGGAGCAATTTACCGAAAAGACCTTCAAAATACCCATCCTCATGGTAAATACCAGGGACAGCATTGCGATCGTACCCTCTACTGCCGAAATAAAATGCGTTGTCGGGTTAAACCGCTACGACGAGCTGTATGAGTCGGACTTTGTGATTGAAGCAGATTTTGAAAATGTCTACAACCTTCGACAGCAAAATACCGTCCCGTTAACCCTGATTAGCCGTCCGGTCTGGGTCCGCTCTGTGGAATTTTTTCCAAAATCCGTCGAATACTTGATCATTCAGTAGGTTTAAATCGTTCTTTTTGCAGACCCACACCGGAAACAATCCGGTAGCATGATTCCTAAATAAGATTGAAACAAGGTGGGTTTTGTTGAAATCCTGAATGAATTCGGCACTACAACGGAAATCTAAAACAAACTACATACTACATGATACTCCTCAAAATTATTGGTATAGTCATACTTATCGTAGCTGCGCTCTTAGTACTGGCTTATATCATCCAACCGGCCCTGCTGACACTACCTTACACTACCTTCATTTCATTTTTTGTAAAAAACCCGCCCTACCTGGATGTCAGAGAACACTTTCCTCAGCACGAGATCCTGCTGAAAAACTGGAAGACGATCCGGGAAGAACTTGAAGAGGTGCTGAAAAACGATCAGAACGTACCCAAATTCCACGAAGTGGATGGCATCCAGCGCTTTATTTCTGCCCGGGACGATGTACCCTGGCGTACCTTCATCATCAAAGCTTACGATAAATGGCTGGACGCAAATGCCGCAAAAGTTCCAAAAACAGCAGCACTGTTGCGTGAAATGCCACGGATTACCACCGCCATGTTTTCCATTCTGGATGGCGGCAAACACATTCCGCCGCACATGGGTTTTTTCAAAGGCGTATTGCGGTATCACCTTGGTCTGATGGTCCCCGACGACGCTCCCTGTTACATTCTTGTCGGTGGTAAAAAATATGAATGGAAAGAAGGCGAAGACGTGTTGTTCGATGATACTTACCTGCATGAAGTGTGGAACAAAAGTTCCGGCCGCCGGGTCGTACTTTTTTGCGATGTTTACCGGGAGAAAAACCTGCCAGGCTGGGTTCAATCCGCCAATCGCTGGATGTTTAACCTGTTGAGCAGCTCCAACCGGCTGACCAGGGCTCTGAAAAAAGCCGAAGTCACCCAGGATATCAAGCAGCCATACCCTGCGTAAAAACTGAATGGAACGGAGCTGTGTCCACCTTCAAATATCCCGGTCATGTTGAAGTTTGGACAAAAATTTAGTTTGAAAAAATTAAGGATGAAAATATTGCTTGTCGCAGCCACGCCTTTCGAAATCGCCCCGTTGCGGGAGCATTTGAACACTGATTTCGAACGGATTTCTGATTTTTATTTTAAAAAAGAAAACCTCGAAGTGCAAATCCTGATCACCGGAGTGGGCATGACGTACACCGGCTTTGCCCTTGGTCACACGCTGGCCAGGCAGTCGTATGATCTGGCGGTGAATGCAGGAATTGCCGGGTCCTATCATCAAAAATTAAAGTTGGGAGAGGTGGTGCATGTGGTTTCAGAGCGCTTCGCTGACCTGGGGGTTGAGGAAGCCGACGGATCCTTCACGGATGTACACGAACTGGGCCTGCTCGATCCGAACCAGGCGCCATTTCAAAATGGTGAGCTTCGCAATGACAGCGCTACCGGTTACGATTTTTTACCCAAATGCAAAGGGCTGACCGTCAATAAAGTACACGGAACAGCAGCAAGTATTGAAGCAATTCGGAAAAAATACACGGCCGATGTGGAGACCATGGAAGGCGCAGGTTTTTTCCTGGCCTGTCTGATATCGAAAGTTGCTTTCCTCGAAATCCGCTCCATTTCCAACTACGTTGAACCCCGCAACCGGGAAGCCTGGAACCTTCCGCTGGCCATCGAAAACCTTAACAAGGTGCTCATCGATATACTGCAAGCTTTCCGGGAGAACGGCGATTAGAGCCCATCCTCCATCCCTCATCCCTGATCCTTCATCCCTCGTCTCCATGCCGCCACCAGTATGACCACCCGGTCATAGTTTTTCAGCCCCTCGTGAATGCCCTGCGCATGCAGATAAGCGGTGTAAGCAGCATCCCTGACTGCAGGTAAAATATCGGGATATTTTTCCATCTCCCGGCGGATGGCGGCAATGTCGGATTTCATGCCGGCAGGTAAGGCTTCGTACAATTCGAGGTAATCTTCAGGGCGGAAAAACCGGTACTCTGCGGCCACGTAACGCCAGTAGTAGAGAGAACCCACGTAATTCAAAAACACATCATCAGATTGCGTGCAGGCCAGGTAAGCCAAAAAATTGCAGGTGCCTTCATCGCCAAATCCGTAGGCATGCGACATTTCATGGACCATGACGAACGGGAGCTGAAGGTAGTGCAATCCCGGATCAATGTTGCCTTCGCCGGTGAACGGAATGTAAACGCCCGCCGTGCTGATGCGCAAAAGCATGCCTTTCGGCCAAAGCAATCTACCACGAACCTTGCCTGGGGTAGGGTAGTCCCTGCTATTAAGGAACCTGGTTAGTTCTCCCCGCATTTTATCTTCAAGGTTGTAGGGAACCAATTCTTCCGGCACCACGCTGTCGCCGGCACCCGGCAACATGGCTCGCATACGAAGTACTTCCGTGGTTGCAGCGTCCAGTTCGATGCGCAATTCATCGGCCGTCAGAGGTTCAGGCGAGATGCCGAGTGAATTCTCAAGAGGCTCTCTTCCGTAATTAAAACCCCAAAGGATTTGAAAAAAGAAGATGACGCCTCCGGCAAAAGCAAGCAACGAGAGCGAACTGCTCAGCAGCCGCCGGGGCCATTTAGTTTTATTTTTAAAAAATTCCTTCAGCGAAAAAAACAACCAGCCCAGTAAAATGAAAAAAAGCAGGTAAACAGAGGCAAACGGCAGCCAGCTGTTTAGCCCTGTGAACATCCAGCGGATGCCAATGAAAATGGTACGGCTGTAATATTGCTCGACAAAACCGGGTGGCATGATGGAACTCAGCGTCATGGTAAGTAGGCCGAGCAGTATCCAGATGAATTTTTTGTTGAAAAGTATTTTTTTCCAGTGCATGGTGATTCTTGTGGAAATGGCATTTTTGCAAAAAAAGACATTTCCGATGATGCAACAACAATTTTTTACAACAGTCATCCGGGTCAGCCTGTTCGCCGGCGCACTTGCTTTAAGCGCATGCGGGAGCGACACCCCGGCCAACCACGATTCGGCGCTGCCTCACAATAAAATGGCCAACCCCGGTGATTTATCGGAAGCGGAATCTCAGAAATTGATAGAGGCACGTGGGAAATCGGCACAGGCAATGACGCCGGCAGGCCTGGAAGGCTTCATCCGGTACGATTCTGCACAGGTTGTTGCCGTGAACTTCTGGAAACGGGATTGCATACCCTGCCTCAACCTTCAACTATACCTCCAGCGGATACAGGCAAAAGAGGGGGCTGCTAAATTGACCATTCTTTCGGTCAATCTCGATGAAAGCAGTGAAATGGACCAGGTGAATCTCGCTCTCCGCACGGCCGGATTTACGACCCCCGTCTTTCAAATTGATGACAAGAAAAACCTGGGGCAAAAACTTGGGCTCAAATGGGATGGCAGTCTGCCTGCCATTGCGGTCTACAGCCAGGGTGAACTGGAAGTGCTTTTCCGGCAGGAGTTTGCTGAAAATGAGCTGAACGCAGTGCTACAGCCTTATTTTCTTTGAAATCAAAAACCTGCGGATTCCCTATTTTTGACCCACTCTGACAACACATAAACACATAAATCTATAAACACCATCAAATGAGATACAGACGTTTTGGACGCACTAACTGGAAAGTCAGCGAGATCGGCTACGGTATGTGGGGCCTTGCTGCCTGGACGGATACCGACCGTGCTGAAGCCATCAAATCCCTCGATCGCTCGGTGGAGTTAGGCTGCAATTTTTACGACACAGCCTGGGCTTACGCTGCCGGACTGAGTGAGAAAATTCTCGGTGATTTAATCAAAAGAAACAGCGATAAAAAGCTGTATGTTGCCACGAAAATTCCGCCCAAAAACCGCATCTGGCCTTCTCGCAGGGAGTTCAGCCTGGATGAGGTTTTTCCCTCGGATTACATTGTCGAGTATGTGGAGAAAAGCCTGCAAAATCTCGGTTTGGAACAAATCGACCTCATGCAGTTCCACGTATGGGAAGACGGCTGGGCCGGCCGGGATGAATGGAAAGATGCCATCCAAAAGCTCACCCAACAGGGAAAAGTTGAACGCTGGGGCATCAGCATCAACCGCTGGGAACCGGACAACAGCCTCGAAACCCTGCGCACTGGTCTCATCGATGCAGTGCAGGTGATTTACAATATTTTTGATCAAAACCCGGAGGATAACCTCTTCCCGCTTTGCAAACAGCTGGATATCGGCGTGATCGCCAGGGTGCCTTTCGACGAGGGTACGCTGACGGGGACTTTCACCAAGGAAACGACTTTCCCGAAGGATGACTGGCGCTCCACGTACTTTGTGCCGGAAAATCTCCATGCCAGCGTGGAGCATGCCGATGCGTTGCGGCCCGTCATCCCGCCCAAAATGACCATGGCCGAAATGGCGCTGCGTTTCATCCTCAGTAACCCCGATGTACACACGACCATCCCCGGTATGCGGAAAATGCGGCATGTGGAAATGAATATCGCCACGAGCGATGGCATCGGGTTGAAATACGACACGCTGCACGAGCTGAAAAAACACCGGTGGGAACGGACGCCGACGTCGTGGTCGCAGTGAAATGGGGAATTGGTAAATTAGTGAATTGGTGAGGGGCCCGGCCTAATTTACCAATTCACTAATTTACCACCCAACCAAATCCGCCTTTGAAAACCTCCACTCCGGCGTCTCCAATGTTTCACCAAAATCAAGGCGGTACCAAGGGCTGAGCGCAGGGTCTTTCGGGTTTTTCAACACATGAATTTCCTGGGCGGGCATGTAACTCTGGGCAAGCTGGAATACCTTCTCGCCTGTATTTTTGTGCTGCGCAACATCCACCACGATCACGGCGTGACCGGGGCTGCCACCCTGGATAAATACGTCTCCAATCTCCAGTTTTTCAATACTTTTTGAGGATAATTCTTTCGATAGCGAAAGTGTGCCGGCATAGGTAAACACCTGTACGAGGTATTTTCTGAAATCCTCGTAACTCGTGGAGGGCCTGCCGGTGTTGCGCCATGCGCAGCGATTCCCGTTAACGGTGATGCGCTGGCCTTCCCGCCATTTTGCATACTCTGCCGGGAAGCCGTTGGTGAAGTTGAAGCGAATGTCCGAATAGCGTTTTTCGCCAAATAAAAACTCCGCCCGCAGTCGCATAATGGCATCAGCGCATTGCTGAAGATCCCGGTCGCCGGTGTCCATGTCGATGACGGCGGCGTGGACGTCCTGCCTGCTTTTTTTACGGCCGTCGAAGAGGTGAACGGGCGAACCTACGGGTTTGAGAGGGAGGTTGCGGAGGTAAAATGCGAAGGTGCCGGGTTCGGCGGGCGTTCGCTCGTAGCCGTCCGGCGGCTGGAATCTGGTTGAAATGGAGTCGCCGGTCATTTCCGCTGACCTCGGTTGGATAGGTTGGGGTGGTGGAGAGTTTGTTTCGGGGCCGCTCGTTTGCCCGCAGGCGGCGAGGGTGATGGTGAATAAGATAAAAAAGAAGGCTGTTATTTTCATATACTGAAAACGCCCGGAGAGAAGGATAAATTTTGAATGAAAACTAAGGGAGTCCGGCGGCAGGTAAAAAAATGACGGGGAAGAAAATTTTTTTAGGCTGGAATTTTCGAAATGCTATCTTTATCCCGCTCGATCTGAATGTTTAACCATCAAAATTTTACCTTATGAAAGCAACGCTTACGCTGCTGTTCGCCCTCCTTTTTGTTTTTCCCTTCACTAAAATTATGGCTATCAACCCAAACGGCGCTCTGCCTGCCAGCTTGGATACCCTGCCGCCTCCAGGAAATTTGTGCACCGAAGCCCCGATTCTTTGCGCTGGCTTTGATACGCTGTCAGGTACTTTGCCAGCTGTGAACATTCCCCAAGCCTTTCCAAAATGTCCAAGCAATGTTTTAAATAACACGGCCTGGTATGCCTTTGTAGCGGGCACGAGCAGTATTTCTTTTTTGGTGACCCCTTCGAATTGCCAGGGGACGAACGGTCAATTTGGTATGCAGGGCGGTATTTACAGCGGTTGCGACGGCCCTGCAATGGCCCTTCAATGCACTTGTACAAATGCACCTTTCACGCTTGAAGCCAACAACTATGTGCCGGGCACGATCTATTTCCTCGTCCTCGATGGCTGCGCCGGGGATGTTTGCGATTTCACAGTCGAAGTGCTGTCAGGCTCCACGGTTCCGCCGGCTGATCTTCAGACGAACATTTCTGGTACCACTGCTTTCCCTGATACCTCCGGTAGCTACGCAGGTGTTTACACTGCAACGGGAGGTGATTTTTTTCAGTGGAGCATCGAGCCGCCCGATGCGGGTACTTTTTTAAACGGGTCAATCGGCGACACTGTTGAAATCCTCTGGCAGGAACCGGGAAACGCTGCCACTGCGAAGCTTTGTGTCACGCCCGCTAATTTTTGTACGATGGGCGCTCAAGTTTGCCAAACCATCAGCCTCGACACACTTCCGGAGATACCTGACTACGAAGTTGGCTTCATCGCTGAGGCCAATTTTATTCAACTCAATTCCACCCTGACCGGTCTTTGCCCCGGCGATACGATTTTCCTCACTGGTTTCACATTGCTCGACGGCGACACGGTGATGAATGACAGTGGCTTTGTTTACCAGTGGACTTTTGATGAAAATGAAACGGCGGAAGGGAAAACTGTCGCTTTTGTTTTCAATTCGCCGGGATTTCACCAGGTTGAATTGACGGTAACGTTTTCTCCCGGCCATGAAGCCGTAGCTATACCCTTTGAAAATATTTTAATAATTGAAACACCTGCGGTCACGGTGACGGGCCTGCCTGCCGGGCCGTTTTGTCCCGGTACGGAAATCACCCTTTCTACCGAACCGGTCAGCGATACGATCATCTTATCCGGTACCGTTTCAATGGTTGAAAACTTCCCGGATGGCCTTCCCATTCCCGATGGCAACGGTATTTCTGTTGAAATACCCATCGCTTTGAACGGCGTTCCCGGTAGCGTACTGACCTCGTTGGACAGTCTGCGGATCTGCATCAACATGGAACATTCCTGGCTGCGGGATTTAGAGATTAAAATTACCTGTCCCAACGGGCAGTCCGCCATTTTACACAATCATCCGGGACAAACAGGCGGTGAGGTTTTTCTCGGTGTTCCTTATGAAAGTGACGAAGGTCAAACGCCCGTTCCCGGTATCGGCTACGACTACTGCTGGACGGCCAATGCCCCGAATCCTACCTGGATTCAGTATGCCAATTCCAATATTCCATCTACATTGCCTGCGGGTGATTACTCATCTTTCGAGCCGCTAACCAACCTGCTTGGTTGCCCGCTCGACGGGGATTGGATTCTCAGTATCACCGACTGGTGGGCCATCGACAACGGGATGGTTTTTTCAGCCGGTGTTACCATTGCAGATTCTGCACAGTTAATTTTAATCCTCGATGCCAGCCCGCAATGGCAACCGGATAACTCCATCACCGGCTATACGCCTGAAGCGATCACCGCCGTGCCGGATTCTACGACTACCTACGTGCTGGATGTTAGCAGCAGTTACGGCTGCGGTTACCAACTTGAATTTCCGGTCGAAGTATTGCCTGCTGACGATGCAGCTTGTTTGCCCTGCGATTCGTTGACTGTCAGCCTGGAGGATGTTCTTTTGACTTGTGAAAATATTTTACCGCAAACAGTGACGGCGTCAATTTCGGTCAGTGGCGATTTTATGAAATACTGCTGGCTTTTCAACGGCGACACAATTGCTGTATCGACGGAAATTGAGATTGTAATGCCGGGCGAATATATTTTCATAGCGACCAATACGGCGAGCGGTTGCGCTGTTGCTGATACATTGAACTTTATAGTTGACATCGAAGCGCCCATAGCTGACGCAGGTCCAGATCAGTCTATCCTTTGCCATGCCGAACTTGATGGTTCTGCTTCCTCCTCCGGCCCCGAGTTTAGTTATGCGTGGTATTTTCAGGATAATACCCTCATTTCAACTGAAAACGTGGCGAGTGTCACTGAACCGGGTCTTTACACGCTTATTGTTACCAATAACTCCAACGGCTGTACGGCATCGGATGAGGTGGCGGTCGTCGAGGTAATCGTTTTTATCAACGGTTTTTCAACTCCGGACAGTTGCGGGCTTGGGCTGGGTGCGGCGATGGTTACGGTTTCAGCGCCTGGGGCCGGTTACCTTTGGAGTACGGGGGACACGACTGCCACTGTTACTGGCCTGTTTGCGGGTTTGTACTTCGTGACAGTGACCCTACAGGATTGCGTATCAAATTTGGCAATATCAGTGGACTCGGTGATCTGCACCGATGCTGCGGAACAGCTGCCCGGCGTGACTCAACTGGTTATTTCACCCAACCCAAACACGGGTCAATTCACGGTGCAGTTCAGTTTGACGGAAAGGACGAAACTTGAATTTTCCTTGCTGGACGTTGCAGGCAGAACGATCAGCCTGCTGGCCCCATCTGAAAACCTCACGGAAGGCCAGCATACACTGCATTTTGAGCAAAGTCATTTGCCGGACGGGTCTTATTATTTGAAAATAAAATCACCAAATGGGCAGGGTGTATGGAAGGTGGTTAAGATGAAATAATCTTGTGCAAACGGGAAGTTACCGGCTCCATTTGTCGAACAACTTTGGCTGTTGAAACCTGATGCCCAGAATCAGCGCCGCCCGGAACCGGTAAAAACTCGCATCCAGGTTCTGCACCGAACCGAATCCCGGACGGTAGAACGACACCACGCCTGCAAAAAAACGGTCGGAATTATACCCGGCTGAAACCTGCCCGATGATGACCGGTTCCACCTGCCAACGGCGGGCTACATTCTCACCAATGTTTTTGAAAAAACTATACCTGCCAAGTTCAACCCCGCCGGTGGCCACGGTGGTGAGGTACCAATTGCCTTTCGCCAGCGTAAAACCATAACCTGCACCAGCGCCAAATGACAACACCCGCATGCGGAGAACGGATGACAGCACGTCATCGCTGATTTGAAAAAGTGAATCCTGACCGCTGAGGTTTTTGTAGCTGGCCGTTGCCAGCAACATGGGCGAGCCTGCGCTTTGCAGCTGTTTTTCAAAAAAACGGAAAGGTGCACGCAAGGAGAATTTTTCTGGATTGAAAACATAAGTCGAAGACATTTCAACGTGCGACAATTTCACATCATTGCGAAAGAGCAGGTTGCCGCCATTTTGCTGTTCGAAACCTTCCACGACCCTTGCAGTTCCTCTGATGTTGAGGTTTTTGGGAAACATGTTGAAGGTCAGTCCGAGATTTTTGGTTGGCGAGCCTTTTTCAGGATGCAACTGAAAAACAGGGAAGGATGCAGCAATGCCAAGTTTCCTCCAGCGTATCCGGAATCCGGTTTTAACCACGGTGTTACGATAGGCAACAGAGGAACTGTTCTGCAAACCGGCAGAGATATTGAAATCCTGGTAGGAATTGATAAAACTGAACTGTATCTGTCCGGGGTACTCCCGTATAATATCCGGTGATTCCTGTTGTGAAAACGAAACCAGAGAGGTCAGCAGAGCGGATATAAAAATGGCTATTCGTTTCAATGTCAATGCGTTATTTTCCTGAAATCATCCGGCAAGTCGTCTTTTCGGAAGTAGATTTCGAGAACAAATCACGCTGTTTTTGGTCACATTTTCGAAAAAAATTATCTGCCGGTCTGCGATTACCGGGCTACCGGTAGTCCTCAGATTTATGTACACGGTCGACTGCCTTGCTCTACTTGGTCAAGGGTTCTGTTGTCTTTTCAGAATTTTGATGATCCTTTTATACATAATTTCTGACAGGGTCCACATGTTACCGCCGCTTGTATTCACGAATTGGACGACTACCGCATCCAAATTTTTGTAATAACGTGCAATGCTCTGATAACCAGGCAATAAACCGGTATGTTCATACTTGTAAATCGAGGAATAAATAGCCTGCTCCTCCTCATTTAACAAAGAGCCATCGTTTAGTGCCCTTAAAAATATACCCACATCCTGAGCTGTGGCTAACATTGAGCCGCCGGGTTGAATAAAATCATTGAATTTTATGTCACTTTCATATCCGACATAGTACCCGCTCATCACATCGTCCAAATCGACTTCACGGAGCAAACTGTAAGTGTTGTTCAGCCCCAGCGGTATCAAAATTTCCTGCCTGATGTATTGGTGATGGCTATATCCTAAAGTCTTGTCCATTATTTCACCGATCAACAAATAATTGGTGTTGGAATAACTGTATTTTTTATCCGGCTCAAAGTCGGCAGGCCTGTCGAATACCAACCGGTAGGTTTCACTATTTTCCTTGAAAGGATTGGTCCATGGGTAATCAGGGTGGTCGCTGTAGTTGGGAATGCCGCTTCGGTGTTGGACCAGCATTCGCAGCGTAATTTTATCTGCATGTTCGATTCTTCCGGCAAACTCAGGGAGGTAACCGGCAAGGGTTTTATCCAAAGACAAAAGCCCGTCGTTGACCATTTTGGCAGTCGCCGCAGCGATATATAACTTGCTTATACTGGCAATCTTGAATAACGCCTGAGGGTCGGCAGGAATCTTTTGTTCCCTGTTGTTCCAGCCGGCGGTGTACAAAGCGGGCTCCCTGTCAGTCTGGTCAACATAGACAATCATACCGTCGAAACCATATTCGATGGCATCGTTGACTTGTTCCTGTACCGTGTCGGGCAGCGGCGTTATCCATGCTTTCACCAATTTCCAGGGTGGGAATACGATGAAACTGGCGATAGCAATGACGGGCATCACTATTCTTAGTATCCGTACTGCTTTTTTTGTCATGATAGCTCATTTTTTACAAACGATGTACCTGATTTATATTGAAAGCAGGCGAGTTGATGGGGTTGAGATGGCTGAGGATGTCGATAGCGTTGAGAAGGGCCGGATGTCGCAAAGCCTTATCAAGCTTTATCAACTTTCAATGCGATTAGCTATAAAAACGTACTAAACAGGAACGTAAAGTTCAGAAATCAGGGAGGAGCATTCGGAAAGACTATTCCAAAATAGACCATTCGGCGCTTCTGATTGACTAATCGGTGCCCAACATCGGCTAATCGGCGTTTTTGATTGATGGGTTTGACGGGTTTGAGGGGTTTGATTTGTTTGATTTGTTTGAGGGGTTTGATTTGTTTGATGGGTTTGAGGGGTTTGATTTGTTTGATGGGTTTCATGAAAACTCTCCTGCAAAAATTCCCTACCTTACCCGGCCTTTTGGCAACGATATTTTTTCAAAACAAAACAGCCACGTCACATGCGCCTTGAATTGCACCTCGCCGACTATGCTATCATCGTGATGTATTTCATTTTTGTGATCGCCGTCGGGTGGATCATCAAGCGGCAAGTTAAATCGAGCAACGATTTCCTGATGAGCGGGCGCTCCGTTCCGTTGTGGATCACCAGCCTTGCTTTTATTTCCGCCAACCTCGGGGCGCAGGAGGTCATCGGGATGTCGGCTTCGGGGGCGAAGTACGGCATCATGACCAGCCACTTTTACTGGGTGGGCGCTATTCCAGCCATGATTTTTCTGGGGGTGTTGATGATGCCGTTTTACTACGGCAGCCAGGCCCGGTCGGTGCCGGAGTACCTTAAGCTGCGTTTCGATGAAAAAACACGCAGCCTCAACGCCATGAGCTTTGCGGCGATGACGCTGTTTTCGTCGGGCATATCGATGTACGTGCTGGCAAGGTTGCTGGAACTCATCCTCGGCTGGGACTTCGATGTATCGGTGCTGCTGTCGGCGGGCATTGTGATGGCCTACATTTTTCTCGGCGGGTTGACCAGTGCGGTCTACAACGAGGTGCTGCAATTTTTCCTGATCGTGCTGGGCATTGCGCCGGTGGTGTTCGTCGGGTTGCATGAGGTGGGCGGCTGGGAAGGCATTGTTTCAAAACTTTCTCCTGAAATGACTTCCTCCTGGAAGTACATGGCCGACGCCGGCGACAACCCCATGGGCGTGGATACCTGGAGCGTGGTGATGGGCCTCGGCCTGGCCATGTCGTTCGGGTATTGGTGTACGGATTTTCTGGTGGTGCAGCGGGCCATGATCGCCCGCAACCTGATCGACTCCCAGAAGACGCCGATTTTTGCCGCTATCCCGAAAATGCTCATGCCGTTCATCGTTATTTTTCCGGGGCTGATCGCAGTGGCGCTACCGCATTTTGTGAGCGACTATGCCATCCCCACGGGTGCTGACGGCGGTCCGGATTACAACATGGCGCTGCCTTCGCTCATTGCCCACTACTATCCGGAGGGCCTGTTGGGCGTGGGTTTAACAGCGCTGCTGGCCTCGTTTATGTCAGGTATGGCTGGCAACGTGACGGCCTTCAACACCGTCTGGACCTTCGATATTTACCAGCCTTATTTTGTAAAAAAAGCCAGCG
The DNA here is from genome assembly GCA_030147525.1 of Bacteroidota bacterium. Lineage (GTDB taxonomy): Bacteria > Bacteroidota > Bacteroidia > Chitinophagales > Saprospiraceae > UBA6168. The sequence continues at coordinate 23,930 of JASBVF010000053.1, forward strand.
ACAAGCACTACCTCATGGTCGGGAAAGTGACGACGGTGGTAGGCATCATTGCCTCCATCGGGGTGGCGTATCTGGCCGCCAGTTTCAATAATATCAACGACTTTTTGCAGGTGGTTTTCAGCTTCGTAAATGCGCCGCTGTTCGCCACCTTCCTGCTTGGCATGTTCTGGAAGCGGGCGACGGGGCACGGCGCCTTCGCCGGATTACTGGCCGGTACTTTGGCGGCTGCACTGGTGCATGGTTTGACCATCGCCGAAGGCAAAGGCGGCTGGATCACCGTCGTTCACGAGTACGGCTCGGGGTTAAGCCATGCGTTCAACATGGCGTGGATGTCTTTTTCGGTGAACATCCTGGTAACGATCCTGGTGAGCTTAATGACCAAACCAAGAGCGCCGGAAACTTTGAAAGGGCTGGTGTACGGCCTCACACCGCTGGCGCACGGGGAGGCGAAAGCGTGGTACCTGCGGCCGGTGCCGCTGGCGATCGTAGTGACGGTGGGATGTTTGATTTTGAATTTGATTTTTGCCTGAATGCCGCCACGAATTCAATGCCTGCCTGTCGTCAGACAGGATTTTTTACGAATTAGATTAGTGTAAATTGGTGCAATTCGTGGCTAAAAGTTTCACCATGGAAAAACTCAACGACCTTCGTTTTATCATCGGTATGTTCTTCGGCCTGGCGGGGGCCATGTTGTTCGTGCTGTCATTTTTTACCGACGGCGGGAAGGAATTCGGACGGAGCCTCAACCACTTTGCAGGGGCGGGGATGCTGGTATTTGGAATTTTTATGCTGTGGCTGAGCAAGCGGAGCGAATAATTGATCTGCATCTGGTATTTTTGCTGCACTCCCGAAGCAAACTTCGGGGAATTTCATTTTCAAAAATCCAATTCCAATGAAAAAGCTCATCCTTGCCTGCCTGGTCGTTACTGCAACATTTTTTGCCTGTTCCGGTGATGGTGGTCAAAATCAATCCGGAAACCAGACAACGGAGGTTGCCAACAACGGCATTGACCCTCAAACTGTCAAACTGATCTGCCAACCTGTCGAAGAGCCGAATATGGAGGCCGATGCTCCGCAACATGAGGTTTTTGTCCAAATGGGAGGACAAAAAGTGAAAGTCGCTGACATCCTGAACTGTACGCCAATGGAACCCGATATGTACGAAACTTATCAGTTTCCTGCAGGGACACTCGACGCTGTACTTGGCTGGTGGGCAGGCGGCGGAGACCTGATTTACGTAGCACGGGAAGGCGATAAATTTATCGTCGTGCAGGGTTACGTCGATGAAGGAATGGAAGAATTGGATTATGGTTACAAAACTGTGATGAAATTCTCTGCGGATGGAAAGGAACTGTTCTGAATGGTGATTAGAGGTTGGTGATTGGGGGAGACCTGCCCAATCACCAATCACCAATCACCATCAATCCTTTTTCCAAAACTTCCAATCGTCCCCGATGCGGATGCCGCCGCCTTCTTTCTGCCGCTTCTTTTTTCTTTGTTTTTTCTGAAACTTTTTGATGTCACGGGCGCTGATGAGCACGTAGCGGACGGAGAGTCCGCTTTGAGTATAAAACGTCCGTTCGCCGCCTCTGAGGTTGACGGCAGGCTTGAGGTCGTAAGAAATATTCAGGCGACCCAGGGTGATTTCAGCGCCGCCGACAAAGGTGATGCCCAGCGGATCGTTGAAACCGTTGGGGTATTCCGGGCGGGGAGGTTCGTTGATCCAGCCTTTGTGCAAGCCGCCGCCAAAGTAAAGGTTTACTCCCTTGTGTATAACCGGATAGTGCCGTTCTACCATAGCGGTGAGCAAAACCTCTTCCCGTTGCAGACTGGATTGCAGGATGCCTTCCACCGTGAAATTTTCGGCGATGCGCTGCTGCACGGTAAGTCCCCAGTCGGTTCCGAAGCGAAGGCCGGCCGTCGTCATGTAATTTTGACTAAAAAGCGGAAGGGAAAACAGGATTCCCAATGATAGATTGCACAGTTTTTTCATGCTGTCTTGATTGAAATTTGAGCGGGTGGTTGACGGAGGAAATTGGCGTTTGCGGTCGCTTCATTTTTTCAGAACCACGCAGTTTTACTTGTTTCAATGTGATGCCTTCGGCAAATGTTTAAAAAAACGAGGACTTGGCTGGAATTATTCTTTTAAATCCCGGGGCTGTGGTTAAAAGCCTGTTAACACGAACTGCACCGCAACAAATCAAGCCTGGCAACCTACAATCCGGAACAATCCCTATTTTGCGGCCGAATCGAAAAACCCAATACACCCCGCAAATGCTGCAACACCTTTTACGCTTTATCAAATATTATTTCCGGGCTCAAACGAAATACAACGTTCACTCGCCCTTCGTCTTTGATTTTGTTCAAAATGTTTTGGAGGACGACCGCCTGTTTTATGCCTTTTCGGAAGTGGAAGCCTACCGGAGCTGGCTGAAGGCTAACCCCGCCAAAGTGGAAATCACCGACTTCGGCGCAGGCTCGCAGGTGACGCCCCAAAAGGTGCGAACGGTGGCCAGCCTGGCTAAATATTCTGCGAACCGGCCCTACGCCTGTCAGCTGTTTTTCAGGCTCATTCAACATTACAAGCCGAAAACTTTGCTCGAGCTGGGCACTTCTTTAGGCGTGTCGACGGCCTACCAGGCCAAAGCTGCCATGAATAGCCGGATGATTACGATCGAGGGCTGTCCGAACGTGGCGCATCATGCCACAGAAACGTTCCGGTATTTGAAACTGGACAACGTGGCGCTGCTGGAAGGGCGCTTCGATGAAATGCTGCCCGTTGCATTCAAAGAACTCGGCAGGCTGGATTATGTCTTCGTGGATGGCAATCACCGTAAAGAACCCACCATCCGCTATTTCGAAAAGTGTCTGGAACACGCCCACGAGGGCAGCGTTTTCGTGTTCGACGATATCCACTGGTCAGCGGGGATGGAAGCGGCGTGGGAGGAAATCAAAGCACATCCGAAGGTCAGCGTCTCCCTCGACCTTTACTTTTTCGGCGTTGTATTTTTCCGGAAGGAGCAGCAGGTGCAAGAACATTTTACCCTCATCCGGTATTTATGGAAGCCCTGGAGGATCGGGTTTCTGGATTTATTCAGGTGAAAGAGCAACGCTGTTATTTTATCGTTTTGAAAATCAGTGTGTTAAATGAAAGACGGAGGCAAAAAAAAGGGCGGTACTCTCACGAACCGCCCCAATAACCATTTTTCCAATAGCTAATCTTTTAGCTTATTTGGCGACCCTATAACATTACGGCCCGGCGTTTTACTGAGTCAGCTACCGGTGGGTTTTGTATGCTAGGCAACATTTTATGTTTTAGTGCGTCATCGGGAGTTGGTTGGATGCCCGACGCTGCCTCCACCTGTCAATAATGTCATTCCTGGTCAGACGGCTTACATTCTTCGAAAGAATACGGCGGCTTCTGCGCCTGAAGTTTCCCAAGAAAAGTAAATTGCGCCCCGATTTTAAAAAAACGGGAATTTGAAAAAATCGACGGTATCCTGATTATGAAAATATTGAACTCTGTTTTTTGCATAGCGCTCACTGTGGCCATGTCTTTTTTGTCATGTGGCAAGGAGGAAATCGTGACGGATGTTGCTGTTTTTACCGAGGAAGTGGTGTACGCCAGCGGCGAATCCGTCATCATGACCGGGCGCATGCTGGCGGCAGGCCAGATAGCCGTGGAGGATCATGGCTTTCAGATCGATACGGATGAAAATTTCTCCGCTCCGCTGGTTGTTTCGCTTGGTGAAAAGGAAATTCCCGGACGGTTTGTCGGTGAAACTAACATGCTCGACATCCGGGTACGTTACTTCTGCCGGTCTTACATTGTGATTGACGGGGAGCCCCGTTACGGGAACGTGCTGGAGTTTTTCACCCTTTCACCCAAAGCGGTGGGTTTTACCCCGAAGGAAGGAAACCCCGGCATCAGGTTGACAGCCGAAGGCCGCAACCTCACCAATGACACCCATATCATCTGGAATGGCAAGGTGGTCACACCGGATAAAATCAGCGCTGAAACTTTCGTTGAGTTCACCGTGCCTCCTATTGAGAACCTGGCGGCTGTTTATTTTAAATTGGTCTCGCAGGGCGATACGCTCACTTTTGATAAGCCTTTCGAATACATCATCGGCACCTGGAATCTCGAGGGCCCGCTCAACGATCCCGACAAAAACACCCGGCATATTCACTTTGAGGATGGAGACGAATTTGTTTATGGCCTCGGACTTTCAAGAGGGATCATGACGTCGCTGGTGCAGGTGTTGAATAAAAACACCTTGCAACGTACCACCATCGTCTTTCCCGGTACGCCCACCGAAGGCGCCTTTTTTAATAAAACTTACTTCGGGGGCGGAAGTGCCAACAAGGTTTTGTCACCCGTCGCCCAGCTAACGCTTAGCAAGGAGTTTTGGAAGTACGAAAACCAGGGCTTCGTCCAGCTTGCCGATATGCCGGTGGGGCTGTACAACGCCGTATGTCTGGCGGCAGGCAACGAGGTTTTTGTGTACGGTGGAGAATTAGCCAACCGGAACAGGAACCCGTTCATCTATGTCTACAACATCAGTACGGACAGCTGGTCGGTTCACTCGGCTACTTCGCAGACTTTCTCGAATCTCTACCCGGCTTTTAATTCCGGAAATTTCAACTATTTCGTCACACCTGACAGAAAAACGCACCGCCATGATTTCGTCAATGATGTTTGGCAGACGGTGGCTGATTTTCCGGTTATTCCGAAAGAAGACGGTATTTCCATTGAATTGGATGGCAAGATTTACGTGGGTATGCAGGCTACTGACCGGTCGCTCTATGTTTACCTCCCGGACAGCGAAACCTGGCGGACCAAACGCACCCAGCCGGGAGGTTTGGTGAGCTACAACACGATCGGCGCCTGGACGAACAACGGGTTGCTTTATGTGGTGCGAACGGAGAGTTCCAACTTCATCAACCGTTTTTACTGGAGTTTTGATCCTGACGGAATTTGATTGGGTTGTTGTAAAATGTCAATTGTAGTTATGGGAAATAATTTTTTGAAATTAACACTGCTGCCGTTTTTTTTACTGGCTGCTTCGCTGGTGTTTGGCCAACGTACGATTGGCAACGATGACGGTTCGAAAGGCCCCCACACCGTGACTGTCGTCGTGGAGGATGCCCAGGATCGGAGCCCCCTGATCGGGGCCAATGTTTTACTAAAAAACAATGCCGGCGGCACCGTGACCAACGAGTCAGGCGAAGCGAAGCTGTCGCTGGCAAGTGGCGTTTACACCCTCGAAGTTAGCTACCTCGGTTACGAAACCATTTTGGAAGAGATCAGGGTGCAGGGCAAGGGCTTGATGCGGGTCAGGCTTTCGGCAAATGCGCAGACGATGAACGAAGTGGTGATCAATGCTTCTGCGGGACAGAACGTGAAAAGTACGGATCTCGGCAAGCAGGTGATGTCCATCGAAACCATCGAGAGCCTGCCGCCATTCGTGGGAGAAGCTGATATTTTGAAATCCATTACGCTGCTGCCAGGTGTGAGTACCGTCGGCGAAGCGTCGGCGGGCTTCAACGTGCGGGGCAGCAGCAGCGACCAAAACCTGATCCTGCTCGGTGGGGCGCCGCTGTACAATCCATCACATTTGTTTGGTTTTTTCTCAGCTTTCAACACGGAACTGATTCAGGACGTGAGTATTTACAAGGGCGGGATTCCGGCGAACTATGGCGGCCGGGCGGCTTCCATCATTGACCTTCGTTATAAAAGAGGCAACCGGGAGAAGTGGGAAGGAAACGCTCAACTGGGTTTAGTCTCTGCAAAAATGTCGGCAGGCGGGCCGGTTCTTACGGACAAACTGACGGTGATGGTGGCAGGCCGGGCCTCTTACAGCAACTGGATTTTGAAACAAATCAAAGATGCCAACATCCGGAAAAGCCGGGCGAGTTTTTATGACATGAACGCCATCGTGGATTACGACATCACGGAGGATTTCAACGTGCGTTATACATTTTACCGAAGCTCTGATGAGTTCCGGCTGGCGAGTGATACGTCTTTTAGCTGGAGCAACCAGAATCACACGCTGTCTTTTAATAAATCTTTCAAGGGTAAATTTCTCGTCGACCTTCGGGCGGTCCATGCGACTTACAGTTCTGCGATTGTTGACCGCTCGCCCTTCGCCAGTTTTACCCTCGATTCCAGGATTGTGGACCAGGGCCTGAACCTGGGTTTGAAATATTTCGTGACACCGGAGCAGGATATTTCCTTCGGGGCGCAAACCAAGCTGGTGGAAATTCAGCCGGGCGAATTGGTAGGTACTAATCCGAGATTCCCGGTCAATCCTTTCATCGTGGCCAGTGAAAAGGCCAGCGAGTCGGGCATTTACTTTCAGCACAACTTTGAGCTGGGCAGGTACCTGGGCGTTTCGTATGGCCTTCGTTACAACCAGTTCAGGTTCCTCGGGCCAAACGACGTTCCGGTGTACGACCCGCTGCTGCCGAGGAACGAGGAGAACATCACGGAGTTTAACAATTTTGAAGATGGCGAAGTCATACAGCAGTATGACGGTTGGGAGCCACGGGCCTCGCTTCGGGTGTCTTTCGATGAAAACACCTCGCTGAAGATAGGCTACAATCGCATGTTTCAATACATTCACCTGATCTCCAACACTTCCGCCATTGCTCCGACGGATGTTTGGAAACTTTCCGATCCGTACGTCCGGCCGCAAGAGGTGGTGCAGTATTCAGGTGGTATTTTCAGGAATTTCAACGACAATATGATCGAGGCCAGCGTGGAAGTTTTTTACAAAGACATTAAAAACATCCTGGACTATAAAGACGGCGCAACGCTGCTGCTGAACAACAACCTCGAATCTGATTTGCTCAACGGGAAAGGCCGGGCCTACGGACTGGAGCTTTTTCTCGAAAAGAAAAAAGGAATCCTGACGGGCTGGATTAGCTACACGTATTCCCGGAGTGAGCGCCGGGTCATCGGTTCGTTTCCGGAGGAGACGATCAACAAAGGTGAGTGGTACGCCGCCAATTTCGACAAACCGCACAACCTCTCGTTCGTGGGAAATTACGATCTGGGCAAGCGCACCAAAGTCTCGGCTATTTTTACTTACAGCACGGGCCGGCCGGTGTCATACCCTTTGGCCAAGTTTAATTATTTCAACAGCCTCAACGTTGCCTATTACGATAAACGGAACGGATTCCGGGCGCCGGATTACCATCGCCTGGACATCAGTTTGACCTGGGGTTGGGACCATCCGAAGAAGTGGCTGGCAGGCGATTTTGTGCTGTCGGTTTACAATTTATATGGCAGGAGAAATGCCTTCTCGGTCTTTTTCGACGACATACCCGGAGCGCCGCCGCAGGCTTTCCGCCTGTCGGTGCTGGGCATACCGTTCCCGTCGTTGAGCTATAAATTTGATTTTTGAAAGAAGGAATTGATGGATTGTTAGATGGCTTGATTGTTTGCGGCCTGTTGCCTAATGAAAGGTTGCCAATCAACCATCCAAACATCCAGCCATCAAACCATCAAACCATCAAATCATCCAACAAAATGAAACTTGTTTTTAAAATACTGTTTACTGTTTTTATTGCCTTGTCGGTGGCTTCCTGCATTGATGAACTGGGCGTCGATACCCAGGAGGGCAGGAGAATTCTGGTAGTGGAAGGAGCCATTACGACCCTGCCGGGACCTCATCGTATTTTATTGTCAAAAAGTGACAAGTACGGCGACGTTTTTGACGGTTTTATCAGAAAAGAAACCAAGGCCACGGTTTGGATACGTAACGATGAAGGCGACCAGGTTTTTCTGACTGAAGGCGAACAAGGTACTTACTACACTCCGGCATCGTTCAGTGCGGCGGCGGGTAAAAAATACACCCTTCACATTATCCTGGCCAATGGTGAGCGCTACATTTCCCTGCCCGAAGAGGTGGTTCCTTCCCCTGCCATCGATTCGTTGTCCTTTTTGTTTAAAGAACTCCCCACACTGGATCAGTTTAACCCGAATACCGGCATAGAAGTGTATGTGCGATGGAATGACCCGAAGGATACCGATAATTTTTACCTGTGGGAAGCCGAGGGGGTTTATGTGGTGAATACCAAACCGCACTTGTTTGAGGGAAGGGACGCCAATTACGTTCCGGTTCCGATGCCGAAAGATTGCTGCGACCGGTGTTACGTGTACGATTTCAGCCTGAATACCGTGCTGCGGGTTTTCAAAGACAATCTCACGGATGGGAATAACAATGCCCAGTTAGCAGCATTTATCCCTGACGACGGAAAGCGTTTTATGGAAAAATACCTGGTCGTGGTAAGACAATATTCCCTCAATAAAACAGCTTACCAGTTTTACGATCTGTTAAAAAACCAGCTTAGTATCCAGGGGAATATTTTCGACCCGCCGCCCGCTACCATCCGGGGCAATATGATCAACCTGGACAATCCGGACGCAGAGGTCATCGGCTACTTCAGAGCCAGCGATGTGCAGATAGACACGCTTTACATCACAAGGGCAGAGGTCGAAGCACCAAAACCTATCCTTCAAATCAATGACGATTGCAGGGTTTTGGAAAACAGTACAACCACCAAGCCGCCTTTTTGGAAGTGAGGCAGTCGGCCTGTTCGGCCGGCAGGTGATCATTTAGGCGTAGATTTGCGTTAGTACTTCGAAAGCCGATACCGGGAAACCTGGCCGGCTCTCTTTTTTTTATGATTCAATAAAGTATCTTCACTTGTTCAGATACATGCACAAATCAGACTGTTATGAAGCAATTCATTGCTTTACTTTTCCTGTTATTTCCACTTTTTTCCATTGCTCAAATCGTCAACATCGAGGAGCGGCGCATCACCGGCACCAACGATACGACTAACTGGTACGGCTTTTTGCGGTTTGGCGCCAACCTCGTGAAGGTCAAGGATCAGATCCTTCAGATTAATACCACCGGTCAGGTGCAGTACAAAAAAGACAGGGGGCTGCTTCTGTTGCTGCTGGATGCCAAATTCCTGCGGGCCGGTGATCAGGATTTCAACAATGCCGGGTTCTCGCACCTGCGCTACAATTATAAATGGACGGAAAAACTGGTGGTGGAGGCATTTGCGCAGGCGCAGTACAACCGGCTTTTGCAAATAGAATTCCGGGGCCTAACCGGAACGGGATTGCGTTACCGCATTTTTAAAGATGAAAGTAGTAAAAACAGGGTCTATGCTGGTTCGGCCTACCTGTTCGAACATAACCGGTTCATTGAAGTGATCGGTGAAAAAAACTGGCACCGGTGGAGTAACTACCTGTCGTTTACCCTTCAGCCATTAAAAAATCTGAAAGTTATTAACACCACCTACTACCAGCCTCAGTTGGGTGATTTTAAAAATTATCGCTTTTCCACTGAAACGAGGTTGGATATGCCACTGAGCAAAAGAATCAGCTTTGCCGTTGACTTTACCTACAGCATCGATCAATCGCTGCCGGAAGATGCACCGGTGAGCACTTATGCCTGGCTGAACAGCCTGACTTTGCGGCTGAATTGACCCGCCGGCGTGAAAAGTTTGGTTAAAAACTCAACGCCACTCCCTGCGCCGCCGTCTCCTCTTCCGGCAAAATATCGTTGTTGTCCCACAGCCCCGACGTCAGCGTTTTGGCGTAGGCGATGGGCAATTCCTCTTCCAGCATACGGGCGAAAGTTTCCTCATTGTCAAACTCAAAACTTTCATGCGTGAAATGAAACGGTTTTTCGGACGGGTTCAGCAGCATGTACCAAACCCTCGGTGTCCCGTCGTTGGCCGGCATCCCGATCACGCCGGGATTCAGCCAGTATTTTTCACCGGAAACATGGTTGAACGGCAAGCCGCAATGCCCGGCAATGATCACATCGGCGCCGGTTTCATCAAAATTACGCTGCTTCACCTCCCACGGCGTCGAGCGGAAAACGAACTCTGAGGTACGGAAAAACGAGCCATGCACAACGAGGCATTTTTTACCGTAAAAATCAAATTCCAGAAACTCCGGCAGGGTTTTCAACCACTCCACCGAGCCAGCGCTGACCCGTTTTTGGGCGTAGGGATACCAGGCTTTGGCGAAAAGATCGCAGCGTGAATCCGCCTCAAAATCACAGCCGCAGTCTTCCAGCCCGTCCCGGATTTGAATTTCCACGTTCCCTGCGATGGCATGGATGCCCCATTTTCTGATCAGTTGCAGGCACTGCTCCGGGTCGGCGCAGTAGCCGGGAATATCGCCGGTGCAGATGATGTTGTTCGGTGAAATGCCCTGACGATCAGCGATTTGCTTCAAAGCTGTCAGTGCCTCCAGGTTGCTGTACACGCCGCCAAAGAGGAGGACGGGGCCTTCGAGTTGGCCGATATGTTTGATTTTATCGTTCATCATTTTTTATAAAAACAGGCAACCAAAATAGCAGAAAACATAACGCTGTCCCCACCAGGTTCACCGTTAGCAAGTCGCCGTATTTGCCCGCAAAAAAAACAAAATCCGGGGGAATCCAGCCCATCGCCAAAACGATTCCCGCCGCAATGCCCGCCCAAACCGGCAGGTGAAACGACAGCTTCGGCACTTTTTTGTTCCAAAATAAAAACACGGGCGCCAGCCCCAGCACCATCGTCCCGCTGATTGTCGTTGCAGAGAGGATGGTGGGATTGAGAAACACCGGGATCGTACCGATGACCGTGATCGCCACCATCGCCCATCGCCCACGGCTGACGGAAGCATTTTCGGCTTTGCCCAGGTCGACCACCGCCAGTTTCGAAAACGAAGCAAATGCCGAATCCAGCGTCGAACCCGCCGAGGTGACCATAATGAAATTCATCACCAGCATCATCCCGACGCCCAGCGATTTGCTCACCTCGACCGCCGCCTGGCCTTCCATGCCCCGGAAGCTGCCGTAAATGCCGACAAAACTGAACAGCGTGATGCAGACGAAGCCAATCACCGTCGCCCAGATGTAACTTTTCAGCGTCACCTTCGGCGGAGCGATGAAACCCCGGTCCGTCAGCACCGGATCGTGGAACGGGTAGCTGAAAACCTGCACCAGTGCCACCAGCAGCAGGTTGATGCCTCCCGACAGCGTCCATTCGCCGGAAGTCACAAATTTGCCCACGTCGCCGTTTTCTTTCGGGATCAAAACACCGAGGATGATGAACAGCAGCACCCCGAATAGCGCCATTTGGATCAAATCCGTCAGCAATGAACTGCGCAAGCCGCCTTTCAGCGAGTAGGCCAGCGTGAGCCCGGTAAAAACCAGCACGGCGGCGTAGTAATTTCCGCTGCCCTGCTCGCCGAAGTAGCTCCCGATCACCATCGTGTTCGACCAAACTTCGTTGAAAAGCCGGATACCGATCAGCAGTGAAAACAATACGACCGCTCCACGCCCGAATTTGGTCCTTAAAAACTGATGAATGCTTAAGAAACCGCCCCGCACCCGCATGCGGTAAATCACCACGCCCGCCACCAGAAAACTCAGGTAGTACGTCGCATATGCCACCCCGCCCACCAGCCCGAATTCAAGGCCCAGGTTCGCTGCATTCGTGATGGATTTCGCAAAAATCCAGGAGATCACGAGGCTGCTGGTCAGCAACCAGAAGTTCGGCTGCCGGTCGTCCACATCTGCCTGGAAAAACTCTTTCACCGTCTTCGATAGCGGTGAAATCAGTACCAGCGCCAGCGTGGCGATGACGATGATGAGCCATTGGTAGAGTTGGATGTTGTGCATTTGTTGGGTTTGTTCGGTACTTCAAATCAAAAATCAAAAATCACAAATCGAAGAATCACAAATCCAACTGATTTAAGATTCTTCGATTTGTGATTTTTGATTTTTGATCGGGGGCGGCCAAGCCGTTTTTATTTCTCCCACCACCCCTTTGCATCCAGGTTATCCCCGCCCATGCGGCTCACCGCCTCCTGGTAATTCGCCGCATTCAGCGCCTGTTCGGGGGTGGGGTAGAGGTATCGGACGGGCAGTTGGTCGTTGTTCAGATTTTCCACTGCGACCATGAATTCAGGGAACCCCGTGCGGCGGTGTTCCAGCCAGCCTTCGTAGCCGACGAGCATGGAGGCCAGCCATTTCTGCGTGATGATTTTTTTCAAAACATTCTGACCGCCCAATGCCACATTGGTTTGGGTCAAATAACCGGCCGGCATTTCCGCTTTGAAATAATCGAAACTGGAACGGATGCCCTCTTCGTAAAACTCCGCCGGCGCAGCGGAAATCCAGCCATTCATCGCCGCCTCCGCCAGCGCAAACTGCACCTCGCTGTACAACATGAAAACCGCATCCACGCCGTCCGGCTGTTCCCGGAAGATCGGGCCGGGCAGCGAAATTTCACTAAAATCATAATCGCCACGGGTGGCAGGGCCGACGCCGTTGATGATGCCGGTAAACTCGGGCGAACCGGCTGCCACGCTTTTCTCAGAAGGCCGGAACCAGACTGCCTGACGAGGGTCGTTCAAATCTTCCAGCACATTTTCGATGGTCAGACTCATGCGCACGTCGCCGAAGTCGCCTGAGCGAATGTTGTGCACGAACCACTGGTTGGGCGCTGAGGCCAGGTACGGAACGAGGGCGTTGTCCGCATTGCTCTGCATGATTTTGCCTTCGGTAAAAAGCTGGTTAACCTCCACACTCACGTCCACTTGTTTTGAAATGCGCAACAGGTAGCGCAGCCGCAGCGAGTTTGCGAAGCGAATCCACTGCTCCAGGTCGCCGCCGTACATCACGTCGCCCTTGACTTGTACGCCGTTTTTGTTCTGTTCCAAAATTTCGACGGCCTGCCGCAGCGTGGCGAGAATGCCATTTTCGCCGGTGTAAATGTCCTCCTGCGTGTCATATTTCGGAGCAAAGTTGCCCTCGCTCACACCCTTCAACGCCTCGGAGTACGGTACATCGCCCCAAAGGTCGGTCAGCGTAGAGATGAGGAACGCCCGCATCACAAGCGCAACGCCGGTGTAGCCCCGGTTCTGCTCGTCGCCCAATTCAATGAGCGTTTGCACGTCGTTGAGCAGATGGTAGGTTTTATCCCAAAGCTCCTGGTTAGCCCGGAGGTCCCAGCGGTCAATTTCGTTAAAATCCTTGCGTGCCGTGAGCTGACCGAGTTGGTTGCCGGCGTTCCAGGCATCCACGGCGTTGTTGTTCGCCGCATTCCAGACGATGTTGGTCAGCAGGAATTGCGGGTTCACCGCCACCGGCACGTTGGGATTGGTGTTGATTTCTTCGAAGTCCTTTGTGCAGGCAGTGAAGAGGAAGATGACGGAGATTATTGATAAAAATTGAAGTTTCATTTTTTCTTTTTTGATTAAAAGTCAATAACTGACTTGCTTCGGGTTTCTGTCAGGTGGAAAATCAAAAATCACAAATCAAGAATCGAAGAATCTTAAATCCGACTGATTTATGATTCTTCGATTCTTGATTTGTGATTTTTGATTTCACTTAAAGAGCAGTTTTTCAAAATCAAAATTTAAGCCCCAAACTCACCCCGTAACTCCTGCTCGACGGATAACTCATATCCTCCACGCCCTGTGCAAAACTGCGGCCCTGCATAGCGTTGAGTTCCGGGTCAAAATGAGGGTTGTCGGTCCAAAGTGCCAGGTTTCTTCCGATCAAAGAAACGCGAAGGTCAGCCATGCCGGACTGTTTCAAAAAAGCAGCCGGCAGCGTGTAGCCGATACGCACTTCCCGGAGTTTCAGGTAAGTCGCATCCCAGAGCGCATTCGCCTCGTTATCCCGGTCGAAATACTGGTCGTAGTAGCTGGCAGCGGGGATAGCTTTCGTGTTTTCCACCCACTGCGGGTTCTCGGCAGTGCCCACGTTGACGATGCCGTCGCCGACGATGCCGGTCTCCCGGCCAATAGCTGAATTTTCCAGTACCCCCGAAGTGGTGGCAATGGCGTAAAGCCGGGAAACGATCGTGCCGCCGTGACGGTAATCGAACAGGAACCCGAAATTGAACGGCCCGTAACGGAAATCACTGCCCAGGCCGAGGATGAAATCAGGGTTGTAATTGCCGAGCAAACGCAGGTTCGGATCTTTCACCGGGTTGCCGTTCTGGTCGTACACGTGGCGGCCATTCACCGTTTTGAAGCCGGTGCCGAACATGTTGCCAATACTGCCGCCTTCCTCTGCGATGAAATACACGGCCCGGTCGCTCCGGTCGTACACCCGTGCGAAGCCGGTGACGTACTGCTGAATGCCTTCCGGCAGCCGCTCCACTGTGTTTTTATTTCTGGTGAAAACAACGAACATGTTCCAGGTAAATTTGTCCCGCACCATCGGGCTGACATTGAGCATCAGCTCGACGCCCTGGTTGCGGATGTTGCCCCCGTTCACGATGCGGCTGCTGAAACCGCTCGACGACGAAACCGGCAGTTCCACGATCTGGTCCCGGCTGTTGTTGTTGTAGTACGTCAGGTCGATGCCGATGCGGTTGCGCAGCAGGCGAATGTCCGTACCCACCTCGAATGAGTTGGTGGATTCAGGCCGGAAGCTGCTGTTTCTCAATAAAATATCATTGCTCACCGTCGGGTTGCCGCCGTAAGGGTTGCCGAAAACGAAACTGTTCGTGTAGTTGAACGGATCGGTGTCGTTGCCGACGACGGCGTAGCTGAGGCGGACTTTTGCGAAGTCGATCATCGATGGCAGTTGAACGAATTCATTCAAAACACCGCTAAGCGAAGCTGACCAATAAGCGAATGAGTTTTCATCCGGCGGTAGCGTGCTTGACCAATCGTTGCGGAGGCTGAGGTCGAGGAAGAGGCCGTTGTTGAATCCTACCTGGCCGAGGGCGTAGAGGCTGTTCACTCTTTTTTGCTGGTCAAACTGGCGGACCTGCAAAGGCACCCGGCTGTTTTCAAAATTGTAAACACCCGGCACGGAAAGCTCTGTAGCCATCAGCATTTTATAACTCGTCTGCTGATCCATCCGGTTGCCGCCGGCGGAAATGTTGAACGACCACTGGTCGCTCACCCGGCGTTCGTATTTTAACAAAAAGTCCGTGTTGATCTCCCGGAAGTCTACGAGGTCCTCCCGGTAAGCGCCGTTGCGGAAGCGCTGGGAACTGAAGGCCCGGCGGCTGGCCCGCACGTCGTCGTAGTTGTCCATGCCCGAGCGGATGGTGAGGCTCAGATTTTCAGTGAAATCGTAGGTGGCGGAGAGGTTGCCGAGCAGCCGGTTTTTGTTAAAACCATTCGTGTTTTCGTAGAGGGCGAAGTAAGGATTGTCCATCCAGGTATAGTTGTAGTTGAACTGTTGTACGCCCTCCTGGCCTGCCTGCCAGTAATCTTTCAGGGAATTCATATCCACCTGCCGGCCCATCCAGGTGAAGAGGTAGAGCATATTTTCGCTGCCGTAGCCAGTGGCCGGGCGGTTGGTGCTTTCGGAGTTGATGTAGTTGAAATAGGAGCGAAATTTCAGCTTGTCCGTCAGTTGGTAACCGCCGCTGAGGGAGACGGAATTGCGCTTCAGGTCGGTATTCGGCACGATGCCTTCGTTGTCGAAGTTGGTGTAGGAAAGGCGGAAATAGCCCAGATCATTGGAACCGCTGAGCGCCACGTTGTTGATGAGCGTGCGGCCCGTTTCAAAAAAGTTTCGGACGTTGTTCGGGTTGGGTGAAAACGGGGTAGGGGTGATGGCATTGCCGTTGCGGGCGATGACGTCGCCGGCTCTGACGATGTTGCCGTTCACATCCGTCGATGGGCTATCGAATTGTGGGATAAATTGCCCCAGCATTTCCGGGCCGTAGCTGCGGATACCGTCGTCGAAGGTGCCTGCGCCGTCGCCGTTTTCATAAGAAAACTGGCCGCCGCTACCTTGCCCGTAGCGGTTTTGGTATTGCGGCATGGTGAGTGGCGTTTCAAAGGTCACGCTGCTGTTTACACTGACGCCGATGCCCCGTTGGCCCTTGCCGGTCTTGGTTTTGATCACCACAACGCCGTTAGCGCCCCGTGCGCCATAAAGTGCCGTAGCACCTGCGCCCCGGAGGATGGTCACGGACTCGATGTCGTCGGGGCTAAGTTCGGCGGCCCCGTTGCCGTAGTCCACCTCCTGAAAACCGGCGGCGGTGTTGTCCGTGTCATTGTTGAGAATTTCGTTGGAAATAGGCACGCCATCCACGACGAAGAGCGCTTCATTGCGCCCGGAGAGCGACGACTCGCCCCGGATAACGATGCGTGAGGAAGAACCAACCCCGGAAGCGCCGTTGTTGATCTGGACCCCGGCGAGACGCCCGGAAAGGCCGTTGACGAGATTGTCGGGGCGGACGTAGCTGAATTCAGCGCCGTCGATTTCCTGCACGGCGTAGCCGAGGGCTTTGGTCTGCCGTTCGATGCCGAGGGCGGTGACGACGATCTCACTGAGCTGGCCGGTGGCGGGGCGCAGGGAGATTTCTACTTTTTCATGTTGAAAGACTTCTTGCTCCATGGTTTCGTAACCGAGGAAGGAAATTTCGAAGATGACTGGCAGTTTTGCTACCTGGATCGTAAAGTTTCCGGCAGCGTTGACGATTGTTCCGTTACCCGTAGACTTTTCAAGTACAGCTGCCCCGGGGAGTGGGTCGCCGGTGGAGGCGTCTTTTACAATGCCTTGTATCTCAATGTTTTGACAAAAAGAAAAAACGGAAAATGTCAGGAAGTTAAGCAGGAGGAAAAATTGTTTCACAGACATGTTTTTAAGTTTAGAAAAGATTGCATACACTGACCATAAATACGAAAGTCAGATCAGAACGGTTTTTCATCATAGCATAAACCAACCCGGTACGCCATGACAGCGGGTCAGTAGTTTGTTTATTCAGATGACATTTTAGGAGGTGAGTCCGGGAGTTTTAGCGTAGTTGTGGCGGCGCCCGCAGGTGAAATTGATAGGCTGGAAAAACCGGAGCAAGGAACTGCCCGGCGAGTGGAAAATCTTCGGCGGTATGCCGGAGGATGTTTAAAAGGACTTTTTTCAGGGCAGAGCCCTGTTGTATGTTTTGCAGAGCCTGGATAAGGCTGGCCTCATCGTCGGCATCGATGGCTGGGGGAAGGCAGTTAATGGAATGGCCTCCGGTGTGCCGGAGTAAAGATTCGAGCAGGTTTCCGGTTTGCCAGGGTAAATGCTCGAACTTGTTTTTATTAAAACACCGGGCTTTCAGTCCGAGCAAATACACCCCTCCATCTTTGCTGGGGCCTATCACAAAATCATTTATCAGCAAGCGCTGAATCGCTTTTTTCAAAAGACTCTGCGATAGAGAAAGGCAGTCGTTGCCGATGGCGACGACGTTTTCGTAGCCAAGTTGGAAAGTGCTTTCGATAGCGTTGGCGAAGCGTTCGCCAAAAGTTGAGCCTCTTTGCTGCGCTCCTGTCAACACAACGACCGGCACGCCGGCTGAAGCAGCCACTTTTCGGGCATTTGCATTGAGCAGTCTGGCAATCTTACACCGGGAATGATGATGCAGATGGGCCCCGAAGTTTTTCACCCTGGCTTCTTCATGACCTGACCGGATGAAAAGCAAAACTGCTGTATTGGGCTGTTGTGGAGGCATTATGTTTTTGTTGGCGCTAATGTAGAAAGCTCTCGCTGAAGCAGAATGTCCCGACTGGGACAAAATGAAAATTTTTGAATTGCCGTGTAATTAAAGGACTTTTTATGTAAAATTAAATTTTGTAAATAATTTAAATTACAGCAATATATGTTGTAGGGAGTGAAAAGTTGGAATTATAAGTGTTGAATAGTGCAAAACTTGAATTTATTCTTAACTTTGCCCCGCTTGTTACCCATGATATATCCAATAGCGAAATCGCCTATTCAGTTTTAAATCAATTTTCTCACTTTTAAATCCGTGCGCTATGGATAAAGTCAATTCTAAAAAATTAACTGCTCTGATTTCCCGGTTGACTGTTGCAGCCAACAAGGCAATCAAAACGAAGAATGAACATCAAGACTCACGGAAACACTATTTCGCATCTGATTATCACAGGTCTATTAAAATGAACATTAACGAACAGAATTTACATTCTGCAAAGTTGATCAAGTAAATTTCAGGAAATACTCACACTTTTCCTGAAATTCAATCTGATCATAATCACAAAAAAAGGCTGCCGGTATTCCGGCAGCCTTTTGTATTTTCCATACAAGCAGGCTTAAATCATGATCCTGCTCCTGGCAATTTTATCTTTCACAACCGGCTTTAGTAAATCGGCCGCCTGCAGAATCAAATGTTCGCTGGTAGGAAACGGCACGGGCCGATTGCCAATCTTCCTCTTGGATTCCTCAGTCAGGGCTCTCCTGTCGCCGTCGAAGGTGGCGGCGTAGTTCTCAAAAATGGCATCTACGGCGATCGGGTCGGTGTAAATAATCTCCCGTTCACGGTTGTCGTAAAACTCCAGAATCCCTCCCACATGTGCGGCTTTGCGCTGGTAGGTTTCAAAAACCCTTGCTTTGATAAGCACCTTTTTAGGCACTTTTATATCGTTGCCGCTGCTGTCTTTCGCCACATTGCCATTTTTGTCCAGCACGTACTCGAAGCCATCTTCGATGGTTTTGTCGTCCACATATTCCCGCTCCTTGACCATTTCAGGGGAGACGTCGATGTCCGTGAGGCGCATCCTGACGGTGTAGTCGTAGGACAGTCCCTTCTCGGGGTTGAGGTGAACGGTGCGCCAGTTCCGGTCGAGGTCACGGACGCTGATGCGTTTGATCTCCTGCTCAAAGTCTTTGGGCAAAACCACCCTCGCATCATTTTCCATGCTGAAAAGCACGTACACGGTGCCGAGTTCCTGCGCACGGTTCATCAGACGGTCTTCGTCTTTGTAGTTTTTGTAGTACCGCTTTATTTTTTCAAAGTTGTCGTAGGCTGAGCGGGCGGCGGGTTTGTCGCCCCGCTCGGCAATGGTCATGAGTCGCTTCCCTTCTTTGTAGTAAAATTCAGCGGCTTTTTCCTTGGATTCCAGCTCCAGATCTTCGACTTTGACAAACTTGAAATCGGCTTTGTATCCGTCCTTGGAATACAACGGAAGCAATGGCTCAATGAGCTGCTGCCGGCGGCTGATGCGCTGATGGATGTTGTTGATTTTGACCCAGTTTTCATCCCGGCCTTCTTTTTCCAGTACTTTGATTTCCCGCATGTCGGTATGCGTGACCCGTGCAAATGCTTCTTCCAGGGCTTTGACATACTTCGTTTTTTTCTTCTTTTTTCCTGAAAGTTTGCGGACGCTCAGGCTGACGGCGTCGTCGAAGCGACCCCTTTCAACGAGCTTCATCGGGTTGGTGCAGGAGCTGGTTATCAGAATGGCTAACAGCGCCGGGAAGATTGTTTTAATGGTTGCTACTCTCATGGCTCTTTTCGTTTTGGCGTGAAAAAATAGTTCGGGTCTGTATTTCGTAGTCTGTGTTGAATTTTAAGGCAAGGTATCTGTAAAACCACATGTGCGGTATAAATAGTCCGTTAAAAAATTTGAAGACCGGGTTAATTAGAGCCTGGCTGAAAGGCTGAATTGTTAAATTTGATAATCGTTAACAGAATTGAAATCCAGCGATCAGCTTTCGAATCCTTTGATTTTCATCCCCGGAAGTTTACCTTTTTTTACCGGGAAAGTCGCAGCAAATACCCTGCACTGAAAAGGATACCGTGGTTTTTTATAAAGCCATTCGGAGACTGTTCGTTCGTTAAGGGAAGCAGGCCAAGGTTGTAACGAATATCGGTGACCAGATGCTCTTTCCTGCCATGCCTTTCCTTCTTGGGGTGAGAGGAGTTGAATGACCCAAGTTGATGGTTGGATAATGTTCCGGCCATGTCTAATTTTAAATTAGTAAATTTTATATAGCACCGTTTAGGATAGTCTTTCCCTGAAAATACCCTTCGGAACCTATTAACCACTTAATCGAACACAACAAACACGCAAGCGAACGCAGGAACCCACGTTGAGGAATACCAAAACTTCCACCTTATTTCAGAAAAAACACACTACGCAGCAAATGTTCTGTCATCAAGGGTATCGATCAGGCGCTGCAAATCCCTGACGACTTCCGTCCAGGCCTGTTCTTCATCTTTTTGTGTTGAAATGGGTTGCCCGCCACGGGGAAGCGCCTGAATCCTGCCGAAAACGGTTTCCTCCCAGGCACATGGCCGCAAGATGATTGGCACAACTGTTTTTCGTTCGTCCAATGCCCGCACTGCGTCATCGTAAGCCTTGGAGTAAAGGTAGTCTTCGCTTAGCAACGCCAGGCAGAGATCAGCCTCCAGTAATTGTTTCCTGATTTCTTCCTGCCATGTCCGCCCGGCCTGCAACTCCTGATCGATCCATATGTCAAGCTCATAGTTGCCGGCGAGCGATTGCAGGCGCCGCTGGAGTTGTGACGCCATTCTTCCATCCTTTGGGGAATAGGACAGGTAAATTTTCAGCCGTTTTTTGTCTGATGTTTCCCGGTCGGATGAATGTTGACGATTTTCCAACTCGCTTATGATGTTCAGCACGGCAAAATTGACCTGGTTGATCTGCCGGGAATAATCAGCATAACTGATCATACCTAATCGGTTGCTTTTTTCAGCCTCTCTGAACCTGGCCTGCTGTAAGATCAGGTCGTTATTGTCAGGGGCTAACTCGCTGAGCTTTTTAAAAGCATCTCCAAGCCGGCCTTCAGTGATCAGGTTTCGAATTTGATCAAAGTCATTTTGCTGTGTGGCGGTTTCTTCCTGCGGGATATTGCTTTCGTAGGCCGATGACTGGTAGAAGTTCTCTTCAGCGGGTTTATTGTCCTCGTACTGTTGTCTGACACGCCTGATGGTTCCATCCCCGATGCCTGCGTTCCGCATTTGTTCTTCCACCCAATCGGCTTCGCTATCCTTCGTGGCCCGCCTCATCACCTGGGTAAACATGCCCCGATTGGGCTTGATGCCATCTTTCAGCATTTCTTCGAAAATGGTGCTGGCCTGGTAGAAGTCCCTGGTCTTATCGAGCATGGTTGTGTAAACGACGGGGTCGGTTTGTATGCCTTCCCGCTTCATTTCATCAAAAATAAAACGGGCGTTTTCATACGTTTCCGCTTTGGAAAGGTACACCGTATAAGCAATTTTATCCGCCCTGATGCCTTCGCTTTGCATCTCCCGGAAGATTTCACCCGCTGCTTCGAACTGACTGGTCTTTTTAAGTAAAATGGTATAAACTTCCAGCGAAGGACGGTAGCTTCCAGCTTCCCGAAGGTAGCTGAGAACGGAGCGTGCATCTTCGTAGTTGTCCGCTTTTTCAAGCAATGACGCTGCCATTTCATCGGTCATCTCAATGTCTTCGCCTCTCATCTCTTCGAACAGTTTCATGGCTTCGTTGAGGCTGGCGGCTTTTTCTGCCCTGATGCGGAAGGTGGTGGCATTAGGGCGAAGTTTCTCAGCCCTGATGCGGTCGAGCACGATGTAAATTTCTTCCGGGTTGGTCGTTTTGGACAGCAATGCATTGAAAAAGTGGATGTCCGGCGATACATCTTCCCGTTTCATATCATCCAACACCTGCATGGCCTCGCTGAAACTGCCGGCTTTTTTCACCAAATCCATAAATCCCTGCCGAGCCAGCGATTCAGGCTCCGGGCCTTGCTGATAGGCAGTTTGCTCTGGTCCTGTACTCCCGTAGCTTTGGTAGGAAGAGGCCCCTGCACCGGTCAACTCCTCGACCATGCCGCCTACGTAAGCCTGTAAAAACTCCGCATTCCGGAAAACCTGCCCTACACCCGGCGGTGGCGGGCCTTTGGTTTCCTGATTTTCATCAAACAACACCAGAGTGGGGCGCAGGCCGGCGTCATTCATGGCCCCGGTCAGGCCGGAGAGGTTTTCAAAACCGGGTTCGGTAATCACGAGGTAAAAATATTCGGCTTTTAAAGCGGCTACAGCATCGCTGACGGAGTTAGCCGACCGGGAGACAGTCCCCATCAGTTCATTCCATTGGTCTTCCAGGCGGGGCCATTGTTTTTTCGGAGAGGTAGCCCATAAAATCCGGAAGACGCCGTCCGGCTGCGGCAGTGGCGCCATCGTTTGCCGTTGCCAGATCTTCCGGCCTACGGCGTCTTCCACATCGGCAAGGCTGATTTCCGTCGGTAAAAACTCTTCGATCTTCCCTCCCTTCTGTTCGGCTTCAAGCCACGCAAGCGTGAACGCCCTTCCCGTTTCAGCGTATGAGCCCGGCTCCGCCTGGTTGTCGGGAAGGGAGAGGACGGCGAGAATTTGCTCTCTTACTTTTCGGGCATCCTCCTCCGGCAACAAGCTCCGCAAGGCTTCCCGAAACACATTCGGCAGCCGCCCGCTGCGAAACCACGGTAGCCGGCAAAGACGATTGAGGGCCATCCACCAAACCTGGTTTTGTTCCCACTCTGAGTAATTGGTGTCGGGCGGAATGGCTTCGTCATTAAAAAGGCAGGTGAGCTCGAAGTAAAGTTCAGGATAGTAGGCCGTGGCACACAGCCAGCGGAACCCCCCTGAGCCGAGGTATCTGCGCAGGTTGGTGATGATCTCCGGCGGAACGTTCCGTCCTCTGAATTTAAGGTTGGGCAATGCCGGCTCAGGATGTTTCAGCATCCAGTAATGCGGCGTGAGCGCCTGCACCGTATTCCATTGCGGCAGCAAAGAAAACAAACCTTCAGCCGTAGCGGGTGCTACCGGAAAAAGCTGGCAGAGCGCCATCTCGTGCAATCCCCAGTCCGGCACGGGTGTGCTGCAAAGCAGCGCCATCCTTTCCCACATTTCACGTAAATCCAGCGCAAGGTTGGAAGGTCGCAGGTCGGGCAGTGCCAGCAAAGGCGCAGCAGGGCCGATGATGAGCAGCCGGGCTTCCGAAAATTCACCAGCCAGCCGTTCGATGGGGATGCGCCGGTGGATGCTGTTTCGGTCCTTCCAGACGAGATGCGGGGAGCTGTCAAAAAAATAGTAGTCGGCGTCGAGGTCCCGGCGGTTTAACTCCAGCACCATTTCACGGTAAAAGCCGGACAGGTGATCACGGGAGCTGCGTTGCTCGATGAGGACGAGGTAGGCCGGGGCTTTTTTTCTTTGTTGAAAAACGAATCGAGGAATGCCCCCCGACTGAATCGTTCGACGGATGCTTCCGGGGATGTCCCAGTCGAAGGTGTCGGTCCATTCCTTTTCCCGAAGGGGTTGCATGGCCCGGTCCATGGGTTCGTGGTTCCAGGCCCGCAATTCGCTTTCCGGGAAACGCAATTCAATCCGGATGGGGCCCTTTCGGGAAGAGGCTACAGATGATAGCGGCGGTACGGCTGTCGGTTCGGCGGGCTGAGCAGGCTGAATTTCTGGTTCTGGCTCAATGTCTTCCTCTTTTTTTGAGGAAGGCTCGGCGGGCTCGGCAGGTGTTGGCGTTTGTTCCGTTGTTTTAAAATGGCGGTCAAAAACTTCCTGAAAAATCAACTGCTGCTCCTCTGTTTGGCAGAGGATGGCTGAGAGGGCATAGCGGGTTTTTTCCGTTGAAATTTCGCCCTCCGGTTTTCCTGTCTGCAAATCCAACCAGCGGTGCAGGCGAAGCCACGTATCCACCCCGAAGTAGAATCCCCGGGCGGAAAGTTCGGCCAGCATCGGCTCGAATGGTTGAAGTTGATCGTGCATAACAGTTGAGCGGTTGACAGTGGACGGCTGATGGTAGACGGGTTACAGGGCTGCCTCTACCGTCCACCGTCCATCGTCAACCTTTTCAAATTAAACTCCTTGATTTTATCTGCCAGTTTTTCTTTGGCCCGGATGAACGGGAGGGAATTCACCTCTGCTCCGTTTTCAATGAAAAGCTCCCCGGATTCAAAAAAGGTTTCTTTAAAAACTTCCTTTTGCCAGATGCCGACGTCCCGTTTAGCGATTTCAGGCAAGTTGGAAAAACTGAAAACTTTGCCGCCAAAGTCCACCGCCAGCTGATCGAACAGCGTGCGGAAGGGATCGTCGTCATCATAATATTCACGAAGGCAAACGACGATGAGCCGGGTGCTCAGTTCCTGGCTGAGCTGAGCGGCATAGTCGTTGGCGTAGTACCGGAAAAACTGCTCCCATTCGTCTTCCCAATCGAGCAGATTGAGGTCGTGAAAGACCATGAGGAGGTTGTTGTCCGGTGTCATTTTTTGTAAAACCCAGCGGTTGAGCAGCTGATCGAAATTGCCGGAAAACTGCTTGGCGTACAGCTCTGAAAGTGCCAGTTTGAACTTTTCGTTGTCGGCAAACTGGCCCTGAAGACTTTCCAGTTCAATCTCCTTAAGTGAGGGTAGTTGGGGGCTGACTTCCGGGTATTTTTGAAAACGCAGGCTCAGCTCGTAAGGGCAGTTGCGCTCATCATCGTGTATAAAAAGGAAAACCGGGTCGGTCAGGGTGCCTTCCAGTTTGTTTTTTGCACAGCTGGCAAACGACTGTGCCTGCTTGCGCCGGTTGCAGAGCAAAAAGCTGTCTTCCGCCACTCCCAGCGATTTTACATCGGTGGGTTGCTGCAACGGAATGACGGCAGGCATGGACGAAGCTGACTGCCAGTCAACGAATGTTTCATTTGCTACGTTGGCTGTTGCGGGATTGATTTGAAGCTGGTACACCTCCTGCTCGTCGTCATCGTCCACGTCGAAACCCCTCACCACATCGTCCAGGTCCTTGTCGATCCAGTCGTTCTTCTCCGCCTGGTAATCGCTGAGAAATCCTGAAAGCGTATCAATGAAAGCTTCCTGCAGGGGTTTGTTTTTTCTGCAAAATTCCAGGTAAAACATGCGGGAAAATGCCAGCCCGTAGCGATCCTTCAAAGGCTGGCGGGTGGAGATGACGGCGCCGACTCCGTGATCAAGAAAGGCCTGCGCCTGGTCGTCGGTGGAGCAGCCGTTGAGGAAGACCAGCTTCAGTCCCTTGTACTTGCACACCCTTTCAGCAAGCGCCTCCACGAACGATAATCTCATCACGTCGAAGGTATCATTCAGCTGCAAATGCTCCCCGAAAGCGTGCCCGCCAAAGTGAAAAATCCGAACTTCTTCCCGGTAAGTATCAAAAAACTCCCGAACATGCTCCGGTCCACATTGCCACTTCGGTATCGGGTCGCACGACGGATGCTGTAAATACGATTGCACCGCATTCAACTCCCCCATCAGCTTGAAAAGGGGGTTGGTTGTGTCGTATGAAAAGACCAGAAGTGCTTTCACTTTATTAATTGAATGTAGAATGTAGAATTTTCAATGCAGAATGTAATTGGCTGCCTGCTTTCTTCCAACCTTCTACTTTCTACATTGAAAATTCTACATTCTACATTATCATTTAAAACTTGAACTCCTCCGTCAGCCGCTGCAGGTCCTCCTTATTCTTGGCCAGCAGTGCGAAAGTCTGACGGATGTGTTGTTCTATTTCTTTATCGTTGGCGGCATTGGCCGGGTCGAGGTTTCTGTTCTTTAAAATGTGAAGCCATGCGAGCATTTCGGCGGTGGCGGGTTTTTTCCGCAGACCGTGTTCCCGCATTTGACCGAAGAAATCAATGGCTTTGGCAGCCATTTCTTTAGAGAACTTTTCGTCGAGGAATCCGTGGATTTGAACAATGTTGAGCAATTGCTCCGGACCGGGAAATGGAATGTGGTAAAATGCACACCGCCGGAGAAATGCATCGGGCAGGTTTTTCTCTGAGTTGCTGGTGAGGATGAGTACGGGTTTTGGCGCCTCTTCATCGTGGGAGATGTTGCCGCTGTTGTCAAACTTTGGGCGTTCGATGCCGTATTCATGCTGCCAGTCGAAGTTGTCAAGATCGCTTTCTTTTGCTTCGACAATGTTAAAAGCCAATTTTTCAAACTCAAACAGCAGGTCATTTGAAAAATCACGGGTTGCCTTGTCCACTTCATCCACGAGTACTACGAAACGCTTTTTGCCGGAGGCCAGGATGGCACGGCCCAGGGCTTCAAACTGAATGTAGTTCAGCGGATTCACCTCTCGCTGATGCGAATCCCGGAAGTGCCGGATGGCATCATACCGGTAGAATAAATCTTTAGACAGTGAGGAAGTTTTAGTGTTGAAACGAAGCACCTCAGTATCCAGTTGATGAGCCAACCAGTAGGCGAGTTGGGTTTTACCGGTGCCGGGTTCGCCGGTTACGAGCAGCGGCAAGCCAAGTTCGAGCGCTACGTCGGCAGCTGCTTTCAGGCCGGGATCGGGAAGGTAAGGGAAAGGTTTTTTTTCGTTTGCCATGCGTTCTCTTTTGAAAAATGGATCGACTTTTCACCAATGTGAAGCGTAAATTTAACGAAGAAAACTGCATTTCAAAGGAGTACGGCCGATGGTCGCCCGGAAGCTGCTCAGCCCTTCGAGGTTGCTATTTCTGATAAAAGCTCGGACACAGGCGGCGGCAGTGTCTGGCATTCCAGGAAAATCCGGTGGGTGCAAACTGCGCAGATATTGGGGTCGAGTTTGGCAAAAATTGCGTTGAGAGCCTCTTCTTTTGTTCCGAAAAAATGATCGTAACCGATTTCTTTTTTGAAACCGCCTCTGATAAGTGAGTCCTGGGCGATGAGTTTCAGGCCGGTGAAATAAAGACCGCCGCCTTTTGCCTTCCATCGGTTGGCCTCCTGCACGCACCACTCCGAACCTGCAACGTCAATAAAGTTAACGCCTTTGGCCAGTATGAGCAGATGCCGGGCCTCCGGGGCGGTTTCGTCCGCCAACCTGCGTATCTCGGAGGAAATGTGCGTAACGGAACCAAAAAAGATGGAGCCGTCGATGCGAAGGATTTTCAGCTGCGGGCATTCCGGCAATGCTTTTCTTTCGAGGTAGGTAAACCGGCGGCCCTGTTTGTCGGGGTCTGGCGCCATCGTGGCGACGTTGGGGGTGGACGTGCGCTGCAGGTAAAAAATCAGGGAAAACAACACGCCAATGAACACGGCATATTCCAGTTCCAGCAGTAAGGTGGATAGGAAGGTAATAATCAGCACTGTTGTCTGGCGTTTGCTCGCTTTTGCTACCGTTTTCGTAAAATGAAAATCAATCAGGTTGTAGCCAACCAGTATAATGACGCCTGCCATACCTGCAATCGGAAGATAGGCGATCAGTGGTGCGATGAACAACACGATGATGAGCAGAATAGCAGCGGCAAAAATAGCAGCAAGCGGGGTTTTGGCTCCTGCTTCGTAGTTCAGCCCCGACCGTGTGAACGATCCTGATCCGGCATAGCAGGAGAAAAAACTGCCTACGATATTGGACAAGCCCTGTCCGATGAATTCCTGGTTGCCATCGATCTGCTGCTGAGACTTTACGCCGATGGACCGTGCAATTGCCACCGCTTCGATGAGGCCTAACAGTGCGATGGCGAAGGCACTCTGTGCCAGTTCTGTAATTGCGGAAAAACTCAGGTCAGGCAGTGATGGCTTGGGCAGGCGTCCCGGAACTTCACCCACCATTTTTAACCCGACGGACTCCCCGCCCAGTGCGAAAGCCAGCAAACTCCCGCCGATCAGCGCAACCAGCATGTTGGGTATTCTGGGAAAAAAGCGCTTGGACAACAGTGCGACGAAAAACGTAAATAAACCAACCGCCAATGCGTAAGGATTGGTATGCGGGAGGTTGGCGGCCAGGGCCTCGATCACTTCAACAAATGATTTGCCGGGCGGGATGGACAGCCCCAGTATATGTTTGAACTGGCTTTCGATGATCAGCAGGGCGGCGCCCGCCGTAAACCCGACCACAACCACATGTGATACAAAATTGATGAGTGTACCCATCCTTGCCGCACCCAGTGCAAATTGCATGATACCTGCCAGCAACGTGATGGTCAGTGCTTTGGAGAAAAAGTCTTCCGTTCCGGGTGTTGCTAGTTGGCTTACTGTTGCGAATACCAATAGTGAAATTGCGGTCGTCGGCCCTGAAACCAGGTGTTTGGATGACCCCCAAAGAGCAGCTATGACCGGCGTAATCATCGCCGTGTAAAGGCCGTAAATAGGCGGCAAACCGGCAATCATAGCAAATGCGACCCCCTGTGGTAACACGATGACAGCGCCTGTCAGTCCGGCAATCAAGTCGGCTTTGAGGGTGCTCCGGTCAACTTCGGGCCACCATTTCAGAAATGGGAAAAGATGTAGAACTACGTTGGATTTATGGTCAATTTGCACGGTTGTTCGTTGATTTACATGCTTTCGAATGCGGATCGGTCAATTTTGCAAGAATGGGCTAAGGTACGGATTCACTGTGTTTTACGCTAGTAACAAATGTCACTTTCACGATTTACCGTCTGTCAAAAAACGGTCAGCAAAACATTTTTTTAAAAATCAGGTTGTTTAAACCCAAGATCCGGCTTAGTTTTGCAGCCATTAGAATAACATGAATTTTATAAACAATCATATCCATCATCATCATTTCTCCTCACCGCAATCCGGCGAGCAGCTTTGGTTTTGATGTAAACTGATTTTTATTTTCATCGAAAAAGGCTTGTCGGGTTTCCGGCAAGCCTTTTTTGATTTATCTCCCGCAGATCCCGCTGATTTTCGCAGATTCATTACTATTAGGAAAAAAATCTGTGAAAATCAGCGGGATCTGCGGGAGGAAAACTTCTTGAAATGAGCAATCAATCCATTTTAAAACTCGCCATCCAGAAATCCGGCCGTCTTTACGAAGATTCGGTCGGCCTGCTGAAATCCTGCAGCATCGGCGTCTCCAACGGCGGCGGCAGGCTGCGGACCGTGGCATCCAACTTTCCTCTCGAAGTCTATTTCCTCCGGGATGACGATATCCCGCAATACGTTGAGGACGGCGTGGCCGACTGCGGCATCGTTGGCGAGAATGTCCTTTTTGAAAAGAATAAAAAAGTGCAGATCGAAGAGCCGCTCGGCTTCGGCAAATGCCGGCTCTCGCTCGCCATGCCCAAGGCCCGGAATTACGAGGGCGTTCAGGGACTGCGGGGCGCCCGCATCGCTACATCTTACCCGCATTTGCTGGGGCAGTTTTTGAAACAAAACAAAGTCGATGCTGAAATCCACGAGATCAGCGGCAGTGTTGAAATCGCTCCCGGCATCGGCCTCGCTGATTGCATCTGCGACCTGGTGAGCACGGGTAGTACCTTGATTTCCAACGGGTTAAAAGAAGTGGAGGTATTGCTCCGTTCCGAAGCGGTCATGGTTTCCAATCAGCACCTCGACTTTCCCAAGCGGCAGTTGCTCGACAAACTGCTCTTCCGCATCCGGGCCGTCAGGAAAGCGAAAAACAACAAGTACATCCTGCTCAACGCCCCCAACGACCGCATCGAAGACATCAAAAAAATACTGCCCGGCATGAAAAGCCCGACCGTGCTGCCCCTCGCCGAACCCGGTTGGAGCAGCGTGCATTCCGTCGTGCAGGAAGATCACTTCTGGGACATCATCGAAGACCTGCAGGCCATCGGCGCCCAGGGAATTCTGGTGGTGCCGATTGAAAAAATGATTGTTTGAAAATTGCATTTTAACATGATGGTCACACTGATTTTTATGATTGTCATGATCATTTAAGATCATAAAAATCATAAAAATCAGTGTGACCATCCTGCCAATAACATCAACGTGCAAATCGCAAAATATCCTGATAAACAGCAACTTGCGCAGCTACTTCGCCGCCCGGAAATAGACCGGGAAGACCTCGACACTGTCGTCTCCGGAGTTTTACAAAAAGTTAAAACCGGCGGCGAAGCAGCCCTACGGGAGTACACTGCCCGCTTCGACCGGGTGACCCTCGAAAACTTCGAAGTCACCGCTGCCGAGATGGAGGAAGCTACCCTCAGCGTGCCCGAAAAGTTGCAATCCGCCATCCGCCTCGCCGCCGAAAACATCGAAAAATTTCATGCCGCTCAGCGGGAAAATTTCACCCCGGTCGAAACCATGTCCGGCGTGCAGTGCTGGCGCAAAAGCGTGCCCATCGAACGGGTGGGGCTGTACATCCCCGGCGGAACGGCGCCGCTATTTTCTACCGTACTGATGCTGGCCATTCCGGCGCAAATTGCCGGTTGCCAGGAGATTGTGCTGTGTACGCCGCCCGGTGAAAACGGTAAAGTAAATCCTGCTATCCTCTTCGCTGCGCAGGTGGCCGGCGTCACCAAAATTTTCAAAGCCGGCGGAGCGCAGGCTGTTGCGGCCATGGCTTACGGTACGGAAACCATTCCGCAGGTGAGTAAAATTTTCGGCCCCGGCAATCGCTACGTCACCGCCGCCAAGATGCTGGTGCAAAAAGACGGCATTGCCATCGACATGCCCGCCGGGCCTTCGGAGGTGCTGGTGTTTGCCGATGAAACCTGCGTGCCCGCCTTCGTCGCCTCCGATTTGCTCTCGCAAGCCGAGCATGACGTGGACTCGCAGGTCGTATTTTTAACCACCAGTGAAACTGTGTTGAAAGCAGTGAAAAAAGAAGTGGACGCACAGGTGCAGCAGTTGCCCCGGCAGAAAATGTTGCAGGCGGCCCTCTCACATAGCGTCGCCATTTTGCTTGAAAATGAGGAAGTTGCGCTGGAAGCGATCAATCAGTACGCTCCGGAACACTTAATTTTAGCATGTGAAAATGCCAGTGAATTGGCGGAGAAGGTGGTCAATGCCGGCTCCGTTTTCCTCGGCAATTTCACCCCCGAAAGCGCTGGTGACTATGCCAGCGGCACCAATCACACGCTACCCACGAGCGGCTTCGCCCGCAGCTACTCCGGCGTTTCGCTGGATAGCTTTTTGAAAAAAATCACCTTCCAGCGCATCAGCCGGGAAGGACTGCAAAATCTCGGCCCGGCCATCATGACGATGGCGGAGGCAGAGGAGTTGCCGGCTCATGCTCGTGCGGTGGAGCTTCGGTTAAAACATCACGAAGCGATGGAAGCTGCGCGAGGAGGATTGGAACACGGATAACACGGATTGGGCGGATTAAAACGGATTTTTGTGAGCGTCACAGATAAAATCCGTTTTAATCCGCCCAATCCGTGTTATCCGTGTTCCAATCCTATCAAGAAAAATGTTAACATGAAAATCGAAAACCTCGTCAGAGACAACATTCGCAGGCTCAAGCCTTACAGTTCCGCTCGCAGCGAGTACAGCGGCACAGCTTCCGTTTTCCTCGACGCCAACGAGAACGGCCACGATCTCTTCGGCGGCAGCCTCAACCGCTATCCCGATCCGCTGCAGGGGGCGTTGAAGGAGCGTATTGCGAAGCTGAAAAACGTACCGCCCGAAAGCATCTTTCTCGGCAACGGCAGCGACGAAGCCATCGATCTGCTCTTCCGGATTTTCTGCGAGCCGGGCCGGGACGAAGCCATCACCTGTCCGCCCACTTACGGCATGTACCAGGTGCAGGCTGACATTCACGGCACGCCCGTGCGCCGGGTGCTTTTGACCGAAGGCTTCCAACTCAACGCTGAAGCAGTCCTGAATGAAATAAGTTCCCCTTCAGGGGTCAGGGGTGGGGGCAGGGGCAAACTGCTCTTCCTCTGCTCGCCGAACAACCCGACGGGCAACCTGCTCGATCCTACCGCCATTGAGTTTTTGTTAAAAAACTTTCCTGGAATCGTCATGGTGGACGAGGCGTATGGCGATTTTTCAGGCGTCCCGTCCTGGTCGCAGCGGCTGGCGGAATTCCCGAATCTGGTGGTGCTGCAAACCTTCTCGAAAGCATGGGCGCTGGCGGGCGCCCGGCTCGGCATGGCCTTCGCCTCGCCGGAAATCACACATTATTTAAATAGTGTAAAATACCCGTACAACGTGGGCCTGCCAACGCAGCGGGCCGTGCTGGCGGCATTTGAAAAACAGGATGTAACGACAGTGGTGGATGAAATTTTAACCGAAAGAAAACGGCTGGCGGAGGCACTTGGACAGTTTGATTTTGTTGAAAAAATTCACCCCAGCGATGCTAATTTTTTATTGGTAAAAATGAAAGACAGCTCGTTGATTTTCAATTATTTAAAACAAAATGGCGTGGTCGTTCGGGATCGCTCGAAAGAGCCGCATTGCGAGGGCTGCCTGCGCATCACAGTCGGGACAGGACCGGAAAATACACAGCTGTTGAAGCTACTTGAAGCATTGGCCGGCGACCAAAATTCAATCATTCAAAACTCAATCATTCAATCATTATGAAACGAGTCCTCTTCCTCGACCGTGACGGCGTCCTCATTGACGAGCCAGACGATACTTACCAGATCGACACGCTGGAACAGTTGACGCTGAAACCCGGCCTCATCCGCAACCTCTACAAAATCGCTACGCAGACCGATTTCGAGCTTGTCATGGTCACCAACCAGGATGGATTGGGCACGGAGGTTTACCCGGAGGAAAATTTCACCAAAGTGCAGGGCAAGCTGCTCGAAATTCTTGAAAATGAAGGGATTCGGTTCGATGCTGTACACGTTGACCGGAGCTTCGAACATGAAAAACTGCCGACCCGAAAGCCTGGCACCGGCATGCTTACCCGCTATTTTGGCGAAGGCTACGACCTTGCCAACAGCTACGTCGTCGGTGACCGCTGGTCGGATATCCAACTGGCGAAAAACCTGGGGGCGAAAGCCATCGGCATTCGTGGACTGTTCCCGTTCGGCGAGTGGGAAAAAGAAACCGTGCTCGTGGCCGACTATTGGGATGAAATCGGTAAATTTCTGTGCAGGCCTAACCGGGGCGTAGAGGTGGTTCGCAAGACGAAGGAGACTGAAATCGAGGTGGAATTGAACCTCGACGGCTCCGGCCAGGCGGATATTTCAACCGGACTCGGATTTTTCGATCACATGCTGGAGCAGATTGCCCGGCATGGATCTATTGATTTGAAAATCAATGTGAAAGGTGACCTGCACATCGACGAACACCACACCATCGAAGACACGGGCCTCACTTTGGGAGAGGCATTTTTAAAAGCGCTCGGCGACAAAAGGGGCATCGAACGCTACGGCTTCTGCCTTCCGATGGACGACTGTCTGGCGCAGGTAGCGCTGGATTTTGGAGGCCGGCCGTGGCTGGTTTGGGAGGCTGAATTTCACCGTGAAAAAATCGGGGATATGCCGACTGAGATGTTTTTTCATTTTTTCAAATCGCTCAGCGATACGGCGAAGTGTAACCTGAACATCAAAGCGGAGGGCCAGAACGAGCACCACAAGATCGAGGCAATTTTCAAGGCCTTCGCCCGGGCCGTGAAAATGGCGGTGAGGAAGGAGGGGAATGCGCTGCCTTCGACGAAGGGTGTGCTGTAACGCCGACCCAATTTACCAATTCACTAATTTACCAATTCACTCAATTTTGAAAACCGCCATCATCAAATACAACGCCGGCAACATTCAGTCGGTACTCAACGCCTTCGACCGGTTGGGCTTCGAAGCTATCCTGACCGACGATCCGGCGGCCATCCGCTCTGCGGATAGGGTCATTTTTCCCGGCGTCGGGGAGGCCAGTTCAGCCATGCGCTACCTGCGTGAGCGGGGACTGGACGAATTGATCCGAAGCCTGGAGCAGCCGGTGCTGGGCATCTGTCTGGGCATGCAGTTGCTGGGCAATTTTTCCGAAGAAAATGAAACGGAGTGCCTTGGAATCGTACCTGCTACGGTGAAAAAACTGCCGAATCTGTCCCCCGGCGGCGAGCGGCTGAAGGTGCCGCATGTGGGGTGGAATACGGTCGTCGCAAGTGAGGGGGTAACTTCAAGTTACCCCCTCACTTCGGGCGGTTTATTTGACAAAATTCCTCAGCAGTCGTTTTTCTACTTTGTCCACTCTTTTGCGATGGAATTGAACGATGCCACCATCGCCCGGACAGAGTACGGCATGCCGTTCACGAGTGCGGTGCGGTGGCGGAATTTTTACGGTGTGCAGTTTCACCCGGAGAAAAGCGCCGGGGTGGGGGAGCAATTGCTGCGGAATTTTTTAACGATGAAAATTTGAAACCATGTCAGGAGGATTGGATCACGGATTTGACGGATTAGGCGGATAAACACGGATTTTTTTATCGAATCTGTGAAAATCCGCTCAATCCGTCAAATCCGTGATCCAATCCTCCACGATTTGTAACGTGATGATCAAAAAAATCGAAGTCATACCCGCCATGGACCTGATGGACGGCCACTGCGTCCGCCTTCGGCAGGGCGATTTTAACCAACGGAAAAACTACGCTTCCGATCCGCTGGCCGTTGCGAAGCAGTTCGAAAACGCTGGCTTTCGGCGCCTGCACATGGTCGATCTCGACGGGGCAAGGGCTGGTACGCCGAAGCACCTGCACATTTTAAAGAAAGTGGCTGCGGAAACTTCACTGTTCATCGACTTCAGCGGCGGTATCAAAACGGATGCGGATATAGAAAACTTGTTCGAAGCCGGGGCGGCCCTGGCTGCCATCGGAAGCGTGGCGGTGAAAAATAAACCGCTGTTTTTCAGATGGTTAAAAAAATACGGTCCCGAAAAAATTCTGCTCGGAGTGGACGTCCGGGACGAAAAACTGGCCATCAGCGGCTGGACGGAGCAGACGGACATCGACCTGTTCGGTTTTCTGGGTGAAATGACCGGGGCGGGCGTCCGGCAGGTGTTCTGCACGGATATTGGCAAGGACGGACTGCTGGCAGGGCCTTCGACGGAGCTATACTGTAAAATTTTGCAGCAGTTTCCTGACCTGGAACTGATTGCGAGTGGTGGGGTCAGTTCGCCGGAAGAATTGCCGGAATTGGAAAAAATTAGCTGCACCGGTGCTATCGTCGGCAAGGCGATTTATGAAGATTTCAGCAATTTAAAAAATTGGCTAATCGCCTGATTATCAAATTTTATCAACCCTCAACAACCTTTATCAACCGAAAAAAATGCTTGCAAAACGCATCATCCCCTGTCTCGATATCAAAGACGGCCGTACCGTCAAGGGTGTCAATTTCGTCAACCTGCGTGACGCTGGCGACCCCGTCGAACTGGGCGCCCGCTACGCTGCCGACGGCGCCGACGAACTTGTTTTTCTCGATATCACCGCCACGCACGAAAAACGTAAGACGCTGGTGGAACTGGTGAAACGCATCGCTCACACGATCAACATTCCGTTCACGGTCGGTGGCGGCGTCAGTTCAGTGGAAGATGTTTCAGCACTGCTGGCAGCGGGGGCGGATAAAATTTCCGTCAACTCGGCGGCGGTTCGCAATCCGCAGTTAGTCAGTGATTTAGCGAATGAATTTGGCAGCCAGTGCATCGTCGTGGCCATCGATGCGAAGCGGGAGGATGACGACTGGTGGGTGTATCTGAACGGTGGCCGCCTGCGCACGGAGGTGAGGGCATTGGCCTGGGCAAGCGAAGTGGAACAGCGTGGCGCCGGTGAAATTTTACTTACGTCGATGGACCATGACGGCAGCAAAAACGGCTTTGCCATCGAACTGACGAGAGCAGTGTCGGAGCGGGTGGACATCCCGGTGATTGCCTCGGGCGGGGCAGGGGAGCGGGAACATTTCACTGAAGTCTTCCGGAAGGGGAAAGCGGATGCGGCGCTTGCGGCGAGTATTTTTCATTTCGGTGAAATACCGGTGCCTGAATTGAAGGCATTTTTACAAAAAGAAAAAATCAACGTGAGGTTTTAGCTATAAATTCAGCCACGAATTGCACGAATTAAACCGAATTCAGTTCGTGGAAATTCGTACAATTCGTGGCTGAATTTGTGGCTGCAATTTAGTTTTATGCAAATCAATTTTGAAAAATACCCTGACGGCCTGGTGCCGGCCATCATCCAGGATGCCCAAACGGGCAAGGTGCTGATGCTGGGTTTTATGGACGATGCGGCATTTCAAAAAACTTCCACTGAGAAACGGGTTACCTTTTTCAGCCGGAGCAAACAACGGCTGTGGACGAAGGGAGAGACTTCGGGACATTTTCTGGATGTCGTGGAAATGCGGGCTGATTGCGACAGCGATACCATTTTAATAAAAGTGAAACCGCATGGGCCGGTTTGCCATACCGGCAGCGATACTTGTTTCGATGAAAAAAATACGGGTTCCTTTTTGCCCCGGCTCGAAGCGATCATCCATGACCGTTTTGAAAATCCGTCTGAAAGTTCTTACGTGGCAAGCCTGGCTAAAAAAGGAGTGAAAAAAATAGCTCAGAAAGTTGGGGAAGAGGCGGTCGAGGTAGCTTTGGAAGCACAGGACAATGAGCCGGAATTGTTTCTGGGAGAAGCTGCCGACCTTGTTTTTCACCTGTTGGTTTTGTTGCGGGCGAAAGGATTTTCGCTCAGAAATGTGGAAGATGTACTGCGAAGCAGAATGAAAGAATAACTCGCCCAATGTTAACTCAATGTAAATTAATTTTTAATCGAGTGTAAAAAAATGTTGCTATTCAACATCAGAATGGCTACTTTTATCCTCCGAAATCAAAAATTCAAAAATAAAGTATGATTTCCGATCTAAAACTTATGGTTAAACCCCGTGAGTTGCCTGCCGATCCCGGACGCCCATGAACTCAGACTGAGCGGCAAGCGACTCCACCGAAAAAAAGGAGGGGCTATGAAAAAGTTATTTTGCTTGCTGCTTTTGTCCTCCAATCTTTTATTGGCCCAAAGCAATATTGCCTTCTTACACGTCGAAAATCCCGTCTTTGATTCAAGCGGGGCCTACCTTGATGAATTTTCATCTTCAAGTTTTGAATTAGCCAGTGGCCTGGTTATCGTGAAAGCTGCTATCAATGGCCAGGTCGGGGATTTTATTTTGGATACCGGTTCACCGGGGATTGTCCTTAACTCACATAAAGATGAAATTCAAAATTCATGCGCTGCTGCCGGAGTGGGTGGTCAGATGACAATCGGTACAGTCGAAGTAAAAAGCTTTGAGTGGGGAATTATCCGCAAAGAAAAAACGCAGGGTTTTGTGTTGGATGTTAGCCATTTGGAAGTAGCATGCGGGCGAGAAATCATGGGTTTGATTGGCTTCGATGTATTGAAAAACTATGAGTTATTTTTTGATTACAAAAACAAAACGGTCAAGGTTTTCAATGCAGGTGAGGTTGAATCTTTGACAAATTTAAAGGTAGTTAAGTCAATCCCGTTCACGCTTATGGGGCATGTGCCGGTAATTTCGGCGAAAGTGGGAGGTAAGCGGGCATACCTGGGGCTTGACAGTGGGGCAGAAGTTAATTTGCTGGATAGCAGGTTTTTTGACAAAATAGACCTGAAGAGCCTGACAGATATTGAACAAGAGTTTCTGACCGGGTTAGATAATCAAAAGCACCCGGTTATGGCGGCAGATATTGAGACAACGCAGGTCAGGAGGCACTGTTTGCCGGAGATGCGTTATGTTTTTACGGATTTAAACACGCTGTCAGCACAATTCGGCTCTCCGCTGGATGGGCTTCTCGGCTTTCCGTTTTTCAAAAACCAGGTTATTTCCATCAACTACAAAAATAGAAAAATCTACCTCTGGGATAATTGAAAAGGACAGGTTCGATCTCATGAATCACTGCACTTTTCAGTTGTGGCGGTAAAATTATCTATTGAGGTCGACTTCGTAAGTGGTTCCTTCCAGACCGAGGACCGTGTTTGGAAATACCTGTTGTGCCTCCGTCAGGAAAACTTCTAAATCTTTATATCTGGATGAGTAATGCCCTGTGATTAACTTTCCGGCTTTGGCCTTTTGAGCGATGATAGCAGCCTGCTGGGCAGTTGAGTGCATAGTGATTTCAGCATGATCTGCCAAATCCTCACAAAATGTGGTTTCGTGGTATAGAAGGTCGACCTGGCTGATTTGGGATACGATTGTTTCATCGAAAGCTGTATCAGACACATAAGCGTAGGAACGAGGTGGGGGAGGAGGTATGGTCAGGATTTCGTTGCTGATAGTTCGGCCGTCGGCGAGTGTTACGTTTTTACCTGCCTTAGCTTCCTTGATTTGAGGGATGTTGAGATTGAATTCGCTGATTTTTTCAGGTAAAATATTGCGTTGACGGGGTTTTTCCTGAAACAAAAACCCAATGGTCGGGATACGGTGTTTCAGCGGAATTGTACGGATGGTTAGTTCAGGGTTTTCAAAAAAGGTCACAGGATTGTCTGTATCCAGTTCATGAAATTGAATTGGGAAAGAGAATTGACCACCAGGCTTCAGTTGTGCCATTACCATTTCCTGCAAACCAGCGGGTGAAAAAATATCGATTTGCTCAGTTCGGCCTGAAAGTGTTAAGGAAAAAAGCAGACCGGGGAGACCAAATACATGATCGCCGTGAAGGTGGCTGATAAGAATCTGATTAATCTTTTGCCGGGGTATTTTGAAGTCGCTCATTCTCATTTGAGCGCCTTCGCCGCAATCAATTAAAAAAAAATTATTATTAATTTGAAGGACCTGAGAGGTTGGGAAACGACCGTAAGCAGGAGTAGCCGAGTTAACGCCTAAAATCGTGAGGGAAAACTTCATTCTTCCGCTTTCAATGTTCTTTCGATATCTTCCATCATTACATAATCCGTTGATTCGCTGACGGTTGGAAGGATCGTTAACACGGAGTCCAGTCTTGAAATTTCAATTAATTTGCGTACGTTATCATGGTTGATGCCGGTAAGTACAAAAGACCCGATGTTTTTCCAAAGTCGGTTTGCAGTAAGTATAGCGCTTAGTCCTGAAGAGTCGACGTACTTCACGTTAGTCAAATCCAGAATCAAATTCGGGACTCCTTCGTTAGATAGAATGACGAGTTCTGATTTTAAGTTGGGAGCAACAACAGAGTTCAAATTTTCTTCCTGAAGAGTAAGGACAGCGTATTTTTCTTTTTTCTCGATGGAATATTTCATAGTTAAAAGGATTTGCCGGTTGAGAATCAATGATTCGAATGCTGAAAATCTGACAGGTTAACAATGTCAGGTTTTCAGAAAGGCGCTAAGTTAAAAGAACTCCCGGAATTTTTTCAAATTCGGGCAGTTCGAATAGCGTTACGGCAGGAAGGCAGACACAGAAGCGCTAAAAAAGGAGCTTTCAAAGGCAGTTGAAAACTATGCTACCAGAAAAACGTTTATTTCGTGTAATTTAACTTTTTACCCGTTTTTGACGGAAATTTAGTTTTGCAGCATCTTACTTTTGCCCAATAATTTCTCTCAAGCCGACAAAAAATAAGAATGCTGGCATTGTTTTTATCAATAATTATTGTGTTGAGTTGAAATAGCTTCGAAATAAGGAAATGAAGATTAACGTGCCTGTTAATGTGTGGACACCGACAACTTTTTATCTCCTCACTTTGAAACTTGTTTAATTCATCTTAACATTGCTTCAAATCCCATTATAAATTTAAGGATCACGGATTGTCAAAATGATGAACGACAAAAAATTTTCTCCCAAAGTAAAAAGAATAATCTCCGCCAGCCGGGACGAAGCCGTCAGGTTGGGACAGGATTTTATTGGTACAGAACACTTGCTTCTTGGCCTCATGAAAGAGCCTAACAGCTTGGCTATGAAGGTTTTAGATTCGTTGGACGTAGATCACTTCGAACTGCAGCAAGTGATCGAAGACAACAATTCACGCAGACAAGCTTCTCCGTCCTCCATTCACGTTGGAAACTTGCCACTGAATAAACAGGCTGAAAAGGTGCTGAAAGTGACATTTCTGGAGGCCAAATCGTTGAAGAGTGATGAAATCGCTCCCGAGCACTTGTTACTCTCTATCCTCAAACATAAGGACAACCCTGCTTGCCGTGTGTTGAATCAGTTCGATGTTGATTATGAAATTTACCGTGCTGAACTGGAATACGTACGCCAGGAGCAGGAATTTTCTTCAGGCGTCGAACCCTACGCTCAGGCACCTTCCGATGATGACTCTTTCGAGGAAGATGATAACGCCCGCTACCAGCAGCAGCAACGTAAAGGTCAGCAGAAGTCCCGCACTCCGGTGTTGGATAACTTTGGCCGTGATGTAACAAGGCTGGCAGAAGAAGGAAAGTTGGATCCAATTATCGGCAGGGAAAATGAAATCGAGAGGGTTTCTCAAATCCTGAGCAGGCGTAAGAAAAACAATCCAATTCTTATCGGAGAGCCGGGTGTCGGAAAAACCGCTATCGTTGAAGGGTTAGCCTTGCGCATTCATCAGAAAAAAGTGCCACGCACGCTATACGGAAAGCGTATTGTAATGCTCGACCTGGCTGCACTGGTAGCAGGAACGAAGTATCGTGGTCAGTTTGAGGAACGGATGAAAGCGATCATGAATGAGCTCGAAAAGTCTCGTGATGTCATCCTTTTTATTGATGAAATTCACACAATTGTTGGTGCAGGTGGGGCAACCGGCTCGCTCGATGCATCCAATATCTTCAAACCTGCCTTAGCCAGGGGTGAACTGCAATGTATCGGCGCTTCCACGTTGGATGAATACCGCCAGTACATTGAGAAAGATGGCGCACTTGACCGCCGTTTTCAGCGTGTGATGGTTGATCCTCCTTCTCCTGAAGACACCATTCACATTCTTGAAAACATCAAAGAAAAGTATGAAGAATTTCACAATGTTATCTACTCCGAAGAAGCGTTGAAAGCTTGTGTGAAATTCAGTGACAGATACATGAGTGACCGTTTCCTTCCCGATAAAGCCATAGACGTAATGGATGAGGTAGGAGCAAGGGTTCACTTGAAAAACATCCACGTTCCCAAGCACATCGAAGATTACGAAAAGAAAATCGAGCAAATCAAAGAGTTGAAAAACTCAGCAGTTAAAAGCCAGCAATATGAACGTGCGGCTGATCTGCGGGACGAGGAAAGCAAATTGCTTCGTCAGCTTGACTTTGCAAAAATGCAGTGGGAAGAGGAAAGCAAAACCAAACGTTATCCTGTCAATGAAGAGGATATCGCAGAGGTGGTTTCCATGATGACCGGAATCCCAGTGAAAAGGGTAGCGCAAAGTGAAAGTAAGAAGCTTGTGAATATGGCCGAAGACATCAAAAAGATGATCATCGGGCAGGATGAAGCAGTTATTAAAATCGTAAAAGCAATACAACGCAACCGGGTAGGTTTGAAAGATCCGAAAAAGCCGATTGGCTCTTTCATTTTCCTTGGGCCAACCGGGGTTGGT
This sequence comes from Bacteroidota bacterium, assembly GCA_030147525.1. Lineage (GTDB taxonomy): Bacteria > Bacteroidota > Bacteroidia > Chitinophagales > Saprospiraceae > UBA6168. Next base: position 64,804 of record JASBVF010000053.1, read on the forward strand.
AAAACGGAGCTTGCCAAATCACTCGCACGTTATCTTTTTGATTCCGACGATGCTCTCATTCGGATCGACATGAGCGAGTACATGGAGAAATTCTCAATCAGCAGACTCATCGGGGCTCCTCCGGGTTACGTTGGTTATGAAGAGGGCGGTCAATTAACCGAGAGGGTGAGAAGAAAGCCCTATTCAGTAGTTTTGCTGGATGAAATTGAAAAGGCGCATCCGGATGTTTACAACATTCTTCTTCAGGTGCTTGACGATGGTCAACTGACTGACAGCCTTGGGCGTAAAGTTGATTTCAAAAATACATTGATCATTATGACTTCGAATATTGGCGTACGCCAATTGAAGGACTTTGGTCAGGGTGTCGGTTTTGCCACTAAAGCAAGACAGGATGCAGCGGAAGACCGTGCAAAAGGCGTCATCAGAGATGCGCTCAAAAAGACTTTTGCACCTGAATTCCTGAACCGTATTGACGACGTTATCATCTTCAACAGTCTCGAAAAAGAGGAGATATTCAGAATTATCGATATCACGTTGAAAGACGTATTCAAGCGATTGGAAAACCTTGGTTACAAGCTGTTGCTGACAGATGAGGCTAAGAATTTCGTTGCTGAAAAAGGTTACGACCCACAGTTCGGCGCAAGGCCGCTGAACCGTGCAATCCAGAAGTATATTGAAGATCCGTTAGCTGAATTTTTGCTGAGTGAAAACCCGGCAGAAGGTACAGTGCTCGAAGCTTTGATGAATGAAGAAGGTACCGGATTGAAAATTGCAATCGCCAAGGCAGTTAAAACAGATGCATAAATTGAATTTAATTGCTTTGTAAATAATTATTTAAAGTAAAATAGGTCAGTGCTCAGACATTAATTGTTGGGCATTGGCCTTTTATTTTTTATGTTTGTAGCCAAAGTTTTATTCATTGATTTTGAATTGACCTTTGGAATATCAAAATTCTTATTTTATAACTAAAAAATTAAAATTTGGCAAGAGGATCTAGTCGCAATTACAATAAACCACAACTTCCGAAGTTTCGGATTAACGAACAAATTCGCATTCCTGAAATCAGGCTAGTGGGTGAAAATCTGGAAGAAATAGCAGAAGCTATCGGTGAAAAAATAGAACCGGGCTCAATTTTGCCAACCAGAAAAGTCCTTCAATGGGCTGATAAAGTAAGCCTTGATTTGGTTGAAATCTCACCTAATGCAAGCCCACCGGTTTGCAGGCTTACTGATTATAATAAGTTCCTTTACGAAAAAAGAAGGAAGGAAAAAGAAATGAAAGCCAAGGCTGCCAAAACAGTCTTGAAGGAAATCCGATTCGGTCCAAACACGGACGATCACGACTTTGAATTCAAAACAAGGCACGCCAAAAACTTCCTGGAAGAAGGTGCAAAAGTAAAGGCATACGTACATTTCTACGGCCGTACTATTGTCTTTAAGGACAGAGGAAGGGATTTGCTGGAGCGTTTTGTGAAAGAACTGGAAGAGGTTGGCATTCCGGAAGCTCCGGTTAAGCTGGAAGGGAAGCGGATGATCGTGGTCATGGCCCCTAAGAAAAAGAAGGGGTAATTCCGGGGATTTCAATTATTTACGTTTAACTATCCTTTTTACATTTGAATATGATACAGGAGTTGCTTACCTTTGCGCTCCTTTAAAAAAATTGTATTACTATGCCTAAATTGAAAACCCATTCCGGCGCAAAAAAGCGCTTCAAGCTCACAGGTTCCGGCAAGGTAAAGCGCTTCCAGGCCTATACCTCTCACATGATGCGGAATAAGAGCAAGAAAGCAAAACTGCGCCTCGTACGGTCAACAACTGTACACCCGGCTGATGAATCAAGAATCAAGCGCTTGCTTGCTGCCGGTTAATTTTTATCTGATTTTTTAACGAGAGTGCAGGTAGCAGCAAGAATTCCGAAACCGGAATCTCTGCACTGAACTAAAAAACAAAGTTATGCCTCGTTCAGTAAACTCTGTTGCGTCCAGAAGAAGACGCAAAAAAATTCTGAAAGCAGCCAAAGGCTATTTCGGAAGAAGGAAAAATGTTTTGACCGTTGCTAAAAACGCAGTGGACAAAGCTATGGGCTATGCCTATGTTGGCCGGAAATTGAAAAAGCGGGCTTATCGCCAGCTTTGGATTGCCAGGATCAACGCTGGTGCTCGTCAAAATGGAACAACTTACTCCAGATTGATGCACAAACTTTCTACCGGTAAGGTCGATCTCAACCGCAAAGCGCTTGCTGATTTAGCATTAAATCATCCTGACGCTTTCAAAGCAGTGGTCAACTCGGTTAAATAAGATTGCCTCAAACTGGCTCTTTTATAATGAAAAGGGAAATGATACAGACCGTATCGTTTCCCTTTTTTTGTTTTAGTATTTTGATGTTTAGCGGTTTGCGATGGATTACGCCGGTTCATTTCACGGACATTTTTTCATCATAAAAACTGTGTGAAGGGAAGTGCCTGACTGAGTCGTGGCTATTTTTTAAAAAGAGAGCTCCAGACTTTTATCGGTTCTGAAGAAACTGATTTTCAATTATAATTGGATACGGAGGATAAGGAAATGAGAGGATAGCTATCTAAATTAAAATAGGCTGTGTGGTTCAAAGATTTAACCATACAGCCTATTTTTTCTTGAGTTTAGGGCAAAAAAAAAGCCCGAAAGCAATCCGGGCGATTTTGACAATTCTTACAATTTTAACCAAAACTTACTTAACAATACTATTTCAAGAACAATGCCAAACAAAAAAATCCCTTGCAGAAATTATCGACTGCAAGGGATTTTTTTTTGAAAAACATTCAATCAGATGGTCAGTTTATTCTGCTTTGGCAGCAGTGCGACGGCCAAATGACTTCTTGTCTTTGTCATCTTTTGAGCCTTTCTGAGTGATTCGAATGTCAGCTTTTGAAAGGTCGGACATTACCGGTGAAGCAATGAACACGGAAGAGTAAGTACCAACGATTACACCTACCACCAGGGCGAAGGCAAAACCTTTGATGCTTCCGCTACCAAACATCCAGAGAACGAAAACCGAGAAGAGTGTGGTCAACCCAGTGATGATCGTCCGGCTCATTGTGCTGTTGATAGCCATGTTGATGACATCGTATTTATTTTTATCAGGGTAAAGCCCGAAATACTCCCGGATACGGTCGTAAACGATTACGGTGTCGTTCACTGAGTAACCGATGATCGTAAGGATGGCAGCAATAAATGCTTGGTCAACTTCCATTGGGAAAGGCAGAATGCCATGGAATATTGAGAAAATGGAAACAACCATCAGCGCATCGTGTGCGGTAGCGATAACTGCTCCCAGGCTGTATTGCCATCTCGAGAAACGGATCAGGATATAAAGGAAAATTACCAGGAGGCCGAAGATTACGGCTTCCCATGCACTGTCCCGAAGGTCATCAGCGATCGTAGGGCCTACTTTACTGAAAGAAGTAACGTGGGTGCCTGTTGCGTCAGGATTTTTGAACTGATCGAAAGTAGCGTTACCTGCAAGTGGTTTCAAGCCTTCGAAAAGTGTGTTCATTACTTTGTCCTGAGCTCCTTCTGATTCGTCGTTCACCATGAAATCTGTGGTGATGTTGTAGGTGTTTTCTGTATCAACCGCTTTTACAACCGGTGTTCTTTCAAACGGTGCAGTCAATGCATTGCGAATAGCTTCAGCATCGGTGGATTGCTCAAACTGTACGTTGAACGAGTAACCACCTTTAAAATCAACGCCCAGATCAAAGCCACGGGTGAAAAATGATACAATACCCAACACTGTAATAACGGCAGACAGAATGTAGAATTTCTTTCTCTTGCCCATCCAGTCAATATCCAGGTTGGCAAGTACATTCTTCGTTGCAGGTCTCCAGAAAGAAATTTCTTTGCCTTTATCAAGCCACCACTCGATGAGCAGGCGGCTAACCAAAACGGCAGTGAAGAGGGTTGTGAGGATACCAATCATCAAGACTACGGCGAATCCTTTGATCGGGCCGAGGCCGAATACAGCCAATACGACAGCTGTTAGGAAAGTTGTTACGTTACCGTCAATGATTGCAGAGTAGGAGTGCTTGTAACCATCCCTGATGGATGCAGTTAATGATTTACCTGCTCTGAGCTCTTCACGGATACGTTCAAAGATGATAACGTTGGCATCCACCGCCATACCGATTGTCAATACGATACCTGCAATACCAGGAAGCGTAAGTACTGTTCCGAAAGATGCAATGGCGCTAACCATAAAGATCACGTTCAGGAAGAGCACTGCAATGGAGATGAGGCCACCGCCACCGTAGTAGAAAATCATAAAAGCAAGTACAAGCAGGAATCCGATGAGGAGTGCCTGCAAACTTCTGCTGATGTTCTCAGCACCGAGTGATGGTCCTACCAGTGACTCCTGAATGATTTGGGTACGGGCAGGAAGTTTACCAATTTGAAGGATATTGGCAACGTCCTGTGCTTCCTGAACAGTAAAGCTACCGGTGATCTGAGAATCACCAGTCAGAATTGGATTGATAACACGGGGTGCAGAAACGACTGTGCTGTCAAGAACGATGGCAATTTCACGATTACCATCATTGTATGCTTTTTGTGTCATGGAACCCCAGATACGTGCACCTTCCTGGTCCATTTTCAGGCTGATAGCCAGCTCGCCGGAACTTGGGTCCGGGCTTGCATAAGACTCGGTAACGTGGTCACCTTCGAGAGGTGCGCTGTTTTTGCCTGGTTCTTTTTTGATGGCGTACAGCTCATAAATGTTGGTCTGCTCAACGCCGTTTTGATCTTTGGCCGGCTTGCGAGACCAAAGGAACATGATGTTGCGAGGGAACAATTCTTTGATTCCCGGGCGATTCAGCATGTCAGAGATGACCTTGCGCTTATTTTTATCGGCAGAACCGATTGGCGCATTGCCCATGCTGCCGTCGTTAAGAGCGAGCAGATCAAACAATGGACCTTGAGTAGTAGCTAACGGGTCGGTAATGTCCGGAGTTGTATCTTGTTCAGGTGTTGTTTCAGCAACGGCCTGGCCGGTTGATTCTACTGCGGTTGTGTCGTTTGTGGTAACAGCAGCTGGAGCTTCGGTAATTTCACCGGACTCCATTTTCTTCAGCTTTTCATTGGCTGCGATAAGTGCAGAGCGGATGCCCGGGTCAGTAAAACGGTAAGTATTCCAGAACTCAAGCTTTGCAGCAGCTTGGAGGAAAGTTCTTGCACGCTGAGGGTTATCCACGCCCGGCAATTCAACCAGGATGAGGTCACGGGCCTCATCAAGCGAAACGTTGGGGCCTATAACACCGAGTTTGTCGATCCGCTGCTTGAGCAGTTCGAAAGTCAATCCAACTGTTTCGTCGGCTTTTTCACGAAGAATTCTGGTCACTTCGCCGTCCGAAGTAGATGCATTGATTTTGTCGCTGAGGGTTTCATTCCGCTTGAAAATGCTGTTGAGCGGAACATCGCCAGCCACTTCTTTCCATGACTGGGCGAAGAGGTTGATAAAGTCAGCTTTAGAAGACTGCTGCTTCTCAGTAGCTTTTGCAAGTGCCTCTTCCAACATTGCATTATCGCTGCTACTACCCGCCATTGCACGGATGAAATCTCTTAAATCAACCTGAAGCAATACGCTCATACCGCCTTTCAGGTCAAGACCAAAACTCAGTTGAGAGTTTTTCAGGTCCTGGTAGGTATACGATTTCAGAAGCGGAATACTGAATACTTTTTCCGAGCTCATGGAATCGAGGTAGGCAGCCCGCTCCTTTTTGAAGCAAGTTTTATTGCCTGGTTCAGATTCGCTGCCGCAAATGCTCGTGGCATAGCTGTCGGCAGCATTTTCCACCTTGTTAGTTGGAAGTACGTAGAGGAACTGGATGAGGGAAACCACAGCCAATGCCGCTAAAAAAAACTTGATAATTCCTTTTCCTTGCATGACAAGCAGATTTTTTTGATTGTGAAGCATGGGGGGCTGCCGTCTGTTTTTCTTTTGTGAATCCTCGAAGAATCAGAACCGGCCCACCGCTTGACCCACCTCCGCATTTTTCAAACTGAGAAACGCCTGATGTTAATTTGTTAATAAACTCAAGGCTCTAAAAATCAATAACTTATAAACTCAAATTAAAAATTTTACAGCCCCATTCGAAAAAACTGCGCAAATATACGCCTTTTACTCAATTCCCTGCCTTTTGTTTCAGGCCGAAGCTCATCAACCAAAAGATAGTTTGAGGATTGATTTTCAGACTTCCCTTCAAACAATCTTGATGCCTGAAAATTAATTTTAATAAGTTTCTTTGATTTTTTTTTAAAAATGTGACCTGAGCGCTTCCCTTCGTCAGAAATTATGAATTCGTGTGAAGCATGTATCTGCGACTCTCAGGTTTTCATTACATTTGTCTTTTAACAATTATGTTTTTCGGCGGCTGATTTTAAGGTGCCGGAAACGCCAACTAAACTAAATTTAACTATGGGTTTATTCTCATTCTTAAAAAATGCCGGTTCTGCCCTTATTGGCGGCGGAAAAAAAGATGCTCCTAAACCAGAAGCACCAACTACAGGAGGAACTGATGCGCTAAAACAACTCGAAAACGCTCAATTGGCAATGAGGCTCACCAACCATGTCGCAGGCTTAGGTCTTAAAGTTGAAAATCTCAACGTCGAAGTTGATGATGACAAAGCAACTGTTTTTGGTACTGTGGAAACGCAAAGCGATAAGGAAAAAGTTATCCTCGCAGTAGGTAACGTTGCCGGAATTGCTACAGTGGACGATCGCTTGTCCGTAGTCGCACCGCCGGAACCCGAAGCCGATTTTTACGAAGTGAAAAGAGGCGACACTCTCTCCGCCATTTCGAAAAAGTACTATGGATCTTACAACAAGTACATGGTGATTTTCGAAGCCAACAAGCCCATGCTTTCTGACCCCGATAAAATTTATCCCGGCCAGACGTTGCGCATCCCTAAAATTGCGTAAAGCAAAGCTCTGACATTGAAATGGATAGGCAAGTAGCTGTTTTGCTACTTGCCTATTTTGTTTCTCGGGTTCCCTTTCAGGAAAGCTTTAACATTTTTTGCGCTTTCAGCCAACAGTCTTCCCCTCGATTCTCGGGTCGCCCAGGCATTGTGAGGTGTGATCAGGCAATTTTTTACACCGATTAAAATATTGCCGTCCTTCGGGGGCTCCTCCGAAAGTACATCCAGGCCAGCTCCTGCTATTTTCCCTGATTCCAGTGCGTCTTTTAAATCTGCCTCAACCACGAGCCCTCCTCTTCCTGTGTTGATGAGGCAAGTAGTCTGCTTCATTAAGCCGAGTGATTTTTTATTTACAATTCCCTGGTTGTCAGCAGTTAATGGTGCATGTAGTGTGACGAAATCGCTTTCTGCCATCATTTTTTCAAATGAAACAAACGTGACGCCCTCCCGCTGATCTCTTTTCGGATGCTTGTGGTTGGCAATCACTTTCATATCAAAAGCCAGGGCGATATCAGCCACTTTTTGGCCGATTTGCCCGAAGCCGTAGATGCCGATTGTTTTGCCTGCCAGTTCCTGTGTTTGAAATAAATTGTAACTCCAGTATTCCGAAGCCTGCCAACCTCCCGCATGCACGTCATGATTGTGTGCTACTATCCGGTTGGTCATTTCCAAAATCATGGCAAACACGTGCTGCGCCACAGAATTAGCAGCGTATCCGTGGACATTGGAGATAATCACGCCATGTTTGTTAGCGGCATCGACGTCGATCACGTTGTAACCGGTGGCAGTCACACTGATAAATTTTAATTTGGGCAGCTGCGCAAATATTTTTTCATCAAAAACTACTTTATTGGTCAGCACCACCTCAGCTTCAGAAGCCCGCTCAAGTACCTGATGCGGAAGGGTTTGGTCATAAACTTTGAGCTTGCCGAGTACTTCGAGTGGCTCCCAGGAAAGGTCTCCAGGATTCATCGTGTGTCCGTCGAGTACGACTATGTTTATCATAAATTATGTGTTGGATTGATTGATTTTGTGAAATTTGCCGCCAAATAGCGTTAAAATTAATGATGAAATTATTTCGAAATATCTGGGCAATTTACGGCATCCTCATTTTCTTCCTGCTTTGGCTGGTCTTTTTTCCATTTTACTTTTTGGCATTTTTGTTACTTCCCAAAGCATGGCGGAAGCATATCATTTGGTTCAGCCATCATGTTTACACTCGTATCTATTTTACCCTGACCCTCATCAAGGTGAAAATTGAAGGCCTCGAAAACCTCGATCCAAAACAATCCTACATCATCGTGAGCAATCACGTTTCGGCCCTGGATTTCATGATCAATGCCCGAGCGTATCCCGGTGTTTACAAGTACCTCGCCAAGCGGGAGTTGGTCAGGATACCGCTTTTCGGGTTCATCGTCAGGAAGTTGTGTGTGCTTGTCGACAGGTCAAGTGCTGCATCCCGCTCGGAAAGTATGAAGTTTTTGCGGGCTACGCTTGCTGAGGGCTATTCTGTTTTTCTATATCCTGAAGGCACCCGCAACCGCTCTGCAGATCCGCTGTTGGCATTCCACAAAGGAGCATTTCGGATTGCTATCGAATCGAAAAAGCCGGTGGCAGTTCAAACAATCGTTGGGGTGAAAAAAGTCTCTGGCAGCGCTGCAGGCCTTGACCTTTGGCCCGGTACGGTGAAGGTGGTTTGGAGCGAACCGCTGGAAACCAAGGGGTTGGAAATGAAAAATGTGGAGGAACTTTCCCAAAAAGTTCGGGAACAAATGATCAGGAACCTGGATTGAACTTACCCGAATTCGATGAACTGCACCGGTACCTCCTCCGTCAGCCAGACGCCATTTTCCGATTTGAAAAAGACAAATCCAGCCCGCTGCATTTCTCCGGCGTGAATTTTCAGCACGACCGCTTTACCGTGCCGTCCGCCGACCTGCAAGGCTGTGTTTTCGTCAGGTGAAAGGTGAACATGGTGGCGTTCGGCCCGGTGAAGTCCGCTCGCTTTGATCGAGGCAATATTTTGGGTGGCAGTTCCGTGAAACAGCCACTCCGGCGGTGTCACTGGCAGCAATCCAAGATCGACTTTAACCGAATGCCCCTGGTTGGCCCTGATTTTCTTGAAATCTTCTGAAAAAGCAAAACGCTGCTTGTCGCTCGTTTCAACGATTATTTTAAGATCCTGAAAATCAAGCGGATGGGCGTGCTGGCGTAGTTTTACGATTAGTTCGGAGACCTCTGCCCAGCCATTTGGATCGAGGCTGAGCCCGATCGTCTCAGGTCGGTGGCGAAGGATTAGGGAAAGAAATTTGCTTGAGCGACGTAGATTTTCCATGAAATGATGAAGTTTTCGTGTTGAACAAATGCAACGTTCACAAAAGTTTCCATGAAAAAAAATAGTCGCAAGCAAGGAGCATCTTCCGTGGCTATCTTGGCATGAAAAGCAGCCCGAATCCAAGGTCAATCCCCGGCTTATCGCCTTCGGCCACGGCCCAGCCTGCGTTTACCTGAAACCCCAGGTTTTTGCTGAACGGCCAGACGTATTTACCTCCAAGGACTAAAGCAAGTTTTGTTTCGTCATAATATTCATCGTCTATGATCCAGGTATAAGCCACCCCCGTTCTTGCAAAAAAACGGGAATTGCCAAGCCGGTAAACAGGTCCTGCAAATACCTGACACTTTGGATAGCGGTCAAATTTAAATGGCCCGTACCTGGCAGCAAGGTCAATACCCAGATTTTTACTCGAAAGCCAAACACCGTCCATTGATAAAAACAAGGTGTGCAACGAGCCTCCCCAATAAATACCACTGGAAAGTGTGCGTTTATCCGGCTTCTTCAGGTTTGGACGGCTGATATTCACCGGCTCGTACACCAGCCCGGCCATAAGGGAAGTTTGATACAGGTCATGGATCAGGTCATTTTTAAAAAATGGTTTCAGGTCATGCCTCACGGCCAGCCTGCCTTTCAGCATTCCATCTTTCGATTGTGCCAATGGAAAGGTCACTCCGCCCAGAATTCCAAAATTAAAAGCCCGGGTGTCATTGGTGTTGTAGGTGTTTTTTTCATTCTCGTAAGGTTCCGGCGGGTCGAGTTTCGTCTTGCTAATGATGCCAAATTGCCAGCATTGGCAATCAACATTAAATGTATACCCTTCGATTATTTCAAAGTAGCGAGTGCCCTCCCATTTCGTTTTCTTCCAGTCTTCCAGCAGGAGGCGGGCGTATCCACCTGCGGAAACATCCAGGCTGTAGTTCCCGATTTTCAATGCTCGCTCGAGCGAAAGCGATATTTCTGTGCTCGTTATCCGATACTTTGAATTTGACTTGCCTTCGGTCAGTAATTGCCCGGACTCAGCCAGGTCGAACCTTCGTGAGTTTTCTAAAGCCGGATTTACCTGGTGCTGTACTTGCCATGTACCGAGCAACGACCAGTGCTCCGTCAAACGTAAACTTTTTCCAAAACCACCGTAAAACTGGTAGCCGGGCCGCCAGTTGAATGCGTTGCATTCAAGATAAGGAGACCAGTAAGAATAACAGTTTTGCCTTCCCTGGCTCTGCCTGGGAATAAAACTAAAGCCTGCAAAAATGGAGGAGGATTGTGATTGGACTTCGCCGTAAAGCAGCGAAAAAGCGATCAAAAGAAAATGAAGTTTTTTCATGGCTTTGGGTTTTTAATGAAATCGAAAATTAGGGGATTTGGAAAGGCCGTGAAATGAGTTTGGTCAATAAAAACACATTAAGGCACAATCAATGCGTTGGACATTAGCCTTGCAACCTTTTTTCTATCTTGCGCCCCCGAAATCAGACATCAGTATGAGTAAAAGAGTAAAAAAAACGACCCGTTCCCAGCGCTCCGACGCTGCTTCGAAATCTAATTCAGACAGTTCGGCAGGCTTAAACTGGCTTGACCGTCCTACTGTCGCTACGGAGCAAGACACTTTTTATAAAAAAATATTCGCTGGCCTTGCCGCCGTTATCCTACTGATAACCATCGTATTAGCCCTCGGCTCCGGCATCAATGGCGACGACGAGTACCAGAATGACTACTCCCAAAAACTCGTCAGTTACTACTCCTCGATGGGCGCCGACACCGCAGCCCTCAACATTCCAAAGGGCAACATGCATTACTACGGCGGCCTGTTCGATATCGTGACGGGTTTCACCAATCAAGCCCTCGGTTACGAGTTGCTGGACGCTGGCTATCACAATGTCCGGCACATTTTCAACGCACTTTTCGGGGTGCTGGCCATGCTGTTCACGGCACTGCTGGCGAAGGAAATCGCCGGTTGGCGAGCCGGGATTCTCACGTTGCTGCTCATGTTTCTTTCGCCTCGTTTCCTCGGTCATTCGCTGATGAACCCGAAGGATATCCCCTTCGCAGCGGGCTATATGATGGCCATTTACTATATGGTTTTGTTGTTTAAAAACATGCCCAAACCCGGCTGGAAAGTAGCGCTCGGTGTCGTCGGAGGTATCGCCATTGCCATTGCCACGAGGGCGGGCGGTATGTTGCTCATCGCATACCTCGGCCTGTTTGCCGGGGTAGATTTTTTGATCAAAAACGGCTTCAAAGGCATTTTTTCCGAAGGAAAAAAAGTGGGACTCTACGCTGCCTGGACACTGGGCATTGCCCTGGCAGGCTACCTGCTGGCGGTGCTGTTCTGGCCGTATGCGATGCAGGCTCCGTTCAGTCACCCGTTCGAGGCGCTGGGTGAATTTTCGAAGCTGGGCGTGAAAATCCGGGTGCTTTTTGCAGGTGAAAACACCATGTCCGACCAAACATCCTGGGACTATGCCGTGCAATGGATCTGGCGCACCATCCCGCTTTTCACGCTGCTGGGCTTTCTGGGCAGTCTTGTTTTTTTGAAAAAAATACTCACTCGCTACCACGTGCTGCCGGTATTGATGACACTGTTCGTGGCTGTTTTCCCGGTGGCATACATCATCTATAAGGATAGCATCCTGCACGACGGTTGGCGCCACCTACTGTTCGTCTACCCGACGATGTTGGTGATGGCGAGCCTGTTTTTCATCACGCTGGAAGACGTTTTAAAAGAAAATAAAACCAGCAAATACGCGCTGTACGCCGTGGTTGCGCTGCTGGCGCTCGAACCGGCGGTTTACATCGTTCGCAATGCGAATTTCCCCTACACTTATTTCAACCCGGTGAGCGGCGGCATCAGCAATGCCTTCGGCAATTACGAGACCGACTACTGGGGCGTGAGCATGAAACAGGCGATCCAGTGGCTGGAAGATTCTGATAAAATCAGCCCAGCGATGCAGGATACCGTGACCATTGGCACTTCGTTTTCCTACGTGGCACACATGTACCTGGATAAAAAATACGGCGGCAAGGTGCAGATCAAATACGTCCGTTTCAATAACCGATACGACACGGATTGGGACTACGGCATTTTCCCGTCCCGATACATCAAAGGCCCTCACCTGCGTGCGCAAAGCTGGCCGAACAAACGCTCCATCCATGAGGTGACCGCCAACGGAATTCCACTAACATCCATTGAGCAGGGTGGGGGACCGGTTTTTGACGGCGAGCAGGCATTTAAAACGCAAAATTGGGAGGCGGCAGCGGACGCTTACCGGCAGGAGGTGCAGCAATACGATGACAATGAAATTGCCTGGTTGAAACTGGCTCTCGTTTACGCCAACCTGAACGATTTCCCGGCCGCAAAAAATGCGGCCAACAAACTCCTGGAAATCGCACCCGACAACACGAGCGGTCTGCTCTACCGTGGCATTGCAGCGTTGAACACCGGCGACGTGAACAGCGCCGAGGCAGATTTCCGGCGTGCTGTCGAGGTTGAGGACGATTTCAGCACGGCTTACTACTACCTGGCGTTGATTGAAAACCAGCGGAACAATATTTCGAGTGCGCTCGAACTTTTGCAGAAAGCCATCGAATCAGCGCCCCGGTTCAAGGCAGCTTACGAGTTGGCAGCGCAGATTTATGAAAAACAAGGGGATGCACAGCGGGCTGCTCAGTTCAGGCAGGCGGCGGCGCAGTTATAATCGAACAACCAATGAACTACAAACTCCTTTTTCCCACCTACCGGAACCGCTACCTTTTCATTCGTGAAAATCTCGCCCAATTCGGCGGACAGCGGAAGTTTTCAAAAACCCTGAACCTCGGCACCGGTGAAGGCGATTACGACCCCATGATTGCCACTCGCAGCGAACAGTTGGTCGCCTGCGACATCAACGAAAATGACATCGCCTTTGCGCAAAAAATGAATATCGGCGTTGCCAATCTCTCCTACAAAATCGAGGATGCGCTCAACCTTTCCTTCGAAGATGGTACGTTTGATCTGCTCACTTCTGTGGACGTGATGGAACACGTTGGCAGGCCGGAGCGAATGACGGAGGAAATTGCTCGTGTGCTGCGCACGGGAGGTGTGGCATTCATCACCTTTCCGCAAACCAACTTTCCCTGGACCTACGATCCCATCAACCGGTTGACCGGAAAGCGAACCATTGCGCAAGGCGCCTACGCCTTCGGTCACGAGTATCTCGTTGATCCTGAGGCTTTTAAAAAATGGTGTGAAAAATACGGCCTTGAAGTTTTGATCGAAAAAAACCTCAGTGGCTATCTCGTTGCTCTGCTCGAAATGTACTGGACAGGCATCATCCAGCGAATTTTTAAAGAAAATGCCGGGAACATTTCAGGACGGGAGGAGAAGAAAGTGAAATTACGGCCATCGGTGAAGGAGCCGTTTCTGGTGAAATTGACCGATGCCATTATCGGGCTGGATTATTTCCTGTTTAAAAATGCGAAACACTCTGTAGGGAAGGGGTTCGTGGTCCGGAAAAAGTAGTTATTTGATTACCGCCCGGTGTACCCCCTTTGCATACGATCTTTTCATCAAACCTAAAATCTTCTCGTAAGCTTCCCTCTCATTCCAAAAATCCACCTCCGTCACGTCAATGATCAGGACTGGAAATTCTTTCTCCGTTTTAAAATAGCTGAAATACGCCTCCTGCAAGGATTGGAGGTACTCAGGCCGGATACCGCTCTCGTATTCCCGTCCCCGGTTGTTGATGTTTTTTACCAGATCGGGCACGGAGCGGTGAAGGTAGATGAGCAGGTCAGGGTTGGGGAAGGTCGAATTCAGCGTCTGGAACAGGCGCTGGAAAAGGCGGTATTCGTCATCCTTCAGGTTGTTTTTGGCGAAAAGCAGGGTTTTGATGAAAAAATAATCCGACACCACCATCTGCGGAAACAACTCCCGTTGCGACAGTGACTCCTGCAATTGCTTGTGCCTTTCTGTCATGAAAAACAACTCGACCGGGAAAGCGTAGCGCTCCGGATTTTTATAAAAATGCGGTAAAAACGGGTTGTCGGTGAACTGCTCCAGGATCAGACGGCAGTCGTATTCCTCCTCCAGCATGTGGCAGAGCGTCGTCTTACCGGCCCCAATATTTCCCTCAATGGCGATGAAACCATGCGGGAAGGGCCGCAGATTGGAGGTCTGGCTGTGAACGGTTGCGCTTTTTGACATTTCAGGATTCATCCGGCTGGTGTTTCTGTGGTTAAAGGTTCAATGAGCATGACGTCAAGCGTGTCTTCCGTTTGATCGTAAAGTTCTTCGATTGTTTTTTTGAGAACGGGATGCAGCTTGTCCGGTGCGATTTCGAGCATGGGCACCAGAACAAAGTTCCGGCGGTGCAGGTGCCGATGAGGGATGGTCAAATCCTTGGTATTCAATATTTTATCTTCGTAAAACAGAATGTCGATGTCGATCGGGCGGCTCTCCCATTTACTGCGGCGCACCCTTCCCAGATGTTCTTCTATTTCAAATATTGCGGAAAGAATTGCTCCGGGTGGGAGCGCCGTCGCTACTTCAAGTGCCTGATTGAGGTAAGCGGGCTGATCGACGTTACCCCAGGCTTCCGTTTCATAAAAGCTGGAAGTTTTTTCAATGTGCCCGATTTTTTCTTCAATGAGCCGGTTGGCTTCGAGCAGTGTGCCGAAGCGGTCGCCGAGGTTGGCGCCGGTGAGCAGGTGTATTTTGATGAGTTTGGCCATAGCGAAGGCAAAAGTAAGTTAACTTGGAAAATACAGCGAAAAAGTGGCTACTATTTGAAAAATATACTAAAAGGTATATTTTTGCTCCGAGTTTCAGTTTTAACAGCAAAAACCATCCTGTAACAGCATGACAAAATCGGAAAAAACACGGCAGTTCATCATCGATAAAGCGGCGGACCTTTTTAATCAAAAAGGCTACAATGGCACCACCCTGCAAGACATCATGGATGCTACGGGCCTGACCAAAGGCGGCATCTATGGCAATTTCAAACGGGACGGCCTCGACAAAAAAGGCATCAAGGAAGAAATTGCCGTCGCTGCTTTCGATCACGCTGTCAGCCGGGTTTATGCTGCTGTCGGCGAACGGACGGGCGTCATCGAAAACTCGCTCGACAAGCTGAAAGCTGTCGTTTACTTTTATCGGGAGCGTGTCCTGAGTCCGCCGGTGGAAGGTGGCTGCCCTATTCAGAATACGGCCATTGAATCGGATGATGCGCACCCAGTTTTACGAAAAAAAGTACTGGCAGCTCTCGATGACTGGAAGCGCCGTATCATCCGTACCCTGGAAAAAGGCATCGAAAATGGTGAAGTAAAGCCAGGTGTGAACCTGGAAGACTTTGCCACGCTTTTCATCGGCAATCTCGAAGGCGGCATCATGCTCGCACGGGTGCAGCGCAGCCCGCAACCCTTTGAGGTAATGTCGAGGCAACTGTTGGCGATGATCGATGACTTGAGAATTTGAAAATACCAAAAAGTATATTTTGAAAACAATTCACTTTTAAAATCACCCGTAAAAATGACAGCTATCAAAAACATCGAAGTACTACCCGCTTTCCAATTGGAAACGTTGCCGGAACGGAAAAAAGAATTTCCGTTTTACCTGAAACTCATTCCCTGGGCTTTCGCCAGCCTGGGCCGTGTTTTTCCACGAATTGCCGCCAAGGCTGCCTACTATCTTTTCACCAAACCAAGGGTGCGGGCTATGCATCGCTACTCCGACGAGATCATCGAGAGTGCCCGTCTGTTCGAGGTTTTATACGGAAAAATCATCCTGAAATGCTACGAGTGGGGGAGGGGTGAAAAAACTGTCCTGCTCGTTCACGGATGGGAGTCGAGGGGTACGGCCATGCGTACTTTCGTGCCGGGGCTGGTGGAAGCAGGCTACCGGGTGGTAGCGATGGATGGTCCGGCGCACGGCAACTCAGGTGGGAAGCATACAAACCTGCCCGAATTCGCCGGCGCCGTGCGGGCTGTCATTAATCAGGTGGGGCTTGTGCATGGCATCATCACGCATTCCTTCGGGGGGGCGACGAGCACCTACGCTCTGGCGCACCTCGACAACTCCATTGAGATAGAAAAACTGGTGTTAATCGGTGTGCCTGCAAGCACCCGCAAGGTGGTGGCCGATTACATGGATTTGATCAAACTGCCACCCAGAGCAAGGGAGGTTTTCCGAAATATGATGCGAAAAAAAGTTAACGGTCTTTCCTTCGATCAGACGGATTTGCTCAATGCGCTCGAAAATGTGCACGTCCGGGAAGTACTCGTGGTGCATGATAAATTCGACCTATCTGTGCCTTTCGACTCGGCGGAGGCTATTTTTGAAAAATACGACCACGCCAGCATGCTGGTGACACAGGGCTATGGCCACTACAAATTGATGAAGCATCCTGATGTGATTGAACGGGTCGTGGATTTTGTCGCAAATTGAAAAATCTCTTTTTCGTAAACTTGCGACGATTTTCAATTAATTCATTTTTTGACCAACTTCAATTTTAGAATCATTATGGAACTCGTCATGCCGAACTTAGCCAGCCCGGATGTATGGATGGCACTTATAACACTTACTTTTCTTGAGATCGTCCTTGGGATTGACAACATCATCTTTATTTCCATTGCTTCCAATAAGTTGCCGGAGCATCAGCAAAAGAAAGCCACAAACGTTGGTCTGATATTGGCGATGGTGCTTCGGATCGTGCTTTTGTTCGGTATTTCGGTCCTCATTGCAATGAGCGATCCCTGGATTGAGTTTCACGGGTCTTACATCGATGCGGCGTTTTCCGGCCAAAGCCTGATCCTCATTGCGGGCGGTATTTTTCTGCTCTACAAAAGTACCACTGAAATACACCATAAGCTGGAAGGCGGCGTCCAGATCGATGAAAAAACCGGCGGTAAGAAGTATGCCACGCTTCAAAGCGTCATCGTCCAAATCACCATCATCAACATCGTCTTCTCTTTCGACTCCATCCTTACCGCTGTGGGGATGACGACGGGTTTGCAAGGTGCCTTGGCGATCATGGTTTTTGCCGTGGTAGCCTCGGTTTTGATCATGATGCTGTTCGCTGTGCCGGTGGGCCGGTTCGTCAACAAACACCCGACGATTCAAATGCTGGGGCTTGCGTTTCTGATACTAATCGGCTTCATGCTCATCGCCGAGGGGGCTCACCTGGGCCACCTGAAAATTGCTGGCTCAGAAGTCGGCGCTGTGCCAAAAGGCTACCTCTATTTTGCCATTGCATTCTCGCTTTTGGTGGAGTTTTTAAATATGCGCCTGCGCAAAAAACAAAAGCCGGTGCAGCTTCATGGCGCCACCGAGAAAGCTACCAGCGAAGGCCTGCTGGACGATAAAAATGCCAAATAATTTTCTATTTCTGAAACGTATCCATCAAGCCTGGCGAATGACGGCTTGATGGATACCATTTTCCCAATGTGATAAGCTTAAGCTGACCTAAATACTAAAGCGCCGTAACAGGAATCAAGCTCTTCACGTATCGGTGAGCATCCCAAAATGGCCCTCCCTTCAGGGAATAGGGTGCAGCTACAAAGCCATAAATGTCAGCCAGGAACATCAGGAAACAGGTCATTTCCTACCTTTTCAGTGCAGTAGTCTTTCTGTTTGTGTTTTACATGAAGAAAAGTGGTTTTTAAAAATATCCGGATTTAAAAAATTGAGAATCAGCTATTTGTATCTGCCAGCTAACTCGTCTTCCCACCTTCTTTGAGTATAAAACGCCTTACTTGCTGTTACTTTTTGCTGCATAACCATTATATTCTTTGAAAACGAAACACGCTCAGCCTCATTTTTTTACCTTTCATTTTTCATCCATCAAAACCCACTCGTTATGCGCCAATTGAATCTGTTTTACCTTGCTGCAATTTGTTCTGCGGCGGTGCTGTTTCAAGCCTGCACCGGCAACAATGGCACCGTCAGCGTTGATGAAAAAGATACCGAAGCCTCAGCCCGACCGGTCAAATTATCCATTGAGGAACCACTCGCCAACATTGAGGTCGGCTTCAATATTTTAACCATAAAAAACCAGGAAGCCCAGACGCTGAACCTCCCGTCAGGCTCTTCCATCGACATCCCGGCGCATGCATTTGTCGATAAAACCGGGAGACCTGTCACCGGTCCGGTGGATATCCAATTCAGGGAATTTCACAACGCCGCAGAGATTCTGACTTCCGGCGTGCCCATGAAAGTTCTCGACGGGCAGGGTGGAGAAAACTGGATGCAAACCGCAGGCATGTACGAGATAAAAGGTTCAAGCAATGGCGAACGGGTATTCGTCGCTCCGGATAAATCGCTGACGGTAAACCTCGTTTCGCAGGTTGGCGGGGACTATGATTTCTGGAAGTTCGACCCTGAAAAAGGTAACTGGGACAACCTCGGTGTTTCAACACCCGTTCCCAACCCTGCCGCCACCAAATCCCCCGCCGCTGCCAATCCTTCTCTGAAAAAACCGGTTGCCCCGGTCGCTTACAATCCTGCAAAAACCAAAATTGACCTGGAGTTGAATTATCAAAAATTTCCTGAACTGCGGGACAAACAGGGCGTCATCTGGCAGCTGGTGAAAGAAGAAAATATTGACTGGATTTACAACACCGAGTGGGATGCTGTCAACATCGAAGCCACCGGAGAAGCCAATATTTACCGCCTCAGCCTTTCCAATGATTCCAAAAATTTCAGCACGCTCGTGGCGGCTTGCCTTCAGGAAAAGGACTTCGCCAAGGCTCGGGCCGAATACCAGGTAAAACTCCGGGAGTACCAATCGAAAGTGATGGATCTGGATGAAAAACGCAACTACAAATCCGCACAGGCTGAGTTCGTACGCAGCTTCCAGATCGATGGCTTTGGCATCTACAACTATGATATTTTAACAAAAGACAACGGCAACATCCCCATCCTCGCCCATTTTGATTTTGGAACCGATATTCCTAAAAATCTGCTGACCTCGATTTCCGTGTTCCTGATCACCGGCGAAGGCAGGATGGTAGTGAAATACCCTCACCGGGACTGGAATAAGTTTCGGGTAGACCCGGATGCTGACAATCAGCTCGTCGCTGTGTTGCCGGGCAATCAACTGGCCGTTTTTTCACATGCTGACTTCCGTTCACAAATGCCGGCACTTCGCAAATCCGCCGGGCAGGAGTATGTTTTCAAAATGAAACTGGACGACAAGCCGGTCGAATCAGTAGCGGAAGTGCAGCAGCGAATTTCTGATTTAGCGCTTTGACAGATGGTTTTCAGGTTTTGTGGTTTGATGGCCGGCAATCCTCAAACCACAAAACCACCCAACCTTCAACCGGAAAAATCCATGCGCTTCATCCTTTTTTTCATCTTCCTTTTTTCCCTTCAACTTTCTGCGCAACCCAACTACGTGTATCCCATTCGGGAAAACCACCGTTGGGGCTACATCACCGGCAGCGGCAAGGTCGTCGTGGAGCCAAAATACGATGCTGTGGCAGACCGCTACCTGCCGTGGAGCGGAACAGCACTGGCGGAGAAAAATTCAGGGTTCAGATTGGTGGAGGCGGAAGGCAAGCTGGGGCTGATCGACACACATCTGCGGAAGGTGCTGGCGCCCGCCTGGCGACACATCCGGCCGCTGAATGACAGCCTGTTTGCGGTAGCCGCCGATTCGCTTTTCACCATCGTCAACAGGGCCGGAGAGCAGGTTTTGCAGCGGCACTTCGACGATGTGGTGCTGCTGAGTCCGCATTTTTTTAAAGTAAAAAAAGGAGAACATTGGGGCGTATGTCGAGGCGATGGACGGGAGATTTTACCCGTTGATTTTTTTGAAATTGGCTGGTTTGACGTGGGGGAGGGGTATTTTAAAATAAAAAACAGGCAAGGCGGGCACTGGTGGCTGGTGAATCATCGCTTCGAAGAAATGCTGCCCGAACGGTTCACGGAAATAATGGCCTGCAACGACGATTTTTTTGCGGGCATCGCCCCCGAAAGCAGCTACTGGGAGGCGTGGGATGCCGGCGGCAGAAAAATTTTTGACCCGGTCTGGACGGCGATTTTTCCGTTAAACAAGCACCTCACCGGCCTGTTGGGCAAAGATGGACGGCTTACTGTTTTTCTGCAAAGTCGTCAGGATACCCTTTCCCTGCCTGAAAATGTGGAGCAGGTTACGGCGCTGGACGAACATTTCGTTCGGTTCCATCTGCGTTTCACGACCGGATTGCTCGACAGCCTCGCCAATACGGTCGTGCCGCCGGTTTACAGCGAAATCGAACGCTACAGCGACACCCTGCTGCTGGTCCGGCGTACGTTGTGGGGTTTACTTTCGCTTCGTAATGAGCTGGTGCTGCCCTGCAATTATGATTCCATCGGCCGGTTCGAGGGCGGCATTGCCATGGTGAAAAAAGATCAGCTGCTCGGCCTGATCGACAGCGGGTTTCAGGAAGTCATTCCCTGCTATTTTGACCGCCTCAGCCGCCAGGATTCCATCATCAAAGCCTGGGACGACGGTAAACTGACCCTTTTCAAATTGCAGCCTGACGGCCAAATCGGCATCGTCGCTGAGGCTGAAAATGTACGCACCCTGCGCATCGGTTTTGGCGACCAGAAAATTTATACCGAAGCTCAGCCTGTCACTTCCACCCGCACGGTGCTCGGGCTGGCGGACGACATACTTTCACCTTTTACTTTTATTGAAAACACCCCCTGGCAGTGGCGCCGGGATTCTCAGCTTAAATTGTATGCTCTCTTCAGCACCGAAGGGGGCTTTCGGCCGGTTTCGGCGCCGGTGTATCGTGGCGTATTTCACATGGGGAGCATTGCGTCGAGCATCGTCTTCGCTGCTGAGCGGCCGGTCATTCAATGTCCTGCCCTGCTGCCGGTGCTGCCGGTGGATACGCTCTGCCGCATGGCATTGTTCCATCATCCTGCGGGAAAGTTTATCTCCGGATTTGAGCACCTCGGTCTGCGTGGCGAAGATTTTGACCAAGGCTTTCCGTTGGCCGCTTTTATAGATGAAAACGGCCGGATGGGACTGATGGACAGTCAGGGCAGGGAGTTGAAAAAAGATGGGCAGCCATTCCGGGCTGTCTGGATCGGGGAGTTTCACGAAGGTAAAGCCCGCTTTTGCCAACGGGGCCGCCTCGCTGTAGCTGACGAGCCCGGCGAAGCTCATGGCGTGATGAAGGTTTTTCCTTTTGTGAAAAAATTCGGCATCACTTCGCCGCAGGAGCTTCCCCAACGTTCCAACAAAATCATCGTTGTCGATTCCCTCGACGGTTTGCCGCCGCAATGGGGCTACCTCGACACCCTCGGCAGGGTTGTTATTGAGCCGCAATACGAGTTTGCAAACGACTTTAATGATGGGCTGGCCATCAATTACAGGGGCGGCTACTCCGGCGTCATTGATGACCACGGCAGAACGGTGTTGGATTTCAAATACCGGACGGTTTCCCGCTTTTTCGGGCGTTGGCGGGTGGGAGTTCAGGGTGGCGAAGTGTTGTTTTTTGATAAAAAAGGCCGGCAGCAGGTGACTTCCTCCTACCGGCGGCAGGGAGAATTTTCGGAAGGTTTGTGCCGGGTGCAATGTGATTCGCTTTGGGGTTTTGTGGATGAAACAGGACAGCTGGCCATGCCATGCAGGTTCGACGAAGCCAGGGATTTTTCAGAAGGTCGGGCCGCTGTCAGGCAAGGCAGCCGCTGGTTTTTCATCCTGAAAGATGGCAGCCCGGCACCGGTCGACTACGACCATGTGACGGCATTGGGCAGCTTCCATGAAGCACGCTGCTGGTTCAAATCGGAAGGACTTTACGGTTACCTGGACCGAAGCGGCAAAATTGCAATCGAGCCAAAATTTACGATGGCCTTTGATTTTCAGCGAGGCGTGGCCCGTGCTGTACAGCGCCGGAAAACCGGTCTGGTGGATACGCTCGGACGCTGGATCTTAGTACCGGACCGCTTTGAGCGCATTGCCGGATTCAACGAGCTGGGCGTGGCCGTAGCCTGGGAGAAATTTAACCAAAAAAGCTGTCTCCTGCGGGCCGACGGGAAAGTGCTCACTCCTCTAAAATATACTGACATCGATGATTTTTACGAAGGTTTCGCTGTCGTATCCGATGGTAAAAACGCCGGGCTCATCGACCGGCAGGGCAGGGAAGTACTGCCATTGGAGTTTGAAAGGGTGGGGCGGGTGTCGGGTGGCCTGGTGCATGTGCGTGGCCGGTTTGCGAGTGCCTGGCAATTTTACGACACACTCGGGCAACTGGCCTTTCCGGGAAAATTTGACATCGTTAAACCCTTCAGCTGGGGGTTGGCAGAGGTGCAAGTCAGCCATTTCGACCCAGGTAGCAAAATGGTGATCAACACGAAAGGCGAGCGGTTTGCTTTTGGCGATACCGGCGTTTTTCAATTCTACGGCGAGGGTATTTTCGGCATGTGGACGCCGGAAGGGGAGATGGCTGGCCGCCGCAAACTGGAATTTTACTACGCCAACCTGCGTGGCGAAAATATATTCAATCGCTTTTTTGAAAAAATCGAACCCTTCAGCGCCGGGGTTGCAATGGTGCGAAACACCTACCGCTGGGGTGTTCTCAATCGCAATGGGTTATTCGTCATTCCGGCCAAATATCCTTTCCTCAACCGCCTGCCCGACGATACTTTTTCCGTGCGGCAAAACATGCTTTTTGGCATCATCGACGACAGTGGCAACGAAATCATCCCGCCGCTTTATGACCGCATCGAATTGATGGATGGCGACCGATATCTGCTCGAAAACGGAGAAAAGACGGGCTACACCCGCCTGGACGGTACCTGGATCAGCGAGCTGAAAAATTAAATTTGGCTGCCCGCTTCCGGTCAAGGTTGTTTACTTTTGGCGCTTTGAAAATTGGCGCCAACCACTCATTTGGCACAGAAAACACCAAACATCATGCTTCAATCAAAAACTACTGACATTGCTTTGCTGCTCCTTCGCCTGACTTTTGGCGGCCTCATGCTCGTCAATCACGGGTGGGGAAAACTAATGAAGTTTTTTGCAGAGGAACCCATTAAATTCGCCGATCCGCTGGGTGTCGGCGTTACGGCTTCGCTGGGCCTGACTACTTTTGCCGAGGTGCTCTGCGCTGCCCTGGTGGCCATTGGATTATTTACCCGCTGGGCCGTAATTCCTTTGGTAATTACCATGCTGGTAGCTGCCTTTATCATTCACAGCGATGATCCTTTCAAAAGAATCGAATCGGCGCTGATGTTTCTGATGGCTTACACGGCTATTGGATTGGCGGGGCCGGGTTGGTATTCAGTGGATGCACAATTGAGAAAACCTTAAATTTTATGAAAAACCTTTCGCTGTTTGCTTTTTTCCTTCTGACCCTCGCAGCCTGTTCGTCGGAAAAGGAACCTGCCTACCTCGTTGCCGAAGGCAAAACAATGGGCACATACTACAAGGTGACCTATCTTGACCCTCAGCAACGGGACCTGCTGGAGCCAATTGATTCACTGCTGAAAGTGGTGAATGATGAAATTTCAACCTACATCCCCACTTCTACGATCTCGCAGTTTAACAAAGCTGACAGTTTATTCGAGCTGGGGGTGTCTTTCGCTGATTATGCGGATTGCGTCGCCAACAAAAGTCTGTGCGGCAGGGTGAAAAATTGTCATTTTTATGCCAATTTCCTCGCTGCCAAAGTTGCCCATCAGCGTACCCGGCAGGCTTTCGATCCTACCATCATGCCGTTGGTGAATTACTGGGGTTTTGGCTACACACCGCATGAGGCGGTGGAAAAAGTGGACAGCCTCAAGGTGGATTCGCTGTTGCAGTACGTCGGTTTTGATAAAATAAAAATGATCGACCGCAATGGATTTGCGGTTTTGAAAAAAGATTCGCCGGGCGTGCAGCTCGATTTTGGCGGCACAGGACAGGGCTACGGCATCGATGTGATAGCCGAACTCCTCGACTTATACGGTATTGAAAACTACCTCGTCGATATCGGCGGCGAATGCCGGACGAAAGGCAAAAATCCAAAGGGTGAGTGGTGGACCATCGGCATCAACACCCCGAGACCTGAGGCGGACCTTACGGATTTTACCAGGGTCATCAAGCTGGAAAACCTGTCCGTTTCCACTTCCGGCAACTATCGCAACTTCTACGAGGTGGACGGTCAGAAGTACAGCCATTTCATCAGCCCGGTTAGTGGTTTCCCTGAAAAAAGTACGTTGCTGAGCGCTTCGGTATTCGGCAAGGATTGCCTGACACCTGACGCATTGGCAACCGGGTTCATGGTGCTGGGACTCGACAAAGCCTACACGCTGGCGAGCCAGTTGAAAGACATTGAGGCGCTGTTCATTTACAGTGACGATGAAGGTAACTTACAGGTGAAATATACGCCGGGCGTTGAGCAATTTTTCATTCAATAAATCACAAAAAATCAATGAAGATGAATTTAAAAAGAGACCTCTGCTTTTTCGACATTGAAGCCACCGGCCTGAACGTCATGCGTGACCGCATACTTCAGATCGGGATTATCAAATATTTCAAAGACGGCAGAGAGCCGGAAGAGTTGGAAATGCTCATCAATCCCGGTATTCCGATATCTGAAGAGGCGATGGGCGTTCACGGCATTACCCCGAAGGATGTTTCAAACAAGCCGGTTTTTGCGCAAGTAGCTCAACAGTTGTTCGACTTTTTTGGCGACGCAGACCTGGCTGGCTACAATATCAGCCGATTCGACGTGCCGTTGTTGATGGAAGAATTTGCACGGGTAGGGCTGGATTTTGATGTTGAAAAACGCCGGTTCGTGGATGTTCAACGGATTTTTTATAAAATGGAGCCCCGAAACCTGAAGGCTGCTTTGCGGTTTTACTGTCAGAAAGAATTCGAAGACGCACACGACGCCATGGCGGATGTACGTGCGACGGTAGATGTGTTTCATGGCCAGTTGAAGATGTACGAGGGCGTCGATCACAAAGATGATGACGGCAATGTAACGCCAACCCCCATCGTTCCCGATGTGCAGGTGCTCCATGATTTTACGCAGGATACCGGCACCATCGATGTGACTAATCGCCTGAAATACAATGAAAAAGGCGAGGTTGTGTTTAATTTTGGAAAATACAATGGCGTACCCGTTTTCAAGGTGTTTGACCAGGAACCGCAGTACGGCCACTGGATTTTGAATAAAGATTTTTCCGTTCAGGTGAAAAGCATCATCCGGAAAATGATGAAAGAACATGAGAGAAATAGTAGGCGACTAGGCGAGTAAGCAGTAGGCACCGTCTACCGTCCACCAAAAAATAATATCATGGCAACAAAATCAAGGTTAACACGGTCAAGAACTCACAAAATGCTGGGCGGCGTATGTGGCGGGCTGGCGGAATACTTCGGCTGGAACCCGACCAACATGCGGCTGCTGTATATTTTAGTTTCGGTACTGAGCGCTGCATTTCCGGGTATTTTGGTGTACCTGGTGCTTTGGGCATTTATGCCTTTGGATTAAAAAACGAGCTGAGTGGGTAGAGATGGTTGGGCCTCAACCATCTCTACCCACTCAACTATCTCAACATAATATTTCAAGCATGGTCAAACTGTCAGACATTGCCACCCGTCCGCCGGCTGACGTGGACGAGAAAAAAATCAAAAAACTCACCGACGATTATCAGGAGCGTATTGGCGACCTGAATGAAATTCTTCGGGCAGAACAGAAGCATTCCCTGCTGATCATCCTGCAAGGCATGGACGGCAGCGGCAAAGATGGAGCCGTGAAAAATGTTTTCAAGGATTGCACCCACTTCAACCTGAGTGTTTACGCTTTTAAAAAACCTACCGAGATCGAGTTTGGCCATGATTTCCTTTGGCGGGTGCACCAGCAGGCACCCTCGAAAGGCGATATTAAAATTTTCAACCGCTCGCACTACGAAGATATTCTCATCCAGCGGGTGCACAAGTGGATCGATGAAGATCGGGTTCAAAAGCGCATGGATGCTATCAATGCTTTCGAAAACCTGCTTGTTTTTGACAACAATACAACTATCCTGAAATTTTACCTGCACATTTCCTACGAACAGCAGGAAAAAGAACTGCAAGAGCGTATCGACGAGGCGGACAAACGCTGGAAGCACAACGACGGCGATTGGGAACAGCGCAAACATTGGGACGAATACATGCGTTGCTACGAATACGCCATCAACAAAAGTGAAATTCCGTGGGATGTCGTTCCGGTAGATGTGCGCTGGTACCGGGATTACATCATTGCGAAGAAAGTCTGCGAAACGCTGGAGGCTATGAATTTGCAGTACCCGAAGTAATTTTATGGAAAAAGTAAGAATCGACAAATGGCTCTGGAGCGTCCGTATTTTTAAATCAAGAACGCTGGCCTCCGACGCCTGTAAGTCCGGTAAAGTGCGGATTGGAGAGACCGTTGCGAAACCATCCGACGGAGTGACTGTGGGCGAGATTGTGTATGTTCGGAAGGATGGTTTCAATCTTGAGTTTTTAGTGAAAAAACTGATTGAAAAAAGGGTAGGCGCACCCCTGGCCGTGGAGTGTTATGAAAACCTGACGCCGCAGGAAGAATTGAACAAATACGCCGACTGGTTCGTGGGTAAATCCGGCGTTGAGAAACGGGAGCGTGGCGCTGGTCGCCCAACCAAACGGGAGCGCCGTGAAATCGATACTTTCAAAGGCGACCGCTTCGATGCAGGCAGTGAGTTCTGAATTTGAAAGGGGTAAATTTCATTTTTACCGTTTTGAAAAGCCCAATTTTTGAGAAGAATTCAGGTTGCAGGAGAAATTTAACAGTATATTATATGTTAAACTGCGAGCAGTTTTGGAATTTTTGTCTGAGGTCTGGTATTTTTAGGCGCAAATTTTTCCCCCTGTTTAAAACATAACACGACAATTATGAAAACAAACATTACCCTGTTATTTGCCATTATTACCCTTTCCATTTCATCCTGTATCAGAGACGAAGTCGATGCCGTTGTCAAAAACTACACAGATGAAGAGCTCGCAATTCTTCAAAGGTCGCTCGACCTGCCGGCGGAGGTGAATGAATACACACTGAATTTACCCAGGCACCTGGGCGGCTTTCCGGTTTTTGCAAATAACCATCAGGCAACCCTTGGCCGGGTTATTTTTTACGACAAAAGTCTGTCTGCCAACGGGCAAATTTCCTGCGCTTCCTGTCATCAGCCCGAGCAGGCCTTCGCTGACGGCGACCGGTTCAGTCAGGGAGTTACGACGGATCGGACTGACCGGAATTCGTTGGGGCTGGGCTCCTTCCCGAGTTTTAACGGTTACTACGGTTTCGGCGGTGGCTCCCGCATGTTCTGGGATGAGCGGGCAGGCTCGGTGGTCGAGCAAAGCCGGCAATCGTTGTTGAACCCGGTGGAAATGGGTCTCGAGCACATTTCAGATCTCGCAGATAAAGTGCAACAAAAAGACTACTACAATGTGCTTTTCAAAAAAGCATTTCCCAACAGCGCATTCCTTTCAAAGGAAGATCAGGTGCTGACTGCTATCGAGGCATTCGTCAATTCAATCGGATGTTTTGACACAAAATATGATCGGGAATTAATGGCCGGCCAAAATGAGAATGCTAATTTTAACGGCTTCACGAGCCAGGAAAATATGGGTAAAAATTTGTTTAAAATACACTGCGAGAACTGCCACAACCTTGGAGCAGGCTTCTCGACCGTCGTCACGGTAGCCAATAATGGTCTTGATATGGAGTATGATGACCCGGGAGTAGGAGGCATCAGCGGCAAGACCAGAGATATCGGAGTGTTCAAGGTGCCCATGCTTCGCAATGTGGCTGTCACTGCGCCTTACATGCATGACGGACGCTTTTCCACACTGGAAGAAGTGGTCGAGCATTATTCTACGGGCGTTCAAAACCACCATAACCTTCATCAAAACCTGAAAGTGGGTAACCAGGTCAAGCACCTCAACCTGAACGAGGAGCAAAAAAGTGCACTGGTAGCTTTCCTGCATACGCTGACCGACAGGGAAAGTCTGCTGCACGAACGGTATTCGGATCCCTTCAAATAAACTTGAAGAATTCGAACAAAAAAGGCTGTCTTCCACGGGCAGCCTTTTTTGTTGACAGGCCTTGCGGTTCAACAAAGTCAGCGGCAGGTCACAACTTTACAAATACAAAAATCTGGGGGTGGATTTGAGAGCTTCCTTCTTACTTTTGTATTTATCAAAATTTCCATTTTTAACCAAAAACATGATCATTCATGCGATCCATCATCTACGTTCTTTTTTCTTTTTTCTTTTTTCAAAATGTTTCACTGGGCCAGGTTGTCTGGACAATCCCGGCGTTTCCCACTGCCAGTGAGCCGGTAACTGTTTACTTCGATGCTACTCAGGGAACAGGCGGGCTGGCCGGCTGCAACTGTGATGTTTACCTCCACACGGGGCTGATCACCTCGAACAGTTCTTCTTCCAGCGACTGGAAGTACGTGTTCACGCAATGGGGCGTGGCCAATGCCGACTGGAAAATGACTCCTGTGCCAGGCCAGCCGGATGTTTACAGTTATAACATCCAGCCTTCCATCCGGGAGCGCTACAATGTGACCAACCCCACCGAAGAAATTCTGAAGCTGGCTTTCGTTTTCCGCAATGCGAATGGCTCGCTGGAAGGGAAGGATACCGGAGGATCAGATATTTTTTATGACGTTTATCCGGACAACACCGACCTGTCGGCCTTTCTCCAATCGCCCGCATCGCCGTCCATTTTTGTTTCGATGGGTGAAATGATCGAGGTGAAAGGTGTTGCATCTCAGGAGGCCAATCTGTCATTGTTTGACAATGGCAATCTGGTTACCACAACATTTGGCACCGAGCTGAATGCGACCATAACCGTGACAACAGGAGGCACGCACCTCGTCGAATTCGTGGCTGACAACGGCACGCAGCAGGTTACGCAAACTTTTACCTACGTCGTTCCTGCTCCTACAGTCGTACAGGATTTGCCGCCGGGCGCTGATCTGGGCATCAATTACCTCAGCGATACGGAAGTTTTGCTGGCGCTCTACGCCCCAGGCAAGCAAAATGTTTACCTCATCGGCGACTTCAACGACTGGCAATTCAGCGATGATTTTCAATTAAAACGCACCACCGATGGCACGACCTGGTGGATTGAGTTCGGCGGATTGACGCCGGGCGAATTTTATGCATTTCAGTATGTGGTAGATGGCACCATCCGCACCGGCGATCCCTACAGTAATTTGATCCTTGACCCTGCGCACGACGGCTGGATTCCTGCAAGTACGTTTCCCAATATGCCTCCGTACCCGACCGGCAAGACCAATGGCATTGTGTCATTGATGCAACCCGGTGCGCCGGCTTATCCCTGGCAGGTGAACAATTTTCAGCGGCCGGAGCAGGGCAACCTGGTCGTGTACGAGTTGCTGATGCGAGATTTTTTGTCCACGCAGAATTACCAGACCCTGCTCGACTCACTGGATTATTTTGAAAGACTTGGCGTGACGGCGATTCAGTTCATGCCGGTTAACGAGTTTGACGGAAACCAAAGCTGGGGCTATAATCCGACCTATCATTATGCTTTGGATAAAAACTACGGCACGCCGGAAGCATTCAAAGCCGTGGTGGATGCCTGTCATGAGCGGGGAATTGCGGTGATCGTTGATGTGGTTTTCAACCATGCGCACGAAAAAAATCCGCTGTGCCTGCTGTACTGGGATGACGTGAACTTCCGCCCTGCGGCCAATAACCCCTGGTTGAATCAGCAGCCAACCCACGATTTTAATGTGTTTTTTGACTTTAATCATGAAAGTCAGCCGACCCAAGATTACGTCATCAAAACCCTGAACCACTGGCTGACGGAGTATAAAGTGGACGGTTTCCGGTTCGATTTGTCAAAAGGTTTTACCCAAAAAGTTACCATCGGAAACGTGGGCGCCTGGGGTGCTTACGATGCCAACCGGATTGCCGTTTTGAAAACCTACGCCGATGCTATCTGGGATACAAGTCCCGGCGCTTATGTCATTCTTGAGCATTTCGCAGACAACAGCGAGGAAAAAGAATTGGCAAATTACGGCATGATGCTTTGGGCCGGTGGCGTGCACGATGCTTACAAGGAAGCTGCCATGAGCTACAACTCCAACCTGAGCGGAGCATCTTACAAAAACAGAGGCTGGAATGACCCGAACCTCATTGTATACATGGAAAGCCACGACGAGGAGCGGATGATGTATAAAAATTTGCAGTACGGCAATTCGAGCGGGAATTACAGCGTGAAAAACCTGTCCACTGCCCTCGATCGGGTGGAGCTTGCGAATACTTTTTTCTACACGATTCCGGGACCGAAAATGCTCTGGCAATTCGGTGAACTGGGCTACGATTATTCCATCAACTATTGTACGAACGGAACTGTCAACAGCAACTGCCGCCTTGATCCCAAACCCATCCGCTGGGATTACACCTTTAATCCTGAACGACTGGATGTTTATAATTCGGTGAGTTCGCTGCTTTATCTCCGCAACAACTTTGAGGCATTTCAAACAACTGATTTCCAGTTAAATGTGAGTGGTTTTCAAAAGACGATTCACTTGAATCACGCAACGATGGATGTTGCAGTGCTTGGTAATTTTGGCGTGCAGAGTGCGAATGTGACCCCCAATTTCCAGCACACCGGCTGGTGGTATGAGTATTTTACCGGCGACAGCATCAATGTTTCAAACACCTCTGCTGCGATCAATTTTCAGCCGGGCGAATACAGGCTTTACACGGATGTCAGGATTGTAAAACCAGAGCAATACACGGATGCTGGCGAGGTGCAGCGCCTACCTTTCGAGTGGACGCTTTCTCCAAATCCAACTTCGGGAGAATTTCAGGTGGCTTTTGATCTTGAAAACAGCGCTCCGGTGCAAATGAATATTTCAGACATGCAGGGCCGGCAAATGACGGAACCAATCAGCGAGTGGAGGCAGGCAGGCCGTCATACTGTGACATTAAATCTGAATCTCATGCCTGGCATTTACCTCGTTAACCTGCGGGTAAATGGAGCGCAAGAGACCCGAAAGCTGGTTATTTTTTAAAAATAAACCGGCTTTGCGGCTGTAAATTAAGTCCCGGCGACATGGATGTCGTTGCCGGGACTTAATTTTTATACCTCACCTGTGACATGGTTTTTTTATAAAAGGAATAGTTCTTGCTACAGTTAAGTTTCATCATCAAAAGCCCGGATCAAAGGCTTCGGGGTGGAATAAACATAGCTTACGATACTAAACTACTAACGAGAAAGCATGAAAAACCTGATTGAAGTTTCGAAGATAGTTACGAAGAAAAAGGTTCGTAAAATTGAAATTTTTGACAGCTCTACTCTTGAGGCGAAGAACAGTAAGTTCAGCGAATTTTATGAGGCGCTGGCCGCCAATAAATTCAAAAACGACCGGGATGCAGCTTCTTACCTTTATAAGTGCAGCCCTACCCACGATAAATACCGGCAGCTAAAATCACGTTTCAGGAAGCGACTTCTGAACACGCTGTTTTTTATCGATATGAATTTGCCGGGCGCATCAGGATATGACCGGGCTTACTTCACCTGCAACAAAGACTGGACGCTGGTGAAAATTCTGATCTCCAACGATGCACACCTGACAGCTGAATATCTCGCCAAACAGATTCTGGGCATTGCACAGAAATTCAAGTTTGCGGATGTCATTGTCAACTGCTGCCGGATTCTTCGGCGATACGCTGCCGAAGCCGCCAATGAAAGTGATTTTGAGGAATACGACCGGCTGATGAAGGAGTACACAAACATTCTGGAGGCTGAAATGCGCTCGGAGGAATTGTATCAGCGCACAGTACTGAACTACCAGGTTTCGGTGAGCGATGTGAACGAGTTGGCTGACAAAATTCTCGGCTTTTGCGATGCGCTCGTGGTCCTTTCCGAAGAATACGACTCACCGGTGGTCAACTATAACATGTATCTCGTCTGGACTTTCCGCTATGAAATTCAGCGGGATTACCAGGCGATGTTGCAGGTTTGCAGCCAGGCGGAGCAGTATATTGAAAATAACCCGGACTATTTGCAGGAGGAAAAACTCACCACTTTTCACCTGAAAAAGATGGCGGCTTACCTCCATTTGCGGGATTTTAAAAATGGAAAAATTAACGCCGAGAAGAGTTTGCAGTTATTTCCGGATGGCAGCCCTACCTGGTATGTCTTCATGGAGTATTACCTCCTGCTGGCTTTTCACACGGATAACTACATCAACGCAATGGCCATTTTCAACCGGGCCACGTCGAATTCAAAATTCAAGAAGCTTGACATCGAGACCAAGGAAAAATGGAAAATCTTTGAAGTTTACCTGAATTATTTCATCGAAGGAACCAACCAGGCGGAGATGTTGAAGGCAGAATCGAAGAAGAATTTTAAGCTGTCCAGGTTTCTCAATGATCCCATTCTTTACCCTAAAGATCAGCGGGTTTTCACTATTCACTTGCTCATTGCCCAGGTACTTTTCCTGATCGAAAAGCACAGCTACCAACTGGCGACCGAACGAATCGAACGGCTAAAAAGCTATGCTACCAAACAACTTGACAAGACAGAAAACTTCCGGATGATTCAGTTCATTAGGCTTTTGCAGCAGCTTTTGAAGGCTGATTTCAAAATTGAAGCTTTATCCAGCACCGAGCGATATTACAACCGGCTCATCGAACAGCCTTTTTTCTACCGGGGCATGATCCAGGAGATGGAAATCTTGCCTTTTGAAAAACTCTGGAATTACATTCTGAAAAAACTGGGTGATTGATGGATGCTGCCGAAGCAGCCCATCAATCACCTGCATGCGCTTATAAACTTCCTTTCACGATCCGCTCCGTCCAGTCTCCGGCCGCTGTTTTTAGTGTGAAAAAATAGACGCCCGGTGGCAACGCTTGCAAGTCGAATGTTTCTTCAATGCGGCTTTGCAGCGGTAATTTTTTCTCAAAAAATATTTTTCCCTGAACATCTTTCACTTCCATCGTGAAGCGCATGGGCTGACGTGCAGTCAGGTCCAGTTTCAGGTGATGGTTGAACGGGTTGGGGGTTAGTTTTATGGTTTCTACTCCGGGAATATTGGCAACACTGGAAACTGTAACGGTTACCGGCGCAGAAGTGGCCTCACAACCGCCCGCATTCGCAACGAGCACACTGTATTCGCCGCTTTCCGTGGCTGTGTACGTCTGCCCGATGGCGCCGGGGATGGGGTTTCCGTTCAACAGCCACTGGTAGGCGGCATACCCGGCAGTGGCAGTGAGCTGTACGTCCATGTCAACGGAAACGACCGGAGTTGCTGGTGTTTCGAAGTTGGTTTCGATGGTGAAATTTTCAGACAAAGTACAGCCTTCGTCTGTGGTAATTGTTACGGAGTAATCACCTGCGCTCAGCCCGGTACGGGCGAGTTCGCTCGATCCATCGCTCCAGCTTGCGGTAACGGGTTCGACATTGCCGGAGACGGTGAGGACGATGCTGCCGTCGGCATCGCCGGGGCAGTTTTCATTGGAAGTGGTGGCAGAGAATTGAATGATGGAGCCAACTTCAATGCTCTCCGTGGCAGTACATCCGTTGCCGCCGGTGATGGTGACGGTGTAGGCGCCTGCGGGCAGGTCGTTCAGCTGAGAGCCGGAAGCGCCTGTACTCCAATCGAATTGAACAGGCCCGTTTGTGCCGGATGTTGTGATGGAAATACTGCCGCCGGGGTCGGAGGGGCAAACCACATCCGTTACTGTAACTTCATAATCAAACAGTTCGGAAGTTTCGGTCACCCGGTAGATGATGCCGTTACCGAGGCCCGCCAGAAAAAGCTCGCCGTTTTTGTTTTCACCGAAAGAAACAAATTGGAAGTTGTTGAGGTCGGCCAGTTGCTGATTGACCCAGCCGCCGCTACCGTCGGGCGTGATGGACCAGATGATGCCGGTGCAGTAATCGGTGTAGAGGTAGCGGCCGTAGAGTTCGGGGAAATTACAGCCCCGGTAAACAAAACCACCGGTGACGGAACAACTGGCGCCGTTGACGTATTCGGCGACGGGGAAGGTCATGGTGCTCATGGGGTCACAGTTGTTGGTGTTGTAGGCATGGTTGCCTTCGTAACAGCGCCAGCCGTAGTTTTCACCACCGGCGCTGGAGGCCGGTTGGAAATTAATTTCCTCCCAGGCATCCTGCCCTACATCGCCCATCCACAGGTCGCCGGTGCTGCGGTCGAAGCTGAAACGCCAGGGGTTGCGAAGGCCGAGCGCCCAGATTTCATCGGAGGTAAAATCGTCGTCAGCAAACGGATTGTCAGGCGGAATGGCATACGGGACGCCGCCGTCCACGTCGATGCGGAGCATTTTACCGAGTAAAGTCATCCGCTTTTGGCCGTTGTTCTGCGGGTCGCCGCCGGAGCCGCCGTCTCCGAGGCCGATATAGAGGTAGCCGTCGGGGCCGAATTTGACGCAACCGCCGTTGTGATTGCTGTAAGGTTGATCCACTTCAAACAAGACCAATTCGCTGGCAGGGTCCGCCTGATTGGGGTTGCCGGGCTGCACCGAAAAGCGGGAAACCCGTGTATCGCCATTGTTTTTGGTGTAGTTGACGTAGAAGTAGCCGTTGTTACTGTAGTTGGGGTGAAAAGCGAGGCCAAGCAGCCCCTGCTCGTTGCCGGAGGAACCAACGCTGGGGTCGATGTTGAGAAAGGGGACGGGGAGCTTGTCGCCGTTTTCATCCAGAATCCAGATGACGCCACGTTGCTCGACGATGAACAGGCGATTGTCGCCACAATGTGTGATATCGACGGGCCGGGTGAATCCGGAGGCATAATTGACCAACTCGATGTTGGGTTGGGCTTGGGCAGAAATTGCGAAGCAAAAAACAAGAACGAGGGAAGCTAAAAGTTTTGTCATTGATGAAATTTTGATGAGGATTGTTTCGTGACCGGTAAATTTCGGGCTGAGTTTAGTGAAATTTCACAAGACTGGCCCGAACAAGGCAATTTTTGAGGAAATATCTATTACTTTGTAAAATCTCTTACAAAACAAATACTATGTTCAGAATATGTTCACTCCTTGCTGTCTGCCTGTTTCTTTCAGGCGCCTCCTACAGCCAAACCTTACCGAACTCAAACGTTTACCTGCTCGAACTGGAGTACCGGGATTCGATCCTGCTGTTCAAAAATCCGCAGTTTTTGACCAACTTCAACAAGTTTGGCTACAATAACCAGCCTGCCTTTCTCAGCAATTCGGAATTGCTGCTAACCATCGGCATGAACAATGAAAACCAGACGGACATTTACCTGCTCGACCTGGAGAAAAAGCAGAAAATGCGCCTGACAAAAACGGCAGAATCCGAGTATTCGCCCAAGCCTACCCTGGACAAACTCTTTTTCTCCGTTGTGCGGGTGGAAACGGATGCCGATCGCTCCCAGCGGCTCTGGCAGTATCCGCTCGACCGGAAAGACGCCGGGAAACCGGTGTTCAAATACCTGAGAGGAATCGGATACTATCACTGGCTCGACAGGTTTAAAGTTGCACTTTTCAACGTTGCTTCCACAAACTATCTCTCCATCGGCGATACCCGTGACGAATCCACCAAACACCTCAGCCCCAATGTTGGCCGCTGTTTTCAAACTTCACCGAACGGACGGCTCGTATTTGTCCATAAACTGACGGACGATCGCTGGGTGATTAAAGCCATGGATAAAAACACCCTGAACGTGGAAGAAATCGCTCCCACACTGCCGGGTTCCGAGGATTTTGTCATTATGTCGGACGGCTCTCTCCTGATGGGCAAAGGCAGCCGGCTTTACACGCTGCATCCGCTGAAAAACAGTGAGTGGAAAGAAGTGGTGGATTTGAAAAACATCGGAATTTACAACGTCAGCCGAATGGCACTGAGTTCAGATGGAAAACTGGCTGTCGTTACGGGCTGGGAATAGTATTTTACAAGAAAAACTAATAAAAAAACAGCCGGGCAAATCAGGAAGACAAACTGACTTGTCCGGCTGTTTTTCGTTGGCGCCCCGACAATTTGTCAAGCTGGCCCCGCAAAATTTTCATTCCCGACCCACAATGCGTGACACTTCGTCACTTTTACCGGCATGGCACGACCTATGATGAGGGAGGTTGATCAATGATTGTTCATTGTTAATAGTTGATTGTTTTTCTTATACCGGCAGTCTGAAATGCCGGGTTGCAATCAACAATTGGCAATCCTCAATCACCAATTAAATTTCAACAATCATTCAATTAACTTAAACGTAGAATTACTATGAATTTCAAGCCTATCAACGACCGTGTTGTTGTGAAGCCGGCACCCGCCGAGGAGAAGACCAAAGGGGGCATCATCATCCCCGATACTGCCAAGGAAAAACCACAAAGAGGCGAAGTCGTCGCCGTAGGACCTGGCAAAGACGGTAACGAAATGACTGTAAAGACCGGTGACATTGTGCTTTACGGAAAGTATGCAGGTCAGGAGTTGTCTTACGAAGGTGAAGACTTCCTTATCATGCGTGAAGACGACATTCTTGTTGTACTGGGCTAAAACAGCCTAACCCTTGAACCACATTCACTCAAATTTTTTTTAAACAAAAAATACCAACCTAATTATGGCAAAAGAAATTTCATTCGATAGAGATGCCAGGGAAAAACTTAAGCATGGCGTTGACTCCCTGGCCAACGCAGTGAAGGTAACACTCGGTCCAAAAGGCCGCAACGTAGTTATCCAGAAGAGCTTCGGCGCACCACAGATCACCAAAGACGGTGTTTCTGTTGCCAAAGAAATCGAACTCGAAGATCCGGTAGAAAACATGGGCGCACAGATGGTGAAGGAAGTTGCTTCCAAAACTTCTGACCTCGCAGGTGACGGTACAACTACCGCTACTGTTCTCGCTCAGGCAATGATTACTGCCGGTTTGAAAAACGTTGCTGCAGGCGCCAATCCAATGGACCTGAAGCGTGGTATCGATTCTGCGGTTAAAGTGGTGATCGAAGACCTGAAGAAGCAGTCTGAAACCATCGGCGACGATTTCGAAAAAATCAAGCAGGTAGCTGCTATCTCTGCCAATAACGACGAGGAAATCGGTACCCTGATCGCCGATGCCATGAAGCGTGTGTCTAAAGACGGCGTGATCACTGTTGAAGAAGCGAAAGGTACTGACACTTACGTGGAAGAAGTACTCGGTATGCAGTTCGACCGTGGTTACCTCTCTCCTTACTTCGTGACCAACACGGAGAACATGACCACTGAGTACGAAGATCCGTACATCCTCATCCACGATAAAAAAATCTCCAACCTGCAGGAAATCCTCCCGGTTCTGGAAAAAGCTGCCGGCAGCGGCCGTCCGCTTCTCATCATCGCTGAAGACGTTGAAAGCCAGGCACTCGGCGTGCTCGTGGTGAACCGTCTGCGTGGTGGCCTGAAGATCGTTGCTGTAAAAGCTCCCGGTTTTGGCGACCGCCGCAAAGCAATGTTGGAAGATATTGCCATTTTGACAGGCGCCACTGTAATCAGCGAGGAAAAAGGTTACAAACTGGAAAATGCCAGTTTGCAGCACCTCGGTACCTGCGAGAAAATCACTGTTGACAAAGACAACACCACGATCGTTAACGGTAACGGCTCTGATGATGACATCAAAGCCCGCATCAACCAGATCAAATCTCAGATCGAAACGACTACTTCTGATTACGACAAGGAGAAACTCCAGGAGCGTTTGGCCAAACTGGCAGGCGGTGTAGCCGTTCTGAACGTTGGCGCACCTACAGAAGTGGAAATGAAAGAGAAGAAAGACCGTGTGGATGATGCTCTTCACGCAACCCGTGCTGCCATCGAAGAAGGTATCGTACCCGGCGGTGGCGTAGCGCTTGTGCGTGCTATCAAATCACTGGAAAAAGTGAAAGGCAAAAACGACGACGAAACCATTGGTGTCAACATCGTTCGCAAGTCGCTCGAAGCGCCTGTACGTGTAATCGCTGAAAACGCAGGTGAAGAGGGTAGTGTTGTTTTCCAGAAAGTTGCTGAAGGAAAAGGCGACTTCGGTTACAATGCCCGCACGGATGTTTACGAAGACCTGAAGAAGGCCGGCGTAATCGATCCGACGAAGGTTACCCGTGTGGCCCTTGAGAACGCAGCTTCTATCGCCGGTATGGTACTGATGACGGAGTGCGTGATCAACGATAAGCCTGAGAAAGATGCTCCAATGCCTGCAATGCCTCACGGCGGCGGCATGGGCGGTATGATGTAATTAAGAACTCATTGAGCTATATTATCAGAGCCCTTCCGGTATTCGGGAGGGCTTTTTTTGTGTATACTCGAAGCGAAGTGGTTTGCGGAAAAGCCCGGAAAAACGACTAAAAATGACAAGTTAAATCAGGAATAATGACGAACGTGGAAAATGTACCTTCCTAAAAAAACCTTACAGTAAAATCAATGTACTGCAGTTAATGCTTACCACGCTTACTTAAGTACTTCTGTATGCGCTCCATGTTCTTATCGGTCAAAACGGACGATCTGATGCCTGATTGAATTCCTTCCCACCAGAAATTAAAAAAAGACTGGTGGACATTTCTCTCGGTATGCACCTCGCCCATTTTAAAATTGTTATCGGATTTGAGGTTGTCCTTGTCAATAAAGAATAGATCTACGATTTCGCTGAGTAACTTCTTTTTCTCCTGATGTTTATTCAAAAAACTGAAATCAAGGCCGGTGTATTCAAGTTCCAGTTCGCCGTTCGCAACATTTTTGTCAGCGTTGACGGAATAGTTCATGCGAACGATCGTACCCGCTTCAAAAGCAATTCGATTGGTGGGCGATAAAAAATCATTCAGGTCGGTAAATAAAACATCACTGGTACTGCCGGCATAGCTGAAGGCATAATCCGGGTGGCTCAAATCCATCCAAAATTGCTGTTCGACAAAGTGTTTTTCCTGTAAATTAGCCGTAGCGGTAATGGACAACAACGGTTGCTGCCGGATGCGGGCCGTGTCGTTGGTAACATTATTGAATTGTGCCTCTAACCGGCTGAACTCCAACCTTCCGGGCTTGTTACGATCCATGCCCAGGTTTTCGTATTTCAACCAACTGTCTTTGACTTCCACGGTATCCAGCGTCAGTGTAAATGGGGCCTGCAACAGCAATTCCTGCGGAAGCGGCTTGTAAGCGGTAGGATCGACAGCCAATAATTTATCTGATAAAACGGCGATTTTCATATCGTCGATCGACACTTTTTGTGCTTCGATATGTTTCTGCAAAACGGACGAAAATCGCCAGCCGGCTATCTTAACATCCGGAAATTCAAGTGAGAGTTTTGACTTTTTATAAGTTAAATCATCGAAGAAAGCCTCGGTTGTGAAGCGGGGCGTCAGGTTAAGATGGCTTATTTCAATCAAACTATCCTCGCTGCTCAGGTGAAATTGCCGGCAGGATATTTTATGAAAACCATGCTCGTTATACTGAGAAAAATTTTGAAAACTCAGCGATGCCTGTTGAATATCCAGGGGCTGTTCCCTGTTATTATTGGTATAAAGAATTTCATGCAGCTCGAAATTGATGGAATCTGCGGCCATTTGCATCATGCCTTTTTCAGTCGGAATTGCCGTCCGAAACTCTCCATCCCTGATGACGGCTTCGTTCACCTGTAGAGCTTTCAGCCGGTTTACCTCACTTGTTTTATCTTCCCGGGCCGGATGTTCGCCTTTGAAATCACCAATGAAAAATTTCGGCTGGTCTATTTCCACTGAACTGATTATCAGTTTTTTAGCTCCGATCAACAGGGGCCAGTTGATGCCTTTTACCCGAATTTCGGGGACCTCAACGGCTATTTCCCGGTTGTCTTTATTCAAAATTAATTTCGCTGAAACATTAT
Source organism: Bacteroidota bacterium (assembly GCA_030147525.1). Classification (GTDB taxonomy): domain Bacteria; phylum Bacteroidota; class Bacteroidia; order Chitinophagales; family Saprospiraceae; genus UBA6168. The sequence continues at coordinate 104,882 of JASBVF010000053.1, forward strand.
TCAGGGTCAGCATACCTTTCAGCACGGACACTTTCAGCGATTGGCAGGTCAGCAGATTGGGTTCGGTGACCTTTTCCGCCATGATCGAGCTGATTTTTCCTTCCAGCCAGTCGTCCACATAATAAAAGGCGGTACAAACCACCAGCAATACTACCGTGCCGGCAGTCATCAGTATGTGAGTGGTTTTAGGCATATTTGTATTGGTTGGCAATGGTTGAATTTTTCAATAAAAGCGTCCGGAAATATTTTTCTGATAAGAAGTATACCCAAAGAAAAGTGGTTTGCGAAAATGGACGACTTTAAACAATTGAAAATCAGTCTGCTTGCCTACTGGCCTACTCGCAAACCGGCCTACTTTAGGTATAAATCATTGACGGCAATACAAAAAAAGCTGCTTCAAAAGTGCCATGTAAATCGGTTTGAACTTTTGAAGCAGCCTTGGGTTTGGTCGCTTTTTTACCATCAATGTGTCATCAGGTATTTAATGGATCTAAACCGGATTTTGTGTAAAACATGCCGCAGCCGATTGAGGATCGACCTTTAAAATTCACAAACACGTACACACCTAAATCCAGAAACACACCATTTTTACGCTTTCTGCAATGCGCCCCGGACGAGGGAAACGATTAATAAAACGAGGAAGATCCAGAACAGGATTTTGGCTATTCCTGCTGCACCGGCAGCAATTCCGCCAAATCCGAATATACCTGCAATAAGGGCGATGACGAAGAAAATGAGGGCATAACGTAACATAATCAATGATTTTTAAGGTGAATAGTATTGATTGATTGATTGTTGTTCTTACATGGGATGAACAGGGCTTCAGTCGAACTTTAACATCAAAGCTCAATCTATCGGAATAGAAAAACTCAATTCAAGAAAAAAGGTATCTGACAGCGCTGAAGTGTATGGCATCTGGCCGGGTTTGTGAGAGCGCTGAGGCGTGTTGAAAAGGTTTTTACTGAAAACCAGCACCCGACTCGCCTGCCGTTTAAGGGTAAAAAGTAAATGGCGCCGATATGTTCAAAACGTGGTTCGTAAAATGAATGGGATACGGACATCCTTTTACCCGCCAATTTTTATATTGCCGCATGAATTATCAGGAAACCTTACAGGCTATTTTAAACGACATTGAACCCGCAAGAGGCAAGGGCCGGGTCGCAGCTTACATTCCGGAGCTGGCGAAAGTGCCGGCGGACAAGTTCGGAATGTGCCTGCTTTTTATCAATGGTGAGCAATACGGGCTGGGAGACTGGCAGGAAAAGTTTTCCATTCAGAGTATTTCCAAGGTGTTTTCCCTCACACTGGCGGTTTCAAAATATGGCGATAAAGTCTGGGAGCGGGTGGGAGTCGAGCCATCCGGCACCCGTTTTAATTCACTGGTGCAGCTGGAATTTGAAAAGGGAATTCCCCGTAATCCCTTCATCAATGCGGGCGCCATCGTTGTTTGCGATATGCTGTTGGACGGGTTTGAAAACCCTAAGCTGGAGGTGCTCAGCATGGTCCGGGATTTTGCCGGAACGGATGCTATTCATTTCAATCTGGCCGTGGCAGAATCGGAGCGGAAAGTCGGCTATCGCAATTTTGCGCTGGCCTATTTTTTGAAATCCTTCGGCAATCTTCACCATGAGGTGGAAACCGTGCTCGACCTGTATTTTCACATTTGCGCCATTGAAATGACCTGTGAAGAGCTTGCGAATGCTTTCCTTTTTTACACAAATCACGGCAGTGCGCCCGGTAGGGAGCATTTTATTACCAATAGCCAGACCCGTCGGCTGAATGCGTTGATGCAAACCTGCGGTTTTTACGACGAAGCCGGAGATTTTTCCTTTAAAGTCGGGCTTCCCGGCAAGAGTGGCGTAGGTGGCGGCATTGCTGCGATACACCCTGAAGCTTACAGCGTTGCGGTTTGGGGCCCCGGTTTAAATAAAAAAGGAAACTCGCTGATGGGGTTGAAGGCGCTGGAAATGCTCACTTCACGGATTGTGCCGTCTATTTTTTAAAAGTATTTTCATTTATTTTTAAAATAATTACCACCTGAGGCAACATTCCGGCAACTCACCCGTTTGTAGAAGTGGTTACAAGAACCAAAGTTTTTTTAGAAGATAATTTATTCAGTTTATCCGCAGGTTTTATTTCTTTCCTTCCTTTTCGGTCGCAAGTCTTAAAATTTCCAGTTAATCTTTATTCTTTATTCTTTTCTGTTAAAACAGCGATTCACCGCATGCTTTTCGGCTATCGGTTCGCTGGAAAATCAGTTACGATAACTGGGGTTCTTAATTTTTTTATTTTTTAATTTTTTTATTCGATGAATATTTTTGTAGCAAAACTTAGTTGGGACACCCAAAGCGACGACCTTAGAGATGCCTTTGAAGAATTTGGCGAAGTATCTTCCGCCAATGTAATCATGGACAAATTTACAGGTAAGTCAAAAGGCTTCGGCTTTGTTGAAATGGATAACGACACAGAAGCTGCTGAGGCGATCCACCAACTTAACGATACAGAACTTGACGGCAGAACAATTGTCGTTAAGAAAGCGGAGCCACGCAGAGAGCGTAGCTCGGCAAGAAGCTGGTAATTTTAAATTACCGCAAATTGACGAAAAGCAGGTCGTGAACATCACGGCCTGCTTTTCTTTTTTAGCGGGAGTTTGTAAGGTTTATTTTGCCTGCTCCGCAACCCTTGGGTCATACTTTACATTAAAATTGATCCAGATTGCTCTCGAAATTCTGAAAAACCAGACGAATAGAATGGCCATCGTGAAAAGAAGGAACACAAAGGCGGTTTGCCAGTGAATGCCCAATATCAGCATCAGAAAACCGACGAAAAACAGGGAAAACCACCCGGTAATACCGTATGAAATAAACATGGCGCCGTAATAAAAGCCCGGACCGAGAAAGTATTTCTGGCCGCAGTGGGGGCATTTTTCCGGCATGTCAAAAGATTTTTTGAAAGAAAACGAGCCTGTTTCAAAGAGGTCGCCTTCGTGGCATTTCGGGCATTTCATGTTGAAAATGCTGTAGGCTTTGGTGCCTTTTTTTAAAAAACTCATAGAAAAGCTATTTTTTGAATCGGGTGAAAGTTGCGAAGTTACAATTGCTTCCCAGGCAGAATAAGTGATTAACATCACCTGAAAGCCTACAGTTGAACGCCGAGTTAAATTTGATGAAAATGGCACGGCACGGCTGTCGATATTTCCCTTTTTATAAAAAAAGGGCGGTATCGGACCGCCCTTATTAGAAGATAACCGGAATTTGATGCTGTTCAGATGATTCCGTTCTTTTCAATTTCCAGAATGGCATCGACATGAGCGTCGGCGATTTTCTGGCGAAAAGCATCCTTCATCAAATCCTCCACCTCTTCTTTATTATTGTAAAAACCGTTTTCCGTTAAAATGGCAGGCATAATGGTTTTTTGCAGAACGTAGAGCGGCTTTTCCGCCGTGGATTTCAGGTTGCGGTTTTTCATACCGGTCTTAGCGATGATGTGTTTTTGAAAAACGGCGGCGATCTTCTTGCCTTTGGTGCTGTTTTGTGCGAACCACGTCTCAGCGCCTTTGATGCTGGAAGATACCCATGATTCCGCACTGGGTGCGGGGCCTGCATTCGCATGAACGGAGACGTAAATCTTCTGCAGATCTGACTTTTTCTTGTTGGCCCGGTCCACTCGTTCCTCCAAAAAGCTTCCCACCTCCAGGAAATCAGGCACCACATCAAAGTATTTGACACCTTTTTTATCCAGCGCCTTCATGATGCGTTCAACAATATCCCGGTTAAATTCATACTCGAAAAAACGGGTTTTGCCATCGTCAAATAATGGAGACCGCTTCCCTGCCTGAAGTTTTCCGTGGCCGTTGTCGAGGCACCAGAGGTAACGTGCTTTATGCGTTGGCTTTGGTGGAGGCGTGGGTTCTCCCGCCGGTTTTCCTGTATCGGTCGAAGGCGTTGCCGGTCCGACGACTACTGGTGGCGGTTCAACAGGCGTTGGCACCACGGGCGGAACAGGCGCCGGTTCAACATCATCGATGGCCGCTTCTTTGTCAGGATCGGCAAATGGGCCGGTAACATCCACGTCCATTTCATTGACGGTGATAATGGTATCCCTGGGGACATCCGAGCTGTCTTCGATCAGGTCGGGAAGTTTATCTTTTTCTGAAACAGGCCTTGGAGACGGCTGTTCCTTTGGCGCACGGTTGCCAAAGAGGGAAGAAAAGAAGTTGGAGATGGCGTCAAAGAAGTTTTTTAACATGACGTTCTGGGTAGTTAAGTGAGTGAAATCAAATGGTTTACAGAAAAGTCAAATATAGCCCAATTGCATGAAATTGCCATCGGTGGCTAAATTTATGTTGTTGAACTATGACTTGCCTTTATTTTTCTGAAAACCCTCAGATGCTTCCCATGGCCTGTTTCAAATCCCCGATAATATCCTCGACATGCTCGATACCGACCGACAGCCGGATCAATCCGTCGGTGATACCGTTTTTAAGCCGGACCTCTTTGGCCACATTCAGGTGCGACATGGAGGCGGGATGTAAAATGAGCGTATCGACATCGCCCAGGGTTGGCGCCAGCGTGCAGAATTTTATGGCATTCATAAAACGGATGCCGGCATCCAGTCCGCCTTTCAGTTCAAAACTCAGCATGCCGCCGAAAGCCCGCATTTGTTTTTTTGCGATCAAATGATCGGGGTGGGAGGGAAGCCCGCAGTAATTTACCCGGCTGACATGTCCGTCGTTTTCCAGTTCCTGTGCGATGCGCAGTGCATTCTCACAGTGGCGTTCCATACGAACGGCCAGGGTTTTCATTCCATTGTGAATAAGCCATGCATCCCAGGGGTTGCAGTTAGTGCCTGCCAGTTTTAAGGTTGTCCAGATGGCGCCGCCCATACGCATTTGTGCGGTATGAGAAGTGACGAGCGCCCCAGCAATGGAGTTGCCGTGGCCGTTCAGAAACTTGGTGGTGGAATGAATGATGAAATCAATCCCGTAGCGAAGCGGTTGTTGCAAATAAGGTGTAGCAAAGGTATTATCCACGGCGCTGTACCGGTCGTAACGCTGCGCAATGCCTGCCAAAGCTTCCAGGTCTACGCAGGCGAGGGTAGGGTTGGCAGGTGTTTCACAATATAACATTTTAATGGCCGGGTCATTTTTGACAGTCTTCTCCACGAGTTCCAGGTCATGAAGGTCCATCAGGATGGTCTCGATACCGTGCGGTTGAAGAACTTTAAGGAAAAGCTCGGTGGTGCCTCCGTACAGGTTACCCTGGGTCAGGATTTTATCGCCCTGTTTCAGCATGGCCAGCATCATGGTGCAAACGGCAGCCTGTCCGGAACTGAACAGCAATGCGGCAGCTTCTTTGCCGGTACCTGCTGCTTCCAATGCTGCAATTTTATCAGCAACGGCATCCATGGTCGGGTTACCGTAACGGCCGTAAACGTGGCCTTCTTTTTTATTGGTGAAAATATCCATGCCCTCGTCGATGGATTCGAAAGCAAAGGAGGAAGTGGCGTAAAGCGGCAAAACGTGCGGCTTGGTGGTGCGTGGATCTTTGACTTCTTTGGCGCAAATGGATTCAAACTGAGGATGTTGCATGACGGTTATTTTAATTTTGAACTAACTTTTACAGGCTACGTTTTCAGAAAAAGTTAATTTTGAGGTGGCAAAAAACGATTTCAAAGATTTTCCGGGCCGCAAAAACGGAAATTTAAACGTTTCAGCCGCCGAAAGTTCTTTATTTTGAAACGATTTATTCTCGTACATGCAATTCGACCGGACAAACACCCGGTTTAATTTTGATAATCTACGTGAATGCTTTGAACCTAACCCGAATGACATGCGAGGATTACCCGATAAACTCATCGACAAAGACGATCTTTACGAAAAACACTTGTTCATTGCAGACCCGAAACAGGGTCCTTTGCGTTTGGACAAATTCATTACCGACCGGATGTTCAAAGCTTCCCGGAATAAAGTACAAAATGCCATCAGAGCAGGTCTTGTACTGGTAAATGAACTGGAACAAAAGCCAAATTATAAAGTAAGACCGGGCGATAAGATTCAGCTCACCCTTCCCCGGCCTTACGATGAAGCTTGCAGCGTCGTTCCCGACCAAATTCCACTCGACATTGTTTACGAAGACAATGATTTGCTCATTGTCAACAAACCGCCCGGAATGGTGGTGCATCCCGGTGTAGGCAATTACCGCCGCACACTGGTCAATGCGTTGGCTTTTTACTTTCAGGATCTGCCGGTCATGGAAGGAAATCCGGAAAACCGGCCCGGCCTCATCCACCGGATCGACAAAGATACTTCCGGCCTGCTGGTGATCGGCAAAACGGAATATGCCATGTTTCACCTGGGCGCCCAGTTTCAGAAACATACCATTCACCGGCGCTATCAGGCCATTGCATGGGGTGAGATGGAAGAGGACGAAGGAACGATTAAAAATTATCTCGCCCGGGACCCGCGTTTTCGCAAACGCATGGCCGTCGTGACGGACGGCACCGGTAAGTGGGCCTGTACACACTGGAAAGTCCTGGAGCGCCTTTACTACGTGAGTCACCTCGAACTAAGACTGGAAACCGGCCGGACGCACCAGATCCGGGTGCAGCTTTCCAACATGGGGCATCCGCTTTTCAACGATGTCAAATATGGCGGCGACCGGGTGGTGAAAGGTACTATTTTCAGTAAGTATAAATCTTTCGTGGAAAATTGCTTTAAGCTGCTGCCCCGGCATGCGCTTCATGCAAAGGAGCTTGGCTTTATTCATCCGACGACCGGCAAGGAAATGTTTTTTGATTCCGAATTACCGGAACGAATGACTGCCTGCCTCGATCGCTGGCGGACTTACGTCGCCGACCGAAAGGCGAAACTTTCACTGGGAGATAGTTAAGCATGGGACGTTTTGCCCGTTTTTCTTAATTTCATTAAAAAAAGACCTCACAGGGACTAAGAATCTGTGAGGTCTTTGTTGTTTTGCAGTTTTTATAAAACAAATATGACACTACAGCAAAGGATAGACGCACTCGTAAAACTGGGAGACCATTTGCTCGGCCAGGATGACTACCTCCAGGCCATCATGCATCGCACACAGTTTAATAATCAATGGTTTACCATCGAAAATCAGGAGCGGGCCATCAACGCCATTGCCCGGTCATTTTTGAACCGGGAAAAGTTGGAAAACTGGACCTCCGCTTACAATATTAAAGATACGCCGGAAATGAAAACCGTCGGGATGGTCATGGCAGGCAATCTGCCTTTGGTAGGGTTTCATGACATCGTTTGCACTTTTATTGCCGGACACAAATCGCAAATCAAGCTTTCAGACAAGGATAAATTTCTGCTGCCGTATCTCTTGAAGTTGTTGTCGGAGTTCAACCCGGCTACGGAAAGTTATTTCAAAATCGTCGAAACACTGAAAGATTTTGATGCTGTCATCGCCACGGGAAGCAACAATTCTGCCCGGTATTTCGAATCTTATTTTGGAAAATACCCGAACATCATCCGTAAAAACCGGAATGCTGTCGCTGTGCTGGACGGCACCGAAACGGATGACGAACTGCACGGGCTGGGCAAGGATGTCTTCCGCTATTTCGGTCTCGGCTGCCGCAATGTTTCAAAATTGTACCTGCCGGAAGGTTACGATTTTCAAAGGCTGATGGAGAAACTGCATGAGTTCAAGGACCTTGCGCTGCACGATAAGTACAAGAATAATTTTGACTACAACATGGCCTTCATCATGCTCAACAAGTCGCCTTTCACGAACAATGGCTGCGTCATTCTGACGGAAGATCAGGCGATTGCTTCCCGCATCGCTATGTTGCACTACGAATATTACCAGGATAAAAACAAGCTGGCTGAAGCATTGAAAGACCGTGCCGAAGAAATTCAGTGCGTGGTCAGCCGGGAAGGTTTGCCGGGCTGGAGTTGTATCGCCTTCGGCAAAACCCAGGAACCCGGCCTCAGCGATTATCCGGACGGAGTGGATGTGATGGCGTTTTTATTGGGACTTTAGTTTTATTTTTGAAACATGATACAGTCCAACCTGCTCGAAATCAATCATTTAAAAATCAACTTTCCTGCTGAAAACGGTACGGTCGAAGCTGTTCGTGATATTTCATTTTCTCTGAAAAAAGGCGAGACGCTGGGCATCGTCGGCGAGTCCGGCAGCGGCAAATCGGTCACTTCCTTATCCGTCATGGGCTTGTTGCCGGAGGCGGCGAGGCTGGAAGGCGGCGAAATTTTATTTCAGCCAAAATCCGGCGACCCGGTGGATTTAACCAAAATGACAAAACCCGCCCTGCGGCAACTCCGGGGCCGGGAAATCGCCATGATTTTTCAGGAGCCGATGACCTCGCTCAACCCGGTTTTTCGCTGTGGCGAACAGGTGGCAGAGGCTATCCGGGTGCAGCAAAAAGTCAGCAGGGATGAGGCGAAGCGGCAGGTTGTTTCCCTTTTTCAAAAAGTAAAATTGCCCGACCCGGAGCGCATGTTCCGGGCTTACCCGCACCAACTTTCGGGCGGGCAGCGACAGCGTGTCATGATTGCCATGGCTTTGTCCTGCAATCCCTCGCTGCTCATCGCCGACGAACCGACCAGCGCACTCGACGTGACAGTGCAGCGTTCCATCCTCGATCTGTTGAACGAACTGAAAAATGATTGGGACGGCTCGGTTATTTTTATCAGTCACGATCTCGGCGTGGTGGCTGAGGTGGCTGACCGGGTGTTGGTGATGAAAAACGGCGAGATCGTGGAACAGGGCGGGGTAGCGGCCATTTTTCAAAATCCGCAGCATGCCTACACCCGGAATTTGCTGAAAAACTTTCGGCACAGAACCGGCAAACAAGTGGCGGTGAGTGACCGAAAACAAGATCAGCCGGCGGCAACCGAGCCCATTTTAGCCGTAAAAAATCTGCGCTCCTGGTTTCCGGGCAGGCGGAATTTTTTTGGAAAAACCCTTGATTACGTCAAGGCGGTGGACGATGTGAGTTTCGATGTTTTCAAAGGTGAAACCCTGGGCCTTGTTGGCGAATCCGGCAGCGGGAAGACCACCCTGGGCCGAAGTATTCTGAACCTTCTGCGACCCACGGGCGGCGATGTCATTTTTGAAAATAAAAACCTGGCACAGCTCCCGGAGAATGAATGGAAGGGATTGCGCAAAGACCTGCAGATCATTTTTCAGGACCCCTACGCTTCACTTAACCCACGACAACCCATCGGCATGGCGGTCACTGAGCCGATGCGGGTTCACGGCATTTTAACAACAGAAAAAGAAAGACGGGAAAAAGCGCTGCACTTGCTCGAAACGGTAGGGCTCGATGCATCTCATTTCTGGCGTTTGCCACATGAATTTTCAGGGGGACAACGGCAGCGGATTTGCATCGCAAGGGCGCTGGCTTTGGAGCCGAAGTTTATCGTCTGCGATGAATGCGTGTCGTCGCTCGACGTGACGGTGCAGGCGCAAGTGCTTGATTTGCTGAAGGATTTGCAGCAGGAACGGGGGCTGACCTACATTTTTATCTCTCACGATTTATCCGTTGTACGCCTGATGAGCGACCGGATTGCCGTGATGAAAAATGGTAAAATCGAGGAACTGGGTCGTGCCGGAGAAATCTGGAACCATCCTAAAAATACCTACACGCAGCAATTACTCGCTGCCATTCCGTCCGGAATCGTTAGTTAAGCTCACCCTTCTTTTTTCAGAATCTCCGTTTTTTCACCGAAATATTGCACGAAGCGCTGCATATCGACGGCGAGCTCACGGTTTTGGGTGGCTTTGAAGTAGGTGTCGGCCATGGCCCGCAGGGTTTGAAAGAAAAAACGATCCATCTCGTTGACCTGCATGTCGTTGGTCCAAAGGTCGATTTTCATCGTGTCCAGCGTTTCCCGCTCGAACAGTGATAACAGCATGGCTTTGCAGGGTACGGGCTTGCTGCCTGCTGGCCGGTCGTCGGCATCCCATTCGATGGTTGTCGGGACGTTTTTATCGTCGAGGCCAACGGTGATGCGGATTTGAGAAGTTTTTGCTGGTTTGCTCATTGAAAATAATTTAAAAATTTGGGGCGCAAAAGTAAGGTAAAAGGTTGAACGGGGCGATAGTTTGTGCCCGGGCATTCGCCCGAAAGGCAGAAAGGTTAATTCTCAGTTTACAAAAACTCTGAATCTCAGCTTTTGATGAATCGGCCCCGCCTGATCAATTGGCCTGTTTTTACTTTCACGAGATACTCCCCGGCGGGCAGGGCGGAGATGTTGAATTGGTGCCGGATGTTTTCCTGCTTTTTCAATTCCACCCGTTCGATGAGCCTGCCATTTTGGTCCAGCAGGACAATTTCCGTGGATTTGCCGGGGTTGGACGGGCAGGCAATATTCACCTGATTTCGGGCCGGATTGGGGAAGATCTTCACATCTTCAATTTTTGAAACAACCGGCCTGACCGCCACTATCGTGTCAGGCGGCATAGCTGTAATCAGCGAATCGAGTGGGTAACTCATGATCGAGCGGGCAAAAGTGCCTGCCATGAGGGTGTTTTGTGCCAGGTTCCAATCCAGGTCGAATGAGGGAACGAAAGGCATATTTTTACCCAAACGGCCCCAGGATTGGCCGCTGTTCAGCGTGGCATAAACGCCGGCATCGGTGGCTACAAAAAGCACGGAATCAGCGTGGCCGGGCAAAATATAAATATCGTTGATGGCGATGTTTGGAAGGTTGGCGCTGATATCCTCCCAGGTGGCGCCCCTGTTTTTGGAGCGGTGTACACGGGGGATGAACTCATTGTCCCGGTAGCCCGAATGCGTCACGTACACCCAATTTTCATGGTAAGGCGAAGCTTTTACTTCCGTAACGTACCGGTCGGGCAGCCCGGCGGAGATGTTGATCCAGTTGAAATTATTGTTATTCGCCACCCAGACATTTCCATCCGCCGTGCCGACGTAGAGCAGCCCCTGCTGCAGCGGCGACTCTGAAAGGGTGGAAATATTGTGATGCCGGGGATGAAGTATCAGGCCATCCGTCAAATCTTCGCTGACAGGCATGAAAGACGGTATTACGCCCGCCTCGCTCATGTAAACCCGGAACGTACCGGCGTAAAAAACATCCGGATTGTGCGGGCTCATGATGTAGGGCATGTCCCAGTTTCTGCGGTCGCTGAAATCGATGCCTTCCGTAGCATTGTAAAAACCGAAGCCGCCATCGTCCGTGACGCTGATGTCGCCGTTTTGTGTTTCCACATAAAAAATATCGGGATCGGTGGGGTGGAAAACAGGCTGAAAGCCATCGCCGCCAAAAATCCGGGGCCAGTTGTTGATGTTGTCGCTGTTGCCCCCGGTGGTACCGTTATCCTGAGCGCCTCCGTAGTAAAACTGCGGTTGGTGCGGATTGAACGCAACCCTGTAAAATTGGGTGGTGGGAATATTTTCGAGGTCCTGCCAGGTAACGCCCTGATCGATGGATTTGTAAAGCCCGCCATCGGTGGCGAGGTAATAATTTCCACTGTTTGAGATAACCAGATCGTGTTTATCGGCATGCACCTCGTAAGTCCACCAGGCGGGTGTGGCCGAAGACCATACGCCGGTACTGGTGGAGCCTCGCCAGAGGTCAACGCCCAGCAAAAACAGCTCGTCGTCATTCGCAGGATTCAGCCGAAGTTTGCCAAAGTACCAGCCAAAGCCGCCAAGCGCTGATTCGACGCCGCTGATACCGACCGTGCTCCAGTTCGTTCCACCGTTTGTGCTGCGATAAATTGCCGACAGGTGGGAGTTTGTGCCCACATACATCACACAAATCAGTCCGGGAGTGTTTTTTGAAATAGCCAAGCCGGTTCTGCCCAGGTTTCCCTGCGGCAGGTCGTTGGTCAGCATAGTCCATGTCGTGCCGCCGTCCGTCGATTTAAAAACCTTGGCTCCCGGGCCGGAAATCACGCTCTCCTGGTTGTTTCGAACCCGATCCCAGCCTGAGGCGTAGAGCACATTGGGGTCGAACGGATCCATGACCACATCCGTCACGCCGGCCTGATCGCTGATGAAAAGTACCTGTTGCCAGTTGGCGCCGCCGTCCGTGGTGCGGTAGAGCCCCCGGTTGTTGTCACGAACGAAAGGCAAACCCATCGAAGCGGCAAAAATGATATTCGGGTCGCTGGGGTGCAGTACAATTTTTGAAATGACCCGCTGCTGCTGAAGTCCGATATTTGTCCAGGTGGCGCCGCCATTTGTGGATTTGTAAACGCCGTCGCCCAGCATGGGGTAAAATGAAATATTCGGGTCGCCGGTGCCCACGTAAACCGTTTCCGGGTTGTTCGGGTCGATTTCGATATCGCCGATGGAGGGCCAGAGTTGATCATCGAAAACCGGAATCCAGTTGGCGCCGCCGTCCGTTGTTTTCCAGACGCCACCGCTGGAAAAGCCGGTGTAGATCACATTTTCATTTTGCGGATGTACAGCGACGGTGTTCGCCCGGGCGCCGATGTTTCCGGGGCCCTGCACGGTCCATTCGGCGTCGAAGCCGGCATTTTTGGCGAGGGCCATCAGGCGAGCCTGCTGCATTCCTTTTTCAAAAGCCAAAATGTCAGGATAGGCGTCAGGGTAGGCCCGCTGAAGGTAAAAGTTTTCGCTTGGAAAGTTTTTATATGAAAGCTTGTCAACAGCATGGCCGGTTTCATTTTTTTGAAAACAACCGGTGAAAAAAAAGGCTGCGAAAAGCAAGCCTGTCAGGGTCTGGCGCTTGTTCATGCTTCTGATTTTAAAGATTGTTTTTCATTTTGATTCAAACCTGATTAATTCTCCAATTGCCTGCCTGCCGAATCAATTTCCCCGGCCAGTTTTTGCAGCCAGTGCGAGGGGTAAAAATGCACGCCGGGCTTGAGGCCCTGCGCTGCGCTCACCATGGCTTTTGCTACCACGTCGGCTTCGATGGGCCGGTATTTGGTGAGCAGGCCTCCGGTAAACCGGTCGATCACCTTGCCCAGTTTTCCGGCAATTTCCTCACCCCAACGGTTTTCATTCCGGCTTCCCAATAGCACGGAAGGGCGGAAAATATGCGTACTCCAAAAATTCAATTTTTGAACTTCTTCTTCAAGCTCCCCTTTCACTTTGCTGTAAAAAAACAGGGAGTCTGTATCCGCACCGACAGATGAAACCAGTAAAAACTGATTCACGCCGTTTTTTGCGCCCATGCTGGCTGCCTGGAAGGCATACGTGAAATCAACTTTGTAGAAAGCTTCCTTGCTACCTGCCTTTGCCATCGTGGTGCCAAGGCAACAAAACAGGTCTTCACCTTTGACGAGGTCTCTGAAGGACTCAGGCTTATCAAAATTGATGAGGTGCTGCCGAAGCTTAGGATGCTCCAAATCCATTTTTTTACGAAGAAAAACCACTACTTTTTCATACGCCGGATGGAACAATAGAAAATTGACCAGGTGGCTGCCGATGAGACCGGTCGCTCCGAAAACGAGGGCGGTTTTGTTGTCTTTGGTTATTTCCACAGTTTCAGATTTTATCAGGTTTTTATAAATTTTACCTGTTCGGTCTGCTTGCCGGTTTTGATTTTTAAAATATAAACTCCTGAAGGTAAATAACTTGCATCAATATCGATAGTTTGAGGACCTGCATGGCGTTTTTCATTCCACTGCCGGATGACGCTGCCGTTGGGGTGACAGATTGAAAAAACAGTCTGCCCGCTCTCCTGCCATTCAAACATTGCCGAAAAAACTCCTGCGTTCGGGTTGGGAGAAATTTTCAGCGCTGCCCTATTCTCCCGAACTTCCGTTCCCGCAGTCAGTCCTGAAAAACTGAAGTCCGTCACCTTCGGAAAATGATCCGATGCCGAGCGGGTATCGAATTGTTGCAAACCATACTGCGAAAGCCGCTGTGCCGTCATGATTTCCGTTTGCAGGGTGAAAGCTTTTTCAACTTCCATCACACTGTTCGAACAGATGTGGTAGTCGATGCGGGAGGGAGGGTAACTGCTGCCATCGTTGCGCCAGGTGTAAGCCATGCGCTGATCGGTCTGGCGGCTGATGATGTCCTGAAGATCTGTGTCGTCCCAGTCAAGCGGACCACCCTGGCCGAACGTTCCGGTGTTGACGATCTGACCGGTCAGCAGGGTAGTGAGTTGTTGTCTCCAGCCGACGAGGTTAAGGTCGCCGGAAAGGACGAAGGGCGTACCTTCCGGCAGGTCGATCAGTCCTCCGGGCGTTTTTGCGTCGAGGATGAAAGCAGCGAAAGCATCGGCCTCCAGCTGACGGTTGTAGTTGCCGCTTGAGCAGCAGCGCAGGTGGCCGTTGATGACCAGTAAATTTTTTGAAAAAACAGCATCCGGCAAATCAATCAGCGATGCCGTCAACCGGTGACCGGGGAAGAAATTCCAGCTTTGCAGGATCGGGTATCGTGAAACGGTGATGTTGCCCTGGTCGAGTTTTACGGCTTTCCAACTTTGAAAATTACCGAGCGGAATGGCAACGTTCATGAACGTGGCAGCCTGCCCGGCCGTCATATCCCAGCATTCGTTGAACGTGATGATGTCCGGGTCAAGCACGTCGATGACCCGCCTGAAGTGAATGGCCCGGTCGGGGTCGTCGAGGCCATCGCTGAGTACGTTCCAGGCGAGCAGACGGACATGCTGCGGGTTTTCTTTTTCCAAAGAAATAAGTTCGACGGGCGGTGTGGGGGTGTTGTCAAACTGGTAACTGAAAGTTTGCCCGGCGTTTGGCATCTGGTCGTTCGTGCCATCCCGGAACAGGATACGGACAGTATTGCCGGGAAAGAGTGGAATATTGCCGATGAGGTTCACGTTTCTGCCGATCGCCATTTCAAAAACCTCACTGCTGAGCGTTGGCTGATGGTGAAACTTTACATTGCTCAGGCTAACGGTGTAGCTGGAGTTTCCATAATAAAAACGGCCTGAGCGGTCGCCAAAGTTGATTTCCAGTTCGGCGCCGATGCCGTTGAGTGCTTTGCCGGTCAGGACGTTGTTGTCGGTATCGAGGTAAAGGGTCAGGGAATTGTTTTCGGTGAGCAGCACTTCGTTGGCCAGTTCGAGCCGGAGGAACAGGAAATTTTCATCATTGGCTACGGCAAAACGAAGCAGGTCAATGTTCGGGCCGTCGCCCGCAGCATCTTCAAACTCAGCGGATTCCGCCGTCCAGTCGTCGAACTGACTGTCGATAACGATAGGCAGCGATTGGGCCGCCCCAAACATTGCGGACAAAAGAAGCCCGAAGGTCAGAAGCAGGCTGAGTTTCAATTTTTTTAAAAAAAACATCCGTGTGCAGTGTTCAAATGACCGGAAATTCAGGCCGGAGGCTGCTGAAATTTCCGAACGACAAAATAACCAAGGTTTTACAACAACCGGTAAGGTTTACAGTTTATCGTCAACAGCCGGACGAACAAACCGGTCAGAGCACTTCCTCCAAAAACGTTGCTGCCCGCCGCTCGGACCATGCGTATTCCTCTCCCGGCTTCCAGAAACCCACGTGGCCGCCGTGCTTCGGCATTTCCAGAAAAATATGTTCGTGCTTTTCGCAGATGTCCTTCGGGTAGCAGGCCGGAGGCAGAATCGGGTCATTTTGCGCCGAGACGAGCAGGGTGGGCACCACCGTACCCGCCATGAAATTTTTGGCGGAAGCTACCCGGTAAAACTCATCGGCATCTTTGAACTGATTGAGCGGCGCTGAAAAATACTCGTCGAAGTCCCGCCAGATTTTGATGTTTTTAAAATTATTCAAATCCAGTACGCCGGGGTGCTGCTCGTTTTTCTTTTCTATTTTGATTTTCAAATAATGCAAAAACCTCCGGCGGTAAATAAAATTCGAGGGATGATCGAGCACGACGGCGCCCGCTTCGAGGTCGGTGGGGGAGGAGAAGGCGATGCAGGCACGAATGGGTTCGGGCTTGTCGCTTCCCTGAACGCCGAGGTATTTCATGCTGATGTTGCCCCCCATGCTAAAGCCCGCCAAAACGATAGTGTGGTAGTTTTTACGCTGAAGAGCATGCTGGATGACCTCGCCGATGTCGCCGATTTCCCCGTGGTGGTACATGCGCAGCGCACGATTGATTTCACCGCTGCACGAGCGGCAGTTCCAGGCGAGTACATCCCATTTTTTTTCCTGGTGAAAAAATTTAGCCATGCCCTTCACGTACTGCCTGCCGGAGTCGCCCTCCAGTCCATGCGTCAGGAGCATGAGTTTGCGACTGCCGCTGTCGAGCCAGTCGAGGTCAACGAAATCGCCGTCGGAGAGGGTGAGGCGCTCCCGTTCGTAATCCACGCCGTCGATTTTTCGGAACAAGGCCGGGTAAATGGTTTCAAAATGGCCGTTGCGAAGCAAACGTGATCGGCGGTAGGTAGATTTATGGATGAGTGGCATAATATGCTGTTGGCTGTTGGCTATTTAGCCGTTGAGAATCAATTGATTATTTTCAATATCAAACTTGACGGATGTCATTTTTGATGGCAATAAAATCAGGCAACTTGAATGAGTTAAAATCAAAATTCCATCGTCATGAAAAAGCAAAGTATTTTTTTAACAGCAGTAATGATGCTGATCGCCAGCGTGGCGTGGGCACAATTCACTGACCAGGGCAATTTCCTGTTTGGCTCGACGATCGGTTTTTCCACGGCGGATTCGAAGATTTCGCTCGAAAGTTCCACCGGGATGAACGAAAGCGAGAACCCCGTTTCCACCCAATTCAACATCGCACCCAGGGTCGGCTATTTTCTGCTCCAGGATTTTTCCCTGGGCATTGGCCTGGACTACACGTTGAACACGATCCGGGAACCTAACGAGGATAAACGGGACGACAGCAACCTGCTCTTCGGACCCTATGCCCGGTACTACTTCCAGGTGGGCAATAACACCGCTTTTTTTGCGGAGGCGAACTTCGGCTACGGAACTTCCTCCGATAACCAAACCATCGGCGAAGGCAGGGAGCGCATCAGCTCCAATATTTTCGCCGTTGGGGCCGGGCCGGGTATCACGATCATCTCTTCGGGCGGCGTCGGGCTGGAAGCCATGTTTAAATACAACTATTCCCGCTCAGAGTTCGATACGGAGTCCGGCGGTGTAAAAACCACGACCACCACCAAAACAAGCCAATTCGCCATCTCGCTCGGTATCAGTGTTTACATTGAAAACATCAAGCGGGCAGGTGGTTAGTGGAAATTGGAAATTAAGTATTCAGAAAATTGAATTGAACTTTGAGAAGTTTTCAAAAACCTGATGGGTATTAAATTTCCAATTTCTAATTTCAAAATTTCCAAACCTTATTTCACTTCGTAAAATTCATACGATGCACGCTCCGGCGAGCACACGGCGAGCCGGTCGCCTTCAGCAACGAGATAGTACTGGAAGCCTTCCTTTTTTTCAATGCTTAAACCCCAAAGCCCGTCGGCAGCTGCCCCATCGCCATGTGCCCCGTCGTCGAACATTTCCATCATTTTGAAGGGCTCATCTAAGCTGTAACGGTACACGAGGTACGTTTTTTCCGCATCCTTAACGCTGGCCGTTATACTCACTTTTGAACCGTTGACCATGTGTTTGGGCTTGGTGATGACGGGATTTTTTCCGTTGAATAGCGGGTGTTTGAGGAGGTACTCCGTGCGGGCTTTCATCAGTTCCTCGATCCCGATGCTGGTGGAGTAACCGATTTCGACGGATTTGGATAGGTTTTTTTGAAAATCGGCGTAGGTGTAAAGTTTGTTCGGGTCGTTTTTTACTTCCTCGCCAATGATTTTACGGACTTTTTCCGCCAGTTTCAGGTACTCGCCGTTGGCAAAGTTTTCCAGGACGATCGTCCGGCAGTGGCCCACGTAAATTTTCCGCCAAAGCGGATTCGACAGCAGGTTCACGATGAGGGGCCGCTTCGGGTTTTTGTTTTTGTAGTGGGCAAACATGCTGTAAGTCTGCATTTCCTCGTCCGTCAGTACGCCCTGTTTTTCACCATCGTAGCGGAAGCCGCCGAAGGAAATATTCATGTCCCAAACGATAGGGGTGAAAAGTCCGTCCGGCGTTTTATACAAATAATAGTTGTGGCTGAGGCGGCCCGTGTAGCTGTCGAGGTTGACGAGCACGTTGTTGAAGGCATGCATCCAGAGCGTCATGTCCACGTTGAGGAAGCTGTCAATTTTTTCCGGTTGCTGATTCAGGATTTTGGTGAGGTGAATCAGCTCCTGCCAGTCTTCGTCTTTTTTACTTTCCTGCTCATACCAGCCGAGGTAACATTCCGGATCGTCGCCCAGGTACATGAGGGAAGCTTTGTCGCCCTCCGGGCAATCATTTTCCAGGTCTTTTACTTCTTCCCATTCAGGGTCGCATTTAAAAAAAGCGTTTTTATGCGTGCCGTAAGCTTCCTCTAAAAAGTGCTCGTCCACAGCCTGGGTATTGTTGAAGAGGCCCAGGTACACGCCATTGACATAAACTTTGGCAAAATTGCAGCGGGAAGCGGGCATGTATTTCCGGGCGATTTCATAAGACAAAACCTCCCGCAGGAAGCTGGGGTCCTGAAAAACATTGGACAGTTTGATCGTTTCGTAGCCACCTGGAAAACGCTGGTCTTTGTCTGTGTAATCTGCCTTGAGATTGAAAGGCAGTTTTATCTGATCTTTTGAACGGGGATTTTTGTAGGAACTGTTTCCCTTGTAACGAACACCGACGCCGGTGAATTTCTTTCCATCGATTTCAACGGTGGCGGGTATGCGTTCCTTGGTACCTGCCATTTTCAGGGAGTCGAGGGTCAGCTGCCAGGATTGATCTTCGAAGGTGATCCGTATTTCAGGAATGTGTTCGAGGTCGTAAAGTTTTTGAGAAAAAACAGTAAGAGCACAAAAACAAAGTAGGAGTATGGAGGAAATGATTTTTCTCATAATCTAATCTTTCATGCTCCCTTTCGGGAGTAGCAGCGGTAAAATCCGGTCAGCTACTCCCGAAAAAGTAGCATGAATTACTTATTCAGCGCTTCCAGTGTGGTGGTGTGTTTTTCCCACATGTAAGCGGCCGGGCTGTAGCTGAAAAGGCCGGCATTTTCAGCTACGATATAATATTCAATCGATTCTTCGCCGTTTTGCGGAACGATGGTGATACCGAAGATGCCGTTTTCCGGAGTGCCGTCGTCGTTTTTACCATCGTCGAGCATGGAAACTTCAGTGAAATTCCCCTCGCCGCTCAGCCTGTAAAATAACGAAACCCGCTTCGGAAACTTATCCACCTGGGCCGTAATGTGAAAATGTTCCATCCGCTTGCTGGAAAGTGGCTGGCGGGTTTCCACCTTCACGTTCATGATATTGGGCGGGAAAATCGCCAGGTCAGGATGTGTTTTCAGGTAGTCTGCCCGTTTGCTCATCAATTCGAGGAGGCCGGGTATTTTACTTTTTTTACCGATGGTTTTGGCCAGGCTGTTGTCGAAATCTGTCATGTCGTAGTACTTGTTCGCATCGTTGGCCACATCGGTATGAATCAGGCTTTGCAACGCTTTGGCTCTCTCCTCGAATTTGCCGCTGAGGAAATAATCGTTCAAAATGGTGCGGACATGCGACAGGTACATTTTTCGGTACAATTGATTTTCCAGCAACTTACTGATCAGCGGTTTGGTTGGATTGTCGGCATGGAGCAGCGGGTCGAGTTCCTGCAGCAGTTTCAGTTTCAGATCGGAGCCTTCCCCGATATTTTTAAAACTGCCAAACGAAAGGTTCAAATCCCAGATGATGGGAGTGAATTGTCCTTTTTTGTTTTGGTACAGGTAGTAATTCACGCTGTGCTGTCCGGTATAGCTGCTGAGGTTGACAACAACATTGTTGAAGGCCAGCATCCATAGGGCGACATCCACGTCGAGCACAGAGCTGATCTTGGAAGGGTCTTCGTTGAGGATTCGGGTCAGTTCGATTAACTCTTTGGTGCCATGTTCGGAGAGTTTTTCAAAATTATTCTCGTAGCAGGGGAGGAGTTTGTCGTATTCGAGCGATCCGTAGATGTTGTTTTTACAGCCAACGGGCGTTCTTTCACCTGCATCCTGATTGACCTTGAAAAACGGGTTACCGGTGCTTTTGAAATATCGTTCCAAAAATTGTGGCTCTTCCACCGATTCAATATTGGCCAGCAGGCCGTAATATTTTCCATTGATGGTCACCCGTGCGAAGTTGGCCATTGGCGCAGGCATGTAGGTCCGGGCGATTTCATATCCCAACACTTCCCGCAACATACTTGGGTCTCTCAGTGTGTTGGACAATTTGATGGTTTTGTAGCCCTGAATGTTTTGATCCTTGTTTTTATAGTCAAGTTCAATGTGCAATGGATTACGGGAGGTGCCGGGAGCGAAGGATTTGCTGCCACGGTAGCGCACACCGGCGCCTTCGAAGCGCTGACCATTGATTTCAACGATGCTTTCCAGCAGGCCATTTCCGTTGAAGCGAAGAGAGTCGAGAAAATAACTCCAGTTGGCTTGCTGGAAAGTGATTTTAATGTCCTGCACTTTGTCGGTGCTGAAAAAGCCGGCAGTGGATTTGTCCTGCGAAAAGCCTTTTTGCAGTCCGAACGTCAAAAAAAGAAACAGGAAGAGTGTTGTTTTTTTCATGTCTAAAAAACTGTTTGCGAAATATTGTTGGGATAAATTATTGATTTTCAGTGGTTGATAAAGGAAAATGCCGTCAGAAAGCAGCTGGATTCGCCGCCGTTTTCCAATCGGCTTGCAATAATAAAAAAAAGAGGAGAATGGGAAGCGATGAGTCAGCCGTAATGAAACATTCTCTTTACCCCCGCATCACCCTTCTTTTGGTATTTCCTCGAAGTATCCGGTTTTAGTGTTTTTACGGACAGCGTTCCAGTCAAAATAGCGACCATTCATCACCACATAAACGCCCGGCGGCAACGTTTGCAGGAATGCCAGAGCGCTTCCCAGGTTGAAAAACCCGTCGGACGAAGTGCCGAATGCGTAGGGAACCATGGCCCCCGTCAACACAATGGTCTTTTCTTTCATGTCAGCCTGTGCCAGGAATTCGGCGGTTTTCACTATGGTGTCCGTTCCGTGTGTGATAAGAATTTTATCATTCGGACAGCGAATACAGTTGTGAGCAATAATTTCCCGGTCCGTATCCGTCATGTCGAGGCTGTCCACCATCATCAGGGTTTTGACGTCATAATCCACTGTGCAGCGGCCCCGCTCCAGCATGGAAGGAACATGGGTATCCTTGAAGTAAAGCCCTCCGGAAATGTAATTGTATTGCTTGTCAAATGTTCCGCCAGTGACAAAGACTTGTATCATAATGTTGGCCGATGTATGCTGAACGAACTTCGTTCTGGAGAAAATAGGTTGATAGTTTGATCAAAAAACCGGGGCAAAGATTCACAAATATCTTTATCCATTGGGTATAGCTGGTCATTTTTTGTGCTTGGGGGCCTTGAAATGACAAGGCTTTCCTTCGGTTTGTTAAATAACCGCCAGCGTTTGAGGTAGCGTGACAGGTGGGAAAATTTTCTTTAAGGCAGAAAGAGCATGGAGCGTGCCAGGGAGATGGATTATTTTTTCAAATCCTGAACGAAAGCCATCTTTCGATGCTTGTATTTTTCCTTTTCCAGCATTTCCTTGAATTTGACCATCGTTTGAAGAGGCCCCTGATCGGCTGCGAGGTTCACCATCCAGGCAGGGATGTTGCCGCCGGGATCTGAGTTGAGGTAATAATCAACCCTGACAATTCCGTTGCCGATGGGCGTAAAAGTCCAATGTAATTCAGCTTTTTTGATGCGCACCAGGTCTGCTTTTTCTGCTTCCATCCAATGGTGGGAAGTCGTGTGAGAGTGAATGGCAAGTGTTTTCGGGTCTTGCCAGAATTTTGAATAAAGCACCAGATCCCGGTTGTCAAATGGCCAGGGGAAGTCTATTTCCGTGTAGTAATAAACTTCCGTGTCAGATATTTTTTTGATGGTTCTTGACTCGACCGAGGCGTACACCCAGTCGTCAAACCCTTCAACGTGCGTCAGTACGGCGGCAATGGTGTGCAGGGAAGCCTCCACCCGTGTCGTAAACTTCAGTTCTTTGATTTTGGAATCCGGTTTTTCCCGGACGTAAACTTTGATACCGCCTTTATCCCGTTTCAACTCCCAAACAGGTTCGTTTTGAGCGAATACAGTTGCAGTAGCAAGCAATAAAAAGAGGGGTAACAAGATCAGGGTTCGTTGAAAGGATTTCATCGGAATGCCAAATGGGTTTGTTTATCAGCTAATAACGATTGGCGGGGCGGTTTGTTGACAGGGGGACGAAACAAACCTTCCAATTGTCTTGTCAATATCTTTCTTTGAAAATTTCGGGCCTGTTTTCATTTTTATGTGTCAATCGTGCTTTTTTAACGAATAAAATTTAGTATTTGCCCGGTTTTTAAAGGCTGGTGAAATATTCCCATGTAAAAACCTTGTGTTTTTCCGGTAGGCTCATTGTTCCGCTTGCTGTCAGTTTGCCTGCGTTTTCACACACCTGAAAATAAAGTGCCCGATTTCAGGACAATTTTACGCTAACCTCGAAGAACAACGTAACACTTACCGGAAATTCAGTATTATTACCATGAAATTTCATTTTTCTGACACAAGCTTATTCAACCATACTGCTCTTCCTTTCTCTAAGCTCAACTAAAAAATAGCCTTGCCCTCCTTCCTTGGGCGAAAGAAACCATGATGAAAGCAGTCAGAATGTACTCCTGCATTCCACATGCTGTTTCGCACTATTTATTATTCGTTCAAGTCTGTTTTTTGGTTACTGCTGCTACTGCTGCCTGTCTCGCTGGGTGGACAAGGGTCGAATTTTGCCTTCACCAACCTGAATAAAACGGACGGGCTCGCCAGCAACTGGTGCCACGTTGCTTTTCAGGATAGCAGGGGCTACATGTGGTTTGGTACCCAGGATGGCCTGTCGAAATATGATGGTGAAAAGTTTACCACCTACCGCCATGTCGTGGGCGATGAAGCCTCGCTGCCCGGCAACATCGTCAAAGATATTCAGGAGGATTGGCAGGGCCGCCTTTGGATGGCCAGTAACGGTGGTGGGTTGAGTTGCTTCGACCCTGTCACCGAGCAGTTTCAGCAGTTCCGCAGAAAGTCGGTGGATTTCAACTCGCCGTTTTGTGAGTCGATGGTAAGTCTTTTTCTGGATCAGGAAAAAGTACTCTGGGTTGGCAACTACGATTGCGGATTTCATGCTTTCGATATAGAAAAAGGCAGCTTTAAAAGTTTTGCACTCACCGAAAAATTCAACACGAGGGAAGAAGCTTTCAAATACAACTCGGTGATCGACATCGTTCCCGATGTGTCCGATTCGGACGTGCTGTGGCTGGCAGGTAATGATGGCTTGTACAAATTCAATAAGAAAACGGAACACCTGACCCGTTTCACTTCCAATTTCCCGGGCGCAAAAGACGTCGGTATTTTTTCCATTCTGATGGACCGCCCGAATGAAATCTGGATGGGGACTTACGGCGCCGGCGTCGCTCGCCTTGATTTGAAAACAGGCCAATGGCAGCACTTTTTCCCGTCGCCGGCGGAATGGAACCGCCGCAATGAAAAAGCCAATCTTGTCTACAGTATCAAAAGAAAATCGCAGCATGAATTGTGGATTTGCTCCCAAAGTGAAGGTTTTGCCGTTTTTAATATCCGCACCTCCTCGTTTTCTTTTCAGCACCCGATGCCGGAAGATCCTTACTCTTTTGGAAGTTCAGAAGCCTACAGCGTGAGCGAAGGAAAGGATGGCCTGCTTTGGGTAACCACCCGCAGAAGGGGTGTCTTTCAGCTGGACCCCAATTATAAATTCATTAAGAGCCGTATCCTGTGCCGGGACGACTGCGAAGCTCAGGCAATGCCTCAGGATGTGACTGATTTTGCCTGGGATGAAAAACTCAAAAAGCTGTACGTGGTGGCAAAGGGGACACGGGATATTTTCATTTTCAATCAACAGATTCAGTTTGAAAAACGGGTGAAAACGGGCATCCCCACCGGCCCGGCAGGCGGTAATTATGCCGTTTTGGTCGACTCCCGGAATACGGTTTGGGTCGGCGGCCGGAGCACTGATGGTCAAAATCCGCTTTTCAGGTATTTTCCCGGTGAAGACAGGGTAGAGGTTTTTCAATACAAAATCAACGGACAACTCTACTCCCATCAGCTCGAGATCCTCGATCTCCTGGAAGATTCCCGTAAAAATATCTGGGCAGCAGCAAGTTACGGTGGCTTATTCAAGATTATTTCAACCAAAAATAAAACCCTCGAATTGAAGGCAGCCACCGATAAAAACACGGGGCCTTTACCTACCAATAAAATCAACCAGCTCAGCGAGGACCGGAGCGGCAAGCTATGGTTATCCACCAGCGACATGGGCGTTTACCGTTTTGATCCTGCAGGCAGGATTTTTACCAACTACAGCAAATCCTTTGATGACACGCCGGGACTTACGGAAAATATGACCAACTCCGTCCTGGAAGACAACCACGGAAATATCTGGGTTGGCACCAACGCCAACGGCATTAACATGCTCAATTTTTCGTCATCGTCCGCCCCCGCTTATTCCTTTCTCCAAATGAAAGACGGCTTGCCCGATGATCATATTTTAAAAATGGTAAAAGACCAGCGGGGCGATATCTGGGTCTATACCATCAGCGGCCTGGGTTTTTACGATCAGGACAAGGAGCAGTTTATCGTGTACGATGAAAAACAGGGGTTAAAAGGCGGGCACTCCTGGGAAATGGGGCTTTTCGCAGCCGATGGTAAAATCTTCGTCGGCAGAAACAACGGGTTTTACTACTTCGACGTGGATAGCCTTCAGCAGGAAATCATACCGCCTCCGGTGGTGCTTACCAGTTTCAAGGTGTTTGAAACGGAGCTTTTTTTTGGTAAAAACCTGAACTACCTCGATAAAATCGTTCTCAATCATGATCAAAACTTTTTCTCCGTCAGTTTTGCGGCGCTTAATTTCAGCAACCCTGAAAAAAATCAATACGCCTACAAGCTGGAAGGTTTCAACCAGGACTGGGTCTATCCTTCCGACAACCGGAATGTAGCCGGCTTTACCAATGTTCCGGCGGGCACCTATACTTTTCATGTGATCGCTTCGAATGACCGGGGCGTATGGAACCGGGACGGCGTCCGGGTACCCATCGTTATCCGTTCGCCCTGGTACCTTACCTGGTGGGCCTGTTTAATTTACGGGGTGAGCATTTTGGGTCTGGGTTACTTCGCCTATCGCTACCAAAAAAGCCGTTGGGAACTGCAAACCAGCCTCCTGCTCGAGCAAAAAGAGGCCGGTCAGTTGCGGGAGCTGCATCAAATGCGCAGCCGCCTGTACACGAACATCACACATGAGTTCCGGACGCCGCTCACCGTGATCCTCGGCTTGGCTGCCGAAATAAAAGATCAGGAAAAATACACCGAACTGATCATCAGAAATGGCCGCCGCTTACTCAACCTGATCAACCAGTTGCTGGATATTTCAAAAGCCGGGCATGGCAGCCTTCAACTCCACCTCAAAAAAGGGGATGTTGTTTTCTATATTAAATATGTGATCGAATCAATGCAATCGCTGGCAAATGTAAAATCCATCGAGCTAGGTTATTCTTCCGATTTGCCGGCTTTCACCATGGATTTTGACCCGGAAAGGCTGCGTCAGGTGTTGTACAACCTGATTTCCAATGCCATCAAGTTTACACCGGATCAGGGGCAGGTCAATATTTCATTAAATTTCGAAACCCAGGCCTCGCCGCCAATTTTACACATAAAAGTAAGTGACACCGGCATCGGGATGGAGGAAAAATACCTGGCTCACATTTTTGACTCTTTTTATCAAATTGAAAACCCGGACCCCAGGATTTTGCCCGGAACCGGCATCGGCCTCGCCCTGACGGCTGAACTTGTGAAAATGATGGAAGGCAAGGTTGAAGTCAATAGCAAGCCCGGCAAAGGTTCCGTTTTCACCGTCACGCTCCCGGCTCACGACCGGGAAGGCGTCGCAGCAGTGATATTCCCGGCTGCTTCCGAACTTATTATGGCTGAATCCGGATTGGATATTTCTGATGCTGCGAAAGGCGACCGCCGGCAGATTGCAGTGCCGGATCGCAACACCCGGCCGGTCGTGTTAATCGTGGAAGACAATCCTGATGTAGTGGTCTACCTTACCAGCGTTCTATCGGAAGATTACCTGCTCGAAATTACTCACAATGGTTTGGAGGGTGTTGAAAAAGCGATTGAAATCGTACCGGATATTGTCATCAGCGATGTCATGATGCCCGGCATGGATGGCCTGGCGCTTTGCAACCAACTGAAAAATGACGAGCGAACCAGTCACGTTCCCATCATTCTGCTGACGGCAAGAGCTACCATTGCCGACCGGATTGCCGGACTTGAAAGAGGAGCCGACGCCTACATTGCCAAACCATTTCACAAAAAAGAATTGAGGGTTGAAATCAAAAAACTGTTGTTGCTGCGGCAGCAGCTCCAGATTCGCTATTCCTCACTCGCCGCAGAGCCCGTGCAGGCACAAGGCCTGGAAATGGAGGACGCTTTCGTTCGCAAAGCAGTCGAGGCAGTCAATAATCACCTTTCAGACGAGCATTTCGGACCAGAGGAGCTTGGCAAATTACTTTTCATCAGCCGCTCGCAGCTGCACCGCAAGCTGTCTGCCCTTACCGGCAAATCTGCAAGCCACTTTATCAGGCACGTCAGGATGGAACAGGCCTATGAGTTCTTGAAAAACGGCTCAAACGTTTCACAGACAGCCCGGGAGGTAGGCTTTAGCGAACTGTCTTACTTTTCAAAAGTCTTCAAGGATTTCTACGGTTTTAGTCCACGAGAGGTTGGAAAGCATTGATTTTCAGGGGAACGCAACAATAGTCCAAGTTTTTGCAACATGATTTCAAACTTTCGATTAAAATCTGCTCTACCTTTATTGTCGATAAATATTTCAAACTTTTAGACTTTTTTATGGTCGGAATCTATCCACTGTTGACCACAAGACCAAATGGAATGTTTAATCCCGTAGCCCCGAAAAATCTTCGCCGCCTCTCCCCCGGGGCGGCGATTTATTTTTTAAGGAAGTATCCCTTTTTAGCGTGTTTTCCGTTTCGTCTTTTTCGGTGAAATAACGCATTCTTGAAGCTCGGTCGATATCGGGCACACTATGAATCACTTTTTCTTTTACTTTTCACTACTCACCATAGTAATTAACCAATCAATAACGCATACCCGTCAATCAGTAGCGCATACCCGTCAATGAGGTTGACACACCCGTCAATGAGGTTGACACACCCGTCAATGAGGTTGACATACCCGTCAATGAGGTTGACATACCCGTCAATGAGGTTGACACACCCGTCAATGAGGTGAACATACCCGTCAATGAGGTGAACATACCCGTCAATGAGGTTGACACACCCGTCAATGAGGTTGACACACCCGTCAATGAGGTTGACACACCCGTCAATGAGGTGAACATACCCGTCAATGAGGTTGACACACCCGTCAATGAGGTGAACATACCCGTCAATGAGGTGAACATACCAGTCAAGAAGTGACTCATGTTTTTTCTGTAAATGACAATTTAGATAAGTTCTTGCCCCCTTTAAGTATTTTGGTATAAACTACTCATAACCAATAAAAAATCAGTCCCCACAAACACCCAAACCTCCAAACACACAAACACACAGCCCCCTCAACACACAAACACCGTTTGTTAAGCCGGCAGTTTTTACGGAATTTTGGGGTCTTAATCAAAATAACAATGAAGCAGTACCTCGACCTTCTCCAGCACATCCTCGACAACGGCGTAGAAAAAAGTGACCGCACCGGCACCGGTACCATCAGCACGTTCGGGTACCAGATGCGTTTTGACCTGCAACAAGGCTTTCCGCTCGTGACTACCAAGAAATTGCACACAAAATCTATCATCTACGAATTATTGTGGTTTCTGAAAGGCGATACGAATGTGAAATACCTTCAGGAAAACGGCGTCAGAATCTGGAATGAATGGGCGGATGAAGAAGGTTCGCTCGGCCCAATTTACGGCAAGCAATGGGTGGCCTGGGAAACTAAAGACGGCCGGACCATTAACCAGATCGAACAGGCCGTGCAGCAACTCAAAACCAACCCCGACAGCCGCCGCATCATCGTCAACGCCTGGAATGTGGCCGATCTGCCCGACATGCACCTCAGCCCCTGCCATGCCATGTTTCAGTTTTATGTGGTCAATGGCCGGTTGTCCTGTCAGCTTTACCAGCGGTCGGCGGATGTGTTTTTAGGCGTTCCTTTCAACATCGCTTCGTATGCGCTGCTCACTATGATGATGGCACAGGTCTGCGACCTCGAACCGGGTGAATTCATTCACACCTTCGGCGACGTGCATATTTACTCCAACCATGTCGAGCAGGTGAAACTGCAACTCAGCCGGGAACCAAGGCCTCTGCCAACCATGACGATAAACCCTGAGGTGAAGGATATTTTTGGTTTTAAATACGAGGATTTCACCTTGTCCAACTACGATCCGCACCCGCACATCAAGGCAGAAGTTGCTGTTTGATAAAAACCAGATGCATGCGGTAGCTGTTTAACCCGCCGTCATCATTCAACACTGTCATGCTGAAAGTCTCCTGGTCACCCATTTACAAATATGAACTGCCGGAAGGGCACCGGTTTCCGATGGCGAAATACGAGCTGCTGCCCGAGCAACTGATCTACGAAGGCACCCTTTCCGAGTCCAATTTTTTTCATCCTGAACCCGTGTCTGAGGAGGTGATATTGTGGACCCACGAAGCCAGCTACTGGCATCGCCTGAAAAGCCAGGAACTCACCCGGAAAGAAATCAGGGCCATCGGGTTTCCCATGTCGGAAGTGCTCGTACGGCGGGGCACCCACATTGCCAACGGTACGATTCAGTGTGCTTTGTTTGCGCAGCAATTCGGTTGCGCCATGAATACTGCCGGTGGCACGCATCATTCCTTTACTTACAAAGGCGAGGGTTTTTGCCTGCTGAACGATATCGGCATTGCAGCTAACTATCTGCTTCGCAATAGGTTAGCTAAAAAAATCCTGGTCATCGATCTGGATGTGCACCAGGGGAACGGCACGGCGCAGATATTTAGAAATGAGCCCCGTGTTTTTACTTTTTCCATGCATGGTGAAAAAAACTACCCGCTCCGCAAGGAACAATCCGACCTTGACATCGGGCTTGCCGATGGTACGGAGGATGCATTTTACCTGAAAATTTTACAAAACAACCTGCCTGCCCTCTTCGATGAGGTGCAGCCGGATTTCATTTTCTACCTCTCCGGCGTGGATGTGCTTGCCACGGATAAACTCGGCCGCCTGAAAATGACCATGAACGGCTGTAAGGAGCGTGACAGGATCGTGCTGGAAGCCTGCAAGCGCAACAGTATACCGGTGGCTGTCAGCATGGGCGGTGGATATTCCGAGCGCCTGGCCCATGTCGTGGAAGCGCATGCGAATACCTTCCGGGTGGCGCAGGAGGTGTTTTTTTAGTAGGCCGGTAGGCAAGTAGGCGAGTAGGCCAGTAGGAGAACGGGATGAATTGGTAGATTTTTTTTTCAAAAAAAGCGGCGCCATCGCAAATTTGCGGCATCCGGAAAAACAATCAAACAATCAAACAATCAAATTCTCAACAATGAAAACCAATCACGAAATAGATTACCAACTCTACGGCGAGGAGATGCAATTCGTCGAAATTGAACTTGACCCGCAGGAAACGGTCATTGCCGAAAGCGGTAGTTTCATGATGATGGACGACGGCATTCAGATGCAAACTATTTTTGGCGACGGAAGCAAGCCGCAAACCGGCCGCATATTCGGCAAGCTGATCAGCGCCGGAAAGCGGGTGCTCACCGGTGAAAGTTTGTTCATGACGGCTTTTTCAAACGTGGGCGGTGGCAAGAAGAAAGTCAGTTTTGCAGCGCCTTACTCCGGTAAAATCATTCCCTTGGACTTGTTCGAGCACAACGGTAAAATTGTGTGTCAAAAAGATGCTTTTCTCTGTGCGGCGAAAGGTGTTGCCATCGGCATTGAGCTGCAACGAAAGCTGGGCACCGGTTTGTTTGGCGGTGAAGGTTTCATCATGCAAAAACTGGAGGGCGACGGTATGGCTTTCGTTCATGCCGGTGGAATGGTCATCGAAAAACAGCTGGAGATAGGTGAAATGCTACGGGTGGATACCGGCTGTGTTGTCGCTTACACAGGCAGCATCGACTACGATATCGAATTTGTAGGTGGCATCAAAAACACCATTTTTGGCGGTGAAGGTCTGTTTTTCGCAACACTGAGAGGGCCGGGCAAGGTTTGGCTGCAATCACTCCCGATCAGCCGGCTGGCCAACAGAATTCTGCGGTACGGCAGTCCGGGCGGCAGGAAAGAGGAAGGCAGTGTGCTGGGCGGCTTGGGTAACCTGCTGGACGGAGATGGTTTCTAAAAAAAAAATTGTGCGATCGGAAATGCTTCCGTCGCACAATCTTTCACTTTCGTGGAATATAGTTTGGTTTGAAATGCGACCGGACTGATTACCGGATAGTGTTACATAGCTTTTTTCAAAGTTGTTGAATCTTCAAGCCGTATTATTTTTCCTTTTTGCGGAGCTTTGTCGTCTTTCTTGAAACTCAGTCCCATCATGGTACCGATGAAAATAGGAAAAGCCAGGAGCGCAAGCCACCATTGACCAATGAAACCGGCAACGATGACAACTAACATCATTGCGTAATACCTGAGGAGCATCTGAGCAAGGTTGATACCGAAGAATTTCATATTTCGTTGATTTTTAGTGAAAAAAGTAGTTCGACCCTGCAAACTTATTCTCACTTACGCAACGAACAGATGACGGTTTTCACTGAAAAACAGTGACTTTCCTCACTTTTGAGCTGAAAAATGACAAAAAAAAGCCCGAAGCGAATGCTCCGGGCTTTTCTGATGATATGATTTGAGGGCTGCATCAATCCACTTTCATGGGTTGATAATTCTTTTGATAAGTTTCCCAGGGTGTTTTCTGGTGTTGGTTTCCGCCAAAATAGGTGATGATTTTTTCGAATTCCAGTGCATCACGGTAGCCGGGAATGGATTGAATGACTTCCAGGTTTTCATCCAGAAAAACGACGGTAGGGTAGCTGAGACGGCCCCGGGTGATTTCAGCGGCCAGTTCGTGGTAGCCACGCATGCCGTTTTTCACAAACTTGAAAGTTCTGCCTTTGAAGTCGATGTCCTGTTTGTCTTCAGCGTTAAACTTGACGGCGTAATATTTTTCATTGATGTATTTGGCAATCTGAGGTTGTTTGAAGGTAGTGGCGTCCATGCGTTTGCACCAGCCGCACCAATCGGTGTAAACATCGACCACGACTTTGCGGTGTTCTTTCTTTGATTTTTCAACCATTTCGGCCCAGCTGATCCATTGAATAGCGGAAGGGCCAACCTCTTCGACGGTAGTGTTTGTGTTTTTGAAAGAATACACGCCGATGCTCACAAGGAGCAGGGCTGTTACGGTTACCAGATTTCTCATCGCTGATTTCATTTTCCTGATTATGACGGCAAAGTTAACAAGAGAGGAACACTTGCCGTAAACCGGTTATGGTATTTACTTCTCACTTTAAACAAAGTTTAACGTGAGTTGGAGGTATTCTTCACTATTGTTAAAACATCGCCGGCGACAGGGTACTCTTCCGTCACGGTTCCGCTGATTTTAGGTGCTTCAATTCCCTCGCCAAGCATTTTATTTCCGGTGAAAATCACGGCTTCATCCCAAAGGCCGATGTCGATGAAACTTTGCAGTGTAGCAGCCCCGCCTTCGACGAGTAAGGAAGTAATTTTTTCATCAAAAAGCCGTGCCAGCAATTGGCCGTGCAGGTTTTCATCGAATTTCATCCGGATAAAATGCAGGTTTGGCGGGCAATTCTCCGGTTGGGTCGCATCCTCGGTAATGACCCAGGTTTTCTGGCTGCCGTCCATTAGAAAATGGGTGTCAGGTACTTTGCGTTCTCTGTCGATCACGATGCGAAGCGGCGACCGGCCGAACCAATGCCGGGTGTCGAGCCGTGGATTGTCGGTGAGTGCGGTGTTTGTACCGACGAGAATGGCGCTCAGCTGTGAACGAAGGCGGTGGGCGATGCGCTTGGAAAAAGCATTGCTGATCCAGATTTGCTGTCCGTCCCTGCCCATGTATCCGTCTTTCGATTGAGCAAACTTCAGGAGGATGTAGGGGCGTTTTTTTGAAACGAAGGTGTGGCGGATGTTGGTCAGCGCTTCTCCTTTTTCCTGTAAAATGCCCGTGATCACATCGACGCCGGCTTTGCGAAGCAGTTCAACACCCCGGCCGCTGACTTCCGGCGTTTGGTCAAGGCAGGAAATGACGACCTTTCTGATCTTGTGTCGCAGAATCAGATCCGTGCAGGGTGGGGTTTTTCCGAAAATATTGCAAGGTTCCAGAGAGACGAAAAGGGTAGATTTTTCAATCAAATGCCGGTCAGCGGGGCTGACGCTGTTTACTGCGTTGACTTCTGCGTGTGCTTCACCGTGTTTTTGATGCCAGCCTTCCCCGATGATTCTGTCTTCGTAAACCAGGACTGCGCCAACCATGGGATTCGGGGCAACATTGCTTACACCGAGGCGGGCAAGATCAAAACAACGTTGGATATAGTTTTCGTAATTCATTTTCTGAAAAAAGGATTTTGGCAAAAGAACGAAAGATCAAATTGAATTTACACTTTTCATTCAACAAGTCCGTTCATCATTTGTCTATCAGATTGCCGCATTTCATCCAATACATGTACGGCGGAGCTGATTTTTTTGGCAATTTCGCCCAACCATTTTTTAAAAAAAATATGAATTTGACCATGAAGAAAAAGTTTCTCACGATTGCCTGGGTGCTTGTTGGTGCTATAGCATTGCAAGCCCAGATGAACAAAATTAACTTCGTGGAATACGATCTGCCAAACGGCTTGCACGTTATTCTGCACGAAGATCACTCTACTCCCATCGTTGGTGTTTCTGTTCTCTACCATGTTGGTTCCAAGAATGAAAAGCCAGACCGCACCGGTTTTGCGCATTTTTTCGAGCACTTGCTTTTCGAAGGCTCCGAGAATATCGCCCGCGGCGAGTTCGACGACTATATTCAAAATGCCGGTGGAACGAACAATGCCAACACATTTTACGACCGCACATTTTATTATGAAATCCTGCCGTCCAACCAATTGGCACTTGGCCTTTGGCTCGAATCGGAGCGCATGTTCCAAGCCAGGGTGGACGAGAAGGGTATCGAAACCCAACGGCAGGTAGTGAAAGAAGAGCGCCGCCAGCGTGTGGACAACCAGCCCTACGGTTCAATCCTCGAAGAATCCATGAAACGGGCTTACAAAGTACATCCGTACAAGTGGCCGGTCATTGGCTACATGGAACACCTCGACGCTGCACAAGAGCAGGACTATAAGCAGTTTTATGCTGATTTTTATGTGCCAAACAATGCCACGCTATCCATCGCAGGTGACATCAACATCGAAGAGGCGAAGAAGCTGGTAAACCAGTATTTCGGTTCAATTCCAAAAAAGGCAGAGCCTTATCGACCGAAGGTCGTGGAACCTGAACTTGGCGGTGAAGTACGGGACACTATTTTCGACAATGTACAGTTGCCTGCCGTAATCCAGACGTACCGCATCCCGGCGCAGGGTACTGCTGATTATTATGCTGTTAGCATGCTCAGTCAGTTGTTGTCGCAGGGCGAAAGCTCCAGGTTCTACCGTGCGCTGGTGGATGAGCAACAGAAGGCGCTTTTTGTGGGCAACTTCCCATTGGCACTGGAAGATCCGGGCGTTTCCATCGCATTCGGCATCTGCAACGGCGGCGTTGATCCGAAAGACCTTGAAGAAGGCATGGATGCGGAGGTCGAAAAAGTGCAGAATGAGCTGATTTCGGAGGAGGAATTTCAGAAGCTGCGCAATCAGGTGGAAAACGATTTCGTCAGCACCAATTCAACCGTGATGGGAATCGCTGAAAGCCTCGCCAATTATCATACTTATTATGGTGATGCCAACCTGATCAACACGGAAATTGACCGTTACCTGAAAGTGACCCGTGAAGACATTCAGCGGGTGGCCAAAAAATATTTTAACAAAGACAACAGGGTAGTGCTTTATTATCTCCCCAAGCCGGGAAATCCTTAACGGTAACTATCGGCAGCCGTAGAATTTGAAGAAATCAAAGTGTACGGCGTGTAATTTCAATTTTTCAATTTTAAAATTCAGACATGAAAAAAATAGTCTTTTTTAATTTCATTCTTTGCTTTCTGTTGATGGCGCAGGGCGTTTTTTCGCAGGAAGATTTTCGTAAATCAGCCCCTAAGCCAGGTCCGGCGCCCCGGATCGAATTGGGTAAGGCAGATCAGTTTACTTTGAAAAATGGCCTGAAGGTTATCGTGGTGGAGAACCACAAATTGCCGAGGGTTTCATTCCAGGTTTTCGTTGACGTTCCACCTTTTATGGAAGGTGAGTTCACTGGGTACGCAAGCATGTCCGGACAGCTTTTGAACAAAGGCACGACTACCCGGACTAAGTCTCAGATTGACGAAGCCGTGGATTTTATCGGCGCATCTCTCAGCAGCAGTGCGAGCGGCGTGTCGGGCAGCAGCCTGACCAAGCACAAGGACAAGTTGCTCAGCATCATGTCAGATGTACTGCTCAATCCTGTTTTCCCACAGGAAGAGTTTGATAAAATCAAAAAGCAAACACTTTCGGCACTTGCCCAGGCAAAGGACGATCCAAATGCCATTGCATCCAATGTTGCCTCTGTGATGCGTTATGGTAAAAACCACCCATACGGTGAGGTGGAAAGTGAAAAAACCATTGAGAAAATCACCGTGGACAAGTGCAAGGAGTTTTATGCTACTTATTTCAAGCCCAATATTTCGTACCTGATCGTGACTGGTGACATTACGGCGAAGGAGGTCAAGCAACTTGCTCCAAAATATTTCGGTGAGTGGAAGCAGGGCAATGTTTCGAGAAGTACTTTCCCGGTTCCGCAACGTCCTGAAACCACGCAGGTTGATTTTGTTGATAAAACAGGCGCCGTGCAGTCGGTCATCAATGTGACCTATCCTGTCGATCTGACGCCAGGCGCTGCTGATGCAGTGAAAGCAAGCGTAATGAATACACTGCTGGGTGGTTATTTCGGCAGCCGTCTCATGTCAAACCTTCGGGAAGACAAAGCCTATACTTACGGCGCACGTTCAACCTTGGACGACGATCCCGTGGTTGGCTATTTCAATGCTTACGCAAGCGTAAGAAACGAAGTAACAGACAGCGCAGTTGTTCAGTTTTTGTATGAATTAAACCGCCTGCGCACTGGCGAAATACCTGATAGCGAGCTGGAAATGGTGAAGAATGTAATGACAGGAAGCTTTGCCCGCTCATTGGAGCGGCCGGAAACGGTGGCACGTTTTGCCTTGAATACAGCTCGTTTCAACCTACCTGCTGATTACTACAATACTTACCTGGAAAGGTTGAGTAAAGTCACCAAGGCTGACATCAAGGCGATGGCTGATAAGTATATTACGCCTGACAAAGCACATATCTTAATTGTGGGTAATAAAGATGAGGTGGCTGAAAAGCTGATTCAGTTTTCCCCTGAAAAAAAGGTGAATTACTTTGATGCTTTTGGCAATCCTGTAGAGCAGGGAGGCCTTGTAGTGCCTGAGGGAGTGACTGTTCAAACAGTGCTTTCAGATTATCTGACTGCACTTGGTGGTGCTGATAATATTGCAAAAATCAAGAACGTGAAAATCTCAATGTCTACTACCATTCAGGGAATGACCATGGAGACGACGATGTATCACGAAGAGCCATCCAAGTTATCGATGGTTAACGCTATGATGGGAAATGTCATTCAGCAGTCTGTTTTTGACGGAGAAAAGGGTGTAAATATTCAAATGGGCCAGAAAGCTCCCATGGAAGGCGCTGACCTTGAAGACATGAAGGTAGATGCACACCTGTTTCCTGAGCGTTTTTATAAAAAACTTGGGGTGGAAGCTGAGTTGAAGGGTATGGAGATGGTGGAAGGGAAAAAGGCTTACAAAATTGTAGCAACCTATCCTTCCGGCAACAAGAAGACCCAGTATTTTGACGCTGAGACGAGTTTGAAAATCAGGGAAGTTGAGCAAAAAGGCGAGGCTACGGTGATTAATGATACCGGTAACTACAAAGAGATCAATGGTGTGAAATTCCCGCATTCTCTGATTGTAACCGGTGCGGCTCCATTTCCACTCACACTTGAAACGACAGATATCGAAGTGAATGGGACAATGGATCAGAGCTTGTTCAAAGTGGAGTAATTTTTAAATGACTGTTTTCACAAAAAGCGTTGTTCAATGTTTTTGATTTGTTGATAACAGTTTTGAAAGCCATAAAAAAAGTCTCTCCGGCTGCCCGGAGAGACTTTTTTTATGGCTGAAAATTTACTTTACTTACTGAGGTGACAGCGTGAAAGTAACTCTTCTGTTTTGCTTTCTTCCGAGAGCTGTTCTATTGTCAGCTACCGGATTGCTTTCTCCGTGTCCTTTGTAGGTCATCAGGGATTTACTGATGCCTTTAGTTGCGAGATAATCATAGCAGGCCTTTGCCCGGTTCTCAGAGAGTTGCTGATTAGCGAAATCATTTCCTACACTGTCAGTGTACCCATCGATCTGGAGCCTGAAGCCCGGGTAACGAGTCAGAATTTCAGCAATTTGATCGAGAATTTGGTAAGAGGAACGAAGGAGTCTTGCGCTGCCGCTTTCGAATTGAACGTTACGCATGGCAAGATCAAGAACTGCTTTATCTTCCGCTTTGATTTCAGGGCAACCGTCGTTACTTGCCAAACCTGCAAGAAGCGGACACTTATCGTCTGGATCAGCTACTCCGTCATTATCAGAATCCGGACATCCGTTGAACTGCTTGGAGCCTGGATCTCTTGGGCATCTGTCATCTTTATCGGAGATACCATCGTTGTCAGTATCCGGGCAACCACGGTGTTCTGCTGTACCTGGTTCGTTCGGGCAGTCGTCCTGTGCATCAGTGATGCCATCACGGTCAGCATCCGGGCAGCCATTCATGGCAGGGATACCGGGTACGGTAGGGCAATTATCTTCTTTGTCAACAATATTGTCGCCATCTGTGTCAGGACAACCTGAAAACCTGCGTAGACCAGCCTCGTCCGGACAGTCGTCAACATTATCAGCAACTCCGTCGCCATCTCTGTCAGGGCAACCATTCAGGCGAACTTCGCCTGGTTCGTTTGGACAGTTGTCATCTCTGTCAGCAAGGCCGTCGCCGTCTGTATCCGGGCAACCGCCTAAAGCAACAGGACCTGCCAATGTTGGGCACTTGTCGTCTTCGTCAGCTACACCGTCGTTGTCGGTGTCTTTGTCACCGAAGCGGAAACCAAGGACAACGCCACCCATGAAGTAAACATCATTTTGGTCGGGATTTCCTTTTTGCTCGGAAAGACCATCCAGGCCATCAGAGAAGGACAAACGTCCACCCAGCTCTAACCCAAGGTTCACTTTTCTGCTAAGGTCGAATTTGATACCACCACCAAGTGGCAAAGAAAAGTATGTACTGGAGTAATCCACCGATTCCCCGTTTTGAACTTCAGGGTTTCCGAAAGCTACGCCCAAGCCACCAAAGATGTAAGGCGATACAATTTTTTTGAATGAGCCTGTTTCAGAATAACGGCGGTGACCGAAAAACTCATACTCACCCATGACGGAAAGTTCGACAAGAGAGGATTCGAAACTTGCACCGCGATTTCTGTTACGGTCGTAATTTGCGTCACTTCCTTTTAATTTACCGTAAAGCAAATTGAGACGTAATCCAAGATTATTATTCAAGTGATTACGGAGTAAAATCCCGAACGCAGGACTTGCCTCATCGAACGTAAACGTAGGTTCGACCATGTCTCCGAGATAATTGGAATAACCAAGGAATAACCCTCCTTCCCATTTTTCCTGGGAGATAAGGAGCAGTGGAAAAGACAGTGCAAGAAGAAGTAAATTAAATTTTTTCATAACACGATTTTTTAGGCAAGACCCTAATGTTACAATTGAATGCAAACTGAAAAGATCAGATTCCATATCAACTGATGAAAATTGATTGAATTATTTGTTAATTAAGAGCAACTAAGAAATGTCCAAAGGATTAAAGGCGGCAAATATGAAAAGAAAAATTAATTCGTCAAAAACAAAAAAACTTGATGCAAATTAAAGAATTTTTTTGTTTAACTGGGACAGCATGCTACATTTTTTTAATGTAAAATCTCGTCTCTGCAACTCTTAAATTCGAATGAATATTAAGTAGCTGAACGATTCCAGGTTCCCCTTGTTATTTTCATACTTTTGCTTTTCTACTTGGTTTTGTACTTGTAGGTTGCACATTGAGACGAATTTTTTTCACAAAGTATCGCTTAAAGAGAAACATTTTTTATGGCCAGATTCGCAATTGATCTTAAAGAGGGAAAAATAGCTGATAATTCTACGGATACCATCATTGGTATTGATCTTGGAACAACTAATAGCTTGGTAGCTGTTGTGAGAAACGGGAAACCTGAAGCTGTTAGAGGCGAAGGAAATAAACATACGCTCGTACCCTCCATCATTCATTTTTCTTCTGGTGGAGATATTGTTGTCGGTGATGCTGCCAAGGATAAACTAATCGAAGACCCCCACAATACGATCTATTCTGTAAAACGCCTCATGGGAAAGTCATTTAAAGACGTCCAAAACTATGAGCAACATTTTGGTTATCAGGTTATTGATGATGATACAGAGAGCCTTGTGAAAATCAGGGTGGGAAATAAATTTTATACACCCATCGAGCTTTCAGCCGAGATTTTAAAATCCCTGAAAAGCAGGGTTGAAAACGAATTGGGAAGTGTAGTTTCCAAGGCTGTGATAACTGTACCGGCCTATTTCAATGATGCCCAGCGGCAGGCTACCAGAGATGCCGGCAAACTGGCCGGGCTCGATGTGTTGAGAATTGTCAACGAACCTACAGCGGCAAGCCTTGCTTACGGACTTGGAAAACAGGATGCACAAACGATTGCAGTGTACGATCTCGGTGGTGGGACATTCGATATTTCAATTCTTCAAATTCAGGACGGAATTTTTGAAGTGCTTTCAACAAATGGAGATACCTTCCTCGGTGGAGACGACTTTGACCGGTCAATTGTTGAATTTTGGATGAAAAAGAATAACCTCAACCCTGAGAATATTTCTCAAAACAAACATCTGTCTCAGCAACTTCGCCTCAAAGCTGAAGAAGCAAAAAAATCGCTTACTTCTGCCGATCATTTCACGGAAAAGGTTGATGAAATCGATTGCTCAATTTCCCGCTCA
Source organism: Bacteroidota bacterium (assembly GCA_030147525.1). Classification (GTDB taxonomy): domain Bacteria; phylum Bacteroidota; class Bacteroidia; order Chitinophagales; family Saprospiraceae; genus UBA6168. The sequence goes on from JASBVF010000053.1 coordinate 144,224, forward strand.
GCGTTTGAATCACTCATTACCCCGTTTGTCAATAAAACAGTAGACTCCTGCCGCCAGGCTTTGAAAGATGCCAAGCTGAAAGTGTCTGATATTCAACACGTTATCATGGTCGGAGGCTCAACGAGGGTTCCTTTGGTCAAAAATACAGTTGGTCAGTTTTTCGGGCGTGAAGTGTATGATAAACTTGATCCGGACGAGGTCGTTGCGCTTGGCGCAGCCATTCAGGCTGATGTCCTAGCCGGGAATCAAAAAGATGTACTTCTTCTCGATATTACACCGCTTTCACTTGGGATAGAAACCATGGGAGGGTTGATGGACACGATTGTTCCCAGAAATACAAAAGTACCCGTCCGAGCCGGGCGCCAATACACGACCTCTGTTGACGGACAAAGAAACCTGAAAATTGCCGTCTTTCAGGGAGAGAGAGATTTGGTTGAACACAACAGAAAGCTCGGCGAATTCATCCTCCGGGGAATACCGCCCATGCCTGCCGGGCTTCCAAAAATCGAGGTGCATTTCATCATCAATGCAGACGGTATTTTGAAAGTAAAAGCAAAAGAACTTCGGTCCGAAATGGAGCAGGCTATCGAAATCAGGCCCACTTACGGAATTTCAGAAGAAGAAATGGGTAAAATGTTGATGGAGTCCATCCAGCATGCCTCCGAGGACATGCAGGTTCGTGCTTTATTAGAAGCACGAAATGAGGCAAAACATATCTTGCTTTCTGCTCAAAAATTTCTTCAGCAGAACGATGAAATTCTCTCTGAAGCTGAAAAAGCCACCACTTTGTCGTTGGCTAAAAGCCTTCAGTCAGCCATGGAAGGAGAAGATAAAGATTTGATAAACAAGGCCATTCAGGATATCAACGAATTTACCGCACCACTTGCCCATCGCTCGCTTGACAAGGCCATTTCCGAGGCAATGAAAGGAAAAAAGGTTTGAGAACAGTTCAGTTTGGGCATTGACTGCTTGAAATTTGAACTTTCAAACCACTTCATTAATCTTTCCTTTTTTTGAAATGTTAAGGTTGGCATCTTCAATAAAAGGTTATTCCATTTTATGACAATTCACAAGTTACCTTACGAATCAATACCGCTGCTTGCCGGAAGGGATGTGGCCTACATCAATGAAGTTCCCGCACTGAGACCATTTTATAAATATCCGGTAGAAATAGAAGCTTTCCGCCAGGTAGTAGCTGATAAAAAAAAGGATAAAACCGACCGCAAGACCTTGGTTGAGGTGCTGAAAAAACAGCACAGGTTACTTCCAACCACATCCGCACTTCAGGAGAATATTGAAAAACTGGCGTCGGAAAATACCTTTACCATTGTTACTGCACATCAGCCCTCGCTTTTTACCGGGCCGCTGTATTATATTTTTAAAATAGTATCGGCGATCAATCTGGCGAAACAGCTAAACGAATTTTATCCTGAAAATCACTTCGTACCTATTTTTATCAGCAGCGGTGAAGATCATGACTTTGCAGAGATCAACCACCTGCATCTTTTTAATAAAACTCTGACTTGGGAAAGCGGAGAATCAGGCCCAACCGGCTTAATGAAGACAGCCAGTCTGCAACCGGTACTTGCCGAGCTGAAAGATATTTTAGGAGAATCGGAATATGCCCGGCGCATCTATGAAATAATTGAGCGTACGCACACACAAAACGAGCGTTACGCAGATGCAGCCTTCGCTTTGGCGCACGAACTTTTCATGGAGGACGGCCTGGTAGTTTTGAACACCAATGATGCACAGCTCAAAAAGCTTTTCATTCCGATTATCAAAGAAGAAATTTTTAACCAGCCTTCGCATGAGCTTGTAAATCAGGCGATTGAAGAGTTGGAAGCTGCGGGTTTTCCTTCGCAGGCTACTCCCAGAGATATCAACTTTTTTTACCTGGCCGAGCAATTACGGGAACGCATCGTGGAAGAAGACGGCGTTTTCAAAGTGCTGAACACTGCGCTGACTTTCACAAAAGAAGAAATGGGGGCGGAGATCGAAAGTCATCCGGAACGCTTCAGTCCGAATGTTATCATGCGGCCGATTTATCAGGAGCTGATTTTACCTAACCTGGCCTACATCGGGGGTGGGGGAGAGCTGGCCTATTGGCTGGAGCGAAAGGCTCAATTTACTCATTTTAACTTGAACTTCCCGATGCTGATTCGCAGAAATTCGGCCATGTGGATCGATAGCGGAAGCTCAAAGCGAATGGAAAAACTAGGGCTGAGTGTCGATGAAATTTGGGAAGGCACGGAGGACCTGATCAAGATTTACCTGCGAAAAAACGCAGAAGAAGAATTTCATTTAACGGAAGAAAAAGGTGCTTTCGAACCAATTTTCAAAAAAATAGCGGAAAAAACAGAAGCTGTTGATCCCACACTCGTAAAAACAGTTTGGGCCGAACATGCTAAACTGCTGAAAAGTCTGGAACAACTGGAAACCCGCCTTGTCAGGGCCGAAAAACAAAAACACGACACCGCACTTCAGCAAATCCGCTCTTTGAAAGAAAAGCTGTTTCCCGGAAATGGCTTGCAGGAGCGCTACGATAATTTCCTCGCTTTTTACCTGCGGCAGGGTGATGCGTTTTTCAGCCTGCTGAAAGAAAATTTTGATCCGTTGGAAAAGAAATTTGTGGTATTCGAGAGCTGACCGGAGACAATCGTGCCCGGCCTATTGCATTTCGCCGGGCGGCGTTGTTTTTTCACGATCGTGCAGGTACCCCTTTTTGAATGCTTTCACGAGTTTCTTCGCTTTCTCACGTTTGTCTTCTGTCGCCGGCCTGTCCCGGAAGACGAGCACGGGTACTTCCCGGATGACTTCAATTTCCCGTACAATTTCGTTATCGTGACGCTGTAGTTCCTGGCAGGACTGCTTGAGCTGTGCGTTTTCGACTTTGAGTTCTTTCACCTGCTCACTGGAGGCCAAAAACTGGTTTTCTACATCTTCCAATAATTTCTGCAGGTTGTTGACGCTCAAACTTTGAGATTCATACTCGGCTTTCAGGCGATTGAAAGCCTCCTCCTGCTCCTTGCTTTCATGCGCCAGCTTTTCAATATTTTCTTTTTTTTCTTTCATTTTCAAAAGCTGGATCGTCCAGGCTGAAAGAAAACCCAATGCAGCAGCACCCGTTAAAGCCGTGAATATGTAAATCGTGTAATCCATGGATTTGCGTTAATGCGTTAAAAAGATTTTTGGAATGATTGATTTTCAGTTTTTACCCCAGATGCTATTCAAGTGAAAGTGTAACTACTCTCTCCTTGTCATTTTTGGCCGTTCCCGGCCTTGCTTTCGCTGTAATTTGTTTTCGCCTTACACCGTTGTCAACCAGATAGCGCCTTACGGCTTTTGCTCTCATTTCAGCCAGTTTTAGTGCGGTGCCTTCTTCCTCATCCTGCTCGGAATATCCGGTAATCACGACTTTCTTTGAAGGTTCGGACCGCAGATAGTTCCGCAGGCTGTCCAAATACGGGAGATTCTTTTTTTTCAATCCGTACTCGTTTATATCATAAAAAAAAACATGCCGAAATGCGCTGTTTTCCGAAACGGGAGGCTCGGCCGGAGTAGTGGCGGCAGTTTTTTCAGCAAAAAGGAAATAAACACCGCCAATCAGTTTGCCATGCGACTGGAAAAAATTGTTGGCTGCCAGTGATTTCGTCAGAATATTTTCCTTTGGCGCACCTTTTTCCACAAGAATGCTTTTCAATGCTTCGGCACGGGCCAATCCCAGATTTTGGAATTCCGAAAGATTTTGCTCTTCCCGATTGTAAGTGCCGGTTAAGGTAAGTGTAACACGTTGATTTTTAGCAAGATATATTGCAAGTGATTGAAAGACGGGCTGGTTGCTTTCGGGGATTAAGGGAAAAGATTCGGATGGGTTGAAGCAGAATACTTCGGCTGAAGTAACGCTGAATTCGTTGTGAGCAATAGAAAAAGAGGAGTCCGGTTCGACAGTTGGCTCCCTTCGTTGATCTAATTCTCCCGAAAACCAATAAGTCCAACCTGCAATCCACAAGATACAGGCCACCCCCGGGAAGGATGGATTAAGTTTACTCATAGTTAAGGTCTAAAGTGTTTCTGAATGACCTCGTAAAGATAATTTTTAACCGTTAACTTTCAAATGTAACGGCAACGGCAGATGAAGAGGGTGAGGTCAACCGCACGGGGATGGCGTTGACCTCATCTCTCACCTTTCACGTTTACTTCTCCTCTAAAAACGGATAGCGATAATCCGTTGGTGTCAGGAAGTTTTCCTTAATTGTTCTTGGTGAAACCCAGCGAAGCAGGTTCCAGACGGAGCCAGCCTTGTCGTTGGTGCCGGATGCACGAGCGCCGCCGAAAGGCTGCTGCCCCACTACCGCACCGGTGGGTTTGTCGTTGATGTAAAAGTTACCGGCGGAATGCCGCAGTTTTTCATCTGCCAGCTGTACGGCGCTCCGGTCTTTCGCAAACACTGCACCCGTCAATGCGTAAGGTGAAGTAGAATCGACCAACTCGAGCGCTTGCTCGTAATTTTCATCTTCGTAAACAAAAATAGTGAGCACAGGCCCGAATAATTCTTCGCACATGGTCGTGTAGTTCGGGTCCGTGGTGACCATGACGGTCGGCTCGATGAAGTATCCTTCACTTTTATCGTAATTGCCGCCGGCAATGATTTTCACTTTATCATCTTTTTTTGCTGCCGCAATGTAGCTCGTGATTTTATCAAAAGCCTTCTCGTCGATGACGGCGTTGATGAAGTTGGTGAAGTCTTCCGGAGAGCCCATTTTCATACTCTTCAGGTCAGCCAGCAGGTATTTTTCAACATCACCCCAAAGTGATTTTGGAATGTATGCACGTGATGCAGCAGAGCATTTTTGACCCTGAAACTCAAATGCGCCACGACTCAGGGCTGTTGCCACCTGCTTCGCATTGGCCGAGGAGTGAGCAATCACGAAGTCTTTGCCTCCCGTTTCGCCAACGATGCGCGGATAGGATTTGTATTTTGAAATATTCTCCCCGATGGTTTTCCAGAGGTGCTGGAATACACCGGTGCTGCCTGTAAAATGTAAGCCCGTAAATTCAGGGTGTGAAAATATCACATCGCCGGCCGTTGGTCCATCTACAAAAACGAGGTTGATGACGCCGTCGGGCAGGCCTGCTTCTTCCAGAATTTCCATGATGATGGCAGCTGAGTAGATCTGCGTTTCAGCAGGTTTCCAGACGACAGTGTTGCCCATGAGGGCAGGTGCGCCGGGTAGGTTTCCGGCAATGGAAGTAAAGTTGAAGGGCGTGAGCGCAAAGATGAATCCTTCCAGTGCCCGGTATTCCAGGCGATTCCACACGCCTGCTGCACTTTCCGGCTGCTGGCTGTAGATATCGATCATGAACTGCACATTGAAGCGCCAGAAATCGCACAACTCAGCCACGGCGTCGATCTCAGCCTGAAAAGCATTTTTAGACTGACCAAGCATGGTTGCAGCGTTCATCCGTGCACGGTAAGGCCCGCTGAGAAGTTCGGCAGCTTTCAGGAAAATACTGGCCCGGTCTTGCCAGGGCATATTTTCCCATGCGGGTTTTGCGGCAAGTGCTGCATCAATTGCCTGGGTGACCAGCTTCTTGTCAGCCTTGCCATGATAACCCAATGTGTGTTTGATTTCATGTGGAGGGCGGATAATATGCTTGCCTTCGCCCATGATTTTTTTACCGCCGATAGTCATCGGTATTTCGACGGTCTTGGATTTCATTTCTTTCATTGCAGCTTTCAGCGCTGCTTTTTCCGGTGAGCCCGGAGCGTAGGAAAGTACCGGTTCGTTCACAGCGACGGGTACCTCAAAAAATGCGTTTGCCATGTTGTTATTTAATTTCAATGATGGTTAGGAATGTCGGTTATTCAAGCGGCGCAAATGTAGGAAAAATGAGCCCAGCGGACAGGGGCAAATGTCACGGAATCTGACGATTTTCAGATAAATTTTTTCAACTCTTCCAATTTTTCGATCTGGTAGGTGGGTTGATATGCCGTCAGGTTGGCTGATTTTTTTGGATTAAACCAGCAGGTGTCCACGCCGTAGTTATTGCCGCCCTGAATGTCGGATTGCAGGCTGTCGCCAACGACGAGAACTTCCGCTTTGTCCGGTTGTCCCATTTCGCCGAAGGCGTGCTCAAAAAATCCCGAATGTGGTTTGGCCACGCCGATTTCGTCGGAAACTACGATCACTTCGAAATACGACTCCATGCTTGCCTGGGCAATGCGGGGGCGTTGTACCTCTTTCAACCCGTTGGTAATCAGTCCGAGGCGGATTTTTTTTTCCAACAGCTCGCTCACCAGCCCTTCGGCGCCCGGCACCAGGAATTTGGTGAGGGAAAGTTCATGCAGAAAGTGCCCGTTCATTTCCATCGGGTCACGGTACTCTCCAGCAGCATCGAGAAAACGCTCAAAACGGATGCGGCGTAGTTCCATGGCCGTGATTTCCTGCCGCTCGAAGGCTGCCCAGGTTTCTTTGTTGAAATATTCGTAGAGTTCCCAGTAGTCGTTCCGACCATTGATTTTGAAAAAATCCAGGGTCTGTTGGAAGGCATGACGGGCAGAGCGGCTGAAGTCGAAAAGGGTGTCGTCGGCGTCGAAGAGAATCCAGGGATAGCGCATGGAAGGCGGGTGTTGAAAGTTTAAAAGTTGAAAGGTTTAAGTGTGGTGCGTCATCTTAAGTTTCCCCCAAAACCGTTTTAGTTTAAAAAAAGTTGCAAACCCAATGTGCCGCCAATAGTAAAAGTGCGAATGTCCAACCCCTGAAACCGAAAACTGTCTTTGTTGATATTGGACACGCCGTAACTTGGCCTGACGAGAAACTGAAAGGCTGTAGTCTCCGAGATTTTTGTTTCAAAACCCAATCCACCGATGATGCTGTATTCAACTCGGTTGTAACTTTCCGTCCTGTGAAATTTGTCATCGCCCTGCATCGGGGCCAGGTTAGTAAACCTTGTAGTATGCTGAATTAAAAAGCCAACAGACTGTCCGGCCTGGATAATCCCTCTGGTTTTACCGCCAAAAGTAGCTTCGAAGACAAAAGGTACCGTGAAGTAGTCAAACCGCTCATAATGAATACCTTCGGAGATGGGTTCACCATTCTCGCCAGTGAATACGTAATCAGCTTTGGTGCCTTTCCGTTCAAAATTAAAACCGGAACGGATGCCAAAATGTCTTGAAAACCGCAGGGTGATGTTGGCGCCTGCCAGGAAATTCAAAGACGGATCAAATATGCTGTTCGTGAAATCATTGTCGAAAGAAAGATCCGTGTAAGCCGGCCCGCCCGAAAAACCGATGGAGACGTTTTGGGCAACATTTTTTGAAACAAAACCCAGGGAAAGGAGAAAGGCAAGAGATAGAATTTTAGGATGCATCATTTTAGTAGTTTGGTGAATTCAGTGAACGGCTAAAAGTTTTTATTCTGGTTTTAACTTTCAACATTTAACACCCCGACAATTACCCTATTTCTATCTCCTTCGGAATGAACGGCGACGCATCCCCGCCTCCTTTGATGATTTCCCGGACGATGGTCGAGCTAATGTGCGAATACTCCGGTTCGCTGATCAGAAACACCGTTTCCAACTCATGCCCAACGATGTGGTTGAGCTGTGAAATGGTTTTTTCATAATCAAAATCTGAGGCGTTGCGCAGGCCACGGATGAGGTATTTTGCCCCGATTTTATTACAGAAATGAGCTGTGAGACCCTCGAAATAAGCGATTTCAACTTTGGGCTCTTGTTCAAACACATTTCCCAGCCAGGCGATGCGTTGTTCGAGCGTGTAGAGCGTGGTTTTCTGCGAGTTCACGCCAACAGCTACCACGATGCGATCGAACAATGGCAACGCTCGTTTTACCAGCGCAACATGACCGGTGGTGATTGGATCGAATGAACCCGGAAAGACTGCTATTTTCATATTTCAGGATTGGAGGATTGAAGGATTGAAGGATTGGAGGATTGGAGGGCTGGAGTGTCTCCAATCCTTCAATCCTCCAATCCTCCAATCCTTTTGTGGTAAAGGTGATAATTTTCATCGTCGAAACAAACGAAGAGGACCGTTTCGATAAAATCGTTGTTTTCAAGAAAAGTTTTGACGGCTGAAATGGCTACTTCCGCAGCCTGCTCTTTCGGGTAACCATAGACGCCGGTGCTGATGTTGGGAAAAGCCATGGTCTTCACGCCGTTTTCGACAGCAAGGCGCAGGCTGTTGCGGTAGCAGTTGCCGAGCAGGCGGGCCATTTCGGCAGGTTTCGACGGATTCCAGACAGGGCCGACGGTGTGGATGACATATTTTGCAGGCAGGTGGTAACCTTTTGTGATTTTTGCTTCTCCCGTTTCACAACCGTTCAGTGTTCGGCATTCTTCAAGTAGTTTCGGTCCGGCTGCCCGGTGAATGGCTCCGTCAACACCTCCGCCGCCAAGCAGCGAATTGTTGGCGGCATTGACAATGGCATCCACTGGTTGTTGAGTAATATCTCCTTTGGTTAGCTTTATTTTTTTCATACTCATCAATGGGCTGGTTGGTCAAAAATCGACACATTATTCATTTGAAATTCATTCAAATCAGGCACGATGACGCTCCTGGAAGGTCACCCCAGGTATGGTTAAACCGGACTGTAAGCCATTGAATATTAGCCATTACCTGCTCAATGTTACAACAGATTTAAACACTTTCAGCCTCTGTTTTTTAAACAAAATGAATAGCTTGGCGGCCAAAAGCTAACAAGTTTCACCTCAATCACAAATGCAGAAAATGAAAAAAATATTAATAGCAACCGGCGGCGGCGACTGTCCCGGCCTCAACGCAGTCATCCGTGCCGTCACCAAAACTGCCCGAAAAAGCAGAGAATGGGAAGTTTGGGGCAGTATGGAAGCCTTCAATGGCGTGATGAACGAACCGACTGAACTCGTAAAAATGACCCGCCGCCGCATTGCCGGCATCCATGTGAAAGGCGGTACGATCATAAAAACCACCAACAAGGGCAACCCATTGGCCTATCCTGTTCAACGGCCCGATGGAAGCTGGACAACGGAAGACCGCACTGCCGAGCTGGCCGAAAAAATAAAAAAGTTGGGATTCGACGCAGTTGTAAGCATTGGCGGCGATGGCAGCCAGAAAATTTCACAGGCTCTTTTTGAAAAAGGCGTCAACATCGTCGGCGTCCCGAAAACCATTGACAACGACCTTTCTTCCACGGACCTAACCTTTGGTTTTCCCACAGCGGTGCAAATCGCAACCGATAGTTTTGATAAACTCGTCAGTACGGCTGAAAGCCACGACCGGGTGATGATCATGGAAGTCATGGGGCGGGATGCTGGTTGGATTGCTTTGCACACGGCCATCGCCGGAGGCGCTGAAATCTGTCTGATTCCGGAAATTCCGTTTCAGATCAAGAAAATTCTCAAAAAGATTGAAAAGCGCTACCGCAAAGGAAAAGGTTTCGTCAATATCGTCATTTCCGAAGGTGCCAAACCGGCCAATGGTCACGTCATCGGTGAAAAGTCAAAAGATGTGGGCGACCAGCACATCAAACTGGGCGGCGTCGCCAACTACCTGCGTGCTAAACTGGAAGAAGCAGGCTGCGACGCACAGATCAGAACTACCATCCTCGGTCACGTTCAGCGGGGCGGCACCCCCACTGCCTTCGACCGGCTGCTGGCCAGCGCCATGGGAGTGAAGGCGTTTGAAATGATCCAAAACGGAGAATTCGGCCGGATGGTAACCTACAAAAACAATAAAATGGACAGCTGCCTGCTCACCGAAGCCATTAGTAAGTACAATTACCTGGCAAAAGATCACTACCTGATCCGGACGGCCCGGTCGCTGGGTATTTCCTTCGGCGATTAAATTTTCGCCCCTCAAACCCATCAAACTCATCAAACTCATCAAACCCATCAAACACTCATGCTCGAAATCATCTACCGTGACGACCATCTCATCGCCATCAACAAACCGCACGGCCTGTTGGTCCACCGCTCATTTATCGCAAGTGATGCAAGCGAGTTCGCCGTGCAACTGCTTCGGGACCAGATCGGGCAAACTGTGTACCCCGTTCACCGGCTCGACCGGAAAACGGGCGGGGTGCTGTTGTTCGCCCTGTCGCCGGAAGTGAATTCGCAGATGCAGCAGCAATTCGCAGCCCGCAGGGTGGATAAAACTTACCACGCCATCGTCCGGGGTTTTCCGCCGGATGCCGGAGAAATTGACTACCCGCTAAAAAAGGAAAACGGAGAAGTGCAGGACGCTGTGACTACTTTCGAAACCCTCGCCAAAGCTGAAATTCCGTTGCCTTTCGGCAAACACGTAACTTCGAGGTATGCTCTGGTAAAACTCACCCCGCACACCGGCCGTTTTCATCAGCTTCGCAAACACATGGCGCATATTTTTCACCCCATCATCGGCGACCGGCCGCATGGTTGTAACAAACAAAACAAGCTCTGGAAGGAAAAATTCGGGATGACGACCATGCTGCTGCATGCTGGCTGTTTGCAGTTTGAACATCCGGTTTCAAGTGAAAAAATCAAGATCAGCGCTGCATTGCAGACGGAATTCAAAAGAGCTTTAAATATCATCGAATTGGGCGAATGGCCCACAGTTGGCAGTACCGCTTAACCCACTACCTCCACCACACTCATGCCGCCGCCTTTTTTTACCACCTTTACCTGCGTCATGATGCGCTCCTTCAATTCCTTCACGTGAGAAATAATTCCAATGGTTTTACCCCTTGCCTGCAGGTTTTCCAGTGTTGTAATGGCGATGTCGAGCGCCTGTTCATCCAGGGTGCCGAAGCCCTCATCGATGAACAGCGAACGGATGTTGGCATTGCGGCTGGCGAGGTCGGATAGGCCGAGGGCGAGGGCGAGGCTGACCAGAAAGCTCTCTCCGCCGGAAAGGGTATGCATAGAGCGGACGTTATCGCCCTGATAGGTGTCGAGAATGTCGAGTTCGAGCTCTTCGCCGGGGCGTTTCATAATCACGTACCGTCCGGAGAGGCTGTCAAGATGAAGATTGGCAAGTTGCACCAGTTTTTGCAGGGTGAGACCTTGTGCGAAATCCCGGAATTTTTTGCCGTTGGAAGAGCCGATGAGTTCCCTTACTGCAGCCCAGCGGTTGAAAACTTCCCGTTGGGTTTCAATCTGATCCAGCAGGGTTTGCGCCTCAGCCTGTCGTTTTTCGTTGTCTTTCAGTTGCTGCTGCAAGGCCCCGATGGCCTGCTGTATCTCCTGCAAAGTGTCTTCGAGCCTGTCGATTTCTACTTCCAAAGTTTCCTTTGGTTGCTCTGTCAGCGGCTTTTTTAGTGTGGCGGCGAGTTCGGTTTCCAAGCTTTTGAGTTGCTGCCGGAGTTCCGTTTCACGCTGTTTCAGCCGTTCGGCATTTTCTTCGATGCGGGCAGCTTCCGCATCCGGCAACATGGCCAACCGGAGGTCATCCACAGAATTCAGGCCTGCTTTAGCGAGTTTGGGCAAGAGGTCCTGCCTGATTTTTTTCAATGAATCCTGCGCTGAGCGGAGCCTTTGCTGCTGGTTTTTCAGCGATTGCCGGGCAAGGCTGCCCGCCTCTTTAGTTTTATTGAAAACCTCCTGTGCCTCAGCTGCTGCTGTTTCCCGGAGGTCGAGTTGTGTCATCCGTTCCTGCCGTTCTGCCTGAGGGTTTTTATTGGCAAACAACTCCCGCCGCTTATGTTTAGATGCTTCCATCAAAGTGGATTCCTGCTCGATGGCGTTCGTCAGTGTTTTGCATTTAGTTGAAAAATCCTCCAGCGATCCGGCGATCTGTTTCAGTTCCTGCCGGGCCAGGTCAAGTTGTCTTTCGTGCTGCAGGCGCTCATTGCTTTTATTGGAAAAATCCTTCTCTTTCGCCTCCAGTTCCGTGAACATGCCGTTGGCGGTATCCATCGAAAACCGGTAGCCGTATTTTCCAACCAGGCTGTTCAGTTCAACCTCCGTTTGCCGGAACTTTTCAGTCCGTTCCGCCAGCGATTGCCTGCGGTCTTCCAGGCTTCGCTGAAACTGTTGAACGTCAAATTCCTGTTTCTGAAGTTTTCCTTCGAGGCTTCTGACGGTATCTTCCAGCGTGGCAATTTGCCGGTGCATGGTCAGCAATTTTTCTCTGACCTGTTTTTTCAGCATTAAATTCTCTTCAAAACTGGTAACTTTTTGCGCCAGCCAGTCCCCATGCGAACGTGAAAAATCTTCTGCCTCCAATCCCGGAAAAAGTGCTGCAATTTTACTTTCATATTCCAGCAGCCGGGCATTCAGCTTGCTAAGTTGCCCGTTTTCACGGCTTTCAATTTGGAGGATGCGGGAGGTAACTTCCGTATTTTTGCTCCGTAAAGCCTGCCGGTGATTTTGAAGTCGCTGGTGTTCAGCCTCGACGGCTTCGAGCTCTTTTTTTGCCTGATCCGTATAGGGTTTTACAAAATGCTCCCGGAAAGGATGGTGAGTGGAAAGGCAGAGCGGGCACGGATCACCTTCCTTGAGCTGTGCCCGGTGTTGTTCGTAGTTGGCAATGAGTTGCTGTTGCCTGTAAACCTCCTCTTTGTACTTCAGTTGCTCAGTCAGCGCATTGCCTTCTTCCATCGCCGTGAGCAGGGAGTAGTCCAGTTCCAGCTGCTCACGGCGCAGGTGTTCGAGTTCGGTTTCCAGCTCCGAAATTTCGGAGAGGGTGCGACTGTACTCCTCGCTGAGGCCGTTCAGCTGACGAAAATTTTTATGTTGATCGCCGAGATTTTCAATTTCCCGGTTCATTTTTTCCAGCAAATCATTGCGGTTGAGGGCATAATCCTTCGGCGCTTCCCGGTTGAATTTTTCGAGCAACGAAACCAGAGAAGCTTGTTCCGTTTTCAGTTGTTTTTGAAGCGAAGCGGCTTCTGTTTGAGCGGTTTCAAGGTTTTTTTTCAGCGAGCTTTGATCTTTCTGCAGGTTGTTTTGGTCCTGCCAGATTTCACGGAGCTGTTTCCGTAGCAACTGGATGGGGCTAAGATCCTGGGGCAGTGATTCGAGCGCTTTGTTTTGCTTCAGCCAATCGCTGCAGGCGGCGATGGCTTTTTCATGGTTGGCGGCGGCGCTTTCAAGTTCTCGTTTCCGGGTTTCTGCTGTCTTCAACTTGGCTTGCCATTCCTCCAGCTCCTTTTTTTGTTTGATCAAACTCTGCTCCTCAACGGCGATTTTATTATCCAGTGCCACAACTTCGTCAAACAGCCGCAGGGCTTCCGGCTGCCCGGCTTTGAGTTGTTTCAACACTTCATTTTTTGCTTCAAAAACAGCCTTGGTCTCTGCCTCCTGCTCCTGCAATTTTTGCACTTCCGTTTCCAGCGTTTCGATTTCTTTTTCGAGCAAAGCAGCCTCTGCTTCCTTGTCGTCGAGACGGGCGAGGGTGGGGTGGAGGGGCTGAGTTTTGCGGTGAAGAGCCAGTCGTTCGAGGTCGGCTTTTACGGCTGACTTTTCGGATTCCAGGTTGGTGGTTTCGGCAGTAATTTCCTGCTGCTGTTCTTTCAGTTTTTCCAGTCGCTGAAGCCATTGCAGCGAAAGTTTGGCAGTTTCCAGCTGCTTGCGGGTGTCCTGATTTTCCTTTTCTTTTGTTTTCAGACCAGCCTTTAGCTCTTTGAGTTCTTCTTTTGAAAAAACTTTGAGGGATTCCCGCTTAGAGGTCAGTTCTCCAAGCAATTTTTCTTCCAGCCGGAAGCGTTCATGCGCTGCCGTTGAGAGTTTTGTGTAAACTTCCGTACCCGTGATTTGCTCGAGCAGTGCGCTTCTCTCCTCGGATTTTGCTTTCAGAAATACTGCAAACTCGCCTTGCGCCAGCAGCGCCGAACGGGTAAAACGATGAAAATCCAGTCCGGTCACATCCTGGATAAAGCCGTACACCTCCTTTACTTTACGCTCCGCAACGATTTTGTACTCCTGCGTTTTTTCGTCCCATTCAGAGACGAACTGTTCAGTTTTGAAGGGGATACCCTTTTTTGTTTTTTTAGGTAAAATACGCCACTGCGCCCTGATACGGCGGTTTTTTGACTCAAAGTCGCACTCTGCAATTCCCTCGGAAGCTCCGTGTGAAAGTACCTCGTAATCGCTCGAATTCCGGCAAACCCTCCCGTAAAGCGCCAGTGTCAGTGCATCGAGGATGGTTGTTTTACCTGCGCCTGTGTCGCCTGTAATCGCAAACAGACCGCTGTCTGCCAACGGGCTGACGGTGAAGTCGATTTCCACTTCCTGACGGATGGAGTGGAGGTTTTTTAGAAAAATGCGGCGTATTTTCATTGACTGCTAAGTTTCTTTGCGGTTTAGGGCCTGGTTATGAAAAAACTTTTGGGTGAAATGGTTTCCTTTTGACAGGCAGTACAAAAGAAAATCGGCGTTCGCACTTTTCAAACGCCGATATCTTCATTCCATGCCTCCGGTTTCAGTTGAATGAATCCGTGCATCAGGTCGATACAATCTTTGTCATTCACCACCTCGACTTCCACGCCTCTCGACCGAAGCCATTCCTCCTCGCCCATGAAGTTCCGGTTTTCACCAATCACCACCTTGGGGATTCCGTACAGCAGGATGGTGCCCGAACACATCGGGCACGGCGAAAGCGTGGTGTAAAGCACCGACTCCCTGTACACGGAAGCGGGCTGGCGGCCTGCATTTTCCAGTGCATCCATCTCGCCGTGCAGGATGGGGCTGCCTTTCTGAATGCGCTGATTGTGGCCGGCTCCGATAATTTTTCCGTTGTGGACCAGTACGGAACCGATGGGGATGCCGCCTTCGGCAAAACTTTTTCGGGCCTGCTCCAGGGCCGCATTGAGAAATTTATCCATTTTCTTTTACAGTTTTAGCTTCTTTTAAAACATCGAGGATGTTGCCATACACCGGCCCCGGTTTTTTCATAAAAACATCCAAATCAGACCAAATCGCCTGCTCAATGTCCTCTTCATGCTGAGGTGTAAGCTCGGTTTGATTTGTTTTCATCAAAAACCAGTGCGTGGTTTTCAGCATGCGTTTTTTTTCCATCCGGTAGGTATGCCAGGTATCGAGCAGGTGCGGACCGAGTTCGAGTTGTTGGAGGCCGGTTTCCTCTTCCACCTCCCGGAGGGCAGCCTGATCGGGAGTTTCACCCTCATCGATTTTGCCTTTGGGCAAATCCCAATGTTCCCGGCGGAAGATCAGGAGGGTTTTACCATCATTAAAAACAGCGCCGCCGGCCGCACTGATGGGGGTGAATAATGATTGAAAGTCGGCCCACAGCTTCGGCAGATTGTTTGAAAAAACAACCACCTTTTCAAACCGGTCGGCACCTTCGAGCTGGTTGATGATGTTGAGCAGAAATTTCTTCTTTCCGGGGTAAAACAGCATCAGGATTTTATCACTGGCAGGACCATGTTGTTCAGATTCCTGCATGGTGGCGAGGTAGAGCGGAGTTTCATTAATGTAAATTTTATACATTTGCCGTCCTTTTTCAGAGTTGTTAGATTTTGGTAGTGAGCCGTTGGCAGTGAGTTCCAGCGTTAATCTGCCGGCTAACAGCCGCCAACTGCAAACACAGATGAATATTGCCGCCGAAATAGCGAAGCGATTGCTGCAAATAAAAGCAATTAAACTTAGCCCGCAAAAGCCTTTTACATGGGCTTCGGGTATCCTTTCCCCGATCTATTGCGACAACCGGATTGTGCTTTCTCACCCGGAGGTAAGAGACTTTGTTAAAAAGTGTCTGATAGAAAAATCCAAAGATTTCAGCAACTTTGACGCCGTTGCCGGCGTAGCAACAGCAGGGATTGCCCACGGCATGCTGCTGGCCGATTCTCTGGGGGTGCCTTTTGCCTACGTCCGTTCAAAAGCGAAGGGCCACGGCCGGCAAAACCTCATCGAAGGCGAGTTGCCGAAAGGCGCAAAAGTACTGGTGGTGGAGGATCTTATTTCCACGGGTGGCAGCAGCCTCGCAGCCGTGGAAGCTGTACGGGAGGAAGGACTGGAGGTGGTGGGCGTGCTGGCTATTTTCAGCTACAATTTTGAAAAAGCAATACAGGCTTTTGAAAAAGCCAACTGCCCGCTCGAAACACTTTCGAATTACGACGTGCTCGTCCGGGAAGCATTGGCCATCAAATACGTAAACCTCATCGATGTTGACATGCTGACGACCTGGAGAACACGGACCGGAAGCTGAAGCGATTCATGGGAAGCAGCAACGCAGGCGTTGCGAAGAAAATAACCTGAAACTGTATTATTAATCAAAAGCCCCGGAGGCCCGCAAGCAACTGGGAAACTAATTTTAAAGGAATGGCAATCATTACTACCCATTCGGAAGAATTTCTGAAAAAATACCTGAACAATGCCTCACCGACCGGTTTCGAGGCGAAAGGCCAGCAGCTCTGGCTCGAATACATCAAGCCTTTCGTGGATGACTGGCAGCTAGACAATTACGGGACTGCTTACGGCATCATCAATCCGGGTACTGATTTCCGGGTAGTGATCGAGGGGCATGCTGATGAGATTTCCTGGTTTGTGAATTTCATTACCGAGGAAGGCTTCATTCATGTAATCCGCAACGGCGGCAGTGACCACCAAATCGCACCCTCCAAGCGAGTCAACATCCACACTTCCAAAGGTATCGTCAAAGGCGTTTTCGGATGGCCGGCCATTCACACCCGCCAGAACGACGATAAAGTTTCACCGAAACTGGATAATATTTTCATCGACGTCGGCGCCAAAGACAAAAAAGAGGTGCTCGAAATGGGCATCCACGTCGGCTGCGTCATCACGTACGAAGACGAGTTTATGACACTCAACAACCGCTACTACGTTGGGCGGGCACTCGATAACCGGATGGGCGGTTTCTGTGTGGCAGAAGTTGCAAGGCTGTTGAAAGAAAACGGTAAAAAACTGCCTTTCACCCTTTACGTCGTAAATTCCGTGCAGGAAGAAATCGGGCTGCGGGGCGCACAGATGGTGGCTGACTCGATCAAGCCAAACGTAGCCATCGTGACGGATGTAACCCATGATACTTACACGCCGATGATTGAAAAGAAAACGCAGGGCGATGTCAAATCAGGTGATGGCCCGTCCGTAACCTATGCGCCTGCGGTGCACAATAAACTGCTGCAACTCATCATCGAAACAGCGGAGGCGAATAAAATTCCAATTCAGCGGGAAGCCTCTTCCCGTTCCACCGGTACGGATACCGACGCTTTCGCTTACAGCAACGGGGGCGTGCCTTCGGCGCTGATTTCACTGCCCTTACGTTACATGCACACTACGGTGGAAATGGCCCACAAATCAGACGTTGAAAACGTAATCCGCCTGATTTACGAGACGCTGCTGAAAATTGAGAACGGACATAATTTCAAGTACTTTTAAAGCCCGTCCGCCAAGGGGTGGCTTTGTGAAAAATAAAAATGACCGGGCACTTTACCCGGTCATTTTTTTTTGTCAAAAAAAGCCGAAACGGCCGGAAAAATAAAATATGCAGCTTGCCAGGCACCTGCACAGACTGTCCCGATTTTTCGGCAATCGGCCTGTCGTGCAATTGTCATGGTTCTTTATTTTGAAAACCAGTATATACAGTTCGATCTTTGTTCATTCCACGGGCGGTTGTGAGTCCTGCCACGCACAGTTGCGTTTGCGCCATTCCCTGAATGCTTAATTTTAAAGGAAGTCAGGCGAAAAGACGAATGGCTGAAACGTATCAGTCTAAAAATCAAAAATGAAAATATTATGAAAATTCGCTTCTACACCTCCCTTCTTCTCCTCTTTTTATCGGCATTTGTACTTCAGGTAAATGCCCAGCACTTCCTGAGCACCAACGGCCAGGCCATTGTCAATGAAAACGGTGATACGATCCTGCTCAGAGGGATGGGCCTTGGCGGCTGGATGGTGCAGGAAGGCTACATGCTGCAAACCGCAAGTTTTGCTAATCCTCAACACAAGATCCGGGCAAAAATTGAAGAACTTATTGGCGAAGCCGACACCGATTTATTTTATGATGCCTGGTTGGCCAATCATGCCAGAAAGGCAGATATCGATTCTTTGAAATCTTGGGGTTTCAACTCGGTCCGCTTGCCGATGCACTACAACCTTTTCACCCTGCCCATCGAGGACGAGCCCGTGCCCGGACAAAATACCTGGCTGACAAAGGGTTTTGAACTGACCGATAGCCTGATCTCCTGGTGCAAACAAAACGAAATGTACGTCGTACTCGACCTGCATGCCGCTCCGGGCGGCCAGGGGTATGATGCCGGTATTTCGGATTACGATGACACCAAACCTTCCCTCTGGGAAAGCAAGGCGAACAGGGATAAAATGGTCGCCCTCTGGAAAAGACTGGCTGAACGTTACGCCAACGAGCAGTGGGTCGCCGGTTACGATCTGCTCAATGAGCCTAACTGGGACCTGCCCGGCGGTATCGCCCTGCGAAATTTATACTGGGAAGTAACCGACAGCATTCGTTCCGTCGATCCAAATCATATCATTTTCATCGAAGGAAACTGGTTTGCCAATGACTTCACCGGCCTGACCCCGCCCTGGGATGACAACATGGTTTACTCCCCGCATAAATATTGGTCGTTCAATGACGAAGCTACCATGAAATGGGTGCTGGATATGCGGGAGGCTTACAATGTCCCGCTGTATTTGGGAGAAAGCGGCGAAAACTCAAACGTCTGGTTTCGGGATGCCATCCGGCTGATGGAAGACCTGGGAATTGGCTGGGCCTGGTGGCCTTTGAAGAAGATCGAATCGATCGCAGGCCCACTGTCAGTTATCAAAACACCCGAATACCAGTCGCTGCTGAATTACTGGAACGGAACCGGACCGGCGCCTTCCGCTGAATTCGCCAGGGATGCCTTGATGCATATTGCAGAAGTAGGGCTCAAGGCGGAGAATTGTGTTTTTCAAAAAGATGTCATCGATGCCATGTTCCGCCAGGTTTATTCTGATGAAACGCTGCCATTCACCAGTCATCAGATTCCAGGCATCATTCACGCTTCGGATTTTGATTTGGGCGTCATCGGGCAGGCATATTACGATGTGGAATCAGCCAATTATTCCGTGTCGTCGGGCACCTACACCCCCTGGAACAACGGATGGGTTTACAGGAATGATGCAATTGATATCGAGCGATGTTCCGATGTGATCAATGCGAATGGCTACAACGTTGGATTCATGGACACGGGCGAGTGGATGCAATACGAAATGGAAACGACCGAAAGTGGTGTGTACGAAATTCACGTCAGAGCAGCTTCGGGCGCATCGGGCGGCCTGTTTCATTTTGCCTCCGGCAAGGCAGACATTACATCCTCTTTTTTTGCCGGTCCGACAGGTGGTTGGCAAAGCTGGAAAACCCTCGTCATCCCCAATGTGATTCTGGATGAAAGTGATAAAAAGATCAGACTTTATGTCGATCAGTCAAGTTTTAACGTAAGCAGTTTTGAGTTCGTAAAAACGGGTACCTCCACTACCTCCATTCCGACTCAATTTGTAGCGGCAGTAACCGTCGATGAACATACCATCCAGATGAACGCCAACAAGTTTCTTGTGTCACCACTGCCAGCTGCTCCTGGCGGGTTTTCAATAATGGTGAACGGCAACTTCATTCCGATTACCGCCATTGAGATCGATCCGGACAATCACCGTGTCATTAAATTCACTGTCAGCTATCTTCTAAAATCGACGGATGTGATCCGGATTTCCTACGCTGGCAGTGAAGTAAATGCAACTGACGGTACAGCACTCAATAATTTCAATCAAAAAGATGTAAAAAACACCCTGAGATTTGTCCACCAGGTACCCGGTAGAATTGAAGCAGAAGCTTTTTTCTACCAGTCGGGAGTGGTGTTAGAAACTACAACGGACGTTGGCGGCGGCCAGAACATCGGTTACCTTGATCCCGGCGATTACCTGGATTACGAAATAAACGTAACAAGTGCCGGCCTTTACAGCGTAAGTTACAGGACAGCGTCTCTGAACGGGACCGGCGGCCTGCAACTACAACTGGTCAATCAGAACGGAGATGTTACCGTGTTGCATTCGCCGACTTTCGCTCCTACCGGCGGCTGGCAAACCTGGACAACAACCAGTGTGAACGCATTATTGCCCCCGGGTCGTCACGTTTTACGAATATTGATTACGCAGGCGCCTTTCAATATTAACTGGCTCGATTTCTCCAAAGTGACTTCCACCAATACACCGGCTGGCCAGCCGATCAGAGATGTCAAGGTCTTTCCCAACCCCGGCACTGGAATGTTTAACCTGCATGCTGCTCTCGAAAAATCGCAGGAAGTCAGACTCGAGGTTTATAATTTTAGCGGGAACCTGTTGGAGGTGCAGGCGTTGGGAGCCGTTTCCGAGATTCAGAAAACTGTATCGCTGCAAAGCTTCCCGGATGGTATGTATCAACTGGTGATAAGATTGGAGGACGGAACTTACCATTCGAGCAAGTTGGTGAAAACTGCCCGTTAAACGCCGCCATCTCTTTTAACTCAGGCTATCAAATCATATTTCTCCATTTCTGAGGTGTTAATTCAGACAAAGCACGTTTTTGCTTAAAGCTGCCGGGCAAATCGCCCGGCAGCTTATTCGCTTTAGGTGAAATGAGCTTTAGCCATCACGGGGTGCAGGCAGTTTGCTAAGCGAAACCGTGCGGTGGAAAAGTAGCGGCCCGACTTTCTTCCACAAACCTTTACCTTTGCCCCAAAATTTATCCTTCGTGAGCAAATGCCTTTTCATTCTCTTTTTTTTATTGTCGCCAATTTTCCTTCTCGGTCAAATTGACACCGTCATCACGACTGCACAGGTGGAGGTAAAGGCCGGGAGGGTATCCAAAATTTCTTCTGCCGGAACGCTTCAAGTAATTGACAGCCAGGCTATTGCTGCGCAAATCACTTCCAACCTCACCGAGTTACTTGCTGCAGAGGCTGGCCTTTTTTTTAAAACCTACGGGCTCGGCAGTCTTGGCACCTCCACCTTGCGTGGCGGTGGCGCAAGTCACACAACCATCCTCTGGAACGGCTTCAACCTTCAAAACCCCATGAACGGGGTGACGGATTTTGCCCTTTTCCCGGTCTGGTTGATGGATAAAGTCAGCCTGCAACGGGGTGGGGGGAGCAGCTTACAGGGAAGCGGTTCGGTCGGCGGCGCCGTCTTCATTGAGGATGAGCTGGATTTAAACGAAGGCCTGGCCGTGAAACTGGGAAGTTCGGTGGGCAGCTTCAGCGATTACCGGCAGTTTGGGAATGTCTCGCTGAGCGGCGGAAAGTTTGCTGCAGAGGCCAAAGTTTATCATCAGTCAGCGGAAAACGATTTTACGCTGCCAGGCCAAAACGACCTCAGGCAACAAAACGCCGATGTCAGCCACTGGCTCGTTTCACAAAATAACCGCCTGAAAATCAACACAAAACAAACCCTTGAATCTTTCCTCTGGCTGCAAAAAACCGGGCGAAATATCCCGCCCAGCATCACCGAAGCCAATACCCATGCCCGTCAGGAAGACGATGTGGCAAGGCTCGGGCTTGCCTGGACGAGGGTCGGCAACAGCACCGTAACCAAAGCCCGTGGCAGCTACATCGACGAAACCATTCTGTTCTTCAGCGATGTGGTCGATTCCTCCGAAAGCCGCTCACGCACCTGGACCGGCGAGGTGGAGCAGGCGTTTTTTATGAAAAAAAATCGCATCCTGCGGGTGGGTGTCAATTTCACACATCAGCAGGCCGAAACAAGAGAAACCGGTGATCAAACCCGCCGCCGGCTGGCGCTTTTTGCCTCCTGGCAACATTTTTTTTGGGATGAAAAAATGGCATGGAGCACTGACGCCCGGCAAGAGTTGGTGGATGAAAAACTGATCCCCACGGTAGCTTCCAGCGGTCTCGATGTTCAGTGGAGCCCTTCCTGGAAGTCTCACATGCGCATCTCCAGAAATTACAACCTTCCAACTTTTAACGACCTCTACTGGCGGGATGCTTTTGCCAGCGGCAACCCCGACCTGGATGCCGAGACAGCAACGGGCGGTGAGTTAGGGGCTGGTTTTGGTAAAAAACTCAACCGGATTTCCCTTCAAACCAGCCTGACTGTTTTCAGCAGCCATGTTAGAAACTGGATACTCTGGGCGCCCAGCGGCAACATCTGGTCGCCGGAAAACAAGCGCACCGTCTGGGCGAGGGGGGTGGAAGGTTCGCTGAAAAGCAACTACGCACTGCCTTCCGGCGACTGGAATTTTTCCGGCCACCTGCACGCTTCGCTGACTCGCAGCACGGTGGAAAAAATTTACGAAGAAGAAGATCCACGGCTGCTCGGCAAGCAATTGATCTACACACCGGTCAGCAGCGCCGGCGCAGGGCTTGCTGTTTTTTATAAAAAATATCAACTCAATTACCGCCACCAATTCACCGGCAAACGCTTCACGACCACTGACAACCGGGTAGCAAACGCCCTTCCCGCTTTTCAAACCGGCTCGCTGAGTCTCGGCCGGCCATTGCATTTTTTTGATGTTGTTGCCCACCTTCAGTTCTCTGTTTTCAATCTCTGGAACGCTGATTATCAGCCTATTGCAGCACGGCCCATGCCCGGCCGCAACTACCGCCTGGAAGCCCGCTTCGAATTTTCATCCCAAAAAGGCGGGAGGAAGTAACCTGAAAAATTACCTTTGCCCCGGTTTTGGTTTTTTAGAAGCAAATAAGAGGGGCGAAGGACAACTTTCCACTACTTTACTTCTGAAAACGAAGAGGGAACCGGGTGAAAATCCCGGGCTGTTCCCGCAGCTGTAAGTTCCGTTAATGTTCCGGCCAGTACGCCACTGTTTCGCAAGAAATGGGAAGGCGGCCGGAATGAGGAGCGAGCCAGAAGACCTGCCAAAACCGGACACTGCTTTCGGGCAGGGCTCCACTTCGCAGCTTTCGGTGAAAAGGCTGGCGAGGGCATCAGTCGCACTGAAGGCCTTGCTATTGACGGGCCTTTGCAATCCGGCTTTTTCTCTCCCTTCCCTGTCTTCGTTTCTGCAAAGTTTGCCTGCCGTATTTTTTCACTTTCTAAAATTTAAACTATGGCATTCTTTTGCTTCGCAAAACGCTCATTTTCAAAACATTGCAATCTCATTTTGCTGGCGTTCCTGGTATTAGGACTGCACGCCTGTGAGGGCGACGACCCCGCTCTTGATGTAACACGCTACGAATCCGGCATTTTCATTGCCAACGAAGGCCCGTTCCAGAATGGTTCCGGGACAGTGACCTTTTGGGATCGTGCCACCGGCGAAACTTCCCAGGATATTTTCGCTGCCGCAAACGCCGGAGCACAGGCCGGTAACATCCTGCAGTCCATTCATTTTCATAACGGAAAAGTTTTCCTGGTAGCCAACAATGCCGGAAAAGTCCTCGTCGCCGATGGTGAAACCTTCGAAAAAGAAGCTGAAATTCAGGGACTTGCGCAGCCCCGTTACATTCACCCGGTTTCAAATGACAAGGCATACGTCTCGCAGTGGGGCGCTGATGGTTTAACCGGCAGCGTGGCCGTACTGAACCTGAATACTTTCACGGTAGAAAAAACCATCCCCACCGGCAGCGGCCCTGAAAAGATGCTGCAAATCGGCAACAAACTCTACATTGCCAATAGCGGCGGTGGCTTCGGCGGCATTGATTCCACGCTTGCAGTCATTGATTTGACAACGGAAACTGTTGTTTCTAAAATTACCGCGGGCGTGAACCCCAATAGCCTGGTGCTGGACAAAAATGGCGCAATCTGGGTCGGTTGTTCGGGTTTTACCGATTGGTCGGACCCCTCGAACCCGTTGAATGCGCCCGGTAAGTTGATGAAAATTGAAAACGAGACCGTTGCCCTGTCCATTACCCTCCCGGAGCAGGCCTACGACTTAACCCTCAATGCTGACGGCGACCGATTGTTTTTCCTCGGGAACAACTACGGCGGGAATGTCTTTGAAATGGGCATTGCGGAAACGCTGGTGAACCTGGAACCGTTTGCCACAGGCGCTTTTTATGCCCTTGATTTTGATCCGGTAGAAAAAACAATTCTCGTTGGCGATGCTAAAGACTTTCAATCGAACGGCGAGGTGAAAGTGTTCGATCTTTCCGGGAATGAAAAACGGACGATCCCGGCAGGCGTTATTCCCGGTGCTTTTTGGGTGAAATAATCGACAGCAGTCAATTTTTCCATGTTTTTATTCGAAAAACACGGACCTTCCGGCAAGACGGGCTATTTTTGGAAAAACACGAGTTATGTTTCAAAAATTATTCACCCTCGTTCTTGCCGGATTTTTTTTCGCTCAGCTCACTGCCCAGACTGCGGCTCCATTCGTAGCCACCGCTGATTCGCTATACCTGCTGGAACAATGGGAGCCGGCCGCTGCTGCATACCTGCAGGCGCTTGAAACAGGAAAGGCCGATCCGTTTTGGAGCAATTTCCGCCTTGCCATTTGTTACCAGAACCTGGAACAAGATGAGGCAGCTATCCCGTATTTCAGGGAAAGCGTTCAAAATGGTCAGCTGCCTTATCCCATGTATTTTCTCAGTGTTTCACTGGCAAAAACCAATCAGGCTGACAGCGCTTTCATCTGGCTTGAAAAAGCCATCATGGCAGGATATCCGCCGCCGGAGCAGATGGAGCAACAGGCCGGTTTTGAAAAGCTGAAAACCGACCCACGCTGGCAGGCGCTGTTGATTAAAGCCAACAAACAGGCGCATCCCTGTCGTTTCGAGCCAAAAGCACGGGAGTTTGATTTTTGGATCGGGGAGTGGAAGGTGTTCAACCCTGCCGGTGTGCAGGTGGGAGAAAGCAGCGTGAAATTGATTCTTGACGAATGCGTCATTTTTGAAAACTGGACGAACCGGGTCGGCAGCGAGGGCAAAAGTTTCAACATGTACGATGCGGCGGCTGGCATTTGGCGTCAGACCTGGGTAGACCAGAACGGCTCCTGGACGGAGTTTCGGGGCGATTGGGACGGCTCACAAATGCGCATCACCACGGACAATGTGAAGCAAACGGATGGAAGTTTTAAGAAAAGACGGATGACTTTCACTCCGATGGAGGACGGAGCAGTCCGCCAGCATGGTGAAATGTCCACCGACGACGGTAAGTCCTGGACCACGGAATATGATTTGACTTACCGGAAGAAGTAGTCGGGCGTTTCCCTTCCCGGACTTGCATCTGGCTGGCGGTCTTCCGTTAAAAAATTTTATTTTCGCAGCCGAAAAACTGAAACATGGCAAAAACCCGAAAAAAACGCTACTCACCGGCATTGCGGCAAAAAGCAGCAGAAATTGCCGCCATGCTCGACGAATTTTATCCTGAAACACCCATCCCGCTGGATCACGGCGATAACTACACACTGCTGATTGCAGTATTGCTTTCCGCACAATGCACGGACGTCCGTGTGAATCAGGTGACGCCTTTCCTCTTCGAAAAAGCGAACAACCCTTTCGATATGGTGAAACTGGATGTGGATGAAATCAAAGAAATCATCCGCCCGTGCGGACTTTCACCCCGGAAGTCGAAGGCCATCGCTGAACTTTCTCAGATTTTAATCGAAAAACACGACGGCAAAGTGCCCCAGGACTGGGAAGCACTGGAAGCATTGCCCGGAGTCGGTCATAAAACTGCGTCCGTTGTCATGTCGCAAGGCTTTGGCGTGCCTGCTTTTCCGGTGGATACCCACATTCACCGGCTGGCCTGGCGTTGGGGGCTGACTGACGGTAAAAACGTAGAGACTACGGAGCGTGATTTGAAAGCGCTTTTCCCTGAAGAAAGCTGGAACAAGCTTCATTTACAAATTATCTTTTTCGGCAGGGAGTATTGCCCGGCCCGCAGCCATGATCCTGCTGCCTGCCCGATTTGCAGCAAATATGGCCGGAAAGAACTTTTCAAAAATGCGAAATCCTGATACTTTCCATTTGATCCTCGAAGCCTGTGTAGAGACGCTCGAACAGTGCATTTTAGCTGAAAAAAACGGCGCCGACCGTCTTGAACTTTGCGCTGACCTGAGCGTTGGCGGACTGACTCCCTCCCGTGAACTGCTCGACTCGGTCATGGCAGCTGTGAAGATCCCGGTTATGGCGATGATTCGGCCCAGGGCCGGGAATTTTGTTTGCTCGGAGGAGGAAATCGAAGAGATGAAACACTCCATTTTAGTTTGCAAAACGGCAGGAGTGGCCGGTGTTGTATTCGGTTGCCTTACCCCTGACGGCCGGATTGATGTAGCGCAGACGAGCGAGCTGGTACGTTTTGCACTTCCGCTCTCTGTCACTTTTCACAAAGCTATTGATGAAACACCTGATCCGGTTGCAGCTACTTCCACGCTGAAGCAAATTCCCGGTATTCAACGGATTTTAACCTCCGGCGGGGCGGCAACGGCGCTGGAAGGACAGGAAGTTTTACGGAAAATGATCGAGGCAGCAGGGGAGGGACTCACCATTCTGGCGGCCGGCAAAGTTACCTCGGAAAATCTTGCGGACGTGCATCATGCCGTAGGGGCAAAAGAGTACCACGGCAAGCGGATTGTATTTTAAAATAGTCGAAACGAAAATGGGAAACCCTCTCCGCTCATTCACGCCAGCTTCAAGACGCTGTTGCGAATATTTATAAAATTGATGACGACCAGTAAGCCGGAGAAGGTGATCCCCGTCAGCCAAACCTGAAAATTAAGTCCGGCATTCAATGCAAAGCCCTGATTTTCAAAATAATGCACGAAGCCTAACCTTGCCGCTATCAAAATACCGAACACAGCGATAATGATCCCGCCGAACAGGATTGCCAGTTTCCTGTTCAGCAGATTGCTGATTTGCCGGGGATAATGTCCGGTTTCCAGCAGGAGCCGTATGTCGGTGGCGCCCTGAGCGATGAGTAGCTGAAAATTCAGCACAAAGACGAGCACGGATAGCAGTAAAATCAGGAGGCCGAGGACCATCACAATTCCCAGCACCAGGTTTAACAAAACGCCAAACTGCCCGCCGATCAGGCGGCCCGAACTTTCTTCGTAGCTGTTTTCTTTTAAAAAGGTTTTCAACTCTTTGGACAGTGGGTTTTTTACTTTCAAAATGAGCCGGGAGGGAGGGAGGCCATCGCCGCCAAAATTCCGATTGGCCCAATGGATGAAGGCAGGCGGGACGAGTATTGAGTTGATGCGATCGCTGAACCCTACGATTTTTCCGTTAAATGTTTGCTGACGGCCGTTTCCGCTGATGCGAATATCCATTTTCAATCGCTGAATGGTGGAGGGCGTGATTTGTGGTAAACCCTGGCTTGGAGCGAAGCCGAAATTGTAAAGTGCCAGGTAATCCCTCGAAATCAGCACCGGGACTTCGTTCTGTCCTTCCGACCATCGGAACTTAGGCTCGTCGATGTCAAGAAATTGATCGGGCACTGACTCAAAAAACAGCTCCGTGTAAAATCCGAGCATGTCGCTGTAAGCCCCGGCCTTGAAATCATTGGCTGAAAAAACGCCGACTTCTTCAATAAATTCCTGTGATCTTATTTGCTGGATTTCGGCTTCGTCAAATACCGCTTTTACGCCCAGGGTATTGAAAAGATTGACTTTTTTATTGATCTGAATGTAGTGATCGTCCGGATTGGAGTCGCCCTTCATCAGATAATTCACATCAAAATAAAACTGGAAAGCACTCAGTAAAAGGAATAAGCCAAGAAATGCGCCGAGAACAGCACCGGCAATCAGCCATTTGTTTTTACTCTTCCAGAGTAACTTGTTCAGAATTTTCAGGTGCGAATGGGCCATAAATTGAAACTGTTTGAAATTCGTGCAAACTTAAAAAGGGCGACTGACTTCCGCCAATCGCCCTTTTTTATAAAATCGAATAAATCTCTTACTCGAGTTTGAATTTTACAGGCAGGTTAAACTGTACACGCACGGCACGTCCACGCTGCTTTCCTGGTTCCCATTTCGGCATCATGTTGACGACCCGAAGGGCTTCTGCTCCACAACCTGCACCAATGTCACGGACTACTTCAGCCGCAGTGATGCTGCCGTCTTTCTCAACGACAAACTTTATAACGACCATACCTTCCACGCCGTTTTCACGGGCGATTGCAGGGTATTTGATGTTTCCGTAGATGAATTGCAGCATTTTTTCATCTGCGCATCTTTTCTTCTCTGCTTTGTCAGAGATGTTTTCGCAACCAGGAAAAGTAGGCTGATCTTCAACCACTTTGAAGATTTCCTCTTCTTCCTGCTTTGGTGGTGGCGGTGGTGGTGGCGGTGGTGGTGCTTTTTCCTTTACAGGTTCCGGCGCCACGATTTCTGTTTTTTCTTCAATACTCTGATCCTTGAAAGTCACAGTTTCTTCCACAGACACATCGTTCGGCACCTCCTGAATGACAGGTGGCGGTGGCGGTGGCGGTGGTGGTGGTGGTTCGGCGGTACGTGGCGTTTCCATCTCGATTTCCTCGTCGAGGGTACCGAGCAGACCGGAAACGTCAATCACCTTTTCATACTGGGTCCAGCTGAACGCAAGAATCATCAGGACGATAGCCGCCAGAAGACCATAGTTCAAAAAGGTACCGCTAAGGCTGAAGGTATCTACCTCCGGGTACTTGTTCCTGCCTTCCAGCGGAGAGGGGAAGTTGGTACCTGCATGTTTGGAGGTCAGGTCGCTGTTTGATCTTCTGGTGTAAACTGTACGAACGATGATGATCATCGCAACCGTAAAAACAATTACAGCCAGGAGTGCAAAAACGACCAGTGAACCGGTTACTTCAAAATCCATATCGGCTAAGTTTTAGTAGTGAATAAATTGAATGCAAAATAGCTTAGTACAGCCCCGGTAATGTTGGCGATCATATCCCAAAGTTCAAAAAAGCGATAGGGAAAGAAAGCCCATTGAACGAATTCCAGTAGAACTCCGTAAGCTGAAACCAGAATAATTGCTGTCCAAATTGCTTTGGAGGAAAGCATTCCTGTTCGCTTCAGTGCCCGTAAAACCAGCCAGTTTAGCAGACCGTAAGCTGCGAGATGGCCAACTTTGTCAGTGGAGATTCCGGTTTCCGGCAACTGTATGCCGGGACTGATTGAAAGTGCCAAGATAATAAGTGCCCAAATAAAAACGGGCAAATATGCTCTCAAAACGAATGTTTTTTCAAAAAACGTTTTGTTGTTAGATGCAGACATGGCATTTTTTGGTGTAAACGGATGGGGATTTATTTTGGTTTTGGACGAAATTTTATCCGACTAATGTTTCGTAAGCAGTAGCATCCATCAGCTCTTCGATTTCATCAGGATTCGTGAGCTCAATTTTGATGATCCATCCATCTCCGTAAGGAGCGGAATTGACCAGGGTAGGGTCGTCACCTTCGTTCTCATCCAGTGAAGGGTTAAACTCCAGGATTTTACCGGAAACAGGCATGAACAGGTCAGATGTGGTTTTTACCGCTTCGACAGTGCCGAATACATCGTCCTTATCCAGCTCTTCGCCTACGGTATCCACTTCTACGTAAACGATTTCTCCCAGTTCGCCTTGAGCAAAATCAGTGATGCCGATGTAAGCGATGTTGCTGTCTTCAACACGAATCCACTCGTGTTCTTTTGTGTACTTCAAGTTAGATGGAAACTCCATAATGTTTTGATGAGTGTTAAAATAAGATGGTTAGTGATTGAGTGGGCCAAAAATAGATTATTTCCGGAAACTGAGGGTCTAAAAATAAAAAACCGGGCTTACGAGAAGAAAGTTGTAAGCCCGGCGAAAACACGCTCTCTCTAATTTTTATGACGCTAAGTTAATTATTTTTGCTAAAATGGAAATGCTTTGTTTAAAAATTTGTGGTCCACATTTTAGTATTTTTTCTTGTTGCTTTTACTCTTGCTTGATTTTCAAGTTCATTTGAAATGAATTTTGGCTAAATTGTCAAAAATAATTTCATCTGAAATGCTCAAAATCGGACTTGTGGCTATTCTTTTTGACTATCGCACTTCATGTCAGAAATTGACGCTGAAGCGTCTCAAAATTTAGATTAAATTTTGACCAAGCCGACATTTTTTACATCACCGGAAAGCTTTTTAAGCGACAAATGACTTTCAGATTTGGCAAAAAAAGAAAATCCGTTATCTTTGCCGCCCGAATCAAAAAAGAAAAAAAATTGACATGAAAAAAGATATCCATCCAAAAAGTTACAGAACGGTTGTTTTCAAAGATTTTTCCTGCGATGAAGCATGGTTGGGCCGTTCTACCGCTCCCACTAAAGACAGCATCACTTGGGAGGACGGTAATGAGTATCCATTGGTTAAATTGGAAATTTCTTCCGCCTCTCATCCGTTCTTCACGGGTAAGATGAAGTTTGTTGATACTGCAGGCCGTATCGATAAGTTTAACAAGCGTTTTTCCAAATCTAAATTTGCAAAAGCAGACGAGGAATAATCCTGTTTTACACAGGTGATTCTCTTTTTATATAAAAAGCCTCAGCCGTTACGGTTGAGGCTTTTTTTCGTATTATTGCCCCCTGTTAGTGGCCATTATTGGCAGGTTTTTCGTTCCTATCTTAAATACACATTAATTATTAACCATTTATTCGGAACGAAGGAAAAAGGACAGGGCTCATACCCGTTGATCATTTTCCCAAAGTTCACAAACCGAATCCCAGGGTAAACACTCCGATGAAGAACATTATCCTTTTTGACAACGAAATCAGGGACTATTTACTTCCTTTTACTTTCACTCGTCCCGTCTGCGAAATCCGCATGGGCATCCTTACCAACCGTGAGCGCTGGGAAAAAGCCCTCAAAGGAAAAGCCTCGTACATCACCCAGGACTACCTTTCCGAAAAATTCGACATCACTATTTCCGAGCAAAACTTCCTGATCAACGGTTCGGTTTTGCCTACACCTGAATTGAATTCTCTCATCAATCAAATGGACCACGGGGAAGCTTTGCTACTCAATGGTGAGTTAATTGCCGCTGTGCTCGACCGGGATCAGTTCAGCCGGTTGATGTATGATGACATCGAGGAATTGTCGAGCTATGAGTTGCAGGAAACACCTATTATTAAGGTGAATCGTATCTGGGATATCTTTTTGTTAAACCAAAGCGCCATTCTCGCCGATTTTGCGACGATGACGGCAGGGAAAACTTCTCAGCCAATCAGTACCTCTAACACCATCATTGGCAAAGGGCAGATTTTTCTTGAAAAAGGCGCAGTGGTCGAAGGAGCTACCCTGAATGCTTCCGGCGGGCCGATCTACATTGGTAAAGATGCCGAAGTAATGGAAGGGGCGCTGATCCGTGGGCCCTTTGCTTTAGGGGAGGGTAGTGTGGTGAAAATGGGCGCTAAAATCTACGGTCCAACCTCCGTAGGTCCACACTGCGTGGTCGCCGGTGAGATGAAAAATGTGGTCATGTTCGGCCATTCCAACAAAGGGCATGAGGGCTACCTTGGCAATTCCGTCATCGGCGAGTGGTGCAACCTTGGCGCCGACACCAACTGCTCCAACCTTAAAAATAATTGGAGCGAGGTGAAACTCTGGAGTTACTTAACCGGCAAGTTTGAGCCGAGTGGGCAGTTGAAAGCGGGTTTGTTCATGGGAGATTATTCCATGGCCGGCATCAATTCCATGTTTAACACCGGTACAGTTACCGGTATCTGCTGCAACATTTTTGGCGGCGATTTTTCGCCTAAATATATTCCTTCCTTTTCGTGGGGAGGCAAGGAAAAACTCACTACCTACATTCCTGAAAAAGCTTTCGATGCCATTGAGAAAATGATGAAAGTTCACGGTCACGAACTTGACTCGCAGGACCGGCTTCTGATGATGAAAATTTTTGAAGAAACTGCCCAGTTCAGGCCGTGGGAAGCGAAGGAAGATACCGGGCGAAAATTTTACAAACTCTTCGAGTCGAAATAAAAATCGAAACATTCTGACCGTCAATAATGAAACAGCCGGCCTGGAAAAGATTTTCGAGCTACTTCGTTGATATTCAGCTGGAAACAGGTTCCTCGGATTTAAATCCCTACCTGGAACTCTGCCTTCGGAAAGGCCGCTACTGCCTTACGACTCCCAATGCCATTTACTCCTACGCTGATCTGTACGACAATTTTACCCGAACTTTCAGAAAAGTTAACCTTGATGGCATGGCTATTAATGATGTCTTGATTCTGGGCTTTGGTCTTGGCAGCATCCCGTTTATGCTTGAGAAGGTTTTCAGAAAAAACTATCGCTATGTGGGCGTAGAGCGGGACGAGGTTATTGCGCTTTGGGCTTCGCAATACGTGCTGCCAGAGCTGAAATCCCCGGTCGAGTTGCAAATGGCCGATGCATGGATGTTTGTGGAAACATGCTCGGAGACTTTCGACCTGATCGTGATGGACATTTTTGTAGACGACATCATTCCGGAGGAGTTTGAGGAGGTTGAGTTCCTGGAAGACCTTAAAGCACTCCTCAACCCGGACGGATTACTGCTCTACAACCGCCTGGCCGCTCAACCTGAGGACCGGCGCCTGACCGGTGATTTTTTTGAAAATAATTTTAAAAAAGTATTTCCCGGTGCCACCTATCTTGATGTAATGGGTAACTGGATGCTCAAAAACTATTGATCTTCTTCGCCAAATTCAAATTCGAGTTGCATCCCCTCCCCGATGTGCTCTTTTTCAAGGTTCGAAACCGTAACACCCAGTAAACGCACGGCTTCAAACTCCTCCCTGTTATTTTCCAATAATTCAAAAATAGCTGTCTGCAAAGCCTCCAGGCTTCTGACTTCACTCCCGAAGGTCTTGCTGCGGGTGAGAATTTTAAACTCCGGAGTTTTCAGTTTCAGGGTCACCGTCCGGCCGAAGTTTTCGTTTTTGTTCATATAGTTGAAAACGACTTCTGAGATGCCGGTCAGTCGTGCTTTCATCTCCTCCGTTGAGCGAATGTCTTCAGAAAATGTACGCTCCGCACCGATGGACTTGCGGATGCGGTTGGGGTTTACCGGTCGGTTGTCCTCAGCCCTGACGATTCGAAAGTAGTGCCGGCCAGCCTTCCCGAATCGTTGCGCCAATTCAATTTCACTTAGTTTTTTCAGGTCGGCGCCGGTTCGGATGCCCATTTTTTTCATGCGCTCTGCAGTAACCTTTCCGATACCGTGAAATTTCTCTACCGGCAGTTTTTCCAAAAATTCGATGGCTTCCTCCGGCAAGATGGTTTTCATCCCGTTGGGCTTGTTGATGTCGGAGGCGACTTTTGCAAGGAATTTGTTAAACGAAACACCGGCCGAGGCTGTCAGTTGGGTCTCTTCGAAAATACGCCGTCGGATGTCGATAGCGATCTGCATGGCGGAGGTAATATCTTTTTTATTTTCTGTTACATCAAGGTAGGCTTCATCGAGGGAGAGCGGCTCAACCAGGTCAGTGTATTCGTGGAAAATCGAACGGATTTGCTTCGAGACTTCCGTGTAAACCGGGAAGCGGTGTTTCACAAAAATCAGATTCGGACATAGCCGCAGCGCTGTTTTTGAAGGCATGGCCGAGCGCACACCGTAGCGCCGGGCCTCGTAACTCGCCGCTGCCACCACGCCACGCTGGCCTGACCCTCCTACAGCAATGGGCTTCCCCCGCAACTCCGGGTTATCCCGCTGCTCGATGGAGGCGTAAAAGGCGTCCATGTCGATGTGTATGATTTTGCGAAGCAATGGGTTTGAGGTGTTTGAGTTGTTTGATGGGTTTGATGGGTTTGAGGTGGAACTCTTGACTACGATCGATAAAAAACATCAACCTTTTGGTTGTACAGCACTGCGGTTCATTTCTACATAAAACTTTCGCACTTTTTCCGACCAGCTTTTAATGAGAAATTTAAAATTATCCTCTTCCAATTCCCCGGGTGTTTCTGGGTTGATGGCGAAAATGCGGAACTCGTGGGCGCCCAGCTCGATCATGCCTTCGTTCTTGATTTTTTGTTCGGCAAAAATAAGCAGTGGTAACTCTTGTTGGTAAGCCATCGCTGCCTCCATCTGTATCCAGGGAGTGGTAAAATATTCCGAATTGGCCTTGGTTTCTTTTGGTGAGCCTTGTTTGTAAATGCTTTCCACCGAGTGCATCCGCTCGATGGCCAACACAACACATCCGTACACCTCCTTCAGCTTCCGGCGTACAGGCAACAGGGCATTTTCGGCTGACCACTCAGCAGTTTCCAGGCGCAGGCCATACTGCTCGAAACGGGATTTAAAGTAATTCACATACTTCTCCTGAACGTCGTTAAAAGGTGTGCCCCGACTGAAAAATACTGGGATTTCGTCCTGCTCAAAACTGGGTGCAGGCGCTCCGAAAGCCATGCCCTGAGCGGGCTTCCAACCGGCAAAGTCCGAGTCTTCCAAAAGTTCGGTGAAATCCATGACGGAGGTGCGGAGCTGGTTTTTACCCTCTTGTATTTTTTCAATGGCGGTACCGCCGGTGATAATTGCCTGCTTCAGGTCGGAGTACCGTGCCCGCAGGTTCACGATTCCCTTGTAACGGGAACTGTCGTGTGAAATTTCCTGGTTGAAAAGGTCAAACGCAGCATCAAACTCGTTGGCAGAGAGCAGGTCGAGAATGCGGCTTTTGAGTTGTTTCAGCGTCATGTTGGTGAAATTTAATACTTGCCCGCTCTGGCAGGCGGTCAATCTAAACGTTAAAATTAGAAAAAATTAGCTTGCGGTAGTGAGGCACCGGATAATTGGGGTGCTTTGCAGTTTAGAATGCATTCTGATCTCCCGCTATTTTTGACTTGTTGTCAGGGCAATCACAAAATCGAAGTGCATCTGCGTAAAAAAAACAAAGCCAATCGTTTTCAGGAGGAATTTCATTGATATTATAGACGGTCGCATTAAAAGTTGATGAACTGTAATTTAATGCAAGCAAAAAAGTGAAAAACTTTTAAGCCAGTTGTTCTTTGAATTCAAATTCGTTGTCAAACAAAGTATTGTGCTTCACTACAGCCCAGATTTGC
>JASBVF010000002.1 GCA_030147525.1 Bacteroidota bacterium
TACCCCCTCCAAAAAATTGTGGGGGGGTTTTTCCCGGGCCACATCAACCGCCGTCAAAACCCGACGCTACCTACAAATCATGTCCAAACACTCCGTCCATATCCTTTGGTGCTTCGCAATTTGTGTTTTGATGTGGCAATGCAAGTCATCCCATCAAAACCCCAACGCCTTGTTCCAACTGCTGGACGCCAGCCAAACGGGCATTGATTTTCAAAATACTATCACCCCCAACGACACGCTGAACCTGCTCGATTTCGAATACCTATACAACGGCGGCGGCGTGGGCGTGGGCGATTTCAACAACGACGGCTACCCCGACCTGGTCTTCACAGGAAACATGGTCGCAAGCCGCATTTACCTGAACAAAGGAAAAAACGGAAACGGCCTCCAATTCGAGGACATTACCGAAAAATCGGGTTTTGACACAAAAGGAAAATGGTGCACCGGCGTCTCCATCGTGGACGTCAACGGCGACGGCCTCGACGACATCTACATCAGCGTCGGCGGGCCGGGAAAGAAGAGCGTTTATCCGAACCTGCTTTTTGTAAACAAGGGCCTCCCCCCGGCCCCCTCCCAAGGAGGGGGTGGAGAGCCTGCTTCAACCTCAACTGTCGGATTAACCACGGACCCAGTCCCCCCTCCTTGGGAGGGGGTTAGGAGGAGGCCTGGAGGTAAGGGTGAGGTCCTTTTCCAGGAATCCGCCGCCGACTACGGCCTCGCCGACCCCAGCGAATCCAATCAGGCCGTTTTCTTCGACTACGACCTCGACGGCGACCTCGACATGTACCTTTTAAATGGCGGCGGTTTCGAAAAATCGCCCATCACCATTCGGCCAATTTTGACCAATGGCACGGGGAGGAACACCGACAAATTGTACCAGAACAATTTCGATGCAACGCTGGGGCACCCGGTTTTTACGGATGTTTCCCAACAAGCGGGCATCACCACCGAAGGCTTCGGACTGGGCGTGGCGGTAATAGACGTAAACCAGGACGGCTGGCCCGACCTCTATGTTTCAAACGATTATCTGTCAAAAGATTTGCTCTACGTCAACCAACATAACGGCACTTTCACTGAGCAGGCAGCGGCCTGGTTCGGACACACGAGCCACTTCTCGATGGGCAACGACGTGGGCGACATCAACAACGACGGCCACCCCGACCTCATCACCCTCGACATGCTGCCAGAAAGCCGCCAGCGCCGGATGATGATGTTTGGCCCGCACCTGCGGGACAAGTTCAAGCAGGCGGTGCAGTACGGCTACGGCCACCAATACATGCGCAATATGCTACACCTTGGCTCCCCTTTAGGGGCAGGGGGGCAAGAAATCGGCCAACTGGCGGGCATTGACAAAACAGACTGGAGCTGGTGCCCGCTCCTCGCCGATTATGACAACGACGGCCTGCAGGACCTTTTCATCACCAACGGGTACGGCAAGGACATCACCGACCTCGATTTTGTGAAATTCCGGCAGGACGCCATCGGGCAATTCGCCAACCCCGATGAGGTACGGAAAAAGCTCATCCAAAGCCTCGGCGACGTGCCGCCCATCATTTTGCCGAATTATATTTTCAAAAACAGCGGTGGCCTCCGCTTTGAAAACCAGACGGAAAACTGGGGCTTTTCGCAGCCCTCCATCTCCAACGGCGCAGCCTACGCCGACCTCGACGGCGACGGCGACCTCGAAATCATCACCAACAACATTGACCAAAAAGCCTTTATTTACAAAAATACCCTGCGGGAAAAGGACTCCACCACCGCCCATTTTTTGAAGGTAAAATTGGTGGGAACAACCGCCAACCCATCCGGCACCGGCGCCACGGTGAGCATCCATATCGCCGGTGAAAAACAAGTTCGTTACAAGCAATCCGTCCGGGGTTTTCAAAGCACGGTGACGGACCTGCTGCACTTCGGCCTCGGCTCCAACACCTTGATTGACAGCGTATTAGTCTCCTGGCCCGATGGCAAAAACACGGCGCTGCAAAACGTGAAGGCCGACCAAACGGTGAGCCTCGACTACAACGCTGCCCGAGATGTAGCAGCGAATTCAGGCGGCGACTTGAAGTCGCCGCCTGAATTAACACGACTCCACAGCAACAACCCCATCCAATACGAACACAAGGAAGGCGTAGCCGCCGACGATTTCACCCAACAACCCCTGCTGCTGCACGGCTTCAACACCCAAGGCCCCAGCATGGCCACCGGCGACGTGAACGGCGACGGGCTGGAAGACCTGTTCATCGGCGGCAGCTACGGCAGCCCGGCCAGCCTGTTTTTGCAGGTGAAAAACGGCGGTTTTACGGAAAAGAAAATCCCCACCGAAAACCACGAAGACCTCGGCTCGCTGCTGTTCGATGCGGACGGCGACGGCGACCTCGATTTGTACGTCACCAGCGGCGGCTCGGAGCGCTACGACGGCCACAAGGATTACCAGGACCGGCTCTACCTGAACGATGGCACAGGCAATTTCACGCTGGACGCCTCGGCCCTGCCCGAAATGCTGACCAGCACCGCCACCGTCACTGCCGCCGATTTCGACCAGGACGGCGACCTCGACCTGTTCGTGGGTGGCAGGGTGACACCCGGCAAATTTCCCACAGCGCCCCGCAGTTATTTGCTGCGCAATGACCAGGGCAAGTTCACGGACGTGACCGAAACCATTGCCTCTGAACTGAAAAACATCGGCATGGTGACGGCGGCCATTTGGACAGATTTTAACAACGATAATTACCCGGATTTGATGGTGGTCGGTGAAATGATGCCGGTTACCTTTTTCAAAAATGAGCAAGGCAGCTTCCCTCCGAAATCTGAAATCCGAAATCCGAAAT
Source organism: Bacteroidota bacterium (assembly GCA_030147525.1). Lineage (GTDB taxonomy): Bacteria > Bacteroidota > Bacteroidia > Chitinophagales > Saprospiraceae > UBA6168. The sequence goes on from JASBVF010000002.1 coordinate 2,829, forward strand.
CAACTGGTTTTTGGAACAGCATCGCCGCCGCCGATTTGGACGGCGACGGCGACACCGACTACGTCCTCGGCAACATCGGCGAAAACACGCCTTTCCACGCCTCGCCGGAGCAGCCACTACAACTGCACTACGCCGATTTTGACAAAAACGGCTCGGTTGACTTCATCTACTCCGTGAAAGAGGAAGGCAACTATTACCCCTTCGCCTCGCTGGATGTGCTGGCGCAGCAGATGCCCGTTTTGAAGAAAAAATTCCTGAAATACACCGCATTTGCCAAGGCCACCACCAAAGATTTGCTCCAAGTTTTGGATGCTTCGCAAATGCAGACGCTGACTTGCGAGGTGCAGTCGAGCAGCATTTTGGAGAACCTCGGCGGCTCCAAAGGAGCAAGCGGCCAATTTTCACTAAACCCCCTACCCCGCCTGGCGCAAATCGCCCCAGTGAAGAGCATTTTAATAGAAGACCTGAACGCTGACGGGCTGCCCGATTTGCTGCTCGTTGGCAACGAATACGACACCGAGGTGGTGAGCGGCAGGTACGATGCCTCGCACGGCCTGGCGCTGCTGAACGAGGGCAAGTTGTCGTTCAAACCGCTGACTCTCGCCGAATCCGGCTTTTCGGTTTCCGGCGATGCGAGGGCTATCGTAAAACTGGGGCTTGGCAACGGCCAAACTTTGGTTTTGGTTGCAAAAAATAGCGGGAAATTGGAGAGCTTTACCCTGAACCCAAGACCTGTTAATTGAAAAATTCGGCAAGCCCGAAGGGCTTGAACATGAATAGCCCCGGATGAAATCCGGGGTAGTGGACGTGGCAAGTGTAGCAACCCTGAAAGGGTTGAATTTTATCGCAATTTATTGACATTCAACCCTTTCAGGGTTGTTGCAAACGCTTCGCTCCTTTCTCCGGGTTGCACCCGGAGTTATTCACATTCAAGTCCTTCGGACTTTCGCAAAACATGATTTGATACATGAAAAACTTAAACATCACCTCCCTGCTGTGCGCCTTCCTGATGGGAAGCCTGCCCTTGCTGCAAGCAAACAACAGCACCGATTCCCTCACGCTGCCGCCGAAAGCCAGCCAATTCGTCGTGAACACCGACCAAATCGTGGCGCCCATTCAGCCCACGATGTACGGGGTGTTTTTCGAAGACATCAACTTTGGAGCAGATGGCGGCTTGTACGCTGAGTTGGTCAAAAACCGCTCGTTCGAGTTCGCCGAGCCGATGATGGGCTGGGAGCAGCCAGCCAGCGACCGCTTTTCGATGAACGACAAATCCGGTTTTGCTGTGCCTGTGAAATACGCCGACCCCGGCGCCAACAAGAACTACCTGAACGTGAAAGTCAACGCCGCCACCGGCTACCGGCTGGTGAACTACGGCTTCAAAGGCATGGGCTTCAAGGAGGGTCTGCGCTACGATTTCTCGGTCATTGCGAAGCAACAAAGCGGCGCTACCACGCTGCACGTGGAACTGCTGGACGAAAACGGCAAGGTACTCGCCACCACATCCGTTGCCCTCAGCGGCAAGGATTGGAAGGAATACACGGCCAGCCTGAAACCCAGCGCCCGTGCGATGAAGGGCAAACTCAACATCCGCTTCGAGGGTAAAGGCGTCGTGGACCTGGACATGGTTTCACTCTTCCCCAGCGACACCTGGAAGGGCCGTCCGAAAGGCATGAGGGCCGACCTCGTGCAGTTGCTGGCCGACATGAAACCGGGCTTCCTGCGCTTCCCCGGCGGCTGCATCGTGGAGGGACGAACGCTGGCCCAGCGCTACCAGTGGAAAAAAACCGTGGGCGACATCAACGACCGGGAACTGCTCATCAACCGCTGGAACAATGAGTTCGCCCACCGCCCGGCGCCCGATTATTTCCAGACTTTCGGACTCGGCTTTTTTGAATATTTTCAAATGGCCGAGGACATCGGCGCCACGCCGCTGCCCATCCTGAGCTGTGGCATGGCCTGCCAGTTCAACACCGCCGAATTGGTGCCGATGGACGAACTGGAGCCTTACGTGCAGGATGCGCTCGACCTCATCGAGTTTGCCAACGGGCCGGTGACCTCGCCCTGGGGCAAATTGCGCAGCGACATGGGCCACCCTGCCCCGTTCAACATGAAAATGATTGGCGTCGGCAACGAGCAGTGGGGGCCGGAGTACATCGTTCGCTACAAAGAATTTGAAAAAGCCATCAAGGCGAAATACCCGGAGATGGTCATTGTTTCCGGCTCCGGACCGTTTCCCGACGGGGAAATGTTCGAGTACGGCTGGGAGGAACTGAAGTCCATGAACGCCGAAATCGTGGACGAGCACTACTACCGCAGCCCGCAGTGGTTTTTGGAAAATGCCAACCGCTACGACAGCTACGACCGCAAGGGGCCGAAGATTTTTGCGGGGGAATATGCCGCCCAAAGCGTGGCCATCGCCAGCCCCGACAACAAAAACAACTGGGACTGCGCCCTCGCCGAAGCGGCCTACATGACCGGGTTGGAGCGCAACGCCGACGTGGTTTGGTTGACTTCCTACGCCCCGCTTTTCGCCCACGCCGAGGGCTGGCAATGGACGCCCGACCTGATTTGGTTCAACAACCTGGAAGCTTACGGTACACCGAATTATTATGTGCAAAAGCTGTTCGCCGTGAATGCGGGGACGCAACTCCTGAAATTAACGGAGGACGGCAAGCCTGTCATCGGGCAGTCGGGGTTGTACGCCACGGCTACGTTGGACGAAAAAACGAAGGAAATCGTGTTCAAAATCGTGAATGCTTCGGCTTTTGAGCAGTCGTTTAGCATCAGTCTGGCTGGTAAAAAAACGGCTGCCACGAAGGGCAAACTCACCGTTTTGGCCAACAACGACCTGAACGCCATGAACTCGTTTGACAGTCCGAAGAATATTTTCCCGACGGAAAAAGAGGTGAATTTTACCGGTAAGGCGCTTAGCCTGTCGGTGGTGCCGAAGTCGGTGAATGTGTTGCGGGTGGCGTATAAGTAGGGTGCATCAGGCGCAGCCCCTGACCCCTGAAGGGGGACCTAAAACATTCGTTCTCAGCTTAATTCAAAAGAGAAGAGCTGATTGGGTTTGAAAAAAACTTCTTGAAGTTCCGACAACAGTGCGTCCGTGGGTTCCCCTTTAGGGGTCAGGGGCCAACGTGGCGCAGCCCCTGACCCCTGAAGGGGGACCTAAAACCATTCGTTCTCAGCTTAATTCGACAGATGGATTAAGCGGCAATTTGTAAATATTGAAGTTCCGACAACGGTGCGTCCGTGGATTCCCCTTTAGGGGTCAGGGGCTGCGCCGCCCAAACGTCGTAGAGGTTTGAAATCTCTCCGACGTTGAGTTTCATGGCTGGAAATTTCGAGAAGACACCCCGAGTGGTCGGGATGTTACTTCGCAAAGTTTTGACCATTTAAAAAAAGATAAAAACATGAAAAAAATAATCGCAATCGCCCTGATTTTGTCAGGTTTCGCTGGATGGCTTCAAGCCCAAACCACCATCTACGTTGATGCCGGCCAAGGCAAGCACACCATCAATAAAAACATCTATGGCCACTTTGCGGAACACCTCGGCAGGTGCATCTACGGTGGGTTTTATGTTGGCGAAGACAATCAAAAAATACCGAACACCGAAGGTGTGCGAAACGACGTGGTGAAAGCCCTGAAGGAATTGAAAGTGCCCGTGCTGCGCTGGCCGGGCGGTTGTTTTGCCGACACCTACCATTGGAAAGACGGCATCGGCCCGAAAGCGGAGCGCCCGTCCATGCTGAATATCTGGTGGGGAAATGTGAAGGAGGACAACAGCTTCGGCACCAACGAATTTTTGAACATGTGCGAGCTGCTGGAAACCGAGCCGTACCTGTCCGCCAACGTCGGCAGCGGAACGCCGCAGGAACTGGCCGATTGGATTAAGTACACCAACCACCCCGCTGGCAGCAGTCCCATGCCCGACCTTCGGGAAAAATATGGCCGGAAAGAGCCGTGGAAGGTAAAATATTGGGGAATTGGCAACGAGGCCTGGGGCTGCGGCGGCAACATGACGCCGGAGTACTACTCCAATATTTACCGGCAGTTTGCAACATTTACCACGGACTGGCAGAACTCGGACGGCATAGTCAGAATAGCCTCCGGGGCCAGCAGTTCCGACTACAATTGGACGGAGGTTTTGATGAAAAACATCAAACACAACATGCTGGAAGCTATTGCTTTGCACCACTACGCCGTGATTGATTGGGGGAATAAAGGCTCTGCCAAGGATTTTACGGAAGACCAATATTTCACCATCATGCAACGGGCGCTCGAAATGGAAGAACTCATCCAGAAGCACGTCGCCATCATGGACAAATACGACCCGCAGAAAAAAGTGGATTTGTACGTGGACGAATGGGGCGGCTGGTATGATTCCGAGCCGGGCACGAACGGTGCTTTCCTTTACCAACAAAACACCATGCGGGACGCCATGCTGGCCGGGGCGACGCTGAACATTTTTAACAACCACGCCGACCGGGTGAAAATGGCCAATATCGCACAGGCCGTCAACGTGTTGCAGGCGGTGATTCTGACCGAGGGCGAAAAGATGATTTTGACGCCGACCTACCACGTCATGAAGATGTACAACGTACACCAGGACGCTACCCTGCTGCCTTCGGAAATCCACAATGCCCTGCTTTACAATCACGGAAAAGAAAGCCTGCCTGCCATTTCCTGCTCCGCTTCCAAAACCACGGCGGGAGACATCAATATTTCCATTGTGAACATTGATGCTCAAAAGACCAACACTGTAACCGTCAACTTAAAAGGGGCGAAGGTTGGGACAGTCAAAGGCTCCGTGCTTAAATCGGGTAAAATTCAAGACCACAACAGTTTTGAGAAGCCGGACTTGATAAAACCTGCCGCTTACAATGATTTCAAGGTAGAGGGAGGAAATATCAAAGTGACGCTTCCGCCATTTTCGGTGGTGGTTTTAAATGTGAAATAATTGAGTGAAATGATGCAGATGAAATCATATTGGTTGCCGTTCGTCCTGTTGGGAGTTTTATTAAATGCCTGTCAGCAAACGGATAAAGCGCCTGAAAAAGCGGTGGAAACCGCTTCCGGCGAGGCCCGGCCATTGCAGATGAACAACCCGGTCATCCGGGACAAATTCACTGCCGACCCTGCGGCATTGGTTCACAACGACACGGTTTACCTGTACACCGGGCACGACGAGGCGGCCATTGACGGACCTTTTTATAAAATGAACGAATGGCTGGTTTTCTCCTCCACGAACATGGTGGATTGGCAGGAGCATCCCGTGCCGCTGAAAGTCAGCGATTTCGCATGGGCGAAGGCCGACGCATGGGCAGCCCAGACCATCGAAAGGAACGGGAAATTCTACTGGTATGTCACTGTCGAACACGCCACGATTCCAGGCAAATCCATCGGCGTGGCCGTGGCCGACAGCCCCATCGGGCCGTTCAAGGATGCCTTGGGCAAGGCCTTGGTCACCAATGACATGACCACCGCCACCGACATTTCGTGGGACGACATTGACCCATCGGTATGGATTGATGGCGACGGTCAGGCGTATTTGTTTTGGGGAAATACCAAGTGCTACTACGCCAAATTGAAGGAAAACATGGTAGAACTGGACGGTGAAATCAAGGTGGTGGAAGGTCTTCCCGACTTCACCGAAGCACCGTGGATTCACAAAAAAGGCGATTGGTACTACCTGACCTATGCCTATCAGTTTCCTGAAAAAACGGCCTATGCCATGTCCAAATCCATCCATGGCCCCTGGGAATTCAAGGGCATTTTGAACGAGCTGGCGGGCAATTGCAACACCAACCACCAGTCCATCATCGAGTACAAAGGTGTGCCGTATTTCATCTACCACACAGGCGGTGTGCAGGCGCCGAATTTTGGCGGCAGTTTCCGCAGGTCGGTTTGTGTGGACAGGCTTTTTTACAATGAAGACGGCACGCTAAAACGGGTGCTGATGACTTCGGAAGGCATTCAGAAATAATGAAAATCGCAAACCAACATATCATCCATTCCATCCTGTTGCTGCTCGCAATAGCGGTATTTAGTTGTAAAAAGGACGACCCGAAGCCCATCAATCCGGGCGGTGGTGGCGGCACGCCAAAGGACTCGACCACCCTCGGCGATGGCCCGGTGGATTTTTCAAAATTCAAGGACACCTACGGCGATTTGGCTTCGCCAAGTATGACCTCGAAATGGGCGCACTACAATGTCCACGACCCCGCCTACCTGGTGGAAAATGACTTCACCTGGTGCTACAACACCGACGTTGCCTTTGGCCACGACATCCGGCCTGGCATCCAAATCCGGCGTAGCAAAAACCTCGTGGAATGGGAGTTCGTGGGCTGGGCCTTCCCGGTGCTACCCTCGAAGGGAGCGAATTTCATCCGGCAAAATGGCGGTGAGCCGTTCAACTCGCTCTGGGCGCCGTACATCATGAAAGTGGGGGCGGAGTACCGGCTGTACTACTCGCTGTCCTCCCCTACCCCCCGGCTCAGCGTGATTGGTTTGGCTACCTCCAACACGCCAAAAGGGCCTTTCATCGAAAAAGGGCTGGTCGTCACCTCGCTGGCCAATGGCACCACCCAGACCAACGCCATTGACCCGACCGTGGCAGTCGGACCCGACGGCTCGCACTGGATGTACTACGGTTCGGCCTGGGACGGCATCTACAAATTGCAGCTCGACCCCGCCACTGGTTTGGCCAAACTGAACAACGACAAAGGCGTGCGGGTGGCGCAGCGGGCCTTCACCGGCGGCACCGTTAACGGCAACATCGAAGGCCCCGAAATCATCTACAACCCCGAGTTTCAAAAATATTACCTGTTCATCGCCTACGACTGGCTGCAAACCAAGTACAACGTGCGGGTGGGCCGGTCGGACAATCCCAACGGCCCATTTTACGACATCCTCGGCAACAACATGAACGAGGAAAAGGACGACCAGCCCATGATTTTAGCGCCGTACCGCTTCCAGGGCCACGGCGGCTGGCAGGGCGTGTCGCACCCCGGTGTTTTTGAAAAAAATGGCACCTACTACATCGGCCACCAGGGGCGGCCAGCGGTCAACAGCTTTTACATGGTGATGCACACCCGCCAACTGTTTTGGACGGAAGACGGTTGGCCGTTGGTGAGCAGCCAGCGCTTTGCCACCGAGGATGAAACGCCTGTGGAGGAGTCGGAACTGGTGGGCAATTGGGAGCAAATCACCTTCACCTACCAGGTCGTTCCCGGCTACGCCGACGAGCAGACCTTCCCCGGTTTCAGCGACTCGGAAAACATCACGCTGGAGCAGGGCGGCACGGTGAGTGGTGCAATGACGGGCACTTGGACATACCATAGCCCTTGGCTTACCATCAGTTACGCCAACGGAACGAACGCAAAACTGCGGGTGGAACGTGGCCGTGATTGGGAAAACGAAGTAGCAAGCACCATTCTGTTCACGGGGCTGAATGACCAGCACGTGGCGGTGTGGGGGAAGAAAAAGTAAAGTCTGGTTGTGACATAGATTGGGGATTTTGATTTAAGATTTCAGATAGACGATTTTAGATTTCAGATTTTTCCGAGACAGATTTTTGAATGGAGATTGCCATATTTTCGATTCGACTACGGCATTAAGTAATTCACAAATCGTCAATCCAAATCTTAAATCTGAAATCGTCTATTTTAAATCTTAAATCAAAATGCATTCAAAAGAATCGTGTAAATCAAAAGTATGTACCGCATCCTGTCCATATTCATTTTAGCCGCCACACTCCAAGCCCAGGCGCAAACCTCCGACATCCGGGTACACGACCCCGTTGCCATCAAACAGGGCAACGTGTACCACCTGTTCTGCACGGGCAGGGGCATCGGTCATTTCACCTCCACTGATTTGGATAATTGGGAGCAGGCCGACCCAGTTTTCCCAGAAAAACCAACGTGGACGGACGCCGTCGTACCGGATTTCAGAAACCACATCTGGGCGCCGGACGTGCTGTTTCACAATGGCCAATACTACCTCTATTATTCAGTTTCTGCCTTCGGAAAAAACACCTCGGCCATTGGCGTAGCCACCAACAAAACGCTCGACCCCAAGGACAAAAATTTCAAATGGACCGACCATGGCATCGTCATCCAGTCGCACCCCAACCGGGACCTCTGGAATGCCATTGACCCCAACATCGTTTTCGATGAAAAAGGCACAGCGTGGATGACCTTCGGCTCATTTTGGGACGGAATGAAACTGGTCAAACTCGACCCCTCGCTGCTGAAAATCGCTGAGCCGCAGGAGTGGCACACCGTCGCCCGCCGGGAGCGCAGCTTCCAACTTGCCGATAAAAACCCCGGCGATGCGGCCATCGAAGCGCCTTTTATTTTCAAGAAAAACGGCTGGTACTACCTGTTCGTCTCCTGGGATTACTGCTGCCGGGGCGTCGAAAGCACCTACAAGGTCGTGGTCGGCCGCTCGAAGACGGTTGAAGGCCCATATTTCGATATGGAAGGACAGAACCTGTTTTACGGCGGCGGCTCGTTGGTCATCAAAGGAAACAAGGACTGGAACGGCGTCGGCCATTGCAGCGCCTATACTTTCGATGGGAAGGACTACCTGTTTTTTCATGCTTACGATGCGAATGATGAGGGGAAGTCGAAGCTGAAAATAAAGGCGATTGGCTGGACGGGGGATGGGTGGCCGACCGTTGAGCCGATGAAGTGAGGTGATGCAGCCCCTGACCCCTAAAGGGGGACCTAAAACAATCATTCGAAGCTTAATTCGACAGAAGAATTACGTGGCAATTTGAAAATATTGAAGTTCCGATGACTGTGCGTCCGTGGGTTCCCCTTCAGGAGGCAGAGACAACTGTGACGCAGCCCCTGACCCCTAAAGGGGGACCTAAAACATTCATTCTCAGCTTAATTCAAAAGTGAATTGCTGATTGGGTTTGAAAAAAAAATTTTTGAAGTTCCGATGACTGTGCGTCCGTGGGTTCCCCTTTAGGGGTCAGGGGCTGAGTCACGAGGGCAAAATCTAAAATCTGATATCGTCAATCTTATATCTTAAATCAAAACAACCTGATAATGAGATATTTAGCAATAAAAATCTTACTCTTCCTAACTGTCGGCAGCATAGCCCAGGCCCCTCCCCCCGGCGCCTACCCCATCACCCCCGTCAACATCCGCAACGTAAAAATGGCGGACAACCTCTGGCTGCCCATCATCAAAACCGTACAGGAAAAGACCATCGCCTATGCCCTCAAAAAATGCGAGGAGGAAGGCCGTCTGGAAAACTTCCTCATTGCCGGAGGTAAAATGAAAGGCGAAACACGGGGCCAGATGCCTTTCGACGACACCGACATTTACAAAATCATCGAGGGGGCGTCCAACTCGCTCATCAGCACGCCGAACCCCGAACTGGAACAACTGCTCGACACGCTCATCGCCATCATCGCCATCGGGCAGGAGGCGGACGGCTACCTGACCACCTGGCGCACCATCAACCCGGCCAAACCGCCGGCGCCGTGGGTGCCCGTGGAGGAGGGCCAACGCTGGTCGGGACTCGGGGCCAGCCATGAATTGTACAATGCCGGGCACCTGTACGAAGCCGCCTACACCCACTACATCGCCACGGGCAAGCGTAATTTCCTCGACATCGCCCTGAAAAATGCGGATTTGCTGGTGAAAACCTTCGGCTGGGGCGAGGGTAAGGTGCAGAAAGTGCCCGGCCATCAAATTGTTGAAACCGGGCTGGTGAAACTCTACCACGCCACGGGCAAACGGGAGTACCTCGAATTGGCGAAATACTACCTCGACAACCGGGGCAATGCCAGCCACCACAAGCTTTACGGAGATTATTCACAGGATCACATCCCCGTCACGCAGCAAGCGGAAGCCGTGGGCCACGCCGTGCGGGCGGTGTACATGTACGCAGGCATGACCGACATTGCCGTGCTGGAAAACGATGCGGCCTACAACGCCGCCGTGCAGCAGCTGTGGCACAACATGGTGGAAAAGAAAATGTACCTCACCGGCGGCATCGGCGCCCGCCACGACGGGGAGGCTTTCGGTGAAAACTACGAACTGCCCAACCTGACCTCCTACAGCGAAACCTGCGCCGCCATCGGCAGCGTCTATTGGAACCACCGCCTGCACAGCCAGACGGGCGACGTGAAATATTTCGACATCATCGAGCGGACGCTCTACAACGGCCTCATCAGCGGCCTCTCGCTCGACGGCACCAACTTTTTTTACCCGAACGCCCTCGAAGCGGACGGCAAATACCAGTTCAACCGGGGCTTCTGCACCCGCCAGGGCTGGTTCGATTGCTCCTGCTGCCCGACGAACATGATTCGTTTCCTGCCCGCCATGCCGGGGCTGCTGTACTCACATTCCAACGATGTGATTTACGTCAACCTCTACGCTTCCAGCACGGCGAGCCTGGAGGTGGCAGGCACCAATTTTACCCTGAAACAAACCACGAACTACCCCTGGGACGGCAACATCAAGCTGGAAGTGCAGCCGGAAAAAGCGGCGGAGGCGACGCTGAAATTCCGCATCCCCTCGTGGGCGAGGAACGAGCCGCTGCCGGGCAAGCTTTACCACTACCGCCAGCTGTCTAAGGCCGTTCCGACCATTTCCGTGAATGGCAAAGCGGTGAAGGCGGACACCAGAGACGGTTATTTCACCGTAAAAAGAACCTGGAAAACGGGCGACGTCGTGGAGTTGAATTTTCCGATGAAAGTGCAAATGGTAGTCGCCGATGAAAAGCTGACCGACAACCTCGGCAAGGTGGCCCTGGAACGTGGCCCGCTGGTTTACGCCATCGAGGAGGTGGACAACAAGGCCAATTTTGACGCCATCAAGGTTTCACCGAAAGGCAAGTTCACGGTGAAAAATGAAAGTGACTTGCTGGGCGGCGTGGTCACGTTGAGCAACGATAAAATGAAGGCCATCCCCTACTACGCCTGGTCGAACCGGGGCGTGGGGAAGATGAAGGTTTGGATTCCGTTAGAAGTTAAATAGACCAAAATTATGTACCGCAAAAGTTTCATACTATTCTTTCTATGCTGGCTCACCTTGTGCCACGAGACCTTCCTCGTGGCGCAGGTGCCGCATTTTGAGGAAGTATCGGCGGAGCGGGGCATTGCGGATGTGGCGAGCATTACACACCTCTACGGCAACGGCGCTGCGGCAGCGGACTTTGACAACGACGGCGACATTGACTTCTACCTGACCACCGATGACGGTATTCCCGACCGGCTTTACGAAAATGACGGCACAGGGCATTTCACGGATGTTGCACAGCAAAAAGGCATTTTACAAACGAAAAATAACCGGGCAGCGCTCTGGTTCGACTACGACGGCGACGGGCGGCTCGACCTCGTGGTGGCAGGTGAAAACTGCATCAATTTGAGCTGCGCAAACCCGGTGCGGCTGGCGCTTTACAGGCAATTGGAGGATGGCAATTTTGTTGAAACGACCACCGAAGCCGGGCTGGTTTTGGGCAATGCCTTCGACCATGTGCCATTCTACGCCATCGGCGGTTTTGCCGCAGGCGACCTGAACGGCGACGGGCAACTCGACCTGCTGTTCATGGTCTGGGGCGGTGGCATCAAGTTGTTTCAAAACAACGGCAACCCCACGGGGGCAGGCTTTAGTTTTACCGATAAAACCGAAGCGGCGGGCCTGACGCTGGAGCATAAAACGCCCTGGCAGGCCATGCTCCACGATTTCAACGGTGACGGGTGGCTGGACATCTACTGCAACGTGGATTTTGCCCCGAACAAACTTTGGATAAACAAGGGCGCTTCCGCCGCCGGGGATTGGAGGGGTTTTGAGGATAAAACGGCTGACTACGGCCTCGGCAACGCCTTTAACGAAATGGGCATGACCATGGCCGACTCCGACAACGACGGCGACCTCGACATTTACATCACGAATATCACCCGCAACTACCAGGGGCAGGACCAGTACAATCTCCTCTACGAGCAGCGGCTGGTGAACGGGCAAATCAAATTCAAGGAAACTGCCCGTGGCCAGGGCGTCAGCCAAAGCGGCTGGGACTGGGGCACCACCTTCGCCGACATCAACAACGACGGGTTCCAGGATTTGATGACGACCAACGGCCTCATCAACTACCTCTGGCCCGCCGACTCGTCGCACCTCTGGTTGAACACCAAGGCTGGGTTCGTGGACGTGTCAGACCAGTGCGGCTTCAACGACAAACTCAACGCCACCACCGTGCTCGCCTTCGACATGGACGGCGACGGCGACCAGGACATTTTGCAGACGCTCAAGTTCAGCCAATTTTCGCACCGGCCCCTGCGCCTGCTGGACAATCAGTTGGAAAATGCGCACAATCCCGGCAATTTCATCAACTTACGCCCCCGAATGAACGGCCCCAACCACTTCGCCATCGGCAGCGTGGTGACGGTCGTTGCGGACGGCCTCGTTTCGTCCCGGTTGCTCAGCGCCGGGTGCAGTTTTTACGGCCAGGAGCCTGCCGAGGCGTTTTTTGGCCTGGGAAAACGGGACACCGTGCAGGAAGTGATGGTGAAATGGCCAAACGGCGAGGTCTCCATTTACCCCAATCCGACCATCAATCAAACCACTATCCTAACTTACGATTTCATCCGTCCGCCCACGAACCTGACAGCCAGCATCGAGGACGGGCAGGCCAAACTTACCTGGCAGGACAATTCCGCCGATGAAACCGCCTTCGTGTTGTACAAGTCCGGCACACCGGATTTTGCCGAAGGCGAAACCATTTATTTAAGTGAAAACACCACCCGGTACACAGACGCCGTGGTGCCGGACAACATGCCGGTTTACTACCGGGTCAGGGCGTTCAGGCCGGCGGTTTTTTCAGAAAACAGCAATACCGCAAGGATACAGCCGGGCGGTGGGACGGAGGCGCAGGCAAGACTGAATTCCGTCCAGCCCAACCCGGTTGCAAACGATATTTTGAGCATACACAGCTATGCCGCCTACGAAGGCCCCATCCAGTTCCGCCTGTACGACGTTTCGGGCAGCCTGGTTTGGTCGGCTGAAACCGCCAAGTTCACGCCTTTTGCGAAGTACGATTTCACGGTGCACCTGCCCGGCGGGATGTACTTGCTTTTGGTGAAAATGGGCGGGGAGGAGGAGTGGCATAAAGTGGTGAAATAGGGCTACTACTATGCTGGAGGATTAATTAACTTTTATGAAAAATTACGTCATCGGTTTAGACTACGGCACCGACTCCGTGCGGGCCGTTTTGATTGACGCCGGCAACGGCGCAGAACTCGCTTCCAGCGTGCATTGGTACGCCCGTTGGAAGGAGGGGAAATATTGCAACCCGGCCATCAACCAGTTCCGGCAGCACCCGCTCGACCATATCGAGGGGCTGGAAAACACCATCAAGGCGGTGGTGCAGGAGTCTGGCGTGGCGCCCGAATCGGTGCGTGGCATCTGCGTGGACACGACGGGCAGTTCCCCCATTGCGGTAGCGAAAGACGGCACGCCGCTGTGCATGGTGCCGGGTTTCGAGGAAAACCCCAACGCCATGATGGTACTCTGGAAAGACCACACGGCCATTGCGGAAGCGGAAGAAATCAACACGCTGGCGAGAAGCTGGGGCGGCGAGGATTTCACGAAATATGAGGGCGGCATCTACTCCTCCGAGTGGTTTTGGGCGAAAATCCTGCACGTCATCCGAGCGGATGAGGCCGTGCGGAACGGGGCGCACTCATGGGTGGAGCATTGCGATTTGATGACCAATATTTTGATTGGCAACAACGACATTGACACGCTGAAACGCAGTCGCTGCGCTGCCGGACACAAGGCCATGTGGCACGAGGATTGGGACGGGTTGCCGCCAACTTCCTTTTTGGAAAAACTGCACCCGCACCTCGCAGAACTGCGTGGTCGCCTTTACCGTGACACTTACACTTCCGAATTAGCTGCCGGAAATCTCAGCGCCGAATGGGCGGAAAAACTCGGCCTGACCACCAACACGGTCATTGCCGTAGGCACCTTCGATGCCCATGCCGGTGCCGTTGGAGTGAGTGTGGAGGAGCACAGCCTCGTGCGGGTAATGGGCACCTCCACCTGCGACATGATGGTGGCCCCGAAGGAGGTCATCGGCGGCAACACCGTCCGTGGCATCTGCGGGCAGGTGGACGGCTCCATCATTCCGGGGATGGTTGGGCTGGAGGCCGGACAGTCTGCTTTCGGCGATGTGCTGGCCTGGTTTAAGGACGTGCTGATGTGGCCGGCAAACAACCTGTTGCAAAGCAGCCAAAGTATTTCAGCGGAGCAAAAACAAAAACTGGCCGCTGAGTTTGACCAAAATCTGCTTCGCAAACTGACGGAAGCAGCCGAGGCCATCCCCCTCACCGAGAGCCTGCCCACCGCCCTCGACTGGATTAACGGTCGCCGCACCCCCGACGCCAACCAGGCGTTGAAAAGCGCCATTTCCGGCCTGTCGTTGGGTACCAAAGCGCCGCATCTTTTCAAGGCGTTGGTACATTCGATTTGTTTTGGTTCCAAAAAAATCGTGGACCGCTTCGAGGACGAAGGCGTGAAAATCAAGAAGGTCGTCGGCATCGGCGGGGTGGCCCGCAAGTCGCCGTACATCATGCAAACCCTTGCCAACGTGCTGAACCGGCCCATCGTGGTGGCGGCCTCCGACCAGGCGCCGGCTTTGGGCGCAGCGATTTATGCCGCTACGGCGGCGGGGCTGTACGGCAGTGTTCTGGAGGCAAGCCAGCACCTGGCCAGCGAGTTCGAAGCGGAATACTATCCGCAAGCGGAGCAGGTGGCGGTTTTTGAGAAATTGATGGGGAGGTATGAGGAGTTAGCAAAGTTTATGGAAGGTTGATAAGGGTTTATAAGGGTTGATGAGGTTGATTGCTCGAATTGCGCAGACCCTCATCAACCCTTATCAACCCTCATCAACCCTTATCAACCAAAAATGAAATATAACGACCTAAAACAACAATGCTACGAGGCCAACATGGAGTTGAACGCCCTGAACCTCGTCATTTACACTTTCGGCAACGTGAGTGCCGTAGACCGGGCAGCGGGCGTGTTTGCCATCAAGCCGAGCGGGGTGCCTTACGAGATTTTGAAGCCGGAGGACATCGTGATTCTGGACTTTGAAAACAACATCATTGAGGGTGCAAAACGGCCATCTTCCGATACGAAGACCCATGCCTGGCTGTACAAAAACTGGGAAAAAATAGGTGGCATCGCCCACACCCACGCCAAGTTTTCGGTGGCCTGGGCGCAGGCGCAGCGGGACATCCCCATCTTCGGGACGACCCACGCCGACCACCTGACTGCCGACATTCCCTGCGCAGAACCGATGCGGGACGACCTCATTGAAGGTAACTACGAGCACAACACGGGCATCCAAATCACGGACTGCTTCCGGGAGCGGGGGCTCGACTACGAGGAGGTGCCAATGGTGCTGATTGGCAACCACGGGCCGTTCACCTGGGGCAAGGACGCCGCCAAGGCGGTGTACCACAGCAAGGTGCTGGAAGCGGTGGCCGAGATGGCATATCTGACTTTGCAAATCAATCCCCAAGCGCCGAGGCTGAAGGATTCTTTGATAAAAAAACATTACGAACGTAAGCACGGAAAAAACGCCTATTACGGACAGTAGCTTCGAAGTCAGGCGGCAACTTGAAGTTGCCGCCTGACTGGGCTGCACAACAAAACGATTTTAATGAAAAAATTAAACAACAAAGAAATCTGGTTCATCACGGGAAGCCAGCACTTGTACGGACCGGAGGTGTTGAAACAAGTGGCGCAGCACTCCGAAACCATCGTGAACGGACTGAACCAGGACGCTCCGCTTTTAGTAGGATTTAAGTACAAGGATGTGGTGAAAACCCCTGACGAAATCCTGCAAACCTGCATTGCGGCGAACGCCGACCCGAACTGCATCGGCGTGGTAGTCTGGATGCACACGTTTTCACCCGCCAAAATGTGGATTCGGGGACTGTCCAATTTGCGCAAGCCGCTCTGCCACCTGCACACGCAGTTCAATGCAGAAATCCCGTGGGAAAGCATCGACATGGACTTCATGAACCTCAACCAGGCGGCGCACGGCGACCGGGAGTTCGGCCACATCATGTCGAGGATGCGGAAAAAGCGCAAAATCGTGGTGGGCCACTGGCAAAGCCCGTCCGTGCAGCAAAAACTGGCTGTTTGGTCGAGGGTAGCGATGGGCTGGCACGAGTTGCAGACCATGAAAGTCGCCCGCATCGGCGACAATATGCGGGAGGTGGCCGTGACCGAGGGCGACAAGGTGGAGGCGCAACTTCGCTTCGGCTTTTCGGTGAATGGCTACGACACGACCGACGTGCTGCGCTACCTGCCGGGCGAATCGGCCAGCGAGGTGAGCGCATTGCTGGACGTTTATGAAAATGAATACAACCTGACGGATTCGCTGAAAAAAGGCGGCAAAAGCAGGGCTTCGCTCGTGGAAGCGGCCCGAATCGAGCTGGCGTTGAAGGCTTTTTTGGAAAACGGCGGCTTCGGCGCTTTTACCGATACTTTCGAGAATTTGGGCGAGTTCAGGCAGTTGCCGGGTATCGCTTCGCAACGCCTGATGGCCGACGGCTACGGCTTCGGGGCAGAGGGCGACTGGAAAACGGCGGCCTTGTTGCGGAGCATGAAAACAATGGCGCAAGGACTGGACGGCGGCACCTCGTTCATGGAGGATTACACCTACCATTTCACCCCGGAAAAATCATACGTACTGGGGTCGCACATGCTCGAAATCTGCCCAAGCATTGCATCGCACAAACCTTCCTGCGAGATTCACCCGCTGGGCATCGGCGGCAAGGCTGACCCGGTTCGCCTCGTTTTTAACAGTAAAACCGGCCCGGCGCTGAATGCCTCGCTGGTGGACATGGGCAACCGTTTCCGTTTGATAATCAACGAAGTGGAAGCCGTTGCACCGCAGGCGGATTTGCCGAAACTGCCCGTCGCACGGGTGCTTTGGGACGCCAAACCGAACCTGGAAACCGCCGCCACTGCGTGGATTTTGGCAGGCGGGGCGCACCACACCGTTTACACCCAAGCCCTCACAACGGAGTACATGGAGGATTTCGCCGACATGGCGGGCATCGAAATCGTCGTCATCGACGAGGGAACGAACATCCGGGATTTTAAAAACCAGCTCAATGCGAATGAGGTGTATTATCACCTGTTTGAACTGCGGTGTTGATGAGGGTTGATAAGGGTTGATAAGGGTTGATTGCTCGTAGGAAGCAGACCCTTATCAACCTCATCAACCTTTATCAACCCTTATCAACCATCATAAAATGAACCACTCAACTTTCAAGCAACTCACCCTCGCCCTCGTGGCGGCCATTTCCATTTTTATGGTGCAATGCAAAAACGAAAAGCCGCCTGCGGAGAATGAAACGCCGCCTGCGCCTGCCGCTACCATTTCAAAAGCGGCCTACGGCACAACGCCCGACGGGCAGGCTGTGGACAAGTTTACCATGAAAAACAAGCAGGGAATGCAGGTGGACGTGATTACCTACGGCGGCATCATCACCTCTTGGACGGCACCGGACAAGGCGGGTAACTACGCCAACGTGGTGCTCGGTTATGACAGCCTGGCGCAGTACCTCCGGGCCACCCCGTACTTCGGGGCGATTATCGGGCGCTACGGCAACCGCATTGCCAAGGGCAAATTCAGCCTCGACGGTAAGGAATACAAACTGGAAACCAACGACGGTCCGAACACCCTGCACGGCGGCGTGAAGGGCTTCGACAAAGTCGTTTGGACGGCCAGTGAGCAGCCGGTGGACAACGGCGCTGCGCTGAAACTGACCTACGTGAGCAAGGATGGCGAGGGCGGCTACCCCGGCACCTTGACCAGCACCGTGGTCTATCATTTGACCGACGACAATGCGCTGGAAGTGAGCTACGAGGCGACCACCGACAAGAAAACCATCGTCAACCTGACGCAGCACAGCTATTTCAACCTGTCCGGTGATTTCACCAAAAACATCCTCGACCACGAGCTGACGATTGATGCGGACAAGTTTCTGCCGGTGGATGCCACGCTGATTCCGACGGGAGAATTGAAGCCGGTGGAAAATACGCCCTTCGATTTCCGCCAACCCAAAACGATTGGACGGGACATCGAACAGAAGGACGACCAACTGACCAAGGGCAAGGGCTACGACCATTGCTGGGCGCTGAACGGGCAGGGTTTCCGCAAGGTCTCCACGGCCTACCACGCCGGCACGGGCCGCCTGTTGGAGATTTCCACCGACGAGCCGGGCATCCAGTTTTACTGCGGCAACTTCCTCGACGGTACTTTGCCGATGCCGGGCGGCGGCACCTATGCCCACCGCACAGGTTTTTGCCTCGAAACGCAGCACTACCCCGATTCGCCGAACCAAAGTTCATTTCCAACAACTACATTAGCCCCCGGCGAGAAATACGCCACGAAAACCACTTTTAAATTTTCAACGAAGTAAGTAGTTGTTTGAAATTGTTTGATGAGTTTGATATTGTTTGATTTGAAACAGCGGCTTGATTATCAGCTTTCTAAGCAATTTCAAACAACTCAAACTATTTCAAACAACTCAAACAACTAAAACCAACTTTAACCTATGTCTGTATTAGCGACCATCGATTGGGTAGTCATTGCCCTGTACTTTGCCATCATCCTGGGCATAGCCTGGTGGGTTATCCGCCAAAAAAATGACACTTCCGACGATTACTTCCTGGCCGGGCGCAACCTCGGCTGGTTCGTAATCGGTGCATCCATTTTTGCTTCCAATATCGGTTCCGAGCACATTGTCGGCCTGGCTGGCTCCGGCGCAACGGACGGTGTGGCCATGGCCCACTACGAGCTGCACGCCTGGTGTTTGCTGGTGTTGGGCTGGATTTTGGCGCCATTCTACATGCGCTCCAAAATCTACACGATGCCGGAGTTTTTGGAAAAAAGATTCTCGCCCACTTCCCGTTGGGTGCTGTCGGTCATCTCGCTGGTGGCATACGTGCTCACGAAGGTGGCAGTCGGCATTTTTGCGGGTGGTATCGTCTTCGGCGTATTGCTGCCGGAGGTCAATTTCATGGGTCTGAACAGCTTTTGGATTGGTTCCATCCTGATGATTGTGCTGACGGGGATTTATACCATCCTTGGCGGCCTTCGGGCGGTTGCTTACACGGAAGCCATCCAAACGGTTATCCTGATTCTCGGCTCGTTGCTGGTGACCGTTTACGGCCTCGACGCCTTGGGCGGCTGGGACGAACTGAAGCGGATTGCCGGTTCTGAAATGTTCAACCTGTGGAAACCGCTCGTGCCTGCTGGCATGGAAGGCACCTGGGCGCCGGTGAAAACCGATACGCAGATTGCCTGGTATTTCAACGGCAATTACCCGTGGCTGGGCATGTTGTTCTGTGCCCCCATCATCGGCCTTTGGTACTGGTGTACCGACCAGTACATCGTGCAGCGGATGCTGGGCGCCGCCAACCTGACGGAAGCCCGCCGGGGTACGATTGCGGCGGCGTTTTTCAAACTGCTGCCCGTTTTCATTTTTATCATTCCCGGCGTCATCTGTTTTGCGCTCGCCGCAAGCGGTAAAATGCCCGAACTGGCAGGCGCCCTGCTCGATGCCGACGGCAACATCATCAATGCCAATGCGCAGCAGGTGTTCCCGCTGCTGGTGTCGAAAGTGCTGCCCGCAGGTATCCGGGGCATCGTGGTGGCGGGTCTCTTGGCAGCGCTGATGAGTTCGCTGGCCGGTGTGTTCAATGCCTCCTCTACCCTCTTCACGATGGATTTGTATTCAAAATTCCGCCCGAATGCCTCCGAGGCGCAGCTGGTGCGCATGGGCCGCATCGCCACGGGTGTGATGGTGGTAATCGGTCTCGCCTGGATTCCGGTGATTCAGGGCAGCCGTGGCTTGTACGACTATCTGCAAAGTGTGCAGGGATACCTGGCGCCGCCGATTTTCGTGGTGTTTTTCTTCGGCATTTTCAACAAACGCCTGAACGCCAAAGGGGCACTGGCCACGCTGTTGGTCGGCTTTGCACTGGGGCTTTTCCGCCTCGCCATCGATACGCCCGTGATGCTGACCGAAGGATTTTCCTATCCCGAAGGCTCGTTTTTCTGGGTCATCAACAACATGTTTTTCCAGTACTACAGCCTGCTGATATTCATCGTGTGCGCCATCGTGATGGTGGCCGTGAGTTACACGTCTCCAGCGCCAGCTTTGGAAAAAATCCAGGGCCTGACCATTGGCACCGTCTCCGCTGAACAAAAAGCAGAGACGAAGGCTACCTACCGCACGGTTGACATCGTCGTTTCAGTGCTGGTAGTGATGCTGATTTTGGCAGCTTACCTGTATTTCCAGGGGTAAAGATGTTTTTATTCGATTTGCAATAATCAAAAACCTGTTAGCGCTTGAAGCGCTAACAGGTTTGTATTTTTTTAAACAACACAGCATGCTCAAAGGAATCATATTCGACATGGACGGCACGATGGTGGACAACATGATGGTGCACCACCGGGCCTGGCAACGGAAACTGGCCGAGCTTGGCCTACCCATGTCCCTCGAAGAAATCAAGGAAAAAGTACATGGCATCAACGAGGAAATCCTCGAAAGGCTCTTCGGCGAGCGCTTCACGCCGGAGGAACGCCGCCGTATTTCATGGGAAAAAGAGGCTGCCTACCGTGAAATTTTCCTGCCCGATTTGAAGCTCGTGCGTGGCCTGCCTGTTTTTTTGGAAAAAATAAAAGCTGCCGGAATTCCGATGGCCGTGGGCACTGCCGCCCCGACGGAGAACGTGGACTTTGTGGTCGACAACTTAAACCTGCGCCCCTATTTTACCGGCATTTTTGATGCAAAAAGCGTAACGAAAGGCAAGCCCGACCCCGAAATTTTTGAAGTGGCCGCTGCCGCAATGGGCCTGTCCGCCAGCGAGTGCCTCATTTTCGAGGACAGCGTGACGGGGGCGGAAGCCGCACGGAGGGCCAAGGCCCGTTCAGTCATCGTCACCACGACCCACGCACGGGAAGAATTCGAGCATTTTGAAAATATCGTCCGGTTCATCGAGGATTTCGAGGGGCTGGGGTTGGATTTTTATTGAAAATAAGATATTAATTAAACGCTTGACATTCAAAGCGATAGCCGCAATTTCCAATTTCAATTAATTTCTTAATTTCAATCAACAACTTTCCACTTACTTCCGGTACTCTCCATCCTCCAACCGCCAGATCTTCAATGGATTGCCGTCATGAAGTGCTTCCGGCAGCAGCTCTCCGGGAAACCCCTGAAAGGCCACCGGCCGCACGAACCGGCGGATGGCTGCCGTGCCGACCGAGGTAAAACGGCTGTCAGTCGTTGCGGGGAAGGGACCGCCGTGCTGCATGGCGTTGCAGACTTCCACGCCCGTCGGTACGGAATTGAGAATGAGGCGGCCGGCAATATTTTGCAGATCATTCAACAGGACCCGGTAAAGCGGAAGCTGATGCTCTTCGCTGAAAACCGTGGCGGTGAGCTGGCCTTGCAGGGTGTTTGCAACTTTCAATAAATCGTCAGTTCCTGAGTATGTTACGAGCAAAGTGAACGGTCCGAATACCTCCTCCTGCATGTGCGGATTTTTCAAAAAAGCTTCCAGGTCAGTGATGCCGACGGAAGGCCGGATGTTTGGCGCATCCTGCAATTCTCCTTCGTAAACAATCGAAATTTCATGCTCATGTTTCACCTGGTGCAGCGAACGCAGGTAGCTTTCAAAAATCCGGTGGTTGAGCATGCACTGCGGCTGCACATGCGACATGGCTTCGGCCAGCGTTTTTGCAAAATCTTTCACCCCGGCCTCTGGCACGAATACCAGTCCGGGGTTGGTACAAAACTGCCCGGCACCCAGTGAAACAGAGGCTGCAATTTGCTTTGCAATGCTTTCCGACTTCGATTCCAGCGAATTTGGCATGATGAAAATCGGGTTCACACTGCCCATTTCAGCAAAAACCGGAATGGGAACAGGCCGCTTGTTTGCCAGATCGAACAGCGCCTTGCCGCCCCGGAAGGAGCCCGTGAAGGCGACTGCCGTCGTGACCGGATGTTTCACCAAGGCCTGTCCCACCTCGTAATCTCCGTTGAGCGAGGAAAAAACACCGTCGGGCATGACGGTGCGCTTGGCTGCTTTCTGAATGGCCAGCGAAACGAGTTCGTTGGTGGCCGGATGCGCCTCATGCGATTTCACCACCACCGGACAGCCGGCAGCCAGCGCAGCGGCCGTATCGCCACCCGCTGTGGAGAAGGCCAGCGGAAAATTACTTGCCGTGAACACCACAACCGGCCCCGTCGGGACGAGCATTTTCCGGATGTCAGGCTTGGGCAGCGGTTGGCGGTTCGGGTCAGCCCGGTCGATGACGGCTTCCACCCAGGAGCCTTCTTCGACGTAGCTGGCGAAAAGGCGGAGTTGGCTACAGGTGCGGCCCCGCTCGCCAATAATTCGGCCTTCGGGCAGGCCGCTTTCGTTCATGGCGGTTTCGATCAGCGTTTCGCCGAGGGCTTCAATTTCATCGGCAATGGCCCGAAGAAAAATGGCTTTGTGCTCACCGGTGAAGTTGCGGTAAAGTTGAAATGCTTCGCTGGCTTTTTGCATCGCTGCATCGATTTCTGATTGGGTGGCAGGGTGAAAACCTGCGCTTGTTCCCGATGCGGTGACGCCCTGGAAAGTGGATTCGCTTTTTTTTGAGGTTATAAAACCGATGATGTTTGCTCCGGTTGTCATTATAGAATGAGTGAATGATTAAATGAGTGAATGAGTGAATCAGGCGTCAAAGCTTCAGGTAATCCGGCAGTTTGGGCCGGTTTTTCAGGCCTTCTTCGAGGATGGCGACGACCCGCTTGCGCTCCTTGCCTTCGAGTGGTTTGCGGGGCAGGCGCACGTGTTCGGTGCCGATGCCGGTCATCGATTCGGCCAATTTAATATTTTGAACCAACTGCGGGCTGATGTCGAGTTCCAAAATGGGCAGGAACCAGCGGTAAATTTTCAGTGCTTCCTCAATTTTCCCTGCTTTCACGAGGCGGTAAATAGCCACCGTCTCCGCCGGGAAAGCGTCCACAAGGCCGGCAACCCAGCCATGAGCGCCCATCAGCAGTTCTTCCATGGCGAGGGTATCCACGCCGCAGAGAATTTTCAGGCGATCCTGACCGAAGCGGTTGACGAGGCGGGTGACGTTGGAGATGTCACGGGTACTTTCCTTGATGGCCTGGATGTTCTTGAGTTCGAGTAATTCCTCCATCATGTCTAGGGTGACTTCGATTTTGTAATCCACCGGATTGTTGTAGATCATGATGGGCAGACTGGTGGACTTGGCAATGTCTTTGAAATAATCGACCACCTCCTGATCGGTGGCCCGGTACTGCATGGGCGGCAGCACCATCAGCCCGTCGGCGCCTCTGGCTTCGGCATCCTGGGCAACCTGAATGGCAGTTTTGGTCGTGCGCTCGGCAATGTTGACAATGACAGGAATTTTGCCTTTTGTCAGGGTACGTGAAGCTTTCAGCAGCTTCAATTTTTCTTTGTGGGAAAGCGTACTTGCCTCACCGAGTGAGCCACCGATGATGAGTCCGTCCACGCCGGCTTTGATCTGAGCCTTGACGTTTTTAGCAAACATGTCGAGGTCAAGTTTGCCGCTTTTTTTGAATTTGGTTGTGAGCGCCGGATAGACGCCTTGCCATTTTACTTTCATGTCAATGAGTGAATGAGTGAATGAGTGAATGATGGCAAATTTAGAAGCGCTATCGTTAAAACCTGCATTTCACGGTAAAGAAAGTCTGTAAGCAATGGCAATTATCGGATTCGAAGGCATTTTTACCGTTTTGTTAAAATAGAGAAAATCGGCCTGTTCATTGAAAAATGTTGATATGTCTCTGATTGATCTTCACCTTTGCGGCACAAAACGAAATGGCCACCCGGAGCCCGATTCAAACTACCAAATCCGGGAATTTCTAAACAAAAAGCTGGAAAAAACCTTTTAAGCACGTCTGTTTAAAATCCTGGGAGAAATTGAGCCTGTTTGACCAAACGACCGGCACACGAAATTTCTCCGACCTCTCAACACATGCATTTGTAAAACCCGATTGAAATGAAATTTTTCTTCACTTTATCAAACATCATTCTAACCAC
The DNA here is from genome assembly GCA_030147525.1 of Bacteroidota bacterium. Taxonomy (GTDB): domain Bacteria; phylum Bacteroidota; class Bacteroidia; order Chitinophagales; family Saprospiraceae; genus UBA6168. The sequence goes on from JASBVF010000002.1 coordinate 26,976, forward strand.
GCTGCTTAGCGTTTCCGTGCTTTCCGCACAAACGCCGGGTAGCGCACCGGGCAGCGCAGGCAGTCCCGCTCAGAAGTTTGCCATTACTGGCAAAGTGGTTGACGCAGGCATGAAAATGCCGCTCGAATTTGCGACTGTGACCATTTTTAACGAAAAAGACAGCTCCATGGTCACTGGCGCTATCACTGAGTCAAATGGCTCTTTTGTCATTGAAGTAAAGCCAGGTTTGTATTATGCACAGATAGAATTTATTTCCTTCAAAGCAAAAACAATCACAGGCATCGTCGTAAACAGAAATGAACCGGTAGCAGAACTGGGCACCATTGAGATGGAATCCGACGCCGAAATGCTGACGGAGGTGGAAGTCAGGGCTGAAAAAAGCCAGATGCAGCTTTCGCTGGATAAAAAAGTTTTTAACGTCGGTAAAGACCTCGCCAATAATGGCGGCACCGCCTCCGATGTACTCAACAACGTGCCATCCGTGACCGTGGACGTGGAGGGCAATGTCGAGTTGAGAGGAAGCGGCGGCGTCAGAATTCTCATCGATGGCAAACCTTCCGGGCTTGTCGGCATCAGCAATACAAACGGTCTTCGTCAAATTCCGGCTAACCTGATCGACCGGATTGAAGTCATCACCAACCCATCCGCCCGCTACGAGGCTGAAGGGATGGCCGGTATCATCAACATCATTCTGAAAAAAGACCGCAGCCAGGGCCTGAATGGCTCTTTCGACCTTACGGCCGGAAACCCCGACGAATATGGCATTGCCCTGAACATGAACTACCGCAAGGACCGTTTCAATTTTTTCACAAATTACGGACTACGCTACCGTAAAGGCCCCGGCCAGGGCGACCTGTACCAGGAGTTTTTCCGCAACGACACCACTTTCATCACCGACCAGACTTCCCGCCGGACGAGAGGAGGCCTGTCGAACAGCGTCCGTTTCGGTGCAGATTACTTTTTTAATGAAAAAAACATCCTGACCACAGCGTTCAATTTCCGCTACAGCGACGATAACAATTTCAACAAAATCACCTACCGGGATTACATCAACGACTTCAGCAACCCTGCCGGTGTCACATTCCGGACGGACGATGAGATTGAGAAGGAGCCAAACCTCGAATATTCACTGACCTACAAAAAAATGTTCGAGCGGCAGGGCCACGAATTTACGGCCGACATTCGCTTTCAGGACAACACAGAAGAGGAAAATTCAGATTTCATAGAGGAGAGCTACACCTCCGATGGCCTTATCAAAACGGGCCCGGACCTCCATCAGCGCTCCGGCAACAAAGAAGAGCAGCGCAACATTATCGTTCAGCTCGACTACGTGCAGCCCTTCAGCAAGGATGGCAAGTTTGAAGCGGGCCTGCGCAGTGGTATCCGGGATATCCGCAACGACTTCCTCGTCGAGCAGGAGACCGGCGACGACGTCTGGACACCGCTTGCCGGATTGAGCAATAACTTCATTTATGAGGAAGATATCTACGCCGCCTACACCATCGTGGGTAACAAAATCAATAAATTCAACTGGCAGGCAGGTCTGCGGGCCGAGTATTCCGACGTGTTGACAAAGTTGGTTCAAACCGACTCCGTAAACCATCGCAAATACGCCAACCTGTTCCCCAGCGTGTTTCTCGGCTACGAAATTTCCGAGAAAAACTCTGTGCAGGTGAGCTACAGCCGTCGTATCCGCCGGCCCGGCTTCTGGGAACTGAACCCGTTTTTCACTTACAGCGATGCCCGGAACTTTTGGAGCGGAAACCCGAACCTCAACCCGGAATTCACCGACTCCTACGAAGTGGGGTACCTCCAGTATTTTGACAAAGGTTCGATTACTTCCTCCGTTTTTTACCGGCATACAAATGATGTGATCGAACGTATCCGCACACAAATTTCTGATACCTCATCATTCACTCAGCCCGTCAACCTGGCAACGCAGGATGATTACGGCCTTGAGTTCACCTGGTCGTACGACCCCATCAAAAACTGGCGAATCAACGGTAACGTTAACTTTTTCCGCTCCATTACCGACGGCGAATACGAGGGCCAGGTTTTCAACGCCGACACCTACACCTGGTTTGGGCGGGTGTCTTCACGGGTAACGCTTTTCAAAAAAGTAGATTTCCAGGTAAACTTCAACTACCGTGCACCTCGGAAGACCACGCAGGGCAGATCGCTGGCCATCTGGCACGTGGACCCAGCCGCCAGCATGGATGTGCTCAAAGGAAATGGCACCCTGACCTTCAGCGTGCGTGACTTGTTCAACACCCGCCGCCGCCGCTACGTGACTCAGGGTGAAAACTTTTACACCGAAGGCGACTGGCAATGGAGGGCACGGCAGGCAACGCTCACGTTCAGCTACCGCCTGAATCAGAAAAAGCAGCGTGGCCGCAACGGCGGAGGCCGTGGAGATTACGATGGTGGAGGCGATGGCGAATTTTAACAGCCAACCAGCCTGAAACTACTGTCAAAAGGGTTGCATTCCTCGTTAAATTCACAGGAATGCAACCCTTTCTTTTTTCTGTTACCTGCTGAAAAAGTTACTTTGCAAAAAATTGATGTATGAAAAAACTTGTACTCACCCTTTGGGTGCTGTCGCAATGCTGGTTGGTTTCCAATGCTCAGCAGACCGTCGGACTGTTTCTCAACGACTCGCTCTCGCAGAATGGTTACACGCTTTTTTCAAATAGCAGAACCACCTACCTCGTGGACAACTGCGGCTTCGTGGTGAATACCTGGCAGAGTAATTTCAGCACTAACTCAGGTTTGTATTTGCTGGAAAACGGCAATCTGCTTCGCTCCTGCCGCATCGGCGGCAACTTTACCGGCGGCGGTGTTGGCGGGCGCATCGAACTGTTCAGCTGGGAAGGCGATTTGCTCTGGGCTTACAACTACGCCAGCCCGCAGTACCACCAGCACCACGACATTTGCCCACTGCCAAACGGCAATTTTCTGATTCTTGCCTGGGAAGCCCGCTCTTTCGAAGAGGCGGTTGAGGCAGGCCGTAACCCTGACCTGCTCAATGCCAACGGACTTTGGCCCGAACAAATCGTTGAGGTGGAATTGGTGGGAACCAACCAGGCAAACATCGTCTGGGAATGGCATCTCTGGGACCATCTCGTGCAAGATTTTGACCCCGGCAAAAACAATTTTGGCAACATTGCGGAGCATCCTGAACGGGTCAACATCAACTACACCAGCAGCCTCGGTGGCGGCAACAGTGCCGACTGGATTCACGCCAACGGCATTGCTTACCATCCCGAACTTGACCAGATTGCCATCAGTTCAAGGACTTTCAGTGAAATCTGGATCATCGATCACAGCACTACGACGGAAGAAGCGGCAACCCACACCGGCGGCAACTCCGGCAAAGGCGGCGACCTGCTCTACCGCTGGGGAAACCCGGAAGCCTACGACAGGGGCGGCCCGGAGGAGCGTACGCTGTGGGGACAGCATCACATCAACTGGATACCGGCGGGGTACCCGAACGAGGGCAAGCTGATCGTTTTCAACAACGGCATCGACCGCCCGGGCGGCAGTTTTTCTTCGGTTGACATCTGGCAGGCGCCAATCGGCATGGATGGAAATTATTTCATCGAAACCAACCTGCCGTACGGGCCTGAAGCGCCGGAATGGAGCTACTCGGCGCCCGGTTTTTATTCCGCCAATGTATCCGGCGCACATGCGCTGCCGAACGGTAATGTTTTCATCTGCCAGGGCCAGGCAAGCCGATTTTTTGAAGTGACACCGGAGCAGGAAGTGGTGTGGGAGTACATCAATCCATCCACCATTTCAGGTCCTGTGCCGCAGGGTCAAACTACCAGTGCCAGCACTTTCCGTGCGACCCGCTACCCGGCAGAATACCCGGCTTTTGAAGGCAAAGACCTGACGCCGGGCCAGCCGGTCGAGCTCAATCCGCTGCCTTCCGACTGCATTATTTTTGATGGAAATCCACCGGTTTCGGTAAAGTCGCTGGAAAAACTGGAAGGCGTTTGGCTGCGAAACAACCCGGTCCAACGTTTCATTTTTATTGAAAATCAAACAGGCGCCGATCTCTCGCTGGAAATCCGGAATGCAGCCGGCAGCCTGCTGAAAACGGCAACTTTATCTGGCTTTCATATTTCAGCGGATGTTTCAAATTTGCCAGCCGGTTTTTATTGGTTACGCATTTTCGATGCGCAACGCAGCCGGTTTTTTAGTCAAAAATTCATCAAAAACTGACCGGTTTTGAAGGGTCTAAAATTTCAAAAATGACAAAAAAACTACTCACACTACTGCTCTTGTTTGTTGGTTTTCAGGCATTTAACCAAAATACTGTCGGCCTGACTTCCTACATGCCATCCAAATCGTTCGAAGGCTTCAACCTGATTTATCCACACAACCAGCCGAACGTTTACCTGCTGAACAACTGCGGTGAAATCGTCCATGTCTGGACAGACGAGCCACAATTCCGGCCCGGAAACACCGCCTACCTCCTGCCCGACGGGCGTTTAGTAAAAACAAAGCGCCTCGCAAACGTGTCGATGGATCCGATCTGGGCCGGTGGTGGCGGCGCCATCGTCGAAATCCGGGATTGGGACAACAACCTGGAGTGGAGTTTTGAAATGAACGATGCCAACGAGCGCCTCCACCACGACATCGCCGTGACACCGCAGGGCACTATCATCATGATTGCCTGGGAAAAGAAAACCAAAGCGGAAGCCATTCAGGCCGGACGGGACACGACCCTGCTGCCCGACGAGGAACTCTGGCCGGAGTTTTTGATTGAAATCAACCCCGCCACGGACGAGGTCGTTTGGGAATGGCACCTCTGGGACCACCTGGTGCAGGATTTTGACTCGACGAAGGACAACTTTGGCGTTGTGGAAGACCATCCCGAATTGCTGGATATAAATTTCACCACCAACAATGGCGGCAGGGACTGGCTGCACGCCAACTCAATTGATTTCAATGACGAATTGAACCAGGTGGTGCTTAGCTCTCCGTTCCTGAATGAAATGTACATCATCGACCACTCCACAACGACGGCACAAGCGGCCGGGCATGTTGGCGGACTCAGCGGCAGGGGCGGCGATTTTATGTATCGCTGGGGAAATCCACAGGCTTACCGGGCCGGCACCGCCGATGATCAACAGTTATTCAGCAACCACAATGTCCATTGGATCGATAATTTCCTGGACCTTTCTAACCCATACTTCGGGAAAATCGGCGTATTCAACAACGAGGCAGGTGCAGATTTTTCAACGGTCAACGTTTTCACGCCCAACTGGGACATGTACACCTGGAGCTATCCCGTCGTACCGGGCAATCCCTGGGCGCCTGCCACATTTGACCTGACACTGACGCACCCGGAACCCACGGCGATGTATTCCACCGGGCTTTCGAGTGTGCAGTTTTTGCCGAACGGTAACGTGCTCATCCTCTCCGGCCGTCAGGGCTATGCCTTTGAAATGACGCCGGACAACGAACTCGTTTGGGAGTACGTCACTCCCCTGAAAAACGGGCAGCCCGTCAGCCAGGGGGGAACAGTCGCCACGAACGACAACCTGACTTTCAAAATAGATCGCTACCCTACTGATTATGAAGCTTTTAACAACAAAGACCTTTCACCGAAAGGCTGGATTGAACTGAACCCTGACTCGAATTTTTGCGATCAAATATTGCCCGCTTTCGAAAACATGAAGCAACATTACCTAACCCTCTCGCCCAATCCGGCGAATGATATAGTAACCCTGAAATGGCAAGGCGGCGTGTGGGTGGATATCGAAATCTACGACCTGCTGGGCCGACCGGTCATCGAACCGATGCGTCTGACGGGCGGGCGGAAGTTTCTGAATACTTCCACCTGGCAACCGGGGCTTTATTTCATCAGAATCAACCAACGTGAAACGGTTAAATTGATCATTTCGAGGTAAAGCCTGACGAACTCCATCGATACAGCAAAGCCGCCCATCGAAAGCCAACGAGTAAAAAAACCGTTGGCTTTCGTTTTACCACTGATAATCAATACCTTTGCCGCCGCAAAAAAAAAGGGAGGATCAAAGCAGCGAAACAACTGCTTTCAAGGTTATTGAAACGAAATTCATTCGCTCCCCTTCCAATTCCCAAATTTTAATCCGATTCAGACTGAACATTTTGCCTGCTGGAAAACTTTCTGTAGGTCAATTGTTGGAATATACTGGGTACCCACGACAGAGGCGTAGTTTTGAAGTTGAAAAGCGAGTGGTTGCTCAATTTGTTTTTACAGAAAACATTAGAACATTTTCAATCATAGCCGCCGCACCAAGTTTGTAACAATGGAGTCATCAACACTTCGAAAAGAAATAACTACTAACCACACTTCACCATCCTCAGCATTTTCACCAGTAAAAAATGCGGTCATCTTAGCCGCAGGTAAAAGTTCCCGCTTCAGGGAGCGTGGTGTAAAAAAGCCGAAGGTGCTGATGAAAGTCGGCGGCCTCCGCCTGCTGGAACGTTCTGTGCTCACCCTGAACGCAGCCGGTGTAGAAAATTTTCGCATCGTAGTTGGCGCCTATCGTGATCAGGTGGTGCCGGAAATGAAGAAAATACCCCGCCTGCAGGGAATCAACATTGAATTTGTAGTCAGCGAGGATTATGAGCTGGGCAACGGCGTTTCGTTTGGCGACGGCGCCGCAGGCTTCGACGAGCCGTTTTTGCTCACCATGTCCGATCATATATTTTCTCCGGAAACGGTGCAGGACTTCGTGCAACAGGCTAACCAGGAAGCCCACTTGCCGGCCCTTGCCTGCGACGGCAACCTGAAAGGTGTATTCGACATGGATGACGCCACCAAGGTTTCTTCCCGGGACGGCTTCATTCACCACATCGGCAAAGAAATTCAACAATACGACCTGGTCGATACCGGTCTGTTTTACTTTCCTGCAGGCTATGGAAAAACCGTTTCAGAGAAAGCCAAAGCAGGCGCCCACTCCGTGAGCAACATCATTCAGCATTTCATCGATGGCGACGGCGTGAGAGCCTTGTCGCTCGAAAATGCCATGTGGCAAGATGTCGACGACCCATCGATGAAACGGGAGGCAGAGCGCCGCCTGACCAAAATGCTCATCCGGCCTGACGATGGCTGGGTTAGCCGTCACATCAACCGCTTTTTTTCAACCCGTATCAGCTTCATGCTGGCCAAGTACGGCGTAAACCCCAACCTCGTCACCACCGTCGTTTTTCTGTTGACGCTGCTGGGTGCTTACTTTGCCTCCTCCGGCGTACATCAGTCGATCGTGATTGGCGCCTTGATTTTCCAGCTGGCCTCCATTCTCGATGGTTGCGACGGCGAACTGGCCCGGCTTACCTTCCGAACCTCCCGGTTTGGCTCGTGGTATGAGCGATTTTCAGGGGATCTGCGGTATGTGATCTTCTTCGAAGCGCTGGGAATCAGCGCATGGAAAGCCACCGGATCAGAAGCTTATCTTTTTGCTGTATTCGTGCTGGCGGCACTGGCCATTTATATGTTGGCACAAATTTCATCTTTCGCATGGAGCAGACGAAATGACGCACAGGCATCGCTTGTGCCCGCTCCGCAGAAAAATAACTACCAGGTTGGGATACTCGACAGCTTCTTCAACCTTTGGCGTGAAATCAACAAGCAGGATGTAATTGCTTTCGTAACATTCCTGTTCTGTATCGTCTGGCTGTATCAGGCCATGTTTTGGCTGGCCTTGCTGGGAACTACGGCTACGGCCATCATGATTTCAAAATCCGTACACGCCACAAAGGTTACTAAGACCGGCACGAACATTCTCGAAAAAATAGACCCGATCTATTTCTACATGCTCGGGGTCATCATTTTGCTGGTTTTGATTTTCAACATGGAACTCAGCGTGGTTGCCGAGTCTCTGGCCACTGTTGGCAATAAATTATTCCTCGTTTTCAGCATTGCCATCCTCTGGATCATCGCAAACACCATGTGCATCCGCACGCTGGTAAGGGGTAAGGTTTCTTTCCCGGATTTGCTCTACAACCAAATGACCGGCGACGCTTACAATACCATCATTCCGTTGGCAGGTCTTGGCGGCGAACCTTACAAAATCAAGCACCTCACGCAATGGCTCGATTGGCACACCGCCAGCCAGGCTATCGTCGTGGATCGCTTGATCCATGCTACTTCAGGTGCATTGTTTGCGGCGATTTGCACGTTTATTACCCTGATTTTTGTTGAAATAGACAGCACCTACTTCTCAATACTTCTGACGCTGGCTATCATATTTGCTTCCGCAAGCATCGGTATGATTTGGCTGTCGTTGTCGAATGCGCCCTCCAAGATTTCAGGCTATATTCTGAAGAAACTCAAAATAGTGGAGGAATACCGCAACGATCCACTTCCTGCCAGCCGGTTTATGCTGGCGTTTTTCTACAAATTCACAGGCCGCACGCTGTACCTCGTAGAGTTGTTCGTCATTTTCTCCGTCCTCGGCTTCTCCCCGGGGTTCATTGACCTGACGGCCGTAGCGGGTATGATCTCCACGAGTGCATCGCTGTTTTTCATCATTCCGCAAGGTTTGGGAGTAAACGAACTGGGTATCAGTGGCGCTTTGTCGTTCCTCGGATACGCAGCCTCGCTGGGTATCACCTTCGGTCTGATTCGCCGGGCAAGAATGATTTTCTGGGCATTGTTCGGTGTGGGTTTACACCTGGCAGTTTCCGTGGTGAAGAAGTTTTCTTTGAGCCGGGTGAAAGGATAGGCAGAAGCAGGGATTGATGTTTGAAATAGATTCTGTAAATTTGAAGCAGCATCAAAGGCAACAGATATGTCCGTTTTAGTAGAAAAAAGACTTTTTACTGTCGAGGAATACTATAAAATGGCAGAGGCCGGCATCTTTGGAGAAGACGACCGGATCGAGCTTATTCATGGTGAAATAATCGAAATGAGTCCAATTGGAAGTTCCCACATGGCTTGTGTCAAGCGCCTGAACGCCATGCTAAGTTCACTTAGTAAAAAGTTCGTTATCAGTGTCCAGGACCCAATCAGAATTGACAACTTTTCCGAGCCGGAACCCGATGTTGCCATACTTAAATACAGACAAGATTTTTATCAAAATCAAAAACCAAAGGCTAGTGATGTATTGCTGCTGATTGAAGTGGCCGACACCGCTTTGGAAAAAGACCAAAAAGTAAAAATTCCCCTTTACGCCTACGCAGGCATCCCCGAAGTCTGGCTGGTTGATTTACAGGACAATAAAATCATCGTTTACACAGAACCTGTGGGGGAGAACTACCGCCAAAGCCGCCAGTATTTTCCCGGAGAAACCGTCATCTGCGAGCGCATTGAAAACCTTTCTGTTGCCGTTTCCGATGTGATCTGGATCGAATCTGACTAATTCCCCAGCACCCGCTTTGTTTGCGTAACGAATTCTTCTTCCGTTAAAATCCCCTTGTTTCGAAGTTCTCCCAGCCGTTTGATCTGTTCCAGCAGTGTTTCTCCTTCCTCCCTACCTGGATCAGTGGCCAACAAATCCTGCTCTGCAGCAGATAACTGTGCCATGCGCTGGTAGCCGCTTTTTACAAAGTCTTCAAACTCAGGTAAGGTACGCAGGTAGGCCAGTGCTTCGTGTTTTTCAATTTTATCAAAATCAACAAACCCGAAGTGGACGGCCTTCGTCAGATGAAAAAAGGCAGGATCGGGCCGTTCGACCAGGGAGTAACAGCAGGCAAGGTTGAAATGAGTGGCAGGGTCATCGTATTTCTCGCCCAGCGCTTTTTTGAAATCTTCGATAGCGCCCTCATAGTCATAATCCCGGTATTTTTTAACACCGCTGGCTTTCGCTGAACTCGAAACCTGTACTGAACGACGACGAGCCGTTGGTTGTCTGCGAACCTGGGCCCGACCACCATCTGTTTCCGTCCGCATTCGCTGGGCAATGGCGTTGCGATTGTATTTTGCATCAAACTCCTCTGCCGGCATTGAAAGAAAAATCATGGCATCAATGAATGCAACAGCCCCCATAATCATCACGATCGGCGCATTGTTTTCGATCGATGCAATGAACATAAAAACGGTAGCAACGAAATAGAAAATACCCCGCCTACGCTGTCCAAGGTAAAAACGGTGCAAACCCAACATCCCAAAAAACAAGGCAAAAAAACCGGCAACATTCTTTTTTCTCATAAAAAATCAATTTGAATGGTCTAAAATTAGCAAGAACCGCTTAAAACTGCACAATCTTTGGCCTTTGACGCAGAAACTTCTACGTAGGTTAATGAAATCTCTTTAAATGTTTATAAAATACTAAACTAATGTACGTGGCATCGCTTTTGCCTGTATTTTTGCATAAAATTTTATGATTTGAACCAAGCCGTCCGGCATATCATCATTTTTTCACTTACTGCCATTGTGCTCGTCTCCTCGACAGGCGTCAGTGTGCACAGGCTGTACTGCTACTGCAAAGGCGAAGTAACTGCCTCCATTTTCCGGCCGGATGATCCCTGCGAGACAGCTGATGCACCCGTTGAAAAAATCGGATGCTGCAAGACCGGCAATTGTGAATTACCCACCAAAACACATCGCCACGATTGCTCTGACTGTACTTCTGAATACGTCAAACTTGATGTTAAATACCTCGTCTTTTCCGCTGATTTTCAAATAACTGTTCCGGCGGTAACCGTGCCTACCTGGGCCACATACGAGGATTTTACTTTTCTTGAAACAACCAAAATCGGCTGGGAGCAAGACATTCCTCCACCCTCCGGCAAAGAGCTCCTGCCCTGGATTCAATCCTTCCTGTGTTAGTGTTTTCATGTTTTTGAACCGCATGCACCTTTATTTTTAACAATGAAAGTGAATGAGGTGTCCTGCTTGATTGACATCCCTCATTCATCGTTTATTATTCATCGTTCAATTTCACCCATGAAAGCACTGATAAAAACTTTAATCATATTCCTAATCGCCACAGTTGCGTCAAACGCCCAATCATCCAAAACCCTCTTCGGCAACGTCTTCAACCAGGACGGCGACAACCTCATCGGCGCCACTGTTCAGTGGGACGGCACCACCATAGGTACCATCACCGATGAAAACGGCAATTTTTGGATCGAGAAAATGGACTCCACGGCTCATCTGCTCATTCAGTACGTGGGTTACGATCCGGTTTTCATCGAAATGTTCCCTTACGAGGACACCGCCTACATCAAAATCGAAGGCATCAACGAGCTGGCCACCATCAATGTGACCGAGCAGCGGGGCGATATTTTCACCTCCACCCTCGACCCGGTCAACATGGAAAACATCACTGCCTGCGAGCTGAAAAAAGCCGCCTGCTGCAACCTCGCCGAAAGCTTCGAGACCAGCGGCTCCGTAGACGTGATGAAACAAGACGCAGTTACCAGCGCTTCCGAAGTCCAGATGCTCGGCCTGCGGGGCATTTACTCGCAATTATTGATTGAAAAACGCCCGGCCTACACCGGCCTCGGTAGCCCATTGGCGTTGGAATACATTCCCGGCACGTGGGTGCAGGGCATCCAGGTGTCGAAAGGCACCAGCACGGTACAGAACGGCCCGCAGTCCATCACCGGCCAGATCAACATCGAGTTGGTGAAACCCTGGCAGGATAAACCGCTTTTCATCAACCTCTTCGGCTCCACGACGGAGCGGGGCGAAGTGAATGTGCACTGGAACAAACGCTGGACGGACGAATGGAGCACCGGTTTCATCCTGCATGGCAGCACAGTGAAAGGCGAATTCGACCGGAACAACGACAGCTTCCTCGACCAGCCCAAAAAGACGACCCTCGACGGTATGTTCCGCACGTTTTACCAGGGCGATGTTTTCAGTACCCAACTCAACGTGCAGGTATTGAGCGACGAGCGGGACGGCGGCCAGATTTTACCATCCGGCCAGTTTAACCCGGAAGATTTTTATCAAATCCGCCAGGAAAACCAGCGGGTGGACGTGTTCGGGAAGTTCGGCTACTTTGGCTTTGACAGGCCCGAGACCTCCGTCGGTTTCATCTACGGCGGCTCGTGGCACGACATGAAAAACGTTTTCGGCAAAACCCGCTACAGCGGCAGCCAAAAGAACGCCTACGCCAACCTGATCTACGCCACCTTCATCGGTACCACTGATCACAAGATCAACGCAGGAGCCAGTTTCCAGCACGACAGCTACGATGAGTTCCTGAACGATACCGATTTCAGCCGCAGGGAAACCATGCCAGGCGTGTTCGGGGAGTATGCCTACGGATTCGGAAAGTTTGGGTTCATCGCAGGCATCCGGGCGGATCATCTCAGCGTCACAGGGCCACGTGGCGGTCAGCAGGATATTTCCAAAACCTTTGTGACGCCGAGGCTGAACCTGAAATACAATTTTACCGACAGAAGCATCGTGCGCCTGAGCGGCGGACGGGGTGTGCGCTCTGCGCAAATTTTATCTGAAAACATTGCCGTGATGGCCAGCAACCGCCTGCTCGTCGTTACGGAAAACCTTGGCATCGAAGACGCATGGAACGTGGGACTGAATTTCACCCAAAACTTTAAAATTATGGGCCGCTCGGCCAGCTTCGTGGCCGACCTCTACCGCACAGAATTTACCAACCAGGCGGTGATGGACATGGAGAGCGAACATGGCCGTGTGTTGTTTTACAACCTCGACGGCAAGAGCTACTCCAACAGCCTGTTGCTGCTCGGAAGCTGGTCGCCGTTCAAAGGTTTTGACATGAAAGTGGCCTACAAGCTCAATGACGTTCGGGTGACTTACCAGGGCGACCTTCGCCAGCGCCCCATGATGGCGCCACACCGTGGTCTGGTGACGATGAACTACGAAACACCCTCCGAGAAATGGATGTTTAACACCAACATTCAGTACACGGGCTGGCAACGTTTCGCCGATGCGGGGCATGCGCCTGCAGGAATCCCCGGCCGGGAGCATTTCGAAGGTTATTCACCGGCCTATGCCCTGGTTAATGCTCAGATGACCCGCCGCTTCAAGCATTGGGAAATCTACGTGGGTGGTGAAAACCTGACTGATTTCCGCCAGGAACACGCCATCATCGACTGGCAGAACCCGTTCGGAGAGCATTTCGATGCGATGCAGGTATGGGGGCCACTTGTCGGAGCGAGAGGTTATGTGGGTGTGCGGATGTGGCTGGATTGAGGTGTGTGTTTGGGTGTTTGGGTGTTTGTGGGCCCAGCCTGGCTATGCGCCTTATAATTGCACAAATTCCCGACAGTTTTAACGAAAAAGCACTTGTCCTTGGTGGCAGGTGCTTTTTCGTTTTAACCGGAAACTATTTTAAATAACTGAATTAAGCCTGACGGCCAACATACGTCAAGCGTCCACTTTTTCGTTCAAATCTAAATGCCCGGGCTTTAACTATTGCCCGCCGAACATCACGGAAAGCTGTCTTGTTGATAGTAATACGCCACACACGCAACGCCTGAGACCCTGATTGTTTAACCAAAATCGACTGTCATGAAATTCAAACACTTTGCAGGCCTTGCCCTCGCCGTCTTCTTCTGTGGCTTCTTCGCAACCGTCCAGGCACAGAGCCATCCTTTTTCCTGGAAAACAACTTCCGATCCCTGGTACATGTCCGAGACTTACACCTTCAAATTTGCCGGTGACGAATTCACGGCCAAGGGTACTTCGAGTTCCGGCCATGGCCCCGTCTGCACCAATGGTTGCCTTGAAACAACAAGGCCTGACGCTTGCACCGAAAATTTGATCAAAACTAAACTTACAGACATAGAGTTGCCGAATTACACGTTCCCTGCCGGCTACAGTGGCGTGGAGTACGTCACGTTTGAGGTACAGACGAATGGGCAGGTAAATGGCTACCAGGTGGTCAAGCAGTCCATTTTGTGCAAACCCTGCATCCAGACGGCCGTTAACCTGGTGGCGGAACTGGGAGAATGGCACCCGGCTATCGACGAGGGTATTTTTGTCAAAAGCACGGTGGTGGTGCCGGTGCATTTTAAGACGGGTGCAAACCGGGGTAATCATTAAAAAAGCTGATAGAGTTTAAGCGATACGACTGCTCAGAGCAATCGTATCGCTATTTTTTTTCAATTCACCCGTTGTCTTTCTTCCTCTGATCCGGTATCCCGCTGGCGTGCGCCTTTCAGTTTTTTGTTCCCAAAATTGCGGGAGTAAGTCAGCTTGAAGGTACGCTGGCTGAAGTCGATTTCAGCCTGGGAAACAAGGTTGTATTCCGGATAATTGCCATTGCTTCTTATTCTCAGCGTGTTGAACACATCGTCGATGCCAAACCGCAGGGTTCCACTATTTCCTTTGAATTTTTTCTGGACACCAAAGTTTACGGCCCCCATCGGCAATGCTTCCATAATGCCGAAAAGTGCTTTTGAACGGTAGAAACCCATCAGTTCGACAGTAAAATCCTTAGGCAGCGTGAAGTTGTTGATCCAAACCAACTGGAAGTTTTTGGTGCTTACCCGGACAAGGTCATCGTCAAAGTAAGTATTTGCCTCCTGCCAGTTGCCGATGATGTTGTTTTGCATTCTCCACCAGGATGTCACATCCCAGGGAAAGGCAATGGTCAGGGCGGCCGTCTTGCGGTTTTTCATGTTTTCAGCTCTTATCAACTGCTGATTGGTCCCTTCAATCACCCTGGACTGAAACCGGGCGATGGCACTGTCTTCCACGGTGTACTGGATGGAAATCAGGGCCGTTTTGAAGCGATAGTCCAGTTTTACATTGTTGGAAATGGAAGGCTGGAGGGCAGCGTTTCCGGAGAAAAAGGTGTAAGGATCCATAAAAATCACGAAGGGCGCCATGTCGTTAAAGGTCGGGCGGGTAATACGGCGGCTGTAGGAGAAGTTTGCTGAATGCTTTTCACTGAATTTTCTGGAAAGAAAAAAGCTGGGAAAGAGGTTACCGTATTGCCGGTCCACGATGTTCGCTTGTTCCACGGTGCCGAGGTTGGAGTTGGTGTATTCGTAGCGCAGGCCGAGTTTCATGTCTGATTTTTCATCCAATTTCACATCGAAAGCGGCATAGGCAGCAGCAATGTCTTCTTCCAGCCTGTACTTGGCCGTCAGGCTGGGGTCGTTCACCTCGATACCGCCATCGAAACGGGACACAGTAACGTCGTTGTCGAAACGGGAAAGCGTGCCTTTCACGCCTGCCTCCATGTTTAGTTTTTCAGAAAAACGTTTGTTGAAATCCAGTTTGCCAACGCCCACTTTGATCGGGGTGACTTTGCCGCTGAAGGTGCGTTCTTCAAACAGCATATTGCCTGATCCGTCCGAATAGGAATTGAGGTAATTCGTCGGATTTTCGTTATCGTAGCGCAGGTAGTCTGCGTCAAAAGTCAGCACCTCGCCTGATGCGAACGTGTGCTGAAGGTTCAGGTTCCCGCCGAGGTGTTTCCAATGGTTTACCTCATCGTTGGTGATGGTCAGCAGGGTGTCGAGAATGTTGTTGTTCAAGATCCGGGTTTTGTTGACAGCATCCATGCTCCAGCGGTTGTCGTAGCTGGAGAGGAGGAGGCCGAGGACGGTTTTTTTACTCAAATCCACATCCAGGCCCAGGCGGGCGTTGTGGTTGCGCTGCACGGGATCACGCATGGAGCGGGTGTCTGTCCTGATGGTACGGCCTTCCAGCAGTACCTGCCGGTCGAAGGCAAAGAGCTGATCCTGCGCCCTCCGGCTGAAGGAGTAATCGCCGTACACATTGATATTGTTTTTACGGTAGTTAAAATTGATACCCGCCGATGAAATATCACCCTTGCCGTAACCGCCGGAGAAGGTGTAGGCGCCATTCAGCCCCTGATCGCTCGTCTCTTTCAGCACAATGTTGATGAAACCGGCATTGCCCTCCGCATCGAAATTAGCGGGCGGCGTGGTGATCAGCTCGATTTTTTCGATGTTGCCGGATGGCATTCCTTCCAGCATCTGCACGACTGCGGCCAGTGGCATCCGGTTGATTTTACCGTTGATCATGACGATGACGCCGTCCTTGCCTGCCAGCGAGATCGAACTGTTCTGGCGGTTGACCACCACGCCGGGCGAGCGCTCCAGCACTTCCAGTGCCGTAGCGCCGGCGGCGGTAATGCTGCCCTCCACATTGACCACGAGGCGGTCGATTTTTTGTTCAAAAAGTGCCTTTTTCGCCACCACTTCCACGGCGTCTAATTGTGCCACGTTTTCCTTGAGGACGAGGGCACCCATTTCTTTTTTGCCGGATTGCGCCTTCAGTTTGAATGGGGTGGAATACGTTTCCAGGTAGCCGACCATGCTGGACATCAGGAGGTAGTCGCCTGCGGCAATGCCTTCCAAAGCGTAGGAACCGTCATCGCCGGACACTTCGCCCTTGACCAGCGAGCTATCGGCGGCGGAAAGCAGCAGTACATTGGCGAAGGGCAGCGGTTGCCCGTTGTCGAGTTGGACGGTGCCGGTGATTTGCGATTGGCCGAAAATGGAATGGGAGGAGGTAAAAAATAAGACTGAAACTCCCAGCAGGAGATGCATGATTGTTTTCATTTGGTGTTTTTTTTAAAAAAGTAAACTGAAAAAAGAATGCTCTGGTGGTGTTAGTGCAAAGATGTGGATAGATGCCCCTTTAGCACCCGCACATATTTGACAAAAAGCTGGACGTAGTTTGCATTTTGGTAAAAATCAACCTGTGGACATCGTTTCGGAGGTTTAACCAAATGATCCTGCAGGGCTATCACCCGTTTTTTTTAAACATGGAAAAAAGAGGGCAGCCGAAATGCCGGCCCGGCCACCGCTCTGTGTATGAAAACATTAAATCTGAGAAAGAATTGAAAAATCGGGATCAGGCCCGTTTTTATTTTTAATTGATTCGAGTTAAAGAATGAAAAATCAGGTACAGGGCATCTCTGGGGTATTCCTTTCGATACCCGATACCTAGATTAAAAATTCCCATTCTAAAGATTTATACTTTCAGCGCAATCGTAGGCGCTATCTGATCATGCTTTGAGGTTCCGTGTACGGTAATACTACTGACCGTTCCGTCAGCATTGCGGTTAAAAACCAGGCGGCAGTCAATGGAAATCGCCAGAAACTCGTCCTTGCCCTGGGGCTTCAACTCGACGGTGGCGTAATCCTGCATATCGAGGAAGAGCCTTTGGCCCTCCCGGTGGATGACGACTTTTTCGTTGGGCGCCCTGTAAGGAAGGCTCATGTCGTATTGCCCGGTGCAGGCGTCAAGGGCGGCGAGGCGCTCCTCCGAGGAGGCCACTTTTTTCAGGGTGAGGTTAAAACTGAAACCCGGAACGCCGTCTTCCTCCCGCTCCGGGCGGAGGATGAATTGTGCACGTTCATCTTCGGGCAGTTCAGCGAGTATGGTATCGGTTTCGTTCAGTTTTTCCCCGTCGAAATACATCTGCGTGACAATTTCGTGGTAGCCCCGGCGGCTGACCTTGAAATGGATGTGTGGCGTGCGCCAGTTTTCCACCACTTCGGGATCAGCGAATGAGTAGGCGCCGGGTTTGATGGTTTTGAAACCGTAGTTGCCATCGGCGCCGGTGGTCATTTCACCCCAGCCTTCGAAGTTGGGATCGAGCGGAATCGGATTGTTGGAATCGCCCTCGTGCGAGTAGCGCCCGCCATCGTTGGCCTGCCAGATTTCTACGAGGGCGTTCTCGACGGGCTGACATTGCTCGTCGAGAATGCGGCCCCGCACGAAGATGATCTGGCCTTTGGCCTGGCCTTCCTTTCCCTGAATGCGGGTGAGATCCACGTCGCCGTCGCCGTTTTTGATGTGCGGATAAAACGGGCCGAGGGTCTGGTCGGGGGTGACGCCACAGTTGGAAGTGGTGTCGCCCGCCCGGGCGGTTTCACCGCTGGCGTTTTTACAGCCGATGCCGGTGGCGAGGATGCCCGCCGTAGCGCTGAGGCCCAACTGAAGCATGCGTCGGCGGGGAAGATGGGATGGTTTTGATTTTAATGTTTTCATGATGGAAGGATTTGGTTTGAAAATGTATTGTTTAGTGAGGGCGTGACTTGGGGTCACGCCCTCACGAGAAATTGATGGTGACTGGATAAGGAATTTTGCGGAGCTTTAAAGCCCATCAAATCCCATTTCTGAGAATTCTACCTCGTAGACTTTGGTCACTACATCAATCTCCCAATCACCATCCAGGTAGAAATTATCTCTATATATTTTTCTCAATTTTTCCAGCTCTGCTGGGGTAGCTCCCGGTATATCAAGTTCATCACATCTGTACTGACCCTTTCTGAATTGAATTTGCAGAGATTGATTAAGGTCCATATTTACCTGATCCAGCGTTATGGATTTCCATGCGAACCCAATGCAGTGTTGGGGTCCACCGACATAAGGATTATCCCAAGCTAATAGTGCATTGAGAATGAATTGATGTTGGCTCAAATAGAATGCGCCCCGGGATGGATATACAACCTTGGTAAGTTCACTTCCTTTTGGGAAATATATAGTTCTTCCTTTTGCGACCTTTTCATCGTCATCTTTCCCTTTTTCCCATAGGCTAAGATCTTTGTTGTCGCTAAAAATTTTAATGTTCCCGTAGAGGTCGAACTCCTTATCGTCATTAGCGCCTTTGATGATTCTCCAGTTATCTGCTACAATCTTGAAAACTTTGGGGCGAAGGGCCTGGCCGGCATCAGTTTTGGAACCGATGTATTCTTCGAGGGCAAATTTCAACATGGCCCTTCTCCCAGCTAAATCGTTTGCTGGCGTCTGGTCTTTGAAATATATAGGTGTGAGCAATTCATCGAGGCGAGCCAATTGTATCTGGATGGGTTGCACTTGGTCGCCAACGTTCCAAGATTTATCATCTCCTCTGCCGCCCACATGAAAATATCCCATTTTCTCAGTGCTGTTCTTATCGGCGTACTTTTGTTTTTCGCTATATCCAAATTCTCCTTCTACCCCTACGGACGCAGGCCCAACAGGCGCTGAGACCCCAGCTTTTACCGTAACTCCCCACCCATCTTCGCTAGCTACCTCTTCCAACGTGTTGCGCTTGTAGGCGACGATGTATCCTCCGTAATGAACTCGTGTTGGGTAGTGCGTCCCCCATTGTGTGATGAAGTTTCGATATGCTGCAAAACCATCCTGTTTTTTTGCTTGAGCCAAGTCCACCGGGACTGTAGCAGGAACTTCAAGTTTTAGCACTTCTTCCTTAAAATGACGATGCAATTTTGCCTGCTTGGGAACAAGGTCGATGATGTAGGCCGTGTCGGCTTTCCGGGAGTAAGTAAAAACTTCTCCCTGAGCAGATTCGTCCTTGGTCATTTTATTGAACCCAACACTCAGGCTGCCAGTTGCCACCGGAACGCCACCTGATACGCCAACGTTTGCAGAAAAGCCTTTTTCAAAAGCCTGGGAACCATAGTACATTTTGGTTTCCGTCTTTCCTTCACCCCGGTCCACTACTTTCAAATCAAAGGTTTTTTTCAGCGCAACGTCTCCGTCGTATACTTTCCAGTCCCGGTCGTCCTCTTCCAGTGATTCGAATATCTGTTGTTGCTTCCCTCCGCCCTCGGCCATTGCCTGGTCGATGTAAAGTGGGTTAAGGTGGAATATGTCGTAGGAGAATCTGTTAGCGTCTGCGTTGGTGGTTCGGGCGTACTTTGTTCTGGCATCTTTCCACCGCATACCTATTTCAAACTGATATTTTTGGTTAAATTGCTCAACGGTATAAGGTGGCAAGGTGAAATCGGAAGTGCCTTTGATTTCAAAGTCAAAAACATCACCTATTGCAGCCTGAAGTGTAACCTCTTCATCTGGTAAAAGCCAGCGTATGAATTTTGACTCTTTCTGACCGGGAATCAATTGGGAAATTCCCACAGTCTCTTCTTTGTCAGGGTCGTTGACAAATGTGATTGGGCCTTTCGGGCCAGAAGGCTGATTTTGCAAATCTCCTCCACCTCCACCTCCACCATCAGAAGATGTTTGAGCTTGGTAATACCTGTCATCAAATTTGTGAACGACCGTTATTTTACATCCGCTGATCAATACAAGCAGGATGGGTAAAAGCAATAGCTGTAAGTTTCCTCTGGTGGGTTTCATGTTGATTTTGTTTTAAATGTTGAAGAAGTGAGTTTAACGTTCGAAAATGGCTATCCCCTGCGGCAGCAGGGCAAACGGGCAAGTTTGGTGGGTAATGTTTTCATGATGGAAGGTTTTGATTAAAATGTTTTCATGTAACTGCCGGAGGATCGTTTTTCCGACACCCCAAATATGCAGGCCAACTGCCCCTAACCACCCGCACACATTTCACAAAAAGCTGGACAGGTTTCGCAAACCCCAAAAAAATGACTGGAATATTCTTGCAGATAGTCAAAAGATAAAATCACAACCAACAGATTTTCAATTAATTACGGTAAGCGCTCGGCGGTTCGCCAAATTCCTTGCTGAAGGCCCGGGAGAAATAGTTTGGATCGTTGAAACCGAGATCGTAGGCGATTTCGGAGATGTTCAGTTCAGTGGTTTTCAGCATATCCATGGCCCGGTGCAGGCGTATTTTCCGAATGAAAGTGTTGGGTGGCTCGCCGGTAAGGGCGGCCAGTTTCCGGTAGAGTTGGGAGGGGCTGAGGAGGACGGCACGACTGAGCTGTTCAACATTGAGGCTGGGGTCGTCAATGTTTTCGAGGACGGCATCCCGGAGTTTTTGAAGGAAAATATCTTCGAGCGTGGGTTCAGTGCTGACAGCACTTTCCGCACCGGAATAGCGTTGTTGCAAGGCCCGCCGCAACTCCAGCAATTTTTCCAGCCGCACAAATAATTCCTCTTTGTTGAAGGGTTTCATCAAATAGGCATCTGCGCCTTTTTTCAGCCCTTCGATCCGGTCGGATTCCTCCGCCTTTGCCGTCAGCAGGACGATGGGGATGTGGCTGGTTCGTTCGTCGTTTTTCAGGGTGTCGCACACTTCGTAGCCGTCCTTTTCAGGCATCATCACGTCGCTGATGATGACGTCAGGTATTATTTCAAGCGCCATTTCGATGCCGACCTGCCCGTTGGGCGCCGTGTGGACTTCGTAATCTTTTTCAAGCAGTCCGGCTATGTAAGTGACCACGTCGGCATTGTCCTCGACGACGAGGAGGACCGGTTTTTCCCCTGCCGGGGCTTCCTCTTTTTCAGTGGCCGTTAGGACCGGATGGGAGGCCGGCACATCCGGCACCAGTTCCGGGGCGAGGGTGCGGGAGGTCAGGAAATCGGTTTGCGGCGCCGGCGTGCTTGCCTCCAACCTGACAGGCAATAGCAAGGTGAAGGTAGTGCCGGAGCCGTGCGTACTTTTCACCGCAATGCTGCCGCCCATCAGTTCCACCAGTTCTTTGGTGAGCGCCAGGCCGATGCCGGTGCCTTCGCTTTTCCGGGTGTGGGAACCATCCGCCTGAAAGAAGCGGTCGAAGATGAATTTTACCTGATCTTCCGGGATGCCGGCGCCCGTGTCCTGCACTTTTAGTTTTAAAAACGGCTGACCATTGCGCTCCGTCTCACGGGCATGGAGTACGACTTTGCCACCCTCCCCGGTGAATTTAATGGCATTGGACAGCAGGTTGTAAATGACGTGCTGGATTTTCACCTCGTCGAAGTCCATGACCAGTTCCGGGACTTCAGCGTAAAAAGTAAGGTTTACCTTTTTTTCATGGGCCATCGAGTGAAACGACTCGGTGAGGTACTGTAAATAATTGATGATGTCGCTTTGCACCACGTCCATTTTCATGGTGCCGGAATCGAGTTTCGAGAGATCGAGTAGCTGATTGATGAGGCGCAGCAGGTTTTTGCTGTTCCGGCGGATGATAGCAACTTTTGAAATTAGAAATTGGGAAATTGGGGAATTGAGCGAATGGCGTTCAATTTCCAATTTCATTATTTCCAAATTTCCCATGATAACAGTCAGCGGCGTGCGAAACTCGTGGGTAATATTGGTGTAGAGGCGGGATTTGAGGGAGTCGAGTTCCTGCAACCGTAATGCCTCGGCTCTCGTGGCCTGGCGGCGCATTTCAAAGCGGCGGATGCTAAGCAGTATGCCACCTGCGGTAAAAAAATAGAGAAGATAAGCCCACCACGTACGGTACCAGGGCGGCAAAATGGTCAGGCTGACCGAAGCTTCCCGGATGCACCAGACGCCATTGGCGGTTTTTGCTTTCACCTGAAAAGTGTAATCGCCGGGGTCCAGATTCGTGTAATGCATTTCACGAACATTTCCTGCCGGCTGCCATTCCGGCTGGTAAGGCAGCAGGCGGTAGTAATAGCTCGTTTTTTCCGGTTTGTAAAAAACAGGCATGGTATAACTGAAGCCAACATCATTTTTCTTGTAAGGAAGGGTAAGGGAAGGTGTGAACCGCAGCATTTTTTGCAAAATACTATCCGGTGCGCCAACGGTAACCGGCTCGTGATTTTGAAAAAAATCAAGCAAATACACCGGTGCGCTGTAATCACGGGACGGCAAACTGTCGGGGTGAAAACGGAAGGCTTTGTCCCCGGTCACAAAATACATCCAGCCCTGCCCGCCCAAAAAGCCCCGGTCTTCGATGAACTCGCCCGGCAGGCCATCGCTCACATCGTAATCGGTGAAGACGCCCGTTTTCAGATCCAGTTTTTGCAAACCCAGGGCCGTTCCAATCCAGGGGTTTCCATTGGCATCCTCCACCACGGTATTTACCGCATCGTGCAGCAGGCCGTTTTGTTTGTTGAAAATATTGAAACGGTCATTTTCCCGGTTGTAAACAGCCAGGCCGTTGGTGGTAGCGACGTACAGGTTCCGGCCTTTGCCCTTGTACATGAGCTGGCAGACCAAAGACGGCAAACTGTGCGGATCGGCGGGGTCGTGGCGGTAAGTCCTGTGCTGTTTTGTTTTCAAATCATAGTTGAAAAGCCCGCCCGTCGTGGAGATCCAGATGTGGCTGCCTTCATCGTGGGCGATGTCCTGGAAGTAGGTCATGGATGAAATAAAACCGGGGATGTTGGCCTGCAATTCCGGGAAGGCATCGACCCACTCGTTGGTTTGCGGGTCGAGGTAGCGGAGGTTCTCCCAAATCCTTCCGCCAGCTTTGTGGAAGTTGTTGCCGGGGCCTTTTTCCGGCAGCAATTTGACTTCCCCGGTTCTTGTGTTGTACAATTTTGCGGTACTCCGGTCGCCTTCGGAAATCAGGATTTCCTCGTCGCTGATCCTGATGAGTTTGGGGTTGATTCCTTTCAGAGGGCCGATGGGCAAACCACCCGGCGTCAGTTTTTTAGTTTGAGTGTTGAAAGTAAAAACGCCCTCGTATGACCAGACAATTACCTTGTTTTCATCCAGTTGCATCATTTGGATGAGCGGCATTTGACCAATTATTTCAAAAGGATTGCTGAGGTCATGCGCCACCGCCACGCCGTCCTCCCGGGTGATGAGCCAAAAGCTGCCCGCCCGGTCTTTGGCCATGCAGGGGATCATGGTTGCCGGCACGCTGTTGGGATTTTTGTCATCTTGCAGGTACACCGTTTTGGTGTTGTCAGCGGGGTTCCAGCGCCACAGTTCCCCGTCGGCGCCGATCCAGATCTTGCCGTTTTCACCAGCAAGAAACGAGTAAGGGACTTTGGTGTTTTTGAATTGAAAAGTCTTTGTCAGATCCAGGAAAGTCTCGCTCGCCGGGTCGAATTCCCAGAAACTCTCAAACGAGGAAGTCAGCAGAAATTTGCCGTCCGGCAGTTCGACCTGGTCTTGCACCACCCGGTAACGCCAATCGTCCGGTACGCCCGGAGGATAAGGAATGAGCCGGGGCGTGCCGTCAGGAAGCACTTTGTGCAGGCCATTCAGGATGCCCAGCCATACCGTGCCGTTTTTTTGCTGGTAAAAATGGTGGCCATCCTTCAGGTTGCCGACCTGTTCAAATTGCCCCGTCATTTTCACCCAGCGGCAAAAACCATTGAAGCGGGTGCCAATCCAGATGTTGCCTTCCTGGTCCTTGTTGAGCGTATTAATTCCGTAACCGCAAACGCCCTCTGCCTCCTCAACGAAATCAAATGCCTCCGTAGCCGGGTCAAAAATGTAAAGGCCCTCGTCGGATGTGCCAACCCAGATTTTACCATCATCTGCTTCGACGATCCCGATCGTGTAATTGTTGCCAATGCTGTTGGGATTGAGCGGGTCGTAGCGGAAATTTTTAAAAGACATGCCGTCAAAGCGACTGATGCCGTGATGAGTAGAAAACCAGATGAACCCTTCCTGGTCCTGAATTATCACTTCCCGGCTGCCCGTGCCGGAGTGTACCAGGCCGTCTTTGATGTTGTAATGCCGGAAGTGAAGCTCCTGCGCCGGAGCAAGTTGGAAGAAGCCAGAAAAAAAGAAGATGATGAGATATGTAAGCTTGTACCTCAAACAGTTAAAATTGAAGTTTTCTCAGTTGCATTAAATAGCGGTTTCCTCCAAAGATAAGAAAAGCAGCATGACTAAGTTTTTTAAAACGCCCCTTTTCCTTACATCAAAGCTGTTTTTTTTTGAAGTAAAAAATGCGTTCTGCCATTTGCGAAAGCAAGATAAAACAGCTGGTTATTAAAACCTCCATTTCGACGTTGGCAGTAAAAAGTGCAATTTACAGCAGCCGGAGAATGCCGTTGAGTATCGTTGATGAACTAACATCCCTTACCTCACCTCCCCCGGCACCTTCCCGAATTCCTGTTTGAACATTCTCGAAAAATAATTCGGGTCGCTGAACCCGACCTCGTAGGCAATTTCTGAAATATTCGATTCAGAAGTTTTCAGCAACTGCATCGCCTTTTTCAAACGGAGGGTACGGATGAACTGGGAAGGTGTTTTACCCGTCAGGGCTTTCAGTTTGCGGTAAAGCTGGGTGTGACTCATGATCATTTCCCGGCTCAGTTCGGGAATGGAGAGCCCCGTATCGCCGAGACGATTCTCAACAGCTGCCCGTAACTTTTGAAGAAAAATATCCTCGATGGTAGGCTTGGAGGTGGAAGATGGCGAGTGGCCGGACTCGTCGAAACTGCTGTAGTACTCCTGCAGAGTCCTGCGTAATTCAAGCAGTTTGCGCAAGCGCACCAGCAGTTCTTCTTTTTCAAATGGCTTGGACAGGTAGGCGTCAGCGCCCA
Source organism: Bacteroidota bacterium (assembly GCA_030147525.1). Classification (GTDB taxonomy): domain Bacteria; phylum Bacteroidota; class Bacteroidia; order Chitinophagales; family Saprospiraceae; genus UBA6168. The sequence continues at coordinate 52,003 of JASBVF010000002.1, forward strand.
TTTCCAGTCCCTCAATTTTCGATGAAACATCTGCCTTTGCCGTCAGCATGACGATGGGGATATGGCTCGTCCGTTCGTCATTTTTGAGCGTTGCGCAGACCTCATAGCCATTCTTTTCCGGCATCATCACATCTGTCACAATGAGGTCAGGTACGTTTTCGAGGGCCATGTCAATGCCTTCCTGCCCGTTGATGGCGACCTGTACGTAATAGTCTTGTTCCAACAGGGATTGAATGTAGGTCACCACGCCTGCATTGTCCTCCACCACCAGCACCTGCGGCTTGTCGCCAGGCAGTTGGTCGGGTTTGGCAGGCAGGGACCTGAAGTCTGGTTCGGAACTGATACCGGATTGTCTGATCTCGTGAACAGCCGCCATCTTCGGGGTGGCATCATGTTGCCTCACCGGCAGCGAAACGGTGAATTCCGTTCCCCAATTCACCTGGCTTTTTACGGCAATACTGCCGCCCATCAGTTCGATCAGTTCTTTGGTCAAAGCCAGCCCGATGCCTGTGCCGGAAAATGTTCTGGCAAGGTCAACACTTCCGGCATTTTCAACCTGATAAAAACGGTCGAAAATATGTGGTATATCCTTCGCCAGGATACCTGACCCCGTATCCTTTACTTTTATAGTTAAAAACTCCTTTCCATGGCCGGAGATAATCCCTGCCTCAAGGGCAATCTTACCGCCGGGCCGGGTGAATTTGATGGCATTCGACAGTAAATTGTAAATGACGTGCTGGATTTTCACCTCGTCAAAATCCATGATAAGCGAAGGCGGCTCCGCCCGGAAACCGAGACTCACTTTTTTGTCGGAGGCCATCGAATAGAACGACTCGGTCAGGTACTGCAGATAGCTGATGATGTCGCCCTGCACTGTATCCAGTTTCAGGGTGCCGGAATCCAGTTTCGAGAGATCCAGCAACTGGTTGATGAGGCGTAGCAGGTTTTTCGCATTCCTTCGGATCAGGGTGCGCTCCTGTTTGTGTCCTGAAATGTTGTCACTCATGCCCATGATGACCGTAAGCGGCGTGCGGAACTCATGGGTGATGTTGGTGTAAAGTCTCGTTTTCAGGTTGTCGAGATCACGCAGACGTTCTGCTTCCTGCATTTCCAGTTGGCGGGCTGTTTTCTCTGCCTGCATGAGCTGTGATTGGGTGGACTTGAGCTGTTCAAGCGCCTGTTCCGCCTTATGTTTTTCCTGTAAAAGCAGGGCGTTCGATTTCGTTTTGACCCGGTTGTTTCTCCACAAAAAAAGCCCAGCGGTGAGCAGTAGCAAAGAAATCGCCACCAACAAAAACTGGCGTTTTTGCGTAGCAAATTTCAACTCGGCGGCGGCCAAATCCCGTTTCCGGGTTTCATCCGCAAAAATAAAACTGTTGAACTGGTTGAGCTTTTTCCGGCTGTAGAGGCTGTCTTTGGCGGCATACTGAATGTTGAGGTAGTGCAGGTATTTTTCCCGGTCCACGGCTTGGTAGCTGGAAGCCAACAGGGCGCTGGCCCGGTTGATAAATTTGAAAAAATGGTGGTCCTGAGCCAGTTTCAGCGCTTTTTCAGCATAAAAACGACACGAATCCGGCTGGCCCAGGTTCAGGAAAGCCTTGGCTCTCCCCGTGTAGTTAGCGACTATGTCAAACTGAAACGTCAATCCGGATTTGGTCCGGTAAACATCCAACGCCTCCTCATTTCGACCCATGGCGGAGTAAACATCCCCGAGGAGGACGGGCAGCGCAGCCCAAAGAGTGCCGGCCCGGTCGTACAAATCTTTGGCATAGATCAATGCTGAATCCAGTTTTCCGGCAACAAAATAGGCCTCGGCAAGGCTATGCGTGACGATGGCGGTTTCCTCCGGCTCCATGGATTGTTCGAGGGCCAGACGCTGGTGCTGAATGGCTTTTTCGGGGTTGCCAAGCTCGATGTAAATTCTCCCGAATGGCCGGTTGATCCGCTGGTCCAATGCGGTGATATTTTCTTCCATGCAGAGCGTGCGTGCTTCCAGCAGGCTTTGAATGGCTTTTGCATAATCTCCTTTTGAAATATAGCAGTCCGATGAAAAAATCTTGGCGTAAGCCACGCCGAAGGGATAGTTGATTCGTCGGGCTTCAGCGATCAGGCCATTGGCAATGAGCAGCCCGGAATCGGGGTGATTGAAAGCATACTCGTAGTTTCGTTTGATGGTGATGTTGATCAGCGAGCTGTCCGTCGCAGCGGGCTGAGCGTGGGGTTTCACCCAAAAGCCCAAAAGGAAAAGAAGTACGATATAGAAGAATGCCTTTCTCAAATAGTTTTCAATTGGTCATGATGAATTACCTGCCAGGCCATTTTTATCAAAACAACCGAGACAAGTATATTGGCAGCATTGGCAATCAGCATGGACTGATGTGTTGCCAAGATAGTAAAAGTTACCAAAGAGCCCATGACGAAGGCAATACCGGCCCAGGCCGGAAAGTACCTAAGCTTTACCACGGCAGCACCAAACATCAGAATACCGATTACGGACATCGCTCCGAATAACCTGAACGCCGGGTAAGCCTCCATCACCCCGGCAGGTCCGTCAAAGTCACCGGCTATCACGATTAATGGAACGGCTGCAAATGCCAGGTATCCGATGGACAGCAGGGCCGTTCCGGAAAAACTCAAGCTGTTTTTCCCTTTAGCCTGCCCCAAATGCAAACCCCAGATACCCACCGCCGCCAGTAAATGAAAAAGTACTGTCAGCCATAAAATGACCGGGTTGTAACCACCATGCACGATTTCCAGTATTTCGGAGATGATCCAGCAGATAGCTCCGGCGATCATGAAAAAGGACAGTTTTTTCATTTTCATGTAGCTTTACTGTTTTAAAAAAGAGGAAGCAGCCAGTGCTGCCTCCATTGTAGATTTGGTTTTTCGGTTGGAATTTTAACTCTTTCATGCTTCTTGTAAGTGAACATCAGTCGAGTCCTGCCTGTACTGTCTCCACATCGTCCTCCAGCCTCGCTTTCAGGTAGGTGTAAACAGCGTCCACTTCTTCCGTGGTGAAATATTTAAAATGTTCCCTGGCCATTTTGCTCATTTCGCCAGCGTCCTTGCGAGTAGCGGCTTCTCCTGTTTTCAGGAAGTGGTGGAATTTTTCCCGGTCGTACAGGAAAATAATATTCAGGCCCGGCGCCTGCATCATTTCGCTTCCTTCCAGGTTTTCACCGTGGCAATGGGAGCAAATGGTCGTTGTGAGGTACTCGCCATGAACAAGGGGATTGTTTTCAAAATCTGCAGATACCCGGGGCGCCTGGTGGTCCATTGCCATCTGCTCCGGCTCAAATATTTTAAAGGCAAGAAAAGTACGGGCCATGATCTTCAGGTCCATTTCAGGCAGAGGCGGCTCATGCTGCTGGACTTCCAACGTGCGCAGGTAGGCGATGATGTTCGCCACCGATTCGTCGGTCAGGTGATACTGCGACCGGGCGGGCATGACGAAGGCAATTTTACCATCCTTCCTGATCCCGTGCCGGATAACCCGGTACAGCTCCGGGTCGGTGTACTCCCTTATTTTTTGGGTGATGTTGGCGGAAACGATGCGGCCAAATTTGTCGTCTTCGTGCATAATCTTGCCTTCCAGGTGCTCCCCGTGGCAGCCATTGCAATGTAGCAGACGTACCTGCCGCAGGCCTTCAGCAATGGAGGCGCTGTCCGTCGGAACGGTGATTTCCGTGAGGGGAATATCGTACGTTTTATTAAAAATGTAATACGATCTTCCGTAGATAAAACTAAGGGTCAAAAGGACGAGAGCGGCGAGGGTCATGCCCGTCCATTTCAGGATTTTGATTGCTTTCATTTGATTTTGGTATTTTAAAAATGAATGTGAAAGATGCTCCGTAGTAAATGGGTAATGCAAAGGTCCGGGTAAAATGATTGAACCTACCCGCACTTATTTTGCAAATGGTAGCACTTATTCTGCGATCCCTTATTTTTCAGCCATTTTAAATGAATAATAAACGGGAAACCCTACTTTTAACCTTCACAAATCCACCAACAATGCCACCTCCCGCACAAAACGAAGATCAACTCCAACGCACCCTCGGCCCGCTCATGCTCTGGGGCCTAGGCGTCGGTTACGTCATTTCAGGTATGTATTTCGGCTGGAACCTGGGCCTGGAAAAAGGCGGAACGCTCGGTCTCGCCGTCGCCACGTTTTTCATCATCGTCATGTACCTCACCTTCACGTTCAGCTACACGGAACTGGCCTGCGCCATCCCCAAAGCGGGCGGCGCCTTCGACTACGCCGTGCGGGCGCTGGGGCGTGACTGGGGCTTCCTCGGCGGCATGGCGCAGAACATCGAGTTCATCTTTGCGCCGCCGGCCATCGCCTTCGCCATCGGGGCGTACCTGAATATTTTCATGCCGGGTGTACCGGTGCTGGCCATTGCCGTTTTAGCGTACCTCGTTTTTACCTTGTTAAATATTCGTGGGGTAAAAGTGGCGGCCTCGTTCGAGCTGATCGTTACCATCATCGCCGTGATGGAACTGCTGATCTTCGCCGGGGCGGCGCTGCCAGCCTTCGAGTTTTCGAATCTTGAAAAAAACGCCCTGCCGAACGGCTGGGGCGGAGCATTTGCGGCCATCCCGTTCGCCATCTGGTTTTTCCTGGCCATCGAGGGCGTCGCCAACGTGGCGGAGGAGACCGTCAACCCGCAGCGCAACGTGCTCATTGGTTTTGGCTCCGCAATTTTGACCCTGGTCGTGCTGTGCCTGCTGACCTTTGCCTCCTCCGTCGGCATTGCAGGCTGGGAGGCGGTGGTGTATGATGCCTCCGGCAATGCGTCCGACTCGCCGCTGCCGCTGGCGATGGCACAGCGGTTCGGCGAAAGCCATGTGCTCTACACGCTGGTCACTTCCATCGGGCTGTTCGGGCTGGTGGCATCGTTTCACGGCATCATCCTGGCAGCGGGAAGGTCGACGTTCGAGTTCGGGCGGGTCGGTTTTGCTCCACCCATGCTGGGCAAGGTGAACCGGCGTTTCAAAACGCCCGCAAACGCTTTGTTGGTCAACATGGCGATCGGCATTCTGGCATTGTTTACGGGTAAAACGGGCGAGATCATCACCATTGCCTGCTTTGGGGCTCTGACGCTGTACATCGTTTCGATGATTTCGCTTTTGGTGCTTCGCAAAAAAGAACCGGAACTGGAGCGGCCCTTCCGGGTGCCCATGTACCCGGTGTTTCCGGTCGTGGCGCTGGTCATCGCCTGCGTGGCATTCGTGGCGATGACGGTGTACAATCCGTTGCTGGCTGCGATTTATTTCGGAATATTGCTGGTGATGTATGTTTGGTTTAGGGTGATGACGAAGGGGAAAGACTAAATCAATGCAATGAAATAACTGTAACATGAAAACGAAAGGCTTACTAACCCTCCAACACCTCAAAGAAAAAGTCGAAATGGACAACATCGAGACCGTCATCCTCGCCTTCACCGACCACTACGGCCGGCTGGTGGGCAAGCGTTTCGATGCCGAATTTTTCCTCGAAACCGCCGAAGACGGCACCCACGGCTGCGACTACCTCCTCACCACCGACATGGAAATGGAACCCGTGCCCGGCTACCAGTTCGCCAACTGGGAACTCGGTTACGGCGACTTTCACCTCGTGCCCGACCTGGCCACGCTGCGGGAAGCGACCTGGCTCGACAAAACCGCCATTGTCCTCTGCGACGTGGTGGATGATAAAACACACGGGCACGTGGCTGAAGCCCCACGCTCCATTTTGCGCAAGCAAATCGAACAGGCACGGGCGGCCGGTTTTGAGACCTTCGCCGCCTCCGAGTTGGAGTATTACACTTTTGAAAACAGCTACCGGGAGGCTTTCCAGCAGCATTTTCAGGATCTGACACCCACGGGCTGGTACCTTGAAGATTACCACATTTTGCAGGGCACCCGCATCGAGCCGTTCACGGCGGCGGCCCGGCGGCATTTGAAAAACTCCGGTATCCCGGTGGAAAACTCCAAGGGCGAGTGGGGCCTCGGCCAGCACGAACTCAACGTTCGCTACGCCGAAGCGCTGGACATGGCCGACCGCCATGTTTTATTCAAACAATGCCTGAAGGAAGTGGCGGATGCGATGGGTATGTCCGTGACTTTCATGGCCAAATTTGCCACGGATCAGGCCGGTTCGAGCTGCCACATTCACCTTAGCCTGTGGAAGGACGGCAAAAACGCCTTCCCCGGCGACCAAAAATTCGGGCCAGTGGAGGGCTCGGATATTTTCCGCTGGTTCCTCGGCGGCTGGATCGCCCACGTGCCGGACGTGATGCCGTTTTACGCTCCCACCGTCAACTCGTACAAGCGCTACGTGGACGCCTCCTGGGCGCCGACCCGCCTGGCCTGGAGCTACGACAACCGCACGGCGGGCTTCCGGGTGGTGGGCGAAGGGCAGAGCCTGCGCATCGAATGCCGCATTCCCGGCGCCGACTGCAATCCGTACCTGGCCTTTGCGGCGTCGCTGGCGTCGGGGTTGGATGGTATCAAAAACCAGATCGAGCCGCCGGAAATTTTTGTGGGCGATATTTACGCTGCAAAGGATTTGCCGAGGGTGCCGTACACGCTGGGCGAGGCGGTGGCGAAATTTGAGTCGAGCGATTTCACGAAAAAAGCTTTCGGTGAAAAAGTAGTGGAACACTACGCCCATTTTTACAGAAAAGAACAGGAGGCGTACAACCAGTCGGTGACGGACTGGGAGCGGAGGCGGTATTTTGAGCGGATTTGAGGTTTTTCAATCTGGCTCCGGAGGCCGTTTCAGCCGCATTGAAACGCCCAATTCGATGGCCGGATAGGCAAATTGTTTGGAGAAGGAGCCTTCCAGCGTTTGAGTATCGCTTTTGAAAGCGAATTTTTCCGCTATGATGGGCCGCTTTTTGGTGTAAGTGCCCATGACTCCGAGATGAGCAATGAACCGGCGCCCCAGCCGGTGATGAAAACGGAGTAAAAGTTCCGGCGCTAAAATCAAAGTTTTTTCCGGATTGACGTAAAACTCCGTCTCCGGGATGAAGGTCGTGCTTCCCGTATTGCTGATGACGAAAAAACCTTGCTGAGACGGCCCGGAAGGCGGAAAGTAAATGGCTCCAAGCCCTGCGCCTATCGACAAAAAGCGCCTTTTTTCAGGATTCGTAAAAAACTCGCCACCCGCACGGGTGCCGAGATAAGTTTTACTACCTGTCACCTCAATCATTCTTGAAAACGGACTTCCGAATTCCGGAGTAACATTCATCGTGTACCCGTGCGGGAGCGCTCCAATCACGCCTCCAGCGTAGAAGCCGAAGTTTTGGCTCAGCCGTCTGACGAACGTCAAACCACCTTCCACGCCCGTTAAAGCATTGCCCGTCAGGTCCACTTCACCGCCGGCCGGGTATTGCCGCTGCACGGATATCGCAGGTGAAAAAGTGTAGCGCAGAAACAACTCAAGACGCTGATCAGCCGGGACATTCCGGTGCTGGTGTTTTTTGTCTGTCTGACTGGAGGCCGGTGAAGTTTTTTGACCAAAAAGAAAAACAGAAGGAAGGATGGTCAGAAGAAAAAACGTGCAAAATTGCTTCATCGAACGGGTGTTTTTGCTGATCAAAACTCAAAGATGAATCTGCAAATTTCATCCAGATAGACATTAACACCAAAGTATTTGTCACTTACCCATCAATTATCTGATTAGCAAAACAATCCGGCTAACTGGCTGGTTAAAACAACTATCTTTGCCAGCCTTTTTTACACTGGCTATCTCAGTTAACCGCTTCACCTTCAGAAAATTTATCAAACTAATCATTCCCTTTATGAAAAGATTGTTCATCACACTATCGCTCGCCTGTTTGAGCATTTTAGCCATCGCTCAGCTCAATATGACGCTGCTTGACCAACTTGATTATACCCAGAACACCAACGATATCTGGGGTTGGGTTGACCCGGATGATGGAACCGAGTACGCTATCGTCGGTACCGTTACCGGTGTCTCCGTCGTCAGCCTCGCCGACCCTGAAAATATCGTCGAAGTAGCGTTCCTCCCCGGCGCCAGTTCTACCTGGAGAGATATGAAAACCTGGGGAAATTATGCTTACGTAACCAACGAATCTAGCGGCGGCCTGATGGTCATCGACCTCACCGACGCCCCCAACAATATCACAGCGACTAACTGGACTCCCAACATTCCGGGACTCGGCACGCTGAACTCTGCTCATAATATTTACATTGACGAATTCGGTTACGCCTACCTCGCCGGTGCAAACCTGAACAGCGGCGGCATGCTGATCATCGACGTTTTCACTACGCCGGGTTCGCCACAGTTTGTGGCTGCTGCACCCCCGGTGTATGCCCACGACGTGTACGTTCGGGATAATAAAATGTATGCCTCCGAGATTTACCTGGGCCGCCTGGGTATCTACGATGTTTCCGATAAAATGAACATCCCCCTGCTGGCAACGCAGCAGACACCGTTCAACTTCACCCACAACGCATGGTTGAACGACGCCGGCACCGTGGTTTTCACCACAGATGAAAAAGCCAACGCCCCTGTTGCAGCCTACGACATTTCAGATCTGGACAACATCATTGAATTGGATCAATTCAAGCCTGTTGCCACCCTCAACGCCAACGTCATTCCCCACAACGTGCACGTATGGGAAGACTGGCTGATCATTTCTTACTACACCGACGGCGGCATCATCGTGGATGCTTCCAAGCCTGACAACCTCATCGAGGTGGGCAACTGGGACACGTTCCTCGGCGGCAACGGCGGTTTCAGCGGCGCCTGGGGCGCTTACCCGTACCTGCCCAGCGGTTTGGTGTTGCTGACGGATATCGGCAATGGCCTCTACGTTTGCGGAGCTGACTATGTGCGTGCCTGCTGGCTGGAAGGAAAGGTGACAAGCTCGGCTACCGGCCTGCCTATTTTGGGCGCTAATGTCCACATCGAAAGCACGCAAGCCAACATTGGCACAACCAACGCCACTGGTGATTACAAAACCGGACAGGCAATTCCGGGCGTCTTCGACGTTGTTTTCTCGGCGGTTGGTTTTCATCCTAAAACCGTACAGGCCACCCTCGAAAATGGCGAGCTGACCATCCTCAATGTACAGTTAGACCCGATTTCGTCCATTACCATTTCCGGCCAGACGGTAAAAACAAGCAACGGTACGCCGGTCGCAGGCGCAAAAATATTTTTGCAGGGCACCCAAACAAACTACCAGGCTACCACTGACGCAAGCGGAAACTTCAGCTTCCCCGGCGTATTCGGCGGCACCTACACACTCTACGCCGGCGCATGGGGCTACCTCCATGAGGTTATCAGCAATTTTGTGGTAAACGGAAGTACGCAACCGGTTATCATCACCCTCGATAAAGGTTTCCAGGATGATTTCATCCTCGATCTTGGCTGGACAGAAACGCATACTGCCGCAACCGGCGCATGGGAGCGTGGCGTGCCCGTGGGCACTGTGTACCAGGGCTCACAGGCCAACCCGGGAGAAGATGTGAGCGATGACATCGGCGACCAGTGTTACGTAACAGGCAACGGCGGCGGTGGTGCCGGCGACGATGACGTGGACAACGGTGTGGTGACGCTTACCTCCCCGGTGATGGACCTGACGACGTTCAATGAACCCATTTTAAAATACCGCACCTGGTTTTTCAATGCCGGTGGCGCCGGTACGCCCAACGACGCACTGGAAGTTCGTATCACCAACGGTACAGATGTGGTAGTACTCGAAACCATCACTGAATCGCAGGGAGCCTGGAGGCCGGTGGCAGAATATAACCTCTCTGGCCTCATCACGATCACGAACAACATGCGGGTTATTTTTGAAACAAGCGACCTCCCCGGCTCCGGCCACCTCGTGGAAGCAGCTGTAGACGCATTCCTGGTGGAAGATCTTTTCACTTATCCGCCGTTTTCTGCTTCAGTAACGGATGGCTGCGCTCCCCTCATCGTTGACTTTGCGGATCTTTCTGACTCGACAGCAACCTGGGTGTGGACTTTTGAAGGCGGAACACCGGCGACCTCTACCGAACAAAACCCCACCGTCACTTTTGAAAATGCCGGTACGTTCGACGTAACCCTGAATGTGATAACTGCGGATGGCAATGCTTACACTGTTAACCGTCCGAATTTCATCACGGTCAATTCGGCTCCGGCAGCTAATTTTGACTACGATGTTACGGGCGCAGTGGTGAATTTCACCAACCTCTCAACAGGCGGTGGCGACTACTCCTGGACCTTTGGCGACGGCACCTCTTCTTCCAGCCAAAACCCTTCCCACACCTTTCAGGAAACCGGCATATTCACCGTTTCATTAACAGCAACCAATGAGTGCGGCACAGCTTCCTTTACGCAGGATGTTTTGATTCTTGACATTCCGCCAACAGCTAATTTCAATGTAAGCACTTCCGCCGGTTGTACTCCATTGACAGTTCAGTTCACCGATATCTCAGCCGGCAGCCCCGACACCTGGGCATGGCAGTTCCCCGGAGGTACGCCCGCTACTTCCACCGAACAAAACCCGTCGGTAACCTACACGCAGGCAGGCACCTTCAGCGTGCAGCTGACCGTTTCAAACGGCGCAGGCCAAAGTCAGGTAACGCAGAGCCAGTTCATCGAAGTGGGAGTAGGACCGGTTGCACTTTTTGAAGCTGACGTCAATGGTAACATTGTTACCCTATCCAATAACTCGACTGATGCAACGAACTTCGAATGGAGTTTTGGCGATGGTACAACCAGCACAGAAGCAAGCCCGGTTCACACCTACACCGCTCCCGGCGACTACGAAATCACGCTGACAGCGACCAATGCTTGCGGCTTTGCCGCCTTCACGCAAACGGTCAGCATCCAGGTTTCTTCGACTGTGGACCTGGATGAAACCAGTTACACACTGACTGCTGCACCCAACCCGTTCAGCGGCCAGGTTTTGGTTCAGTATGAACTGCGTAAAAACTTCAGCCAGGCGAATCTTTTGGTTTTCAATGTTTTGGGCAAACAGGTGAGCAACGTGAACATCGGGGCTGCCCGTGGCACTGTTCAACTGGGAGACGCCATCACGGAGAGTGGCATTTACTTCGTTCACCTCGTGGTGGATGGCAAGGCCGGTAAGGCTTTCCGTTTAGTGAAAATCTGAAACTGAGTTCTGTTTTCAGGCTAAAAAGCCGTCCCGGAGTGCGCTCCGGGACGGCTTTTTTCGTATAGCCTTTCGTTTGTTTCGTCGAAGCCTGCTAAACCTTACCCCCCGGCAAGATGTTTGGGAATGTTGGTTACAGTTGTTATTTTACGATAATAAAAATCCACTCTTAAAAATATGCGTATCGGACCTTTTATTTTCCTCGCCATACTTGCAGGGCTGTTTTTTCTCCTCGACTGGTATGTCTTTCAAGGCATCAAGTCGCTGACGGCTCCCATGGAGAGCGTCGCACTTCGTCAAAGCATTCGATGGGGGCACTGGATCATCAGCATCGCACTGCCAATTTTCATCGCCGTGATTTACGTGAACATGGGCCGCATGAATTTTTATTTCACCACAGCAGGCAGCATTTTCACGACCATGCTGGTGACGAAGGTGGTGTTCGTGGCCGTGCTCATGGGTGGCGATATCTGGAGAGTAGCTGAAGGCGGATTTAATTGGCTATCGAGCAACAGCAGCCAGGAAGACTTTTTGCCTGAACGTCGCCGCTTCGTCAGCCAACTGGCATTGGGCATTGCAGCGATCCCGTTCACGTCGTTCCTCTACGGCATTACAAAGGGAAAATACAACTTCAAGGTACACCGGCACACGCTGTACTTCAAAGACCTGCCCGATGCGTTTGACGGCTTCACGATCACGCAGATTTCTGACGTACACTCCGGCAGTTTTCAGGATGCTGATGCTGTGAAGCGTGGTGTGGAGCTGGTGAATGCTCAAAACTCGGACCTGTTCGTTTTTACGGGCGACCTGGTGAACAGCGTGGCCTCCGAGTTCGACCCCTGGGTGGATATTTTTAAAGAAATCAAAGCGCCATTCGGGCAATTTTCCATTCTCGGCAACCACGACTACGGCGACTACCACCGCTGGCCCTCGAAGGAAGCGAGAGCGCAGAATTTCGAAGCGCTGAAGCAGCAACACGCCAAAGCCAACTTCCGCCTGCTGCTCGACGAACACGTTGAACTTGAAAAAGACGGCCAGAAAATTGCCCTGCTCGGCGTTGAAAACTGGGGCCTCGGCTTCGGTCAGCGTGGCGACCTGAAAAAAGCAGTCGCCGGCGTACCGGACGATGCCTTTAAAGTCCTGCTTTCGCACGATCCCTCGCACTGGGATAACGAAGTGAAAAATTTCGACTCGCACATCCACCTCACCCTCTCCGGCCACACGCATGGCATGCAGATGGGTGTTGAAATTCCCGGCCTGAAATGGAGTCCGGTGAAATACCGCTACCCCAAGTGGGCCGGCCTTTACGAAGAAAATGGCAAGCACATCAACGTGAACCGGGGCTTCGGGTTCCTTGGCTTCCACGGACGAGTGGGCATCTGGCCTGAAATTACGGTGCTTGAGTTGAAGAAGGCCATTGCCTGAGCCTATTCAACAACAATTTTCGCCCCGCTGAATGGGCGGGCATTTGACCGTTCCGTAACTGCAAAAAACACAGCAGTCGCCGGCTTTCGGTTTCAGAATTTTTTTACAGTTTTGACATTCGTAAAAATATTGGCAGGCATCTTCAGGCATGGTTTCCTTTTGTTGAAATCCGCAATTTGGACAAGTCACGGTGGACAGCAAAACCACCTGGTTCCGGTTTTTTCTTTTTTGATAAAATCGCCACCCTGCCAGCCCGAACGCCACCAGCGAAACCGCCCACAAGGCAGGCTGCCATTTTTCCGACCAACCAGAAGCTGAAGCTGCAGCACCGGTTCCGACCAATACTGCCAGCACCGGCCCGGCGCAACAAAGGAACGAAGCCAGCACCGCCAGCCCGCCGGTAGCGATCATCCATAACTGTTTTTTCATGCGTAGCAATTTTGGAACAAAGTTATCAGGGCTTGGGAAACTATAAAAATTCTCCCAAGCCCCGGTAATTTTAGCAGCAGTTGCTTTCAGGCCCGCAGCATGCTTCTTTTGACAGCGTAGCGAGGCTTACTTTAGGTTTTGATGAAACCTTGCGTTCCCGCTTCTCCCCCGGTTTTTCAGCAAAAACCGTGATGCTGAAAATGCCCGTTTTCGATGCGGCAAATGCCCGCAACTCGTCAGCCGTCAGGTATTCAAGCAAAATTTCATCGGGAATGAGGATGGGTTTTTGTTTCTGGATGGTCAGGTTGTTGAACCCCGCCGTCCGGATGAGTTCCAGATATTCATCCATCTGCATGGCGCCAGCCACGCAACCGGCGTACATCTCGGCGGCTTCCTGCAATTTTTGCGGCAGTTCGCCCCGCAGCACCACGTCGGAGATGCTGAAATGCCCACCGGGCCGCAGCACCCGCTTGATTTCATCAAAAACTTTTGCTTTGTCAGGCACGAGGTTGAGTACGCAATTGCTCACCACCACATCCACGCTGTCGTTGCTCACGGGCAGGTCTTCGATGTCTCCCTGGCGGAATTCGACGTTGTTGAAACCCCGTTTTTCAGCATTCTGGCGGGCAAGCTCGATCATTTTCGGGGTGAAATCCACGCCGATGATCTTACCCGTTTCGCCGGCTTCCGCCCGTGCAACGAAACAGTCGTTTCCGGCACCGGAGCCGAGGTCGAGCACCGTGTCGCCCTCCTGGATTTGGGCGAATTCCGTCGGCAGGCCGCATCCGAGTCCGAGGTCAGCATCAGGGTTGTAGCCTTCGAGATCGGCGTAGCTGTCGGACATGATGTTGTAGGTGCCCGACGAGGTGGCTCCGCAACAGGAGGAGGCGTTGGCGGCTTTGTCCTGGCTGGCGATTTCCGAGTATTTTTCCCGAACGAGTGCTTTGATTTTTTCAGATGATTCCATGTTGATCAATTTTAATTGGTGAAATTTTTATCGTAAAAATGCGATGAATTTAGACAAAAAAATAGCTGCTCAGCAGCAGTATTTTTTAGCATCGGTGAAAAAAGATGCCAGCATTTTTTCAAAACGATGAATCGTGTCCGGATTGATACAGTAGCAGGACTTCACACCTTCCACTGTTCCCTGGATCAGGCCGGCTTCGAGCAGCACTTTCAGGTGCTGGGATACCGTGCTCTGGGCCAGGTCGATCACCTCCACGATTTCTCCGCAAACGCAGGTTTGGCGCTTAGCCAGTTCTTTTAAAATGGCAATCCTGGCCGGGTGCGACAGCGCCTTGGCGAGGGCTGCAAGCTCCTGCTCCTCTGTTCCGAATGCCTCTTTTTTGTGTACGGCCATTTGTTTAGAATTAAATTCATCGCAAAAATACGATGAATATTTTTGAAAGCAAATTTTGCTACATTTATTTCTTGAAAAAATGCCGGAGTTGGTTGTTAAGTGCAAAATCTAACTTGACAAAACCGGAATGAATTGGAAGAATTTACCACTTTTACCAAAGGCATTGAAAATGCTTTATTTTTCATCTCAAACTTCACCACCATGAAAAACTTCTTCACTTTTCTGCTCTTAGCCATTGCAGCCCAGGCCTTCACTCAGCAAGGTATTTTAAAAGAAAGCCTCAAAGCCAAAAGTAACATCCTCGGCAAGGATGTGAATTACTGCGTCTACCTGCCTTACGATTACCAAACCTCCAGCCGCAGCTACCCGGTACTCTACCTGTTCCACGGTTTTACCGACGATGAGACAGGCTGGGTGCAGTTTGGCGAAGCCAACTACATCGCCGACCGCACCATCGCCAGCGGGGATGCGCCACCGATGATCATCGTCATGCCGGATGCGGGCGTGAGTTGGTATGTGAACAGCTACGACGGAAAGTCGAAGTGGGAGGATTTTTTCATCAAGGAATTCATTCCGCACATCGAAGCAACGTACCGCGCACGTACGAAGAAGGAATTCCGGGCTGTTGCCGGGCTTTCGATGGGAGGCCACGGCAGTCTCATCATGTCTATCAAACATCCTGACCTGTTCACTGCCTGCGTTCCACTCAGCGCCGGGATCTGGACAGATGACGAAACGCTGAAAATGCCCAATGATCAATGGGACTACGTAGTCGGGGAACCTTACGGCAAGGGATTGGAAGGCGAGGCCCGCCTCTCTGAACATTACCGTCAAAACTCCGTACTTAACCTCCTGAAAACCATTGATGCGGAAGAGTTGAAAAAAGTACGCTATTACATCGACTGCGGCGACGATGATTTTTTAATTAAAGGGAATATGGAGTTGCACAGCCTGATGATCGACCAGGGCATTCCCCATGAATTCAGGGTAAGGGACGGCATTCATGACTGGACGTACTGGCGAACGGCATTACCGGAAGTATTGAAATTTGTGGGGGAAAGTTTTCACCGGTGACCGCCGGGAAAGAAGGTAAAGCCTAAAAAGAAAAGGGCCATCCGATAATTCGGACGGCCCTGCCTTAGTGGCGGAGGCAGGACTTGAACCTGCGACCTTTGGGTTATGAGCCCAACGAGCTACCAACTGCTCCACTCCGCGATATTTATCTTTTTCGGACGCATTTGTCCGAAGCGGCTGCAAAGATAGGAACGCATTTCGCACCGCCAAATATTTTTCAGCTATTTTTTAAAAACAGCTTTTCAGTTCTTTTTATTCAACATTTCCAAGACAGTTTTCGTGATGTCGAGGCTGTCGTTGGCGAGCAAAACAGGACTGCCGCTACCCGCTACGAGAATGTAATCATAGTTCATCTGCGTTTTCAACGAGTCGAGGTATCCCTTCACTTTGTTGGTGAATGCCAGATTGAAATCATCCGTTTCCTGCATCAGGTCGGTCGCCAGACGTTCTCTTTCGGCCATGATGGACTGCTCCTTTCTGGCGAGCCGTGTTTGCTCGTCTTCAGCAGCTTTGGGGGTCATGGTGCCGCTCTGGTACTTCTGCTGAAATGCGATTACTTCTTTCTCAAAAGCTTTGGCTCTCGATGTCAGCGATGCCTCGGCTTCAGCCTGGCGCTTTTCAATTTCAGCTTTTTTCGTCTGGAAGGTTTCACTTTTCTCGTGGAGCGAATCGATGTTGAGGTAAACAATGCGAAGCGGTTCGTCTTTGGCTTCTTCCGTGGCAGCAGGTTTTTCATCAGCACCGGATGCAGCAAAACGATCTACATACAGGTAAGCAACTGCCAATAAGAGAACAATATTCAGGATCAGTGATATGTTTTTCATCTTTATTTTTTTTTAAACGGCGCAAAGCTAAACATTTTTCATCCCTCAACCGCCGAAAAGTAAATCCTTTATTCTTCACCGATCTAAATGACCTTCACAGCCAAATAAAGACATATCTTCTTTGGCCTACCCGAATAAAAGAGCAATTTCCTTTGTTTTCAGTGACTATACTCACATCCCTACGTCTCCTTATACAAATATCCACGTTCCCATTAAGTTGGAAAAGCAAGGGCTGCCCGAAAAAGTTCGGGTAGCCCTTTGCTGATATCTACTTCTCCAAGTAATTTTTAAGTTCGGTTATCGCAACAATACCAGCTTGCCGGTTGATGCCTCTACGGGCGTTTGCAAGCGATAGTAGTAAGTTCCCTGACCTGCAAGATCAGCGGCATTCAGCTGAAACTCATTGTAGCCTGCCTTGAAATTGCTCCGAACAGTCTTCACCATCCGGCCGGTAGCGTCGAATATACTCAGGGTTACCTCCCGTGTTTCGGGCAGGTAAAAGCCGATGACGGCGCTTTCCCGGAAAGGGTTCGGGCGGACCTGAACGCTGAGCAGCGCCGTTTGACCGGTGCTTGTTTCATCCAGAAATTCAAGATGAACACCAAGCATTTCACCTGTTTCGTGGTAAGCCTCCGCCCGTGTGTATCCGGAGCTGATGTGCAGGCTTTGACTTAATTCCAGGTTTGTTTTTGACTCAAAAACAAGGCTGAACAGCACCGTTCCGTCAGGCAGGGTGTTACTTTTGAAATCATGCCACGAGGTCGTCAGGACACCCTCGCCAAGCAGGCGGAACCCGAAGTTTTGCTCTGTCAGGGAAGTCAGTTCTCCCGGTTCAAAGCGCAGGAATTCCATTTTACCGGGATCAAAGATCAGTGTAAACTGGTAGCCGGCAATTTCATTGAAATTTTCGACGGTGAAATCTACCCGGCATTCCTTGTCCGGCTCCACCTTCCGGTTGGCCGTTTTCAGCAACAGCATTTCACCGCTACGATCTTCGCCAGGCTCTGCGAATTGATTCGGTACGGCGGAGTCGTTTACGTCGCCAATTTTCACTGCTAAAAACTTCACGCTATCCATGTTCCCACTGAAGTTATTGATGTTGTAAACTTCCGGAAACGATGTCTGGAACGGATTCGCCGGATTCGGGAAGTTGAATGCCTCATCCACGAAACGCCAGCTTTCGTTGTTCGGGAAATAATCGTTGATGATCAAAACTGCACGCTGTAAATCCACCAGGTCAGAGGTGGTAACGCTGTTTGACCGGTTGACGTCTGCTGCGATCATTTTGTAAGGCGAGGACAACATTTCAATACCCAGAATATGACGGCGAATGAGCACGATGTCGTAAGTGGTGACGCCGTTCAGCAGGTTGGTGTCCTTTTTGGGAGTAACTGTGTAATCACCATTCAGCGGCACGCCGGGGAAACTGAAATTGCCATTTGAGCCAGTGATCGATGGTTGTGAAATGCCGTCATTGATCGTCACGGTCACTGCCTCCACGTCGAAGCCCTGCTCATTGGCGATAGCCCCGCCAACACTGGCAATGAGTGGCCCGTTACACACCCCCATGTTATCCTGCACGACGAGAAAAGTTTGACAAAAATCCTGATTGCCGGAGGCATCCGTCACCCACATCTGGATGGGATTCTGGCCGATATCGTCGCAGTCAAAGATTGCATTGGTATTGTTGACATCAGATGAAAACGAAAACTTGAGCGTTCCCGGACAGTTGTCGAAGCTACCTGCATTAAAATCAGAAGCCCATGTCTCGATCATGCCGTCATCAATGATGCCGTCGCCATCCGTGTCGATGCCCATCAGCTCCACGATGAGGCCGTTTTTGCAGTAGGGCGTAGGCTTTTTATCATCTTTCACCTGGATGGTGATCGAACAGGAAGCAGTGTTGTTGCAGCCGTCAGATGCAGTATAGGTAGCAGTGTAGTTACCCGGAGCTACGTTTAAAAACGGCCCGTAGCCACTGCCAAAACTGCTCGTCACGCTGACCGTCACGTTTTGGCTGCAATCCTGCACATTGGTCAGTGGGGGCAGCGTGACGGTAGCCTTGCAGTTTTGACCAACACCCACTGTCATGTTGGAAGGGCAGGTAAAAGTTGGCGGCGTGTTGTCCGTCACCATGATCGTTTGCGTGCCTTGCCAGAGTCCCGTTGTGCCTCCCGGCACGTAGGTACACCAGTTGATGACCTTCCAGGTGCGCACGATTTTAAAACAGGCTGGTGGTGAAACCACAAAAACCTGATCCGTATGACTAGTGGCCAACAGCTCACAATCGCTATTCGTAACGGGAGCATTGTAGGGCGCAGGCAAATTGGCCGGCGAAAGGCTGGCGATGGAAACGCATCCCGTCACAGCGTAATTCGGGGGAAAAGTGACCGAAACCGGCGTATTGTCCACCATGGTGATGGTTTGGTTGCAGGTCGTACTGCTGCTTCCAACTGTCGCTTTCCAGGTGCGGGTGATGGTGCCGACGTCGCACATGTTCAGGTTGTTTACGTCGGTGTAAGTAATATTGGGTGTTCCGCATGGTGCAGAGCCGGTGGCCTGCCCGGTCAGGGCGAGGTTGGCCGGGTCGTCGGTGCAGTTGATTGTTTTGTTGGCCGGGCATTGGATGGTTGGCGGGAAATTGTTGTTCACATGAACGATGACCATGCAGGTGTTTGCATTGCCGGAGGCATCCGTGGCTTTCATTTCCACCATGACGTCGTTGCCAATGTCCGCACAGCAGAATTTCACCGTAGGGCCAAACACCGGCTGTGTGCCGCAACCTGCCTGCATCCGCCGTACCGTGAGCGTGATGGGGCTGCAATTGTCATAGCTGCCATCGTCAAACGTCTGAGCGTGCACGGTTGCAGTGCCAAGGTTATTGAGTGAAACGACCGTCAGCTGATCGCACACCACCGTGGGTGCGTCGTCATCAATCACCGTGAGCTTGGAGGTGCAGCTGGACGAATTGCCGCAGGCATCCGTTACGTTGTAAGTAATGGTGTAAACGCCCAGGTTCACGTTGTGAATGAGGCCGCCGTTACCGTTCACGAGCCCGGCAGGCGTATTCATGGTGGTGGTGAAAGTAGTCGAGCAATTGTCGGAAATTCCCACCTGAGGCAGCATCACGGAAGCTTTGCAGAAGATGGAACTGGTCGTTCCGACAGTCAGGTCGGGCGGACAAGTGAGGGTCGGTGGTTGCATATCCTTCACAGCGATGATCTGCACGTGGTTCAAAATAGTGCCGGTACACCAGGATGCAACCGTCCAGGTACGCAGGATTTTGTAGCTGTTCTGGCATATTGGAATTTGCTGATCACTGTAAGTCACTGCCATGTTGCAATAGCCTGTGCCGTTCGGAATCGGCTGGCCGTTGATCGAAGGTGCGCCAGTGTTTGCGGGTGCGGTGTTAGGATTTACGCAATTGAGTACCGGCGCAGCGATACCGTCCCGGTTGGGTGGAAACTGGACATTCGCCGTGGTGGGTTGCAGCAGCTGAATTTTTTGCGTGCAGGAGCTGGTGTAACCACCCGCATCGGTTGCAATCCAGGTGCGGTTGATGACGGCAGAAAATGGCGTGGCACAACCATTGTTGACCACATTATTGTAAAATGACAGGTTAAAAGTTGAGCAATCGGTCACTACCGGCACGCCGGTAGCCGAGGTATCGGTAGCAGCTGTGCAAGCAACGGTTACATCCGGCGGACAGGTAAGCTGGGGAGGCAGTTTGTCCTGCACGTAAATGTTCCCCCAACATTGGTTGCCGGTAGCCAAATGCTTCACCTTCACGGACAAAGTCTGCCCGATGTAGGCAGCAGTTACGACCGGGCTGGTCGGAATGGGCGCCCCCGACTGGTTCATCACGGTCACCTCGAATGCCTGCGGGCCGTTGGGCGAGCAAGTAGCCGGATTGTTAGGGCTCGACAAAATCATGGCGTAAGTGATTTCACCTTCGCAGGTATTTGGCAGAGAGACGTTCACGAGGTTGTGGCACGCCATTGTGCAGTAGGGTTGAGCAGTTAGTTTTAACGTAAAAAAACACATTCCTGCCAGGAGGAAGGCTACGTGTAAAGTTTTGAAATTCAAAACATTGGACAAAACGGGCGCTTGAGTGTAAGTGTGAGTGTCAGCCCAGTTTTTGAAAAAGAGTGTAATCTTTTTTTTCATCGGATTACTGAATTTGTTAAAGAATCGGTTCGTGGATATAATTTGTTAACAGCGGTCGAACTTCTTTCTTTCAATAAAAACCAGCCCGGGAAACAGCTGTGTCAATAGCCTTCCCGATGAACGGAATTATTTCAAACTGACAAAAGCACGCACGGCGGACTTGCCAGCATCAACAGCCTTGAAGGGGAAAATTCAAATTTTCCAATAGTTGTGGGTAGCGAAAGACAGGTGTAGCCAACCGGTTATTTGGCATGGATCAGCCGTGAATATTACGTGGCTGCACCGTTGCCAAATGCCTAATTGACGGCCCTGGCTTAGGGTAGATGTAAGCGTCTGTAATCAACTCCGGTCAGGAGATGAGGAACTTTGGCTTGACTTGTAATTGTGGAAGAAAATGAAAAAGGCTTGACAGCCAGGAAAGCGAGTGTGTAAAAATCGGTTTTGGACTTTTCATGGTGATGTTCACTTAAGGATTACAAAATCGGTTTGGTTATGTCGAACAAAGGTAAGCGAAGGCAGGAATTTTCAAAACGTTTTCAAATTATTTTTAATATAAAAATCCCCTGCCTGCTGTTTGCAGACAAGGGACAATACTTAAAACGGTACTTTTTTTCCGGGTGATTGAGTGTTTATGGGGCAAACCCGACACAAACACTCAAACCCGCAAACACATTTCTATTGCAACAGAATCATCTTCTTCGTTGCGGTGTGGTCCTGCGCTTCCAACCGATAGAACAGCACGCCGCCCGAAGGCAGATCGCTCCGCTCAACCGTCACCTGGTTGTATCCTTCGCTAAAGTGCTGGTCGTAAGATTTCAGCACCTGTCCCGAAAGATCGTAGATGGTCAGTTTTGCCCACCCCGCTTCCGGTAAAGAGAAGCGGATGTGGGTCGCCTTTTTGAATGGGTTAGGCTGGTTTTGGTACAGTTGAAAAGCAGTCCTTGTAGTCATCTCATTGTAGTTTGTGTATTCTAAGTTCAGGTTCAGGTCATTTTCTGCGCCGTCGTAAGCGAGCGCTTCCGTCATTCTGGAGTTCATTGCAAGCAGGTCATTCAAACGGCCTGTGCGGTTTGCTTTGAAAAGCAGGCTGAAAAGGGCGTCTTCTTTCGTCACGAACACAGGTTTGGTATCAAACCATGCCGCCGTGACGATACCGTCGGCAGGATTGGAAATCCCGAAGGACTGCTCCCCTGCCCTGGCCAAGACGCCCTCCTCGAGGCCTCGAAATTCCAGATCGTCAGTTTCAAATTCTAGCGTAAATTGTATTGCAATTAAATTTTGGTTGTCTTTTACCCGGAAAGGAATGATGAACTCCTCCCCTGCCTGTACCTCCCGATCTTCGAGCAGCAATGTCACTGCTTCTCCTCCGCTACGGTCGTCCGGACTGCTGCCGTTGAAGTTTACACTGGCGCTGCAATTCAAATCGCCAATTTTCACGCCAATAAAATTCGCATCGAGTACATCCTGGCTGATATTGGCCACATCCACCACCTCCGGGAAAGCCGGCGAAAACGGATTAGACGGATTTGGGAACACGTAATCCTTTTTCACAAAGCGCCAGGAGGTGTTGTTTTGGAACTTGTCATTGATGTGGAGGATCAGTTTGCGAAGCTCCACAATGTCAAACGTTGTGACCATGCCGCTCCGGTTAACGTCGGCAGCAATGATTTTATACGGTGAAGTCAGCGGTGAAATACCCAACACATGCCGGCTCATCAGCACGAGATCGAAGGAGGTCACTCCGTTGAGGTAATCGTTGTCTTTTTCCGGTGAAATGGTGTAGGTGCCGCCATTCTGCAGCCCTCCAAGTTGGTAGGTTCCGTTAAGGTCCGTACCGGTAGCCATACCAGTGCTCACGGCATGAATGCTGACGCCGGGCAAAGATCCGCCGGTTTCGGTCTGTATTTCACCCGCCACCACAACCAGCGTATCATCCACCACCGGCGGACACAGCACCATGTTATCCTGAATAATAATATTGGTGATGCAGTAGTCACTGTTGCCTGCAAGGTCTGTCACCCAGAGCTCCACCAGGAAGTTTCCGATAAAATCACAGTCCAGGGTCAGGGCTGTCGCCGTTGGCGGCTGGGCCTGCCCGACGAAGCCGATGTTGTATTTCAGTTGTGATTTTGGCGTGCAGTTATCGAAGCTGTTGAAATTAAGCTGCGTCGCATTGATTGTCGCCATGATCTGGCCGCCCATTTCCTGCAATTCAGCGACAATACCGGTGTTGCAGTACGGTGTCGGTTTAACCAGGTCGGTCACGGTGATTTTAGTTGAGCATGTGGACTTATTGCCACAGCCGTCTTTCACCGTAAAAGTGACGGTATTGATTCCCTGCGGGTAATTTCCGCTGGCGTTAGCGCCGTTGTAAGGGGAAGTATTGGTAAAAGTCAGATTTGTGCTGCAATCAGTCGCTGTTACGGACGGCAGGTTTACAAAAGCAACTCCGCAATCAGCACCCACACTCACCACCGTATCGGCCGGACAGGAAGTAATAACCGGCGGCAGGTTGTCCATGATGGCGATTATCTGTTGATGAGTCCATCTTCCAACGGATGGGTTCGCCGGATTGTACTGGCACCAGTCTATGATTGTCCAGGTC
Organism: Bacteroidota bacterium; assembly: GCA_030147525.1. Classification (GTDB taxonomy): domain Bacteria; phylum Bacteroidota; class Bacteroidia; order Chitinophagales; family Saprospiraceae; genus UBA6168. The sequence goes on from JASBVF010000002.1 coordinate 75,004, forward strand.
CTTACAATTTTATAGCAGGCAGGATACGAGATATAAAACAACTGATCAGAATAGCTTGTCGCAAGCATAGCGCAGTTCGTCGCTGGCACCACCGGCACGCTGTAATTCACCGGCGAAGTAGGTAAATCTTCCGGATCGAAATTATCCGCCGTCATGCAGACGTTGAAAACCGTGTAGTCAGGTGGCCACTGAATCGTCGAACCATTGTACGGATTGCTGTTCACCACTGTAATCGTCTGGGTACAAGACATGGAATTGCCACTTTGGTCTGTTGCGGTGAACGTTCTCGTGATCGTTCCTTCACCGCAGTTGCCAATGTTGATCTCCGAAACTTCCTCCGTGGTCGGTTCGCAGTTTTCAATCACTGTTGGCATTCCAAAAATCGACAGGTCGGAGTAATCATCCGTACATTCAATGGTTTGAGGCGCCGGGCAGATGATGATGGGTGGCAGTTTGTCCTGCACGATCACGAAATTCATGCAATCGGTAAACGAGGCGGGATTGACCAGCTCGCTCACCCGTAGCACGACCATGACGGTATCGCCCACATCGTCGCAGTTGAATGAAACGGACGAGGCAAAGTTGACACCGTCCCTGCTCGCAGTGAATACCAACGGGCTACAGTTGTCCGTACTTCCATCGTCAAAAACTGATGCAGGTAAAACGGCCACTCCTGTATTCGGTAGTCCCACCACCTTAAATTCGTCACAAATCGCAGTTGGCGTTTCAGTATCCGCTACGATCAGTACCGTGGTGCAGGTTGAGGCATTGAAACAACTATCCGTTGCTGTGTAAACCAGCGAATGTGTCCCTTTCGGAATATTCTGAAGACCGGCAAAGCCCGTTATTTCAGATGAAACAAAGTACGGGCTGCAATTATCCGTCACTGTCGGAGCAGGCGGTGTAATGTCAGCGTTGCAAAAGCCATCATCCGTCGAAACAGTCAGCGTATCCAGACAGGTGATGACCGGAGGCGTTGTATCCTCGAATTTTATTTGTTGAATGCCCTGCTTCACCTCGCTCAGCACGCAGTTGTTGCTGACCGTCCATTCCCGCAGAATCAACAGATTACCGCCGCAAGTAGTCAGTGTGTCATCTTCCCAAACAACCGTAAAGTTACAGAAGCCGCCCGATTGAAGCGGATTGCCGTCAAGCGTTGGAAAGCCGGTCACTGACGGGTCAGCCGACGGAGACGCACAGTCAATGATGGTCATGCCGGGAATGGTAACCATGGAAGTGTCCGGTTTCAAAATATGAATCACCTGGTCGCAGGTTGCGGTATTGCCGCCGGCATCCGTTACGGTCCAGGTTCGGGTTATCATGTTGATGAACATAGGATCGGCACAGTTCTGCGCAGGAGAATCTACGTAGCTTGTATCAGGGTTACCATCGCAGTTATCATTGAACTCGATGGGCGCCAGGTCAGCAGGGTCAAGCGAAGCATTGCAGGCCACGGTGTCGTTGGGACATTCCGTGATGGAAGGCGGCTGCTTGTCTTCGACCAAGTAGAAAGAGCTGCAACTGTTGCCTGTTGTGATATTTTTTACTTCAATTTCAATAATCGTATTCAAGTGAGGGAAAACGGGAATATCGACAATATCGACATCAAAGGCGATGGTATCGCCCAGCAAGGTCCTGGCAATCAGCCAGAAAGAATCGGTACAGCCGCCCGAGTTCGTAACGAATGTATCCACCACTACGGTAGCGATACAATCCTGTCCGGGAGAAATATTGCCGGGACTTTGAGGAGAGCCGTTGGGGCAGGCCAGTGTACAATTTTGAGCTGACAGGTTTGAAAAAAGCAGGCATACAAACACGCAGCTCAACACGATCGAGGCAATCCTTCCGGGAGCCGCCCCGATACTTCGTGGGTGAAAAATGTTCTGTTTCATTGTGACTAAAATTTGTTAATAGATCTGGATTATTAAAAAAACCATGACAGCAGACGACAGGAAATACCTGTCCGCCTCATGGCACGCAAAGCCATAAGTCAGTTGCCAAGTCATTGTTTTTCAATGACTTGGCTTTATCAAAACAGAACTACTTAAGAGGATTCGGTTCCGTGGCAGACGAAAAATGCCTCAGGAGTCTGACAGAACCAGAGTGGAGAAAATCGGTAGCTTTCTCAAAGTCCGAATAGTGCTCCTAACGATTGTGTAGTAGTCTCTAAAGTAGTCAGTGCTACAGCCTAATTTGTGGTTGTGTAAAGCTTTGGATGTGAAAACCTAACTGAAGAATGTAAGATGTGCTTGTTTCGGAGAAGCCTTTGAAGAAGTTGTTTCAGGAATAATGCATTCAATATTTTTATAATACAAAAAATCGTGCCTAAAATGAAACGTGGGAGAAGCAGACCTGAAAGATTAGCTAATCACTGCCAGTTTTACTCATCTTTTTTATAAAAAAAGCCCTCCTCCTGCACGAAGCGGAGAAAGGCCATCCCAAAAACCGATTTAAGTTTAAATCTCTTAATTCGGCTTCCGGTCTATTTTTTATCACTTGTCAGTCTTGCAACCAGCAGCTTGCAATTCTGAAATTGCTAACTGCTGGTTACTGACTGACTGTTGGTTTTAATCAACCAAAATCATCTTGCGAGTTGCTGAATCAGTGTCTGTATCCAGGCGGTAGTACATCACACCCGTTGCGCCCAGCTCACCACGCTTCAGAGAAACCTGGTTGTAACCTTTAACGGCGTCAACTTTGATGACTTTCACTACTTTTCCTTGTACGTCGCTGATGGTCAGCTTTGCTGAAGTTGCTTCGGGCAGGTAGAATCCAATGTTGGTTTCGGTTGCGAATGGGTTCGGTGTATTTTGGTACAGCTCGAATCCGCCTGCTGCCAACTGGTTGTTGAAGGACATCGCAACGTTCATCAACTCAGCATTGGCATTGTAAGCTTCTGCTACCGTGTAACGGCTGTTGATATTGATCAGGTTGCTCATGCGGCCGCTGCGGAGTGCCTTGAACGTCAGACCGAATACGACTTCGTCTTTCGCCAATTGCTTCGCTTCGTCAGCGTTCCAGCTTGTCGTCAGGACGCCTTCTTTTGCCATTGTCATACCGAAATTGGATACATCGGCCAGGCCAGGTACAACTTCTACTAACTCAAGCGCTTGCTTGTCAAAGTTCAAAGTGAACTGGTAACCACTTACGTTGAAATCAGTCGCTTTGAAATTAACCGTGTAAGTATTTCCTGCTTCAACTGTTACGTCGTCAGCATTCAACACCAGATCACCTACCATGGTACGGTCATCCGGGTTGTCAGTCAGGTTCACTGCTGCGCTACCGTTTACGTCACCGATTTTCACAGCAACGAAATCGTTAGCCAATGAGTTGACCGATACGTTGTTCAGGTTAATTACCTCTGGGAATTGCGTTGCAAACGGATTAGCCGGGTTGGCAAATACGTGGCTCTTCTTCACAAATCTCCAGGAAGTATTGTTCGGGAAGTTCGTGTTGATGAACAGGATCAGTTTGCGGATTTCAACAAGGTCAAATGTGGTAACACTGTTTGACCTGTTAGCATCAGCTGCAATGATCTTGTACGGAGAATCCAACAACTGCACACCAAGGATGTGCTTGCTGATCAATACCAGGTCGAATGTAGACACGCCGTTCAGCGGATTAACATCGAGTACCGGCGTGATCGTGAAGTCATTTCCAGAAGGTACGTTCACGTTGTAAGCACCGTTGGCGTTAGTGGTCGTATTGTTACCAAAGCCGCCAGGACTGTTGAGGTTGATGCTCACACCCTGTACACCCTGGTTAGCTGCGGTAGCAACTTTACCAGCGATTTGAGGATCATCGTTGCAAGCACCCATGTTATCCTGGATGATAATGAAGGTCTCGCAGAAATCCTGGTTACCGGCGAGGTCAGTTACCCAAATCTGAACCGGCTGCTGGCCGAGATCATCACAAGTGTAAGTTTTGCTGGTGTTGTTGACGTTCGAGGAGAACGACAACTTCAGCTGGCTCTGTGACGTACAATTGTCGAAGCTACCTGCATTGAAGTCTGATGCCCAGATCTGGATCATACCCGTTTGCATGATTTCGATCACAAGTCCGTTCTTGCAGTAAGGCGTTGGCTTCTTGCAATCTTTCACTGTTACAGTAGTGTTGCAATCTTTCTGGTTGTTACAGTTATCGATTGCTTTGTAGCGTACTTCGTAAGTGCCGGGAGCAACGTTAACATATGGGCCGAAGCCATTCAACCAAACTCCACCAATTTTGATCTGAGCAGTAACCGTAACGTTCTGGCTGCAATCTGTGATCTGTGGCGTAGGCAACAGAATTGTTCCTCCGCAAGAATTGTCAACGATGCATACATCAGGAATTTGGCAGCCGTTGGTGAATACAGGATCAACTGTATCGTTCACTTTGATTACCTGCTGGTAAGTGATGTAGCCATCCCATGGGTCAGTATCAGGATCAGTGTCAGGATCAGTTGACTGGGTAGCTTGTGCTGCACCAGGCTTAGACTTAGGAGACACTCTCCAGCTGTCACGGAATGTACGGGTATCACAGTCGCCATCGCCATCGAAGTCACATGGTTCAGTTGGGAATGCCAACTGGAATGCACGCTCAGATGATTCAACAACTTCCTGATCGATGTGAGTACCAACAACACACCAGTTAATGAGTGTCCAGGTACGCAGGATCTTGTAGCAAGCATCAGGAACTACTGTGAATACTTCATCTTTGAAAGATACACCTACGAGTTCGCAAGTTTCACCAAAGATTTTAGGCTCACCGAAGTTCGGAACGTTAGTTCCACAGTTCACAGTAATATCAGCTGGGAATTCAACAACCCAGTCAGAAACGTGGTCAACAAAGATGGTCTGGTTACATGGCTGAGTGCCGCTGTTACCGGCGCCGTCCTTGGCAGTCCAGGTACGAGTGATAGTACCCTCGAGGCACTGATCGAGATTGATATTCGTGTTGCAGGTAATGTCTACCTGGCAGTTGTCGTAGAATGAAGGCTCACCGAAACCGGCAGCAGTCAATGCAGCACACTGCTGAGCACCTGTCAGACCCTGAAGTTGAGTCTCGAAGTTGTTAGCATAGTTGTCGCAAGTGATACGGGTGTTAGGTGGGCAGCTCACAAGGATCGGAGGCAACTTGTCAGTTACCTGTACAGTCACCATGCAAGTGTTGTAGTTGAACGGATAGTTAGCAGTTGCAGAAAGCAACAGACCAGGCGTACCGTCGCAACCCAATGCTGGCTGGTTGATAGAAGTAAAGAATGGAGCAGGATCGCTATCCAGGACCAGTACGATTACTGTCTCGTTTCCAATATCAGAGCAGCAGAAATCACGTGATGGGTAGTAGCAACGGTTGAAGATGTTCGGGCTGAAAGAGTCGTCCATCTTCGCAATCAGGAAGTATACCGGAGCACAGTTGTCGTAGCTACCATCGTCCAGGTTGTGAGCGAAAAGCGTAGAGCAGCTTCCGCCGGTTCCTACGCTGTTATTGGTAACAGAAACTTCAGTGATTTCATCACAAATAGCCACTGGTGGAACTTTGTCACGCAGTGTGTAGATAGCATCGTCAAATGCCTGGTTGCCACAGCCGTCAACAGCATAGTAGCGAGCCAGGTATTTGGCAGGAATACCATTGATGTAGAGCGGAATGTTCGGGAACAAACCACCGTTGGTAGGGATCGTTGCAATGATGGTAACAGGCTGATTAGCTGCGTTAACCGTCCACAATTCAGTAGTCAAACCAGTTACACCTGAGCAGTTATCAGCAATACCAGTTGCCGGTGGAACCACAACAGTACCTTTACATACGGCGTGTGGGCCGCTGTTAGGTGGTGTGCTTGCGTTGAAAACGTTGATTGTTGCATCAGCAGGAGCTGTGATAGTAGGAGCTGACTCATCTACGACTTTGATCACCTGATTCACCTGACGGATAGCAACCGGGTTTGCACACCAGTCGATCAAGGTCCACTTGCGTAAAATCTTGAAGCTACCAGGACAAACATTGATGACGATGTCTTCATGCTCGTAGCTGATACCACAGATAGCATTCAAAGGCTTACCATTTACAGTAGGCAGGCCAGAACCAGTCAGGGCAAATACGTCAGCGTTCTCAAGACCAGGAGTGGCCGTGGGCGAAGAAGTACAGGCACCTTGCTTGGTATTGTTGATAGCAGGATTGTCAACGTTAACAGAACCATTCAGTGCGTTGTCGTTACAAGTGTGGTTGTAGCAAGTCATTTCCAGCTGTGAAGCGGTAACCGCATCACAATCAGCGAGGTACGGATGAAGAGCAGTAGCTGCCGTAATGTTCTGGTATGCATTGTATTGCTCACAAGACCACTTGATGTCCTTTGGTGCATCCACGTTAGTGATAGCAGGACGCTGGTAAGTGATTTTCTGTGTGCAGCTTGATGAATTGCCATAATTATCCTTAGCAGTCCAGGTTCTGATGGTAGTCTTACTTGGGCCACCACATGCACCGGGTGTATTGCTGTCCATATAGGTCAACCTTCCATTAGCAAGGGTAGCTTCTCCACTGCAATTATCCATTGCCGGCACGGCAGGAAGATCAACAGTAACAATCAAACCAACGATTTCAACGACACCGTCGTCACCACCTACGTTGTCGCTGATGGTAAATTTCCAGGTGCCGCTGGCATTTTTTCCATCAAACACAGAAAGTACGGTGTTCGATTGTACGCCTGGTAAAATCAGACACTGGGTAGGAGCACCGCCTGCGTTGAGTGCAGCGCATTGGGTCAAACCACCTGCACCTTCGTCATCCCAGGTAACGTCAATCGGCCATTCAGAACCGAAGCAACCTGTTAACGAGAATACATCGGCAGTTGTACCGTCCGGGCTTGTTACCACCATGTTGAGGTCAGGTAACCACGTGTGGCCAGTCAGTTTAATCCGGGCATTTACATCCAAAACGGGCGTACCTGCCGGGAAGTATGAATAGTCAAATGAATATTCCTGAATATCAGGAATCGGAGCACCAGGCTCGCCGATCGGGTTATTCAAACCTTCGTAAATGATAGGCTGTGGGCCTACGATAGCAGGCGCAGGAGCCAAAACAGGGTCTTCCGTACAGGCAATTATCTGGTCACGACATACAATGACCGGAGCGATTTTGTCTTCAACCTTGATTTTACCCCAGCAAGAGTTGCCGGTTACTTTGTCCGTTACTTTAACGGTCCACTGTGGGCCGATGAAGCTTGCATTGATCGTATTGCCAAGGTTAGCGCCAAGCGGGCTCAAAATCATTACAGTATAGCGAGAATCATAGCAGCCGTAAGGGCCACCTTCGAGGATCATATCAGCGCCGATAACACCGGAGCAGGTGGCATCCAAAGAAGCCTGAACCAGGTTGTTACAAACCAGCGTTGTGGTTGGGTTCGGATATTCGTTGACTGTTACTTTGAACGAACAGGTAGAAGTTCCGCCAATACCGTTAGGGATGGTGAAAGTGTTGGTCGTTACACCGATTCCGAATGGCGAACCACTTGGAAGACCGGCAGTTTGCGTAGGCGTCAGCAAAATGGAAGCCGGACCGGAGAAGTTGGTAATAGTCGTATTACCTGGGCCGAAGATGTTATCCAATGTGCGCTGAGAGAAACCAAATACATCACCGGCACTTACGTTGACTGAAACCGTACCGGTTTGAGTCAATACAAATCCGTTGACAACAGGCGTAAATACACCGTTAACCGTGTAGCCAAACGGATCGAAGAAACCCGCATCAACAGTTGAATAGTTATAGGTAAAGGTAACCGTTCCGGTAAAGGTAATTGGAATGGTATAGTTAGTCTGACCGGCAGTACCTGTGCCGTTGTCAGAACCATTGAGTGTGATACTCGCCGGTGCGCCGGCAGTATTCACTCCACCGTTGGAGTTAACAAGACCAACTGTCCAGTTTGCAGGAGCAAATGCCCCCTGGAAACCGCTCACTGTGCCTGCCTGCGTACAGTCACCTGAAGTGGTAATGTTGTAATTAATGAAAGACTCACAATCACCTGCGCCCAGGGTCTTCACGATGTCGGCAGGGCAATTCACTTTACAGAGGTTGCACTTTGCAGGAGCCGTGAAAAAGTTGGGCAGCGTAACTGCACTCGCAGGGTCCGCTGAGAAGGAAGCATTTACGTTGACAGGTAAACTGTTAGAAGTCAAACCAGTCAAAACAACCGTTTGAGGGCTGCCGGTGATCGGGAATGATTGACCGTTTACGAGCAAAGTACCGGTAGTCGGCGGATTGAGGTAAGTCAATGTCAGCGACTGCGTGTAGAGGTTGGTTGCCGGATCGCAGGCAGTTTGTGCACCCAAAGCGATGTTGGTGATTGACGCTAATTGCGAAGCAGTCAATGTAAAAGGACCAGTCGCAGAACCAAAACCGTGTACTAAAACCCGGTAAGTTGTGTTGGCGCCGGTAGTCGTTACGGCGACCTGAGACTGTAGGCCACAGGCATCGTCGTTACCAGCCACACAACTCAATGCAGCACAAGTACCAGTGAAAACAGTAAGCTTGCTATCGTAAGTAGTGCCGGTACAGGTATTCAGAATAACCCGGTTTCTTCCGTTACCAACGTTGTTGGTGAAGGTGTACCAAACACCAGGAGCGGTGTTGGAAGTACCACAAAATGCGGTGTTATCCAGTGTTGCGTTTACTGTTGTCCCTGTAGTGGCAGAAGGCACAACGATTGCCGTTGCGTTTGCACAAAGGTCGTTAGCCGGTGGCGCCGGAGGAACACAGCTAGTACAGCCTACTGTCAAGGTATGACAGACTGCATCCGTTGCACATGCGGCATTCACGTTCACGTGAACATAAACAGGACCGCTAACTGTTACGGTTGCACTTACCGGAGAAAAGCCAAAAGCAAGTACAGTACCACCGGGAGTGCCCTGACGAATAGTCAGGTAGTTGCCTGCACCACCGGTACCTGTAAACTGGTAAGTCTGACCTGCTACAGCATTGTTCACCGTGCTATACTCTCCCGCATAGGCACAGGTGGTAATTGTGATGGGTGTGGGCGTAGTTGGAGCATTTGCTGTCCCAAAAGCAGTACCGTTTGTACACTGTCCGTTTGACTTAAAAGAAAAAGCCATACCGAACAGCGCTACCAAAACGAAACTCCTAAGCACCACTTTGCTATAAGTAGCGTTGAATTTTTTCATGAGATTCTATTTAGAATTCTTTATATTTTTAATTTTTGGATAAGTTCTTTTGAATAGAAAAATGGCAAGCCACCGTTCATTCAAGACAATCACTAAGGAGTCGTTAAGAATGATTTAATCTGTAACTGCAGTGTCCTGAATTGCTGTGCATCCGCTGAGTTATTCAGGTTAAATCCCAACTTTAATGTGTTGATTGCGTCATCGTAAACCTGGGAGACAGGCTTACCCTGGTTTAGTCCACTCATCATTTCTTTGTAGGCCAGTACTTCAAAGTACTTTTTCTTGTAGGCAGGTGAGTCAGGTTGCAAACTGTTGAGTTCAGCATTCAAAACCGGAAGTTTTTGCTGAAGCTTAACATTTGCCTGCTGAGCACCTATGAAGTTAGGTTGCTTGGTAGAGGTAGAGCTACTACCGACAAGCGTACCTGACTGCGCTGTGGCTACACCAACTCCTAAAAATAGGAGGAGAGCGATAAGCCCAAGCGAATTCAGGATAAACTTGAAATTCACATTTCTCATAAGATTGAAAAATTTAGGTTAAAGAATATTGATTAATGATAATATCAGATTCGTCGAAGTCCTTTTCAAACAATTGGTAACCAACCCTTTACAAACTGCAAAAGCACTGGTAGTGCTTCACTGAGCACGAGCCAATGCCTTAACTGGTAATGAATAAAATATGTGTAAGATTCTTTTTCAATGGATTATAACTTGCGAAAAAAATATAATACCTAACTATACCTACTCATATTGAAATACTTCTTTTGAAGAAGTTGCTAATACATAGAAATGACACCCTAACAACCTGTCATTCAGATCATTGAGAAATATGCAGCCAAATAAGTATACTGTAAAAAGCTACTTATTACAGGCATATAAAGCGCATCAATGCTCACAGTCTTGTCGTGAACATTAAGCAAGCTTTTAATCTCAGCTATACAGCATCAATAAAAGCTACCAGACTTTCAAGTGAAAAATTGTTGCCTCAATTAAGCAGACTGGAATCTTGAATCCTGGAGAAATAAATCACCTGAACAGGCAATCTATTTTAATGGAAGTAAAATAAGAGTATCACAAAATGAGAAGGGAATAAGATACTCTTTTTCAGCAGCCTGGCTGCCTTTTACGTTCATGGATTAGGATTATAATCTGTTATAACTGATTAAGTATATGTGTTTTGAAAGGGTGTTTTTCCGTGAGAAGTATAGTTTGAAAAACAACGTTTAAGCGGCAAATTCAGGTAATTAATCCCTTTCAATAAGACAGAAAATACTTCAGTCTAAAAAACAATTAAAGATACGCCCGCACCCAATCTGTACCTAATTTTTAACATTAAAAATTGATTAAATTGAAACCCGCTAATAATAATTATATGGAACAAATATAAGATTACAACAGCAGCCGGAAAAGCAGCCGTTCGATTAGCTGCAATACATGGTTGAACGAAGGATGAGTTGAAAAAAGAAAAGGCCGGGAGTTTGGTTACTCCCGGCCTTTTATATGTTGATTTGAATAAAAAAAGCCCCCCTCCAACACTCAGCGGAGAGAGGCCATCCCAAAAACCGATTTAAGTATTTATCTCTTAAAATGGTTCCCGGATTTTTATTTCAGATCCAATCGCTTTGAAGCTTTTGGGCGGTTGGCGTTTGACCGTTAGCTGCAGGCTTTCGCCAGCTGCTAACAGCCAAGTGCCAATCGCTATCATTGAATTTAATCAACCAAAATCATCTTGCGAGTCGCTGAATCAGAGTCTGTATCCAGACGGTAGTACATCACGCCGGTTGCGCCCAGCTCACCACGCTTCAGAGAAACCTGGTTGTAACCTTTAACGGCATCAACTTTAATGACTTTCACTACTTTGCCTTGTACGTCGCTGATTGTCAGCGTTGCAGAAGTTGCTTCGGGCAGATAGAATCCAATGTTGGTCTCAGTTGCGAATGGGTTCGGTGTATTTTGGTACAGCTCGAATCCACCTGCTGCCAACTGGTTGTTGAAGGACATTGCAACGTTCATCAACTCAGCATTAGCATTGTAAGCTTCTGCTGCCGTGTAACGGCTGTTGATGTTGATCAGGTTGCTCAAGCGACCGCTGCTCAACGCTTTGAAGGTCAATCCAAAGACAACTTCGTCTTTAGCCAACTGCTTCGCTTCGTCGCTGTTCCAGCTTGTCGTGATAACACCTTCTTTTACCATCGTCAGACCGAAGTTAGATACGTCGGCCAGGCCAGGTACAACTTCTACTAACTCAAGAGCTTGCTTGTCAAAGTTCAAAGTGAACTGGTAACCACTTACGTTGAAATCAGTTGCTTTGAAATTAACAGTGTAAGTATTTCCTGCTTCAACTGTTACGTCGTCAGCATTCAACACCAGGTCACCTACCATGGTACGATCGTCAGCGCTACCAATCAGGTTCACTGCTGCGCTACCGTTAACGTCACCGATTTTCACAGCAACGAAATCGTTAGTCAATGCATCAGCCGTCAGGTTGTTCAGGTTGATCACCTCTGGGAATTGTGCAGAGAACGGATTAGCCGGGTTGGCAAATGTGTGGCTCTTCTTCACAAATCTCCATGAAGTATTGTTCGGGAAGTCCGTGTTGATGAACAGGATCAGTTTGCGGATTTCAACAAGGTCAAATGTGGTTACACTGTTTGACTTGTTAGCATCAGCTGCAATGATCTTGTATGGAGAATCCAACAATTGTACACCAAGGATGTGCTTGCTGATCAATACCAGGTCGAATGTAGACACGCCATTCAGCGGGTTCTCATCCAATACCGGAGTGATAGTGTAGTCACCGTTGGCAGGTACGTTTACGTTGTATGCACCGTTAACGTTAGTTACTGTGTTAGCACCGAAACCACTTGGGCTGTTTACATTGATGCTTACGCCTTCAACGCCTTCGTTGTCTTCAGTAGCAGTAACACCAGCGATCTGAGGATCGTCATCACAAGCACCCATGTTATCTTGAACGATAATGAAGGTCTCGCAGTAATCCTGGTTGCCGGCGAGGTCAGTCACCCACATTTGGATTGGCTGCTGGCCAAGGTCATCGCAAGTGAAAGTAGCACCAGTGTTGTTAACGTTAGCAGAGAATGACAGCTTCAGCTGGTTCTGTGCAGTACAGTTGTCGAAGCTACCAGCATCGAAATCAGAAGCCCAGACATCAACCATACCTGTCTGCATCAGTTCGATCACGAGACCGTTCTTGCAGTAAGGAGTTGGCTTCTTGCAATCTTTCACTGTTACAGTGGTGTTGCAATCTTTCTGGTTGTTACAGTTGTCGATTGCTTTGTAGCGTACTTCGTAAGTACCAGGAGCAACGTTTACGTATGGGCCGAAGCCGTTCAACCAAACACCGCCGATTCTGATCTGAGCAGTAACAGTTACGTTAGCGCTGCAATCAGTGATTTCAGGTGTAGGCAGAAGTACTGTTCCACCGCAAGTGTTGTCTTCGATACAAACATCAGGAATCTGGCAGCCGTTGGTGAATACAGGATCAACTGTATCGTTCACCTTGATAGTCTGCTGGTAAGTGATGTAGCCATCCCATGGGTCAGTGTCAGGATCAGTTGACTGGGTAGCTTGTGCTGCACCAGGCTTAGATTTTGGAGACACTCTCCAGCTATCACGGAATGTACGAGTATCACAGTCGCCGTCACCATCGAAGTCACATGGCTCAGTTGGGAATGCCAACTGGAATGCACGCTCAGATGATTCAACAACTTCCTGATCGATGTGAGTACCAACAACACACCAGTTGATAACAGTCCAAGTACGCAGGATCTTGTAGCAAGCATCAGGAACAACATTGAATACTTCATCTTTGAAGGATACACCTACGAGTTCGCAAGTTTCGCCGAAGATCTCAGGCTCACCGAAATCAGGAACGTTAGTTCCACAGTTTACAGTGATGTCAGCAGGGAATTCAACAACCCAGTCAGAAACGTGGTCTACGAAGATGGTCTGGTTACATGGCTGAGTGCCGCTGTTACCGGCGCCGTCTTTAGCAGTCCAAGTACGAGTGATAGTACCTTCGAGGCACTGATCGAGGTTGATATTCGTGTTGCAGGTAACGTCTACCTGGCAGTTGTCGTAGAATGAAGGCTCACCGAAACCAGCAGCAGTCAATGCAGCACATGCCTGAGCACCAGTCAGACCCTGGAGTTGAGTCTCAAGGTTAGAAGCATAGTTGTCGCAAGTGATGCGGGTGTTTGGTGGACAGCTTACGAGGATCGGAGGCAACTTATCAGTTACCTGTACAGTCACCATGCAAGTGTTGTAGTTGAACGGATAGTTAGCAGTTGCAGAAAGCAACAGACCAGGCGTACCGTCGCAACCCAATGCTGGCTGGTTGATAGTAGTGAAGAATGGAGTAGGATCGCTATCCAATACAAGCAGGATCACAGTTTGGTCTCCGATGTCTTCACAGCAGAAGTCACGTGATGGGTAGTAGCAACGGTTGAAGATGTTCGGGCTGAAAGAGTCGTCCATCTTCGCCATCAGGAAGTATACTGGAGCACAGTTGTCGTAGCTACCATCGTCCAGGTTGTGGGCGAACAGAGTAGAGCAGCTTCCGCCAGTTCCTACGCTGTTGTTGGTAACAGATACTTCAGTGATTTCGTCGCATACAGCTACTGGTGGAACTTTGTCACGCAGTGTGTAGATAGCATCGTCAAATGACTGGTTGCCACAGCCGTCAACAGCATAGTAGCGTACCAGGTATTTGGCAGGAAGACCGTTGATGTAGAGTGGAATGTTCTGGAACAAGCCACCGTTAGTAGCGATCGTTCCAATCTGAGTAACAGGCTGGTTAGCAGCGTTAACTGTCCAAATCTCAGTAGTCAAACCAGTTACACCTGAGCAGTTGTCAGCAATACCAGTTGCTGGTGGAACAACTACAGTACCTTTACATACGGCGTGTGGGCCGCTGTTAGGTGGTGTGCTTGCGTTGAAAACGTTGATCGTTGCATCAGCAGGAGCTGTGATAGTAGGAGCTACTTCATCAACCACCTTGATAACCTGATTTACTTCACGTACAGCAACTGGGTTTGCACACCAGTCGATCAATGTCCACTTACGAACGATCTTGAATGTACCTGGGCAAATGTTAACCAGGATATCTTCGTGCTCGTAGCCGATACCGCAGATAGCAACCAGTGGCTTGCCTTCAACAGTTGGAAGACCAGAACCAGTCAATGCAAATACGTCAGCGTTCTCAAGACCAGGAGTAGCGAAAGGAGAAGAAGTACAAGCACCCTGCTTAGTGTTGTTGATAGCAGGATTGTCAACGTTAGCAGCACCGTTCAGTGCGTTGTCGTTGCAAGTGTGGTTGTAGCAAGTCATTTCCAGCAGTTCTGCTGTAGCAGCATCGCAATCAGCGAGGTACGGGTGCAGAGCAGTAGCTGAAGTAATATTCGGGTATGCATTGTACTGCTCGCAAGACCACTTAATGTCAGTAGGAGCAGCTACGTCGTCGATAGTTGGACGCTCGAAAGTAATAGTCTGCGTACAGCTGGCAGAGTTGCCATAGTTGTCAGTAGCAGTCCATGTTCTTACAGTAGTCTTACTTGGACCACCACAAGCGCCTGGAGTAGAGCTGTCGATGTAAGTCAACTTACCATTAGCAAGTGTAATTGGTGTAGTACAGTTGTCCATCGGAGCGATAGCTGGCAAGTTAACAGTAACAGCCAAACCAACTTCTTCGATAAGACCATCATCAGCAGCAAAGTTGTCAGAAATAGTGATTGTCCAATCACCACCTGCGTTTTCGCCATCGAAGCCATCCAACACCTGGCAAGAAGCACCAGGAGCACAAACTGGCTGGATAGGAGCACCACCGGCATTCAACTGAACACAAAGTGTCAGGTTACCAGCACCTTCATCATCAAACCATACGTCGATTGGCCATTCAGCGCCAAAGCAACCAGTCAAAGTGAAGATATCAACAGTGGTACCACCTGGGTTTTCAACAACGATATCAAGGTCAGGCAACCAAGTGTGGCCAGTCAGCTTGATCCGTGCGTCAACATCCAAAGTTGGCGTACCAGCAGGGATATAGTTATAGTCGAAAGTGTAAACACGTGGAGAAGTACCAGGACCGTTCTCGATAATCTCGTTTGGCTGCTGAAGCAGGATCTGAGGACCAACCAAAGCCGGAGCTGGATCGAGTGGTGCGGTTTCAGTACAAGCAACAGTTACGTCACGGCACTCAAGTGTTGGAGCAAGCTTGTCTTCAACAACGATTTTACCCCAGCAAGAGTTACCAGTTTGGTTATCAGTAACTTTAACAGTCCACTGTGGGCCGATGTGAGAAGCGTTAACAACGTTGCCGAGGTTAGCACCGAGTGGGCTCAATACCATTACAGTGTAACGAGTATCGTAGCAACCGTAAGGACCACCTTCGAGGATTTGATCTGCGCCAAGTGTAGCAGAGCAAGATGCATCCAGAGATACCTGTACGAGGTCGTTACAAACCAAAGTAGTAGTTGGGTTTGCAAACTCGATAACAGTTACGTCGAAGCAGCAGTTACCAACGTTACCTTGTACGTCAGTGATAGTGAAGCAGTTGGTAGTTGTACCAATCGGGAACTCAGAACCTGAAGGAAGACCTGCAGTTTGAGTTGGCTCTGGATCAACAGAAAGACCCTGATAAGTCACAGAACCGTTGAACACACGTGGGTTGAAAGTAAAGCCCCAAGGAGTGTTGGAAGCAGACCCCAGGTTCAAAGTGATCGTACCGTCAGTGTATGTCTGGTTTGCACCGTTACCGTTTGTATAGTTGTGAGCTGCAGAAATAGCCTGCAGAGCGATACCTGTAACACCAGGCTGAATTACGAAGCTGGTAGAAGCAGGTGTAATTGTTCCGTTACCTGGGAAAGGACCAGAGAAAGGACCAGTGGTAGCATCAGCTGTAGCAGTCAGCGTCCATGCGCCGGCATTGCTTTGGAAACCAACATAAGTACCTGGCTTGGTGTAAACGTTCACCATAGTACCGGTAGAAATGTTCATTCCGAACTCAGTGATAGTCAATGGAGCACCAGAAAGGTTGTTGATTTCAAAGTAAACCATACCACCAACTGAACCACCGTTACCACCATTGTTGATCGTAGCCAAAGTGGCAGAAGGACCAACGAAAGGACAGTTGTCAGTAGCAGTTACACTGTAGTTAACGAATGCAGAGCACTCGCCAGCACCGAGGTTAATGAAAATTGGAGCTGGGCAGTGAACCACAGGATCAACCTGGTCAGATACGTTAACGATCAATTCATCGTCATCGAGGAATCCACCAGCTGAATTACGCAATACAAAATTGATTGTATTAGGACCTGAAGGCAGACCTGAAATAGTAAGCGGACCGGCGAGCGGTACAGCTACTGTTGTAGTAACACCACCTACAGTGTAAGAAAGTGTACCACCGTCAGCACAACCAGCAGGAGCGATAGTAGGTGTGATTTGTACAGAAGCAGTACAATCATTAGCACCTGTGCTTGCGTTAAGGTCTGGACCTGCATCAACTGTACATGGCTCAACAGCAGTGATCTGAGCAGCCCAACCTGAGAAGGTAACAGAACCGTCAGAATCAAATGCAAACGTCAAAGCACCAGTAGCGCCCATTGCACGGACCGTATTTGGTGCGATGTTGTTAGGTGCTGTAGATCCCCACCATCCACCGTTACCGAATGGGTTCGGAGCACCGATTGGGAAACCGTTTGAAGATGCAATTTTAGGAGAAGCGATGGAAGGACCATCGTAAACGTACAATGCATCCCAGTTTGCTTCTGTTTGGAAGGAAGAGAAGACAGCCTGTACTTTGTTAGCAGGTACGTTTGGTGAAAACGTAGTTCTGTTTGCGGCAAAGGAGCCATAGCCGTTACCATAGTTACCAGCAGGGCCACCGTTGTCGTAGTAGTTGTAAAATGCAGGAGGCGTCACTGTAAAGTCCTGGCCGCCAGTAGAGTGGTTAACGTTCGTCTGAGCGTTACCTTGACTCCACATCAGCATGCCTAAGAGGACAACTCCCAAGTATGTCAACGTTCTTTTTTTCATGAGAAAAAATTTGTTAGTTAGTTAAAGAATGTAAATTTTTAAACAGCTTCGGGTTGGAAGCACTTGCAAAAAATCAGACTTTCAAAAGATTGACAGCCTGCTGCTTAAGTGATTGTGCTACGGGCTGTGAAACGCCGTACTGATCACTGTTGATTGTAATCGCAGCGCTCACAATAGATTGTGGTACAGCGCCTCCGGACATAAGCTGCTCCAGAATGAGCGTGTGGTAACGAGCTTCGTTCATCAGTGCGTTGATAGCACTTTGAGGAAGACCGCCAGTCGTAATGTCATCTTTGATTTCCTCTAAACGAGCCTGGAGAATCACCAGCGCCTCATCTACAGAAACAAAGTTGCCTTGAAGTGGAGCCATCAGGGTCTTGTTCACACCAGGAGTAGCTTGGCTACTTGTCAAGGTGTTGGACTGTGCACCCGCTTGCTCTACTCCCAAAAAGAGGAAAGTCAACATGACGGTAAGCGCCAAAAAGACTTTCTTAAAATTCACTTTTTTCATGAGATTAGAAATTTTAGTTATTAAATATTAAAAGTTAAAGAATAGCCTGAAAATCATAAGCTTACAAACAAAAAAAGGCATTAGCCACGCTTGATAGCGCAGGCTAATGCCATGCCTCATTTAAGAAGAGTATTGTGTGTAAGATTCGTATTCACGAGATTACAATTTGTTAAGATTATAATTTGCTAATAGCGACGCAAGAGCACAGAATGCGCTTACGTTGTGTGTATGGTTAAAGAAATTCCTACTTGATGTCTTGCACAATGCTTAGAGAGCAGCAGGTCCTAAGCGGTAAATTGAAAACAGAAAAAATCACTCATCCTGGAAAACGCTGCCTGAATGCGGCAGCTTTGAATAGATGTCTTCGCTAAGTTGTGTAAATCGATAATCGGGAAGACGCTGAATAGATCGGTAATGGGAAGGAATGTAAATACTTGTCATGTTCACGGATTTGGATTATAATCTGATTTCTATCGTTCGAATATCTTGATTGATATATTCAATAAAATTCGATGCAAAGATAACGGCAACTGATTTCGAAAAACATACCCGATTAAAGGTATTTATTAAATTGTCGCTACTGTAATTCTTTCAAAAGTGCTTTAAACTCTAAAAAGCTTCGGCAAATGTATGCATTTAGATCAGAAGACGCAAAATATTCTTCCAGAAAAAAGTGATTCCCTGAACTTTTAACGCTGAACTATACGGCAAGACGTAAAAAATTCTCTTCCCATGGCTCGCCCTGCTTCACCGGTCACGGGGCTTTCTGCGTGCTTTTTTTTCTTCAAGCCTGTTTTCCGGCAGCATTTGTGTACATTTTCAATTTGCATTTTAATTAATATTTTTGACCCTCATTTTTTTTAAAACTTTAATGAACATGTCCAATTACTTTGGTTTCCCGCTGTATCTCCATCAGGGATTTTCAGTCAATAGTTTCCTTGTCTTTTTGATCTTTCTTGCCTCTTCCTGTAGTCGTATTTCTTCTGAAAGCGGCAGAAACAGTTCAGGTGAAGAAACACTGGTAGCAGAGTCGCCCCTGCTGAAACTGGTTTCAGCTGAAGAATCGGGGATCGACTTTCAAAATACCATTCAGGAATCTTTCGAAAACAACATCACCACCAATATTAATATTTATAATGGTGGGGGCGTCGCTGTTGCTGATGTCAACAATGACGAGTTGCCAGATATTTACTTCGTTTCCAGCACCGGTAAAAACAAACTCTTTCTGAATCAGGGCAACCTGAAGTTCAAAGACATCACCGACGGTTCAGGACTTGAGGGTGAGCAGGGTTTTGAAACTGCCGTTACCGCTGTTGACATCAATGCGGACGGCTTTCTTGATTTTTACGTCTGCCGAGCCGGACCTATTGAAGATGAACACCGCAGAAATAAGCTTTACATTAATAATGGTGATCTGACGTTCACCGAACAGGGAAAAGCGTATGGCATTGACGACTTCTCTGCCTCCACCGGCGCCAACTTCTTTGACTTTGACCTTGATGGCGACCTTGATTTATATTTGCTCAACTACCCTACTGATTTTTCTTTCTGCAGTAAAATTGAAGTAAAGCCTTCCGCCGACGGCACGCATTCCGTGCCTAACCTTGATCCGAAAGGGCCTTACGACTCTGACCGATTTTATCGCAACGATGGCGGAAAATTCACCGACATCTCCAAAGAGGCTGGCATTCTCAATTTTGCTTACGGGCTAAGCGTCTCTGTCACTGACTTTAACCAGGATGGCTGGCCGGATGTGTATGTCGGCAACGACTTCATCCAACCCGACTTTTTATACATTAATAATAAGGATGGTAGTTTCTCTAACCAACTTGGGCAGTTTTTCCGCCACACCACTCAACATACCATGGGGACTGAAATCGCAGATTTTGACAACGACGGTCTGCCCGACCTGCATGCCGTTGATATGCTGGCCACCAATCAATTCAGACAGAAAACCACTCAAAATGCCAATTCGCAAAGCAAATACACCAGCCTGATCAGAAACGGGTATTTTGAGCCCGTCGTCCGCAACGTTCTTCAGCGCAACAACGGGAACGGCAGCTTCAGCGACATCGGCTGTATGGCCGGGATTTATAAAACCGATTGGAGTTGGAGCGGTCTGCTCGCCGATTTTGACAACGACGGCTGGAAAGACCTCGCCATTACGAACGGATACAGGCGGGAAGTTTCCGACCTCGATTTTATTGAGTTTACTTTCCCACTGATCAGGGATAAAAATATACCTATCCGGGAGCAATTCGCCGATGTTTACGACTTCCTGAATATTATTCCTACTTACAAACTTCGCAACTTCGTTTATCGAAACAACGGCGACTGGACCTTTGAAGACAAAACCGGCGATTGGTTTACCTCCAAAGCTTCCTGGTCCAACGGCGCTGCCTGGGCCGACCTCGACAATGACGGCGACATTGACTACATCGTGAGCAACCTGGAAGACCCCGCATTTATTTATCAAAATATGGCAAGCGACCAGTCAACGGGAAACTACCTCCAGTTTAACCTGGAAGGAAGCGCACAAAACCCGAAAGGAATTGGAGCTTCCGTCACCATTCATTACGAAAATCAGCTTCAATACCTCGAAATGAATCCAACGAGGGGTATTTTTTCTTCCGTCGAGCACCTGCTTCATTTCGGACTTGGCAAGACCTCCCAGGTTGACAAGATAGTTGTACGATGGCCCAACGGACTTGCACAGACGATCACCAATGTGAAAGCCAACCAACGGTTAACACTCCGCTTTGAGGATGCCAATGAACCGGCTCCGGCTGCTATCGCTTCAGAATCTGCCCTTTTTCAGGACCGCAGCAGCGGCATCGGCATGAACTTCAGGCACATTGAAAATCCCTATAATGATTTTGAAAACCATTTCCTCCAGCCATGGAAACTCAGCGAGTTGGGGCCGATGATGGCGGTAGCGGATGTCAACGGAGATGGTTTGGATGACGTTTTCACTGGAAATGCTTTTGATCAACCGGCCATGCTTTCTCTTCAAACCAAAGATGGCAGATTCACGCCGGCCTCCGTTGAAACCTGGGAAAAGTCCAAACTTTACGAAGATCACGGCGCCCTGTTTTTTGATGCAGACAGGGATGGAGACCAGGATTTATTCGTAGTGAGCGGCGGCGCTGAGGGCGCCGACGAACGAGCCTGGCAACACCGCCTGTACATCAATGATGGCAAAGGTAATTTTGAAATGGTCAATGCCATTCCCCCGACCAGGTTTCCCGGATCGCAGGCAGCAGCCTACGATTACGACGGCGATGGCGATCTTGACATATTTGTTGGCAGCCGGGTTGTACTCGGTAATTATCCTGCTACCCCAAAAAGCTACGTGCTACGCAACGAAGGCACCCACTTTGTGGATGTGACCGACGAAGTAGCACCCGAATTTGGCAACGTAGGCATGGTCGCTGCCCTCGCATGGGTGAATATCGACCAAAACCCGGAGGCTGAGCTTATAGTGACAGGAGAATGGATGCCACTGACCGCTTTTAAAATTGTCAATGGCAAGCTCCAGAAAATGGATCCGGGCCCTCTTGGTTTTGAAAAATCAAACGGCCTTTGGAACCAGTTAGTTGCCGCAGATGTGGACGGTGACGGCGACATGGACCTGGTAACCGGCAACATCGGAACAAATACCCGGTTCACTGCTTCAGCGGATAAGCCGCTGCTTTGCTATGGCAACGATTTTGACAACAATGGCAGCGTTGACCCCGTCATGGCGTATTACGAAGGTGAAAACATCTACCCGCTGGTTCGCAAGGATGTGATGATCAAGCAGATGCCATTTTTAAAGAAAAAATTCATCTACGCCAAGGATTACGCAAAAGCCACAGTGTCCGACATTTTTGGCGAAAAGGAAATAAACTCCGGCATGGTTATGCAGGCGAATATGCTGGAAACCTGCTGGTGGGAAAACAAAGGCGGCCGCTTCGAGCGGCACGTTTTGCCCAATCAGGCACAAGTTGCTCCCGTCTTTGGAATTCTTGTTCATGATTTCAACAGCGACGGCCACCCTGACTTATTGCTGGCCGGTAACAAATATGGCATGGAAGTGGAAACCGGTCGGTGTGATGCCTCCAACGGCACGCTGCTGCTGGGAGACGGCAAGGGGGGTTTTAACTGGGTGAACAATACTCTCAGCGGTTTCTGGGCTACAAAAGAAGCCAGAGACCTTGCCCTGCTCAAAGGCGCTGCCGGGCGGGAATCCGTTATCGTCTCCAACAACAACAGCACATCTCAGGTGTACTCAATCAAAAAAGTTAACCAATAAATAATCATTTCTGACTTTCAAAAATTACTAAACGATGAAACAAATTATTTTCTGGTCCTTCATTTCAATTCTCGCATTCTGCTCCTGTAAACAAAACGGGAAAAATGTCGATACCACTGCAACCTCGGCTGTCATCATGCCTCCCGTGGTCGATGGCGGAATCCTGACTTCCATCGACACAGCAAGGCTAACGCTTGTGGACAGTATGGTTTACACCATTGACACGACCGGAAACAAGCCCGGAAACGACATTACTTTTAATCCAAACATTTATTCCGAAAAGGACAATATCCGGTATTTCAAAAAAGATGGCGAACTCAGGCGCATGGTCGTGAACTACTTCATAGATGATAAAAATAAGGAGACACGTTCCATTTTTTATTGGAAAGACGGCAAACCACTATTCGTTCGGCACAGGGAATGGCATAAATTCCCCAATCCAAAACCATTGTCGATGGAAGTCCTTACTTTTTTTGAAGATGGCAAGGTCGTGGCGATCGTTGACCGGGAAACAGCGCTGCAACCCAATGAACCGCCTTCCGCACTTTATCCTGTACCGCTTCAGATTTCAAAAAGAAGCCTGGAAGATGTGGTGAAAGAGTATTCTCAGTACCGGGATCCTGCCCTCAAAGCGCTCGAGGAGTTCGAGAAGAATGGCGTTCAAAAAACAGACACTTTAAAATGACCCTCACTGTTTGTTAATCCGCCTGATGAAATTGCGGGCGGATTAACAAACCTGCGGAGCCAGCGGAATGCCGGAACGGCTTCTTACTTCAATCAATTCGCCTTTGCGGCAACACTGCCTTTCAATACAATTGCCATCCGGTCCAGCACCGTCACTTTGTCACTTCCTTCCTTAATTTTTATAAAACGATCCATCGGCACATCAGTGTAAACCGACTTCGCTGGTCCCGGTTGCGCCCAACGGACTTCCACCGATTCAATTTTCTCCGCCGGCCCCAGACCGATCTCCTGCCGCAAACTCGCCGAACCGAAACTTGCACCCGTGCTGACTGACATCCAGATCGTTCGTTTGGCGCCTCCTTTTTGAATAACGTTGACAGCAATTTTAGAGCCGATGGCATCCCGGTTGCAGGTTGTACCTTCCAGCTCGATGTTGATCCAGTGGTTGCCCTGCGTACCCGGATTTTCAAATAAAAGATTGGCTGAAATATCGCCTTCGAAAGCTCCACCCATCACCTCATAAATGTCCTGGTCGCCGTCGTTGTCAATATCCCCAAACGCAACACCGTGGCCCTTTTGGATATGGGCAAAACCATTCATGGAAATCTCCTCGAAACGCTTGCCGGCAACGTTGCGGAACATGCGGTTGGGAACCAGGCTTCTGAAATCCGGCTTGCCGGTGCCGAGGTAAAAATCCAGCCAGCCGTCGTTGTCCAGGTCGCCAAAATTGCAGCCCATGGCGTAAGTAATTTTATCAAGGCCGGCCTGCTTCGCCACGTCGGTAAACTTTTCATTGCCGTCGTTATGATACAGGCGAAACCAATCGCCCTCAGGTTGCTGCCCCAGGTAATCCCGCAGCAAATCGCCGGCTGCGTCCTGCTGGAGATTTAACCCATAACCAACTACTACGATGTCTTCCAGTCCGTCGCTGTCGTAGTCAAAAAGCCAGGTGGGGAAACTTAGCTGCGGATTTATAACGCCTGCCCTGACAGCAACATCTTCAAAGACGCCATTGCCCCGGTTGATCAACAGGTTGTTAGCGCCAGCCATATTACTCAGAAAAATATCGGGCAAACGGTCGTTGTTGACATCACCTGCCGCACAGCCTTTGTAATAACTCTGAAAATCAACTTTCAATGGAGAGGCAACATTCGTGAAGGTGCCGTTACGGTTGTTTTTGTATAATTCATTAGGATGAAAAGTCTTGCCGGGAAAGCTTTCGTTCGCAATGTAGAGGTCCAGCCAGCCGTCGGCATCGAAATCCATCCAAACGCCCGTCTGGGTCGGGTGGAAAGACAACAGACCGGCCTCAATCGTCACATCGGTGAAGGTGCCGTCGCCATTGTTGCGAAGTAACGAATTTGGATGCGTCCCGCCAGCCAGCCAGCCACCCCGCAGAATGAAAACATCCCGGTCGCCGTCGTTGTCGTAGTCAGCATGCAAGGTGTTCAGCCCACTCACGATACCATCAAGGTTGGCTTCATGTGTACGCTCCGTAAAAGTGCCGTCACCATTATTTTTAAAAAAACGAACCGGATCGCTCAAGCCGTAGGAGGTCATGAACAAATCGAGATTCCCATCCTGGTCAAAATCCTCGATGCAAACGCCGCCGGAAAGGCCCATCACGTCGAGCCCCAGCGGAATGGCGATGTCTCTGAACTTCAGGTCGCCTTTTGATTCAAAAAGCCTCGTCGGCACCAGCCACTTTGCCGGCACACCATCAGGGTAAAGCCCAAGGTTCATGTAGGCGATATTCAGCAACCAACGGGTCTGGAGATCTTCCGGGAAGGCTGTCAGAATTTGCTCGTAAATTTTGATCGCCGTCTCCGGCCCCGACTTGAATTTGTACACCCCTTCGCCTTGAATGGGCAGAATGCATGACTCGGCATTGTGTTGCTGAATACAGTTTTGCTGTTCTCCGAGGCGCAGGTAACTCAGGGCCAGCAGCTCGAAAAGGACCTTATTCCCCTCGTTCATTTGATTTTGCACCATTGTTACTGCTTCGGCAAATTGGATGGTTGCAGCTTCCGTTTTCCCGGCATACAGCAATTGCTCGCCGTATTTGAATTTGGCAACAGCGAGCTGATCCGGCGGCAGATCGGCTTCGATCTGCTGCCGGATCATTTCCGCTTTTCGGGTATTCAGGTGGTAGCACAGGTCAGGGTCTGCGTTTACGGCAATGCTGTCGAGGATGGCAATCATCCGCTGATGCCCGGAAGTAGAGGCGGGAGGAAGGCTTTTTTCCTGGCTGGGTTCATTCTTGCAGGCAAGAAAAAATAAAGTGGTGAAGGCTAAAAATGCGAGACCTGGTGAAAATAGTTTTGGCATTTTCCGGTTGGTTGAAAGTTGATGAAAGAAAAATTTTATCTGCTTGGGCACTTCGGTTTTTGCCTCTGATGGCGCCGATTCAATCGGTTTTACTCCACGGATTTTTTATTTTTCATAAAAAATCCGTGGAGTACATCCCGACAGCCCAATACAATTAACTGCTTGGGGTTTGGTTCAGAAATCAGTTGGCTTTTACAAACCCCTTCATTCCTCCGCCCCCACCAACTACGAAATACTGCAGCGTGTCGTTATCCATTTTTACAATCGTACAGCAGGTTCTTTCCTTGCCATTATCGAGGTAAAAACAAATATCCGAGTTGGTCAGGTTGCAGACCGTGCAGTCCGTAGGAGAACCCCACACACCCTTGTCCACGACTTTCCCGTCCGCTACGATGGTGTACTTCATGTCCCCTGCATCGCTGCCCAGAAGCTGCAACTGCTTTCCTGACTCGGTGTAGGAAGTCCAGTTGCCGGCAAGCTGATTCGTCATGGTTGCGTTAACAGGCGAAGCATTGACTTCAGCCATACGCCTGGCAGCGTCTGCCGGTAATTCGGTTTCGCTAGTAGCATCGGATTCGCCGGATGCCTGATCGCCAGTGCCTTCCTGGCAGGCAAACAGCATACAGCACAGCACAAAAAATGTGAATTGCAGAAATGATTTCATAAAAAAATTAAGTGAAGTGATAACTGGTGAAAAAATTAGTTCAAAAAAGCAGCCAAAGGTCAGCCTTCTTTTTTAAATCTTTCAAGTTTTTTTCAAATATGAGTTTGTCCTGACAAGTACTTCATTCGGGCATCAAAATCGCTGATGACACAGGAGTTCTCCGTTTGCGTGCAGCTTTGATTGAAATTTGATTTCTCAAAAAAGCAAAGGCGCTGAACATTCAGACAAGCACCCGTAGAAACTGTGTTATTTTTCCGGCAGTTCTTCAAATATGATCACCAAACCAATAACCCGGCCACAGCGAATACAGGAAACGCCTGCCATTACTCATTTCTTATTTAAAAGCAGCCATTCAAACCTCATTTTACCGGCTGCAAAGGTATCTTTGACGTTCCGATTCTTTTATCAGCCACATTACAAATACCTGAAACTATGCAACGAATCACCATTTTAATGCTCACAATTTTAGGGTCGTTCCTGACCAAAGAACTGACTGCACAATCCGCCGGCGGTTACCAAACCCCGCCCAAAGCCATCGCTGACCTGATTGACGCCGCCCCGACACCGGGCATCTCGCTCAGTCCCGATCATCAGTGGATGCTGCAAATGGAGCGCCCCAGCCTGCCTTCCATCGAGGAAGTGGCGCAGGAGGAACTCCGCCTCGCCGGCATTCGCATCAATCCCCGGACAAATGGCGCCAGCCGTTCGTCGTACTACATCGGACTGATGCTACGATCCATGCAATCCAAAAAATTTGAACCGACCGCCATCAGCGGCCTGCCGGAAAATGCCAGAATCGAAAACGTAAGCTGGTCGCCGGACGGCAGCACCATCGCATTTCTGAACACCGTCACTGATGGCATCGAACTTTGGGCCATCGACGTTAAAACTGCCCGTGCCCGTCGCCTGACCGGCGCTGTGGTCAACGATGCGCTACGGAGTCCGTACACTTGGTTTTCTGACGGTAAAACATTGATCTACAAACAGATACCAAACACCCGTGGCCCCGTGCCACAGAAACCTACCATACCCGCCGGCCCAACCATCCAGGTCAATGACGGCGTGGCAGCACCCGTCAGAACCTACCAGGATTTGCTGAATAATAAATTTGATGAAACGCTGTTCGAGTATTTCACTACAGCCACGTTGACCGTACTGGACCTTGCCACCGGCAAGGAATCACCGTTCGCCACCGGTATTTTCAGCAGTGTTTCGCCCTCGCCCGACGGTAACTACGTTCTGATTTCAGAAGTGAAAAAACCATTTTCCTACATCGTACCGTACTACCGTTTTCCTTCAACCGTAACGATCTACGACCGCAGCGGCAAAATCATCCGACAGGTAGCCAACCTGCCGGCCGCTGAGAACATCCCAACTGGTTTCGGCGCCGTGGCGGAAGGCCCCAGAAGCTTCACCTGGCGCTCCGACAAGCCCGCCTCGCTTTACTGGGTGGAAGCGCAGGACGGCGGTGATCCCAAAAAAGAAGCCGCCATCCGGGATAAAATGTTTCACCTTGAAGCCCCCTTCAGCGGCAAGCCTGTAGAGGGCATCACTTTCAGCCTGCGCTACGGCGGTGTCACCTGGGGAAATGATAACCTGGCACTTGCCTACGAAAACTGGTGGTCAACCCGCCGGGAGATTACCCGCCGCTGGCAGCCCGGCAATGCCGCAGCAGCGCCCGAAGTACTCTTCGACCGCTCCTCCGAAGACCGGTACAACGACCCCGGCAATTTTGAAACAAAAAGAAATCAGTTTGGCGAGTATGTTTTGATGACCGCCGATAACGGCCAAACCCTTTTCCTTACCGGCCAGGGCGCTTCGCCGGAAGGCAACCGGCCTTTCGTTGATAAATTTAATTTGAAAGCAAAGAAAACCGAGCGGCTTTGGCGTTCGGAGGCGCCGTACTACGAGTCGCCTGTTTCCATCCTGGACGAGTCGAAGGGCATCGTGCTGACGCAGCGGGAAGCCAACTACGAGCCGCCGAATTTTTTCCTTCGGAATGTGAAAAACGGCAGCCTCACGCAGGTGACGTATTTCCCCAACCCCTTCGAGTCGCTGAAGGGTGTTTCAAAGGAACTCATTAAATTCAAACGGGCCGATGGGTTGGAAATGACCGGAACGCTCTACCTGCCTGCCAATTACAACAAAGAAAAAGACGGCCGCCTGCCGGTGCTGATGTGGGCCTATCCCCGTGAGTACAAAAGTGCTGACGCCGCCGGACAGGTGACCGGTTCGCCTTACTCGTTCATCCGCACGAGCTGGGCATCACCGGTACTTTGGGTGACGCAGGGTTACGCCGTATTCGACAATGTGGCCATGCCTGTCATCGGCGAGGGAGAGGAAGAGCCGAATGAAAAATTCGTCGAACAACTGCGGGCCAACGCAGAGGCTGCCATCAACACCATCGTGGAAATGGGAGTCGGCGACCGGGACCGGATTGGCGTGGGTGGCCACTCTTACGGCGCTTTCATGACCGCTAACTTACTGGCACACACGGACTTATTCGCTGCCGGTATCGCCCGTAGCGGCGCCTACAACCGCACGCTGACACCCTTCGGCTTTCAAGCGGAAGAACGCACTTACTGGGAAACGCCGGAGACGTATTACAAAATGTCGCCCTTCAATTTTGCCGATAAAATCAAGGAACCCATGCTGCTCATTCACGGCGAGGCCGACAACAATTCCGGCACTTTCCCTATCCAAAGTGAGCGGATGTACGCAGCCATGAAAGGCCACGGCGCCACCGTCCGGCTGGTGATGCTGCCCGGCGAAAGCCACGGTTACCGTGCGAAAGAATCGATCATGCACATGGCCTGGGAAATGGATCAGTGGCTGGATAAATTTGTGAAACAAGCTGAGGCGAAACCATAACGATAAACGATGAACTATGAATGATGAACGGAGCTTTGTTCATCATTCATCGTTCATCGTTTATCGTTATTCAAGCACCTGCCTCAGCCGCTCCAGGCTCTCCAAACTTTCCGGCGAGCCAATCGCACGGACGAGGTCCTCCCGCTCCCGCCTGGTC
Organism: Bacteroidota bacterium; assembly: GCA_030147525.1. Taxonomy (GTDB): domain Bacteria; phylum Bacteroidota; class Bacteroidia; order Chitinophagales; family Saprospiraceae; genus UBA6168. The sequence continues at coordinate 103,710 of JASBVF010000002.1, forward strand.
AGGTAAAATGAAATGGGCGAGTCTTTCAGCTCTTCGCTCGGATGATAAGTAAAGCGGATGATCTCAAAATGTTCCCGGCCGAGCAAATCGTAGATAAAACCGAGGTTATTGTCGTGCTCGTAGTCTTGCAGGCTCATGACCTTGAAAGCTATCTCCAGCGGGTTCAGGATGGTTTCAAAAACACCCTGATTTTTGCTGGACTGAATCTCCCGCTGCCGGTCAAATGCCCGCACCACGACAAACACCACGCCGCCGGTATTCTCCTGGATCCAATCTTTAAAAACGTGAATGAAACGGGTTGCTGATTTCAACCCGAAATTGTCCCGGAAACCTGCATCGAGCACCTCCACCGGCGGGTCGCTGGGCAGGTAAACATTGGGTAAAACGTAAGGGTACGTAGCGTTCATGCGTAGTGCTGTTGTAAACCGAAGGTTATCAGCACCTTGCGGAGCGAACAACCATCCAAAATCCACAGCATCCACCTGCACCGAATGCGGCACATTCACCCCTGCCGGCTCCACCATCATGTAACTCACCGGCTGGGAAGAAATGACCAGGCGCCTCCCGTCATTGACGATGGAAGGCGTGATGAAAACCATGGGAATGACAGCCTCACGCTCGGGCTGCCGGTAATCGCCAATGGTTTTGTCCAGCACATACCCGGTATTTTCGTTCAGTGTTTTTTCAAAAATATAGCCCCGGTCTTTTTTATAGCTGTAGCCGCCTTGCTCGAAGGTTGCCCAGGGTAGGAAAAGGTCATTGGTGACAATGGTGAAAGAGATGGGATTGAGCAAATCTTTGGAAATATTCTGAACATGGATGGGGTCGTAGGGATCTGTGTTTTCACCATTTTTTTGCCGCAAGACAAGCTCCCGGAAGTAAGTCGTTCCCATCATTCCGCCCGAAGCTCCGGAAATCAGCATGGTGTGCTCAAGGAACTGCCCGTCGGTAAATTTTCCGGCACTTTGCAGCACCTGCGTAGCCCAGGTCGCAGCCTTCAGCCCGCCACCGCTCACGCAGAAAAAAACCATTTTGGGCTTACCCTTTCCCGGTTTGCTGACTTTTTGTTTCCATTTTTCTAAAATTTCCAGCGTTGCAAGCCGGTCGGACATGATCGTTTCCTCGTTGCAAACTGACTGGAGTGTATCTGCGTCATAAACCGCCGGAGCCGTCCCATAATCCATTCCGTAAGCCTTGTTTTTATGATGAAAAATATCGAAACGGGTCACCTGATTGATAACGATCATCAAAACGATGATGGCCGTTATCCGCCATTTGTTGAACCAGTAGGAAATGGCGCCGCCAATAGCGATCACCACACTCGCCAGTAAAAAAACGCTCGCCCCGGTCGGAAGCCGGAAAGCAGGCTGATCCATCAGCGCACCCAGTAAAACCAGAATAACCAGCGTGAATAACTGCACAATGAGTACATTAATGTGATTCTGCCGAAAAACCCGCAACAACAGCCGGGCATCGTAATGTGCCACACTACGCACGATACGGGGCCGGAAACTTTCATTGAGGTAAGTATCAACCCGCCATTGGTTCCGGTTGAGCTTGATGTCTTCGATGATGGGAATATCCTCCTTCCCGGGAACAATGGCTCCCCCCAGACTTTGTGGTTTTTCTATTTTCAGCAGGCTGAAAATATCTTTGTTCGTAAAATTGAAATAAACGGAAATGATCAGCACCAGCGTGATAAATCCTGCCATAAACCCTGCACTGTTCCACAGCACCTGGCTCAAATGGCCCAACTCATAGTAAAGCCCGAATCTTATTTGACAAAAAAGAAAAAGCGCCGCAAAGCACAGCGGCACAATGAGGTTATTAAATGCAAACTTCGTGAAAGGCCTCGCCAGCGAAGCCAGAAAAGAAAACCGGTAGGCACTCAGCAGATAGCTCGTCAGATTCCAGCTCATCACCAATGCTCCGAATCCGATACCAACGTAAAAAAAACTCATAAACCCTACCTCGCCCATGTATTCCGGCGAAAGAAAAAGATAGCGCAGACCGAACTTCCCCCCCAGGTCACCCGTTACCATCATTCCCAACAGCAACCAGGTGGCCAATAGCAACAGGTTGCTGCGCAGGTGCAAAATGAGCAGCTGGAATGGAAAAGAATAAATAAAATCGGTCATCCATTTTCGCATGGTAAGGGCGTTTTTTATCGGAGTTCGTAATTCGGCCTTTGAGTTAGGTCCACCGTTGATTGATTCGATTTTAACCAGGTTTGAAACAACATTTGCCGAACGGCTGATTGTTTCTGCCAAGCTATGTACTTTTGCGCCTCAAAAATAGCCTACTCACCAAAAGTGAACTTTTTTCAAAAAATACTTGAGCGTTTTTTCACGAAAACAGAACCTGACCCAATGAAGTATCTCATTGCCGGCCTCGGAAATATGGGCGCCGATTACGATAATACCCGCCACAACGTTGGCTTCGAAGTGGTGGACCTGCTGGCCAAAGAGTTTGACACCACCTTCAAAAACGATACGCTGGGCGACATCGCTGAGTTTCGTCACAAAGGCCGCACTTTTATTTTGCTGAAGCCTTCCACCTACATGAATCTCAGTGGAAAAGCCGTGCGTTACTGGCTCCAGAAACAAAACATTCCGAAAGAAAATCTCCTCGTCGTGCTGGACGACCTGAACCTGCCCTTCGGTAAAATGCGACTGCGGGCCAAAGGCAGCGACGGCGGTCACAACGGACTGAAAAGTATTGACCAATTAACAGGTGGCAATAATTACGCCCGGTTGCGCATCGGCATCGGCGATGAGTTTCATAAAGGCCAACAGGTGAACTATGTTCTTGGCGAATGGAGCAAAGAAGAACAGGAAAGTTTACCTGATATTTTAAAAAAAGCCGCCGAAGGCGTGAAGGCTTTCGGCACGCTGGCGATCAACTTTGCCATGAACCAGGTGAATGGGTGAGTGGGAGAATGGGAGAATGGGAGAATGAGAGAATGGGAGAATGGGAGAATGGGAGAATGGGATTTATATTTCAAATGACTGTAAAAATGAATAATAAACAACCAAAAAATTCGATTCCTGACGCCGTCGTGACCGGTAAAACGCCGATGGAACAGTACTACGAAAATTCCTCTAAGACCAAAAAGCGCATCGCCCTCGACATGGACGAGGTCATTGCAGACGTCTATCCAAAGTTCCTCGATTTTTATGAGCGGGACTTTGGCGAACGGCCTGACAAATCGGTGTGGTGGGGTAAAAAAATCTACCAGCTTCCCAACGCCGGCCACATCCGGGGATACTTGCACGAAGAAGGTTTTTTCGCTAACCTGCCCGTCATGGAAGGCAGTCAGGAGGTGGTAAAATGGCTCACGGAGCACTACGACGTCTTCGCCGTCACGGCAGCCACGGAGTTCCGCAATTCGCTGCGGGACAAACTCGACTGGCTGGAAGAGCATTTCCCATTCATCGGCTGGCAACGACTCGTACTCTGCGGTGACAAAAGCATCATTAACGCTGACTACATGATCGACGACCACGGCTGGAACCTGGAACATTTCAAAGGCAAAGGCCTCCTCTTCACCGCCACGCACAACCTCGAAGAAAATCGCTTCACACGGGTGAACAACTGGGCGGAAGTACGGTCATTTTTTGAACATGAGCTGAAATTGAACGGACAGCTGACCATGGCCGGGTAGTTGTTTTTTTGATGAAAAACTTCATCCGAAATATCAAAAAAAACTCCCTGCTTCAGGCTAAGTTTTTCACATCCTCCGTCATCGCCACAGCGGTGGATTACGCTCTTTTTTTTCTGTTGGCCTGGACAATTTTTGACCCCGTAACGGCCCATGCCATCTCCTACCCCATTGCTGTCGTTTTTAATTTTTACCTGCAGAAACGCTTCATTTTCAATCTGAAACGCAGCACACGGGCGGCTTTTGTTATTTCGATGATGTTTTCAACCATCGGATGGGGGCTCGGTGTAGCGATGATGTTTTTGCTGGTAAAAATTCCTGTGCTCGGTCAGTGGCCGGTACTCGCCAAAATCATTGTGACGGGAGTGCTGTTCTTCTTCAATTTTTATACAAAACGATACGCATTCGAGGGGCGAATTTTTAAGGCAGATTAAAAAACAGGCTGGTGAAACCGGCCTGTTCAGAATGCTGAAAATTGCAGTTATCGCTGGGCGGAAGCCCTCAGCCTTCCTTCTTATAGCCAAGCACCCAACCCACGACGCCGCCGGTAATGGCCGCCATCACTGCCGCAATTAGCGAATCGGCCAAAGCCCCCGTCAGATTCACCACTTTCCACATGGAGTACATGCTCAAATTCATGCTGAGTGCTATCAGAAAACCAATGAGCACTCCTCCCATCGCCCCCCCTGCGAATGTGGAAACATTGGCCCACCGGCCAAAAATAATCGCCAGCAGCAGCGCATACAGCAGACAGCTAAGAGCGATCGCCCACATGATCATGGGGGTTCTGGTGATCGCTGCCACCGTTTCGGTGCTGAGCTCGGGAAAAGAATTGGCAAAATCAGTTAGCAGAACGCCATAAATCAGCCCTCCAAGCAGGAAGTTGACGACCCCTCCCGCCAAAGCGCTGAGTAAAATTTTGTTAGTACTCATCTCGCATTGATTTTAGTGATGAAATATTTTTTGTTTGGCGAATTTAAAATTTCAACATGCATCCATTCCGCTTTTTTTTAATTTTAAAAAACATTCATACTGCCATAATTCTCATCATTGAAATGAAAATTTTAAAACATGGCTAAAAGCTTGTCTCCGGCGCTTCAATCTCCAAAAGAGAAAAACGTAACTTGCCCAAAAATTTCACCTGAAATATGTACTCGAAAGAAGAACAACGCCACCTTTTCGACCTTTCAAAAAAGCTCCTCGAAGCGCCTGAGCCTTCTGACTTCGCAGCTGCCACCGATCAGTCAGCCCAACTTCGCCAAACCATCGTGTACCACGAATGGCGTTACTACGCCCTGAACGACCCCGTCATCAGCGACTACGAGTACGACATGCTCTACAAAAAACTGGAAGGCCTTGAAAATCGCTTCCCCGAACTCCGGTCGCCAGAGTCGCCCACGCAGCGGGTCAGCAGCGACCTGACCGAAGACTTCGCAACTGTTGAGCACCTCACGCCTATGCTTTCGCTCGACAACAGCTACAATGCCGAAGATCTCAAAGACTTCGACGAGCGTATCAAAAACTACCTAGGCCTGCCGCTCGACCTGGAAATCGAGTACTGCGTAGAGCCAAAGTTCGATGGCGGCACCATTGCTCTCGTTTACGAAAACGACCAGCTCATCAGGGCTGCCACCCGTGGCAACGGGCAAATGGGCGACGAAATAACGCCCAATATCCGCACGCTGCGCTCCGTGCCGCTGCGGGCCGGTTTTTCCGAAACCGGTATTGTGAAAGCAGAACTCCGTGGCGAAGCCATCATCCGCAAGGATGTTTTTGAAAAAATGAATGAGCAACGGGCCACCGACGGCCTCTCGCTCTTCGCCAACCCCCGCAACGCCGCCACCGGCGGCCTGCGTACAAAAGACCCTTCGGAAACGGCCAGCCGGCGCATCGAGGCATTCATTTACCAGCTCGGCTACGCAGAAACCGCTGACGGAAGTAACGCCCTCGACCTGCTGAAAACCCACGACGACACCGTTGAGTTGCTCAGTAAAATCGGCTTCAAAGTGCCCTTGAAAAAAGCGGGAGACGGCGAACGCAAGGTTTGCAAAAACATCGCTGAAGCAGCCGAATTTTGTATGCATTGGCAAAAAAAGCGGGACAGCTATGCCTACGAAATCGACGGCATGGTCGTCAAAGTGAACAGCTTCGAGCTACAGCGCCGGGTCGGCTCCACGGCGCACCACCCTCGTTGGGCGATTGCCTTCAAATTCAAGGCAAAGCAAGCGACGACCAGGCTGGTTCACGTCGATTTTCAGGTGGGTAAAGTTGGCAGCATCACACCGGTTGCCAAGCTGGAGCCGGTGCAGCTGGCCGGCGTCACCGTGTCGAGCGTTTCACTGCACAATGAAGATTTTATCAGAAATAAAGACATCCGCCTCGGCGACACCGTGCTCGTCGAGCGGGCGGGCGACGTGATTCCGTACATTGTGAAACCGATGGAGGAATTGCGGGACGGCTCGGAGCAGGAAATTCAATTTCCCAAAAACTGTCCGGTCTGCAATTCTCCGCTCGTGCGGGCCGAAGACGAGGCCGCCTGGCGCTGCGAAAACCCGGATTGCGAAGCGCAAATCATTCAGCGCATGATCCATCACGTGAGCAAAAACGCCATGGATATTGACGGGTTTGGCGAAAGCCAGATCGAAAAATTTTACCGGCTGGGCTGGCTGCGCTCCCTCGCCGATATCTACCGGCTTGACTACGAGCAAATTGCACAGCTGGATGGCTTCGGTGAAAAATCAGCAGCGAACCTGAAAGCTGCCATCGAGAAAGCCAAACAAAATCCAATTTACCGGCTTCTACACAGCCTGAGCATTCATCACCTGGGCATCAAGGCGAGTAAAATCCTGGCCGCTGAAATCGGGCATGTGCTGGAATTAAAGGACTGGGATGAAGAGCGTTTCACCCGTATCCACAACATCGGCAAAGTGCTCACGCACAACGTCATCAGGTTTTTTCAAAATGAAAAAAATGTGGAACTCCTGCGTGAAATGGAAGAACTCGGCGTAAACATGACACAAACGGAAGAAGACCGCCCGAAAACCGTCAGCGCTGACGCTCCGCTGGCAGGCAAAACGATACTTTTCACCGGCACGCTTTCAAGAATGGGACGCAAGGAGGCACAGGCCAAAGCCGAAGCCGCCGGCGCCAAAAACATCAGCGCCGTCAGCGGCAACCTGAATATTCTGGTAGCAGGCGAGGCAGCTGGAAGTAAGCTGAAAAAAGCCCAGGCACTGGGCACTGTTCAGATACTGACAGAAGACGAGTTTTTGGCGCTAATCGGCGAGTAATGTTTATTTTCGCCGTTCATCTAAAAAAAACAACCCACGCACGCAATGAAGAAAACCGACATCTGCATCGTCGGCGCAGGCCCCGGCGGCGCTGCTACAGCCCTGAAGCTCAGCCATTTGAACATCCCCTGCATCCTGGTTGACAAAGCAATTTTCCCCCGTGACAAAATCTGTGGCGACGCCATCAGCGGCAAAGCTGCCACGATTCTCCGGCGTATCGATCCGGCCATCATGGAGCGCTTCAATGCCGACCTGTCCATGCAAACTGACATTTGGGGTATTCGTTTTGTTTCACCTAACAACCGGGTAGTGGAAGTACCCTACCGTGTTGGCTACAATCCAAAAACTGATGAAAAGCAAGGCTACGTTTCCAAACGAATCGACTTTGACAACTGGCTCGTGGATGAAGTGAAACGACGTGACAACATTGAGCTGCACGAGGGTATTTCCATCGATAACTACGAAAAAACGGAATCCGGTTACCGCATTTCAAACAAGGATCAATCCTTTGATGTGGAAGCCCGCATCCTCATCGTGGCCAATGGCGCCAACTCCAATTTTTCCCGCCACCACGCAGGATTGGAGAAGGATGAAAAACACCACGCCGGCGCTGTTCGGGCTTACTACCGCAACGTGACCGGCATGCATCCGGACGGCTTCATCGAGCTTCATTTTTTGAAAGAAATCAACCCCGGTTACCTCTGGATTTTCCCGCTGCCGGGCGGCTACGCCAATGTCGGCCTGGGCATGCGCACAGACTACATCAGCAAGCGCCGCTACAACCTGAAAACAGGTCTGACCGACCTCCTCGAGCGCCATCCTGAACTGCGGGAACGATTCAAAAATGCCGAACTGCAAGGCAAAATCACCGGCTACGGGCTTCCACTCGGCTCGAAAAAAAGGCAGCTTTCCGGCGATCATTTCATGCTGATCGGCGACGCAGGGCACCTGATCGACCCCCTCAGCGGAGAGGGTATCGGCAATGCGATTTACAGCGGCGTGATCGCTGCCGAGTTGGCGCAGCAGTGTTTTGAAAAAAATGATTTTTCCGCAAAATTCATGGAAGCCTACGACGTGCGTGTAGCAAGGGTGCTGGGAAAGGAAATGGAAATCAGCTACCGCCTGCAGCAGATGATGGCCCGGCCTTGGCTGGTTAATTTTCTGGCGAATGTGGCCGCACGAAACCGGGGGCTCATCGACACCATTTCAAAAATGTACACAGACATGGATGTGCGGAAAAAGGCTTTGAACCCACTTTTTTGGGGAAAAATACTGATGGGCAAAAAAGTATAAAATGCAAAATGCGGAACTTTCAGGATTGAAAATTCCGCATTTTTTTGCGCTTCAATTCTCGAAGAGACAGGTCAGTCACTTCCCGGCACCTGGTCAGTTACCGGTCAGCGAACGACTAATAGTCATCATCATCTCCACCATCATCGCCGCCGTCATCGAACACATCCGGCTGCTCTTCCGAGCCACCAGCCTTGTCGAAGTCAACGTCGTCCGCATCATCGTCGCCGCCGCCATCGTAAGCGTATTCCTTGTCGAAGTCAAAATCGAGATCATCGTCGTCTTCAATATTGACCGGCTTCGCAGGAGGAGTAGCTTTCGGTTTGCGAATAACTTTGGTGATGATTTTCGGTGTGGAAGGTGCTTTTTCCACCTTTTCCTTTACTTCCGGCGGCACTGCTTTTTTCTCTGTTTGCTTGGGCGCCTCGGTTGCGAGCGCCGTTTTTGCCTCCACGCTTTTGGTAGCGGTAGGTACAGCGAGCAGCCTGCGCTTGTCGATCAGCTGGCCGGTAACCATGCAGATGCCGTAGGTTTTATTTTTGATGCGGACTTGTGCATTTTCGAGATCCTGAATGTACTTCCGCTGGCGGATGGCCATGTTATTTAAAAACTCGATATCGTTGTTGGTACTGCTATCATCCATCCAATCGCCGCCGTGGTCATCGCCACTGTTTTCGGTAATTTCCAGGATTTGCTCCTGCAGATACCCCAACTCTTCTTTTGCAGTGTCCAGCTTCTTCTCAACGATGGCCCGGAATTCTTCCAGGTCTGCATCGGAGTATCTAACTGTCGTTACGTTTTGATCCATTATTTAAAAAATTCGTTTCTGGTTGTTAGGTGGCGCAAAATAAGGGCAAAAAAATGAATTGAAGATGAAAAAATCAACTACTCATTTTCGTCAGCGCCAATTTATTAAATTTTAAAAGCTTTCAAAATAACCCTCAATAAGTCACTATTTGACAAAATGTTCAAAATTACCTTTGCTGATGTTCTTTTTTCCGATTTTACCAATGGAGATAATGAAATTTCATTTTGCCTAGCGTGTTCATTTCAAGCGCAGGCGCCGGTAGCTTTACCCAGTTTAAAAGGCCCAAGGTAAACTTCAGCCAGCGGTGCCGGGTCGGTATTTTTGTCCAGTCAATATCCGGTGAAAGATAAAACTGCCGGTAACGAGGATACACCTCGGGGTCGAGAACAAAAGTAGCGCCATCCTCTGTCGTCCATTTATTTTCGAAGCCACCGTAGATATTGCCGGCACCGTAGCCTGCAGCAACGTTGAGCCACTTAGGAAAACGGGTCGATTTCTTATTGTTCAAAAACGAGTGAATATTGGTAGAGCCCCAAACCGTCAGTGCATTATAGTCTTTTAGAATAACATGAAAAAAATTGGTACCGTAAAGACCCGCTGCCCGATTGTCGAGCGTCGTGACATCAGTGCCATCCGTTGCAAAAACTGGCTCCTGTGAGTAGTCGGGCCGGACTCCGGAGACTTTCATCAAAATCCGCTGCTCTTTCCAGAGTAATTCCTGCGCTGCAAAAAGTCCAACACCCAGCGTATTGAAACCAATATCACCCAATGAAAACCCCCACTCCTCTGAAAAGCCGTCCATCACTTCGATGGTTGCCTGCAATCCTGTCCCCACGGCCATAGCCGTCCACATGGCCGACCGGCGGTTCATGCCCGTCCAGCTAGCCCCTTTGAAAGCGTAATTGCATTCGATATACGCTGCGAACAGGTGCCCGGCCTTGTCCATATCATTCCACTCACCCCAGTCGTTGAAAGTATGAAAATGGGTAAGTGGGTAATCCTTGTACCAGGCATGCCACAATGCTACGGAAATACCCGAATAAACTGCGGCGCCCGTGCCGGCGGTCAGCCAGAAACGGCCTTTGTGAAAAGTAGTTGCGGGCTCAAGCGAAAATAGCCTGACATTTTCAGAGAGACCGGAGGCCAGGCTGTCCTGCGGGGCAGCAGGCTGTGAAAAAACAGGCGCCCAGAGCCAAATGGCAATCGTGAGGGTTATGAGACAGTATTTCATCATTGGAACAAAGAAAAAGGTATTATAGGTGATGCACAACGAATTCTTGCCAGTTTTTTACCTACTCGTCTTCCATGTTTGTGAATTCATCAAAAACTGACAACTTTTCCTGCCGGAAAATATTAGCTTTACCAGAAAGCACTATCATACTAAAACCTAAAAATCTTACTAATGAATAAAAAAACCATCTCAACCATTGTCTTTGCCTTCATCGGCTTCATTCTTTTTCTCATCCTGACAAGCTCGACCTTCCTGACGATTGATGCAGGTGAGCGTGGCGTTATTTTCCGTCCGTTCAGCGGAGGGCTCGACAAAGAAAATGTTTTTCTTCCCGGTTTCCACGTCGTTGCACCCTGGAATTCGATGTACGTATATGACGTTCGTGAAAACCAGATCGAAGAAGAAATGGAAGTACTTTCCAGCAACGGTCTGACTATCAAAGTGGATGTTACCGTGCGTGTACACCCGGAGTACGACAAAATCGGTTACCTGCACGAAAATTTTGGTAAAGATTACCTGAACTCCCTCGTCCGTCCGGAAGTTCGCTCCGCCGTCAGGCAGGTGATCGGCCGTTTCCAACCGGAAGAACTTTACTCATCCAGGCGGGAAGAAGTTCAATCGATGATTCAGAAAGATATCGAATCGAACCTGAGCAAGAATTTCGTGACGCTGAAGGCGACCCTGATTCGTGACATTGCGCTGCCGGAGCGGGTGGTCAATGCCATCGAGGAAAAAATTCAGGCGGAGCAGCTTGCGCTGAAATACGAATACATCCTGCAACAGGAGCGCAAGGAGGCCGAACGGAAAATCATCGAGGCGGAAGCCAAATCGAGGTCCAACCAGATTCTCAATGCCAGTTTGACGGATAAAATCCTGAAAGACAAGGGAATCGAAGCCACCCTGAAGCTTTCCGAATCCACGAACACAAAAGTGATTGTCGTGGGAGGCGGTGGCGATGGTTTACCCCTGATCCTGGGTGGAAATTAAAAAAATCGGACATCAGGAATCGGGTTTTAGTTTTTGATTATCAACGACTTACGGCTAAAGCCCCATTCCTGATTTTCAATTTTCACATCGGTCAACCACATGTCTGAAGACTGCCTTTTTCCTATCTCCAGCGCTAAGCAATTGGTCGAAGGTTTCACCAATTGCACCCTTCCAAAATCAGAATGGACGCACGAAGCACACCTGATTACCGGCCTTTATCTGCTTGCTCATTTTAACGAAAAAGCACTGCCTGAAATGCGCCGGCGGCTATGCCGTTACAACGAATCCGTGGGCGGTGTCAACGACGACCACAACGGTTACCATGAAACGATGACGGTGTTTTGGCTTTGGCTTTTGAAAAAGCATTTCACCGGGAAAGACGGCAGGGTGCATTGGAATCAGGAAACGCTGGACGATCTGATTTTTGATGAAAATATGGTGGAGCGCAACATCTGGCTGGAATACTACTCGAAAGAGCGGATGATGTCGGTAGAAGCAAGGAGGGCTTTTTTAGCACCGGATTTAAAGGCGCTTGCGTGAGCTTAAAAAAAAACGGGTGCTGCGATTTCTATTTCACAGCACCCGTTTTATTTTTCTTTGAAACTGGCAACATCAATCCTTGTTTTCGCTGGGCCGCCAGGCAATCGTCTCGATCAGGTCTTCCATGAACTTTTCGAATTCTTTCAGTTTTTCCGGGGCGTCGTGCGTATCCTTGACGGTTTTTTCCATATCGCCGATCCGGATGTAAATGACAGTCGTTGGCAGGTCGGCAACTTTCACACCGGTGGGGTATTGATTTTCGAAATCGAGAAATTTCACTTCGTGTACCTTTTCCCTGATTCTTTTAAGATCACTTTCTTTCACCATGCCTTCGTACCAGCCTTTTCGCTCAACGTTCATCCGGCCGTACCAGGTCGCTTTGCCATCCGAGAAAATCTGTACCTGGTAAACCGGACAGGTACCGTAGCAGGGTGTTTTCTGGTAGCCTGCAAATTGATATGCCTCCTCTGCAGGTTCCGCAGCTGGTGGTTCTGGCTTGGGTTTGACCACTTCGGCGGGCTCAGTATTTCCAACGTTTTCTGCCTGTTTACGGTGGCAGGAAGTCATTGCGGCAGCAACTAAAAAAATGGCAAGGAGAAGGATGTTGGTTTTCATAATCAGTTTGTTTCGTGTCGAAGCGTCCAAAGTTTGTTGGCAGGCAAACTTTGGACGCTTCCAGCGAAGATAACCCGGATTTGACAATTGTGTCTGCCGGAATTACTTCTTCTTTTTTGACTTAGCGGCAGCTTCCCGTTGAGCGGCAACGGCTTGCTGTTGTTTCAGCGCTTCCTCCAAACGGGCCTGGAATCCGCCTTTTTTCTTTGGTTTCTTCCGATAAGCTTCGAGTTGTTCCTTTATTTTATCGTGATCAATGATGAAGTTTTTGGTCACGAGCGTCTGCGTCACGTTAAGGATATTACTAAAAACAAGGTAACAGGTCAGACCGGAAGCGAAGTTATTGAAGAAAAACAGGAAGAACAGCGGCATGAGATACTGCATCCACTTCATCATCTTGGCGTTGGCGCCACCGCCACCCATGCTGGCCATGTCCATCTGCTGCATGTTGTAGTGGGTGTAAAGCACCGTCGTAACGGCCCACAGCAGGGTAAAAAGGCTGACGTGCTGGCCATAAAAAGGAATTTCGAATGGAAGCCAAAATGCAGCATCATAGCTCGAAAGGTCCGTTGCCCAGAGGAAATTCGCCTGTCGGAACTCAATCGATGCCGGGAAAAACCGGTACAACGCCAGCCACACCGGCATCTGCAACACGACCGGCATACAGCCGCCCAGAGGATTGACTCCAAATTCCCGGTACATTTTCATGCTTTCCATTTGAATTTGCGTCTGGTCATCCTTGTGTTTTTCACGCAATGCGTTGAGCTGGGGTTTGAGGGCAGCCATTTTTGCCTGCGAATGCAACATCTTGTAACTCAGCGGATAAAGCAACAATTTTACTATCAACGTAAGCGCAAGAATCACGATACCTTTCACGCCGATAAAAGAATGCAGGAAGTTAAACAGCGGCCTGACGATCCAACGGTTTGCAGTACCGATGATGCTGGTACCAAACGGAATGATATCTTCCAACTCTGAGCCGTACGCCCGCAGCGATTCGAAATCTTTGGGTCCAAGGTAAAATTCCATGGGATAGACCTCCTGCTCGCCAAACGGGACCTGGATGTCAGTAATCAACTTTTTTAGGTCGTCGTTTTCCGGTTCCAGCACTTCCGTTGTGAAAGTACCACCTTTGAAAGGTGCTTCTTTTGTCATCAGCACACTGGCGAAAAACTGGTTGGAATGCGCTACCCACTTCACTTTCTGGCCGGAAAGATCTTCCTGGTCACTGGAAGTACAGGAGCAGTAATCATAGTCATCTTCAACAGGTTTGTAATAAACTGTCGTATAATTCCGCTCGTATTGATCGTTTTGCTCCAGTTTGTCGAGGTAGTTGATCCAGCGGAGTTGGAGCGCACCGTCAGTCTGGTCAAGAACACTTTCGAGGCCTTTGAAACGCAGCTGGTACTGCACGGCATAGCTGCCGGGCTCTACCTTGTAAACCTGCTCGAAATAGCGGCCGGCACCAGCCTCCGCCCGGAAGACGATCGTATTTTTATCTTCTTTCAAAGGTTTGAAAAACAGCCTTTCACTGCTCAGTTTGCCAGCCACACCAGCCACCGGCAGCATGTACTCAAAGCGGTTTTTATCATCTTCCAGCAATTTCAGCGGAAGCTTGATTTCATTGTGGTTTGAGTCCAGCAGCACTTTAAAATGCTCTTTGAGTTCAACTTCTTTGATGCGCCCGCCCTTGTTGGTAAAAAGGATGCGCATCACGTCGTTTTCCAGCACTTCAATTTTTTCCTGCCCGATGGCAGCTGGAGCAAACGCACCATACTCGCCGGAAACCTGCATTTGCTGCTGAGCCAGGGCCGCAGAGTCCTGGAGTACGGAGTCTGGCACTTCGATGTTTTGCAGTTGCGCAAGGCTGTCGGCTCTTGCCTGCTCTAATTGACGAAGCGAGTCAAGTTTTGCCTGCCGTTCGGCCTCCAATGCCTTTTGTTCGGGCGCCATGAAAATCTGCATGGCGATGAGCAAGCCGAAAATGAGAAGAAAACCGATGAGTGTATTTCTGTCCATTAATTGGTTATTGAATGTTGATTGCTGAAAGATGATTGTCAAACGGTGATCGTTGGACGCCGGCAGATTTTTAACACCGGTGAACAAAGACCTCTAACAAATGACAGTGAAAAAGGGTGTCAGCTATTTGTCTGGAAAGCCTCCGGTGCAAATCACGCCCGCAAGTTCCCGTTTTCAAAAGTTGCGCAAAGGTAAAATTTTCCCTGTTTGGCAGGTACAGACATGGACGATTGTCCTTTTTTCAGGGAAGAATGGCAAAAAAAAGCGCAGAGCTGGTAACACTGCGCTTCAAACGTTTTTGTGTTTAGTCGTTTAAATATCGTCATTGTTTTCAGGCAAAAACCTCTCCTAAAACGGCAGGAGTTTAAAAAAACTGCCATCCGGCGCCGGATTCAATGTTTAAAATATTGATTATCAAAAACATAAATAACCCGGCCTGATTACTGACGCCAAAAAAATTTATTTTTTAATCGCCGGATGCCTCCACCCAACCGATCCTGTTACCTTTGAAGCTCACGCAAACCCAATCACATGACGCAGCTAAACGCATCCCTCAAACAACACTTTGATCAACTCTCCAAACATCTTCCCGCACTGCCGGATGAAGTCGAATGGCTGCTGCCACTCAGCGAAAACCCTGAAACCAAAAGGGTTTTCGAACTTTTTCTCGATAAATATTACGCTGATATCCAATCACGGACATTGATCCTCGGCATCAACCCTGGCCGCTTCGGGGCAGGCGTCACCAATGTCGCATTCACTGATCCGGTGCACCTTGAACAGGAATGCGATATCAAAAACTCATTTCACAAAAGAGAGGAACTTTCTGCTCAGTTCATTTACAAGGTGGTGCATGCTTTTGGCAGCGTTGAGGATTTTTATCAGCGGTTTTTCATCAACTCCGTCGTCCCGTTTGGATTTGTGAAAGGCGGGAAAAACTACAATTACTACGACGAAAAACCGCTGCAGGAGGCCATGCTCCCCTTCATCCGTTTTCACCTGAACGGACTGCTGAAGCTCGGCATGAACAAAAAGGTTTGCTTTTGCCTTGGCGAGGGAAAAAACTTCAAGTTTTTATCAAAATTCAACGAGCAGGAGGGCTTTTTTGAAAAAATAGTACCCCTCTCCCACCCTCGGTTCATCATGCAATACCGAAGGAAGATGGTCGATGAGTTCGTTGAAAATTATCTGGAGGCTTTGGGGGGATTGAAGGATTGAAGGATTGGAGGATTGGAGGGTATTACGATTTGCGCTCCAGCAGCGCCATGAAAAATCCGTCAAAGCCATCCTGCGCCGGTGAGATTTTACGCTCTTCCAGCAGCTCGAAGCCAGGATGTGAGGCCAGAAATTTTTCTACCTGCCGTTCGTTTTCCGAAGGTAAAATGCTGCATGTGGCATACACCAACTGTCCGCCAACCTTAACCATTTTTGAATAATTTTCAAGAATGGAAGCCTGCGTAATCTTCACATTTTCAAGGAATTCCGATGAAAGTTTCCACTTCGCATCCGGGTTCCGGCGCAGCACGCCAAGCCCGGAGCAAGGCACGTCGAGCAGCAGACGGTCTGCAGAATTGTGCAATCTTTTGATGGTTTTCGAAGACTCAATCGGGCGAGCCTGTACGATGTGAACGCCGTTGCGTCGGGCACGACGTTTCAGCTCTTCCAATTTCCACGCTTCCGTATCGAGGGCAATGATGCTGCCTTTGTTTTCCATCATGGCGGCGAGGTGAAGCGTCTTGCCACCAGCTCCGGCACAGGCATCGATGACCCGCATCCCCGGCTCAGCCCGCAAAAATGGAGCGATACACTGCGAGCCTGCATCCTGCACTTCAAAAAATCCTTTTTTGAAAAGTGGGCTTTGAAAAATATTACCCCGTCTCTTCAACACCAGCGCAACCGGCGAGAGCGAGGTTTCAGTGGTTTCCCAGCCTGCCTGCGCCAACTGCATTTTCAGGTCAGCCGGGCTGGTCTTCAACGAATTGGCTCGAATCACCACATCGGCCGGTTCGTTAAGCGCCCGGATTTCAGCATCCCACGCACTGCCTAACTCCGCCTCCGCTGCCTCATCCAGCCAGTCCGGGATGGATTGAATGATTCTTCTTTCGCTTTCCAGCTGTTTCTTTTGTTGAAAAATTTCATCGGCGGAAAGCCCCTCAAACTCCTCCCAGTCGGGCAGTTTTTCATTTTTCAATATCAGATTCACACCGAGCAACCGCACGAAATCTTTCTCTGCCAGTTCATGCGAATTTCCAATTTCCCAATTTCCAATTTCCAAAAGCAGCCGCCACCAGCGCACCATTTCGTACACATTTTCAGCAATGAAAGACCGATCCCGGCTACCCCACCGAGGATTGGACTTGAGCAGGCGTTCGATGACCTTGTCAGCGTATTTGCCTTGCTTGAATATTTCAGCCAGTGCTTCCGCTACGGCGTTGACGAGTGGACGATGCAGTTTCATGATGCGGCCAAGTTATCAATTTTGGCAAAACCGGTTTTTATTTTTACAAAATGAAAACCCCGGCCTCATGCCCGAAATCCGACAACTAACTACCTTTACCGGATATCAAAATGAAAAATCAATGGAAAAGTTAATCGTACCTGTCCTGCTTTTTTTCACCTGCGGGATATTTGCCCAACCACATTCCCATGTACACGACCGGGCCATCCATTTTCCTGATGTGCCTGGTTATCAGACGCTTGTTACTGATTTTCACATCCACAGCGTATTTTCTGACGGCAGCGTCTGGCCCGACATACGGGTGCAGGAAGCAGCCCGTGACAGCCTCGATGCCATTTCGCTCACCGAACACCTGGAATACCAGCCGCACAAAGATGATATCCCTCATCCGGACAGAAACAGAGCTTACCAGCTGGCTGAAAAATATGCCCGGCCTTACAACGTACTCGTCGTGCCGGGCTCCGAAATCACCCGTGACATGCCGCCTGGCCACGCAAACGCCATTTTCATCACGGATGCCAACAAACTGCTGCAAGACGACCCGCTCGCCGTGTACCGGGAAGCCCGCCGGCAGGGCGCTTTCACATTTTGGAATCACCCAAACTGGGTTGCGCAGCAAAAAAATGGCATCGCCACGCTGACGGATATGCACCGACAACTCATCGCCGAAGGCCTGCTCCACGGCATCGAAGTCGTTAACGAAGTCACTTACTCAGACGAGGCGTTGCAAATCGCCCTCGACAACAATCTGACGATCATGGGCACCTCCGACATCCACGAATTGGTGGACTGGACTTTTAAAATTGCCGAAGGCGGACACCGCCCCGTCACGCTGGTTTTTGCGAAGGAAAAAACCGCTGATGCCATCAAAGAGGCGCTGTTCGACCGGCGAACGGTGGCCTGGCACAACAACACGATGGTCGGCAGAAGCGAACATTTGCTACCGCTCATTCAAGCTTCCATCACCGTACAAAGCGCTGATTATCAGGGACCTTCTTCTGTCGTCACCGTCGTTTTAAAAAATGACAGCGATGCAAATTTCATCCTGGCCAACCAAAGCGGTTTTACCTTTCACGACGATGCCGGCATCGTCATGTTGCACCCCAACGAAACGACAAAAATTTCGGTAAAAACACTGGAGCAACTACCCGAATTTGAGCTGAAATTCGAAGTATTGAACGCCGTTACGGCGCCGGGCAAACACCCTGAGATCAGTTTAAAAGTAAAAATTGAGTAAGATTAAAAATACCTCGGATGGCTGGCCTTGTCCACCTCCCTCAGAAAATCATACCCCAGCATCAGTTCGAAGGAACCGTAGGTGTAAGGCGTGATAGCACCAAGCGGGTAGTCGTAGGCCATGCCGATACGAAGGCCGTTTTTCAGGTAAACCGCCGTCCAGATATCAAAGGAGTCGGCACTGCTTCGTTTGGGACTGTTCGCAGGTTGTGAAAATGCGGCGAAAGCAGAGCGGAAGGAAGCGCCGATCCACAGTTTTTGCTGAAAAAGCAAGGATAAATCAACGTCAAATGTGGCAGGCCCTCCAATCTCCCTGACCAGGCTTCCCTGTTTGAAAAATTCATTGAAAAAGCCTACGCTTTTAATCAAAAATGAAGGTTTGAGAACCAGGCCTTCCCCCCTGAGCGGGATGGCCCCTCCGGAGGTGATGTAAAAATGCCGGTAGGTTTTGGCCCATTTCCGGATAAAATCTTCTTCTTCTGCAGCGAGGCTTCGCAGGTTAAAGTGGGCAAGATGAGGGATGGAAACCCCGGCGTAAAATTTTTCGGTATAAAAAAAAGCTCCGGCGCCGAAGTCGGGTACCCAAAGCGTTGGGTTTGCGCCTTTGAAGGCATTGTCCAGTTCACGGGCGTCCTTGAAACTCAGGTTATCCCAGTCGGCTCTCCAATTCATGACACCAGCCTGCATGCCGAGCGAAAGCGTTCCATTTCCAAATGCAATGCGGTAGGCGTAGAGCAGACTGGCAAGCGTAGTCTGGCGGGCGCCGATACGGTCGTTCACAAAGTTCACCCCCAGCCCTACTTTCCTGTTCACCGGCGAGTGCAGCGAAAAAGTTTGCGTCACTGGCCTGCCGTCATAACCTCCGCCTTCGCCCCACCCAAACCACTGGTCCCGGTAAAGTGCAACCGCTGAAAGATATTCCCGGCTACCGGTGTAGCCCGGATTGTACACCAGCGTATTGAACATGTAACTAGTAAACTGCGGCTCCTGCTGGGCATTGGCCGGCATTTCAAAAAAGAAGGAAAATAAAATCCAAACCAATAGCCATTTCCTCAGAGCCATGCTCTGCCGGAGCCGGTTTGACAAGGCGCCAAACTTGTAGGAATATCGCAATGGTTTCATCCAATGGGTGAATTTAGTGATGCGGGGGGATGCTTCCGCCAGCTTTGAGCCGTACGGAATTCGATCTTTTAAATAGAAAATACGTGCCGTTTTTGCAATGGCAGGGTTTGAGCACATGTGTCTGTTCAGCTGCTTGTTTAAATGCTGGTAAGTAATGGTCAAAAATTGTGCCCCAGGTAAGGATGTGGAATTTGCCGGACAAAGATAGAAGCTTGCCGGTGGGAAAAAAATGAAAAGCTTTTTTAGCATCTGGTTTCGAAGAAATTGATGGCCGGGCCGCCTGTGTTTCAGGCCTTTCCAGCGGAAAGACCGAAGTGAAAAGGGTTAGACAAAATTTCATGTGAAATAAATTGGGCTGTGCTCAATATTTTGCCCGGCAACAGAAATTTGTTTGCTTTGGGAAAATTTAAAACGAGAGACAACTATGGCCAGCATCAATCAACTTTCAATCCTGTTCGCTTTCCTTTTTTTATGTAAAACCGCCACCGCCCAGGTCGCTAAAGCCCCGCCCCGCTCTGAAGGCGACGGCCCCTACACTCAACTCATCATCCGTGGCGTCACCCTCATCAACGGCAACTGCGCACCGCCCATCGGCCCGGTGGACATCGTAGTGGAGCAAAACAAAATCACAGCGATCAAAAACGTCGGCTACCCCGGTGTGCCCATCGACACGGCAGGCCGCCCGAAACTAAAACCCGGCGGCCATGAACTCAACTGCGAAGGCATGTACCTCCTGCCCGGTTTCGTGGACCTGCACGGCCACATCGGCGGCCGTGCGCAGGGCGCTGACGCCGAATACGTTTTCAAACTCTGGATGGGACACGGCATCACCACCGTCCGGGACCCCGCCTGCGGCAATGGGCTGGATTGGGTTTTAGACCAAAAAAAACTAAGCGCCGAGAATAAAATCACCGCTCCCCGCCTTGAAGCCTACACCGTTTTCGGGCAGGGCGACGGCGAGTACCCGACCACCCCGGAAGCCGCCCGTGCATGGGTTCGTGAAAACGCCAAACGGGGCGCTGACGGCATCAAATTTTTCGGCGCAGCCCCGGAGATCATGGCGGCCGCTTTGGATGAAAATAAAAAACTTGGCCTGCGCTCCGCCTGTCACCACGCCCAGATGGACGTCGCCGGCTGGAACGTGCTCAACTCCGCCCGTGCCGGCCTCACCTCGATGGAACACTGGTACGGCCTGCCCGAAGCCCTCTTCGCCGACCGAACCGTGCAGCACTACCCGCCCGGCTACAACTACCTCAACGAACAAAACCGCTTCGAGGAGGCCGGCAAACTCTGGAAACAGGCCGCCCCGCCTTACTCCGATCATTGGAACAAGGTCATGCAGGAACTGCTCGACCTCGATTTCACCCTCGACCCCACGTTCAACATTTACGAAGCCAACCGTGACCTGCACCGGGCTCGCCGGGCCGAGTGGCACGAGGAGTACACGCTGCCTTCGCTCTGGCGGTTTTACGCTCCGAACCGCATCTCGCACGGCAGCTACTGGTTCAACTGGGGCACCGAGCAGGAGGTCGCCTGGAAGGAAAACTACCGCCTCTGGATGACCTTCATCAACGAGTACAAAAACCGGGGCGGGCGGGTCACCGCCGGTTCCGACAGCGGTTTCATCTACCAGCTCTACGGCTTCGCCTACATCCGGGAACTGGAACTGCTGCGGGAGGCCGGTTTTCACCCGCTCGAAGTCATCCAATCCGCCACACTCAACGGCGCTGAAGCGCTCGGCATGGCCGACCAGATCGGAACGGTGCAGGTGGGTAAACTCGCCGACTTCGTGATCGTGGAGGAAAATCCGCTGGCCAATTTGCAGGTACTCTACGGCACCGGCGCTGTAAAATTGAACGAAAACAACGAAGCCATCCGGGCCGGTGGCGTGAAATACACCGTGAAGGACGGCATCATCTACGACGCTAAAAAACTACTGGCGGACGTGCGGGAGATGGTACGGAAGGCGAAGAGCGAGGAGAAGTTTGAGATTAAACAGCCGGGGTCGGAATAAAAACCGGTTTAACCGGCACAAAATTGAAGTGAGCAAAACTCCTTCGCCTTTGTTATTTTTGTAAAAAAAATTTCAAAATGAATGCACTGGAATTACGTGGCGCTTTCGTCAGCCTGCTTTCAGAAGTTGAAGACGTCGAGTTGCTTCGGCGGATGCTGGAAAGTTGTGTTGAAATCCTGAAAAAAGTGGACGCACTCGACGACCTGCCGCCCGAAGTGATCGAAGCCCTCGAAAAAGCTGAGCAAGATGAAGACCTCAGCGATACCATCACGAATGAAACAGCCTTCAAAATGTTCCGTGAATGGCAAAAACAATAGTCTGGAAACGGAAAGCCTAACTCACACCTTCCCCAACAACCACTCCCGCTCCGCCAGCGCCTTCGCCTCCATGATTTCGCTCCGCAATTTTTCCCTCGCCGCCCGGTCGCCTGCCGGTGTTTGCAGCAGTTTTTTGGTGAAACGGATCAGGTTCAGGTAATTCTGCCGCAGGTAGCCCACGTCCCGGCGGCGGCGCAGGAAAGCCTGGAAACTATCGAGCAACGAGTCGAGAGCGGTGAGTTCGCCGAGTTCGAAGTAGCTGCGCAGCAGCATGCGGCGGGCATCGAGCTGGTGCAGCAGGTCGTCGAATTCCGTTTGCGTGAGCAGCTCCAGCACCCGGCCGTAGTCCGAGCGGCGGAAGTGCAGCGAGGCGAGGTTGAACAGGTAAGCGCTCTCCCGGTGGCGTGACTCCAGCGAGTCCCTGTATTTTTTTAAAAAATCCTCCACCCAGTCGAAAGCTTTCAGGCCCAGCCCGGCGTTGGCGATGTTGTTGTAGGTGAAACGGGAGAGCACGCCGCCATCCGTAAACACTTCATTTTCAAGGCCTTCCCGGTAAATTTCAAACACTTGCCGCAGGTAAAATTCATGCCCGCCCGCTTCCCGCTGCGTGTTGATCTGCCGGATGCAGTAGTTCACAGCCAGCGTGTAAATGTCCCGCATTTCCGCCTTCGGGAACTGCTGAAAATGTTGCCGCATCTCCTCCCGCAGACACCCGAACCAGGGCTTCGAATCCTCCTCCGTCAGCGCCCGGTAGGCATAGTAAAAAATGCCGATGGCCGGCACCGACTGCAACTCCTGCCGCTCCACCTGCGTCAACACCTCGCCGAGCAGGTCGAGGCGGTAGCTGGTCTCCGAGACAGCCTTGTGCATGAGCGCCGTGCAGCCCTGCCGCAGTTTGGTAGCGATGAAATACAGGTCCGTTTCACCGGCCATCTCCTGGAAACTGCGGGAGGCAGTGCGCCGTTCGCTCACCCCCGATTCGTACTTTTCAAGGTGGAGCAGGTGGCTGAGGTAGTGGAAATCCGTGTTGCGGTGAGGCTGGTTGGCGAGGGCGTCCTCCGCCTTTTTCAGCGCCGTTTCGAAGGGCCGGGAAAGACCCCGCCTGCGCATCGCACGGGCGAGATGGATTTGAAACGCCGCCTCGCCGCCGCCCATCAACTCGTTGTAAACCAGAAAATTCTGCGCCGCCTGGTAGAGAAAGGACATGGCGTAGCTGAGTTGCTTTTGGTCAAATTTTTCACCGGGAAAAATGCTATCGAACACCGTTTTTTTATCAAAAACACCCGCCGTCCGTGCCTCTTTTTTTTCAAAAAAATAATCGAACAGTCGCACCACGTCGTCCCGGTGATTAAAGAAAGGCGAGCGGAGGTACTTGCCGAAGGCGGTGAGTTCGGCAGGGGTGAGGGTGCGGAGGAGTTCGAGGAGTCGGCTGGATTGCATTTGCGATTTACGATTTGGAATTTTCGATTGCGAAGCAAGTTAATTTTTTTGAAACAATTTTACTTTATTTAACTGAAAATCAACGGTCTAAAATTTTTTTCAAAAAAATAATCTTGAAAAAACCCCGATTTTGTCTTTGCAAAGCTAAACGCCGCCCCGCACTTTTGTACCGTCCTTAAAACCGAAGGAAAAAAACCCTTTTCACCGAAAAAACACAAGACATGAAACGGTTGGCAATTTTCAATTTCAACAATGGTAAGGCTATGAAAATGATGCGATTTGTACTGGCGCTGGGAGCGCTGGTTTTTGCTTTGCAGGGGCAGGGGCAGGGGTGGTTAAGGACATATGGAGGAATTAAAAATCATGGTGGTGCTACTCCATGGATTCCTAAAACGATAGAAACAAATGATAGAGATTATCTTGTACTTAGTCATTTGTTCGATTCTTTTGGAGATCACGTGGATTCAACAGTTTTAATGAAAATTGACACATTAGGTACCTTACTATGGTTAAAAAACTATGTCGATGGTTTCAGCCGGATTGGTAAAAATTTCATAAAAACTCAAGATGATAACATAATAATTGGTGGTGACTCCGGAGGGAGTGAAAGCCAGATTTTTCTTTCCAAGCTTAATAATCAGGGAGATGAATTGTGGTCAAAACCGTATGAACTAATTCCCGATAAGTGGGAGGCTATGATTGGATTAATTGAAACTTGGGATGGAGGGTTTTTAATAACTGGATATGCTGGCTACACAACAACAGGTAATCAAGGAATTGTAGTTAAAATCGACATTGATGGTTCTTTGGAATGGTACAAACCCTTTCCTCCACCATTCGGGTTTGATAAAATATACCTTCACAACGCTCTTCAAACATTTGACTCCTCATACATTCTCGTAGGTAACAAAGTAGACACCCTGTCCTATCCATTAGCGATAAAAATTGACATGGCAGGGAATATCCTGTGGGAACTTGAAATTGGGCAATCAGTTAATGGCCGTGGAGTAAGAAAGGTAGTTGCATGCCCCGATAGTTCCTACATTCTTGCGGGACACGCATCAAACGGAACTCAAGCAGAGATTTATCTAACAAAAATAAGTTCAGATGGCAGTTTAATATGGGAAAAAAGTATTGGCCAGCCAGACAAAAGTATGATTTTCAGTGACATGATCATTGACAACGAAAGTCTGATCATTGCAGGTAATTCTAAATCACCTGGATTAGCTAACTGGCAAGTATTACTACTAAAAACGGACTTTGAAGGGAATGTAATCTGGGAAAGGAATTATGGCGATTTATTACATGATGAAGTAAGTTTTAGCATGATAATCGACTCAAACAAAAACCTAATAATTACAGGACAAAAAAATCTTCCCGCAAGTTCTGCTCCAAGAGATTTGCTCCTAATTAAGACCGATTCTTTGGGAAACATTTACGGCTCCACACTCGAAGGCCACGTCCACATTGACTCCCAATCCGACTGCCTTCCCGACCCCACCGAACCCGCCCTCGCCAACTGGCTCGTCCAGGCTACCGGCAACTACTCCTTCGCCACCCTGACCGATGCCAACGGTCACTTCACCCTGCCGGTGGACACGGGCAGCTACCAGATCACCGTCACGCCGCCGGGACCGTACTGGGACGTATGCAACAGCCCCGCAAGTGTCACGATTTCAGCGTTTTACGATACGCTGGCGCTCGACTTTCCCGTGCAGGTGGACGAGGAATGCCCCTACCTCGAAGTGGACATTTCCGCCCCCTTCCTCCGCCGTTGCTTCGACAATACCTACGCCGTCCACTACTGCAACTACGGCACGGTGACGGCGGAAGATGCCTACGTGGAGGTCACGCTCGATCCGTTTTTGACCTATCAATCCTCGACCATTCCTTTTTCAACGCAAAACGGAAACACGCTCACTTTCGACCTCGGCGACGTGGCGGTGAACGAATGCGGCGACTTCCAGATCACCGCCTACCTCGACTGCGACTCGACGGTGCTGGGGCAGACGCACTGCACCGAGGCGCACATTTTCCCCGATTCGCTGTGCATCCCCACGAACGCCGCCTGGGACGGCTCCAGCATTGAGGTGGATGTGGAATGTGCGGGCGATTCGGTCGTTTTCATCATCACCAACACGGGCACTGGCAACATGGCCCAACCGCTCGACTACATCATCATCGAAGACCAGATCGTGCTGTTGCAGGGCGATTTTCAGCTCAACAGCGGCCAGACCACCACCGTCACCGTGCCGGCCAACGGCGCCACCTTCCACCTCGAAGCGCAGCAGTCGCCGGAGCACCCCAGCGGCACGGCCTCCGTCGGGGCGACCATCGAGGGCTGCGGCGGCTGGATGAGCCTCGGTTTTTTCATCCAGTGGCCCACCGGCAACCCCAACCCCTTCGTGGACGTGGACTGCCAGCCCAATATCGGCAGCTACGACCCGAACGACAAAACGGCCTTCCCCGAAGGCTTCACCGAACAGCACCTCATCGAACCCGGCACGGACATCGAGTACCTGCTCCGCTTCCAGAACACGGGCACGGACACGGCCTTCAAGGTCGTGGTGGTGGATGTGCTGCCGCCGGAACTCGACCTCGCCACCGTGCGGCCCGGCGCTTCGAGCCATCCGCACAAGTATTCGATTTCACCGGAGGGCTGGCTGATTTTCACGTTTGAAAACATCCTGCTGCCGGACAGCACGACCAACGAACCCGGCTCGCACGGCTTCGTCCGCTTCCGGGTATCGCAGCGGCCGGGGCTGGGCTGGGGCAACGTGATCGCCAACTCGGCGCTGATCTACTTCGACTTCAACGCTCCCATCCAAACGAACACGACCATCCACCGCATCGGGCAGGTTTTCCCGTGGACGCTGGTGGGAACGACGCCGCCTGTTTTTTCACCAAAAAACCAAATCCACATCCTGCCTAACCCGCTGACGAATAGCGCCTTGCTGCAAGTGGAAGGTATCGAACCGGGTAACCTGCGCCTCATTTTGACCAACACCGCCGGGCAGGTGCTGCGGGAGGAACGGACCTTCGGCACGGGCTTCGAGTTCCGGCGGGGCGAGCTGGCGAGCGGGGTGTACTTTTTCAAAATTGAAAAAGACGGGAAGTGGGTTGGTAGCGGGAAGCTGATGGTGAAGTAAATTGAAATTCTTGCAATTATTCAATTTCCAAAACCATTCCCGCCGGGCGCAGTTTCCCATTTTTCAAAAAACCGCCTAATTTTAGGAACCAATGAAAAAACTGCCGCCATGCCAGCTTTTACCCTCCGTTTTTTGATCAAAATATGCTGCTTTGCCTGCCTTACCGTGCAAGTTGGGGCACAGCAGCCGTTCGAGTGCGACGGGAAACTGTACTTCGTAGCTTCCAACGGCCCCAATTCCAGCCTGCTGCTCGGCATTTCAAAAGACAGCAGCCTGAAAGCTCAGCCGGTCATTTCGACCGTCGCTCCGGACATTGCTCACAAGATCACGGCGATTGGCTACAACGTGCGGGATAATTTCATCTACGGCCTCGAAAGATTCTCCCTGAACCTGATCCGCATCGGCTCCGACGGCATCGTCCAAAACCTCGGCGTGCCGCCAAACCTTGACCAGAACCTTGAATACTTCGCCGGTGATGTCAGACCGCAGGGCGGCGCATTGCTCGTCATCGGCCGGGAGCCGGGCGGCAACGACAAAGCACTCTACACGATCAACCTCCAACCGCCGCACTACGCCGGGCTGGCTTCCATCGTGAGCGATGAACCGGTTCGCATCGCCGACATGGCCATCGACCCCGTTTTTGGCAGTTTTGTCGGTTTTGATGAAATCAAAAAACGGCTGGTGAAGTTGACAACCGGCGGCAACGTGACCAGCATCCACTACGAACCACAGGCCCAGCTCGGAGCACTCGGAGCCTTGTTTTTTGACCGCTGGGGCAACCTCTACGGTGTGGACAGCGGCGGCGACCAGAACGAGCGGCTCGTATTTTTCAACAAATTCAACGGCACGGTAAAAAAATATTTCGAAGGTCCCGGCGGCAGCACAACGGACGGCTGCTCCTGCCCCTACCGCATCGAGTTATATAAAAAAATCGAACCCGAATTCGTCGTACCGTGCAGCGACGTGACGGTGACTTACCAGTTTCACAACACCGCCGGCATCCCCTACGGCCAGCTTACGATGGAGGATGAATTCCCGCCCACCTTCGTCGTGAAGGACGTCGTGAAGGCGCTGCCGTCCTCCGGCACGATCGACGGTTTTGGAACTAACACACTGGAAATCAGCGGAATGGAAGTCCTGCTCGACTCCAACTTTTTTTCCATCCGGGTAAACGTGGGCGAATTTTCAGGCACCTACGCCGGGCAGGCCTGGACGAGCGGGCTGCCGCTTGGGCTGGGCGTCGATTTGCCATCCGACAACCCCCGGACGTTCGTAATTGACGACCCGACCCCGCTCACCGTAGCAGACACGGGCAGCGTCATCCTCGAACGAGAGCCGAAAATCTGCCCCGGCAGCGTTGCCACGCTCACCGCCGCCGCAGGTGGGCAAAGTTACCTCTGGAGCAACGGCGCTACCACTGCCACTACCACCGTTAGCGAGCCGGGCCTGCACTGGGTGGAAGTGCAGGGCGACTGTGGCATCTACCGGGACACCGTGCTCGTGGAACTGGCCACACCGCCAACCATCAACCTCGGCAACGACCTTACCGTGCCTTTCGGTCAAACGATCACGCTGACTTACTCCACCAACGCCACCGGTATGCCCGCTTTTTTTTGGAGCGCCTCCGGCGCAACGCTCGGCTGCACCGCCTGCCCGAATCCGCAGGCGGAGTTGCTGACACCGGCCACCTTCTCGGTTACCGTCACCGATGCGAACGGCTGCACAGCCACAGACGAGTTGAACGTAACCGTTAACGAGACCCGGAAAATATTTTTCCCGAATGCCTTCAGCCCCAACGGCGACGGCCTCAACGACACATTTTACCCGCAGGCAGCCGGCAACTTTTTGATCAAACACCTGCGAGTGTATGACCGCTGGGGCGGGATGATTTTTGAAAAAACGGACGGGCAGGTGAACGATCCTGCCGCCGGATGGGACGGCACGGCACGGGGAAAGCGGGTCGATTTTGGCGTGTATCTGTGGGAGGCGGAGATTGAATTTCCGGATGGGAAACCGGAGCGATTTGGGGGGGATGTGATGCTGGCGAGGTGAGGTAGCCTGTCCATTTCAAATATCAAGTCCCACAAACGAGAGGTAATTTTCTTTTGAGATAACTTCAGTTTCACTGCCCGGATATGCTTCGAGGAAGGAATTCGGGAATCTGATTTTTTTAGTGATTTTCCACTTGAATTCAAAAGCTGTAAGCTTGCCACCTGCCTCTTCGACGTAATCAATCTCTTGCTGAGTTGTCGTACGCCAAAAATAGGCATTACAAAAATGGTCGAAGTAGGTGTTTCGTTTCAACCGTTCTGCAAGCAGAAAATTTTCCCAAAGGGCACCGGTATCTATCCGCAGAGAAAGCGGGTTGAAGTTTTTGATAATTGAATTTCGAATGCCGTTATCGAAGAAATAGATTTTACGGCCTTTTTTGATTTCATTCCGGGCATTGCGGCTTAACGACGGCAATCGAAACAGGACAAACGATTGCTCCAGCAGATCGACGTAACGCTCCACCGTCGCAGGATCTGCGCCAATGAGTTGCGCTAATTCATTGTAGCTTACTTCGTTGCCAAGTTGTAAAGCCAACGCTTGTAATAATTTCACCAATAAAGATGGTTTTTTCAGTTGATCGAAAGTCAGCAGGTCTTTGTACATCAAGCCATCCGTCAAATCATTCAGGAGTTTCTGTGCTAAATTTTGTTCTGCTTCAACAACTTCGGGATAATAACCATAAATCATCCGGTGTTCAAGCAGCGATTGCTCGGAAAGAAGGCCGTGATGTGCCGTCATTTCAACAAAAGAAACCGGGTAAAGCGGAAACTCGAACTTCCGGCCTACCAGACTTTCCTTGGTTTCTGCGGCCAGATCAAGTGAAGACGAACCTGTGGTGACCAGCAGTTGAACGCCGGGCAAATGATCGGTTACCAATTTGAGTGTCAGGCCTGCATTGTGTAAACGCTGCGCTTCATCCACTACAATTATCTCATGCTCGCCAACAACGGCTTTCAGCCTGGCAAGTGAAATATTTTCCAACAAATTGCGAGCTTCGGGATCGTCACCACTTAACCAAAGCGTTTTTGTGGCCTGCTCCTGAGTGATCTGCCGCATCAACGTTGTCTTACCCACCTGCCTTGGGCCGATGACGATGATGGCTTTACCCTTACCTAACCATTGCCTGATATTCTTTTCCTGAATGCGCTTTATCATCTTTTTCGGAAAAATAAGTCGATTTTTTCGATTCAAATCCAAAAATTCCATGTTTTTTTTCGATTTGAGTCGAAAAAGTCAAACACTCACTCCGCCGTTCCCGCCAGCCGCTCCCGCAGCACCCGTAGTTCTTCCGTCGTCAAATCCCGCCATTGGCCTTGTTTCAAATCGCCCAATTCCACGTTCAGGATGCGCACCCGTTTCAGCGTGACGACTTTGTAATCGAGGTACTCGCACATCCGCCTGATCTGGCGGTTCAGGCCCTGGGTGAGGATGATTTTAAAACCGTGATTGTGCAGTTTTTGCACGATGCAGGGTTTCGTGACGGTGCCTAAAATCGGCAGGCCGTTGCTCATGCGTTGGATGAAATTCTGCGTGACAGGACGGTCCACGGTGACGATGTATTCCTTTTCGTGGTTGTTTTCCACCCGCAGGATTTCGTTGACGATGTCGCCGTCGTTGGTCAGGAAAATCAGGCCGGTGGAGGCCTTGTCCAGTCTGCCGATGGGGAAGATGCGTTTGGGGTGTTTCACAAAATCAATGATGTTGTCCTTGTCTTTCAGGTCGGTGGTGCAGGTGATGCCGGGTGGCTTGTTGAGGGCGATGTAAACGGGCGCTGGTTTGGCTCTCAGCGGTTTACCGTTGATGGTCACCTCGTCGTTTTCCCGCACCCGGTTGCCTTTTTGAGCCACCTGACCGTTGATTTTCACCTGACCTGCCTCGATCCAGGTGTCGGCTACCCGGCGGGAGCAGATGCCCGTGCTGCTGATGTATTTGTTGAGACTTACGGAATTGTCTGACATGCTGGACAAAAATTGTTGGATAATTTTGACCGACAAAGGTAGCCACATCGCCGGAGAGTAGCAGATATTTGAGGCCGTCCGATTGCCATTTTCTTCAAAATCCCAAAACCTTCCTACCTTCGAACTTCGAATTCAACTTCTACTGCATGACTTTCATTCACCTGGTAAAAAAACTTACGCTCCTGCTCCTGATCACGCTGTCGCTGCGATGCCAGACCGGTAGTGGCGATCAGCTTTTCACACAACTCTCCGCTTCAAAAACCGGTATCGGCTTCGCCAACAACCTGGACGAAAACGACCGTTTCAACATCATCAAATACCTCTACTACTACAACGGCGGCGGCGTGGCCACCGGCGATGTGAACAACGACGGTCTGCCCGATATCTTCTTCACGGCCAACCAGTTATCGAATAAACTTTACTTAAACAAAGGAAATTTTGAATTCGAAGACATCACCGAAAAAGCAGGACTGGACGACCTCGTTAACCGGGAAAATGAGACCGGGAAATGGACTACCGGCGTCACCATGGCCGATGTGAACGGCGACGGCTGGCTGGATATTTACGTTTGCGAAGTAGGTTTTTACAAAAGTGTGAACGGCCGTAACAAACTCTACATCAACAACCAGGACGGTACTTTTTCAGAAAAAGCCGAAGCCTACGGTCTCGCATTTAAAGGATTTTCCCAACAAGCCAGCTTCTTCGACTACGATCTCGACGGCGATCTGGACATGTTTCTGGTCACGCACTCGGTGCATTCGGCTGACAGCTACGACAAAGCGGAAAAAAGAAAGCGCAGGGACGACATGGCTAAAGACCTGCTCTTTCGCAACGATGGCGGCCACTTCACGGACGTCAGCGAGGAGGCCGGCATTTACGGTGGGCCGATGGGCTATGGACTCGGTCTGGTGACTTCCGACCTGAACAACGACGGCCTGCCCGATGTGTACGTAACCAATGATTTTCATGAAAACGACTACCTGTACCTGAACAGCGGGCAATGGTCAGCAGCCGGTAATCTTCCATCTGCCGGATTTCAGGAAAAAATAAGCTCCTCCATGGGTTACACCAGCACCTTCAGCATGGGCGTGGACGTGGCCGATGTGAACAATGACGGCCTGCTGGACGTGATGACACTTGACATGAAACCGGAGGATGAAATCGTGCTGAAATCCAGTGCCGGCGCCGACCACTACAACCTCTACCAGATGAAACTGACCTATGGCTACTACTACCAGTTCCCCCGGAATTGCCTGCAACTCGCTGCTTTTCAGGTAGATAGCCTGATTTCAAAAAATGATTCTCCGAACCAGTTCACGGACACTTCAGCTTACCAAGTGCCAGTTTTCAAATACTCCGAAGTTGCGGAGATGGCGGGCATTGCCGCCACTGACTGGAGCTGGAGCACCCTGCTCGCCGACCTGGACAACGACGGCTGGAAGGATATTTTCATCACCAATGGCATCTGGCGCCGCCCCAATGACTACGACTACCTCCGCTACGCCTCCAGCGAAGAGGTACAAAAAGCTGCCTCAGACCTGGAACTGGCCTCCAAAATGCCGCAGGGACTGGTGCCGAATTATGCTTTTCGAAACATGCCCCCGGAGCAGGGAATGTCCTCATGGGGAGTGCCCAGCTTCGAAAATGTTTCGAAAAAATGGGGCCTCGACCTGACCGGCTCTTCCAACGGCGCTGCCTACGCTGACTTCGACGGCGACGGCGACCTGGATCTGGTGCTGAACAACCTCAACGCACCGGCAACGATCTACCGGAACAACTCGGAAGTTTTTTCAAAAAATAAATACCTGAAAATCAGACTGGAAGGTGAAGGAGCCAACCGTTTCGGTGTCGGGGCAAGGGTGAGCGTGACGGCCGGTGGCGTGACGCAGGTGCAGGAACTTTCGCCCACCCGTGGGTGGCAGTCCTCGTCGGATTTTGTACTGAATTTTGGTTTGGGTAAAAATGAAAGTGTGCATGAGGTGAAAGTCACCTGGCCGGGCGGCAAGGCTCAGGTTTTAACACAAGTCCAAGTCAATCAGACACTTACCCTACGTCAATCCGACGCTGCAAAGACGAACAGTCACATCTCACCCAATTCCCAATTCCTAATTCCCAAATTCCCTACCCCCCCGATTTACCACCGTGAAAACCGCTTCACCGACTTCAACATCGAGCCACTGATGCCGCACATGCTGAGCACGCAAGGCCCGAAAATCGCCGTGGGCGACGTGGACGGCGACGGGCTGGACGATTTCTACCTCTGCGGAGCGAAGGCGCAGGCGGGGCAGTTGGCGATGGGCGGCAGGCAGTGGTCGGTGAGCAATCAGCCGGCTTTTGAAGAGGACTTCATGAGTGAAGATGTGGATGCCCATTTCTTCGATGCGGATGGCGATGGCGACCTCGACCTGTTCGTGGTGAGCGGAGGCGGCGAGTACCGGGATGGTGCTGCGCAATTGCAGGACCGGCTCTACCTCAACGACGGGAAGGGTAATTTCACAAAAACAACAGGCGATTGGCCGGCCACTAATGGCGCTTGCGCCGTGCCCGCAGACTTCAACGGCGATGGAGCAGTGGACCTGTTCATCGGCAGCCGCTCCATGACCGGGAGTTTCGGCCTTGCTCCGCAAAGTTTCATCTACCTCAACGACGGGAAGGGTAATTTCCGGGATGCCACCAGTGAGATTTGCCCGGAAATTTCGAGGGCAGGCATGATCACTTCGGCAGTCTGGCTGCCCAACGAGCGCCGGCTCATCGTAGCCGGAGAGTGGATGCCCGTCACCGCTTTCGATTTCTCCCAACTCAATGCGAAGGCACAACAATTCACCGGCTCACACGGCCTCTGGAACACCCTTGCCGCTGCCGACTTCGATGGCGACGGCGACCTCGATCTGCTGGCCGGCAACCTTGGCCTGAACTCCGTTTTCACGGCTTCGCCGGAGGAACCGCTTGAGTTTTTTATCAAAGATTTCGACAACAACGGCGCCACCGACCCGGTGATTACCTACTACCGGCAGGGCAAGCGCTACCCCTTCGTTTCGAAGGATGAACTGCTGAGTCAGCTGCCCGACCTGAAGAAGTCGCTGGTCAAATACACCGACTACGCTAACCGTACTTTTGATCAGATTTTTAGTGAAAAAATGCTGGAGGACGCCGTTCATCACCGGGCGGAAACGCTTCAGTCCATGTATTTTGAAAACCTCGGCGGCGGGAATTTCAAGGCAACGCCCCTTCCCTTGGCCGCCCAAATCGCACCAATCTATGCCTTCCTGCCCGGCGACTTCGACGGAGACGGGCGGCAGGATGCACTGGCCGTGGGTAATTTCTATGCAAACCAGCCCAGCATCGGTCGCCTCGATGCGTCGTTCGGATGGTTTTTGAAAGGCGATGGCAAAGGTAATTTCACCCAAATACAACCCCGGGAAGGCGGGTTTCAGGTGCCGGGTGAAGGCAGAGATTTAAAACTGCTGAAAAACCGGAGCGGAAAGCAGTGGGTTCTGGCAGGAAGGAATAATGATGCTGTGCGCTTTTTTGAAATCAAAGTGCCGGAAAATTAATTGAAAATCAGCGAGTTACACACCAACAAGATCAGTACATGTCTTTATTTTAACTTTTCTGACTTCAGAAAGTTGCTGTGTTAAACTCTCCCTTTTAAAAAACTGTCCAGGTCTTCCTTTTTTGAAAAAACCACCAGCAGGTCGCCGGTTTCCAGCATGGTTTCGGGCGTTACAACGCCGATGGAGTCCCGCACTTCACGAGTGACACCGAGAATATTTTTTCTTCGTTTTTTGCGGATGATGGTGATAATGTTCATGCCAAACTGCTGCCTGAAAGCGCTCTCCCCGATGGTTTTACCCACCAGTTCTTCGGGGACGGTGATCTCATAAATCGAGTACTTTTCCGAAATTTCAAACGAATCGATGATCTGTTTGAGCTCCAGTCTTTTGGCCAGGCGATAGGCGGCCTCCTCCTCAGGATGGATAATTTCATCCACGCCCATCGCTTCAAGCACGTTGTGGTGCAGCACCGTAATGGCCCGGCTGATGAGGCGTTTCGGGTTGTTTTGCTTGATGAGCGCCGTGGTTAGGATAGAACTGCCCTCGTCCTCGCCAATGGCTACGATGACTACATCAGACTCCTCAACAGGCAGATTTTTAACCGCTGCCGGGTTGGTGGAGTCCAGGCAAATGGCAAAAGTCATACGGTCTTTGATGGCTTCCACCCGGTCCTGGCGTTTATCGACAGCGATGACTTCATGGCCCATTTCCGTGAGCTTGAAGCCCAGCGAAGCGCCAAAATTTCCCATTCCGATGATGATAAATTTCATGGTAAACGGTGGTCGGCAGACGGTTGACGGTAGACGGAGGCAGGATAAACCTGTCCACCGTCTGCCGACCACCGCCAACCGTTTTTTTAAGTAATTGTCACATTCTCAACGGGATAGCGATACATTTTTGTCCCCGCTGCTTTTTTAAACATACCCAGCAAAAGCGTCAGAACACCAACTCTGCCTACAAACATGGTCAGAATAATAACCACCTTGCTCAAATCCGAGAGCAGTGGCGTGATGCCAAGCGAAAGCCCCACCGTGCCGAAGGCGGAGAAACATTCGAATGCAATTTTATCCAAAGATAGATCAGGGTTAAAAAACGTAACGGCCAACGTGGAAATCCCAAGCATCACCAAAGAAAGCGAGATGATGATAAAAGCCCGCATGATGGATTCTTTTGCAATTTCACGGTTAGCGAATTCAACTTGATCACGGCCACGGGCAAAATTGACAATGCCCAGCGCAGCCACCGCAATCGTACTTGTTTTGATGCCGCCGCCGGTCGAACCGGGCGAAGCACCGATCCACATCAGCAGCATGGTGATCAAGATACCCTCCCTCGAAAGCACGGCCATGTCGATGTTGTTAAAACCGGCTGTTCTGGGTGTCACACTACAAAAAAAAGCGGCCAGCCACTTCCCGATTCCGTCGTGTTCCCGGAGCGAAGTTGAGGATTCCGTAAAATAAAAAATCACTGTGCCAGCCACCAGCAGGATGGCAGTTGTGCGTAGCACAATCCGGCTGTTGAAGTTGATAACCCAGGGCGTATGGCGATAGCGTTCGCCCAAAAACAGATACCGGAACTGGCTCTGCAACCGCTGCCGGAAATAGCTGAAGATGTTGAAAGCAATGGCAAACCCAAGCCCGCCAAAAATGATCAGGAATGCGATGGTCGTTTGAAAAAAGTAATTATTGCGCAGCACTTCGTCGTAGAGGCCGCTGGCTTTCAGCTGAAAACCTGCATTGTTGAAGGCTGAAATGGAATGAAAGATGGAAAAATAAAGCCGTTCGCCCAGCCCTCCGGGAAAATCGCCCGGAGAAAGCGAGAAAAAAAGCGTGGCAGCCCCTGCCAGCTCAACACCCAGTGTGAACGTTACGATTTTGATGATGGTGGAAAAAACGTTGCGCATGTTTTCCTCGCCCATAAAATCCTGGTAGATTTTCTGGTTGCGAAAGGAGGTTTCACCTTTAAAAAAAAGCCCGAAAAAACTGGTGAACGTCATGACGCCCAAACCGCCCAGCGAAATGAGCACCAGAATCACATTTTGACCAAAACCGGTGAAGTAAGTCCCCGTGTCCACGACTGTCAGACCGGTAACACAAACGGCGCTGGTACTCGTAAAAATGGCATCAAGGAAGCCCAGTCCATCGTGCGTAGAAATGGGGAGCATCAGCGCAAATGCACCGATAAAAATCAGAATGAGAAAACTGAACATAAAGAGCAGCGGCGGATTGACCTTCAGCTTTTCAAGGCCAAGGCTACGCTTGGAAATTTCAACCATAAAAATCAGCGAGACAGCCAGCTGAAGGAATTCCCTCGAGTTAATGTCTTGCAGCAGCCGCACATCCCATTGCGCCAGCAACAAAGCCAGGATGAAAACGATCTCGAAAACCGTCACCCATTGCTCTCTTAACTTTTTGAAAATGAATCGATTAAGATAAAATCGAACTATAAAAAACAGGATAAAAAAAATCAGGCAGGTGTGGTAAAGAACATCGAACAGCGGGTGCCAGTCGCTGTGTATTCCACCCACATCGATAAAAACCGCAATAAAACCGAGAATAGCAAAAACAAAAACTGCATTTTCAGTGAACTGCCCGGCTTGCAGGAGGTTATTTTTTTGGTTGAAAAACGCACGGAATTTCACGCTGCAAATTAACTTTTAAGCCTCGCTTGCCCTGGGTGCAACTACCCTTGCGGGAGCTTGTGCAGGAGACGATGGTTTTTCCGGTTTTTCCGGAATCAGCAACAAATGTAATAGATTGCGCATCGCTCTTCCAAACAATTATGCAGGGAGGCTCAGCTCACTTTCCGGCGGTCCGTTCCCTGAATTTTTTTTCAAAATCAGGGCTTTCCGTCCCCATCCACCGGTCCCAAAAGGTGAAATACAGCCCAAAATTAAACCTGAATTGCTTGTGATGCAGGTCGTGATGGGTAGCCCCGACTAACCATTTCCATAGCCAGTGCCTTTCAGCGCCTTTGGGAAAAACCTCCACCGCTGCATGGTTCACCGTGCCGGAGATCGTCATAATAAAAAGCAGCAGGAACAGCGTGTAAAGGTGCATCGGTAAAAAAAGAATCAGCACCGGCACTACGATGGCTTGCAGCACTGACTCGATGGGGTGAAACGAAAAAGAAGTCAGCGATGAAGTTTCGATGCTGTCATGGTGCCATTTGTGAATTTTCCGGTACACCTTAGGGAGGTGCATCCAGCGGTGAAGCCAGTAGTAGTAAGTTTCATGAAGCAGCAGTGCCGCTGCCAGGCTCAGGGGGTGGTACCAAACCGGGTATACCTCCCATCTGGTATAAATCTGCGTGTAACCCTGTTGCCAAAGTATGACCAGCACGGAGCCTAAAACAGCAAAAATGACAGAAGTGATGGCCGAACGGTAAACTTCCAGCCAGGCCTGTCGCTTCCCCAGCACGGGTTCGTGGATGATCCGCTGCTGAAAAACAGCCCTGAAAGCCACAAAAAACAAATAATGATAAGCTCCCGAAACCAGCAGGTAACGAACGAAAGTGACCATAAAAATAACTGCGCTCAGTGAAAAAAAATAAAATGGTTCTGTGAAAGGTGTCTTCAAAAACGCTTCCATGCTGATTATCAATAAAATTTTCTAACTCAGACCTGAGCCGGTTTTCCGTCTCTCCGGTAACAACCGTCCGCCCGCCGGGTGGTTCAGCAATATACCGGCAAAAGATTCCGGAAACAGAATCTTTCGTCTTTTTGAATATCTTATGAGTGCTCAAGGCCAAAACACACCCGGGATGTAACAGAATTAACAGAGTCCGGAAAGCTTTGAAAATTTAAAATTTTTCACAAACAGTTGATTACAAATAATTTAGAGGCTGTTATTTCTAACCTTTAAATATAGATTACTGCTTTCCGGACGGCTTAAAGATGTCACAGAAACAAGAAAGTCCGGAATACATACCCACCTGAGCACCTTAGTTTTACGGCTGCTAAGCAAATGATTATCAAAATTTTATAAAATAATAAAGTGCTCACCGGGTAGTATTCATTTTTCCGGCACCAAGATAGCAATAAGAAGCAGTTGCCACCTTTGGACACATTTACGAGCACCAGGGACATTACTAAAAACAACAATTAAAGTACCTCTTCAAGGAATCGCTCACGCTGAACTCACCCGGCGGTTACGGGAGGAAAACAACAGCAATAATTTAAGCAAGCTTGCATATTAATTTGGTTGACACACGTTCAAATCCATTGTCCAGTAAACATGGCAGTGGATTTTTTCATTTGGGTAAATAAAGCCCAGGTTTGACAGTTGCGAGCAATGACGCCGGTGGTCAACCGTCAGCATTCGAGTACCGCTTTGATTGCTAAGCGTTTATAAAAAACAGAAGTATCGTCTATTTCAAGCTGCATTTCTATATTTGCAAACCACACAAAAACAATACAATAGCACCTGTCTTCTATGTTTTCGCAATCTTCGTCTCTCCCCATCCAAGTGAAACAGGTCACCGGCTCAAAAACATTTCACCCAAAAAGACTGATGATTGTGGTCGCTTAAACATTTGAATCCATCGTTCAATTCGCACACCTTTTGGTTATGATAAAACAAAACAGTGTTCTTGTCTTCACATTTTTCGCCGTTTTCCTGGTCGCTTCGCAATACCTGACCGCTCAAAAAAGCTACTACTTTCCGGAACGGAACGAAGCCTGGCAACAAAAAAATCCCGGAAGTTTCAAGATGGATGAAGGCAAGCTTCAAGCCGCAGTCAGTTTTGCGCAAGCCAACGAATACAGCGGCTCCCGGGACCTGCGGCAAGCCATCCTGGCTGGCTTTGAGCAGGAGCCGTTTCATGAAATTCTCGGCCCCACCCGAAAGCGGGGCGGGCCTGCCGGAATGATTTTGAAAAACGGCTACCTAGTAGCGCAATGGGGCGACACGAAACGGGTGGACATGACCTTCAGCGTCACGAAAAGTTACCTCTCCACCGTAGCGGGACTTGCACTGGAGGCCGGCCTGATCGCATCGCCGGACGACCCGCTGCGCCAATACATCTGGGATGGAAAATTTGACGGAGCACACAACGCAGAAATTACCTGGGATCACCTGCTCACGCAATCTTCCGACTGGTCAGGCATCCTCTGGGACAGCCCCGACTGGGCCGACCGGCCGCCGTCTGATGGCGGCCTCGACGACTGGCAATTTCGTCAACTCCACAAGCCCGGCACCCACTACGAGTACAACGACGTTCGGGTTAACCTTCTGGCTTACTGCCTGCTACAGGTTTGGCGCAAGCCGTTGCCGGTTGTTTTAAAAGAAAAAATCATGGACCCCATCGGCGCTTCCACCACCTGGCGTTGGTTCGGCTACGACAACTCCTGGGTGGATGTGGACGGCCAGCGCATGCAATCCGTCAGCGGTGGCGGGCATTCAGGCGGCGGGCTTTTCATCAGCACCGAAGACCATGCGAGGTTTGGGTTGCTTTTTTTAAACAACGGAAAATGGAAAAACCAGCAGTTGATTACCCCTCAATGGATCGATAAAGCCACCACCCCTTCAGCTGCAAACCCCAGCTACGGCTACCTCTGGTGGCTCAACGCTGCCGGGAGCCGCCAATGGGAA
Organism: Bacteroidota bacterium; assembly: GCA_030147525.1. Classification (GTDB taxonomy): domain Bacteria; phylum Bacteroidota; class Bacteroidia; order Chitinophagales; family Saprospiraceae; genus UBA6168. Next base: position 143,042 of record JASBVF010000002.1, read on the forward strand.
GGCGTGCCGTCTTCGGTTTTTTATGCAGCCGGTTTTGGGGGCAATTTTATTGTCATCGACCGTGATAACAGCCTCGTAATTGTCACGAGGTGGCTGGAACCTTCAAAAATTGGTGAATTGGTAAAGATGGTCGAGGACGCTTTGTAGATTTATTTTTAAACCTGATCCGAACACATGAAAACTCCTTTTTTAAACCTGATACTGCTGCTCATGACAGCCATGACCACCGCCCAGGAAGGCGCTGCCCCACACCTGCAGACCACAGCCACCGGCAGGCTCCAACTCACACCGGCAGGCGCCTCCCACTTCGCTGACCTGGCGCTCTCCTGCCTCCAGCAGGAGTATCCGAACAAATTGAACCAAACCCTCGAAAATGAGGAAATGCTGAAGCCGCCGAGCCAATTGCATCCGGCTTTTTACGGCTGCTACGACTGGCACTCGGCAGTGCACGGGCATTGGATGCTGGTGCGTTTGCTGAAGCAATTCCCGGAATTGCCGGAGGCCCCTGAAATCCGGAAAAAACTGGCCGAAAGCCTGACCGAGGAAAACATCAGGATGGAAACCAAACAATTCAAAATCGCCGGAAAATCTTGGGAGCGGATGTACGGCTGGGCCTGGCTGCTAAAGCTGGCCGAAGAACTCTACACCTGGGACGACCCGCAGGGGCAAAAATGGTTTGAAAACCTCTACCCGCTCACGGATGCCATCATCGGACGCTACACGGAATTCCTTCCGGTACAAACTTACCCCGTCAGGACGGGTGTGCACCCGAATACGGCTTTCGGCCTCTCTTTCGCCTGGGACTATGCGAACACGACAGGTATGCGGGGCTTTCGCACCATGATCGAACAGCGGGCAAGGGATTACTACCTCAACGACAAAAACTGCCCCGCCGGCTGGGAGCCAAGCGGTGAGGATTTTCTCTCAGGTTGCCTCGAGGAAGCCAATCTCATGCGACGGGTGCTGCAAAAGGAAGAATTCAGCGAGTGGTTCCGGCTGTTTTTACCAAAAAAACAATTAAAAAAACTCACCACCCCCGCCGATGTTTCCGACCGCTCCGATCCCAAAATCGTACACCTCGACGGGCTGAACCTGAGCAGGTCCTGGTGCCTGTACGGCATTTATCGATTGATTGATAAAAAACGGCAGCGTAAAATGATGCTGGCTGCCGCCAAACGCCACCTGGAAACCACCGTACCAAACATCGCCAGCGAACACTACGAAGGTACGCACTGGCTGGCGACGTTTGCGGTGTATGCCTTATCGATGGATCTGAAGGGAGGAAAAAAGGATTAACGCACTTCCCAACAACTCGCATGATCCTTCGCAAAACTTTCAAAATCAATACCGGGGCGCCCAAGTATCATTTCGATATCCCGGCTGACTGCGGCCTCTTTTCCCATACGGACAATGCGATAAAGAAATACAGTATGCTCCGCTGAGGCCTGCGACCAGCCACGTTTCACCATTTCTATTACAAATTCCTCTTCATTCAGGTGGACGTAGCGGATAGTGCGGCCGGCTGCTTCCGAAATTTTCTGGGCTACTTCGAAATGCGTCAGCGCTTCAAGACCAGTGAGTTCGTAAATCTTACCGGAATGACCGCTTTCGGTCAATGCCGATGCTGCAACTGCCCCCACATCCCTTACGTCCACAAAAGCCGTTCTTGAGTCGGCAGCGGGGAGGTAAAATGCATCCTCCGAAGGAATGGTGAAACCGACCCAGTTCAGGAAATTCTGCATAAACCAGCCGGGGCGAAGGATGGTCCAGTCAGCGCCGCTTTTTTTGATCAAACCCTCCGTGACGTGGAGCGGCTCATCTTCGAGGTCGCCGGTGGTTCGGCCGGAGTTGAAGACGAGGTGTTTCACCCCGGCCTGGATGGCTGTTTCAAAAAAAAGCTCCACCTGCAGCGGGTTCGTCGTGCCGGGCGGTATGACGAGGAACATTTTATCCACACCAGCCAGCGCCGTCAGCCAGGTGGCAGGTTCGTTGAAATCGAATTCCCGGAATTCACCGGCGCCGGCGGATAGTTTGGAATAAAGCCGTATAGCTTTTTCAACATCCCGAACACCTGCAACGACCGGTTGCCCATGTGTGGCAAGTTGCTTGAATACTTCAGAGCCAACATTCCCGGTTGCGCCAGTGACGAGGATTTTCATTTTTGAAATTTTAGAAGATTAGCCGTTTAACCACTCCACCATCCTTCTCACGCCCTGCATGACCTTTGGAGCAAATTTTTCTGCGAGGTCAGCGGTATTTTTAAAATCAGCCTCGGACATTTCGTGGGCCAATTCCAGTGCCTTGTCGCCGTCGAAATCCACAAAGCTGAGCCTGGCGCCGAGGAATTCTTCCGGAAAGCCAAAGTCGCTCGAAGGCAGCAGGGCCACACCGGTTTCATCCAACAGCCGGGCACAGAGTTCTTCGGAGGTTTCGATGCCCCGCTTCGCCAGTTTTTCACGATAAAAATCGAAGACCGGGAAAATGTAAAAGCCGCCCTCCGGCGTGGGGTGTGCCACGTGGTTTTTCAATAAAAAACCGGAAACGGCATGCCCTACCGTTTTCAACACGAGCCGGGAATCCCGCAAGTATTTTTCAATGCCGGTCCCTCCCTGAAAAGCTTTGATGGCCGCGTATTGTATCGGCGTGCTGGTGGAAGTGAATGTTTCGCTTGCAGCCACAGCCATGGCGTCGAGCAGCCAGCGCAGGGAAGACGGGAAGGTGAACGTGCCGAGTCGCCATCCACCTGCGCCGCACCATTTGCTCAGGCCGCTGCTGATGATGGTGCCCTCGGGGTAGTGCGTGGCGATGGAGAGATGGACGCCGTCGTGGTGAACCTCGCCGTAGATTTCATCGGACAGCACGACCACGTTGTAGCGGCGGGCAACAGCAGCCATGTTTTTCAATTCCTCCTCCGTGTAGGTGGAGCCGGTGGGGTTGGCGGGGTAGTTGAGGATGAGCAGCCGGGGCCGTGTCGGATCTTTCTGGCAAAAACGGTCGAGGCCCTCCGGTGTGAGAAGCCAGCGGTTTTCAGGCTTGGTGGGCAGCCAGTACACGTGCCGGGAGGCGATGCGGGCCTGCGGCGCATACGACACCCAGCTTGGCCGGGGGATGACGAGGTCGCCGTAGTACACCATTTGCAGCAGAAACATCAACTCCTTGGAGCCGGGCCCAACGAGCACATCATCGCCGGTGGTGTGGATGCCTGCATGACGGTTGTGAAAAAAAGAAACAGCTTCCCGCAGCACCCGAAGGCCTTTCACGGGGAGGTAATCTTTTTCGTGGGCGTGCTTTTTTAATTCTTCCACGACCGGGACGGGCACGGGGAACGGCGACTGGCCAAAACCGAGGCGGAATACCTTCTGGCCATTTTTGGCTAAATCAGCGCAACGTTCGTTGATGCGGAGTGTGGCGGAAGGCTGGAGGCCACGGACGTTGAGGTTGAGCTGTACCGGGATCGATTGATTTGACATGTTGTCCTGTGGTTTTGTGAAATATAAAATGGCTCGTTCAGGGCGCCGGAGTGACCGGGATGAAAAATTGCAAATCAGTTTCCGGTTGCCATTGTACGCATTTTTTTAAAAAATAAAAAAGCCGTCCACCTGCACACAGGTAAACGGCTTTCATTTTTAACCAACTATTTGCGAAGCAAAAACTGCTGATCGCACAGGCTTAGAAAGAAATTTTCACACCTGCATTCCAGGTACGGCCAAAGCCGTAGAAGCCCTGATTTTTAGTGTAAAACTCGTTTTCAGGCGTGTTGGGATCGTCAGCGACGTTGGTATCGAGCTCTGCAACGTAAGTATTGTTCATCAGGTTGTTGATGTTCAAACGGAAAGTTGCGTCGAGTTTATCCCAGTCAAACTTGTAGGAAATACCGGCATCGACCAGGCCGTAAGCAGGTAATTGTACCACCTGACCACCTGCAGACTTGAACTGGTCTTCAAGAATATTAAATTCTGCATAGAGGTTGTCGGCGTAGTAGTAGCTGCCATAGATGTTCAGACCGTACACCGGCTCTACATTTGCGCTCAACGAGAAGGTCGTCTGTGCAGCGTCTCCCACTTTGATTCCGTCGGCAAAAACTGTGATCCGGGTATCACCGATGAGCGGGTCCTGGGTATCAACGTTGGCCAGATTGGCAGAGAAGTTATCCTGAAATTCCCAGTTGTTGATGGAGGCCATACCGGTGATGGTGATGGCTTTGATCGGGCGGTAAGAGAATTCCAATTCCACACCTGTGTGTCTTTCCTTCACGCCGAAGTAGGTAGCCAGGGCATCCACATTGATGGTATCACCGGCAGCATCGAGCGCCTGCGCCTGGAAACCTTCGTCGAACTGGCGGTTATCCCAGATCGTGTTGTAAAGGTTCAGGTTAGCTTTGAAATTGCGGTTTCTGAAACCGTAACCGGCTTCAATGGCATAGATATCCTGGTTTTCAACCACGGTACTCAACTGATTTACGAAGTTGATGTAAACGTTATCAAAAATCGGCTGCTTGGAGAGGTAGCCACCGTTCACGAACACGTTGTGGTTGGCGTTGATGTTGTAGTTAAAACCAGCTTTGGTAGTGAGCCCGAGGAAGTTCTCCCAGTCAGTTTCCTGAGCAGGGTCGCTGTCCAGGTAGTTAAAATAATCAATCCGCTTGAAGCCCTGATTGGAACCGGCGAGCGATATGAAAGCAGAGAGATTGTCTTTTTCGTACTCCACCTGACCGAAGAGGCCCATCCAGGAAACGAGGCCGTCGTTCCAGTAATTCAGCACGTTGTTGCCGTCTTTGTAGCTGTTGTCGGAGAAATTACCGAAGTCAGCAGCAGAAGGCTCGGTGATGATGTTGTTCGGATTATTATCATTGGAGCGGGAGAGGTATCCGTCAGCGCCAAGCAGATTTTCCAGGCGGCGGTAGTGGATACCTTTGTAGTAGCGGCCATCGATACCGGCCACGACTGTCCAGTTGCTGTTCAGCTTGGAAGTCAGCGTTGAAAGCACCCCATACCAGTTGTGAGAGTTCATACTTGCCCGGCGGATGAAACCGCTGCCATTGTCAGATCGGGTGCCGTCTTCGTAGTAAATCCGGCCATCGCTGGTAACGAGGTACTGGCCATTTTCAGGGTTTTTGGCATCGCCAAAGCCGTCTACGGTACCACCCTGGTTGTAGCTGACGATGTCGTCAAAACGAACCTGGCCATTGGCATCGTGAATGCCGGTGCCGTTTCCGCTGTATGAATCAAAAACGCTGCCCGGTGTACGCAGGCGGCCACGGGGGCCAGTACCACCGCCACGGCCAAAGGAAACATAAGCAGAGGTTTTCACGTCCGTTTTATCACTGATCGTCCAGTAGTGGTTGATGAAAGCTTTTGGCTTGTGGTAAAAGTTCCTTCTCCAGGAGAACTCTTCGCCGTTGAGCGTACCCCAGTTCGGGTTAAAACGAATGCCCTGATCCTGGTAAGTCTGAAGGAAAAGCCGGTCGAAGTTGCTGAATGTCCGCTGGTGGTGCCACTGAGGCGCACCCACGACCGTGAAGGCCAGCGTATGGCTTGGATTAAAGGTTTGGGACAAAGAAAGGAAGTAAGAGTAGGCACGGAACATCGTACCGTCCACGTAGCCATCGCCACGGGTGTGGGTGAGTTGCATGGTGGCAGCGAAACCTTTTTCGCTCAAACCGCTGGAAAGCATCAAGCCATATTTTTGATAACCGTCGTTACCAATGCTCACACTTGCTTTTCCACCTTTGGCAAAATCAGCAGCATTTGTTACAATATTAATGGAACCTCCTACAGAAGGTACAACCGTTTTTGCTGCACCCAAACCACGCTGCACCTGAAGCGTGCTGGTAACGTCAGAAAGACCGGCCCAGTTAGACCAGTAAACCCAACCGTTTTCCATGTCGTTAACCGGAATACCGTTGATCATCACAGCGGTGTTTCTTTGGTCAAAACCACGTACGTTGATACGGGAATCACCAAACCCGCCACCTGATTTTGTTACGTAGATGGAAGGCGTATTACGCAGGATTTCAGGATATTCCTGGTTGCCGACCAAAGCCTCAATTTGGGCGCCTTTGATGGTCGTCACAGCCACCGGTGTTTTCCGGTCAATGGCTACGGAGGCAATTACATTGACCTGGGCAAGACCGACCGAACCAAATTCCAGTTTGACGGCGCCAAGGTCAGTGTCGCCGGAGACGGTTACTTCCTGGGTTTTCGTTTCAAAACCCGTGTAAGTAATGTCCATTTTGTAAGTCCCGTTCGCCAACTGGACAGCAAAAGATCCGTCGATGTCAGTAATAGTACCAAATGTTTTTCCTGCAGCATCTTTCAGGATCACACTGGCACCGATCAGCGGTTCATTGCTGTCGTCGGTCACAACTCCTGTGAGTTTTTGCCCAAAGGCAGACAGCGTTAAAACTGTCGTGAACAAAAAGAGTAGTGCTTTTTTCATCTGTTGAGTATTTATTTAATGAATGTTATAAAATCAATAGAATACGGCCACATTGCACGTGTGCAGGCCTGAGTATTTGATAGCGAAAAATTGAGTGGTTTAAAAAAAGAAGGCGCTGAAATATGAGTTTCAGTCGAGTATTCCGAAGGCGCTAAGAAGCAAGATCAGTGGAAGTTGAACGGTTTCGTTTGCCGGACAGAGAAGTTGCATTGATAGTTTCATATTGCAAATCTTTTTGGCGCTCTTCAATGATTGAGGGATTGAGATTCGAAGTAGCAGTGAGGGCAATTTGCAAATGCCGATTGATTACGAGTGCGAAGGTAGTTACAAATGACCTATTGTCAAAAAATGAAGGTTAAGCGATTTTTAATTTTTCGCAAATTGGTAAAAGTTACTTTTAATCCTGAAAGCTATTTTTAAAATCCCCGCCTTTCAAAATAAAATTTCCCTCATTCAAATTATTTTTTCCATAAAATATCATCGCTGGCCAATGATTTCGCCCCCCTCCGGTTTTTAACAATAAACGACCTGATGATTTCCCGTTTACCAAATTTCGCCAGACCACCCTTTTTACGAAAAAAGCCGCTTCCCCCGGCAGGGAGAAGCGGCTTATCGATGTTCCTGTTTTTTTTAATAAAAAACGGGAAAACTTGATTTTTCCTTAAAAAATGTAGCGAACGCCCAATTGAGCCTGCCAAACACTGTTCAAAGAAATGTCTTTTGCCAATGCTTCCGTCGGGAAAGTACCGGCGCTGCTTGGCGCAAAAGTGTACACCGGCTGGTTGGTAGCGGCGTCAACTTTTGAGAACTTCAGCGGGAAGTTGTTAACCGGGAAGTCACCTACACCCCACTTGTTGTTGATCAGGTTGCCGAAGTTGTAAAAGTCGGCTCTCAACTGGATAGTGTGGCGGCGGTCTTTGATGTTCACAAAGAATTCCTGCTGCACGGACAAGTCAAGCGTTGTCAGCCACGGCATGATGGCGCCGTTGCGCTCAGCGTACTGACCCTTGCGGGAGCTGAGGTATTCGTTGTTGTCAACAAAAGCCATGAAAGCTTCACGCTGCTGGTTCGCTGTGTAAACAGTACCGCTGACAGTGACATCTTCGAAGAGAATTTCGTTGCCGTTTTGCGGAATGTAAAGCAGGTCGTTGCTGGTCAGCTGATCGCCGTTCATGTCGCCGTTGATCAGGAAAGTGTAACGGCCCTGGTTACTGCTCTGAGCAAACAACGAGATCGTCGTTGAAGCCAGGTTAGCGTACTCGAGGCGGTAAGATACTGCACCGATGATACGGTGGCGCTGATCGAAATCAGAGAAAGCCAGGTCCGGACGGTTGTTGCCATTCACGGAGCTGTTGTCACGCCAGGAGGAGAAGGCGATTGATCCGGCCGTCATCAGGTCCTGAGACTCGCTGAAGTTGTAAGCCAGCATGGTGTAGAATCCTTTCTTGAACTGACGCTCCAACTTGGCTGTGAGGCTGTAAGTAGAACCTTTTCTCGTGTTCGTCAAAACGATTGCATCCGTGATCTTGTCATTGATGCGAAGTGCGTTGTTGGCTGCGCTGCCGCTCAGGCCAAGACCTGCGTAGGTAGGACGATCGTCAGCACCACTGTAAGAACCTTTCGCCGGTTCCTGGTTGGCGTTGATGTAGAAAACGTTGTTGATATTTTTATTGAAAATACCTTCTACCGTTCCAACAAATCCCAATGGAAGTGCAACGTCAACAGCGAGGTTGGTTCTCCACAATTGCGGGAATTTGAAACCGTTGTCTGTCACAGCGATATTGAAAGAAGAAGGCGTAGTGGCATTTTCAGGAATATACGCAGTCACGTCAGGGCTGAAAGGATAATCCGTAGTGTTGTCAATACGCTGAGCACCGGTGAGGATACCGTTATTACCAACCTGGTTGGAAATCCAAACGAAAGCCGGACGGCCTGCGAACAAGCCTGTTCCACCTCTCAACTGGAGGGTGCGATCACCTTTCACATCGTAGTTAAAACCAACTCTTGGTGAAAACAGCGGGTTGGTCTTAGGCAGTTCATTCGTGCTATATCTAACGGAGTTGCCATCGGCATTGATGAAGTTCATGGTATCAACCACAGGGTTATTGAGCGCAGTGTTGCCGTAAATCGGCACATCCACCCGCACACCTACCGTTACCTTCATCTTGTTGTCCATCATCGCAATTTCATCCTGGATGTAAGCGCCCGGCTGAGCGACTTTTGTGGTAGCCGTTGGAAGCGCACCACCCGGAAGCGCAGAGTAAGTCAACTGGTAGCGTCTCAGCTGGATGTTACCAACACCGTTCACGTCGTCATAAAAATCCTGGAGTGAGTTGTACACAAACTGGCCGTAGTAAGTCGGCGTGAAGGTGTTGTCAAATTTGAAATATTCAAAGTTGATACCCGCAGTGAAAGTATGTGCACCACTGTACATCGTAATGTTATCCTGGAACTGCCAGGTATCCGTGTTCAACCTGTTGTTTGGCGTAAAAGGCTCATAACCGAAGGTCGTATAGTTACGGCCGTCCTTCAGGATATCCACCAATGGGAATACGTTTCCACCACTGCTACGGTAGTCACGGTTAGCCGTGAAACCGAATTGAACTTTGTTGGAGAAACGGGTTCCGAACACCGAGTTCAACTCCACGATACCGGAATAGATATCGTTGTTGATGATGTAGTTGGAGTTCGAGAAGTTCATGGCGAAGTTATTACCTCTTCTGCCCTGGAATGACCCACTGTTGCTGCTCAAAACGTCACGGGAAGACTTCAGGTAGTTGTAGCGTACGCTCAGGCGGTGCGACTGGTTGATGTTGTAGTCGATTTTCGCCAGAATTTTATCACTCTTCGTGTTGAGCAGGTAGTTTTCGTACACGCCCGGATCGTAATCAAAACGATCCTTCAGGAACTGAGAAAGCTGATCCAGATCGGAAGCTTCCACACGGGTCACGTTGTCGCCGGTGAGGCCCGGTCTTGCAGCGAGGAAAGAAGTAGCCGGGTCGTCACGGCGCTCGATTTCACCGTTTACAAAGAAAAACAGTTTGTTCTGGATGAGCGGTCCGCCCAAACGGAAGCCGGTTTGCTTGATGCTGAAATCCGACTTGGCAACCGGCAAGCCGTTCGCTTCGTCGCCAGCCAATGATTCGCTGCGGGTATTGTAAAAAACAGAACCTTCGAAACGGTTGGTACCTGAGCGGGTCACTGCGTTGATGCCTGCGCCCGTAAAACCACCGTCACGCACGTCGTAGGGAGCCAGGTTCACCTGGATCTCCTCGATGGCATCCAATGAAATAGGCGAAGAGTTAGTCTGACCGGCAGGAGCAGATGCAAGACCAAAGCTATTATTGAAAATTGAGCCGTCCAGTGTAAGGTTGTTGAAGCGGCTGTCCTGGCCGGCGAAAGAAGTACCGCTGCCGGTAGTAGCTGCCACGTTGGAAGAGCGGCTTTGCGGCGTCAAACGAACGAAGTCGTTCAAGCTCCGGCTAAGCGTTGGCAGGGCGTTGATCGCTTCTTTTTTGATGTTCGTTGAAGCACCGGTGCGCTCCGAGTTCAGAATTTCATTTTCAACAGCAGTTACTACAATTTCACTGAGCACAGAGGCAGACTCTCTCAACTTAACGTCGAGGCGAAAGTTTTGCCCAAGGCTAAGGCTTACGTCATTGAGCCCGTAGGCTTCAAAGCCGGTGTAGGTCACCTCAATTTTATACGGACCGCCGATGCGGACAGCAGGCAGGTTGAAGCGGCCGTCTTCACGTGTAGAAGTACCGTAAAAAGTACCGGAAGGCTGGTGAGTTGCCACAACGTTGGCTCCAACAAGCGGCTCGCCATTTACATCTGTAATCTGGCCGAGGAAACTTGCGTTTTGCGCCATAGAAGTTGATTGCAAAACAACAGCTAACAACAGAACTGCGAACAGTTTTAGTGTCGTTAGACTAGTAAAAACCTTTTTCATGAAAGAAAATTTAGTGAATAATTAAATAAAAACGTAATGAACAATTGATTATCAATCAGTTAACCCATTGTTCAAAATTTAATATTTCAATACTGTGTTGGTGAAAAGAAATAAGCGAATCAGCTTTTGATCCTCCCTGAAGAATCAGTGATTTTAGAATAAAGCCAGAAAAGGAGGAATAGTGGAATCAGAAAGGAAAGTGATGATTGTTTGTTCCATCTTGCAAAGATTTTAATGACTCTTCAGTGGCTTGGGGATATCAGATTTTGAAAAGCATCCTGTCTTTTGCATGTGTCTTAAATTCGGGTGCGAAAGTATAGACAATTGCCGGTTTCACAAAGCTTCCTGGTTAAGCCGGGTTTAATTTTTTGTAAACCCAAAAAAACCGGATTTTCATTGAAAATATTAATTCCGTGAACGCACCTTATTTTGAAATTTTTCAAGGAAAACGCCCCATCACACCCAACCAATCCGGCCAGTTTGCCCGTCAGGCTTTTATCAGTGCTATTTTTTAAAAAAAATGGGTTGAGAAAAGAAAAAACGCAGCCCTTTACATACCCCGCCCTTCGATATCAAATCCATCCCCGAAAGCCTGAAGGTGACATTTTTCACCGGACATCCTAAAACACTAGCCTGACAAATAGTTTTTTATGAAAAAATCACTACTTCTTTCCATCCTTCTCACCACCACATTATCAGCAGCCGGGCAGAACAATCAACCTGAAACCTTCTCCCAACAATTCGGCTTCGACGCGGCCGGCTTCCTGAGCCGCTTCTTTAATTTCTCCGGCTCCGGCTCCGCCGAAACACCCTACTATCTTTCTTACCGCAAACTTGGCGAAAAGAAAAATACCCGCCTTGGCCTCGGCGCCAACCTCTCCGTGGAGGGCGATGGCAATGGCGGCACCAACTCGCTGAACGCCATCAATTTCAGGGTGGGAAGCGAACGCTTCAATGATTTCGGCAAACGCTGGCGGGCATTTTATGGTTGGGATTTTAAAATGTTCTTCACTTACCTTTCTACGGGCGGCTCCGGCAATAACGCCACACAGCTCGGACTTGGCGTAGCTCCTCTGTTTGGCCTGCAGTGTCGGCTGAATGAACGGCTTTCATTTTCCACTGAAATCGCCTATAATCTTTTTTTTACCGTGCGGGACAGCAACGGCCGTACCCGCTTCGGAGCCAATACTTCGTTCAGCCCACCGCTTGCATGGTACGTCAATTATGATTTTTGAACATCGGGGTTTTGGAATTGCAATTGCCTAAAAATCAACGGGGAGAATGCCAGCCGGTCATGCATCAGTTGCTGATTCAGCAGAAAGGCTGCTTCACTGATGCAGACTTCGTATTTTTGGTTAAATTTTTGCGGCTTGCGGCCTGGTAGTTCAAAGAATTCACAGAGAAAACTTTTTAATATTTAAATAGATTTTAATTTTGCTCCATCCTCAGTGGTTCCTGCCAAAAGAAAACCTAAATTCACCCCCACCTTTCATCCAATTGGTTTTACCTGCCGGTCTGTCGTCAGGAAGCAGTATCAAGAATCGAAAACTCGTTAAATTGTAATTCCAGAACGAACGTCACACATGAAAAAGCGTCTGCTGTATTCCATCATAGCCATTCTGGTCTTCTTCAGCCTCGGAGCCTCGCTCGATTTTGGAGTTTCCAAAGAAGATCACCTTGAGACTTATGTCCGGCGAATCGAACGAAGCCTGCACAAAAAAGAAGCGGAAGTTCAGGAATTTTTGTCCGATACAGGTTTTATTTTCAGGCAATTGAGAGGTGTCGAAAAGCTACCTTCACCTCAACAACAGACAGACCTGAAGCAATTGCTGGAATTAACCAAGAAGGAGTACAACATTCGTTTTTACAAGCAAGACTCTCTACTCTATTGGCTCAACAACAAGGCATTCCTTTCGGAAGAGGAGGTAAAAACAATACTTGACAACAGAGAAAGTAACTATCTGATACACCTGCCCAACGGGTATTTTGAACTCATACGGGCAGACCTGCCTCAAGGCGTGACCGCTCTGGCCATGCTGCCCATCAAACGTCAGTTTTCACGGGAAAGTGAATTCCTGCCCAATGATTTTGTTACGGACGATTTTCCCATCCCCCCGGACGTTTTTTTTCGTGAAACACCTACCGATTTCCCCATTCACACGATGCAGGGCGCTCCGATCGCTTACATTGATGCTGCCGGGCCAGCCAAAGACAGGCTGCATCTTCAGTTTATATTTTTCATTTATGTGCTGGGCTTCATTGCCGTCGGAGTACTGATCAACGACATTGCCGTCATTCTCGTCCGGCGCTACCAGCCCTGGGTTGGGGCGGCATTTGTGCTGAGCATGGTCATCATCGTTCGGTGGTTGATCATTAAGCTGGGCTTTACACAGCATTTTGCCAGCTTCCAAACCTTTTCAGATGTTTTCACCGACCCCATACTGGAGGGAGTGAATTCGCTGGGAGAATTGCTGATCAATATCATTTTGCTGGTCTGGTTAATGGTTTTTTTCAACCGGGAGTTTCAGGTTAAAGAGTTTTCGCATGCTTCGCCGGCTATCCGTTTTGCGCTGACCACACTGAACTTTTTTGCCATTAACCTCGGCATTTTGATGGTGTGTTACATTTTCAAATCTATCGTTTTGGATTCGTCCATCGTGTTCGATTTTGAAAACGTATTCAACCTCAACTCGCAGAGCGTACTGGCGATGATTGGTGTGGTGTTGCTGCTGTTGGCCCTGTTTCTCTTCAGCCACCGCATGATGCTGGCCATTCACAAAGTCGGCTTGAATAAATACTGGCGGCTTGGGGCCGTTGGCGCTTCGATTTTACTGGCAGTTCCGGTTCTTTTGAATGGAGAATTCCACTTACCGCTACCTTATTTTTTGGTGGCAGCCATGATTTACCTGATCGTTTTTGAGTTTTTCATCGAGGTTCGTTCCATGACGCTGGAGTGGCTCGTGATCTGGCTCATGCTTTACGCCGGGCTGACTTCTATGCTTCTTTACAAGTACAACAGTGAAAAAGATTACCTGCGCCGGGAAAAATACGCCGTTGCACTGACGAATTACCAGGACTCAATCGCAGAGCCTTCCATTGCCAAAATCGGAGCTGCCATGCTTACCGATTCTATCATAGCTACATGGAATCCACTGGAAGACTATTTTTCACCTGACCTCATCCCAAAAGATGAAGCAAGAGAAATTGTGGATCGGCAGCTGGCCACCAACAAATATCTTTTCCACAATTATGAGTTCCGACTCAACGGTTTTTACAAAAAAACCGGTAGAAGTGCGCTGACCGACCAGGAACAATCCCTGGGAGAAATGGAGGAGCAATTTCATAAGGCTAACCCCACGAAATTTCAATACCTGCATTTTAATCCTGAAAAAACACGGAACCCCGGCTACCTGATGAGGCTTGACCTGCCGACGAAAGAGCCCCTGATTATTTTTATTACTTTCAAACGCTCATTTTCAACCCCATCCAAGGTTTACACAGAACTGCTACTCGATAAAAAATATAAAAACCTTACTGAACTGGACAACTACGACTATGGGATCTACCAGGATGGCCAGCTTGTAGAGGAACGCAACCAGCCATACGGCAAACAGCTCAGTGACCCACTTCCGCCTGTGGGTGAATTTAGCATCGTAAAACAAACCAGCACCCGCTCCGAATTGCTCTACCATGCGCCCAACAATATTGCCATAAAAATTGGACGGGAAACCGGTGGCTACATCAAGCCACTGTCGCTTTTTTCCTATGTCTTCACCCTCCTGACTATCGCCGTTTTATTGTTTGCAGGCATCAATTACTACACGAATGCGTTGCCCGGCCCGCTCAATTTTATGCGCACTACGAAGCCGTCTCTGCGCAACCAGTTTCAGTTTTGGGTAATCAGCATGATTTTGTTTTCCTTCCTCGGGATTGGATTTGTCACGGTTTGGTATTTTCAGCAATCCTCTAACGATTACCACAAAGGCCGCCTCGACCGAAAGGTAACCTCGGCGCTTGCCAGTGTAACCTATGAAATAAAAGCCTGGCACCGGGAAAGAATAAGAGAATGGGAAAAAGAGAGAAGTCTGGCCGGAAATAAAAAACCAAACAGCACCGGCCAGGTCAGAATAAATCAGCCTCCTCATGATGAGGACAATATTAAAATCAAACTTCAGGACGAAACAGAAGTCCCAAACCTCAGCGAGTACGATGACAAGCCGGATGCCTTTTCACTCAGTTCGCTCATCCCGCTCATATCTGAAGTACACCGGCTGGATGTGAATATTTACGACCTGAAAGGCAACCTCATTACTTCTTCAGAAGAAGACATTTTTAAAGGCGGCCTTATTTCCACGAAAATGGGCGCCCATGCTTACCAGGTCATCACTCGCCTGGGTTACGAGCGCAGCGACCAGGACGAAGCCATCGGCAGCCTTGAATACACTGCAGCTTACCTACCGCTTCAGGATTTAAACAATAATACCCTGGCATTTATGGGTATCCCGTACTACGCCCGACACCGGGAGTTGCGCAGTGACGTGACAGATTTCATGAGTACATTGCTCAACGTGTATGTTTTCCTGCTGCTGATTGCCGGCGGTTTGGCCATTTTTGTGGCCAACTCCGTCACCAAAGCCTTGTCAGAGTTGAGTGAAAACATTCAGCGGCTGCGGCTGGGCGGCAACCAGCCCATCGTCTGGAAACGCAAGGACGAAATTGGCGACCTGGTGGAAGCCTACAACCGGGCCGTCAAAAAAATTGAGGAAAGCTCCAAGCTCCTGGCCCAATCTGAACGGGAAGGCGCCTGGCGGGAAATGGCCAAGCAGGTAGCACACGAAATCAAAAACCCGCTGACGCCGATGAAACTGAGCATACAGTATCTGCTACATGCCTACCAGAACAACCCCGACCCGGAAAGTATCGAGCCTTTGCTGAAAAGGGTGTCCAACACACTCGTGGAACAAATCGAGTCGTTGGCGCAAATTGCTACAGAGTTTTCAAACTTCGCTAAAATGCCAAAGGCCCAAAACGTTGAACTTTCACTGAATGACCTGGCCGCATCCGTCCACCACCTGTTCCGCAACGAACGACCTGACATGGACATCAGCATCCAGCTTCCGGAAAAAGAGTACGATGTTTTTGCCGACAAAAACCACGTAACGAGGGTATTGAACAACCTGTTCAAAAATGCCATTCAGGCCATCCCCGACAACAGGCAGGGCCAGATCAAACTTTCACTCTACCAAAAAGATAATATGGCCGTTATTGAAGTGAGCGATAACGGCAGCGGCATCCCACCGGAAATCCGGGAAAAAGTTTTTACCCCAAATTTTTCTACCAAAACTTCCGGCACGGGCCTCGGCCTGGCCATTTGCAAAAGCATCATCGAAGGCTTCAGCGGTAGCATTTATTTTACCACAGAAATGGGAACAGGTACTACCTTCTTCGTAGAATTGCCCATCATGGAAATACGGGAAAAAGAGATGGCGTAGAAGATTTTTGGGTTTTTGTTTTTTTGGGTTTTAGGGCTTTGAGTTTTTTGGGCAAGGCAATCTCTGCCTCCAGAACCCCAAAACCATAAAACCTCAAAACCATAAGCCAAACAATTTCCCCCTTCCATACCTTAACCCTTTGTTCCTTCGTTGTGTTAAATACTGAATCTGTTTTTTATAAAAACTTGAAACTCATCACTAAAAATCCACACCCTTTCATGAAGCTTCCGGCAAACTTTTTCACGAAAATTTTCACCCTTGCTGCATTTATTTTTTTAGCAAATACCCTCCAGGCACAGTGCATTTCCGGTGATTGTAAAAATGGTACCGGCATCTACCTCTACCCCAGCGGCGCCAAATACATCGGCCAGTTCAAGGACGGTGAGATCCATGGCATTGGCACCTGCTACTACACCGACGGCAGCACGTACCGGGGCGAATGGGCCCACCGCTACCCTGAAGGCCACGGTATCAAAACCCTGGAAGACGGCCGCACCTGGGAAGGCACCTGGAAGATGGGCCTACCGCTCGACGAAAATGGTAAGCCCATTGAAAACCTTTTCCCTGAAGAAAAAATAGCGGAAGAAATTCAGTCCGGCTGCCTGGAAGGTGACTGTGACGGTGGCCAGGGGATTTTCGCTTACCCTGACGGCAGCAAGTACGAGGGCCAGTTCACGGCCGGCAAACCTGACGGTTGGGGCACTTTCACCTACACGAATGGCGACCGTTACGTCGGCACCTTTAAAAATGGCCTTAAAAATGGCAAAGGAACTTTCTTTTACGCTGACAACACCCAGGCAACCGGGGAATGGCGGGAAGGTGAGTACCTCGGCAACCCGCAAATCGAATACGGCCGGGTAGGCTGCGTCGAAGGTGACTGCGAAAAAGGACGTGGTACTTACATTTACAAAGACGGTGTTGCCAAATATATCGGTACATTCTCCAACGGCTTGCCGGATGGCGAAGGGGTCATCTACTACGCCAACGGCGAGCGATACAGGGGCCGTTGGGCGCTCGGCAGTTTTAACGGAAAAGGCACGCTCTACATGCCGGACGGCACGGAAGTCACCGGCTTCTGGAAGGACGGTTCGTTCATGGGCAACGAAAAGCCACAGCAAACTCAACCCACAGCCCCCAGCCTTTCTCCCGAAGATTACATTGCCATTCGCAAGGCCAGCGACATGAAGGTTTGGGCGGTCATCATCGGTATTTCATCCTACAACCACATGCCTACCCTGCGCTACACCGACGACGACGCCTACCGGATGTATGCCTTCCTGAAAAGCCCCGAAGGCGGCGCCTTGACCGACGACCAGATCCGGATTCTGATTGACGAGGATGCTACTTACGATAAAATCACCAGCTCCATGCAGGAGGTTTTCAGCAAAGCCGGAAAAGATGACCTCGTGATGCTTTACTTTTCAGGCCACGGTCTGAGGGGATCCTTCCTGCCTATCGATTTCAACGGTTACGATAAAAAACTTGAGCACGAGGAGATCAACAAAATACTGGATGCCAGCCCGGCCAAGTACAAACTTTGCATCGCCGACGCCTGCCACTCCGGCAGCCTGCTGGCCATGGCTGAAAAAAGCGGTGAAATCCGCAACGTACTCGAAGATTATTACAAAACGCTGGCCCAGGCCGACGCCGGAACGGCCCTGATTATGTCTTCCAAGTCAGATGAAACCTCACTGGAAAGCAGCGGCCTTCGCCAGGGTGTGTTCAGTCACTTCCTCATTCGGGGCCTGAAAGGCGAGGCTGACAAGGATGGCAACAAAATCGTGACCGTCCAGGAACTCTTCGATTTTGTGGATCAAAACGTGCGTACGTACACGATGAACCGGCAGTCTCCGGTGATCAAGGGGGTGTATGACGGGAAGATGACGGTGGGAGTTGTCAGATAGGTTTTGATTATTCCAAAAAAAAGCCTGCGCTGAAAATCTTTCCGGCGCAGGCTTTTTTTTAAAACTACCTGAAAATCTCCTTCAAATCCAACTCGATGCCCAGTTGCTCGTCCCGTAAAACTTCCCGGTAATTAAAATTTTCATACTCGCCAGGAGCGCTGAAAACGTAGATACTTTGCAGCGACGGAAGCACCAGCCAATAGGATTTCACGCCTTTTTTGAAATATTCGGATGATTTCTGGATCAATTCTGTCAGGTCTTGCTTGGGCGAAAGGATTTCGATGACGCCCAGCGGCGTCTCAGTCATGTGGATCACATCCGCCTCAGGTACAAATTCAATCACCGGATAGATGGCAATGTCGGGTACACGGTCCCGGTTCGTAACGACTTCAACGTTAATCTCTGGTAGGATGCTGTATTTAGCCTTGTATTTCCAATCAAGCGTGGAAACAAGGTTTTTCTGAACGATGGCATGGTTTAGACTTGGCGTTGGTTTTCCTCTTTCTGTTTCGTATTGTGATTTTGCGGCAGTCTCTTCCATATTTGCTGCGTTTCATTATTTTTATAAAAGTAGGAATTAAACGTTATTTCAGCAACCATGACCTATCGCCCGGTTTGCCTTAACTTCGCCGAAAAAAAATCAACCATGCCCACTATCCAGACCATCATTTCACACCTCGAATCCATCGCCCCACCCTCTTACCAGGAAGGTTACGACAATGCCGGACTCATCACCGGCGATGCCTCCGTGGAAGCGACCGGGGCGCTCTGCTGCCTCGATGCTACCGAGGCGGTCATCGACGAAGCCATTGAAAAAGGCTGTAACCTCGTCGTGGCGCACCACCCCATCGTTTTCAAAGGGCTGAAACGGCTGAACGGCCGCAACTACGTCGAGCGAACTGTCATCAAAGCCATCAAAAACGACGTAGCGATCTACGCTATTCACACCAACCTGGACAACGTTTATTTTAAAGGCGTCAACAGCAAAATCGCCGAAAAGCTGGGGCTGAAAAATACCCGCATCCTTTCACCCAAAAAAGAACTGAAAAAACTGACCGCCTACGTATCCGCCACTGAAGTGGAACCTGTGCGAACAGCACTTTTCCAGGCTGGGGCCGGCAGCGTCAACGGCTTCGATCGCATGAGCTACGCAGCGCTGGGCGTGGGCACCACCGGCGGCAGTTCGGATGCGCAGATGAAACTGGAAGTCGTTTTCCCTTCCGGAGGACAGGGTGCGGTGCTTTCCGCTTTGCGCAGCCACGCACCTTGCGCTCACTTTGAAATCATCAGCCTCGAAAACAGCAGCAGGGAAATTGGCTCCGGAATGATCGGCGAATTGCCGAAGGCGATGAAAGCCATTGATTTTTTAAAAAACCTGAAAAAAGTCATGGAAACCGGCACAGTCAAGCACACCAAACTGCTGGACAAACCTGTGAAAACCGTCGCACTTTGCGGCGGCTCAGGCAGTTTTCTTTTGCCGGCGGCCATTGGTCAGGGAGCAGATGTTTACATCACCGGCGACTTCAAATACCATGAATTTTTCGATGCGGATGGCCACCTTGTGATCGCTGACATCGGGCACTTTGAAAGTGAGCAGTTTACGATTGATTTATTGCATGAAATTATCTCCGAAAAATTTTCTAATTTTGCGGCCTTTAAAACAAGCGTGAATACCAATCCTGTTCTTTATTTATAAATACTTAGATGGTTAAATGGCTGAATGGCTTCTCAATTGTAACCAACAACCATCCATCCATTTAACAATTCAACCATCAAAAAAATATGGCAGAACTGACCGTAGAGGAAAAACTCAAAAGCTTATATGAGTTGCAACTCATTGACTCCCAAACAGATGAGTTGGAAATTTTAAAAGGTGAACTTCCGATGGAAGTACGAGATCTCGAAGATGAAATCGTTGGTCTCGAAACCCGTTTCCGTCGTTTACAGGAAAACGTAGAAGACCTGGAAGGCGAAATCAGCCGTTATGAATCCAACATCGCAGAATCCAATGCGCTGATTGCCCGCTACGAAAAACAGGCAGACAACGTAAAAAACAACCGGGAGTACGAAGCGCTGACCAAAGAATTGGAAATGCAGCGCCTCGATATCCAGCTTTCTGAAAAGAAAATCCGGGAAGCAAAGGTCAACATGGAAGCCAAGCAAGGCACCCTGACCGCTACGGAAGAGCGCCTGAATGCTAAAAAAGCTGACCTCGAGCGCAAAAAAGTCGAGTTGCAATCCATTCAGGAAAAAACAGAAAAAGACGAAGAAAAGCTTCGTAAGAAGAGCGATAAGGCACGCAAAAAAATTGAGGAGCGCCTCCTCAAAGCCTACAATAAAATCAGAGGCTCTTACCGCAACGGTCTCGCTGTTGTAACAGTGGAGAGAGATTCATGCGGTGGTTGCTTCAACCAGGTACCGCCACAGCTTCAGCTGGAAATCGGTATGCGTAAAAAAATCATCGCTTGCGAACACTGCGGTCGCATCCTTGTCGATCAGCACATCCTCGAAACCGAACCGGTTGAGTCGGAAAGCTGATTTTGGTGGCGCAGAATAGCAAGTAATTTTATCGTAAAAAGCCTCGTGGAACCGCTCCCGGGGCTTTTTACTTTTTATTAAAATGCAGATTTTTACCTTGCTCAACCCAACCAATGCCATCATCAAACTTCATCACCACAAAAAATGACCAACCTACGTCTCCGCTTGCTTTCCTACATCGTCATGGCCTACATGTTGCTCGCTTTCACCTGGTGGGCATTGCTGCTTTTTACCAAAAACCAGGACGCATTTAACGCCAAAAGCGAATTGATGAAAATCGGCATGGTGGCCGAAGGTCGGGTAACAAACAATCAGGAATTTGAGCAGACAATTGATTACCAGGAACTTGCAAAAAAATACAAACGGCAGGAGTACATGATTTTCGGCGAAGCCTGCGTATTTGTGATCACGCTGCTCACCGGCCTTTGGTTCATCAACCAGGGCTACTTCCGGGAAGTGAAAGCCAACCAGCAACGCCGCAACTTCCTGCTATCCATCACCCATGAGTTAAAATCGCCCATCGCATCCATCCGGCTCGTACTGGAAACTTTGATGAAACGGCAGCTCCCGAAAGACAAAACCGACCACCTCGCCAACAGCGCCCTCAAAGAAAACGAGCGGCTGCACGAACTCGTGGAAAACCTGCTGCTTTCAGCCAAACTCGAAACTGCCTACCAGCCGCTTTTCGAAGCAGTCAACCTCGCTGAACTCCTCGAAGACCTGATGGCCAAGCTCGCCGACCGCCACCCCGAAGCAAATATTGCCCTTGAAAAAAAAGAACCCTTCCCGTTCGTTCGGCTGGATCGCTACGGCATGACCTCCATCGCTACCAATTTGTTGGAAAACGCCATTAAATATGCTGACGGCAAGCCTTCACTCGAAGTTGAGCTTTCAGCCGTTGATAAAAAAGTCACGCTCCAGTTCAAAGATCAGGGGCCCGGCATTCCGGATGAGGAGAAAAAACGCATCTTCGAAAAGTTTTACCGGATCGGCAGCGAAGAGACTCGCAAAACAAAAGGTACCGGTCTTGGTTTATTTATCGTTCATCAGATCGTCCTGGCTCACAAAGGCCAGATTCAGGTACTTGACAATGAGCCGAAGGGGACGATTTTTAAAATTGAAATACCAATAGTTGAATGATGAATCATGAGCGAAATGCCGCCTTGTTCTTCGTTCATCGTTCATCATTCATAGTCCATAGCTACCATGCGAATTTTATTTGTCGAAGACGAAGAAAACATCCGGGATGTCGTGAAACTCAACCTCGAAATGGAGGATTACGAAGTAGTGGCTACCGGAAATGGCCGTGAAGCACTGAAGTTTTTCAGGGAACAGCATTTCGACCTCATCATTCTTGACGTCATGCTGCCGGAAATCAATGGCTTTCAAATTTGCGAGCAGATCAGGCTCACCAACATGGAGGTTCCTGTCATTTTCCTGACGGCAAAAGACGGCACCACCGACCGGATCGCCGGCCTGAAAAAAGGCGCCGACGACTATCTAACCAAGCCATTTCACCTGGAAGAACTGCTGCTGCGGGTCAACAATCTCATCCGCCGTACCAGCAAGGGGACCGAAAATGCGATGGAAATCTATGAGTTTGGTAAAAACAAAGTCAACTTCCGCACCTTTGAAGCAGAGGGAAACGGCGGTACGTTTTTACTGACGAAAAAAGAAGCCATGTTGCTCAAACTGCTGATCGACCGGAAAAATGAAGTAGTTTCCAGGAATCAAATTCTGCAATCCGTGTGGGGTTACGACGTGTACCCTTCCACCCGTACGATTGATAATTTTATTCTTTCTTTCCGGAAATATTTCGAGGAAGACCAGCGGAATCCTGTGTTTTTTCACTCGGTGAGAGGTGTGGGGTATAAATTTACCGGTTGACGGTGGACGACGAACTACCTGCCTGAGCCGTAAACCGTTAGCCGTAAACCGTCAATGACATTTGAAATAATCAAACGGCTCCAGGCACTCCCGGCACTGAAAGAGCGCCTTGCAGGCAGTGGAGCCAAACTGACTCACCATCTTGGTATTGTCCGAACCGCACTGAGGGCATTCGATCTTTGACTCCTCACCCAACAGCGAATTTTTATCTGCTGATCCGACGGGTGGAGCGATGCCGTACGCTTTCAATTTTCTTTTTCCATCTTCTGAAAGCCAGTCGGTCGTCCAGGCCGGGCTTAGCACCGTCGTGACTTTTACTTTTTCGTAGCCCTGCTCCTGAAGCGCCGCCCGTATGTTCACTTCGATCGTATGCATGGCCGGACACCCCGTGTAAGTCGGCGTAATGACCACCTCCACTTCCTCGCCTTCTCCGACTTTCACATCCCGCACGATGCCCATATCGGAGATGGTAAGCACCGGAATCTCAGGATCGGTAACACTTTCGAGAATATTCAGAACCTCGTCTTTTTTAACCATTTGATTTATTTTTTAACTCAAAAACAGCTACTGAAACAGCGGAGCCTTCAATCGGTTTTCGTCAAATCCAACTCCCTCATCATCCACAAATAAGATTCGGCGAAAGCCGGCATTGAATTGAAAACGAGCATTTTCAGGTTGGGGTTGAGCCTGCCGTATGACTTTTTGTTTTTGGTCACAATTTCACGAATGGCTTTGCGGATGGCTTTTTCATCCGGCATGCCGCCTTTGGCGTAGGCAGGGAAACCAAGCTCTTCAAAATAATCTGACTCCAGAATTTGAAGCAGCAGGTGAAACAAATCTTTGTCAGGCTTCGGCACAGCGAAGTTAAACAGGCAGCGCCCGGCGATAAAGCCCGGAATGGACAGCGCAATTTTATCATGGCCGTGTTCTTTGTACCACTTCATATTCGGCAGCTCCTGATCAATGATGATGGCCACTTTGGGATGATCAACCGGACCGGTAATGCCGAAGGTGGCGCTCACCTCGTACATTTCTTTGAAAAATTTCTCCCTGGGCCGGTCGAGCAGTTTTTGAAATTCTTTGCGAAGCAACAGATTTTTCTGAGCTGCATTTTTGCCATCCTGGGCAAAAGTCAGGCGGTGAATGCGCTCCAAAGCTTCCATCATGTACCCTTCTGGCCTGGTGAGATAGTCCAGCTTATAACACAGGTACAGCAACAGGTAAGTGCCTGCCACCGGGTATTGATCCATGTTGAGCCTGCCCTCGTCTATCTCTTTGAAAGTGGCCGAAATTTCCCGGACGATGTAGTTGTACTTGATTTCTTTTTCAGCCTCCGGCAATTCCCGGCGGACGTGCATGTCCGTCACTTCCAGCGCATCGAACTCATCTGTGAGCAAATCGTCGTGTTTATCGGCATGAACAGCCAGTTCTTTCAGAGCGCCGTAAAGCTTGTAAGGCGATCCATCGGTGGTATAGGTATCGAAAATGACGGTAATTTCATTATCCGGCGAAAGCGTAAAACGGCAGTACTTCAAATCAAAATTTTCCTCCAGCAACCGGCGCATAAAACTCGAGCTCAAAGTCTTGACCTTCGCCACCCGTGCCTCGGCAAACAGCTTCTGCTCCGTGGCATATCCTGTTACTTTTTTGGATCCCTGAAACAACTCGAAGCGCAGGAGGCCGTCCTCTTCCCACACCCGCACGTTGCGCTCGGAATCGTCGAGAAGGTAGTTGAAAAAGGCCACGTAAGCATTGAGGTATTGCTCTGCTTCAAACTCCCTGACCGCCACGTCGAAGGCACCCTCCTGCGTGGCAGTGCGGTAGCTGTCAGAGTAGCGCCCGAAGCGAATTTCCGGCTGCGCCACCGGTTTGTTGTTGCCAAAAAGCCGTTCGAAAAGGTTCATATTTTCATTCGATTAAAGTATGGCCTGCTATTTTCTTCCAAAATCAGCGGGAATCTCGCCCCAAGCTTCCGTTTCCCATTTCAGAATCGGGTTCTTCCAGGTGTGGGTTTTCAGCCACTTTTCCGCCCGCTCGATGAGTTCGTACAACTGCTCGGTTTGGGCGTTGCGCTCCAGGGTGGTTTTACACTTTTTGTTTTTCACCCAAATCATGGCATTGCGGGAGTCGGTGTAGATCGGGGTACTTTTACCTTGTTTTTCAAACATGGCCAGTGCATGCACAATGGCCAGAAACTCGCCGATGTTATTGGTGCCGAGCTGGAATTTCTGGTGAAAAAACCGGGCGCCGGTTTTCGTGTCCACCCCCTGATACTCCATCACACCGGGGTTGCCGCTGCACGCTGCGTCCACGCTGATACTGTCCCAGATAATTTGGGATTTTGACGGCCTCGCCTTTTGAACATCTGCACTGCGGGAGGGTTTTGAGTAATAGTTGGCGTAGTTGCTCTTGAAAGCTTTTTCTGCTTCTGCCCTGCTTTCAAAACTTTTGTACTTCGCCTGAGGGAAACCCATGATTTGCCGTTGGCACTGCTCCCAACTGTCGTAAATCCCCGGCTTGGCTCCCTGCCAGACAACATAATATTTTTGCTTTTTTGCCATAGTTTTTCCGATGGTGAAAGGCAAATGTAACAAGCCGCCGAAAGAAGCAGGAATTTTTGGATGAAAATTTAATCTAACTCATTGATTTTCAGGCAAAAAAAATACAAAAATAAATTTTTCCGCACACCCAACATTTGAACAAAAAAGCATGTTACTTTGAGCAGTTTTTTTCAATTATTTTTTCAAAACAGTTTGGGTTTATTTGTGGCAATTCCGCTTCAGAAACCCGCTGAAATTGTTTAATTTATTTTCACCAATGATCCATCCTCACACCCGCCTTCATTACATCAACGATGAGATCGGCTATGGCGTTTTCGCCACGGAATTCATTCCGAAGGGAACTATCACCTATGTCAAGGATGCGCTCGAACCCGAGGTTAGCCCGGAAGAGTTTTCACAACACACCCCAGAAATGCAGGAAGTGATTGAAAAATATTCCTACATCGACGAGCGTGGCCTCCGCATCATCAGTTGGGATTTTGGCAAATACGTCAATCACTGCTGCCACTGCAACACCATGAGCACAGGCTATGGTTTTGAAATTGCAATCCGGGACATAAACCCCGGCGAAGAAATTACGGACGAGTACGGCATGTTCAACATCGAACG
Organism: Bacteroidota bacterium; assembly: GCA_030147525.1. Lineage (GTDB taxonomy): Bacteria > Bacteroidota > Bacteroidia > Chitinophagales > Saprospiraceae > UBA6168. The sequence continues at coordinate 168,423 of JASBVF010000002.1, forward strand.
CCCCATGCAGCTTACCTGCAAATTCAACGATTGCCGGGGTTCTGTTTGTAAAAATGACATTGATTCCCATTATCGTGATTGGGATGAAAAAATCAAACTTGCCCTTTCCGAAATGACAGAAGTCGAACAGCCGCTCATGTCTTTCCTCAATCCTCCGGTTCAGGAAGAGGTTCAGGAATTTTTGAAAGATCCGGCGAAGTATAAATCAGTGTACGCCCTGAAACACCAGGGAGTTTCCAGCAACTCCAACCACGCTTTTGAGCCGGCTTCTTTTAAATAGAATTGCTGTGACTGAACTTTCCAGAGGGCTTATGCCTTTTGGAAAGTTCTTTTTTTTACGAAGATTTTTGCAATTTGCAATTGTTCTTCAATGGCGCCTGACCGTTTTGGTTAAAACGATTATTCAAAACCCAGGTCCGCAACCAAAGGCACATGCCCGCAACATTACAAAAGCTGAAAACAGCCGCAAAACTCATCCAGCCCGGCACCTTCGAAGCGCACGAGCACTGGTATCCCAAAGCGCTGAATGCCACCATTCACCCGATGGTCAATTTCTTCCTCAACCTCGACCAGGAACGGGTCATCAACCGGTATTGCCATCTCCACCCCATCGTCAAACCTGAAGTACTTTATTCCCTGCTCAACTACGAGCTGCGCCACTTCCTTTGGGCCGGCGCAGACCTCATCAACGTGACTTCCGCCAGCGGCCGCAGGCAAATGGTCGTCATCGAAAACAACTCCTGCCCCAGCGGCCAGAAATCCATGCCGCTGACTGACGATCACCAGGAACAGGGAAACTACCGATGGCTGATCGAAAAAACCTTCAAACCGTTTTTAGAAAAAAAACGAAGCTCCGTGAAGGGCGGCCTGGCTGTTGTTTATGATAAAAACCCGGTAGAAACCTCCGGTTATGCTTCTGTCATTGCGGATGTTTTCGACGAGCCGGTCTATTTCACCACATTTTACAACGATGAAAAAGACCCGGCTGTAAAATTCGAGTCCGGCATCATGTACGTCCGGGACGAATGGGGCAAATGGCAACCCATCCGGGCCGCCTTCCGGTACCTGACCCAGAAGCCCTGGAACCGCCTCCCCCTGCACACCAAAACCCGCATCCTCAACCCCACCATTGCCTGCCTGGCCGGTGGTCGCAATAAAATGCTGGCTGCCAAAGCATACGACCGTTTCAACGACGAACTGGCGGGCAGCGGACTGAAGATTCTGACTCCCGAAACCATCCGGGACGTACGAAAAGACGAAATTCCAGCATGGGTGGAAAAAATGGGCGGCCAGGCTGTCATAAAAGTACCCTACAGCAATGCTGGGCAGGGCGTTTTCACCATCGTTACCAGGCAGGAATTGGATGCGTTCATGCAACTTGATTTCGATTACGACCGCTTCATCGTGCAGAGCCTCATCGGCAACTACAACTGGAGCTCCACCGGCGCCTCCGGCAAGCTTTTTCACGTCGGCACCATACCCAACGTCGCCGGAGAAACCTACGTCGCCGACCTTCGCATGATGGTCAGCTCCACCTCCAAAGGAATCCGTCCGCTTTGCGTATACGCCCGCCGGGCCGAGAAGCCCCTGGAAGACCAGCTTGCCGAAGGCAGCAACAGCTGGTCCATCCTCGGAACCAACCTTTCCTATAAAAAACCGGACGGCTCGTGGGACACGGATACCAACCGCCTGATCCTCATGGACCGGCGTGATTTCAACCGGCTGGGCGTCGGACTTGACGACCTCATCGAAGCGTACATTCAAACGGTGCTCTCCATGATTGCCATCGACAAGATAGCTCAGGAACTGACAAACAAAGAGGGGCGCTTCCGGATGAAGTTATTTAAAGAACTCAATGACGACAAGAGCTTGATCGATGAGATTTTATTGTAAACTGGTAAATTGGTAAAATAGTGAATTAGGCAGGGACTCAAACCAATTCGCCAATTCGCCAATTCACCAATTCACCAGTTTACCAATCCGCCGCTAAACGTGTCAAAATACAAACTACTCGTACTTACCGACCACAGCACCCATTTCAACGAAAACTCCATCTACGCCCTGCTGCGGGAGATGCTAAAAAACAACCGTTGCAGCCAGGTCGACGTAGCGAGCCGTGGCAATGATATCAACCGCCTTTTTTTTGAAAAAATGGCGATAAAAAGCCTCTACGCCACCCGGGTGCATTCCAACTTCGACTTCACGGAGGACGGCCGTTTTTTCAAAAAAGACCTGAAAAAAATCGGCCTGCGCAGCTACGACGCCGTCCTGCTGCGCCTTCCCCATCCCGTAGCGCCGGGGTTCTGGCAGTTTTTAGCCGGCGAATACCCGAATACGCTTTTTGTCAATTCGCCAACCGGCATCGAAATCACCGGCTCGAAAGCTTACATGCTCAACTTCCCGGATCTCTGCCCACCGTTGCAACGCTGCAAAAATTTACAGGATATTGAGAACTTCCGGCAACGGTTCCCCATCGTGCTGAAACCGCTTAGAAGCTACGCCGGGTTGGGCATCGTGAAAATTGAAGGTGACAAAGTGCAAAAGGCAGAGGGCGGTGAAATGACATGGGATGCTTTCGCTGATTCGCTCAGAGGCAAATCTTTCGACTACCTTGGCGCCAAATTTCTGGAAAACGTACACCAGGGCGACAAGCGCATCGTGATTTGCAACGGCAAAATCCTCGGAGCAGCTTTGCGCAAGCCCGCCCCCGGCAATTGGGTCTGCAACGTAGCTCGTGGAGGAAAATCTTCCGGCGCAGAAGCCGATGAGGACGAGCAGGCCATCATCGAGCGACTGAATCCGGTGCTGGCCGCTCATGGCGTTATTTTTTATGGAATCGACACCCTCGTCGGCGACGACGGAAAGCGTACACTTTCTGAAATAAATACGCTCAGCATCGGCGGTTTGCCGAAAATCGCAGAGTACAGCGGCAGGCCCGTCGTGCGGCAGGCAGCAGATTTGCTTTGGGAATACATTGTTTCAAAACTAGAAGGTTAATTCATGAATGACTACTTGCAAACTCCCGTCATCCGGGAACTCAAACTCGACGAAATTCCGAACGGCACCATGCAACGCTTTTACTTCCACATCGTCAGCGACGGGATGGGCATGCCGGTTTACGTGCCGGTAATTGTTGCCAAAGGCAAAAAAGAAGGCCCCGTTCTCGGCCTTACCGCAGCCGTACACGGCAACGAGTTGAACGGGATTCCGGTCATTCAGCGCCTGTTCAAGGAACTGGACGTCAACACCATGAGCGGCACCGTCATCGGCGTGCCGGTTGCCAACGTGCCCTCCCTGCTGCGGCGCACCCGCCGTTTCCTCGACGGCAACGACCTCAACCACCTGATGCCCGGTAAGGAAAACGGCAACGTCAGCCAGATTTACGCCTGGCGGCTGATGGATCGCATCATCAAACATTTTAATTACTTGATCGATCTGCACACGGCTAGTTTGGGACGGGTCAACTCCTACTACGTACGAGCCGACATGATCAACCCGACGACCCGGCAGTTGGCCCTGCTCCAAAACCCTCAAATCATTCTCCACAACCCCCCTTCCGATGGGACGCTACGAGGCGCTGCCAACGAACTCGGCATCCACGCCATCACGCTGGAAGTTGGAAACCCTTCACGTTTTCAGCGGGGCATGATCCGGGACGGGCTGACCGGCATTCACAACGTGTTGCACTATCTCGGCATCACGCCAAGCATGCTGGAAACAGACCAAGAGCAACCGGTTATTTGTAAAAATTCTTACTGGATTTACTCGGATAAAGGCGGCTTCCTGACTGTTCTACCGGAGCCGGCTACTTTTGTAAAAAAGGGCGAACCCATTGCGCAGCTACTCAATGTTTTCGGCGATCTGATCACGGAATATCTGGCGCCGGAAGACGGTATCATCATCGGAAAGGAAGTGAATCCGGTGAACCAGACGGGCGGAAGAATGCTGCACCTCGGGTTGCTAGGTGAGCCTTGATTTGTATAGGTAGCAGGGTTAAGTTTTCAAATATTCACTTCCCCGCATTTCAGGACGAAGCCAGCTCCCTGCCAGCATACCGGCCACGCTTCCCAGCAAACCGTAGATCAAACTGGGCAGTTCTGTCGGAAAAATATATTCGCACCAAATCCACACGATCATTCCCATCGCCATCGCCAACAGAGCACCTGGGCCCGATGCCCGGCGCCAGTACAATCCGGCAATCAGGGGCACAAACAGCGAAACCAGGCTGAATACCGACGACCACGCCACCAGGCTGTAGATGCTTTCTCCTGAAAGTGCAATCACTGCGGACACGAGCGCAACGCCGAAGACAGAAAACCGCATGACTGCCAATAACTGCCGATCCGTAATTTTTTTAAAATATGGTTTGACCAGATTCTCGCCGATGACCGAAGCAGGCGCCAGCACAGCTCCCGAAGTGGTACTCAATATGGCCGACAGCAGCGCACCGAAAAAAAGGATCTGAATGGCGGTGCTACCATATTTCAGCGCCATCATCGGCAACAGCTTCTGGGGATCATCCGCCAGCAGTTCCGGGTGGAGTATTTTACCGCAAAGCCCGATAAATAGCGGAATAAAACCGATCGTCAGGTACATCGCACCGCCCAGGTAACTGGCTCTGACAGCAGTCCGTTCATCCTTGGCTGCCATCACCCGCTGAAATACATCCTGCTGCGGAATGGAACCCAGCCCGATAGTTATCCAGGCAGCGATGTAGTGCACCACATCGTGCAGATTTCGGTCAGGAAAAAATTGAAAAAAACCATCCGGTTGCGCTTCGATGACTGCGACGAGTCCGCCTGCTTCTGTTCCCACGCTTACCGCCAGCACCAGCAGCCCGATGATGATCATGATTGTTTGTACAAAATCCGTGACCGACACCGCCCACATCCCTCCAATCAGCGTGTAAAAAACCACCACTACTGAACAAATAACCACACCCAACACCATCGAAATTCCCAGCAGCACATGGAGCAGCAGCGCCATCGCTACCATTTGTGCAGCGATCCAGCCAAGGTAGGACGGCACCATCAGCAGGGCCGAGATGAACTCGGTCAAACGGCCATACCGCATCCGGTAGTAATCGTTGAAAGTAAGGATATTGAGTTTGTACAAAGGTTTGGCCACCAACAGCCCGGCCAGGAAAAGGCAAAGCGCAGCGCCGAACGGATCTTCCATTACGCTCAGCAGCCCCCCGTCGACAAACTCGGAGGGAGCTCCCATCACCGTCTCGGAGCCAAACCAGGTAGCGAACATAGCTGCCCCGGCCACCATCAACGGAAGCTTTCGGCCGGCAACCACGAAGTCCTGCGTATTTTTCACCCGGCGGGATGCCCAATAACCAATGAGTAGCGTCAGCAGCAGGTAGAGGACGATGAAAGTGAGTAGCATCAGATTTTAGCTTTGGATGAATTTGAAGGAGGTAAAACTAAAATAAAATGAAATGCACCGGCCTTTTATCAATCTAAAATCCGGCATCTCTGATGAGGCAGCGCTAAGATTCCATTCACGCCGAAGGGCAGGATTGCTTAATTTTGCAGCCTGATTTTTTGTTTCTTTTTCAAAAAAAACCATCGTGGATAAAAATTCAATTTTCAAAAAAACCGCCGAAAAACTTGAAAGTCAAAACTTTACCGTCGCAAAAAAGGACGACCAGCGCCCCTGGGGCGGCTTTTTCGTCATCGACGAATCGCAGGCGCCCCGTTTCATCGAAACCTACTTCCCTACCCTTTCTCCGGATGATTTTAAAGGTTTTGAAAAACTCAGTCCGAAGATACTCCTCGTGGCGCCCGGCAAGCGGCTCTCCTGGCAATACCATCACCGCCGCTCCGAAGTCTGGCGGCTGGTGGAAGGTGTCGCAGGCGTCGTGACGAGCCCGACCGATGAGCAGGGCGAAGTGAAAAAACTGGCGCCCGGCGACCTGGTGCGGCTGGAGCAGGGCGAGCGCCACCGGCTCGTCGGCCTTGATGGCTGGGGCGTTCTGGCGGAGATCTGGCAGCATACCGACGCAAACAATCCTTCGGACGAAGACGACATCGTGCGGGTGCAGGATGATTTTGGAAGATAGTTCAGCAGCCGGGAGACGGCATTTCACAAAAAAAATCTAACCGGAAAAATAGGCATGAGCTACACACCGCCTGAAATCAGAAAAGTCAACGTCCTGCGCTACGTGACGCCCCTCCGGGAGGGCGGTTCGCTGCCTGCCATCGTGGAGGCGGACGACGATTTTCTGTACGTGCTGAAATTCCGGGGAGCCGGCCAGGGCACCAAAGCATTGATTGCGGACCTGATCGGCGCCGAGCTGGCCCGGGCTGCCGGTCTGAAAGTGCCCGAACTCGTTCTCGCCAACCTCGATGAAGCATTTGGCCGCACCGAACCTGACGAGGAAATTCAGGATTTGTTGAAATTCAGCACCGGCATCAACCTGGGCATTCATTACCTATCCGGCTCCATCAGCTACGACCCCGCCGTCAACCACGCTGATCCCCTGATGGCATCCAAAATCGTGTGGCTGGACGCCCTGCTGACCAACGTGGACCGCACGGCCAAAAACACCAACATGCTCGTCTGGAACCGGGAACTGTGGATGATCGACTTCGGCGCCTGCCTGTACTTTCACCACAACTGGGACAACTGGGAGCAGCAGGCTTTGCAGCCTTTTTCTCTCATCAAAACGCATGTTTTGCTGGCGCAAGCCAGTCAGCTCGCCGAAGTGAACGAGCAACTGACCGCCCTGCTGACACCCGATTTGCTGACCACCATCCTCAGCAGCATCCCGGACGACTGGCTGAACGGGCATGGCGCCCCGGACGAAATGCGCCGGGTCTATCACGAATTTTTAACCCGGCGCATCGCTGCATCCGGCATATTTTTAAAAGAAGCACAAAATGCAAGAGCTACACTTGTTTGAATATGCGGTCATCCGGATTATGCCCCGTGTGGAGCGGGAGGAGTTCCTGAATGCGGGGGTGATATTGCTTTGCAAACAGCAAAAATTTCTACAGGCAAAATACGAAGTAAACCCGCAGCGCATCCATGCGCTCTGTCCGAATTGTGACATCGAGGAATTGGCCAAACACCTGGAAGCCTTCGCTCGCATCGCCGCCGGCGACCCTGACGCAGGCCCCATCGCTCAACTGGACATCGCCGGGCGCTTCCGCTGGCTCTCCGCCAAACGGAGTACGGTACTGCAACCTTCCCAGGTGCACCCCGGCCTTTGCCATGACGCTGCGCAAATGCTGGAACAGTTGTTTCGGGAAATGGTGCTGTGATGAGAGGCTATCTCATAAGTCACAGAAAAATCGCACCAAATTTTATTTGAACGCAGAGACGCTAAGACGCAGAGAAGCGAATCATCCTCTGTGTCTTAGCGTCTCTGCGTTCATTAATTTTGTTGGACGTTTCCAGATATTACTTCTGAGACTGTCTCTCAAAACCAGCCTAATCGATGAGCATTTTTCCTACCCCGACTCCCTGCGCCGTTTCGGCACGGTAGTACACCACGCCGGTCGTGGCGAGATCTTCCCGCCTGACAATCAGTTGATTGTAGCCCATTTCAAAATCAGCTTTCACCGATTTTAAAATTTTGCCGGAAGCATCAAAAAAGGTGAATTTCACCAGCCCAGCCTCCGGGAGTTCGAAGCCGATCGTCGTTTGCAGAGCGAATGGGTTAGGCTGGTTTTGATGAAAAACAGCCACCGGTTGCATGGCGGAATGCCCGAATTCCAGTTTCACCTCCATCAGTTCCTCCTCGTGGCTCCAGGCCATCGCAGGCGTGTAGCGGTTACTGACATGCAGGACTTCGCTGAGGTTGGTATTTTTCAAAACCCTGAATTCCAGGGTGAAATGCTTCAGCGATTCGTCGCCGAAATGCAGCGCCGTGAGCACGCCCTCGTCCGTGCGGCTGAGGCCGAAGACGGGGGACGTTTCACTATCTGTTTTTTTAACCTGCTGAAATTCAAGCGTTTGACGATCAAATTCAAGCGTAAACTGCCAGGCTGCCGCATCTTCCGTTTCAAAAACCACTTCCACGACCTCGCCGGGCGAGAGCTGCCGCTCCGCTGTTTTCATCAAAAACAAAGCACCACTTCGCCCCGCTGTAAGGCTGCCGGGGGCAGACTGCCCGCCGCCTGATGCCAACTGTGCCGGGTCAGCATTGCCGTTCACGTCGCCGGTTTTGATGGCGGTGAAATGAGCAAATTCGTAATCCTCCATCACGTTTTGCAGGGACATGCTCTGCGGAAATGGAAACGGCGCTGCCGGATTCTGAAAAACATGATCTGTTGGAACGAAACGCCATGATGGCGTGCCGTTTGGGAAGTTCGGGGTGCTGAATAAAATCACACTCTGAATGGCAACCAGGTCGGCAGCTGTCACTGAGCCGGAACTGTTGGCATCGGCTGCGATGTATTGCCAGGCATGCTGGAACTCTGTGTAACCAAGAATATGATCATTGATCAAAACGAGGTCGTAAGCTGTGACACCGTTGAGTTGAAATAAATTTTTCGAAGGTGTCAGGGTGAAATTACCGCCCTGCGGCAGGTTTTCAAACAAAAGCGCTCCATCCGCAGCAGTCGTCAGGGAGTTCGTCGAGGTACCGCTCAGGCTCACATTCACCAGATTAACGGGCGCTCCGAGCGGAGTTTGGATGAGTCCGGAAATATCCACGGTTGTCACGCCGGGGTCGCAAAAATCCTGATCGTCCAGTACCGTGAGGGTGGTTTGACAAACAGCCGTGTTGCCGCCCTGGTCCGTCACGTGAAGTTGAACCGGAATTTGCTGGCCCGCATCGTCGCAGGTGAATGTTTGTGAAACATCCGCCGGGTCAGAAGAAAAGCTGAACGAAAGACCGGACGCCGGGGTGCAGTTGTCCGTGCTGTTCAGATTGAGCTGGCTGGCAGCAACATTCACCTGGCCGCCCGCTTCGAGACTGACGGTCAGGCTGGTGCAAACGGCCACCGGTGGTTGCGAGTCGCCGGCTGTGACGGTGAAGGGATGCGAGGAGGTATTCCCGCAGCCGTCCGACGCCGTGTAGGTCATCTGGTACACGCCCGGTTGGACATTTTGAAAACTAAAACCGCTGCCCAACTGGCCGGAAACCGTGATCGTGATATGGTCGCTGCAATCGCTGACCGCCGGGAAAGGAATCGTGACGCTGGCTGTACAGCCGTTGCCGGTAGAGGCATTAAAATTTGAAATCGGGTTGGTAAAAACGGGCGGCTCGGTGTCGTTCACTTCGATGACTTGCAGGTGCACCCAAATGCCGGTGTTGCTGCCGGGTTGGAACTGACATTGATCGGTAATCGTCCACGTCCGGAAAATCTTGAAACAGGACGGCTCGGATATCCAGAAAATTTCATCTTCAAAATTGACGGACACTGCCTCGCAGCCATTTTGACCGAAAAGAATCGGGCCGCCATAGCCAGCAGGCAGGTCGAACGGCTCCAGCGATACGCCGCAGCCGGAAGTCGCATAGTCAAGTGGCCAGACGATTTGGTCGCCGTCGAGGTTCCAGGGCGAGAGGTTGGTTAAATGGATGACCTGCTGGGCCGTGGTCGTGTTGCCGCCGGGATCGGTGGCCGTCCACGTGCGTGTGACGGCCCCCTCCCCGCAGCTGGTGAATGTTTGGTCAAAATTTTCAATCAAAATATACTGGCAGTTGTCGTACACGTTTGGCTCGCCGAATTGCGAGAGGTCGCTGATGTTGGTCGTGCAATCCACCGTTACATCGGCGGGCGGCGTGATGATCGGTGCGTGATTGTCCTGCACAATGACTTCCACGTCGCAGAAATTGGAGTTGCCGTTGCAGTCGGTCACCTTCAGGCGCACCATTACATTTTGAGTCAAATCGTCGCAGGAAATCAGGAGCGTGGGGCCGTAGGCGGAGTTGGGCTGATTCTGGCGCTTGATTTCGTAGCTTGAAATGCAGCACCAATCGTAGCTGCCATCGTCCACCGAATTGGCGAAAACCTCCGCCATGCCGTCCTCGTTCAGCGCTGCCACTGTGAAGCCGTCGCAGATGACAGTTGGCGGCACTTCGTCCTCGATCGTGACGGAGGTTTGGCAGTTAGCGACATTGCCGCAGGCATCCTCTGCCTGGTAAGTCACGCTGTAAGTGCCGGGGGCGATGTCGTCGAACGGCCCGTAGCCGCTGCCAAAATTCCAGACCGGCGTGATCGTCACCGTCGAAGAGCAGTCGTCGGTAGCCGTGGCCGGGGGCAGGTTGATGATGCCGAAACAGCCGAACTCCTCGGTGCTAAGCACGGTGGTGGGCGGGCAGGTCACCAGCGGCGGAGTAACGTCAAAAAGTTTAATCCACTGCGTATCCTGCGCAACCTGGCCAGAGCAATCGTCTACGATGGTCCATGTCCGAATGATCAACTCGCTGCCTTCGCAGGTCGGTATGACCTGGTCCTGATGAGTCAGGTTGAAAAAACAGTCGCCGTTGTCCACCGTGTACTGGTCGTCCGTTGTGCTGAGGTCGCCGTCTTCGTCGATGAAGGGCATGCCGGTAGCGGAAAAGTCTGCAGATGCGCCGCAGGCCAGCATGGGCGCTTCAATACCGTCATGGTCAGGCGGAAAAACGATCTGGGAAAGTTGCGCACGGTTCAGCGTGATGACCTGGGTTTTCACGGCCGTGTTACCCCACTCATCGGTGGCGGACCACTTGCGGTGGATTACTTTCCAGGCAAGGGTATGGAAGTGAAAATTTGAAATGAGCGTGTTCACCACGTCGGCATTGCCGTCGGACATCTGCTCGAAGGAAAGCACGTCGCCCGGTTGAAGCAGCCCCGTGGTGTAAGAGCCGCTCTGAATGGTGTCATTCGTTAGCTGAATGCACCAATTATTGATGGTGAGGTAGAAGGCGTCAACATTAAAAGAGGAGCCCCCAAAACTACTCCAGTCAAAACTCACGAAACCCTCGGTAGGAATGACGATTTTGTATCTCGTCACGTACCTCGGCGTGAGGCTCAACGGGGAGTTGCCGGCCCCTTCAACCAGCACTGATTCGGGAGCTCCGTTGACATCTACCCCACCATCACCTGTATTTGGTAAGCACACCGTCCAATTGGACGGGTCAAAATATCCTGCAAAACCGGTGTAGCCGCAGCCAAAATCAATCACCGTGTCCTGATGACTTAGGGTGACGTTGCTGCTGCAATTATCCGTAACTGCCGGTTCACCGAGTGCCGCCACGCCGGGGTCGTCCGTACAATTCAGCGTAACATTATCCGTGCTGATCACCGGTTTTTTCTTGTCGGTAACATACACAGTCCCCCAGCAATCCAGCCCGGTCCAATTGTGCGTCACATGCACGCTGAGTGTTTGGCCGAGGTAATCACTGGTCACGGTGTTGCCGACCGTATTGCCGGCGGCATCAAAATACTGCATCGTCATCGGCCCCTGACACGACCAGTTGTTCTGGATGATGTAGTAGGGATTGACAGAGCCGGTACAGTCATTGCCCAGCGGCAGTTGCACGTCCTGATTACAAATCAGCGTGTAACATTGTCCTTTCATCAATTGTGGAATGAGCAGTAGAAAAACTGCTGCAAACAGAGGGTAGAAGGTGTTAGTGGTCGTTGGCAGATAGTTTCTGGCAAATGCCGGAAACGCCCGTTGCCAACCCGGGCAATCGGTGTAAACCAGTCGTAACATGGGATGAGTGTTGTATCGGTTTTTGTAAAAATGCTACCGGCTGTTCGCTATTGGCTTTTGGCTTTTGATGGAAAACCGGTAACGGCCAACGGCTAATTGCAAATAGCTAACTGCCTATGTCTTGCAGACGTGTGCACTTTAGCAAATCACGCTGCAAGCGAATAGTTATCGAAGGCATACGCCTTGCGATCGTTCAAAATTAGACTTAAACTTAAAGGGAAATATGATAGTGTGTGACTGGTCTGATTGAATGAAATGCCGGAGCAGTTCTGGTAAAATTCTTTTCATGGGATACAGTTTTTGGAACTTAGGCAACAAATATTTCGGATGCTGCAATTGCTGCCGTTTAAAATTTTACTCATGGCAAAGATAGAATATATATGTTCCTCCAAGACAAATGTGGGGAATTTTTAATGCATTTTATTTTAACAAATATTAAAGCCGGCCCCTTCAAAAAGTAAACTTCATGTTCGTGACAGTAATTTCCTTCCCATAGCCGGTTACCTTCTCCATTCAGATGACGTAAAGTTTTTCAAAGCTCCGTCCGAGCGAATTCACACTGCCAAAAATCACCTGAAAAACAGGCAAAACTCCCTTAAAATCAATAAATTGCATCATTCGCTAAAAAATCAGCAACCCCTATGGAAACATTTCTCGTAACAGGTGCGTCGGGCTACCTCGGCAGCCAGGTCGTGGAAGAATTATGGCGCCGCCAGCGTTCATCTCCAAGAGAGGCATTTCAAATCATCGCCCTCGACGTACGGCCCGTTTCACCTGAAAACCGGAAAGACGGCACCCTGTATTTGCAGGAAGACATCCGTTCGCCTAACCTGGCCAGTCTCTTTAAAAACAACCACGTCAACACGGTGGTACATCTCGCCTCTATCGTCAATCCCGGCAAAAAGAGCGACCGGGCTTTCGAATATTCCGTGGACGTCGAAGGCACAGCGAACGTCCTGCAGGCCTGCACCGATGCGGGCGTTGAGAAAATCATCGTCTCCTCCAGCGGAGCTGCCTACGGCTACCACGCCGACAATCCCGAATGGCTAACCGAGGACGATCCCATCCGGGGCAACGAGGAATTCGCCTACTCGTGGCACAAACGGCTGGTGGAAGAAATGCTGGCGGAATACCGTGAAACGCACCCGCAATTGAAGCAGGTCGTGTTCCGCATCGGCACCATCCTGGGCAGCAGCACGCAAAACCAGATCACCGCCATGTTCGACAAACCCCGCATCATCCGCATCCGGCATTTCGTCAGCCCTTTCGTTTTCGTCTGGGACCGGGACGTGGTGAACTGCATCGTGCAGGCCATTTTTACCAAAAAAACCGGCATTTACAACCTGGCCGCCGACGGCGTACTCACGCTGGAAGACATCGCCGGCATTTTGAATAAAAAAACCGTGGCGGTGCCGCTCTGGCTGCTCAAGGCAATTTTCTGGATGCTAAAAAAAGTCAGGCTCACGGTGTACGGACCAGAGCAGGTCGCCTTTTTGCAGTACCGGCCCGTGCTGGACAACCGGCGGCTAAAAGTAGAATTTGACTACCAGCCAAAAAAAACGACGAGGGAAGTTTTTGAATACTACTGCCTGCATCACGGCAAAATCCGGCCAAAGCCCGAGCCAAGCCTCAGCCATAGGGCGGATGCACAAACTGTTTAGCCAGTGCGGCTAACTGCAAGCCCGAAGCCTTGAATAAATAACGAGGAGGATTGGATCACGGATTGGACGGATCTGACGGATTTACACGGATTTTGGCATTTCCCATCTGTGCAAATCCGTTAAATCCGTGTTATCCGTGATCCAATCCTGTCCTATAAAATCAAATTTCATGAAAACCATTACCGGCGGCGAATTCCTGGCCCAAACCCTGCACGCCGAGGGCGTCGAAAAAGTCTTCGGCATCATCGACGGCACCTACTTTGGCTTCTACTCCAGCCTGAGAAAATACGGCATCGAACTCATTTCACCCCGCCACGAAACCAACGCCCTGCACATGGCCGGCGCCTACGCCCGCCTCACCAGAAAGCTCGGTGTCGCCATGGCCAGCAACGGCCCCGGCGTCGCCAACGCACTGCCGGGCGTGGCGGTCGAACAGGGCGAGGGCAACCGGGTGCTGCTCATCACCAGCTCCCGCCGCACGGGCATCATCTACCCCGACCGGGGCGGTACGTTCCAATATTTTGATCAAACGGGCGTCATCGGCGCCATGTCGAAACTCAGCCTCGCCGTGCCCGATTTCGAGCGGCTGCCGGAAATGACCCGCAAGGTTTTCCGCAAGGCGTGGCAGGGCCGCCCGGGCGTCGTCCACCTCGACGTGCCGGAGAACATCATGAATTCAAAAGCCAAAATGGAAGAACCCTGGGAACCCGCCAATTACCGCCGGACAGGCCCGGTCGTGCCGCCTCCCGAGCTGGTTGAGAAGGCGGCTGAGATGCTGGCTGCGGCCAAATTTCCCATCATCCACGCAGGCAGTGGCGTATTGCACAGCATGGCATTTGCGGAGCTGAAAAAAGTAGCAAACTTGCTGCACGCCCCGGTGAGCACGAGTTGGGGCGCACGGGGTGTACTACCGGAAACGGACGAACTGGCCGTGCCCATGCGCCACGTGGAGATCAATCACCAACTTCGCAATACTGCCGACCTGGTGCTGGTGATCGGCTCCCGACTGGGCGAAACGGACTGGTGGGGTAAGCCGCCCTACTGGGCACATTCGTCGAAGCAGCAGATGATTCAGGTTGATTTGGACGAGGACATCCTCGGCGCCAACAAGCCCGCCACCCTGGCAATTTTGTCGGATGTAAAAATGTTCCTCGAAGCCCTCGCACGGGCGCTGGAAGGCAAGACCTCCTCCATTGACAAGGCCGCCCGGCAGAAGCAACTGGCGGTTTTTAAAAATAAAATGAAGAAGCACACCAACAAACTGAACCTGGCCCTGAAGGATTTCAAAACCCCCATCCACCCGGCGCAGACCGTCCACATTTGCCAGGAGTTTTTCAAAGAAGACGCCGTCTGCGTGGCTGATGGCGGCAACACGGCTGTCTGGGCGAATTTTTACACGGAGCTAAAAGTACCGCACACGTTCCTCGCTACTTTTAAACTGGGCATGTTGGGCGCAGGCATCGGGCAGGCGCTGGGCGCAGCGGTGGCAAGGCCGGGCCAGCAGGTGTACTGCCTCATCGGCGACGGGGCGATGGGCTTCCACTCGCAGGAGGTGGAAACGGCCATCCGCAACGGCCTCAAGGTTATCTTCATCGTTTTTTGCGACCGGCAGTGGGGCATGGTAAAAATCAACCAGCAGTTTGCGCTGAGGCCGCTGAAAACCATGATCAAAAAATCGCTCGACCCTTCCGAGACCATCAACACCGACCTGGGCGAGATTGCTTTTGATAAACACGCCGAAAGCATGGGCGGGCATGGCGAGCGGGTTTCCAGCGTGGAGGAACTGAAAGCTGCCTTGCAACGCAGCCTGGCCGCCGGCAAATGCGCCGTCATCCACGTGGACGTCGATCCGGTGAAACACATGTGGGCGCCGAGTTTGATCCATTTCAAAAAAATGCACGAGGAGCCGGGCGGGTGAGTACTGAATGATGAAAGACAGACAATAATTCTTAGCTTTACGGGAAGGCATTCCCAATGAAAAACGCAAAACGCCAAGCCTTTTTTTTGTATTTCCTGATTGCGATTGGACTGAGCGCCCAATCGCAATCAGACTCCCTTTCCCTCCTTTTAAAAATACAGGGCCAGGCCTCCACTTTCCTCCTTTTCAACCCCGACAACTCACTGGAACTTTATTCCAGCGCCCGGTACATTCCACAGGTGAACCTGGAAGCGCAACTCCCGAAAAAGAACTTGCTGGACCTGGAAGCCTCCGCCAATATTTTCGGGACCCTCGGCGTGTCGCCTTTTGACGAATCAAAAAGCAACGGCGGCATCCGGCCGTACCGGGCCTGGGTGCGCTACTCCCGGCCTCAATTCGAGCTGCGGGCAGGATTGCAAAAAATCAATTTCGGCTCAGCCTCCATCCTGCGCCCGTTGATGTGGTTCGACCAGATTGACCCCCGTGACCCACTGCAATTGACCGATGGGGTGTGGGGCGCACTCGGCAGGTATTATTTTTTAAACAATGCCAACATCTGGCTCTGGGGGCTGTACGGCAACGACAACCGCCGGGGCTTTGACGCCGTGCCGTCCGACCCGAAAACGCCGGAGTTTGGCGGGCGATTCCAGTTCCCGACCAGCCGTGGAGAGGCTGCAATCACCTACCACCACCGGGAAGCGGACGTGTCCGGCCTAAACGGTTTTGGTTTTGAAAAAACGCCCGAACACCGCTTCGCCGTGGATGGGAAATGGGACCTGACCATCGGCCTGTGGGTGGAAGCCACCTGGCTTTACAAAACGGAAAACGTGGGCCTGCTGACCAACCAAAACCTCATCAACTTCGGTACGGATTACACTTTTGCCCTCGGCAACGGGCTGCACGTGGTCGCTGAACAACTGATAATTGGCGCCGCCGAAAAGCCTTTTGGTTTTGAAAAAAAGAATACGCTGACGGCGGTTTTTGCCACCTATCCACTGGGGCTTTTCGATAACCTGGGCGCTATTTTTTACTACGACTGGACGAACGAAAAAATTTACAACACCCTGCAATGGCAGCATATTTTTTCAAAATGGACCTTGAACGTGCTGGCTTTTTGGAATCCCAAAATCAACCAGTTGCCGCAGCAAAATTTTCAGGAGAATTTGTTCGGAGGGAAGGGCGTGCAGTTGCTGGCGGTGTATAATCATTGAGATTCAGGTCAGGCGGCAACTTGAAGTTGCCGCCTGACTTGCTCCCAAAGTTTAGTAAACGTATTCTGCGAACGACTAAAACATTTTTCAAAATGACAAGCGAAACCATCATCTCCATCGAAAACGTCTTCAAGCGCTACCCCGTCGGCGACGGCGAGTTTACGGCCCTGAAAGACATCAACCTCCAGTTCAAACGGAGCGAATTCGCCGGGCTGGTCGGACCCAGTGGCTCTGGTAAAACGACGCTGCTGAACATCATCGGCTCGCTGGACAGCCCGACGGAGGGCAGGGCGATGGTGCTGGGGAAAAATATTTCCGAACTCTCACACCGGGAATCGGCCTGGTTGCGTAACAAGCATATCGGATTCATTTTTCAGGTGTATAATCTGCTGCCGGTTTACACGGTGTTCGAGAACGTGGAGTTTGCGCTTTTGCTCCAAAACATCCCGGCGGACGAGCGGAAAAAAGCCGTCATGAAAGCGCTGGAATGGGTCGGGCTGGCGGACATGGCCGGCAAGAAACCCGACAAACTCTCCGGCGGCGAAGGACAGCGGGTGGCCATTGCCCGTGCGATGGTGAAAAAACCGGAAATCGTCATTGCCGACGAACCCTCCGCCAACCTCGATGCAGCCAATACCCACGCCATTCTCAAGACCATGAAAAAATTGAACGAGGAACTGGGCACCACTTTTTTGTTCTCCACCCACGACGAAAAAGTGATGGGCTACCTGGAGCGCATCGTGCATCTGCGGGACGGGTATGTGGAGCAGGATGAAATTATTTCACCGAAAAGCATGACAACATGAAACTCGCATTCCAACTGGCATATAAAAACCTCGTCGGCGCAGGTCTGCGTACCTGGCTCAACGTAGGCGTTTTGTCCTTTTCTTTTATCGTTATCATTTTTTACAACGGCTTGATTGATGGCTGGAACGAACAGGCCAAACGGGACAGCATCGCCTGGGAATTCGGCCACGGCCAATTGCGCAACGCCGGTTACGACCCGTTCGACCCGTTCACCATCCTCGACGGGCATGGTGTTTTGGAACAAAAACAAGCCGAAAACCTGACGCCCATCCTCATCCGGCAAGCCTCCATTTACCCGCAGGGGCGCATGTTTTCCGTTGCGCTGAAGGGCATCGACGCCAACCAGACTACCCTCGAAATTCCCACGCAGGCGCTCCGGGAGAGCACGGCAGCCATGCCCGTCATTATCGGTAAAAACATGGCAGACGCCGCCAAATTGGAAACAGGCGACGAGGTCTTGCTCCGCTGGCGGGACAAGGACGGCACCTTCGATGCCTCCAGCGCCACCATCGTTCAGGTTTTTGAAACCAACGTGCCGACCGTGGACAACGGGCAGCTCTGGATTTCCATCGAAAAACTGTGGGAAATGACGGGCCTGCAAGGTCATGCGACCCTGTTCGTGGCCAATGAAAAATACCAACCCGAACAAATTCCGGGCTGGAAATATGAGAGCCAGACGGAACTGCTGAGCGATATCACGGACATCATCGCCACAAAAAAAGTCAGTGGTTCCATCATGTATTTGTTGCTGCTGGCCATCGCCCTGCTGGCTATTTTCGACACGCAAGTGCTCTCCGTTTTCAGGAGGCAAAAAGAAATTGGAACCTATATTTCACTGGGCATGACGAGGGCACAAGTCGTCGGGCTGTTCACCGTGGAGGGCAGCATGTACAGCATTTTTGCTATGACGGTGGGCAGTATCATCGGCATCCCATTGTTTACTTACCTGGCCACCAAGGGCATTGCGTTCCCGACCGCCTCAGCATCGAGGGACATGGGCGTGGCGATGGCGGAACGGATATTTCCCGTCTTCGGGATTCAACTGATTTTGGGCACTATTCTCCTCGTGGTCATTGCGGCCACCATCGTGAGTTTTTTGCCGGCCCGGAAAATTTCCAAAATGGACCCGGTTCAGGCACTTAAAGGAAAATTGCAATGATAAAATTTCTCTTAAAAGGCATCCTCCGTGATAAAACCCGCAGCCTGCTGCCCATCGTCGTGGTGAGCATCGGCGTAATGCTTACCATTGCGCTGAGCGCCTACATGAAGGGGGCTTTCGGCGACATGATTGACCAAAATGCCCGCTTCGATACCGGGCATGTGAAAGTCATGACGAGGGCTTACCTCGAAAACAAAAACCAGATGCCCAACGACCTGGCCCTGCTGGGCGTGGATTCGCTTGCGCAATCACTGCGGCAGGATTTCCCCGATTATCAGTGGGTGCAGCGCATACGCTTTGGCGGGCTGATTGACGTGCCGGACGAGAACGGCGAATCGAAAGGCCAGGGTCCGGCTTCGGGCATGGCCATCGACCTGCTGAACGAAAGCAGCGGTGAAGCCAAACGCCTGAACATCGAGACTTCGCTGGTGAGCGGCGCACTGCCCACGCAGAGCGGGGAGGCCATCATCGGCCATGATTTTGCGGAAAAGTTGGGCTTGAAAGTGGGCGATGAAATCACCTATTTCGGCTCGACGATGAACGGCAGCATGACTTTCCAGAATTTTAAAATCAGCGGCACCATCCGCTTCGGTGCAGCGGTCATGGACCGGGGCGCTGTGGTGGTGGACATCACCGACGCACAGCAAATGCTGGACATGCAGGACGGCGCCGGTGAAATACTCGGTTTCTCCAAACTCAATGTGTACGACGATGAACAGGCGGGCAGGATGGCCGAAAAATTCAATGCAAAATATGCCGGGGACAGCGACGAGTTCGCCCCGGTCATGCTGCCCCTGAAACAGCAGAACAACCTCGGCGAATGGTTGGACTACGCCGATATGATGTCCGGCATTTTTGTGTTCATTTTCATTCTGGCCATGTCCATTGTGCTGTGGAACACAGGCTTGCTCGGCGGGCTGCGTCGCTACCAGGAGTTTGGCATCCGGCTGGCGCTGGGCGAGCCGAAGGGCCGGATTTACCGCAATTTGATTTTGGAGGCGGTACTCATCGGCGCCATTGGTTCGGTGGTGGGTACCATCCTCGGGATGGCGATTTCGTATTACGTGCAGGTGGTTGGCATCGACATCAGCGGTTTTTTGAAAAACTCCACGATGCTGATGCCCTCGGTGCTGCGGGCGAAGGTGACGCCGGAACTGTTTTACATCGGCTTCATCCCCGGCGTGCTGGCCATGGTTTTTGGGAACATGCTGTCGGGCATCGGCATTTACAAGCGGGAGACGGCGAGGTTGTTTAAGGAGCTGGAGGTGTGAATGTACCGCCGAACTCCGTTCGGCGACTAAGCACTATCGCTTAGCTGTTTGAATTTCAGAAATTACCTCATTGATTTTGCGCCGCCTTGTCATCGCCGAAGGCGACCTGCTACATCACGAGGGACGCTAAAAGTGCCATCTAAACAGCCCTCATGACGTAGCAGGTCGCCTTCGGCGATGACAACCGGGAAAACCGCAAACAACAAGCTGTTTTCAGAAAGCCGATGAGTCCTGCGGGGTAAAACCCAACATCCATGCGGTTTTTTAACAAAATCTTTCAACCATTTTACGATAAAACCAGATTCAATTTTTCTGAAAAAAACCTCTTTTTTATAGTGGCTTATAAAAGTGAACGCCACTCCTAATTCAAAATTCAACCATGAAAAAAATATTCGCACTCCTTGTTTTTTCCACTTTTACCCTCGTCGCCCAGGCGCAGGATGCCAATGCCATTCTCGATAAAGTGGACATAAACCTGTCCTCCAAAAACCGGGTCATCAAATCCGAAATGGTCATTCACGGCCGCCGCAACAGCCGCACCGTCACCTCGCAGGGCTGGTCGGAGGGCGACGACCGCTCCATGACCGAATACCTTGCCCCCGCCCGTGAAAAGGGCACAAAAATGCTCAAGCTCGACGACCGCCTCTGGATTTACTCGCCCTCCTCCGACCGCATCGTGCAGATTTCCGGGCACATGCTCCGGCAATCTGTCATGGGCAGCGACCTCTCGTACGAAGACATGATGGAAGACCGGAAATTGCAGGAAATGTACACCGCCAAAGTCACGGGAGAAGAGAACCTCAATGGCCGCAAATGCTGGGTGCTGAAACTGGATGGCAAGGTGGAAGACATCGCCTACCAAAGCCGGAAAATCTGGGTGGACCAGGAGCGCTACGTGCCGCTGAAGGAGGAACTTTTCGCCAAGAGCGGTCAATTGCTCAAAAAAACGGAGATGAAGGACGTGAAAAAAGTGGACGGCCGATGGTTCCCGATGACGATGATTTACAAGGACATGCTGAAGGACGGGAAGGGCACGGAGTTCCGCCTGCTGGAAATCAAGTTTGACCAGCAGATTCCGGAGTATGTGTTTTCGAAGGGGGCGTTAAAAAAGTAGACTTGAGTTAAGCAGTATCTGAATTCTTCTGTGTCCGCCTGTATTTAGTTGTTCGGCACACCTCCTGCCTGGTAGCCTCCGGGTTTTTCACCCGAAAAAAAATTATACTGCCACAGGCCTTTTTTCCAGGCTTTGTACTGGTAGTAGGTGCTCCAGGTATTGGCGGTTTGCAAAGGACTTCTTTTACCCAAAAGCTGGGAAATGGCGGTGATAACGATGCCCGGAAAAAAGTAGTAGTACAGCCGTTTGATGCTGGGCAGCACCTGCTCTGTCACGTCTTTCACGGTAGCATCCCGAAAGCCTGCCTCCCGCATTTTCTGATGAAATACTTCCGTTACTTCATAACTTTTGATGGCCCAGGTATTCGTCCACTTGTCCATCAGCCGGGCCTCCGGGCTTCCTTTCTTCAATGGCACACTAAAAAAATCAGCCACGACGAGCCGCCCTCCGGGGCGCAATATCCGGTAGGCTTCCCGCAGAAAGTCCATTTTTTCAGAAGCATAACATGCGCTATTGATGGCCCATACCACGTCGAAAGAATGATCGGGAAAACCCGTGCAGAGATAGTTCCGCCGGTCAAATTCCGTGAGGTTATCGACGCCCTGGAACCGGGCATTACGACGGCAGGAGTGCACCTGTTTTTCGCTGAGCGTAATGCCATGCACCCGGCAGCCGAAGTTTTTAGCCAGGTAAATGGCCGCCCCCCCTACGCCGCAACCGGCGTCGAGCACCTTGTCAACCGGGGAAATTTTAGCTAATTCTGCAAGCTTACGGTTCATCAGGTTGAGGGCCTGACGCAGGCGCCGGGTGCCTTTTTCCCAGTAGCCGTAGTGCATGCTGTGGTGGGTTTTCAAATGCCAGACGATGCGGAAATCCACTTCGCAATTGTCGTAGTAAGCGACGATCTCGTTTTCATTGATTGATGGAAAAGTCATGCCGGAGTCTTAGTTCAATTTGGAAAAATGGCATGGTTTGAGGTTTGTACGCTAAAATTAAAAATTTTTGAGGTAAAACAATGAATAGTGCACGCAGGATTCTTTCAGCGGATTCTTTTGACCTGAAAAAGTAACTGAGGCCTGAAAATGATCTCAATGAACAGCGAGCCGTCAAAAACCAGGGATAGCGTCAAAAATTTTAATGTTCCCCGAATCAAAGGGGGTGAAATTTTCAACAATTGATATTTTCTTTGTGAGCGCTTATTTTTGAAAGTATCCAAACAAACATACACTGATGAAAGCCACTTTCGACACCCCGGACGCTTCCTCTCCTTTCGATAAAATTTCCATTCTGATCGTTGAGGATGAACCCATTATCGCCGCCGACCTGCAAGACAGGCTCCTGGAAGCGGGATACAACGTGTTGGGCCCTGTCGCAGCAGGCGAAGAAGCGCTCGGTTTTTTTGACCAAAACCCGCCCGACCTCGTCATCATGGATATACAGCTGGAAGGTGAATGGGACGGCATCGAAACCACCCGCCGCATCCGGCAAAAAAAAGACCTGCCCATTATTTTCCTGACCAGCAATTCTGACGACGCAACTTTTCGTACGGCCCGCCAGCTCAGCCCGCAAGCGTTTTTATCAAAACCTTTCCGGGGACGAGACCTCATCCACGCCATTGAAATTGCCATCCGCCAGTTCACGAAAACATCAGATCCTCAGAATTCTTCCATAGAGGAAAATGATGCTTATTTACTGAGCGACCGGCTTTTTATCAAAGTAAAAGACCGGATGAAACGACTGTTTTTCAAAGATATCCTCTGGCTGGAGGCCGACGATTATTACTGCAAGGTAGTGACCCCTGACAGCGAATTCCTCGTGACCAAAACCCTCAAGAAATTCAGCGAAGCTTTCCTTTCCAGGCCTGAATTCATGCGGGTTCACCGCTCCTACATTATCAACCTTCAACACGTGGAGGAGATTGGGGAGGTGCACCTCTTTATTGGTAAAAAACAAATTCCCGTCAGCCGGAATTTCCGGGAAGAACTGCTCGGAAAACTTAAAAATTACTGAATGAAACAAACCACAGCGAATCTCATTTTTTTATCAAACAACAGAACTAGGCCAATATGAAAATCTCTCTTTCCATCTCCCTGATCGCATTCCTGATCATACCGGCAATGAGCCAGAACAGCCAGCCCGACAGCCTTGCCGCCGTTATCGAAAAACTGCCTGACGATACTGTCAAAGTCAGAAAACTGCACGAACTGGCAGATATCTACTACCGCCTTGACCTCCAAAAGGAAAGACAGTACCTGGACAAAGGCTATCAACTTGCCCGGCAACTGAAAGCGCAGGATTGGTTCCCCCTGTTCCATACCCGCATCGGCGCCAACTTTGCCAACACCGGCGTGCCCGATTCTGCTTTGCATTATTTCAACCTGGCTGAACAGGGTTTTCAAAAATCCGGCGACAAGAAAAACCTGGCCAAAGTGCTGACCAAAAAACGTTGGGTTTACAACTACCTCGGCAACCTCGAAAAAGCGCTCGAATATGCCTTCGATGCCCTCGCTATCTACGAAGAACTCAGGGACGAGCCCGGCACCGCCATCGCCTACAGCTACATCGGTGAAATCCTGTACCACCAACAGAAATACCAGGAGGCCGCATCGTACGCCCAAAAAGGCTACGACATCCAGAAGCGCCTCGGCATGAAGGACGATCTGGCCTATTCCTGCCAGAACCTCGGCGACGCCTGGCTGCAGATCGGCGACTACGACAAGGCGCTGGCTTTTCAAAACGAAGGACTCGCCCTGCGCCGGGAGCTCCAGCTCGACCTGGAAGCCGGCCTTTCGCTCAACAGCCGGGGCAACGCGCTTAAATACATGAAACGCTACCCGGAAGCACTGACCAGCTACCTGGAAAGCCTCGAACTTGCCCGCCGGGCCAACTTTCAGTCGCTGTTGCAGGCCAGCACGAGCAATGTCGGCCACCTTTACAGCCTCATGGGTAAATATGAGGAAGCCCTGCCCTACCACCTCAAAAGCCGTGACCTGATCCATGCCTCCGGCGATATGACAAAAGTGCCCGAAAATTACCGGCTTATTGCTGAAGCCTACAGCGGCATCGGCCGGTACGACTCGGCCTATCATTTTCAAAAATTGCATGCCGAGGCTAAAGACAGCCTGCTGACGGAGCAGACCAGCGCCCGCATGTCGGAGTTGCAAACCAAATATGAAACGGCCCAGCGGGAAGCAAAAATCACCGTTCAGGAACAGCAACTCAGGAAGCAGCAAACCGTGATCTGGGCGGTAGCATCCGTCCTCGCCATAGCCCTCATAGCCGGGGGGCTGCTCTGGCGTTTATCGCAGAAATTGCGCAAGCGCAACCGGGAAAAGGAATTTTTGATCAAAGAAATCCACCACCGTGTAAAAAATAACCTGCAAGTACTCTCCAGCCTGCTGCATTTGCAGTCGAGGCACATCCGGGACGATGCAGCCCTCGACGCCGTACGGGAGGGCCAGAGCCGGGTGGAAGCGATGGGCCTCATCCACCAGAAACTCTACATGGGCGGCAACCTCGCCTCCGTCGACATGCAGGACTACCTCCACAACCTCGGCGACACCCTGCTCGATGCCTACAAGCTGCAGGAAGGTCAGGTAAAAATCATCTACCACCTCGACCCGCTGCACCTCGACGTCGATACCGCCATCCCGCTGGGCCTCATCATCAACGAGCTGGTGACCAACTCCCTGAAATACGCCTTCCCCGGCGGCCGGAAAGGCCTGCTGGAAATCACCCTGCGGAAGGATGAAAAAGGCAGGCTTTGCCTGAAAGTCGCCGACGACGGCGTGGGTAAGAACGGCGCTCCCGTACTGAAAAGCAGCACCTCCTTCGGTACCAGCCTGGTGGATATTTTAAGTAAAAAACTGAAGGGTACGCCACAGATCTCGAATGGAGACGGGTATGCGACGGTGATTGAGTTTGAGAATTTCAAGGAAGCAAAATAACGTCTTCCTGAAGGGAAGGCTTTCCGCAGGAAGCAAACCTCAGTACCCTTCCTTGAAAAATTACCGGCCTTCCCTGAAAAACGCTCCCTTGCCTGATGAAGGGCGCTCATCTTGCACCCCCATGAAGCCAACTTTCATTCTCCTCGTCGAAGACGAACCCGTCGTCGCCTGCGACCTCCGGATCGAGCTGGAACTTGCAGGCTGCCGGGTTCTCACTGCACATGATGCTGCCACCGCCCTTGCCCTGTGCAGCCGTCACCTGCCTGATGCTGCTATCCTGAATTTTCATTTTAAAACCCAGTTGGACGGGATGGAGCTGGCCCGTCTCCTGCGCATCCATTACCTGATGCCTGTGCTTTTTATCACCGGAGCCCGTCGGGAAGACCTCGAAGCGTCCGGATATTTCTACGCCGGGGTGGAGGTGTTGCACAAGCCTTTCACCCGCCATCAACTGAAGGATTTCCTGCTGACATTACGAGGAAATGAATAAAGGCCCAGCTTCCCGCCGCCTTTTGTTTGAAAAACGTTCCCTGAAAATTTGACGCCCTTCCCTGAGAATTGGCTGCTGTTGGCTGAAAAAATGGTACATCCCTTTTTTGACGACTGTAGATTCGTCGCATCAAAACACCAGACGAGCACTCCACCCTGAAAAATCAAGCACTTCATTATTCCTCGTTTTCAAAAAGCAAACACCAATGAAAAAGCCAATCTTTTCATCAACCGCCTTACTCGCCGGCTTCTTAGGCCTGACCCTCAACATCGTTGCCGTTGCCCAACAACCGGATCAGCTGGCAGTCTTCGTCAGTCAGCATGCACCAAAACCGGAGGTCTGCGCCACCCAGGCGGCAAGTTCCATATCCACTTTACTTCCCGGTTTCAAAGCAGACCGGCAGGCGGCGGCTTTCGAAGAGTTGGAAAAATACGTTGCCGCCAACCTGAGCTACCCTGAAAAAGCAAGGGAAAACGGCATCGAAGGAACGGTAAAAGTTCTGGTTGAAATATCAGCCGAGGGCAAAGTCAGCCCCATCCGCTTCATCGAATCACCCGGCTTTGGCTGCGACGAGGCGGTACTCGATTTGATCGAAAAAATGCCAGCCTGGCAGCCCGGCAAAAAGTGCGGACTCCCGGTAAAAACAAAGCAAGTACTCGAATTCACGTTCAATCTGAAATAAGCGGAATTCGAAAGGGAGGCGGTAATAAGCTGGTTTTTAGTCTGCCTCCCGCTTTTATGTTCGCTGGTCTGCCTTACTCACATCTCCGGGCATCCGGACATTTCTACTCAGGCATGAAGGTGTTTTACAAACCTTTCACCTGCCATCAATTAAGCCCCGCCCCCCTACCGGCATTGTAGGAAAATGAATGAAGACTTCGGGTTCCCGTTACCTGTTTTTCAGTGAAAATCATGCGCTGAAAATTTAGGGGTATACACTGAGAGCTTCCCGGTACTTCCATGAAAGTTTTCTTGCATGGCTTACCGCCGCAATAGCTTTTGTTCCAATTTCTTTCATTTTTAACAAAATCAAGCAAAATGAACTATTTAAACAACCTATTATCGACCAAGCCCCGTTCTGTGGGCTTACCATCCAGCGTCACCTTTGCGCTGACATTAATTTTATACCTGTGGGGTACCTCTTTGTCGCTTTCGGCGCAGGAGCCTTTTATAAAGTCAAATCCCGGGGTAGAAACTATCAGCCCTAATTGCTACAAGCTCACTATACCTATTACTTATGGCGGCATCTGGTACATCAACAAAGTCAATCTGAATTTCAACTTTAACATTCAGGGCACTTTGAATTTCGGCACAAATGATTCAAACGGAGCGGATGGTATGGGTTTCGTCTTTCAGCCGCTGAGTAATATCATAGGGAATACCGGCATGGGTTTAGGATTCGGCGGCATCAGCCCTTCGCTGGCAGTCGAATTTGATACCTATCAGAATTTTGAATTAAATGACCCGGTAAACGACCACATGGGGTTGATCAAAAATGGCGACCTGCACCACAACGGTCCCGGTAACCTGATCCCGCCGGTTGATCTTGGCAATATAGAAGATGGACAGGACCACCCTTTTATCATTGACTGGAATGCAACATCGAAAACGCTGCAAGTAACATTGGACGGCATCGTTCGCATAAACCATACAATCGATATCGTAGCTGATGTTTTCAACGGTGAAAATAAAGTCTTCTGGGGCTTCACGGCTTCTACCGGTGCGTTCTTCAACCCGCATACGGTCTGTTTTACGAGTTCGCAATTCGTGGAACACACCGCAATCACCTGGACAGACTACAGTGTAAACAATGACTGGAACGACCCCAACAACTGGTATGGGGGAAATCTGCCCTCTCAAAATGACGAAGTCGTTTTTAACGGCGCAACTCCAAGAGATGCCAATATTACGGCTCCGGTCGTGGTGAAAAAAGTGGAAATCAACGAGGACTATAACGGAACTGTAAAGCTGCTAAATCAAAGTACCCTGACGACTAAAGGCGGCTTCATCGTTAAAAAAGCATCAGCTTTCGACGCCGGAACAGGGAAAGTAAAGCTCGCAGACGGGCAGGAGGTCAAAGTTGCATCTGAACTCCATGATGTTGAAATGGAGGCCAGCGACAAAGATCGATTTGATTTACTCCAGAATTTAAAAATAAAAAACAACCTGAAAATCAATAACCAGGTCGCTTTAAAATCACCCGGTGGAGCTGTCGTACAGGTAAATGGCGATGTGACGATCGAACAGGACATGTTGCCCAGCACGAATACCGTCCTCAGCATGAGAGGAACAGGAACCCAAATGCTCAAGTCCACCGAGAATTCCATTATAGAAATTGAAAAAACAAGCGGGCAGGTGAAATTGCAAGCCAACAGCCGGGCCCGAAATGTTAGACTTAACTCCGGCACCCTCGACCTCAACAACAGAAGGATAAGGTCTCAGGAGACAGTTTCAGCCAAAACAAATTCCAAACTAAGAGGCAGGGGAAGAGTCACTGCCCCCAGGGTCAAAATGCAAAGGAAGAGCCGGATTGCCCCCGGCAATTCTCCGGGCCTTTTGGTCATCGAAGGTGACTTCGAGATGGAAGACGAGGCCGAGCTTGAGTTTGAAATTGAATCAAATGCACACGATACGCTGGAAGTACAGGGAACTGTGACCCTGGCCGGCGATTTGATCATCCTTGCCACAGGAACGCCCGCCGGCGACATTACCGTCATCTACAATGACGGAACGGACGCAGTCACCGGTACTTTCGCCGGCCTGCCGGAAGGCAAAGAAATCCTTATCCTCGGAAAATACTACTTCATCACTTATGCAGGCGGCGACGGAAACGACGTCGTGCTGTCCCCATGTCCGCCGGGTAACGTCCTCTATGTTCGGGAAAACGCATCGGGTTTGAACAACGGCTCATCCTGGACGCATGCTTTCACCAGCCTGCAGAATGCCCTCGCACTGGCCGGGCAGTGTTCTTCCGTTACAGAAATATGGGTAGCCGCAGGCACCTACAAGCCCGACCAGGGAGCAGGCTACACGCCCGGCAACCGGAATCATTCATTTGTAATGAAAAACAACCTTGCCATCTACGGCGGCTTTAACGGCACGGAGACGCAGCTTTCGCAAAGGAACTGGGCGGCGAATGTGACTACGCTCAGTGGGGATATCGGCACGCCGAATAACAACAGCGACAATAGCTATAACGTAATTTTCAATAACCACAACGGGCTGGACAATACAGCCGTGCTGGATGGGTTTAAAATAACCGGAGGTAATGCTGATGGGTTTTATCCAAAATACGAGGGCGGCGGGATGTACAACCGTTCCTCCTCTCCAACGGTAATCAACTGCTCCTTCTCTGGTAATTCGGCCTACTTCGGCGGCGGGATATACAACCATTCCTCCTCCCCAACAGTGACCAACTGCACATTCTCAGGTAATTCGGCCTCCTACGGCGGCGGGACTTATAATAGTGCTTCCGCTTTCCCAAGTTTTACCAACTGCACCTTTGCCGGTAATTCGCCAGACGAGTTTCGTTATGTCGGCGGCTGGCCCACCATCACCAATAGTATCATATGGGGAAATTTAATTTTATTAAATGGTAATATTTCCAACTCCATTATCAAAGGCGGCTACAACAACTGCAACAACTGCCCCGGCGGCAACGGCAACGTGGACCCGCTCTTCATCAGCACCACCAACCTCCGTCTGCAAGCCTGTTCCCCCGCCATCAACGCCGGCAGCAACACCGCAGTCCCCTCCGGCATCACCACCGACCTGGACGGTAACCCTCGCTTTTATAACGGCGGTACCGTGGATATGGGGGCGTATGAATTTCAGAGCGCTCCTACACCAGTTGTCGCTTCCTGTCAAAACCCAACCGTCATCCTGAACTCCGGCGGCACAGCCAACCTTGATGTTTTAACACTCAACAACGGCTCCACCGGTTGCGGAACGTTGTCTTATGCGGTGGATGGTCAGTCAAACCTGGATTTTACCTGTACTGACGTGGGTGAAAATACCTACACTCTCACCGTAACGGACAGCCGGGGCCTGACCGCTACCTGCTCTTCCACCGTTACGGTTGAAGACAACGAACACCCGGAAATCACCCCCGGCGCTATTGCTGCCTGTTACCCAACCGTACAAGAAGCCGAAGCTGCGGCGCTGGCCGCCACAACCGCCACGGACAACTGTACCGTCACCCTTTCAGCCAGTACCGTTGGCGCTTGCAATGCGCAAATCACCGTTACAGCCACAGATGAAGACGACAACAGCGTTTTCACCGTTTATCAAACCAATATCGGCGTTACAGCCCCGGTATTGGCCAACCTGCCAACCGGCAGCGACCTGAGTTGCAATCCAACATTGCCAGTTTGTGATGAAAACGTGACCGCTTCCAACGAGTGCGGCAATGTGGACGTCTCCTGCTCCGCAGGCAATGTGCTGGAAGACGGTTGCTTCCGCTCCCAGACTTTCACGTACACAGCATTCGACGAATGCAGCGGACTTTCAACTTCCAGCGAGGTAACATACACCTGGACCGTCGTGACCGCCCCAGTTTTGGCAAACTTGCCAACCGGCAGCGACCTGGGTTGCAATCCAACATTGCCAGTTTGTGATGAAAACGTGACTGCTTCCAACGAGTGCGGCAATGTGGACGTCTCCTGCTCCACAGGCAATGTGCTGGAAGACGGTTGCTTCCGCTCCCAGACTTTCACGTACACAGCATTCGACGAATGCAGCGGACTTTCAACTTCCAGCGAGGTAACATACACCTGGACCGTCGTGACCGCCCCAGTTTTGGCCAACCTGCCAACCGGCAGCGACCTGGGCTGCAATCCAACATTGCCAGTTTGTGATGAAAACGTGACCGCTTCCAATGAGTGCGGCAATGTGGACGTCTCCTGCTCCGCAGGCAACATACTGGAAGACGGTTGCAATCGCTCCCAGACTTTCACCTACACAGCGACCGACGAATGCAGCGGACTTTCAACTTCCAGCGAGGTAACATACACCTGGAACGTGGTGACCGCCCCAGTTTTGGCCAACCTGCCAACCGGCAGCAACCTGGGTAACAATCCAACATTACCCGTATGTGATGAAAACGTGACCGCTTCCAACGAATGCGGCAGCGTGGACGTGTCCTGCTCCGCAGGTAACATACTGGAAGATGGTTGCAATCGCTCCCAGACTTTCACCTACACAGCACTCGACGAATGCAGCGGATTGTCCGCTTCCAGCGAAGTAACCTACACCTGGCAGGTATTGACCGCTGTGGCAATCAGCAATTGTCCGGGTAACATCACGGTTTACAGCAACGAAGGCAATCCGGCCTCCTGTGCGCAAACGGCAACCTGGACCGTTCCCGCAGCTGTTGACGATTGTGGAACCGCCTTGTCTCCTTCCAGCCAGAGTCATGCTCCGGGTGCAACATTCAATATCGGAACGACGCCGGTAACTTACACTTTCACCGATGCGGTGGGCAATACCGCTACCTGCTCCTTTAACGTTACGATCATTGACAACACGCTGCCAACCATCACCTGCCCCGCCCCCGTCACCGTCAACAACGACCCGGGCCAGTGCAGCGCAGTAGTCAGCTACACCGTGACCGGCAGCGACAATTGTTCTTACACGCTGGCGCAAACTGGCGGCATCGCCTCCGGTAGCGTCTTCCCCTTCGGAACAACCACCAACTCCTGGAAAGTGACCGATGCCAGCAACAACATCGCCACCTGCACTTTCACTGTCACCGTCAACAAATCCGGTGATCCAGGCCTGCTCTGGGCCTACACCGCCATCGGACTCGATGAAGTGAAAATGAAACAGAACACTGTGCAGAGCGGCGGCGTCGGCGTGGTCAATGCCGGCAAAAAAGCCAAACTGGAATCCGGCACGATGGTCACCGCTGCGAACACTTTTGTCAAAGCACCCGTGCTCGAACTCAACGGCGGTAGCCAGGTAACGGCCTACCATGCAGGTCCCGTGAATATCAATCTGCTGCCAGCTTTCATCGCTTACAACGGCACGTGCAGCAACAACCTGAACCTTCCGGACAACAGCGGCCCGGTGACGCTCAATCTCGCCTGCTACCGGGATATCACGGTGGGTAAAAACGTCAGCGTCACTTTCAGCGGACATGGCACCGTCAACGTCAGGGAACTGAAACTGAAGGAAGGCGCATCGGTCAGCTTTGCGCAGAACACCAATGTTTTGATTGACAAAAAACTGGACGCCGACAAGTCGGTCACCGTTTCCAATGGTGGCCAACAGGTCTGGATTTTCACAGGCGACCACGTCAAAGTGGACGACGGCAGCAGCATTACCGCCAACATTTATTCGCAGAAGCACATCAAAGTGGAAAAAACCTCGTCGGGCAACCCGACCTGGATGACCGGTCTTTTTATCGCTGAAAAGATCGACTCGAAGGACAACGTCTTCTGGAATTGGGACGCCAACACCTGCCCATTCTCCCCGCCAATGCTGATGCAGGCCGGTATTTTACAGTTCAACGCTGTCGGGCAGACGAAGGGCGGTATCGCACGGGTGGACCTCAGCTGGGTCACCAACGAGGATACTCAAAACGAATTTTACGAAGTGGAAAAAACACTGGACGGCGTGACTTTCCAACCGGTGCTGGAACAAAACAGCCGCTACAACGACGATCAGGTTCGTGGTTACCAAAACCTCGACCCGAACCCCGCCGAAGGCGACTGGCGCTACCGCCTGAAAGTCACCCGCAGGGACGGCACGACGGCTTACTCCGAACTGAGAAGGGTCATCCTCGATCTGCCCGGTGACTTTACCGTCTTCCCGAACCCAGCCAGCGACCGGTTAAACGTGGCGCTGCGGGGATTCGAAGGCAAACAGGCCCTGTTGCAAATCGTCAATGGCCAGGGCGTGGTGCTCGAACAGCAGGAGTTTGACTCGCTGCCGGAGGAACCCGTCAGCTTCGACCTGCACGATTACCGGGATGGAATGTACTTTATTCATGTCCAGGTGGAAGGAAAGCGAAGCAGGGTGCTGAAGTTTGTGGTGGCGAAGTCATCAGGCACGCAGCTACCCAGACACTGACGGCCTTTCAGAAAGGCTCATTGCTACGCAAAACTGAGTGCGTAGCAAATTAGCGGAATAATTTACACTCCTCGCTTTTCAAATATGCCTGCTTGCATGCTGATGCAAGCGGGCATATTTTTTTCTTTCAATAAAACCGGAAAAATCTGAGAATTCTGTCGGCCCGACGGCTGGCAGATTTTTTTTCTTATTTTCAAAAACGCTTAATTTGCATGCTCAGGTACCTTGACTACTATGATGAAAACCTTTCCTTTCTCTACATCCATTTGGTGCACAAGGCTTTATATCCGGGCCAAAAGCGCAACGGTAAAGCTTTCAGTCAAAGGAAAAGATCATCCTTTGAACCCGTATTTTAATATCAACCGGAGACGCATTTTTGGGGTTTTTATCCTGCTGTTTTTTTTATCCCTGCCTTCCGGCATCAATGCCCAGCTTGCAAAAACTGACTTCCAGCAACTGTCCATCGAGCATGGACTTTCCAACCTCAGCGTGTATTGTCTTTTACAGGATAAAGAAGGGTTCATCTGGGCAGGTACGCAGGCAGGGCTGAACCGCTACGACGGTTACACCTTCGTTTCCTATGACCGTAAACCGGGCGACTCCAGCGCTTTGAGCGACAATTTTATTAACTGCCTGCTGGAAGACCGGGCCGGCAGGATATGGGCCGGCACCCGGAAAGGATTAAGCCGCTTCGACAAAGCTACCGGAACCTTCACCAGTTTTTTCTTCGACCCCGCTGATCCTGAGCAACTGCTTTTCAATCATATTTTAGCTCTTGCGGAAGATAAAACAGGCAACATTTGGGTGGCCTCTCCTGGTGGGTTGAGCTTTTTGAAACCCGGCCAGCGGCAAATTCAAAAAGCACCCCTGAATATCGCAGGTGAAAATGACAATAATTTACTGAAAATCAACACCTTACTACTGGATAAAGCAGGCTTGATCTGGATGGGCACCACCGCCGGTCTGCTCCGTTTTGACCCCGAATCCGGGCAATGCAACCATTTTTTCGGTGTTGACGGCAAACCCCTGCCGCTGGTACAGGCCATTTGTGAAGATGACCGGCAGGGTTTATGGGTCGGCACGCTGGCCGGTGTTTATCATGTCAATAAATTGACGGGGGAGTCGAAGTTGTTCAAAACCCCGGGGGACGTTTTGGAAGAGGTGGCGACTATCATCAAAGACAGCAAAGGGCAGTTGTTGGTCGGAAATGCCAGAGGGGTTGATATTTTAGATCCGAAAACGGGCCGCTATACCCCGCTCTTTTCCTACATCAATCCGAATGACTGGTACAGGCCGGGCCGCCCGCAGGCCCTGTTGGAAGACCGGAGCAAAACTTATTGGATCGCTTCCCTCTGGGAAGGAATTTACCATATCAACCCCTTGTCCAGGCGGTTTCAGCATTTTAAAAGAAAGCCCGCAGCCGGCAATCCTGCGCCCGACAATTATGTTACCGGGATCTTTGAAGATAGCCGGGGGCAAGCATGGGTCGGAACGGGAACGGATATCAACCTGTTCGACCCGGTGACCGGGCAGTTCTCCACCGTTTTTACCCAACCGGACGCATTGTTTAAAACGGCTTTCGAAGACCGGGAAGGGACGATCTGGATAGGTGCAAGGTTTGGGGTTATCAAACAGGCGCCCGGAAAGCCTCCCGTTTGGTTGCGGCAGCAACCCAATGACCCTAAAGGGAGCAGTCCGGGAAATACGAAATCCATTTTCGAGGACAGCCGGGGCATACGCTGGTTTGGCGGTGCCAATGGTCTGTTCCGGCTTGAGCCGGGCAGTGAATTTTTTCAGCCGTTTGCCCTTGCCGGGAATGCTGTCGATACCAACATCATTTACCACATTACCGAAGATCATCGCTCCCGCTTATGGATCAGCACCAACAATGGGTTGGTCAGGGTTGACAGCACCCGCAAAAACGTTCGTTACTTTCAACACGACCCAGCCGTCCCCGGCAGCCTTTGCGATAACAATATTTCCTGCGTTTCAGCGACGAAAAACGGGCAAATCTGGATCGCCTCCTACGACGGCGGCCTCGACAGGTTCAACCCCGGCGAGGAAACTTTCACCCATTATGGCCGTGAGGAGGGTTTGATTGATGAAAAGGTATGGGGCCTTGTGGAGGATGACCGGGGCTTTCTCTGGTTGAGCACCAGCAAGGGCCTTTCCCGCTTCGATCCGGCGACGGAAACTTTTCACGATTTTGATGTCAACGACGGCTTGCAGTCTTACGAGTTTAGCCTGGCCGCTTTCGACAAGGGCCAAAAAACCGGTAAGTTGTATTTCGGAGGGATTAACGGTTTCAATTATTTTGACCCGGACAGCGTAGATTTAAATCAGGCGCCGCCCCCGGTGGTATTCACTTCTTTTCGCTACCATGAGGGCGGCTTGGAAGAAACCAGTTTCAAAAGCATACCCGGCATCTGTGTGCTGGATGAAGTAATCCTGCCGCATCAGGCCAAGGCCATCGTCTGTGAATTTGCGGCGCTTGATTACCGCCAATCTTCCAAGAATCGCTACGCCTACCGCCTGGAAGGAGGTTCCAGCCAAAACTGGATTGACCTGGGCTCGAAACGGGAGGTCACTTTTGCCAACCTTCAGCCGGGCACCTATACCCTTCACGTAAAAGCATCCAACAACGACGGCATCTGGAATGAAGAAGGGGTACGGCTCCGCATTGTCATCCGTCCGCCCTGGTGGGCTACCTGGTGGGCCTATCTGCTCTATGCGGGTTCGCTGGGGGCGGCGGTTTGGTTCATTTACAGGTACCAGCTGCGGCGGCGATTGGAACAGCAGGAAACTCACCGGCTCAGAGAATTGGATGATTTTAAAAACCGGTTTTTCACCAATATCACCCACGAGTTCCGCACGCCGCTTACGGTCATTTTGGGAACATCCAGGCAGGCAGAGGCTATGGCCGGCAAAGAACTGGAACCCAAAATCAGCCTGATCCGGCGCAACGGCGAAAACCTACTCCGCCTTATCAATCAGATCCTCGACCTGGCCAAACTGGAATCCAACACCCTGAAAATCAATTACGTACAGGGAGATGTATTGACCTACCTCCGCTACATCAGCGAAAGCCTGCACTCCTTTGCCAATGCTCAAAATGTGATGCTGCGGGTGGAGAGCAAGGAACGGGAAATCGTAATGGACTATGACCCCGAGCGCTTGCTGCAAATCGTTTACAACCTTTTGTCAAATGCCATCAAATTCACGCCCTCCGGCGGCCGGGTAACCCTGCATGCAGGGATGAGGAATGAGGAACAAGGAATGAAGAGTGGCACCGCTTCATCCATCATCCCTCATCCCTCATCCCTGTTTTTGACCGTCACCGACACCGGCGCCGGCATCCCCGCTGAAGACCTGCCCTACATCTTTGACCGTTTCCGGCAGGCCAGCAATCTTGAAAAGGCCAGAACAGGCGGCACGGGCATCGGGCTGGCCCTGACACGGGAACTGGTGCAGGCCCTGCACGGAGAAATCAGCGTAAAAAGCGAGGTGGGCAAAGGAACTACTTTCACGGTGAAATTACCCATCACCAACGACGCAGCCACAGCGCCGGATATCCACGCAACGGCTGAGATGGCAAACATTCCCGCCCTGCCCGCAAACAATGGAACTTCGTCCCTGCCTCGCCACCATGCAGATGTCAACATCCTCCTCATCGAAGACAACCCCGACGTGGTGGAATACCTCACCGCCTGCCTGCAGGATCACTACGCCCTCGACTTCGCTTACAACGGCCGGGCAGGCATCGAAAAGGCGTTGGAGACCGTGCCCGATCTCATCGTCAGCGATGTGATGATGCCGGAGAAGGACGGCTTCGAAGTTTGCGATTTTCTGAAAAACAACGAACGCACCAGCCACATCCCCATCGTCCTGCTGACGGCAAAGGCCGATGCTGCCAGCCGCATTGCCGGGCTGAAACGGGGAGCCGACGCCTACCTATCCAAGCCATTTAACCAGGAAGAACTGTTGGTCGTACTGGAAAACCTGCTCGAACTGCGGCGGAAATTGCAGGCCCGGTATGCGAAAATGGAAATTGGAAACCCGGATGCCCGGGAAACCACCGCAGCACCCCATTCATCCCTTCCCGATGCATCGGGACAAGCTATCCCTGATCCCTCACCCCTCATCCCTGCTCCCTCATCCCTCGAAGACGCCTTCCTCCAAAAAGTTCAGGCCGCTGTTCTGGAACACTTGTCCGACAGCAAATTTTCCGTGGACGACCTTTGCCGGGAACTGGCCATGAGCCAGTCGCAACTACACCGCAAACTGACTGCCCTGACCGGCAAAAACGCCACCTTGTTTACCCGTTCCATCCGGCTCGCACAAGCCAAATCGCTCCTGCAGGGCAAAACAATGAACGTCAGCGAGGCCGCCTACCAGGTCGGTTTCGACGACCCGAAGTACTTCAGCCGGGTTTTTAAGGAAGAATTCGGTGTTCGGCCCAGCGAAGTTTAAACGACTGTTTTTCAAACACTTACAAAGCCACCATATTTCACCTGCATGGAGAATCCACCTTTTTGCATGGAGATTCCACCTGTCTGAATGCTGCCTCCACCCATTTGCATGGAGAATGGGAATGATTCGCCTTCCTCCGCCTGCATATTTGTAGTGTGAAATACACAGAGCAAGCATAAAATCATCTCCGGGGGGCAGGCCAACTTTGTCCGTCATCGTCCCTGCCTCCATTTTTCGAAATGGCATCCCGGAGGTTTTTCCCAACCTGACTGATCAAGTTTCACAAAAAACAAACACCCGCAACTGTCAAAAGCGGCAGGCAGTTGCCCTGGGCAACTTATGTCTGATGCCGCCTTCATCAATTTAAAATCTTGTGGAGATGAACAAACTACATTTTACTTCAAATGCAAAAAGAACCGCACCCGAAACAGCTTCCTCAGCTACAGGAGGATGGATGGCGGTCTTGATGGTTTTATCGGTATGCTTCGGCTGGCCACAGATGGCTTTCAGTAATGGCAGCACAGGTGAGAATCCCCATATTCCCAACTCGAACCTGAGCAAAACAGGCACGACCGTTTGCCTGGACAATACTTTCACCTTGCCTTTCGCTGACCCTTGTCTTTCCACCAACCAACGCACCTGGACGGGCGCCCTCAGCACCGACTGGAACACTGACGGCAACTGGAACCCCGCCTGTGTGCCCACTTCCAATGAACACGTCCTCATTCCCGACGCTGCCAACGACCCCGTCATCGGTAGCACGGTGGCGGCTGTGGCCAAGTCCGTCTGGGTACAAACCAATGGCTCGCTGACGATCCAGAGCGGGGGTAGTTTGGATATCGAGGGTTTTGCACCACCCAGCATGCAATCTGCCGACCAGAGCTATTCCCTGCTCAACAAGGGAAGTTTGCAGAACAATGGTGATTTGACCATTGGAGCGGTGAATGCTGTCGGGGCGTATGGCATTTATAACACTGCCAGCTTCGAAAACAATGGTACCGGGCAAATCAGCATTGACCGCACAAATACCAGGGCAGTTGTGAATCATGGCACCTTTACCAACGCTGCCAGCCTGACCATCGGAGCACTCGGGTCCGTAGGGTGGTATGGCATTGAAAACTTTGCTACTTTCCTGAACAACTCCGGTGGCAATATCAGCATCAACCGAACGTCAACCAGTGCCATTGAGAATAATTTACCCGGTACCTTTACCAACTTTGCCACCCTGAACATTGGGGATCTGGCGGCAGCAGGGCAAAGTGGTATTGTCAATAGAGCCACCTTCAACAACTTTGCCGGCGGTGATATCAGCATCGACAGAACAATTAGCTTTGCCATTCATAATGGCACCGGCATCTTCACGAACACTGCTATTATAACCATCGGGGCACAGCAGGCAGTAGGGAATTACGGCATTTATAATGGTGACACGTTCAATAACAACACTGGGGGTGACATCAGCATTGACAGAGTAGGAGGCCAAGGTATTTGGAACCAATCCGGCACCTTCACCAATGCGGCGGAACTCACCATCGGGGGCACTGTAGGTGTGGGTAATTTTGGCATTTTCAACCTGGGTACATTCAATAATCACAGTCCGGGCGGGGACATCCGCATCGACAACACGAATCTCTTGGGATTGAATAATTCCGGCATTTTTAACAATGCGGGGGATCTCACCATCGGGGGTACAGCGAGTGTAGGAGGTGTAGGCCTTGTGAACCAGGCCACTTTCAACAACAACCCGGACGGGAACATCCGCATTGATCGTTCTACCGAAATAGGTATTTCGAACTTTTCCGGTGCCTTCAACAATGCAGCGATACTTACCATCGGGGGCGTGGCAGATGTAGGCCAGTATGGCATTTCCAATGCAGCCACCTTTAATAACAATCCTGGCGGAAACGTAAGCATTGACAACGCCAGCCTTGCAGGGCTTAGAGCCTCTGCCGGCAACTTCACGAATGAGGCGACAATGACCATTGGCGCACTGGCGCCCGTGGGTAACCAAGGTATTTGGAATTTAAACAGTTCAACCTTTCAAAACGCTGGCTGCAACGCCCTCCTGAACATTGTAGCCGATGCCATCATTCTAAATAACAGCACTTTCGAAAACAACGCTGGTACCATCATCGAAAACGCCAGCGGCAACAGCAGCATCAGCAGCAATACGGGCACCGTGCAGAACCTCAATGGCGGCACTTTTACCGTAGGTAGCGGCAATGCGCCCATCAACG
The DNA here is from genome assembly GCA_030147525.1 of Bacteroidota bacterium. GTDB lineage: Bacteria > Bacteroidota > Bacteroidia > Chitinophagales > Saprospiraceae > UBA6168. Next base: position 207,437 of record JASBVF010000002.1, read on the forward strand.
CCGCCGGCACCATCTGGTCGGGCTGCGTGAACAGCAACTGGAACACCGCCGCCAACTGGCACAACGGGCAGGTGCCCACTGCCAATGACCACGTCCTCATCCCCGATGTGACCAACGACCCCGTCATCGGTAGCACGGTGGCGGCCGTGGCCAAGTCCGTCTGGGTGCAAACCAATGGCTCGCTGACGATCCAGAGCGGGGGTAGTTTGGATATTGAGGGTTTTGCGCCAGGCAATGTGGAGACTGGTAACGAGACTTTTTCCCTGCTTAATCTGGGTGCAGTAGAAAACAGCGGCGACCTGACCATCGGAGCAACAAATGATGCCGGATATCATGGTATTTTTTCCCGTTCTATTATCCAGAACAACGCTGGCGGGCACATCCGCATCGACCGCTCGTCCTTTAGTGCCATCACCTCTTATGGAACCTTTACCAACTCAGCCACCCTATCCATCGGGGTGCAAGCGTCTGTGGGAACGTATGGCATTTCCAACGAGGATAATTTTCAGAACAACGCCGGCGGAAACATCACCATTGAGCGCTGTATCAGCGGTGTTGGTAATTTTAATGGAAGCGCCTTTACCAACTCAGCCACCCTAACTATCGGAGCGCAAACTGAAGTGCCTCAAGGCATTCAAAACAATGGCACTTTCCTGAATAACATCGGTGGAAATATCAGTATTGATCGGAGTACTTATATAGCCGTATATAACGCCTCAGGCAGCTTCAACAACTTGTCCACCCTGAATATCGGGGCACAGGAGACGGCAGGATTTCATGGCATTTACAACACTGCCACCTTCGAGAACAACACCGGTGGTAGTATCAGCATCGACCGCTCGTCGAACAGCGCCATTTATAACTATACCGGCACCTTCACCAACTCGGCCAACCTGACCATTGGCGAACTGGCCAGTATAGGGCTCTATGGCATTGACAACCGAGCTAACTTCCAGAACAACACCGGCGGCAACATCAGCATCGACCGCTCGTCAAACTACGCCATTTATAACTTTAATGGCACTTTCTCCAACTCCGCCACTTTGACCATTGGTTCACAGCAGGCTGTAGGGTGGTATGGGATTGATAACCGGGCTACCTTCCAGAACAATACCGGCGGTAACATCAGCATCGACCGCTCGTCAGATAGAGCCATTGGTAATAACGGAAACTTCATCAATTCAGGTATCCTGACCTGCGGCGAATTGGCGCCCATAGGTTGGCGTGGGTTATGGAATGGTAATTACTTCCAGAACAGCTCCACCGGCCAGATCCGCATCGACCGCTCCTCAGAATGGGCTCTCGCAAATACCTACTTAAGTTCCTTCATCAATGAAGGTTCTATAACCATCGGAGAACTGGCAAACGTGGGAATGTATGGGATTTATGATAGGGGGAACTTCCAAAACAAAGCCTGTGGTGAAATCACGATGTTTGCACCGCTTAGTCACACTGACCTATCTTTTTTCAATACCGGGCTGATTACAGCCATTACTACCGGTAGTCACAACGTCACCGTACCGATCATCAACAACGGCATCTTCGCCTACCCGTTGGGCAACCCCATACCCAATGTGACGAATAACGACCTCATCGTGGCGCCCGTCACCGGCTGTGCCAGCGGCTTCAATCCGGCTCTCACCATTGGCGGCAGCAACAGTTTCACCGCTGGCAGCACCTGGTATTCGGATGCTGACCTGACCATGCCTGCCGGCGCTTACGACCAGGCGACGAACACATTCACGCCATCCGTCGGAGCGGGTACGCATACGCTCTACTTTTCGGCCGACGGAATGCCTTCCTGTCCCCGCACGGTGGCCATTTCGGTCACGGTAGAAGCATTGCCGGTTGCTGATGCCGGGCCTGCTCAGACTATTTGCCCCGCCAGCACCACGCTCGCTGCCAACAACCCGGCGCCCGGCAACGGCGAATGGGCCATCGTCAGCGGCGACGGCAATGGCTATTTCGACGGCAACCCTGCCAACACGACCTCCGGCAACCCACAGGCCAGCTTCCACGGTACGCTGGGACAAACCTACACCCTCAGCTGGACCGTCGATAACAACAACAGTTGCCCGACGGCCACCGATGAAGTCGAGATTACTTTCATCTCTCCCGTACTATCCATTGAGGTATCTCCGGCTTCCGTATCGGAGAATGGCGGGCAGAGCCTGGATTTTACCTTCAGCCGGGAGTGTACGCTCAATGCCATCACGGTAAATTTCGACGTGAGCGGTTCGGCGGATTTCAGTACGGACTACACCCAGACGGGCGCCGCCACTTTCAGCGGCACGTCCGGTACGGTCAGCATGGACGCCGGGCAGTCTTCCGTAACGGTAACCATCGAGCCTACGCCCGACGCAACGGTGGAACTGGATGAAACCGTCGTACTGACGCTCTCTGCCGGAAATGGATATACCCTCGGTGCCAACAATGAGTCCACCGGTACTATCCTGAACGATGACGAAGCTGTACTTACCATCTCGAGCCCGTCCATCACCGAGGGCGATGCAGGGGCAGTCTCCCTTTCGTTTGAGATCAACATGAATAATCCAGCAGATGCCGCCGTGAGCTTCGATTTCAGCACCCTGGACGGAACGGCCACCACCGCTGATGGGGATTATGAAACGACAAACGGCACACATACCCTTTCGCCCGGCGAAACCTCGAAAACGGTGGAAGTGACGGTTTACGGCGATTGCGCCATCGAGGCGAACGAGCAGTTTACCCTGCGCCTGTCCAACTTGTCCGGCAGCGGAAGGGCCGTGAGCTTCAGCGGCAGCGGTAGCACGCTGGACGGCCAGGGAACCATCGTCAACGATGATGCGCTGCCAGTCATTACCTGTCCGGGCGGTTTCAGCCAAAATACAGATGCCGGGGAGTGCAGCGCAGTAGTCACTATTCCGCTGCCCACGGTGGGCGCTACCTGTGGCGCTTCAAACCTAAATTTCCGCCACCGTGCAGTCGGAGGTAGTTGGAGTGCTTGGACCGTTTCGACCAGCAATGTGCAGACCTTTGCGGCCGGCACCCACGACGTAGAATGGAGACTGGAAGATGGCGCCGGCAGTGTATCGTGCAGTTTCAGCTTCAGCGTAACGGACAACGAAGCGCCAACAGTTACCTGCCCCACGCAGGCCGACATTTCGGTAAACAGCAACTGCCAGGCCGCTATTCCTGACTTCACCGGCGCTTCCGTGAGCGACAACTGCGGCATCTCCGGCGTGACCCAAAACCCGGCAGCCGGTACACTGGTTGGCGTCGGTCCGCAAACGGTCAGCCTCACCGTCACTGATGTAAATGGCAACCAAAACACGTCCTGCTCTGTCACGTTTAACGTCATCAAAACCGGCGATCCCGACCTGCTTTGGGCCTACACCGCCATCGGTTTTGAGGAAGTAAAAATGAAGCAGAATACCGTCCAGAGCGGCGGTGTGGGTGTGGTGAATGCCGGCAAGAAAGCCAAGCTGGAATCCGGCACGATGGTCACCGCAACCAACACTTTTGTTAAAGCTCCCGAACTGGATCTCAACGGCGGCAGTCAGGTGGGTACTTACCATCAAGGCCCGGTAGCGGCCAGCCTGTTGCCCACCTTCCAGGCTTACAGTGGTACGTGCAGCAACAACCTGAACATCCCCGACAACAGCGGTCCAATCGACCTCGACCTCGCTTGTTACCGGGATATCAAGGTGGGTAAAAACGTCAGCGTCACGTTTGTCGGCCATGGCACCGTCAACGTCAGGGACCTGAAACTGAAAGAAGGCGCTTCGGTCAGTTTTACGCAAAATACCAATGTTTTGATCGACCAAAAACTGGACGCCGACAAGAACGTCACCGTCTCCAATGGTGGCAACCAGGTCTGGATTTTCACAGGCGACCACGTCAAAGTGGACGATGGCAGCAGCGTCACCGCCAACATTTACAGCCAGAAGCATCTCAAAGTTGAAAAGACTTCTTCGGGCAACCCGACCTGGATGACCGGCCTTTTTATCGCTGAAAAAATTGACTCGAAGGACAACGTCTTCTGGAACTGGGACGCCAACACCTGCCCATTCTCGCCGCCAACGCTGATGCAGGCTGGTATTTTACAGTTCAATGCTGTCGGGCAGACGAAGGGCGGCATAGCACGGGTGGACCTCAGCTGGCTCACCAACGAGGACGCTCAAAACGAATTTTACGAAGTGGAAAAAACACTGGACGGTGTGACTTTCCAACCGGTTTTGGAGCAAGTCAGCCGCTACAGCGACGATCAGGTTCGTGGGTACCAAATCCTCGACCCGAACCCCGCCGAAGGTGACTGGCACTACCGCCTGAAAGTGACCCGCAAGGACGGCACAACGGCTTACTCCGAAACGAAAAGGGTCATTATAGAACTGCCCGGCGACTTCACGATCTTTCCGAACCCGGCCAGCGACCGACTGAACTTGGCGTTGCGTGGGCAGGAAGGTAAACCGGCTTTGATGCAAATCATCAACAGTCAGGGCGTGGTACTCGAGCAGCGGGAAATCGAATCGCTGCCGGAGGACCCCGTCAGCTTTGACCTGCACGATTACCGGGATGGCATGTACTTCCTGAACGTCCGGGTGGAAGGCAAACGCAGCAGGACGCTGAAGTTCGTGGTAGTGAAAAACGCACGTCAAGTGATAAACAAGCGATAAATAACAATTGAGTGAGAACAACATACGGCGGGCTTCCGGAAGCGGGGGTCCGCTTTTTTTATTGAAATTGAGAAATTCAACGATAATACAATATTAATCAACAGGCTGAAAATCAATATTTTAGACAAAATTTCTAATTGCGGTAGATTTTTCAACTTCAATAAAAAAAGTTCCCCGGGAAAAGGAGGAAACAGCATTCATTCGGAAAGTCAGTGCCGGGGAGGGGCAAACTTTTGATACTCATTTCCGGGTTTCTAAACAGGCCGGAAAAGTTTGGATGCCGTAAATTTTTACAAACTGCATACATCCCGAATGCATCCTTTTAAAATGTAAGGCGTTTGCTCTTTGAAATTCACGGATGATTTTCACCTCATTTTCGTCATCATTTTTTACATTACGCTTCAAAGTTATTTTTTGAAAAATATGAATACTCAAACGCTTGAAAAAGAAGCCGTCATCATCAAATTTGCCGGAGATTCCGGCGACGGGATGCAACTCACGGGCGGCTTGTTCACTGACGACACCGCCATTTCCGGCAGCGACCTGGCCACTTTCCCTGATTTTCCCGCTGAAATACGGGCTCCTGCCGGCACCCTGGCAGGCGTTTCCGGGTTCCAGCTCCATTTTGGCAGCCGGGAAATTTTCACACCCGGCGACCGCTTCGACGTGCTGGTAGCCATGAACGCTGCTGCGCTGAAAGTCAATCTCAGTCAGCTCCGCCCAAGTGCCGCCATCATTATCAACGAGGATGGTTTTGATTCTAAAAACCTGCGCCTCGCCAAATACGGTGACGGCGAAAATCCTCTCGAAGATGGCACGTTGAAGGATTACGAAGTGATCAAAATCCCGGTCACGAAAATGACCCGGGAAGCTTTGGCCGACTCGCCGCTGAGCACCAAGGAAAAAGACCGCTGTAAAAATATGTACGTTCTGGGGCTGCTGCTCTGGCGCTACAACCGCACGCTGGATACCACCCAGAAATTCCTCCGGGCCAAATTCAAAAAGAAGCCGGACATCCTCGAAGCCAACGAAAAAGTGCTGATGGCCGGCTATCACCTCGGCGATACGATGCAGGAGTTTACTACCCGTTACACGGTGCATCCCGCCAAATTGCCGAAAGGCACTTACCGCAGCATCATGGGCAACGATGCACTCGTGCTCGGCCTCGTGACAGCGGCCAAAAAGGCAGGCTTGCCAATATTCTACGGCTCCTACCCCATCACGCCGGCCTCCAGTATTCTGAATGGCTTGGCGAAATACAAAAACCTCGGCGTAAAAACCTTCCAGGCGGAAGATGAAATCGCCGCCGTCTGCTCCGCCATTGGCGCCTCCTACGGTGGCAACATCGGCATCACCGGCACTTCCGGTCCGGGTCTGGCACTGAAGGGTGAGGCGATGGGGTTGGCGGTCATGCTCGAACTTCCGCTCGTCATCTGCAACGTACAGCGTGGCGGCCCGTCAACAGGCTTACCCACCAAAACAGAGCAATCCGACCTGCTGCAAGCCCTCTACGGCCGTAACGGCGAATGCCCCATGCCGGTCGTTTCGGCCAGTTCTCCGGCGGATAGTTTCGACGCAGCCTACGAGGCTGTCCGCATTGCGCTGCAACATATGACACCGGTCATTCTACTCAGCGACGGCTACATTGCCAACGGGGCCGAGCCCTGGAAATTCCCGAAACTGGCAGACATTCCGGAGATCAAAGTCGAGTTTGCGAAGCAAAACCCGAACGGCGAACCGTTCATGCCCTACGCCCGTGACGAACGCAGGGTGCGGCAATGGGCGATTCCCGGCACGCCGGGCCTCATCCACCGGGTGGGAGGTTTGGAAAAAGAAGACGTGACCGGCAACGTGTCCTACGACCCTGCCAACCACGAACACATGGTAAAAACCCGGGAAGCCAAGGTGGAAATGATCGCCAATTTCATCCCGGAACAAACTGTGGAAGCCGGGCCTGACAATGGCGACCTCCTCATCCTCGGCTGGGGTTCGACCTTCGGCGTTTGTCAGTCCGTGACACGGGGTTTGGTTGAAATGGGTTACAAGGTAGGCCACGCACACCTGCGCTACATCAACCCTTTCCCCCGCAACCTCGGCGAATTGCTCAAGCGTTTTGACAAAGTTTTGATCCCTGAAATTAATAATGGCCAACTGGCCAAAGTCATCCGGGACAAATACCTCGTCCCCGTGAAGCAGTACAATAAAATTCAGGGGACACCGATTACGAACGAGGAATTGTATGAGGCGGCTATTGGGCTTTTAGTGTAAAAATGGTTGAACAGTTGAAGGGTGTAATCGCTTAAACCTTTCAACTGTTCAGCCTTCAAACTTCTTCAAAAAATGTCTGTAGATCTTCAAAATATGAACGGCGGCGAGCCCGTCGTCCTGAAATCAAAAGATTTCGCCACCGACCAGGATGTACGCTGGTGCCCCGGTTGCGGCGATTATTCTATTTTAAAACAAGTGCAGACCGTACTGGCCGACCTGGGTAAAAAACCGCACGAAACGGTCTTCATTTCCGGCATCGGCTGTTCCTCCCGCTTTCCGTACTACATGGAAACTTACGGCATGCACAGCATTCACGGCCGGGCGCCCGGATTTGCGGTGGGCTTGAAAATGGCCAACCCCAACCTCGGCGTCTGGATGATCACCGGCGACGGCGATGGCCTGAGTATCGGCGGCAATCACCTGATGCACCTGTTCCGCCGCAATTTTGACCTGAATGTTATTTTGTTCAACAATCAAATTTACGGCCTGACCAAAGGGCAGTATTCCCCGACTTCGGAGGAGAACAAGCGCACGGCTTCAACGCCCTACGGCTCCATCGATCACCCGGTGAACCCGATTGCCTTTGCGCTGGGTACTGACGCCACCTTCGTCGCCCGCTCGATGGATCGTGATACGAAGCATTTGAAGGAAATGCTCGCTAAAGCAGACGAGCACAAAGGCACGTCGTTCCTGGAGGTGTACCAGAATTGCAATATTTTCAACGATGGCGCTTTTTTCGCTTTCACGGAAAAAGCAACCAAGCCCGACACCACCATTTTTCTCGAACACGGCCAGCCACTCGTCTTCGGCGCCAACAATGAAAAAGGCATCCGGCTCGATGGTTTCACACCAAAAATCGTGGATCTGAATGACAGTAATTTCTCCAAAGATGACCTTTGGATACACGATGAGACCGATCTGATCAAAGCGCAAATTCTCTCCCGCTTCTTCGACGATCCGACCACCACTGAAAATGCATTGCCTCGCCCGTTCGGTATTTTCTACCGCACGGAACGGGCCTGCTACGAAGATTTGCTGTTCAGCCAAATCGAATCCGCCACGGCCAGCCTGGGCGAAGGCGATCTGGATAAGATTATTGCGGGGTCGAATACGTGGGAAATTAAGTAAGGGGTTGAAAGGTTTATGGGGTGAAAGGTTTAAACTCCCTCTCACCTAACCTATTCAATTTTTCAGTCTTCAAACAGTTCAATCTAGAAACGCTTACCTCTCTGCACAATGCCCTACGAGTATTCTTTTGAAAAACTGGATGCCTGGAAAAAAGCCAAGGAGCTGGTGGTTCTGACTTATAAAATAACTGCCGGATATCCACCGGAAGAACGATTTGGACTTACATTGCAAATGAGGAAAGCTGCCGTTTCCACCGCTTCAAATTTATCTGAGGGAAGCGGACGAACTACATCTGCAGACAAAGCAAGACTTTCGGAGATAGCTTTCGGAAGCCTGTTGGAGTTACTCAATCAGTACATCCTTTCAAAAGAGTTAGGCTACATTACTGAACAAGCGCTGAGCGAAATAAGGCCATTGGTTGATGATACCGCTATCAGGATTAATAATTTGCGAAAATCCCAATTGAAAGGAGGGAGGTAAAAGTTGAAGGATTTATTTGTTTCATTGGGATTGCTTTTGAAGCATTTGCTTCTGCCTGACAGATGGCTCCAAAAGTATCGATTTCACTCAGCCCCCCCTTAAACCTTTCACCCCATAAACCCTTCAACTTCTGAATTCAACCCATAAACTTTCAATCATGAATCCTCACCTTGTCGCCATTTTCGGAGGCGCCGTTTCGGGCGCCGAAGCAGCTTTCCAGCTTGCACTGCGGGGTATTCGCTCCGTGGTTTTTGAACAAAATGCATTGCCTTACGGGAAAATTGAGGACGGCCTGCCCAAGTGGCATGCCAGGCTGCGGGACAAGGAAGAAGGTAACATCAACGAAAAACTGAGTAACCCGCTGGTTACCTTCGTACCCAAGGTGAGGCTCGGCCAGGAGATTGATTTTCAGGACATTACAACAAACTGGGGGTTCTCCGCCGTCTTCCTTGCCACCGGCGCCTGGCGTGACCGGCCCCTGCCCGTCGAAGGGGTGGATGAGTACATCGGCAAGGGATTGTATTACCAAAATCCTTTCATCAACTGGTACAATCATTTTCACGAACCCGGTTTTTCGGGCGAGCAGATGGAAGTTTCCGAGGGTGCATTGATCATCGGCGGCGGCCTCGCCTCCATCGACGTAGCCAAGGCCCTGATGATGGAAACCGTGGAAAAAGCACTGGCCAAACGAGGCATCAAAGTCAACATGTTCGACCTGGAGCGGAGCATCGTCAAGGTCCTCGAAGCTAACGGCCTCTCCCTCGACGATCTCGGCGTGAAACCCTGCTCGCTCGTGTACCGGCGAAGGGTGAAGGACATGCCGCTCTTTCCCGGCGACACCGACACCCCGGAGCAAATCGCCAAAGCAGAAACGGTACGGGAAAAAGTGCTGATGAACGCTCAATCCAAGTTTCTGTTTAACATGCTTCCCTGCCACGTGCCGGTGGGTAAAATCGTGGAAAACGGCCAGCTCGCCGGGCTGATTTTAAGAGAAACAAAAGTTGAAAACGGCCGGGTCGTCGAGCTACCGGGCACCGACAAGGAATTCAGATCGCCGCTCGTCATTTCCTCCATCGGCAGCATCCCGGAACTGATTCCCGGCATCCCGATGAAAGGCCAAACTTTTGAAGTGGAAAACGATGAATGCTGCCGCCTCAAAGGTTATGAAAATGTGTTCGCCCTTGGCAACGCCGTCACCGGTCGGGGCAATATCAAGGAAAGCATGGAGCACGGACGAAGCATCTCTGAATCCATTGCGGAGCACTACCTCGTCGATGCGGAAGGCAGCGTTTCAGGGCATTTCCGGGAAAAAGAAGCCGTCGTGTCCGCTCATATCACCTCTCTGCTCAACCGGCTGGAATCCCTGACACCTCCGACACCGGAACGGGTAGATTCCATTTTTCAAAAAATAAAATCACTTCAGGTGCAGGTAGGGTATTCCGGCCAATACCACGAATGGATCAAAGCGCACCTTCCGGTTCGACTGGAGGAACTGGTGGAGGGACATTGAATGCCCCTCCCTTCCAGTTTTAATTTAATCTGTTTTCACAAAAACGATCGGCGAGCTTTAAACTCGCAAACTCGCCCGCTTTGAGTTAACCTATTCATCCGACACCACAATTTTCACTGTGTGAACCTGGTTCACCGATCGCAGGTAGATAAAATACAAGCCCGGCGTCCGATCGGCAAAGTCCAGCTTCGTTTGGTAATGGTCGTCGCCTTCCAGTTCGCTTCGTTCGAGTATTTCACCTAAAACATTCACTACGTACAGCCTGACATTTTCCTCCCTGCTCAACTTCACATCGAGCGTCACCCAGCCTGACGTTGGGTTGGGGTAAGCCAGCACATCGGTGAAAGTCAGGTAAACCAACGAGTCTTCATCCGGGTTGGTGAGCCTGAAATTATTGGTGATCCAGATCTTTTTGGTCATGGTGTCCGTACAGAAAAGATTGGATGCCACAAGCGTCACGAGGTAGGAAGATTGCGGAGCTGACTCATCATTCGGGTAGCTGAAAACAGGATCTTCTTCCGTGCTCGTGGAGTTAGCCGGGTCGCCAAAAAACCACTCCCAGCTCTGCGCCGCAGGACGGGATACATCGATAAACTGTATGATGTCATCCGGTGTCACTTCGACGGAATCCACATCGAACAAGCCTGAAGCCGCCAGGAAATGCGCCTCGAAAGTGCCGCCTGAGCCGGCCACGCCAAATGTTTGTGAAATTGTGCAGCCGTTATCATCCGTAACTGTCACGCCGTAGGTGCCTACTGCAAGTTGTGAAATATCTTCCGTGGAGGCGCCGTTGCTCCAGCTGAAAACATAATCCGGAACACCGCCTGCCACGGTAATGTCGATACTGCCGTCATTTGGGTTTTTACACCCGGCCCGCTGCAGTTCAGACTCCATGGAAAAGAATTCGGGCTGTGTTATCTCAGTTTCCGCAGTCACGGTACAGCCATTGTTATCCGTAATCGTACCGGCGTAAGTCCCAACCGCAAGGCCGGTGATTTCCGGCGTTGTGGCGCCATTGTCCCAGTTGAAAGTGTACGGCGCATTGCCACCGCTGACTGTAAAAGCCACCGATCCGTCACCGCCATCATAGCAGCTGACATGGGTGACAACCTCCGTCACCAGCATTTGATCCGGCTGTGCCACCGTCACCGTTTCCAAAATTTCACACCCGTTGACGTCCACGATGGTAACGGTGTAGTCGCCGGCTGCCAGCTGATTGATGTCTTCGTTAAACTGCCCGGTACTCCAGTTCGTGACGTAGGCAGGTATTCCCCCGGTAATCGTCAGGTCAATCGCACCGGAAAAATTATTGAAGCAGGTCAGGTCCGTCACTGCCGTTGTTGCCAGCAGTTCGTCCGGTTCAATGATCTGAACCGTTTCTGTAGCGGTACAACCGTTCGCATCCGTGATGGTGAGGCTGTAAGCTCCTGCGTCCAGATTTTCAATCAACGAATCCGTGGCGCCATTGTCCCATGCGTAAGTGTAAGGCATTATTCCGCCACTTGGCTGCACCTCAGCACTACCGTTGGCATCGCCAAAGCAGGTGATTGCTGTTGTCGTTAAATTTCCCAGCAAAATTGCAGGCTGCGAAACAAAGTCATTGCTGACAGCAGTACATCCCGCCGCATCCGTGACGGTTACAAAATAATTGGCCGAAACGAGGCCGTCGATTGTAGCCGTGGTGTCGCCGTTGGTCCAAATGAACTCGTAGCCCGATGCGCCGGGCGTACCGCCGGAGACATTCGCCGTCAGGCTGCCATTGGCTTCGCCAAAACAATTGACGGCTGTATTGTCAAAACTGATGGCGATTTGTGGCGCTTGGCTCACGTCCACGGAAGCCGTGGTGGTACAACCCTGGAAATCTGTGATCGTGACCGTGTAAGTGCCGGCTGCCAAACCGCTGATGTCCTGCGTGGTAGCGCTGTTCGACCAATTGGCAAAATACGGCGCTGCACCACCCGACACGCTGATATCCACGGCGCCATTCAACTGCCCAAAGCAATCGTTGCCGGTAACGGCATTCACCACAATCTGAACAGCCGAAGGCTCGCTGATCGTAACGGTTTTCTCATTGGTACAGCCATTTGCATCCGTCAGGGTGACAGTGTAGTCACCGGCTGCCAGTCCGCTGATGGCCTGCGTTGTTTCACCATTGCTCCAGGCAAAAGTGTAAGGCGAGGTTCCACCTGAGGGGACGATATTGGCAGTGCCGCTGTTCCCTCCGTTGCAGACGTTACCCGTCATTTGGGTGAAAGATTGCAACAGGGCAGGTTGGGTCAGATTAACACTTCCCGTCGTAGTATTGCCGTCCAAATCCGTCACCGTTACCTGGTAAGTGCCGGGTGACAGGTTTTCAATCACTGACAAGGTACTGCCCGTACTCCAGAGGATGGAATAAGGCATCGCTCCTCCGGAAATCACGGCCTCCACGCTGCCATCGTTGCTGCCGTTGCAGCTTATATTTTGTCCGGTCAAACTCACCGCCAGGGCACCCACTGCCGTGATGGTCGTGTTTTCAATAATCGAACAACCGTTTGCATCGGTGATGGTTACGCTGTACGGCCCGACAAAAAGGTTGGAAATATCTTCCGAATTCAGACCATTGCTCCAGTTAAACTGGTAAGGCGGCTGACCGCCTGAAACAGTCAGATCAATGCTGCCGTCGTTTGTCGAAGGCGTGGAAGTCTGCGTAGTTGTCAAAACACCCACGATGGTAGACGGCTCTTCGATTTCGTAGATCGCCGTCACCATGCAGCCAAGGGCGTCGGTTATTTCCAGTTCGTACTGGCCTGCAGCCAATCCGGCGATGTTCTGCGTTGTTTCACCATTCGACCAATTGAACGCGTAAGGGGTGCTGCCTCCTGTCACATCGACGGTGATGCTTCCGTCGGCATCCCCGGCACAATTTACATCCTCACTGCTGATAAGGCTGACAACCGGAGCATCCGTATTGCCAACCACACCGATGGCGGAGAAAACGCAGCCTGCATCATCGGTCACGATGAGTTGGTAACTGCCCACAGGAATACCGGCGAGCATGTTCGTTGTGTCGGGATAACCATCCCATTCGTAAGTGTAGGGTGCCTGACCGCCTGAAACATCCGCTGTCAAAGCTCCATTCGTTCCGTTGCAGGACGCATTCGTTGGCGTAAATGTGACGGTCATCGTTGAAAGTTCAGACACACCCACACTGCCTGCGATGCTACAGCCATTGCCATCGGTCACGGTCACAAAATAGGTTCCAGCCTCAGTTGCAAAGATGCCCTGGCCTGTTTCACTTCCCGATGGTGTCGTCCATTCATAATCAAAGACCCCATTGCCGCCGGAAGGCGTAGCGACCAGTTGAACATTGCCGCCCGGACAGAAAGTAGCCGGGGAAGGACTGAGGCTCAAGCTGAGCGACGGGTTGAGATCGATGGTCACGGAAGCGGTATTCACGCATCCCGTGGCGCTTGTTATTGTCACTTCGTAAATGCCGGCATTCGCTGAAGTAGCGGCATTTACCACCGGGTTTTGTTCGGGTGAAACAAAGCCATTGGGGCCGGTCCAGGCCCATTCCACAGCTTCGCCACCGTTTTCAGTCAACTGCAAATCACCACCCTCACAAACGGGGCTGTTACTTTGTGCTGCGGCAATTGGCAGGTCAAAAACTTCGATTTCCTGTGTGGCTGTGTTTTCACAACCGTTGACATCGGTGTAGCTGTAGGTTAAAACATGCACCCCGACACCCGCCGCCACCGGATCAAATTCATTTCCTGAAACACCTGCGCCGGAGAAAGTCCCGCCGTTTGGCGAAGCCGAAAGCACCACTGACGAACCACCCGCACAAGCATCCGTCGGATCGTCAAACGTGAGTACCGGTAGCGGGTTGACTGTCAGCGTCACTGCTACCCGGCTGTCGCTGGTGCAGTTGTTGGCGATGATTCGGGTTTCTGCGAAGTAAGTTCCCGCTGCTGTTGGCGTGTAGCTGGTATTTCCTGAAAGGAGCAAGTTGCCGCCGGTGGCTGCATCGTACCAATCAGCGGTTTCACCGGCATTCACGGAAACCGTGAGCGCCGGGATCGTGTCGCCTTCGCAAATCTCCTCGTCACCATTGCTCAACGGAGCATCCACAACCGGGCAACCGCAGTTGGGTGCCAGAATGAGTTGTGTTACCTGGCATCCGGTCGCTGTATAAGAGACGATTATGGTAAGATTTTGCGCAGCAGGTATGTTGACTATCGTGTAAGAACCGCCGCCGTTATCGACGATCGTACCGGCACTGGCCGTCACTTCATCAGCATCGGTTGTGATATTCACATCGTAAGTCAATAAATCGGGCGAACAGATGGGCACATCGATAGCCAGTGAAGGCAGTTCGCCCACCGTTACCAGCACTTCATCGGTTGCAATACAACCGGCACCGTCTGTCACCGTCAACGTGTAAGTGGTAGTGGCCGCAGGATTGGCGATTGGATTAACAATGTTCGGATCGCTCAAACCATCGGCAGGACTCCATTCATAAGTCAGGCCACCCGAGCCTGTACTTCCGCCGGCATCCAGCTCGACGCCTATACCGGAGCAAGTGATCGTATCTGCCCCTGCATTGGCCACCAGCCCTGAATTGATAGTCAGGGTAACGGGCGTCCGGGTCGTACTGGTGCAATTGCTGACCGGGTTCAGTGTTTCCACATAAAATGTACCGGCGCCGTTAGGGGTAAAGCTCGTCACCCCGGAGATCAACATCACACCGCCGGTCGGCGCATCAAACCAGGAGGCCGTTTCGCCTGAGTTAACCGTAACCGTAAGTGCCGGAATAGGCTGACCAAGGCAAATGGCCTGGTCGCCACCGCTGACCGGCGGGTTGATCGGCGGACAACTGCAATTCGGAGAATTAACGCCCTGCGGCCTGGCACAACCTGTGGATGAGAAAGTCGCCGTAATCGTAATGTTCGTTCCGGTCGGCACCAGGTTGATGATCCATGAATTACCGCCGAGCGATGAAACCGTTCCTTCCGTGGAAGTTACCACGTCTGCGTTGGTGGTGATGATTACGTAGTAAGAAAGCAGGCCGGCGTCGCAAACCACATTGTTTACCGTAATAACCGGCAATGGATTTACAATGACCAACACCTGGTCCGTAGCCGTGCAGCCATTACCGTCCGTCACCATCACGGTGTAAGTAGTGGTGGCCAATGGGCTGGCGATCGGGTTGGCGATATTTGTCGCACTCAGACCCGTGCCCGGACTCCAGGCGTAGCTCAATGTTCCGCTGCCGCTGCTGCTACCGGCATTGAGTTGCGTGCTGCCACCGGAGCAAATGGGCACATCCGGCCCCGCATTGGCAACGGGCAATGGATTGATCGTCAAAACCACCGCCGTGCGGGTATTGCTGACGCAATTGTGAATCGTGTTTCGGGTTTCAGCGTAGTAAGTCCCTGCGGTGGTTGGTGTGTAACTGGTGTTTCCTGAAAGGAGTAAAGTACCGCCGACAGGCGCCGAATACCAGTCTGCTGTTTCGTCAGCACCCACCGTGACTGTCAAAGCCGGGATCGTGTTGCCGAAACAGATGGCCTGGTTACCACCGCTGACAGGTGCTGCCACGAACGGACAACTGCAATCCGGCGCCACCACCAACTGGGAAAACTGACATCCCGTTGCAGTGAAAAACGAAGTGACAGTTACGTTTTGACCGGCCGGTACGCCATTCACGGTGAAGGAACCGCCACCGTTGTTCGTTACAGTGCCGGCACTTGCCGTCACTGTATTGCCATCGGTTGACAAAGTGACACTGTACGTCAATAAATTAGGCGCACAAACAGCGCTGTTGATGATAATCCCCGGCAAAGGCTGCACGGTGACCGTAATCATATCGGTTGCTGTGCAACCGTTGCCATCCGTCACCTCCAGGGTGTAGGTGGTGGTGGATAACGGATCAGCAACCGGGTTGGGAATATTTGTCGCACTCAACCCGGTGGACGGACTCCAGGCGTAGGTGAGGAACCCGCTGCCGGTACTGCCACCGGCATTCAAGGTCGTACTGGCCTCTGAGCAAATGGCAACATCCGGCCCGGCATCTGCAAACGGCAGGTTGTTTACCTGCACTTCCACCTCATCGGTTGAAATACATCCGTTGCCATCCGTCACTTCCACGGTGTAAGTCACCGTGTTGATGGGATCAACCGTTGGGTTTGAAATAGTTGGATCACTCAAATTCGCAGCCGGACTCCACAGGAAACTCAGGGTTCCGCTTCCGCTGCTGCCACCGGCGTCGAGTACGGTGCTGCCGCCGGCACAGATTTCAACATCCAATCCTGCATTGGCAATTGGCAAATCATAAATGGTCAGGGTAGTCTCATCCGTTGCCGTACATCCGTTACCGTCCGTTACCGTTACCGTGTAAATAGTTGTGGACGATGGATTGGCAACCGGATTTGCAATATTCGGATCGCTCAAATCTGCGACCGGACTCCAGGCATAAACCAACACACCGTTGCCGGTACTGCCACCGGCATCCAGCATAGCGCTGGCGCCCAGACAGATGGCCGTGTCCAGTCCTGCATTTGCCAAAGGCAGATCATTAACTGAAACCACCACTGTATCGCTGGCACTACATCCGTTTTCATCGGTCACCATCACGGCGTAGGCCGTTGTGTCCGCCGGATTAGCGACAGGATTTACAATGGTCGTATCGCTCAGCCCCGCAGCCGGTGTCCACAGGTAAGTCAAAATACCTGCACCGGTGCTGCTGCCGGCATTCAGTGTGGTACTTGCGCCTGCGCAAATCGTGACATCCGAACCCGCATTGGCCACTGGTAAATCATGGATGGTCAAAACTACCGGCGTCCTCGTTCCGCTCACGCAATTATTCGTGATATCCCGTGCTTCCGCATAAAAAGACCCTGCCACCGACGGGAGATAGCTCGTATCTCCGGACAGCAGGAGAGTGCCGCCGGAAGGTGCATCGTACCAATCGGCAGTCTGGCCGGCAGCTACCGACACCGTGAGCGCCGGAATGGTATCGCTGACGCAAATTTCAACATCGCCGCCGCTGACGGGCGCATCGACAACAGGACAACTGCAATCCGGTGCGTTCACACCCTGCGTCCGCTGGCAACCGGTAGCTGTAATGAACGCAATAATCACGATGTTTTGCCCTGCGGGAATACCGGTAACAGTGTACGAGCCACCGCCATTGTTGATCACGGTACCAAAGTTGGCCACCACAGAATCGCCGGTACTGGTCATTTCAACCTCATAGCTTAGCAAATCAGGGGCGCAAATGGCGTTGCTGACGGCGAGGGTCGGCAATGGGTTGACGGTCACGACAACGGTGTCCGTATTGGTACAACCATTCCCGTCAGTCACCAGCACCGTGTAGGTCCTCGTGATGGCAGGGCTGGCAACCGGGTTTGAGATATTCGGATTGCTCAAGCCGGTGGCTGGCGACCATAAAAATGACAATGGAGAAGCCCCCGTGCTGCCACCCGCATTGAGGGTAGTACTTGATCCTGAACAAATGGCCACATCCGGGCCAGCATTAGCAACCGGCAACGGGTTGATCGTCAAAACCAACGCTGTACGGGTGCTGCTGACGCATTCGTTGATGGTGTTGCGGGCTTCGGCGTAGTAAGTCCCGGCGGCCGTTGGCGTATAGCTGGTACTGCCTGCAAGGAGCAAAGTGTCTCCCGAGGCTGAAGTGTACCAGTCGACGGTATGATTGGCAGGTACCGTCACCGTCAGTGCCGGTATCGGACTGCTGACGCAAATGGTTTGATTGCCTCCGCTGACCGGTGCGTTCACGACCGGACAAGGGCACAGGGGTGAAATGACGGTTTGAACCCTTTGGCAACCAGTGGCTGCGAAGGTGGCAGTTATGGTAACGTTCTGCCCGGTTGGCACGCCGCTGATGGTGTAGGAATTGCCGCCATTGGCGGTCACTGTTCCGAGCGACGCCGTTACCGTTCCATTCGATGTAACTGAAACACTGTAACTCAAGAGGTTCGGTGCGCAGGTCGTGTTCAAAACCGTTAACACCGGCAACGGATTCACCGTCACCACAATTTGATCGGTATTTACACAGCCGTTTCCATCCGTGACGGATACGGTATAAGTTGTGGTGGCCGAAGGTGTAGCCACCGGGTTGACGATGTTTGGATCACTTAAACTACCCGCAGGGGTCCACTGGAAAGTCAGCGTACCGGCGCCACTGCTGCCACCTGCATTCAGTGTCGTGCTGCTACCGGAACAAATGGCCACATCCGGGCCGGCATTGGCTAACGGCAAAGGATTGATCGTCAAAATCACCGCTGTTCTTTCATCGCTGACGCAATTATTGATGGTGTTGCGGGCTTCAGCGTAAAAAGTACCGGCAGCCGTTGGGGCGTAGCTGGTGCTGTTTTGCAACAGTAAATTACCGCCTGTCGGAGCGTCGTACCAGTCAGCTGTTTCGTCTGTACCAACTGTGACGATAAGAATATGGATCGGGCTACCCTCACAGATTTCCTGATTGCCCAGGCTAACGGGCGCTATCACCGTTGGGCAACTACAATCCGGCGCTACCACCAATTGCGAAGACTGGCAACCCGTGGCAGTGAAGATGGCCGTCAGGACAACATTTTGACCGGCAGGTACGCCGCTAACGGTGAAAGATCCGCCGCCGTTGTTTGTAACGGTTCCGGCCGTGGCTGTTAAATTATCGCCGCTTGTTTCAACTAAAACACTGTAAGTCAGCAGGTTGGGCGCACAAAAAGTAGTATCGACCGTAAGAACCGGCAGTTCATTGACCGCAACTACCACTTCATCACTTTCAGAACAGTTATTGGCATCCGTTACTGTTACCGTGTAAATGGTCGTGTCCGTCGGATTGGCAATCGGGTTGACGATGTTTGGATTGCTCAGGCCAGTTGCCGGACTCCAAAGGTAAGTCAGCGTACCGCTGCCGGTGCTGCCGCTGGCGTCCAGTTGCGTACTTGCACCAATGCAAATAGCCACATCCGGTCCGGCGTTAGTCGTTGGCAACGGGTTGACCGTAAGGGTCAAAGCGGTGCGGGTACTGCTGACGCAATTGTTGATGGTGTTCCGGGCTTCAGCGTAAAATGTACCGGCACCTGTCGGGGCATAGCTGGTGCTTCCTGAAAGGAGCAAATTGCCACCCGTGGGGGCGTCGTACCAGTCGGCAGTTTCATTCGCATTCACCGTGACCGTCAAAGCGGGAATGGTTTCACCAAAACAAATGGACTCGTCGCCGTTGCTCACCGGAGGATCGACTACGGGGCATGCGCATACCGGCGCTGTTACAACCAGGATTTTCTGGCAGCCGGTGGAATTGAGGGTGGCTGTCAGGGTCACGTTCTGGCCGGTTGGCACGCCGTTGATGCTGAAAGTGCCGTTATTGTTGTTGATCACGCTTCCAAAATTTGCCGTCAGCATTTCGGCATTGGAAGTGACTGTCACGTCGTAGGTGAGTAAGTTGGGTGCGCAGAGCGTACTATTCAGCGTGAGAGTTGGCAACGGGTTGACCGTTACCACGACAGTATCACTTGCTGTACAGCTGTTTCCATCGGTCACTAAAACCGTGTAAGCGGTCGTACCCGAAGGGCTGGCGACCGGGTTGGCAATATTTGGATCGGTCAGACCTGAAGCCGGGCTCCAGGAGTAGCTCAACGTGCCGTTACCGGTGCTGCTGCCGGCGTCCAGTTGCGTGTTTGAGCCAGCGCAAATCGAAACATCTGCTCCGGCGTTTGCCACCGGTAAAGTATTGACAGTAACAACTACTTCATCGCTCGCCGAACAGGAATTTGCATCCGTTACCAAAACCGTGTAAGTGGTCGTAGTCGTTGGGTTGGCGATCGGGTTGACAATATTAGGATTGTTCAAGCTGTCGGCAGGGCTCCACAGGTAAGTCAATGGACCACTGCCACTGCTGGCGCTTGCATTCATCTGGGTGCTGGCGCCAATGCAAATAGCGATATCAGCGCCGGCATTGGCTATTGGCAATGGGTGAATCGTCAGCGTTACCGCTGTGCGGGTGTTGCTGACGCAATTGTTGATGGTGTTGCGGGTTTCTACGTAAAATGTACCGGCTTCGGTTGGGGTGTAGCTGAGGCTGCTTTGCAACAATAAAGTACCACCGGTTGCGGCATCATACCAATCGGCAGTTTCATTTGTGCCAACGTTGACGGACAGTGTGGGAATGGTTTCACCAAAGCAAATGGACTCGTCGCCGTTGCTGGCGGGAGGATCGATTGTCGGACAAGCGCACACCGGAGCAGTTACCTCCTGGACATTTTCACAAAACGCATCAGTGGCTGTAATCGTAACATCCTGGCCAGCAGGCACTTCACTGATGGTGAAAGTACCATTGTTGTTGTCGGTAACCACACCGAAATCTGCGGTAACGCTGGTGGCGTTTGAGGTAATTTCAACATCGTAGGTCAACAAATCGGGCGAACAGGTGACACTGTTTACCGAAAATGTAGGCAATGGGTAAACGGTCAGTTCGAAGTCGTCGCTTTCCGTACAGCCGCCCGTACCGGTGATGGTCACGGTGTAAACAGCAGCAACGGAAACGGTGATGGTCTGAGTCGTTTCACCGGTGCTCCAACTGTAATCCGTGAACCCTGCACCGGCATCCAAAATACTGGTTTCTCCTTCGCAAATAAATGCATCGCCGGTAATTTCTACATTCTGCGACGGAGGCTGACCGACCGTGGCTGCCGTTGTGGCCATACAGCTGTTGTCATCCGTTAGCGTGATATCGTAATTGCCTGCAAACAGGTTTGGAATATTCGTACCCGTACCGCTGCCTGTGGTGACGCCATTGTCCCAATTGTAAGCAAAGGGAGACGTACCGCCTGCAGGAGTCAATTCGATGCTGCCATCGCCGGCGCCGAAGCAGCTGGCATCTGAAGCTGCGCTGCTGACAGTCAGCAGGTCTGGTTCGGTGATTGTGTAGCCTGCTGAAAAAGTACAGCTGTTTTCGTCGGTAATGGTGACGGAATACGGGCCGGGGAAGAGGTTGATAATTTGATTCGAAACCTCCTGGTTGGACCAAAGATAGCTGAACGGGGAAGTTCCACCCGTTGGGCTGAGAGTGATGCTACCGTCGCCGGCGCCATTGCAGGTTACATTCACCTGGACTGCATTCGGAAGTATCGGGTCCGGTTCAAGCACGGTGAAAGTTTGCACTGCCGTTGCACCGTTGTCATCGGTCACGGTGAGGGTGTAAGCTCCGGCAAACAGATCATTAATTTCAGCGGAAGTTTCACCGTTTGACCAGCTGTAAGTGTAGGGAGCAACACCCCCGGAACCAAAGGTTAAAATGGATCCGTCTGAGCCGCCGTTGCAGGAAACGTGGGTCAAATCTTCCAGTTCGATCGCCAATGCAGCGGGTTCGTTTACAGTAAACGTATCCAATTTTTCGCACCCACTGGCATCGGTTGCAGTCACGATGTAAGTCCCGCTGGTGAGTCCGGTGATATCCTCGGTTGTTTCACCATTTGACCAAAGAAAAGTAAAGGCGCCCGTGCCGCCTGAAACCGTCAGGTCGATGGCTCCGTCTGAGCCGCCGTTGATGCTTACGTCGGTTACAACGCCGGAAGTCAGTATTTCAGGAGGGCTGGTCAGTTCGATCATGACTTCAGCAGGCAAATTGTAACAACCGTTGGCGTCGTAAACCTCGATGGAATAATCGCCGGTTTGTGAAAGATTGCTGATGAATTGGGTGGTTGCTGTCGTTGTTAAATCCGGGTACGTCCAAAGGTAAGTGTAGGGTGGCGTGCCGCCGGAAGGGTTGGCGTTGATTTGGCCGTCGGTATCGCCAAAACATTCCAGAGGATTGGTAATGAGCGGATTAGCCGTCAACTGGGTTGGTTCCAGAATGGTGTAAGAATTTGTAAAAGGGGTACAGGAATTCGAATCGTTGATGGTCACCTCATAAACACCGGGTTGCAATGAAGCGATATCTTCATCAGTGGAGGTGAAACCATTTGGCCCGGTCCAGGAAAAAGTATAGGCCGGATTGCCGCCTGTGGGTGTTAGGTTGATGCTGCCGTCTCCAAATCCTGTGCATGAAATATTTTGGACAACCGAAGTCGCACTCAATACTGCCGGTTCGACGACTTCAAAGGTTGCTGTTTTGGTGCAGTTATTTGCGTCGGTGACCGTTACGCTGTAAGACTGGGTTGGCCCGCCGAGATTTTCAAGGAAACTGGCGGTGCTGCTGCCACCTGCCCACTGCCATTCGTAAGTGTAGCTACCGGTGCCGCCCACTACATTCAGGTAGATGCTTCCGTCGGTTGCTCCGTTGCAAGTGATATTGTTGACGGTTTCATTCAGCAATATTTCATCCGGTTCTTCAATTGTAAAATATTCAACGATATAACATCCATTGGCATCAAAAAGAATGAGCTCGTGTGTTCCCGGCCCTAAGTTATTCTGGTTCGGCGTAGGGGGCAGGTCTTCGTCATCGGGGTCGAGCCAGGAGTAAGTGTAAGGCGGCCAACCGCCGGTTACCGTCGTGGTGATGGTGCCGTTGTGAGCGCCAAAGCAGGTGACATTTGTAACAACACCCGTAACACTCAGGGGAGCACCGGGTCCTGAAATGGTAATCGTAGCGGGCGTTAAGGTACAATCGTGAAGATCTGTGATTGTCACATCATAATCACCAGCCTCCAGCGAACTGATATTTTGACTGGAAGAAGTAAAGCCGTTAGGCCCTGTCCAGTTGAAATTATAGGGTGGTGAACCGCCTGACGGAGTAAGTGAAATAGCCCCGTTCGAGCCACCAAAGCAGCTGATATTTTCCGGTGAAACCAATACACTCATTACATCGGGTTCCGGCACTGTAAAACTGGTGGAATAGGTGCAGCCATTGTCATCCGTTACCGTCACCTGATAGGTCCCTCCATCCAGTCCGCTAATGTCTTCCGTAGTGGCAGTGAAGCCTCCAGGCCCTGTCCAGGAAAACATGAAAGGCAGCGTTCCACCCTCAATGTGCCAGTCGACTGCCCCGTCGCCGTCACCGTTACAATTCACCCCCGTGATGATTGGCGCAGGTGAGGAAGGAGGCGCCAACAGCGGTGGTTCTGCCACCGTGATGCTCGCCGTTGCAGTACAAAGGTTATCGTCTGTGACGGTTAAATCATACGTTCCGGCTGGCAACCCTATCAAATCTTCGGTCGTTTCGCCGTTTGACCAGGCGTAGGTGTATGCCGGACTACCTCCGGTTACCATTATGTCGATGGCGCCATTGGTTTGACCGTTGCACAAAACATCCGTGACCGTATTGCTCAGGGACAATGCAGTGGGTTGAGTCAGTGTGACGTTCAAGGTTTTGGTGCAATACGGCTCACCCGAACACCCGAATGCTGCGTCCGTCACGGTAACGGTATAGGCGCCGGCAGGTACGCCGGTCAAATCTTCGGTGGTGGCGCCGTTTGACCAGTTAAACTGGAGATTTTCAAAAGTGCCTGCCACAGTCAGATCAATGGCCCCGGTGGATTCGCCGAAGCAATCAATATTGGTATGTGTTTGACTCAAAATCATGTTGCTGTAACACATGGGCATAAAGTCAGAGGTCGTACATCCACTGTCATCAGTCACCGTTACATAAAAAGTGGCATTTGCATTAGTCACTGTAATCGTCTGGGTAGCGCCGCCGTTGCTCCAGTTAAAATCATAAGGCGGAGTGCCGCCGGAAGGGTTCGCATCCAGAACGGTAGTGCCCGGAGCACATTTGCGAAGCTGAAAAGGAAGGGAAGCAAACACCTGAGGGTGTACGGTAACAGTCATGGTGTCTTCGGCGAAGCAATACCCGTTGTCAACTTGAACCTCCACCGTATGAGGCCCAAGCCCGTGAACATTTGCGTAAAATACATAGAACGGATCGGTAGAGCCGTTGCCATTCACAACCACTCCGTCAACGAGCCACAGAAAAAAACTGCCGTTGTTCGTGGTACAAAATAAGGTATCTGACAAACCCTGACAAATACCGATATCAGGCCCAAGGTCAGCGGTTAAAGTATCCTCATGGATGAGCGTAACGATGTCTCTGTCATAGCATCCCAAAGAATCATAAGCGATAAACTCCAGCGTTTGGTTTGGCGTATTCTCAACGCCGGTGACCGTATAATGATTCTGGTTCAACCCGAGGGTATCCCCGTCCAGTATCCATTCGTAGGCAGCCGGCGGACCTCCGGTGTTGGCAGGCGTGATGTTATAAACAGTACCGTCACAAAGATGCATTTCAGGACTTTGGTAAAAAAAGACGTTGGGTGCATTTGTACATGGGAACGCCGTCCACCAGGTCGTGATATCCGCCACATCATTTTGTACGATGGTGTTGGCGCCGGTATTCAGATTCGCTGCCCGGGCGACCCAGTTAGTGCCATTGTCGTCGGATTTGAACATGGTCAGATTGGTTTCACTTACGCCATTTAATTCGGCATCGAAATAGTGAAACGTAAAGTCCATTCCTGAAGGAACAGGGACATCGGGGCTGGATTCAATGGTGTAGGTTCTTTCAATGGAGCCCATGTACAATGGGTTCATCGGGTCACCGGTTTCAACGACGATGGAGTTTGAGTTATGGACCCTTTTGAGGGTGATTTGGCCTGCGCCAAAATGATTTTCCGGATCATAAATTTCAGCGCCCATATTGCCCAAATTGACCGGACCATCAGCGAAAGGATTACCGGGGCTGGCAATTTCCTGGTTTTCTACCACTACCGCAGCAAAAATGCTGTTGCCATAAATTCTGTTGCTTTCTGTTTCATTTAATATTTTGGGGAAGGAATCTAAATTACCGGATTCCAGCGTGATGGGCACATTGCTGGAGTTCACCAGGGTCAGATAGACTTTACTGGCCTGAAGGTTTAAACCTCCTGACATGAGTTCTATATTCCTGCGAATAGAAATATCATTGAACAATGTAATCTTACCTGCACTGCTTGATTTGTTAATTCGCAGTTTGTTGAAGTTATTTTTAATGTGGTCGCCCCCGTCAATAAGCTGGTCATCGGCGCCTTCAAAAATGAATTGACTGATATCATTGTTCGGAAACAACCTGTTAGTCGGGTTGTCAATATACAAGTGACCGGTCAGGTGAATATCGGCGCTCAGTCCGGTCCCCGCCTGGCTGCGGATCTGACCATCATTTTCCACTTTGATGGCGCCATCCACATGAACGATGGGGTTTCCAAAAAAAGTTGGCGTGCCGCCCGTACCATTGATATACCAAATCACATTAGAAGGATTTCCTCCCGCCACTGATTTCATGGGGTTAGCCTCCGAACTGACGGTGAGGGTGGCAGGATCGGAAGTAAGCGTTGCCGCCTCGCAGGCTTTCCCGGAAACAAGGCAGCGAAACTGGTAGCTATCCATTTTTTTTGTCAAATACGCTATGCTCAATATCGAGGTTTTGCAGCCTGAATAGGTGTCGTCATCTATCATATTTGCGAAGCCGCTGCCGGTATTTATCTGCCATTGATAGGTCAGCCCTGCACCGGAAGCATAAATTTCCATGCTGTGATAATCGCCCACATACCCCGTCCCGTTGGCGGGCTGCCAATTGATCATGGCATTTTTCAACTCCGCCATTGCGATTTCAGAATACAGCTCCTCTGTACCATTGCTTATTTTACAGCGGTAAGAATATTGATTCATGGACTTTGAAAAGCTTGCAATATTCAGTTCGGGCGTATGGCTGCCGCTGTAACCACTGGTATCCTGCAAATCCTCAAAGTTCCCCCAACGCTTGAACACCTGCCACTGGTAGCTGAGGCCACTACCGCTGGCCTGTACCTTCAGGCTGGCGCTTTCTCCTGCGCAAACGGGTGCAAAAACTGGCTGTTCCAGTATTTGAATACCCGAGATTTTAGTTTGTGTAAGCCCATTTAAACCGGGGAGTAAAAGGCAGATCAATGCCAAACAGGATATGGCTGTATTATTTTTCATAATTGCGGATTAAAGTGGTGCCAGATTGTTGAGAGAAAAGTGTTTGCCGGACAGTAAAGCGGGTTAATCAAGTTGAATACCAGCCTTTTCGAGGGCTTTTTTGATGGCGTCGATTTCGGCTTGTTGGGCCCCGATTTTTTTATTTTGTGATGCTATGATTTGCTCCTGCTTTTGTACAGTTTCATCAAGCTCCTGAACGGAATTTATCAACATATACAAAAATGCGTTTGGGTCAACGGACAGGTATTTTTCAACATTTTCCGTAGTACGTGACACAGAAACCATATAAGGTGCAACCTTTTCCAACTCTTGTGCTATGATGCCAACATAACGTGGCTCTGTGGACAAACCATTTTTACCATTGTAGTGAAACCAAACGGGCCGTACTTTCCGCAAAGCCCCAAGCCCCTCATTGAAGTCCTCCACATCCTTTTTTAAACGCAAGTCGGAATAACTGTTCCAAAACCCTCCGCCTGGTTTTTCAGCATCTCCATTTTGAACGGTCAATGACCCCTCATTAATCCATAAGCCAGGGCTCCATGGACCATTCGAGTTCTTAATCCAGACAGTTGCAGCGCTGGAGCTATTATTCCGGAAGATCCCTGCGTCATAATTGCCAACTACTTCACAATCCACCTGGGTTGCATCTACTAAATTTGTATACACATTACCACTGGTAGCATAGAGATGCTGATTGGTTGTAATACTACCACTAGCATTCACTTCAACACCAGCCGTAATAGTACCGGAGGCATATATTCCTCCACCTTCAATGTGAAGTTTTTGGTTAGGCATATCGGTACCAATCCCCACATTTCCCTCCATGAAATAGGCTGGCCCGCCAAATGTGGCTGCATCGGAGTTCATGTTCAGCGTGAGGGGCCAGTAGCTGCCGTTCAATGCCCATGTGTTTGAGTTGGCCCCTGAACCACTGAGGAAATACATCAAATCCGAATTCTGATGAATCATGCCAGACTTGTTGTCTGTATCCTGCAAATAAATGGTGGGATTATCATAATTGATTATTGCCCCTCCTTTTGTGCGTACAAAGCCATCGCCGTTAATCCTCATCAATTCCGTCCCGGTTCCATTTTTACCACCGGCGTAAAAGACATGCGCATTACCCGTGGGGACATCATAATTCAATTGGCCATTCGATACGCCAAAACCAAGGTGGACCGTTGAGTTTCCACCATCCCAAAGGGTGATTTTTGACTCGGCTGTGTTGGGCGAAATAGAAAGTTTGGAAAACGGATTATTGGTACCGATGCCGACGTTGTCTGCGTTGTAATAAGCCTTGTTGCCATTGAGTCTCCAAAGCCCCGTCGACCGCCAATCAGACCCGTCAAAATAATTGACATGACCACCGCCATAATAAATTAACCCTGCTTCGGGATTGACAGGAGCAGCTGTGGGTCTGGGAAGAAGGAGTCCCTTATCGTTGGAATATATGTCCAAAATAGCGGACGCATGCGGTGTTGTAGTTCCAACGCCCATGTTGTTGTTACTCTGGGCATGCAGCATTTGCAGGCTGCCCGATAGTATGAGTATATTGCAAAGCAAAAAACGGATAGGGTTTGAGAATAGATTTTTCATGTTATTCTTAATTAAATTATGATCGAAGAAGGATGATTCAGCGTTATTTGGCTACCACTTCCACAGGCTCGGAAATGGTCATGTTTCCATCTTTGTAGTAGGTGCGTAATTGATACTTATAGCTCTTTTCCGTCTCTAAATTGGCGTCGGTATATTCTGATTGATCGATCAATAAACCGGTCATCGGTAAAAACCGGCCATTGTCCACTTTTCTGTACAGCATACTGCCTTCAAGCAGGGTCGCAGACTCCTGTCTCCAGGTGAGGGTAGCGGCTTTTTTGCGTTTGTTATAAGCAGCCTTCAGCTTTCCGGCCACAAGGTCTTCGCCATGACTTGGGCTGGTACTTACGGTATAGCGGTTCGAAATTTCAGATATGTTACCGGTGTAATCTTCAGCGGTTAACTGATAGTAATAACTCATTCCAGCCTGAAGGCCAGTATCCATAAACTGTGTAATACCCGGCAACAGCAGTTCCCCGCCAATTGGCACCCACCTGGTAGTGTCCAGGTCAGAACTGCGGTAGAGGTGGTAGCCTTTCAGTTCATCATCAATGCTAGGCAGCCAGGTCAACCGGGCCGTATCGTTTTTAATTTCGACGCTGATGAGGGTTGGGGCAATGGGAGCAATGACATCCGGCATGATGGCGCTGACGGTTTCGGAGCGTTCGCTCAGGTTGCCATACACATCGATAGCAGCTACTTTGTAGAAATATTTGTTGCGGGCTTCCCGAGGCAAAGAATCCAAAAAAGAGTTGCCCATAATCGAGCCGCCGGAGGCAAATATGAAAGGAGCACCCGGATTATTTGCCACAGAGCGATAGACGACATAGCCAAACAAATCCGGTTCCGCCTGCTCATCCCAGCGGATTTCGATAGCGCCCTCATGCGGAATGGCCACTACCCCGGCAGGCACAGCAGGCGGGATTACATCGTTGACGGTCAAGCCCATTTTTGTGGAAGCCGAACGAGAGCCACGAGTGTTGATTGCCTCAACGTAAAAGAAACGGTCGCCCCAGTTCTCATCCACTACTTTGTAATCAAAGGTGGTCTGGCTGGCAGACAGGGTGGCATCATTGGTTTTTTTGAAAACACCTTCAATGGAGTCGCTGACAAAAACATCATAGCCGATGATGTTTTCACTATCGGATGCCGCCCAACTAACCAGCACATCACGGGGGCCGGTGCGCACGGTCTCCAAATCCGAAGGCGGAGACGGCGGAGTTCGGTCAATGATTTCGATCTCAAAAGGCCGGGAAGCCTGGCTCTCCCTTCCAAAAAAATCAATGCCTCTCAGTTCGTAGGTATATTTTTTTCCAATGACATGATCGCCCTTTTTATAAAAATATGCAGGATAAACCAGCTTCCCTTCCGCATTGGTACTCATCGAAGGAATAGCAGGGTTGTCATTGATTTTTCGGCTTTGCTGCCCTTCTTCCTTTCTGTAAATATTGATGGCAAAGTAGCGGGTCTCCTCCGGTGTCCAGGACACGTTCACCATCGTATCTATTTTTTCATCTACAAACACCCTGGCTCCTTGAGGCGGAGCGATGGGTTCATGGGCAGTAGCTGTTGTCGCTGCCGAAATTCCGACCAAAAGCTCCTTTCCCTTTTCCAATTTGGTTACTTTATAGCGGTAAGCCTGGCCACTCATCACCGTTCCATCCTGGTAGAAAAGCCCTAAATATTTGGCAAAATCATTCAGCTCAACCAGCTTCCTGCTCAATAGCAGCAGGGTGAACGGATCAGCTTCTGACAAGTCGTTGTTCCGGATATATTCTTCCAAAAAAAGGATGGCGTCATCTCTGTCAGCCGGATTTACCTCCAAAGTGGCCATTTTTTTAACAGGCGCAGCGTTGAGTAATGTCCATGCAGTCTCGCCATCCAGCTGCCGATAAACCTGGAAGCCTTCCCCGGCTCCGAATTCAGGAATTATCCATTTGAGTAAAATGGTGCTGCCTGACTCATCATTACCGGCAAATAACTGCCCGATATTATTTTCCTGTGCGCCGGCGTTAAGCTGCAGAAGCATCAAGCACCCAACCCATATCGTCGATTTTATGCTATTCATACTGTCTTTTTTTGAAAAACTTTAAATGATTTTTTCCTTAAAAGGAAAGGAAAATGCAGCCCTGATGACGCCAAACAAGACAGCCTCACCGCCCAGACTTCCGGCCAGTTCATTTCTTGGGAAAGTGGCTATGAGTTCACCCCCGAGGTATAAATGCAATGCGTTGATATTTCCAAAAGGACATAACATACCTGAGAAATTGACACCGATATCCACGCCTATCCCGACCAGGATGCCGGCCCGTGTCAGTTCCAGCTCAGGTTCAACCGTGACGTCGGCAATGGCGACCATAGCCGCATAGGCATTGACGTACCCGTAGAAAGTGCAGACTTCATTTCCATATCTATCCGTTTGAGCAAAGGCCGCCAGAACCAATCCCATTCCTGCTCCAAGTTTAAGCGAATTAGGGTCCTTTTGGTGCAACTCAAACCAGCCGATACCGCCCCAGCCGGCCGGACAGGTAACCACGAAAATTGGGAATTTCTGATTTCCAATTTCCAGATCAACCTTGCCGGGTGATGCCTGAAAGTGGATCTTACCCTGCCCGCAAAGCCCCTTACGTGGCTTCGGCGGCGGGCCAATGGCAGCGATAGCCTGCGCCTGAAAATCAGCAATAAATGTCTTCGTCTTTTCCGTGTAGGTGATACAGCCTTTCCCTTTCACAAATGAGCCATCGATGGTCGGCGGGTGAGGCGCATTGCCCATACCCACATCCACCCGGAGCAGGAATTGCCCAAAACTGCCCTGCCCGCCATTCATTTCGAGGACACCTTTGAACATGGTGGCCATTCCATCCTTGGAATACAATACGGCAGCTGCCTCAGGTGACAATGGAGGATCTCCCGGAGCAGGCACCAATGTATTCTCTGCCCGCACCTTCAGCATCATTCCAAAATCTATGGAGTTGTCCACCCGGTAATTCGTGATTTCGGAAGGTGAAATCTTGTTGATCCAGTTGGGCACTGCCGGTGCTGCGTGGATATTGATTAATGAGTCCGGCCAATCAATTGGGAAGAAGTTGGGCAACGGCCACATACACTCAGGCCCCCAACAAACGCCTGGCAACTCCTTGATTATCTGACACCAATCCTTGTCAGGATAGGAGTTAAAAATGTAAACCCAATTAATGGTGTCGGGCGGTATCAGGCCTGTAACCATCGTGTCCCATTCTGCAAGGGTGAGAATGTGCCGCTCGTCAACCACAAAGGGTTTGGTTGGTTTCTGGGCCTGGCTTTGTTTATCAATACGCTTCAGTAAGTCTCTTTGTGTCCCCTTCGACATTTTGCATGGATCAGGAGGGAGATTGGGAGGGAAAGAAGGCAGGTTGCACAACCTTTCCTCGTAGTGCTCTATCTGCTTCAACATTGCATTCACGATATGCGGGCACCATTCGTTCGGGAACAGCAGTTCCAGGTGTGCGAAGGTTTGGATACTATCGTGTTTCAGCCGGTTCCAGGTTGCCGCCGGGATTTGGGGAACTTCCCTTTTCATCAATTCCCAATCAGGCTCGGGCAGTGCCCGCAAAGAACTTTGGAACGCTTCTGGGTCCAATTCCCGCCATTGGCACAGGAATTCAGATAAGTTGTTGGATTCGGCAATCATTTTTAATTTCTGACAGGTCGTCAAAAATTTCCAAATCTTTTCCGGGTCGATGTTTTCGGGCGTGACGCCGCCCAGTTGGACGAGCGACTTCATGTCTTTTCCGCATTCCTTTTCGACATCGTGGCTCATATTCCAGTACACCCGGCCGCCAATTTCCACCACATTGAAATTTCCGAAGATAATCCGCTTTGTCGGTACGGTAGTGGGTGGCATAGCACCTGATGTTTGTTTTGCCATCGAACTGCCACCGAGGGCCTCTTTCACAGTTCCTAATTTGTCAAAATCAGATTTATTGGCCTGGTAGGTCAACTCGAACAATCCATAATGAACGTCATCCTTGGAGCCAATCACCATCTTTGTAGCAATGCCGTATCGTATCGGCCTCTTTATTTCCGCAGTTGCCATACCCATAAAAACATTGCCCCAAACCGGGTCGTCCGTCTTGTACAGCAATCCACCTTTCAGCACCCAGATGGCATTTGCTTCAGCTAATTTCAGGGCAGCAGCAGCTCCCACACTTGCACCGGTAGAAGCACCTATTCCTGCGCCTTCCTCTTCATTACCTGTTCCTTCCACTGACACCCCTTCATTCTCACCATAAGAAGCAACGTGTATTGTATCGGCAGCCAACAAGGCGCCAATTCCGGCTCCGGCTCCGGCGCCCACTCCGGCGCCCAACAATCCAAGCCCTGCACTTTTCGGCGTAATCGGATAGCTCATGTAAACCGGAATGAACAAGGCGATTTTGCCGCCTTTCAACTCCTTTTTCGCTCCTTCGCTATAGTTACCCCAATATTTATTGTGAACATATTTAGCAGTTGGCACCCAGGCCGGGTCGTTCTCTTCTCCTTTCGGAATACGCTTGTCATCTGTGTAAAATTGGGCCGTCGGAGCCGCTGCTGAAGTAGGGTCAACAATGGCCATTTTTTCATCGCCCAACACCATATGTGTGATAAAATTGACGGCATAGGTATCGCCAAAGAACCCGGCCGCAATTCCAAAAATTGTAATTTCAAACTGGTTGTCAAATTTGCCGACCACATTAGTCAAGCCCTTCGCTCCTCCCGGAGTTCTGAAGCCAATTTCCCTGCTGCCCCAGATCTTAAACTCGGTAACATTGGTGAGATGAATCCCTAATGCTTCCCACTGTATGTCGATGACCAAATCCAGCCTTTCATTGTCTTTGAAAACCGCTTGTTTTACCGTCAGTTCCAGCCTTAACTCTCTGGAGCTTTGCCTGAGAACGACTTCTTTGTTAACCAGGTCGTCATCCAGAAAACTCGCCTGCAAACCATTGTTGTCAAACGGAACAGCATAGGTAAACTCTTCATCAGGGTTCAGGAATGGAATTAAAACGAAGCCTTTCACGTGACAGCCGGAAACATTATTGTCTTCCAGCTTAATCTTCATCTCCCGAATGTTACCTTCGAAAGTATTGAAAGCAGCGGCAGGCCCGGTTGATCCGGTGAATGCTTTCACAATATCCATATCCACCCCAAACCGGTCAATCCAGGCATAAAAACTATTGCCGGCCAAAGCCTCGAAATTATAAGCTTGCGCCTGCGCCAAAACGATTTGGTTGCTGCCATCAAATGTCGTTGGAAAATGGACGTTGAAGTTGGTGAAATAAATTCCTTTCCATGCTGTGTCAGCTATTTTCTCGGGTGACTGATCTTCCGAAAGGTCGAAGATGGCAGCTGCGGCATCCAATTGTATCTGGGTATTATTCACCAGTTTTATATTCGGATCGGCCTCCATTCCGGTTTGCGTGAAATAAAAAGGATTATCTGCCCCGGTGAATTTGTAGGACATCCGATTGCCGCTCATGTCCTTGACTTCGGTAATCGTATACACCTCGCCATCGAGCGTAAGGCTCAGTATGCTATTGAAAACACTGAAATTGGAAGCGGAATTCACACTGGACGCATACTCAATTCTAAAGCCATACGGGTCCAACAGATCAAAACTTGCCGCCTCGACGCC
Source organism: Bacteroidota bacterium (assembly GCA_030147525.1). GTDB lineage: Bacteria > Bacteroidota > Bacteroidia > Chitinophagales > Saprospiraceae > UBA6168. The sequence continues at coordinate 240,663 of JASBVF010000002.1, forward strand.
TATTTCATAATCAATGATTTTCAGCCGGTTGTACAGTACGTCATCTTCCACGGATTCGACCACTGGCGAACCTCCTCCGGTTGCATGAGGAAATTGCCAGCGCAGTTTTCCCCGCAATTTCAAGTCATCTTTTTCTACTATGACATGCGTCGCATGAAAATTTGCAACTCCATAATTATCCATATTGTCCACATCGCCGGCCGGGTTCCCACTGTTGTCAAGATGTACCAGGAAGTTATTCAGCGGTTCGGTAATACTGCCTGACATCAGTTGCCAGAAATCATCCAATGGTCCGACGATGATGTCCGTAAAATGCAGGGTCACTTCCTCGCCGTTCTCCCTGATTTTCATGGTGCCGATGCCTGATATTTTCTTCTGATTGTTGGCCACATCTTCGTGGCTGGTCAACGTAATGACTGTGATGATATTCCAGTCAGGATTACCGGCTTTGAAGCGCTCCACCGCTGGCGCCGACTTGAAAAATCGCTTTTCACTGACGGCGATTTCCTGCTCCGTACCGCTGTTGTCGGAGTATGCTTTCACCTCCCAGGCATAATGTCTCTCCGGAGGCAACGGGAATAAGTAGTTTGGCAAAACAAGCGCAGCATTCCCAGGTATGACGGGTGTCGTAACTTCGTACCAAACCGGATTGAACTCGAGTGCAACTTCCCGGTCCTGGCCATCTAACATGAGGACGGCCTTGAGTTTGTAGTATACCTGCTGACCGGGAATGGCATTTTCGGGGCGGTTCCAGCGGAAAGTTAATTGCTGCACCGTACTCACCCGCTCGTCAAATGCCGGGCTAACGAGTGGCACGATTCCATCGGCATCCACGCCATAGTAAAAAGTACAAACCGGTGTCAATCCATTGTTCTCAAATGTGGTGTTTCCCTGCAGATCCAGCACTTTGATCCGGTAGGCGTATTTTTTACCAATTTCCAATGGAAGTTGATCCGGACCATACAGAAAATTGGTGCCCATCACGGGTTCCGAATCCAGTATTTTGGTGGCCGTGCCGTTCATGGCATCGTTGGGGTTCATCCCCGGCGGCACCTCCACGATGCTTAATTCGTATAAAGTCTGGATCGTGAAATCGGCATTAACCTGCCATTGAAACAAAATATCCTGATTACCTGCAAAGACGGGAACTGTTGAACCACAGGCTGGAAACACCAGGTTTGGCGGGTAATTTTTGCGCAGCAATTTTGCACTGCACTGGTTGAAAGAGAGCGCTTTATCCGGGCGCAGATAGTCGTACACCTGCACGCAAAAAGTATAAATCCCTTCCGGCAACCCCGACCCGCCTTCCTGCAAAGCCAGGGCAGATATTCCGCTCACTAGCATATTGTTCGTATTGAGGTAGTTAGCCAGATCGCTGCCTGAAAACAGGTTGGCGCCGGGGGACAAAGTGATCAGTGGCGGCACGTAGCCGGGGTGCGTTACCAGGGAAATCCCATTGCCTGTGATGGAGATTTTCAGCCGGACATCGTAAACCGGCTCGTTGAAATCGTTCAGAAACAGATTCACCGACAACTGGTTGGAGCCCAATGCTGTGAAATCCGTCAGGTAGGTCGTAGCAGGCGGGTTGATTTGAACGGTGGCTGTGACCGGGAAGATCTGCGCCTTCGCAACAGTCCCCAACAAAAATAACACAGCCATCAATGTGAGTATGCGTTCGATCTTCATAGGTAATTTTCTTTTTAAAACAGTTGCTTAAAAACTGAACTGATACCCCATCAGCCCCTGGATTTCGGAGTAGGATTTATCACTATTGATGTAGTCCGCTTTGTATAAATGACTGAGGGTGAAATTGATGCGGTGATGTTTCATGACCTGGTAGTTCAGCGAAAAACGGTTTTGCAACACGCCGAAACTGCCCGACCCATTCAACAAACTGTTGCGGTAGGTGATGAAATACCGGGCCCGAAGTTTCTTCTCCAAAAACGACCGGTTCACGCCGATGCCTGGCCCTACGACGGTGGTTTCGTTGCCCTCCGAGATGCTGTGCGTGACGTTCAGCGAGCCGTTCAGGCCGGTATTGACTTCCTTCAGAAAAATGTTGTAAAACACCCCTGCATTGTAAAAATCCGTGTTCTGGTCCGTGATGTTATACTCGTCACGGGCGTTGGCGTTCTGATAGCTCAGGTTCAGGGAAAGGGATTGTTTTTTTTCGGCTGCGCCAAAACTGTAGTTCGTCACGACGCTGTAGCTGGTGGAAACCTGAAACAAATTCAGTGAATCCGACAGCTCCTCTTTCGTCACCAAAAGGGAAGAGGAGTAGTTCGAATAGCTGGCGTTGACGTTCAACTGGTCGGTGATGCTCTGGCTGTAATTCAGCGAGCCGATGACCCGCCTCGAGCGGTTGTTGAGTTTGTCGTCGAGGTTGTTGCGTTGAAAACCGACGCTGCCGCCGACCATAATTTTGCCTTCTTTCAGGCTGGCATTGGTGTTGAAGGTGATGTCTTCCAGGTCATTTTGAAAATAGTAGGAACCCAGCGAGATGTAATCCGGCGCAATGCGATTGTACTTCAGGCCGATGTTGTAGTTGGAAAACTGATACTCCAAAGTCGTTTGGATGCTCTGGTTCATTTGGGTGGAAATTTTGGGGGTAAACAAACCGCCGAGCCGGCCATAAATCCCGGTGTTTTCATCATTGGCCGTTTCACTCCTGCGGTCACGGGTAAAGGCGCTGCTGGCCCAGTCGGCTTTCAAAGTCAGAGATTCCCACAATTTATATTGGCCTGAAATGCCGAGTACCAGGTTGTCAACCGGCTTCACCGGATCATCGCCGAAAGGCACTTCGATACTGCTCTGCACGTCGTAGCCCCGGAACAGGATGAAATCGAGGTAATTCGCCGCCTGTTTTTTACCAACCACGCCCAATTTCAAACCGTAACCCATGCGGCGGAAAGAGGGTATTGCCTCCCGGTCGATCACATCGACAGGTTCGACGGCTCGCCGAAGCCGGCCGTACATGGCACTCACCCGGAGGTCAAAAAAGCGGGATTTGGTGGGCGGCGTCAGTTCGATACCGGCGCCGAGGAAGGTGTGGCTGTTGAGCGTCAGCGGAGAGAAAAACATGTTGCGGTAGCCGAGATGGCCCTTCGCCCATTTGTACTGTGGGCTGACGCCAAACTGGTTGAAAGGCTGTAAAAAATTAGCTTCAAGCTGACTGAAATTTCCGTTGATGGGGCAGTCGATGCCGAAAAGGCGGGGATTCAGATTGCCGTTCAGCAGGTAAGAATATTGGTCCCGGCGATTGGCGATTCCGAAAGCATCGTAGTAGCCAAGGGTAAGGCCGAAGGAGCCGGATACTTGAATGGGGTTTTTGATCCGTGCCTCGATGTCTTCACCCAATTCTTCGATGGTTTGGCCATGCAAAACGAAAACGGCAAGCCCTAACATCACGGTTAAAACGATTCGGTACCGGAACGGGAAAGATGGCGAAAAGAGTCCCTCGATTGGCAGTAGCAATAGGATATGCTTCTGCAGAGCTTTGCAGTTTCGTCGTTTCATGAAAAAGAGTTTTACAATAACTATTACCTAAAAGGGGGCGTCAGATAGTTAGAAAAAAGCGGTGTATCTAAGATTTTGCGTGGAGCGTACATTGTTGAAAGGCTGACAAGTGGAGCGTTAATGGTTGATCTTCAGCAACTTAAGCTGAACCAAGGCTAAAAAAGCACCATGAATAATGCTATGAATTTACGATAAATCCTGTTAAGGTTCGCTTTTTTTACAATACCGTAAAATCTTCTTTGTCGAATTAGTCGTTTCCCAAAAGGAAAAGTCGCCGAATATTCTATTTTTTTAAAAAAAAATTCCTCTCTCCGTTCGTAAGGCATTGGAATTTTTATGAAAATTGCCTGCAGGGCATAAGTACCCCCATTTTTACGCAGGCAATAGATTCAACCGGTCCGGTGAATGGCATTTCCGGCGCATCAGGAAACATGATCAAAATCCAAAGAAACGGGACAATCTTTTTGATCCTTTTTTGCCACCTCGTGGCAAGCGGGCAAACCTTGATGCGGGACACTGCCGAAGCCCGGCAATATTTTGAAAAGGGTAAAAAACTGCTGAGCACCTCCCGGTACGACAGTGCGTTTTTCTACCTGAATCAATGTGAAAAACTACTCGAAAAGCACCTCAGGGCCAACGATCCTTTCCGGCTGCAATCCCGGATAACACTGGCTGCCAGCCGGCAATACCTGGGCGACTTCAATCAGGCACTAAAAATCTACCGGTCCATTCTGGAAGACATCGACGAGCAGAAAAATGAAGACGATTATGTGAAGGTGCAAAATAATATCGCCTCGATTTACAAAGACCTTTTCGACACGCAGAATGCCCAGATCACCTTTGAATGGATCCTGCAAAACCGGATAAAAAAATACGGCGAAAAGCACCCTGAGGTGGTGAGTGCCTACGTCAAACTGGGCGCTAACTGCAACGATTTTAAAGACAGTCTGCATTACGAGAAGGGCCTGGCCTACTTTTCCAAAGCATTGGCAATTCAAAGACAACTCGAACCCTCTGAAGGCTTCGAGCATTACCGTATTCTGGAAGAGATCTCGGAAATCTACCGCTCGCAGGGTCATTACCAAAAGGCCATTCCGATTTTGAAAAAAGTCTTGGCCTACCGGCAAAAACACCTTTCGCCTAATGATCCTTACATCGGCGACGCACATTTCTACCTGGCTAAAAATTATATCCTTGCCGAAAACTGGGAAAAAGCATTCCTGCACCTGGATGCAGATTTGAGGATTCTCCGGGAAACTTACGGGGCCAACCACCCCTACTTCGCTGATGACTTATTAGACAAGGCAAAGATTTTCCGCAAGCAGGGAAATTTCAAAAAGGCGCTGGAACTGATAGCCGAAATTACCCACCTGCTGATTCCCGGATTTTCACCTGACGGCAATGAGAGCCCAAAGGAAGCACTGCTGAACGCCGGCTATTTTCAACAAAAAAAACTCATTGGCGTATTTGAAGAAAAAGCCAACATTCTGACCTCCGGGCCCGCTGGTTTTAACGATAAAAAAACAGCTCTGGAGTCACTCGATATGGCCATTCAACTCATCGAAGAGACCCGGCAGGTTTACCAGGAGCAGGGGTCAAAGATTACGCTGTACGCCACCTATCGTCCTGTTTTTGAACATGCGCTAAAGCTTTCGCTCGAATTGTGGGAACAAACCCACGACCCCAGCTACAGTGGACAGGCTTTCACCATCATGGAAAAGAGTAAAGTGGCTACTTTACGAGATGCCATCCATGCAAAATCCGCCATTGAGTTTTCCAACATCCCCAGCCGTTTTTCCGAAAAATAGCCTTGCTGAAAAGGCAAATCGGTAACATCTCCAGCCAGATTTATCAACTGGAAAAAGATAGCACCGGCAACCGTCAAAGTCTGATCAAGGCAAAAAATGAACTGTTTGAATGCCGGAAATCCTACGAAAAACTCATCGATACGCTTGAAAAGACCTACCCGGATTATTATGACCTGAAATACAACACTTCGATCATTTCATTCCAGCAGGCACAGGCATTGCTGGGAGCGATGGATGCCCATTTGCTGGAATATTTTGCAGGTGATCAGCAGCTGTTCGTGATCCATCTTTCAAAAACCGGCTTTGAATACCGAATGACGCCGCTTCCTTCCGGTTTTGAAAAATACACTTCCGGTTTTATTCAGCTGCTGAAAAATACACAACTGGCAAATGAAGAAGGCAACAGCAAGGCTCTGTTCAAACAATTCTGCAGCCAATCCTATCAACTCCACCAATGGCTGATCGCCGGTATTTCACTGCCGGAAGGTCAGCCCGTCATTTTCATTCCGGATGGGGTTTTGAATTTATTACCATTCGGTGTGCTCATCAACTCCCTGCCCGGCGACATAAGCGAGGTGGATTATGCCGGCCTGTCATACTTGCTTAAACGCCACCCCATCAGTTACGAAAATGCTTTTACCCTTTACCTCCAGAAACGAAAAAAAACGAAAACTACAGCTGTCCGGCTCGCCGCATTTGCCCCCTCCTACCCCTCCAACAATGATAAAATGAGGGCGTCAGCATCAGTTTTCTCTTCACTGAAACATACAGAGCAGGAAGCCAGGACCATTGCCCGGTTATTTCATGGAGTCACTTTCTTGCGGCAAACCGCAACGGCTGACCAATTCAAAAAAGCAGCCCCTGAATATAACATTCTCCACCTGGCTTTACACGCTTTCACCGACGATGAAGACCCTACTTATTCGGGATTGATTTTCTCCGAAAACACAACAGACACAGGCAGCAATACCCTCCACGCTTACGAGCTGAGCAACATGAGTTTGAATGCCGATCTCGTCGTACTGAGCGCCTGCAACACTGGCGGCGGAAAACTGGCAAAAGGCGAGGGAGTCATGAGTTTGGCCCGGGCTTTCAGACATGCAAATTGTCCGAACATCGTCATGAGCCTCTGGCAGGCCGACGATGAAGCCACCGGAAAAATCATGGCAGATTTCTACCGGGAATTAAAAAACGGGCTTCGCAAGGATGTCGCTTTACAACAGGCAAAACTGAATTACCTGGCTACGAACCGCAAATGCTTCCCTTATTACTGGTCAGAATTCGTATTGCTGGGTGGTAGCGACCCAATTTCCCGGCCATCCTCCGGCCTGTGGTTGAAATGGGTGATGGGCTTGCTGGTTTTAACGGGTGTTCTTTGGTGGCTGAAAATCAGATTTTTTTAAAAACCAGTCAAAGAGATTTCAAAATTTCCTGCGCCTCCCCGTGTTTAAAATGCCGCTGATCGCTGGCTATCTGTTCCAACATCGGCCGGGCTTCCGCCACGTTATTCATTTTTAGCAAAGCTAAAGCCCGGTACCATGCCGCATCCTGCTGGTAAGAACTTTCCTTGCTCATGTTTTCAAAAACAGCAATCGCCTGACCGCTCTCATTTTTCATCAGGTAGCTCAGCCCAAGGAATAACTTTCCACGTTCGGTGTACGGAAAACCAGGCTGCTCGACGGCAGGCGCAAGCAGTTCGATTGCTTTCGCAAAATCCTTGTTTGAGTATGCCGCCATCGCCGACTGCCACAGTAACTCCTGCGGACTATTGCTGGCACTGCCGTCTCGTTCATTGACCGGAGCAGGCAATTCAAAGTAAGTAGCAAATAATTCTTCCCCCGAACGCTGAGCCCCGGTTTTCGAAAAGAAATACCAGGCGGCCGCCAGGATCAAAAAGGCAGCAGCTACCTGGAGCACACGTTTTATCGGGAAGATTTTCAGCCTTTTTTGTTCATGCTGCGCCAGCGCTTCGCCGGCTTTTTTCATCAATGCAGCTTTCCCCGCCGCCCGGATGAGCGTCATATCCTCCTGGTACAACTCAAACTCCCGCCGGAGTTCGGCATCACTTTCCAGGTGTTGCCGGAAATCCTCCCGGGATATTTCTCCCTGGTGGTATTGGTCGATGAGGTCATGTACTTTACTATTAGAGTTCATTTTTTAAACACTTTAATTTTAATTAAAGCAGTGTGTTTATCGGGTTGGCGGCTCAGGCGCAAAGCAGGTTAACTACCCGCCGCTTTTTTATCTGAAAATGGCGAGATCTTCCTCAACTAAAAACCAGGCTACCTGCCCGGCTGCAAATTCGCTGACACCTTTCAGGATGACTTTCTCAGCTTGCGCAGCCGTTGCAAGCATTTATACTTGCGGTCTTTCACCTGAACACTCCCTCCCAGCCCTGTACGCTCTGCGATGTCAGCCATGCTGTAGCCCCAGAACCCCCAGTCCAGGAGGATTTGCCGGCAAGGTTCCCCCAGCTGATCGAGCAAATTGAGAAGCCCGGTGAAATCTTCGCCGGTTTCGATTTTCTTTTGGATATCAGATGCCTGGTCGGCAAGCTCAGGCAGGTCACTAGGATAGCTCAATGGCTTAGTCGTATTTTTCCTGGACAGGTCGACACATTTGAAGTAAAAGATTTTATAAAGATAAGTTGAAAGCTTGCTTTCACCCCTGAAGATTCCCTGTTTCGCCTGTTCCATCAGATCCAGAATAGCATCCGTAAAAACATCCAGCGCAGCCTCTTTTACCAAGCCTGTTTTTTTTACCATGACCGGAACCAAATGGACGTAGGTGTCTATCAAATGCGAAGTCACCCGCTCCCTTGAATTTCCACCTTCGGATAACGCAGCGATAATCTGCTCGTCCGTCCAACAACTGGATGTTTTCATGCTTTTACTTTAAAAAATCAACCTAAAAATAGCCGGTCATCTTTCGCCAGGCAGTAAAGAAATAGGCTACAAATGTATTGGAAATATTCTTTTAGAAACTATCCACCATTTTTCAAAAATTCAAACCAACCTAAAACTCACTCAATTGGTCGATTTTCATAAATATGCCATGAGTTTCTTACCATTGCCGCAAATTCTGAGATAATGAAACACTTGTTTTCTCTCTGCTTCGCAACCTGATCTTCTCCTGCTTTCAGCATATTCACAAAATGAAAAAAACGGCAGTAGCGCTCAAGCCCCAAAACAGCCGACACCCTTGGTATAGTCTGGATTTCCGCCGGCACTTTCACCATGGGTAGCAACAACGAACAGGCCGAAACCGACGAACCAGCCACTCGAAAACGGTCCATGCGGGACGGATATTGGGTCTCCCGCCGCATGCGCAGCAGCATGGATTCGGGTTTGAGCCATACCGGGTTCAGGTGTGTGAAAAGTTCGAAAAGCAACTTTGAGTAAAATCCGGTCGCATATTCCAATAAAAACACCTACACAGTCCGGACTGCCAACTCGCAAACTCTTTCCGCAAGTCATCAACCGTGCAAACTCAGTTTTGTAGCTTTGCCCTGCTTTTAAAACGATGGGTGAAATATTGCCCTCATCACTAAACCTCAGACGATAAAGCATCTATGAAAATTTCCTTCCACATCAATTACCGAACAGCCTGGGGACAGCGGCTCGTCGTGACCGGCTCCGCACCTGAACTGGGCAACTGGGACCTGTCCAATGCATTGCGCCTCGAGCACGTCGGCAATGGCAACTGGGTTCAAACGCTGGAACTGGACGACTCCGTCACTCAATTTGAATACAAATACGTCCTCACGGACGAATGGCTGAACGCACTGGACGAAGACTGGGGAGCCAATCGCAAGGTGACTGTTCAGAAACAGCTTTCCCAACGGGTTATTTTGAAAGATGCATGGCGGGCAAAGCTGCATCCTGAAAATGCGCTTTACACTTCCGCCTTCGAAGAAGTCATTTTCAAACCAAAAAAATACAAAACCAAAGCGCCGGGCAGTGCGAAAGAAAAGGCGGTCGTACAGTTTCAGATGCATGCGCCACGGGTGGAGCCGCACCTTCAGCTTTGCGTTTCAGGCAGCGATCCGGCGCTCGGCAATTGGGATTTGACCCAGCCTTTGCTGCTGGGTAGTGAAAAATTCCCGCTCTGGACAGGCGCCGTAACCATTCAGCCCAACAGCGCCATTGAGTACAAATTCGGCCTATACGATGCGAAAGCGAAAAAGGTAACTATGCTGGAACAAGGCCCAAACCGCCTGCTCGACTGGGATGTGTTTCCGGCCAGCAACGAGGTGCTAATCGTGACAGATGAATATTTCAACCACCCGCTCGGCAACTGGAAAGGTGCGGGCGTGGCCATGCCGGTGTTCTCATTGCGCAGCGCCGAAGGCCTAGGAGTGGGTGAATTCACGGACATCCGGCTGCTGGTCGACTGGGCAAAAAAAGTAGGCCTGCGCATGGTGCAGATCCTCCCGATCAACGATACCAATGCGACAAATACCTGGGTTGACTCTTACCCTTACGCATCAATTTCAGTTTTCGCCCTGCATCCGTTGTACCTGAATGTAAGCGAGTTGGAAGGTTTCAAAAAAATTATTGATCAGAAAAAATATGATGCGGAGCGCAAGCAGCTGAACGCCCTGGACGTGGTAAATTACGAGGCGGCCATGGAGTTGAAGTTGCAGTACGCCCGCCAGATTTTTGAAGCGCAAAAAGATACCTTTTTAAAAAGTGCGGAGTTTCAGGCTTTTATGAAAGAAAGCCAGCACTGGCTAAAGCCCTACGCCCTGTTTTGCCACCTGCGTGACGAGCACGGCACTGTTGATTTCAACCAGTGGGGCAAGTACAGCAAGTTTTCAGAAAAACTGCTGAAAAAAGAAACCGCCCCGGGCACGCCGCATTTTGACAAAATCGCTTTTTACTACTTCCTGCAATATCATCTCGACCGGCAGCTGAAAGCGGCGGCAGGCTATGCCCGTGAAAACGGTATCGTGCTGAAAGGCGACATCCCCATCGGCATCTACCGCTACAGCGTGGATGCGTGGACAGACCCGCAGCTCTACAACATGAACGGCCAGTCCGGCGCCCCACCCGATCCGTTTTCTGACATCGGGCAAAACTGGGGGTTCCCGACCTACGACTGGGAAGAAATGGCGAAAGACGGTTTCCAGTGGTGGCAAAACCGGCTGAAGCAACTCTCCCGCTATTTCGATGCTTTCCGGATCGACCACATCCTCGGCTTTTTCCGCATCTGGGAAATACCGCTCGACCAAATCGAAGGCACGATGGGCTACTTCAACAAAGCGCTGCCTGTGCAGCTGCATGAATTCCGGGACCGTGGCATCCGCTTCGAGTACAGCCGTTTCTGCAAGCCTTACATCACGCCGGAATTGCTGAATCAGACCTTCGGCGAAGAGGCGCTTTTTGTGGTTGAAACTTTCCTGGACAGAACGGCCATGGGTACGTACCTTTTCAAAGAAAACTACAACACGCAGCGCAAGATCGCCGCATTTTTCAGCAATCCTGAGCAGGCCGGAAAGGTGCATTTGAAAGATCCGCTGTTCAAGCTGATCACCAATGTCCTGTTTTTTGAAGTGCCCGGCTCAGACGGACAGGCATTTCATCCGAGGATCGATTTTTTCAATACCTACTCCTACAAACAACTCGGCGAAGGCACCCGCCGCAAGCTGGAAGAACTTTACAACCACTATTTTTATCAAAAACAGGAAGATTTCTGGCGGGAACAGGCCATGATGAAACTCCCGGCCATCAAGGATGCCACGAACATGCTGATCTGTGGCGAAGATTTGGGCATGGTGCCCGACTGCGTACCCGGCGTGATGCGTGACCTGGGCATTCTGACGCTGGAAATTCAGCGCATGTCCAAAAACCCCAAGACGGAATTTTTACAGGCGGAAGACATACCCTACCAGTCGGTTTGCAGCCCTTCCACACACGACATGCCGCCGCTGCGGCTTTGGTGGGAAGAGAGCGAAAGGCCGCAAATACAGCGGTTTTACAACCGGGTACTGGGGCTTTCCGGAGCGGCGCCGGCCAGCTGTGAAACTTACGTGGCAGAGCGGGTCATCCGCCAGCACCTCGAATGGCCGGGCATGTGGACCGTTTTCCCGATTCAGGATTTGCTGGCTTTGAGTGAAAAACTGCGGCGTGAAAACCCGGCGGAAGAGCGCATCAACGTGCCGGCCATTTCGCAGCACTACTGGCAGTACCGGCTCCACCTCAACCTGGAGCAGCTGTTGGATGAAGCGGAATTCAACAACCGGATGACCGAGCTTTTGCAAAGCACCAGAAGAAGCTAAGATGCTGATAATGAGAATATTCAATTGATTGAACATTCCATCGGCTGCCCTTTTTTAAGTACCAAATTATTTAAAAACTGCATTCATTTTGACGCCATTTATAGATTTTACCGGAATCATCCAGGAAGCCTGGGAAGCTTACGACAACTCACGGGAGATTGTCAGGATCACAGACATCAGCGCCAAGGTTTCGACCAACCACGTGTACCGGATTACGTTCCGGGACAAAAGTATCATCATCGGGAAGCTCTCCTACTTCGGCAAGTACGAGCATTTTGTGGAAGACCACCGGATCATCAACTCGCTGTCGAACAACCTGCCGTCGCCGTTTGAAAACTTCCTGGCCCGGTCACTGATGAAAGGCAACCGGCTTTTTGTACACCGCCACCAAAGCGAAATTATTGATGCATGGGTGGTGTTTTACCGTCCGATCAAAAACAAAAAACGCCTGCCCCGCCGCCTGAACGAGGAACAAATCGTCAAACTCGGTGAGCAGATGGCGCTGTTTCACAAGGCCTGCCATAAAATCAGGAACACCCTTCCCCCGTCCTCGAAGACGCTGGATGTGGACATCCGGCACCTCCTTGACATTATTCAAACAGCAGAGGGCGCTTTTCTGCACCGGTTGCACATCGGCGAAATCATCCGGCAGTGTAACCTTTTTACTGAAAATTCGCACCGGCTTGGTGCGCATGAGTTTGATAAAATGCCCGTATTTGTTGACTGGAACATCGGCAACTTCTCCGTTACCAATCACTTCAAGTTCTTCTCCCGCTGGGATTATGACTGGTTTCGCATGAGTTCCCGGATCATGGATTTTTATTTCATGAGCCGGGTTTGTTCCGATGTTGGCGACCGCACGGTTTTCACCTACAATATCGGCCCGCTGACAGAAGAGCGGTTCATACTTTTCCTGAAATCCTATCACGCCATTTTCCCGCTGACGGAGGCAGAAATACGGTTCCTGCCGGAGGCCTACCGGTTTTTCCTGCTGAACTACGTGATCAAGGACGGACGCTATTTTTTTCATGAAATATTTGCAACCAAACTTCAACGGGAAGTTTACGAACTGCATTTCCCCGCCCTCGACAAAGGCTTCGATGCAGAGCCGCTGCTGCGGGCGTTGAGCCTTTGAGAGAGTGAGAGGAGTGAGAGAGTGAGAGAGGCCGGGGCATTTGATTATCAGATTTTTTGAAATAAAAATATAGAACAGGGGCTGACATGCAGTGCCGGGCAGGAGCAGTTGAAATACGACCGCTCTCACCCTCTCACTTCTCTCACCCTCTCATCCTCTAAACATGGAGCCAGCATCGTTTTTAGACATCGTCACCAATTTCAAAGCCGTTTTTCTCGACTCCTACGGCGTCGTCAAAAACTACAACGGGCTGATCGAAGGCGTACCTGAGACGTTCGATTACCTTCGGGAGAAAGGCATCGCCATCCGCATCCTGACGAATGACGCCTCCAGAAGCCAGGAACAGCAGCTTGCATCCTTCCACCGAATGGGCCTGAGAGGGATTGAGCTGGAGGAGATCATCACTTCCGGAATGCTGGCCAAGCAGTTTCTGAAGCACAAAATTATCCGGGGCAAAGTTGCATACCTCGGCACCGAAAATGCAGCGGAGTACATCCTGCAATCGGGTTTTCCTTCGGTGCCGGTCAGGGATATTGAATTGGACAGAATCGACGACATTGCCGGGTTTGCATTCCTCGATGACGAAGGCTTCGACTGGAATACGGACATCAATAAAACCGTCAACCTCATCAACAAAAAAAACATACCGGTCATCGTAGCCAATTCCGACCGGCTGTATCCCGTTTCAAAAAATGATGTTGCTGTCGCAACAGGCAGCATTGCGCAGCTCGTGGAAAGCATCCTGAACCGGGAGTTTATTCATTTCGGTAAACCCGATTCGCAGATGTTTATGTATGCCTACGATCACCTGAACGAGGTGGGCAACGGCAACCGGGCCTTCGAAAGGGACGAAATCCTGATGGTGGGCGACACACTGCACACGGATATTTTGGGCGGGAACAAATTTGGCCTCAAAACCATGCTCGTGCTCACTGGAAATACCCGCCAGGAAATGATGGATGTTCTGATCCGCTCGACGGGAATTATCCCTGATTTTATCGGGGAGTCGATTGTGAAATAACCTGCTACTTGGCTTTTAGCTGTTGGCTGTTGACCAACAGCTAAAAGTTAATAGCCAAAGCTAACAGCCAAAAATATGATCAACTACGCACACTGCAACATCGAAATCGTCTCGGCTCATTTCATCGGAAACAGGGCCAACGAACAGGAGCTCCAACTTTCCGCTCAACCACTCGACACAAGTGACGAGCACCTCCGGGATTTGTTGCTGAAATTCTTCCTCGATGCTTTCGACGGAAACGAATTTTTTGCCTTCGATTTTTCCAACGGCGACCTTTCGCTCAACCCGGTCTGCCAGTTTTCAAAAAATATCTTCGCTGGCCGGGATAATTTCCACCAGGATTCAATCGACATTGCGAAGCACCTTCACGAGCAAACCAACCACCCGAAAATCAAATCGGGCGACCTGTACGTCGCTTATTTTTCAGGGCTGGTACTCGAAGACGAAGTGCTGGATGCAGTGGGGCTTTTCAAGTCGGAAAACAAGCAGTCTTTTTTAAAACTTTTGACGCAACGTCCTGATTTTCAGTTAAAACACGAAAACGGCACCGCCATCGACAAGCTCGACAAAGGCTGCCTGATTTTTAACGCCAATGCTGAAAATGGCTACAAAGTCTGCATCGTGGACAAATCCAACAAAACGATCGAAGCCCAGTACTGGCGGGACCAGTTCCTTCACCTGAAACCTCTCGCCAACGAATATTTCCACACCACGCACTATATCCAGATGGCGAAGGATTTTGTGGTCAACAAACTGGACGAGGACTTCCCGGTCAACAAAGCCGACAAAATTGACTACCTCAACAAATCGCTGAATTATTTCAAGGAAAAAGAAGCGTTGGTAGAGGAGGAATTTGCCCAAATCGTCTTCGATGACTCGCATATGCAGGAAGCCTTTCGCCAACACAAAGCCGAGTGGCAGGAGGAGCGCAGCATGCCCCTTGAAGACTCATTCAACATCTCTGCCGCTTCCGTTAAAAAACAGGAGCGGGTCATGCGCAGCGTACTAAAACTTGACAAAAATTTTCACATCTACATCCACGGGGCCCGGGAACTGATAGAGCGGGGCTATGATGAGGAAAAGGGAAAGAATTATTACAAGGTATATTTTGACGAGGAAAGCTGACGGTTTCGGAAGCTAAAAAGTAAAAGGTTCAGGCGTGCTTCGCCTGAACCTTTTACTTTTTAGGCCGTTGGAGGCTCATCATTTCACTTCGCCAACATACGCCCTCAGGTCTTCCAACATCTGAACGCTCATTTTTTCTTCGGTGTAATGCGGCATGTAGGCCCGCTTCCAGGGTACCGGCGATGTGCCGTATCGAGCTACCTGATACACGGAATAACGGGAATAAGTGGGAAAATGACGATTGAGGAACGCAAGCGACAACTTCGAATTGTCGAGATTAAAAAAAGAGTAACGTTCATGTTCGTGGCAGTGCAGGCAACTCAATTCATAAATCATTTTACCCGTCTCCGGATTTCCGGACGGTGTAGCGCCCTGCTGCCGGTCGGCAGGCGGGTCGATGAAAGTGGCAGGCATTCCGGTCAGATATCTTGATTTCACCAAATTGGCGGCTTCCGCCTGAATGCCACGCCCCTCCACAGCTTTGTTAACGATGCTTAAGTCCCGGTCAGAAAGTCCTAAGTCGTTCATTCTCAAGCCAATCGTCCAGAGGTAAGCGAGAACGGATTCCATTTCCCAGGCTTCCAGGGGGCGGCCCTGCGCACATTCCGTGGCGCAGAGATGAATGGCCTGACGAAGGTCGTGGCGAGCAGCATGTACGAGATCGCCGTATTTTTTTTCATAATCGCCGTTGTAAAATGAGCGCCGGTTGACGATGCCGTATAAGGCACTGCCCTGTAAAAACGGCAGCCCTTTTTCTTTCACAAAACGCAACCGGGCCAGCGGGTCAGTCTTGCTGAGGTCGGGTTCGTCCCGCTCCACATTATGACAGGAGGTACAGACGAAATGCTTGCTCACCCGCTCACTTTTACCGCCGCCGGGATGGGAGGTTTGGCCTCTCAGCACAATATCCCGGCCCCGGTCTGCCGAAGCACCTTCGACGGTGAAGTCGGGCTGGTGGGGCGCAGGCGTTTCACCCAGTTTTAACAGGACATCAGCGACCGGCATATCTGTCGTGACGACGGGCGCCGGGCTATTTTTCCAGGTCAGATTGGCAAAAAGTAAAATTGCGAAGCAGGCTATGAAAAAGACTAATTTTTTCATGAATTGATGGTTGTTTGGATGGATGAACGGCTGTTAACCAGGCAGCCATCCTGCCATTTTACAAGTTAAAAATTCTTGAAATCGTGAAGCCGATCCGGAACTGCCCTTCCGCCCAATCGGAGCGGGTGTAGGGGATGTAGTCCGTCGGCATGATGCCTGTGGCATTGGTGAAATTAAGTTGAAAAACATGCCCACCCGTATCGAACTCAAGCCCGATGCCGAAAGGCACCTGGTAATTGGCCGAGGCCGGTTTCAAACTTTTGAACGGGCTTTGATTGCCGTTGAGCGGCAACGTCAGGTCACCGATGAGGCCCAGCGCCTTGGTCACTTGCAGGCGAAAGGCAGCACCGGTGTGAATGATGTTGTTTTCATCGCCGGCAGGCACTGCGTTCCGGTGAGTCAGACCACCGGACAACTGGAGCGACAGGCGGTTGGAAAACTTACGGGCCGCCACCACGCTGCCATGGTGCACCATTCGGTGGGCAAAAACCTCAAAATAATTCACGCTGGAGGGGTCGCTCGACCGCTTGCCGGTCGAAATGGTCGTCATTCCCAGTACCGCCAGCGAGACAGGCTTGCCGCCTTCCTCCTGGGTAAATAATTTATATTTCATAGAACCGGTGACCAGCTGGCGCATCGGCCCGGCGCCTTTCGAGCGGGCAAGCCCGGCAGTCAGAGCGTTGGTGATACCGTATTCAAACCCGATGGAAACATCGGTCGCATTTTCCAGGCCGTAGAAGGTAGACCAGCCGCCGGCGTCGCCGGCGAAATCGCCGAAGCGGTGCGCAATCCGGGCATCGAGCTTACGCTGTGGCAGCGTTTCCACCGATTGGGAATTGATAACCCAGCGATCCTTGAAGGTCTGGTAAACTTCGTTTTGAGCAAATAAAAACCGGGCAATCAAAAGCCCCAGAATAGTCAAGTGAACTTTTTTCATGAAATGAATTTTTTCAAACACAAAATACGCTGTGAAAAAGGGTAAGGTTGCAAACAGATTATGCAGAGCCATCCATCAACGCTCCGGAAAGCCCTGCAACAGCCAGCATTGAATGATTTCAAATTCTTCTTCCGTGAGGTCGTCCTGTTGTGATTCCGGATAGACGGAAGAATTAGGCGGCATGCCCAGCGCCGGGTCGTTCCGCTGATTCACCACCCGTTCAAGCACTGCGCCACTCGTAAGGTAAGGCGCAATGCCATTGAAATCCGTGTAATTTCCCGGGCCAATACCTCCGGCCCCATCATGGCAACCAGTGTACGCACAGCTGTTATCAATGATTGTTTTTACGCCGGCTTCGTACGTGGTGATGCTGATCGTATCACAATAGGTCGGCCTTTGGGATGGCGGCAGCTCGACATTGGTACATGCCGGCGCCAGCATCAGGAGATAGAAAGCGATATAAAAACAAGATGTGAGCAGGAGTCCATTCTTCATTTGGATGAATTATTTTATTTCAAAAAATCAGCGGCCAAAATTAGGCAGAACTACCTTTCACCCAAAACGCTTGCCAAACAAATGATTTTTTTAATAATGTTAAAAGGCTGGCTATTTCAAATTTCAGGATTTTGACCAATCAAACAACGGCTAAACGAACTTTCGGGCTGCCCAGTTGTATTTAGATTCGGTTTAAAAACGATATTTTTGCAATCTATTTCACAAATCCTTTTTAATCGAAATATTAAAAAACGTCATAAACTATGTATCCAGTAGAACTTACAGCTCCCATGGCCGGAGAATTGAACAACCTTGGCTTCGAAAGCCTGACCACTGCCGAGCAGGTGGATGATGTAATGGAAAACCAGGAAGGCACCACGCTTTTGGTCGTCAACTCCGTCTGCGGATGTGCCGCTGCCAATGCCCGGCCGGGCGTTCGTTTCTCTTTGGAAGGTGAAAAACGCCCTGACAACCTCGTCACTGTTTTCGCCGGCGTTGACCGTGAAGCCACGGAAAAGGCCCGTGAGTACATGCTGCCTTACCCGCCGTCATCGCCTTCCATCGCCCTGTTCAAGGATGGTCGCCTCGTTCACTTCCTCGAACGCCACCACATCGAAGGCCGCAGCGCCGACATCATCGCCGCCAACCTGAAAATGGCTTACGAGCGGTTTTGTTAGTCAAATTAGGGAATTAGTGAATTGGTAAATTAGGCAGGCACTCTCCCAGTTTACTAATTTACTAATTCCCAAACCTGATAAACCCCAAAACCCAGCAGCAATACCCCGATAAACTTGTTCACCCACTTCGTCACCTGCTCCGATTTTCTCAAAATTTTCGTGCCGAGCAGGGCATAGCATACCAGCAGGCTAAAAGTACCGAACATGGTTCCGATGGAAAAAATCAGGACGTGGAGATTGTCCTTCACCAGGAGATCGTTGGCAGTAAGCAGCGTTCCGTAAAAAATCCAGTAGGGAATCACCATTACGTTGAGGGAACTGACAAGCATGCCTTTGAAAAACTCATTTCTTCTTCGCCCATTCAGTTCCGGCTCCGCAGCGGCAGCTTTCGTTTTTGCAAAAAAGAAAAAATAAATGCCTGCAGCGAAGAAAACAACCGAGGCAATGACCTGGAACGTGTGCTCCACCTCCGTATTTTCCGTAAAAAGCCAGGTAAATTTTAGCGCCACGAACACCTGTAAAAGCTCAACCAACGACGCGCCAACCGCCGCCCAAACCGCAAACTTCAACCCCTTCCGAATGGCCGTGTGCGCCACCATCATGTTGATCATACCAAAAGGCAAGGAGCCGATGAAACTCAGCCCGAATGCGATTAAAAAATGGGTGAAATAGGTCACAGGCGGTGAAACTATGCGGTGAGCGACTTTTTATAGGCCAGGTATTTTTTCAGGCGTTCTGCTACTTCGCTGATGGTCATACTTTTCACGCCCTTCCTTTTCTGCACTTTGTAAATCTGATAAATGACCTGCCAGTGCCGGTAAATGTCCCGGTATTTTTCAAAAACCGGATACGAGGGATCATAGATGTGCGCCGGCTCGGCACCGATGCCGTTGTACTCCATTACCATGAATCCGCCGCCGTTGCGCAGGTCTTCGATAGAGCGGCATTTCAAATCAAAACGACCGTAGTGGATGTCGTCCATTTTCGCAGCGACTTTGTCGAACTCAGCCGTTAGCGCCTCGTCAATGTGGTGATTACCGTTCAGAAACATCGTGCCCCGGCAGTGGTTACCGATGGGCTCCAGTTCGAGCGTTTCGCCTTCGGCGGGTATTTTTGTTAAAACATCGGGGAAGGTTGCCTCAAAACGTGGAAGTTGCAGCCTCGCACGAGGGTATTTTTTCATCAAATCCGCTACTGTTGACTGCCCGTCGCCGGTGACTTTGAGCGTTTCCTTAATGCAAATCGAGGTGACTTTTCCCTGCTCCCTGCCCGGAAAACGGTGGTGCATGACGGCCAGCTCAAGCGGCAGGTCCACAAATTTCTGGATCAGAAAATCGATGGCATTTTGTGAAATGTAAGCTTGCAGTTCCGCCTCGTTTTTGATCTTTGAAACGAGCAGACCCCGTTCGCCGACATCGGGTTTGGCAATGACCGGCCAGGTAAGCCCCGCATCTTCCATTTTTTCCAGAACCTTCTGAAAGTCAGCTCCTTGTTTCACAAAAACCGTCGGCGGTACATGGCTGTTGGGGATACGCTTGAGAATGTTAAATTTTGATTCACCCCACATTCCGCCCGTCTCGATCGCAGGATTAACCGCACTGAAAAAGAAAAGCCGCCCGGCCCTCATCGCAAACCAGGCCCAAATGACGACCAACGGCAGATTGGCCACGGACATGGGCCAGTATTCCCAATTGGTGAGTTTGAGAAAAAGATTGGAGTTCCTCAGGTTTTCCCAGATACCGCCTGCACGGCCGGAGGTGTTGTCCAACGCTGCGGTTTGTTCCAGTGTTTTTTCTGTTGTCAACACAAATTTGTGATTAGTGGTTGGTAACTGTTTACCGGAGCTATCTGGTCAGGAATTGTCTGGTGAAAATAATTTTACGGAGTCTCCGATTTTTATTTTGCCTCCTTTCACCACTCTCGCCGTGATACCGCCATGCCCTCGCATGGCATTGTAGCCGCCGTCGCCGAAATTTTCCTCCATGCGGGTACAGGGATGGCAAAGTCCGGTCATTTCCAGCACTGCCTCTCCGATTTGAAATTGCTGATCGGCAAAGGCCTGCAGGTTGATGCCGGAGACGACGATGTTCCTGCGGGTGAGGGCCGGGTCTATTTTTTCTTTTTTTAAAATGGAAGCCACCACGTCGAGGTGTTCAGCCTGAATGAGCGTGACCTGCCGTTTGCCATTCGAGCCGGCATAGTGATCGCCCTCCAGCCCGTTCGCTTCGCTGGCCACCACCTCCTCCTTCGGCAAAACAGCCCCCCGGCGCTCCGGCCGGATGCTCACCCACTCCACTTTTCCGGTCTGTGGGATGCTGCGCATGAGTTCTTTGATATAGCTCATTTTCGGGTTGATATGGTTTGACGAAGAATGATGGTTTCAGCCCTCATCAACAGTAGAAATTTTTCAGCTCCAGCCCATCCACTCTGACCAAATGGTCGAGGCGGATTTCATGGCCATCAGGCAAAAGTAAAAATTCCTCGCTGTTGCGGGTGTACAGGTCGGCAATTTCAGCGGTAACGCTCACCTCCGTTCCCTCATCGTTGCGATAACGGATTTCAACAGGTTTGCGCCGTAAGGCCCGGAGTTCCAGTTCGGAGTGAAAGTCGCAGGAGATGGGCTGGTAAGACTTATTGGCCATGTTGTTTTTTTTAAAAAAAAGATGCTGACAAAACGCCTTCCACTTAAAAATGGTTGCCAACCAACGTGCTGCGAGCAGGTTTTTAAATGATTTTCAATTTTTAGACTCATCTAAATTTTTGATTTGATAAACAATAAAATTACTTTTGCGGCAACTAAAGATTGTGATCATGAAAGTTTTCGCCACTATAATTTTTTCACTCCAGATCAGCCTCTGCCTTGCCCAGTCAGGCAGTTTGACCGGAAAAATAACTTCCGCAGACAAGCCAGTGCCATTTGCCTACGCCGCCATCGAGCAGTTGAACCTTGGCAGTATGGCGGACGAACGTGGAAATTTCACCCTGAAAAACCTGCCCGAAGGCCGCTTCACCCTGAAGACGACGAGCCTGGGATTCATGCCGGCCAGCCGGGAAGTGGTTATTTCAAAAAATAAATCCCAGCACGTAGAAATCCAGCTGACTGAAATGCCGTTCGCCCTCAACGCCGTCGTCGTATCGGGCACCCGAACCGAGCGGCGAAGGTTGGACAATCCCGTCGCAGTGAATGTGCTTACGGAGTCGGCATTTCAGGTAACTCAATCGAATACCCTGTCGGAGGGCCTTTGCTTCCAGCCGGGCCTGCGGATGGAAACCGACTGCCAGACCTGCAATTACACACAACTGAGAATGAACGGATTAGGCGGCGCCTACAGCCAGATACTGGTGGACAACCGCCCGGTTTTTACCTCGCTGATGAGCCTCTACTCGCTGGAACAAATCCCCGCTTCGCAGATCGAGCGGGTGGAAATCGTGAAAGGCGGCGGGTCGGTGCTCTACGGTTCCAGCGCCATTGCCGGTACGGTGAACGTGATCACGAAAATACCGGACAAAAACTCTTGGTCGCTGTCGCAAAACTCATCGCTCATTGACGGGGAGGCGCCGGATCATTTTTTTAACGGCAACGCCACCATACTCAACGAAGAAAAAAATGCAGGCGTGAGCATTTTCGCCTCTCACCGAAACCGCCGGGAATACGACGCCAACGGCGATGGATTTTCTGAATTGCCGAAGCTTCGAAACAATACCTTCGGTTTTAAAACTTTCCTGAGACCTGACGCCCGCCACTCCCTCGAACTCAATGCCTGGAGCATCCAGGAATTCAGGCGGGGCGGTAATGCCTTCGACCTGCCCGCCGACCGGGCTGATCAATCGGAGGAACGCAACCAGCAGATTTTGCTGGGAGGGCTGGATTACCGGTTCACGCCAACGTCCGGCTTTTTTAACCTCAACGCCTACCTCGCCGGGCAAGTAACCACCCGGACGCACTACACCGGCATCGATCAGGCCGATGGCTGGGGCAATACTGACAGCAAAACCCTGACCGGCGGCCTGCAAATCAATCGTAACCAGCCGCTGCTGAACCGCCCGAACACGCTCACACTCGGTATCGAACACCAGCACGACGATACTTTTGATGAAATTGCTGCCTACGGCTACCTCATCGACCAGGTGACGGATCTCACGGGCCTGTTCCTGCAAAGTGACTGGGAGGTGACTCCCAAGCTGACGCTGCTGTCGGGTCTGCGTTTCAACAAACACAATTTTGTGGATGAAATCATCACGACGCCCCGCCTCAGCGCATTGCTCAAACCGGTTGAAAACCTGCAACTGCGAGCCTCCTACGCCCGTGGTTTCAAAGCGCCGCAGGCTTTCGAGGCCGACATGCACATCACTTTTGCAGGCGGTGGCGTGGCGCTCACCGGCTTCGACCCGAATCTCCGGCAGGAGACTTCCAGCAGCTACACCGTTTCGCTCGATTTCAACCGGCCAAAGACGAACTACATCTATGGTTTCACGCTGGATGCCTTCCACACCCGGTTGTTCGATGCATTCGTACTGGAAGAAACGGGGACTGACGACCAGGGTAACATTCGCCTGCTTCGCAAAAACGGCGGCAATTCCACTGTGCAGGGCGTGACACTGGAAGGGCGTTTTAATTACGATCAAATCATCCAGTTGCAGGGCGGACTTACGATACAGTCTTCCCAATTTGACGACCCAATTGCCTGGTCGGCAGAAATACCCGGCACCAAAGACTACCTGCGCACACCGAACCGCTACGGTTTTTTCACCCTGAGTATTTTACCGGAAAAAAATCTGAATGGCTCATTGTCAGGCGTCTACACCGGACCGATGCAAGTGCCGCATTTCGGCGGAGCGCCGGGCGTGGAGCGGGATGTGCTGTTCCGGTCACCGGATTTCACCGAAATCAATTGCAAGCTGAACTACCAACTGCACCTCCACAGCATGGAGACAGACCTGGAATTCTCTGCGGGCGTGCAGAACATTTTCAACGCCTACCAGTCCGATTTCGACACGGGCAGGTATCGTGACAGCAACTACATCTACGGCCCGGCGAGGCCGAGAACTTTTTTTGTAGGGGTGAAATTTAGTGCCGCCGATTAAACATTGTCTGTACTTCTAATCGTTTTTTAATGAGTTCCCAATGTGATATGCTTCAATTTTGCAGTCATGAAAATATTACTCATTGAAGACGAAAAGAAAATCGTGTCCGTCATCAGCCGGGGATTGAGCGACGAAGGCTTCAATGTTCAGGTTGCCTACGACGGGGAAACGGGGCTGGCCATGCTTCGGGAAAGCAACTTCGATGCGATCGTACTGGATGTCATCCTTCCGAAGCTCAATGGCTGGGAAGTCTGCCGCCAGGTGCGAGCCATTCCGGAAAAAAAGCAGACCCCCATACTGATGCTGTCCGCCCTGACCAACACCGACAACGTGGTGAAGGGGCTGAACATGGGCGCCGACGACTACCTGGCCAAGCCTTTCAAATTACAGGAATTAGTCGCCCGGCTCAAAGCGCTGAACCGCCGGACCGGAACCGGAACCTACCAACCAGAACCTGCCACCCTCTCCTACGCCGATATTGTTTACAACCTTGATACGAAAGAGGCTTTTTGTAAGAATGAAAAACTAAACCTCACCCGCCGTGAAGTAAACCTGCTGGAGTTTTTTCTAAAAAACCCAAACCGGGTGCTTTCCCGCTACGATATCCTGGACCGGGTTTGGGGCCTTGATTTTAACCCCGGCACCAACGTTGTGGATGTGTACGTCTGCTACCTGAGGGCTAAACTCGACAAAGCACTGGGTTACCGCCTGCTGCATACTTCAACAGGCATGGGCTACATATTCAGACTCGAAGATGAAATTGCGAAATAAGATAGCACTGACGTTCAGCCTGCTCTCGTCGGGGCTGCTGTTTGTCATTTGCACATTTTTTTACCTGCTGCACGCCCGAAATACCCGTAACGATTTCCTCCAGCGACTGACGGAACGGGCTGAAATTGCTGCCCGTGCCTCACTCGAAAAAGACGAACTCAGCCAGCGCATTTACGATGAAATCATTAACAAACATTTCAAAACGCTGCCGCAGGAGCGGGAATATTTTATACGCATCGACAAAGATGTGCCGAGGCCGAACCTGCCCGCCGAAATCACAGACTCCTTCCTCACAGAAGTTGCCAAAAATGAATCCGCTGAGTTTTATTCCGATGGCAAGGCCGCCGTTGGCATTCATTACGACGATAACCAGGGCACGTTTCTCGTCATTGTTACCGCTACGGACGAAGATGGCATCGAGGCGCTGCAAAATCTGCGTTTTGTTTTTCTGGTCATATCCCTGCTGTACATCATTGCCATTATTTTTATCAGTTTCTGGTTTGCCCGGGAAACACTCGGACCAATCGCCCGGATCATTGAAAAAATGGAAAACATCAATGCTTCCAACCTTCACCTCCGGCTGGAAATCAAGCGGAAGTCACAGGATGAGCTTAGCAGAATGATCCATACTTTCAACTCCATGCTCGACCGGCTGGAAACCTCCATTGAGGCGCAAAACCAATTTATCAGCAACGCTTCCCATGAATTAAAAACGCCGCTGACCGCCATCCTGGGTGAAGTGGAACTCTCGCTTGCCAAACCCCACGACCAAGCCTATTTCCGAAAATCGATGGAAACAATAGAGGAGGAAGGCACCCGTATGCAGAACATTATCCTGCGGCTGCTGCGACTGGCTCAAACTTCGGGAAGCCAGCCGGAAAAGTTTTTCGCAGATGTGAGAATTGATGAGTTGCTGATGGATATTCTGGAAGAAATTCATGCCCTCGACCCCGGACGAAAATACCATGTCGACTTCGACAACCTGCCCGCCGATCCGCAACAGCTGATCATTCAGGCGAATCGTCCGCTGCTCCGCATTGCGCTGACCAATGTGATTGAAAATGCATTCAAGTTTTCTGAAAATAAACTCGTGACCGTCATCCCGAAAATTTTAAAAGATCAGGTAAAAATTGCGGTGCTTGACCGGGGCCCCGGCATATCGGAGGAGGATATCCCGTACATTTTTGATCCATTTTTCAGGGCTGAATCCGTCCGGCACCTGCCCGGCTTTGGCATTGGTTTGCCGATGGTTCAGAAAATTGTGCGCCTGCACGATGGCAGCATCGAGGTTTTTTCCAACCCTTTCAGCGGCGCTACTTTCACGATCAGACTGCCCCGCCGTACGTTCTAATAATCTTCTAATCTCTTTATAATAATCTCTTAAAGCTACGCCTGCCTGAGCCCCACATCTTTGCATCGCAAACATTAAATCAACCTCCCGAACGCCGGCAACGAATGCAAGGGCAAAGTTGCCGGCCCCGTTTTGCTCCATCCTGTACTGATCATTGGATGGAGCAGTTTTATTAATCAAAAAAAAAATAAAAGGTTTTATCCTATGAAACGATTCTCACTCACAGTTTGTCTGTGCCTGTTTTTTTGTGTCAGCGTTTTTTGCCAAAGCTATGAAAACGAAGAAGAGGACCCACAGCTACCAGCCAAAGTGCTGCATGCCGAGCCGCTCTTCATCGACCTGATCCGGGATTTGGGAGCCCGGAAAGGAGAAAAGGAATGGAACGTCGGAGCTGCCCTCGTTGACCGTGGCCAGTTCGATAGTTACGAGTTTCTTGTTGAGTACGAATGGGCAGTAAAAGACCGGTGGGGCCTGGAAGTCGAAGTGCCTGTCAGCATTTTCACCCAATCTCATTACGCAGGGGCGAGCGACATCACAACGCCCCGCCCTAAAAAACCATCCAACAGGGTCGAGAGCCTGAAATTTGCCACGCAGTACACTTTTCTGGTATCTGAGCGAAGGCAGGCCTCGCTCGCCCTTGGGGCTATCACCGAGCTGGAGTTTACCGATCTCGATGTCATTCAGCTGAACAATACATTTCAAGGTGTCCTATTCAATCCGTTTTTTATTGGAGCGAAACGGTTGGGGCCTAACTGGCATTCCTTAATTTACACAGGCCCCCGCCTGCTCTCTCACTTTGGTCATTCGGGACTGGATTTATCTTATGAAATCAACTCCAACGTCCACTACATGATCCCCGGCACCCGGAATTTTGTCGGGATGGAAATCAACAAGGAACTTGCCGAGGGTCATCTTTATGCCACCCTCCGCCCACAGATGCGACTGACAATTCAGGATAATTTACTGGTAGGTATTGTATCCGGCATTCCTCTGAACAAGGAAAATGAAAGGCTCAGCGCCTTTCTTCGCTTGATTTATGAGCCGGGACATCGCAAACATCACGGCTCAGGTCATTGAAAAAACCAAAAGGAAAAACCCGCTCTCTCTATTCATTTTTCAGGATGATTCCATAGTCGTGAAAATGTTCGCATTTTAATTCACAGCCCGTATTCCTCGATTTTTCGGTATAAAGTAGCGATACCGATTCCGAGGAATTCGGCTGCTTTTGTTTTATTCCCCTTGGTATAGGCGAGTACTTTTCGGATGTGAAGCTTTTCCATTTCAGCCAGCTTCAGCGCATCTTCCGGGTTGCCGGACTCTGTGTACTGAAAATCGAAGGGCAGGCAATCCAGCGTAAGCTCATCGCCGGAGGCAAGTATGACGGCCCGCTCGATGATATTTTTCAACTCACGGATATTGCCCTTCCAGGGATGGTTGACCAGGGCTTTTTGAAATCCCTCTTCCATGCCGAGTGGCTTCAGATTCATTTTGGCAGTAAACATATCGATGAAATGTTTTGCCAGCAACGGAATATCATTTTGGCGCTCCTGCAGAGAGGGAAGTTTGATGCTGAAAACGGAGAGGCGGTAAAACAGGTCGAGGCGAAAATTACCTTTTTCACTTTCCGCCTGCAGATCCCGGTTGGTGGCAGCGATGACACGTACGTCCACTTTCGTCTCCTTGGTTTCACCTACTTTCAGGAATGTTCCCGTTTCGAGTACCCGCAGGAGTTTGGCTTGCAGGGTGAGGTCCATTTCACCAATTTCATCCAAAAAAATAGTGCCCTCGTGGGCTTCTTCGAAAAGACCGGTTTTATCCCTCGTGGCTCCGGTGAATGAGCCGGATTTGTGGCCGAACATTTCACTTTCCAGAATTTCCTTGCCGAGTGCGCTGCAATTGATGGCCACGAACGGCTTTGACCGCCGCTGACTTTCGGAGTGGATCGCTTGCGCAAATACCTCCTTGCCGGTTCCTGTCTCGCCGGTGAGTAGCACCGTGGTACCGGTTGCAGCTACTTTTTTGGCCATGTCGATAGCGTGGAGCATGGGTTTCGACTTACCAACGATTTTATCGAAACTGTGCCG
The DNA here is from genome assembly GCA_030147525.1 of Bacteroidota bacterium. Taxonomy (GTDB): domain Bacteria; phylum Bacteroidota; class Bacteroidia; order Chitinophagales; family Saprospiraceae; genus UBA6168. The sequence continues at coordinate 268,049 of JASBVF010000002.1, forward strand.
TTGCTCGCTTACCTGTTCTTCCAGTTCATGCACCCGGAATTGCAGGAGCGCTTTGTCCACTGCCCGGCTGACGAGGGGGATGATTTTGTTATTATCGTCGCCTTTGGTGATGTAGTCGAAGGCGCCGCCTTTGATGGCCGTTACGCTGTCAGGGATGGTACCGAATGCCGTGAGCAGGATGACTTCGCTCTGCGGGCTGAGTTCCTTGATTTTGGGAACCATTTCGACGCCGTTGGCATCCGGAAGTTTGACGTCGCAGATGATGGCGTGGATTTTTTCCTGTTCCAGAATTTTCAACCCTCGCTTGCCCGTTTCCGCCTGGAAGACCTGATAGCCCTCCAGCCGGATGATACGGCTGAGGAGGTTGCGGATGTCGTTTTCGTCGTCAATGATGAGGATGTTGGCTTTGGACATGCTTTTTTGAATGATGAACGATGAACGATGAATGATGAACGGGGCTGCAAAGTTCATCATTCATCGTTTATCCTTTATCATTAATATTTACCGGATGAGATCGATGTAACCTTTCCTTACTTCTCCGGAGGCTTCCGTCCCGGTCACACGTTGCTCGAAGACTTTGCAAACGTAATAATAAGTTCCGGCGGGCAGAGCCTGGCCCCGGCTATTTTCACCATTCCAGTTGAGGTTGGGGTCTGTGGTTTGGTAAACGAGTTCACCCCACCGGTTGAAAATATTCATCTCGACCCGCTCAATGAAACAGAACGGATAAGGAATGTAAAGGTCGTTGGCGCCATCGCCGTTGGGCGTGAAAGCATTGGGCAGCTCGTAATTTGGACAAGGGTCCACACACTCGATGTTGCTGAGCGGGCTCTCGTTTTTGAACGTATCGAGTGCAGTGATGGCGTAACATCCGGCGATGCTTTCATCCGGCAAATGCAGGAAAGTAGTGTCGCCGGAGTCATCGATCGTGGCGATGAGTATAAATTCTTCGCCTTTGATGGGAGTAAAATAAATATTGTAGGAAACCACATCGTCCGTCTCTTCACAGAGGTTCATTGGATTGATCCAGCGCAGGCGGTTGCTGATGTCAACGCCCTCCTGACAATTGATATTTTCATCGCAAATATCACGAACGGTCAACTCCGGTGCGCAGGGCGCCACATTATCAAGCGGCACAGCGCAGGCTTCCTGAGAAAGATTGATCAGCGGCGAAGGTACCCCCTGAATGCCGTAGGAGCCTTCCGCCCGGATGTAGTAGCAATATTCCCGTCCGTTCACGAGATTTTTATCCAAATAAAATGTGTCAGCTGTTACAGCGAGAGAGTCCCATTGATTTTGCTGATTGTTAAAACGGAAGACCGTGTATTTCGTATTGACCCACGGCACTTCGAAGCGCCAGGACAGGTTGTTCTGGTTGTCGGTCGGTTCAATTTCCAGAAATACCGAGGAAGCTGAAGGAGAATTGCCGATGGGCTGGGTCTCGCCTTTCACGAAAAAATTAATATTGTAGGTGTAAGGCTCGCCTCTGGTGTTCAGGTCAGCTGTTTGATCAAAATACTCCTGCTGGGTAAGTTGCCAGTAAGTTGGGCTGTTGAAAGTGGCAATGGTATTGAAGCCCGCATTCGTGATGCCGGTTGCCCGTTGCAGTTCGTATCGGTAGGGACCGGGATTGAGCAGGGTATCCAGGTCGTTGGCCAGCGGTTTCGTCCAGCGCACTTCGATGCGGCCGTTGGAATTTTCGGTTTCCAAAACGCTGACGTTGGTGATGAGCGGCACGTCCCGGCTGAGCTGCACGCAAACTTCATCGGAGGGCAAACTTTCCACAAAATTGTAAGGCTGTCCGGAATTGGTCCGCCGTGCGAACCTGCCCAGGATGCGGTAACAGTAGGTGCGGCCACGCTCCACGTCGGTGTCGATGTGCTGGTAGCGGCCGGCGGCCTCATTGGTCGTGTTGGCCACGAAGGTATAGCCCTTGCCGTCGAGGCCCGGCGTACAGGTATCGATGGGGAAGGGGTTGGGGCCCTCCCGCCGCCAGACGGAGAAGCCGAAGAAGTAATCATCCTGCGCATCTTCGCAGAAGTAAGGCTTCTCCCAGGAAACTTCTATCCGGTCGGAGGTAGGTTGAGTCTGTACATCTTCCGGTTGTGGTCCGACCACTTTGATCCTAACAGCTTTCAGGGTTGCAAGCCCGGTCGAGCCGGGAATACTTTGAAGGAAAAAGTCATCTTCCGCTTTAAAAACAACCGTGTAAGGCAAATCTGAAATGTGCTCACAGGCGGTTTGCCAGCGGAAGGTTTTCACCACCGGCGTCTGTTGATAAGTCGCAGATGGATTGCCGGTAGGTCGCCAGATTTCGATTCCGTCAGCCGGGCTGACTTCCACGATGAACGGAGCGCCCAACGCTGAAAGTTTGACTTTGTCGCCCATATCCTGGTCGGTGGCGGTAACGGTAAATTCCACCACATCGCCGGCAACTACACAGATTTCATCGATGGTAGCAATCTGGGGTGCGTGATTTTGATCGCAATTGAAAACCAGTATCTGCATATCCCTGACCGTTGTGTCGATTGGTACGCCATTTCGCCAGGAGATGATAATCATGGCCACGTTGTACTCTCCCGGAAATTGCGGAGCATCCCAGGTGAGCGTACCCGTTATGGAGTTTAGCGAGAGGGAACCATTAACCCCCTGCACGTTTTGAGGAAAAGTATAATTGGGCACAGGGGTGTTGATAGCCTGTAAAGGCTCAATGAGTTGGTATGAGAGGCTATCGCCGTCGGGATCGAAGGCATTGGGGTTGTGTACAAAAGCTTCACCAATGCAGGCATAATCGATTGGGGGCTGAAGCAAGCGGGGCGTACTGTTGCAGCCCTGAAACTGGCCGTTGAAGAGCGTAAAAGTTGTTTGCAGGTGAAACTGAATATTATCGGAAGCCGGTGGGTTGACGTTTAGAATGCCGCCGTTGCGATTGGGGTCAGTCATGGATACGGTGTAGGAGCCGGTGCCATCGTAGGTATGTGTTGCGACGTAAATATTATACTTGACGTCGTTGGCGAGCGGTTGTCCCTGGGGCGGAACTCCGGCCCCGTTCGAGCGGGGAACCATCTCGCAGGTACCATCGCCCCAGCAAAGTTCGAGGGTATCCCGGTCGGCGGCAACACTACTGGTTTTTGTGTAGGTAATAATGGTGCAACGCACCATGTTGCTGGTGCAATCGCCCAATTGCTCGATGATAATTTCACCGGCCCGGTTGTGGGTCGCAAAAGAAACTATGCTGAACTGCAAGAGGAAAAAGGCGAAAGCAAAAAAGCGTAAACACGTTTTCATAACGGATTTGATTGAATTTGCGGAGCGAAAAAATTCCAGGACTATCTGTTCGGATGAATAGCAGCACCGTTTTCAAAATAAAGCAAAAAACTCAAAAAAAGCGGGCCGTTTTTCAAAAGTTGGCCGGTCAAAGACATTTTTAAAGGCATATCTTTAAACGAAGCATCTGACACCTTAGTTTTTGACAGTTGCCTGAATTGGCTCCCAATAGCCAAAATTCGGTAGCAATTTGCAAGAAAATCAGCGGGTTAGGCAGATTTTTTTAAGCAATTTTATTAAAATCGCACGTAATATGGCCAGTTGAACGATAGGCTCGCCAGTCTTTCAGAAAAAGCCTGTTCAGCCTGTTTTTATACAAAACGCATCATGCCAACAAGCCATCAAAACCCGAACGCCATGAGTAAAATACCAACTGAACTTACCAAACGCTACTACACCATTGGCGAAGTAGCAGAAATGTTCGAGGTTTCAAAATCCCTGATCCGCTTCTGGGAGCAGGAGTTCGATTTTCTACGACCTTACAAATCAAGTAAAGGCGAGCGGCGCTTCACAGCCGACAATATCAAACAATTTGAAACTATTTACCACCTCGTGAAAGACAAAGGCTATACTCTTAGCGGAGCAAAAAAAGCACTCAAGGAGGAAAAGGACTTTTTAAAACAAAAAAACAAGACGCTCAAAACCTTAAAGCAAATCCGGGGTTTTCTGGAGGACCTGAAGCATGAAATCTGATTTGTTCTACCGGACCACGGTTCATGTTGAACCTTCGCAACAGGTCGCCCGTTTTTGAAATTCAGAAAACTAACTGTGATTAATCCTGCTATGAAATTCCGCTCCAACCCGGCGCTACCCACTGTTTTAAATGACTGGAAAGGCAACCCGCTCGATGACAACGGGTGCTTTCTCCATCCCGACTACCCGTTCGAACTTGGGTGGATGGACGTGTTAAAATGGAAGCTCTTCACAAAAAATCCTTACCAGGAAAAGAAAAAAAATGACCCCTGGCGGGCTACAGTCGTAAAAGACAGCGGCTTCCTGCGCCACGACCGTGATGTTTTTGTCTGGCTTGGGCATGCGTCTTTTTTCTTTAGGTTAAATGGCCTAAACATCCTCATCGACCCGGTATTCGGCAAACTGGCACCGCTAACTCCCCGCTTCTCTGAATTGCCGGTTTCACCCGAAAAATTTCAACATATTGACCTCGTCCTCCTCACGCACGATCACCGGGATCACTGCGACGAGGCAAGCCTGAAGTTTTTATTAAAAAACAACCCAACGGCCAAAATCATAACCGGCCTGAACATGCAACCTGTCGTTTCGGCTTGGTCAAACGGGTGCCCGATTGTTGAAATGGGTTGGTTTCAAGTAATTGATAATGAGTCGCTTGGGTTGAAAATTTTCTACCTCCCCACCCGACATTGGTGCCGTCGCTGGCTGACCGACACCAACAAACGGCTCTGGGGCGCATTTGTCCTTCAGACGGATTCGACCACGATCTATTTCGGCGCTGACTCAGGCTACGGCAACCATTACAAACAGGCTGCTGCGCTATTCCCAAAAATAGACTACGCCTTTCTCGGCATCGGGGCCTTTGCTCCGGAGTGGTTCATGCACTCTAACCACATGAGCCCGGCAGATGCCTGGCAAGCCTTCCACGACCTGGGAGCCGCCAGGATGATTCCAATGCACTACGGCACTTTCGATCTGTCGGATGAGCCGCTGGGAGAGCCTGAAAGGCTGTTGAAAAGTATCAGCGCAGGAAGTGAGGCTGTCGAATTTTTAACGATCGGGAAAGCAAGGGAAGTAAAAACGGAGTTGGTGAAATAAGTCAGGCTTCGACATCACTTGTATTGCAGGATGTCCAGCCGCTCTTCGCAAAAATCAAAATCAATATCCACATTGGAAGCAACCACCGTCAGGCGTCCGGCAGCAAAGCGGTCGACGAGCTGGCGATACCAGTCCATTCCCTGGCGATCAAGGTTGGTGGTGGGTTCGTCAAGCAGTAGAACGGGAGTATCGGAACAAAGAGCCAGCAGGAGTTTTAGGCGCTGCTTCATCCCGGAAGAGAAATGACGTATTTCTTTGTTGGCAGCTTTTGAAAACGCCAGTAAATCCAGTGCTTCCGGTGTGCCAAGACCCTGGCGAAAGGGTTTGAATTTTTGATGAAAATCGAGCGCTTCCAGCAAGGTGAACTCTTCGATGAGTTCGATGTAGGGAGCTGCGTAACTCACTTCGCTGTACACTTCTTCCGGCGCAACTTTTTTTTCATTTTTCAAAAACTCCACTTTCCCTTTGGATGGGGTCAGGTGCCCGCAAATAATTTTCAGCAAGGTGGATTTCCCGCTGCCGTTTGGCCCGGTGATGGCATAGCTCCTGCCCTCTTCAAAGCGGTAGTCGACCCCTTTGAAAATCCAGTCGTAACGATAGCGTTTGGAAACTTGTTGAAAGGAAATTTTCATGCGGGGATGAATAATGAGCGATGAACTGCGTGATTTGCGCAGTTCATCGCTCCGGGTGGGTTACCTTCTGCCATTTGTTTGCAGAAAGCCACGCATAATGCCCCGGTCAGCCTTGCGGAGGAATTCGAGAATGTAATCTCGCTCCGGTGTGGCGTCGATATCAGTTTCAATGAGTTCAATGGCCTGAGTAGTATTGTAGCCTTTCACGAAAAGAATCCGGTAAACATCCTGAATAACATGAATTTCTTCCGGTGTAAAGCCTCTTCGGCGCAGGCCGACCGAGTTGATCCCTGCATAGGAAAGCGGTTCACGGGCTGCTTTCACGTACGGTGGAACGTCCTTGCGAACCAGCGAACCGCCACCGATGAAAGAATGTGCGCCAACTTTTACAAATTGGTGAACGGCTGTTAAGCCGCCAAGTATGGCAAAATCCTCGATTTCGATATGGCCGGCAAGCGTAACGCCGTTGGCCAACACGCAGTTTTTACCGATGTGGCAATCGTGTGCGACATGAACGTAAGCCATGAGCAACGAACCTGCACCGATGGTAGTGCGATGACTGGCCTGAGTGCCCCGGTTGAGCGTAACGTACTCACGTACGATAGCTCCGTCTCCGATTTCAACCAGGCTATACTCACCTTTAAACTTCAGATCCTGGGGTACAGCACCTACAACTGCGCCGGGGAAAACTTTACAGCCTTTGCCAATCCTTGATCCATCCATGATGGTAACGTGAGGACCGATCCAGGTATCGTCGCCAATTACTACGTCCTTTCCAATGGTAGTGAAAGGCTCGACCGTTACATTTTTACCGATTTTTGCTTCGGGGTGAATGTATCGGAGTGCGTGACCATTACCATTGAGGTTTGGAAGGATGGACGTTTGATCTGTAGAAATTTTCATTAGAAAAATTTACGTAGTTATAAGTTGGTATTTCCGTTACTGAACTTAAGGCTTAAATAGAAAAACGACAGGCTTGAAAGCTTGTTTGCAGATCAGGGTGAATGATTTTCCGCAAATGCTATCCATGAATACAGGAGAATTAACCTCAAACAGATGAGTATGAATGGAGCCGGCTAAAAATTGTTTGATCAAACTACTCGTAAATTGTAATCCTCCCGAAGTTTTTCGCACTTTACCTTAACGTCTCTTTAACTTGTAACGCTTCCTTTTATTGTATTACAAATGGAGGATTTTTTTCTGAAACCGTCTATAAGCCAGTGCTTAATCAGCATTTTCAAAGTTTGGCAAATAACTGACAAATTGCTTAAAATCCGATCCAGTCTGACTTCATCCTAATTTTCGGCTCCCACTTTTTCTTCGACCTTTTCCGTACGACGCACAATTTGAGCTGTCAGCTCACCTTCCGAAACCAGCTTGTTCCCGACGTAGGCAGTGCCGTGCATCTGTACCAGGCCCCTGCGAATGGGTGCTGTAAGTTCCATTTTCAGCAGCAGGGTGTCGCCCGGAACCACCTTGCTCTTAAACTTCACGCCGTCAATTTTCACAAAATAAGTATCCCAGTTACCGGGGTCTCCGACTTTCGAGAGCGCCAGAATTCCGCCGGCCTGGGCCAGTGCTTCGATTTGAAGCACGCCCGGAAAAACCGGGTTACCGGGAAAATGTCCCTGAAAAAATGCTTCGTTGAAGGTGATATTTTTCACACCAACGACATGATTATCAGACAGTTCGATAATTTTATCCACTAACAAAAACGGAAACCGGTGTGGCAGGCTGGCTGCAATATCCATTGCCGTGTAGAGCGGTTCCGCATTGGGATCGTACTTGGGCACACCCTTCAGACGACGTTGCTCAGTGTAAAGTTTTTTCAAAAGTTTGGCAAATTCGACATTAGCAGTGTGGCCAGGCTTGGTGGCCACGATTTTGCCCTTGATGGGTTTTCCAACGAGCGCAAGATCACCGAGAACATCGAGTAGTTTGTGGCGGGCCGGCTCGTTGTTGAAAGACAATTCAGTGGTATTTAAAATACCCTCCTTGTCGATTTTAACGCTGGGCTTGTTCAGTTTTTTAGCGAGCGCATCCAACTCATCCTGCGTCATCAGCCGGTCGACAATGACGATGGCATTGCTAAGATCGCCACCTTTGATGAGATCATGCTCCACAAGATATTCCAGCTCATGCAAAAAAACGAAAGTACGGGCAGGCGCAATTTCTGTTGCAAAATCTTCGATGCGTGTCAGTGAAGCATACTGTTGCCCCAGGATTTTCGAATTGAAATCAATCATCGTCGTCACCTGAAAAGTATCAGCAGGTAAAGCCATCAATTCGGTACCGGTCAGTTCATCGTAATAGCTGATCGGCTCCGTGATTTCAATAAAATCACGCTCTTCCGCCTGCTCTTCGATACCAGCGCCTTCGAGCGTTTTGACAAATTCGACGGAGCTTCCGTCCAGGATGGGTACTTCCGGGCCGTCAATCTGAATCAGGCAATTGTCGATAGACAAACCGAAAAGTGCAGCAAGTGCATGTTCAACCGTACTGACATGGGCTGTCCCCTGTTGAATGGTTGTTCCTCTCAGGGTCGATACTACCTGATTGACGTCAGCACGGATGACCGGCTGATCTTTCAAATCCGTTCGCTGAAATTTAACGCCATGTCCGGGTTCTGCAGGACAAAAAGTCATCGTAACTTCTTTGCCGGTATGCAGACCAATACCTTTGATGCTTGTCGATTGTTTTATGGTGCGCTGATTCATAACATTTTTAACTACGAACGTTGAACTCGAAACGATGAGCTGACTTTTTGAAAACCTTGCCTACGAATGGTCATTCGCCGTCCTTAATTTTTTCTCTAACTTATTGATTTTCTGATATAAACTGGGCAACTTTTTAAAAACAGCATAGGAGCGCAGGTAATCGCTGTAGGGAAGCGCCGGAGAGCCGTAAAGGGCCGTTCCAGGTTCATTCACAGGTGCTGCGACGCCACTTTGAGCCTGTACCTGCGTTCCATCGGCCACACTGATGTGACCTACAAATCCTGTCTGACCGCCAATGCGGCAGTTTTTCCCAATCTTGGAACTGCCTGCGAAACCGGCCTGCGCCGCAACGACCGTATTTTCACCAATTTCAACATTATGAGCCACCATGATGAGGTTATCCAGTTTCACACCTTGCCGAATGATGGTGCTTCCCATAGTCGCCCGGTCGATGGTGGAATTGGCGCCAATCTCCACGTTATTCTCGATAACGACGTTGCCCAGTTGAGGTAATTTAAGGTAGCTTCCATCCGGCTGAGGCACGAAGCCGAAACCGTCGCTTCCTACCACGACGTTTGCGTGGAGAATACAGTTATCCCCGATTTTACAATCATCGAAAACTTTTACTCCGGGGAAAAAAATACAGTTTTTGCCAACCTCAACCTGTTTTCCGATGAAAACCTGCGGATGCAAAACAGTACCGTCCCCCACCTGAGCACCCTCTTCCACGACCGTAAAGTTACCAATTGAAACTTCCAGGCCTACCTTCGCCGTGTCATGCACACTTGCGCCTGTAGCGACACCTCCTCCTCCTGGCTTGAGCGCAGCTGCGTATTTTTCCAACAGCTTTCGCATGGCGTCGTACACATTGGCCACCCGAATGAGCGCAGCTGCGGCAATAGGTTTTGAAGGTTGAAAATCTGTTGGCGCCAGCAGCACAGCCGCCGGCGTGGTGTAAGCGAAGTGCTCATATTTCGGATTAGCCAAAAAAGTCAGGGTGCCAGATCCTCCTTCTTCGATCTTTCCGGGCTTACTGACCAGGGCGTCTCCATCTCCCTCGAGAACGCCGTCAAGCATGTGGGCAATTTCTTTGGCTGCTATTTGCATGAGCGCAAAGATAGTTGGCTACACGCAGTTGGCAGTATGCAGTTAGCAGTTTTTTGAAATTGCAGGCGGTGAACTGGCCGCTGACTGCTACTTTTGCACAAAATTTTTCCATCCACTTTCACAATTTTCGCTGTTTTGAAAAAAATAAAAATCGGTACACGGGGCAGCAAGCTTGCCCTCTGGCAAGCTGAATTTACCAAAAAAACACTGTCTGACATTGGCGTTGAGGCCGAATTGGTCATCATCAAAACCAAAGGTGATGTCGTCCAGCACCTGAGCTTCGACAAGATCGAGGGTAAGGGTTTTTTCACCAAAGAAATCGAAGATGCCCTGCTAAGGGGCGACGTTGACATGGCCGTCCACTCCATGAAAGACATGCCCACCACCCAGCCCGACGGACTGGTGTTGGGCGCCGTTTCCTACCGTGAAAATCCAGCTGACTGGCTCATTATTCAAAAGGAAAAAGTGGCTGATGATCAATTGTTTAAGTTGAAAAAAAGTGCTGTGGTCGGCACCTCCTCAGCCCGCCGAAAAGCCCAGTTGCTCGACTATCGCAGTGATGTTCAGTTGCTCGACATCCGGGGCAATGTGCCCACTCGCCTGGACAAGCTCCGCCGGGGTGATTTTGACGCTATCATGCTGGCCGGCGCCGGACTGAGCAGGCTCGAACTTGACCTGTCCGATTTTGAAGTCGTAAAACTCAACACCAAAGAGTTCGTGCCCGCCCCAGCTCAGGGCGTGCTGACGTTCCAATGCTGCGCTGATGATACGGACACACGGAAGTTGCTCCAAAAAATTCACCATCCTGAAATTTCAGCCGTAACGAACGTGGAGCGCAAGGTGCTGAAACTCATAGGCGGCGGCTGCCACATGCCGCTCGGAGTGTATTGTGAGCGGGATCAGATGGGCAATTACCACGTTTGGGCGGCTATGGCCGATGCCTGGGACCAGCCGGTGAAGCGGGTGCAACTTTCACAAAGCACCAGCCTGAACCTGGCCGAGAAAGTGGTGGAAGGTTTGGGCAGGGGGTAGTTGTTTTATTGAAATTATGAAATTAGGAGAAATTGGAAATTTGGTCTATCGCTTTGATGGTCAATTGGTTACTCAATTTCAATACAGTAAAAGCTGCCCCACCGCCTCCCGGAAAACCGGGCTGAAGATCACACCCCGGTGCCCTTCGTTCATCGAAACCAGCCTGAACAGGTCGGGGCGCAGTGCCTGTAATTTTTCAGAGGATTCGAACGGAATCACATCGTCACGGGTGCCGTGAAACATGGTGACGGGCACTTCCACTTGTTGCAGGTAATCGGCGCTGCGCAGTGGATATTTCAATAAAAAATCAGGTAAAAACGGTACGAGACGGTCTTTCAGATCGACCATGCTGAGGTATGGAGCAATGAGCAGAAGCTGCTGCGGCCGGTTGTTCGCAGCCAGGTAAGAGGCCATGCCGCTGCCCAGCGAGTAGCCCGCCACCACGATTTTTTCCTCCGGATAATGTTGTTTCAAAAAATCGTACACCTGCTGCACGTCGTGTTGCAGTTGGGCTTCCGATTCGATTTCGCCGCCGCTTTTGCCATAGCCCCGGTAGTCGGGCATGAAAATATCGTAGCCATTGCCGGCCATCGTTTCCGCCTGACGCAGGCAGCGGCGGTTGCTGCCCCGGTTACCATGCAGGTACAGGACGACGCCTTTCGGGGCCGGATCTTTGAGCCAGAGGCAGTTGAGGGAAATGCCTTCCTCCACTTCGAGGTTCACTTCTTCGCCAGAGCGGAAGGTGAAATCCGCCGGGAGTTGATCGGGGTTGAAGATGATTCGCTCCTGCGAAAAGTAAAGCGTTACACAAAAAAGTGTGTACAGGAAAAGTATAAAAATACCGAGGCGTTTAATCCATTTCATATGAACAGGTGATAATTGTTAGAAAAATTAGAACGCCGGAAAGCCTGAAGAGTTGGGCTGCTTGATAATTTTAGCGACACGACACACAACCTGTATGCAGGCTGAATAATTTTTTAACTGAAATCGTACCTTACTTAAAAAGGTCCAGACCAAGACAACTCAACGGAAATAAGAAGTTCCTGTAAAACATCCCGTCCCGATTATCGTCTTTTCCTTACCTTGACCGCCCAAATTGAACTGCAAATTATGCACATCGTTATCATCGGCAACGGCATTGCCGGCATCACCGCCGCCCGTCACATCCGAAAACTCAGCGACCACCGCATCACCGTCATCTCCGGTGAAACCGATCATTTTTTCTCTCGCACGGCGCTGATGTACATCTACATGGGCCACATGCGTTTCGAAGACACCAAGCCTTACGAAGACTGGTTTTGGGAAAAAAACCGCATCGAACTCGTCAACGGCTGGGTGGTTAAAGTGGACACCAAAACCAAAAAACTCCACTTCGACGACAACCGGGAAATCACCTACGACAAACTGCTCATCGCCTCCGGCAGTAAGTCCAACAAATTCAACTGGCCGGGCCAGGACCTGGATGGCGTGCAAGGACTTTACAGTTTTCAGGACCTGGAGGCGATGGAACATTACAGCGAAGGATTGAAGCGGGCGGTCATCGTCGGCGGTGGATTGATCGGCATCGAAATGGCGGAAATGTTTCACACCCGCCACATTCCGGTGACTTTCCTGGTGCGGGAGTCGAGTTTTTGGAACGTAGTACTGCCGCCCGAAGAATCGCAAATGGTCACCCGCCACATCCTCGAACACGGCATCGACCTCAGGCTGGATACGGAACTCAAGGAAATCTGGGGCGACAAAGCAGGCAGGCGGGCCAAAATGGTGGTGACTAATAAAAGTGAAAAAATCAACTGTGGCTTCGTCGGCCTCACTGCCGGCGTCAGCCCGAATATCGACTTTTTACATTTCGGAGAAATCGAGTTAGGTAAGGGCGTGCTGGTCAACGAATTTCTTGAAACCAACATTCCGGACGTTTACGCCGCCGGCGACTGTGTCCAGCTCCGCAACCCCAAACCCGGCCGCCGCCCCACCGAAGCCGTCTGGTACGTGGGCCGGATGATGGGCGAAACCGTGGCCTATAATATTTGTGGTGAAAAAGTCGCCTACGATCCCGGCATCTGGTTCAACTCCGCCAAATTCTTCGATATCGAGTACCAGGTTTACGGCGACATTAAACCGGAATTACCTGAAAATCAATCCACTTTGTACTGGGAGCACCCCGGCGGACGCATGAGCGTGCGCATCAACTGGGATAAAAGTTCAGGCGCCGTGGTGGGTTTCAACCTGATGGGTGTTCGCTACCGCCAGGAGGTTTGTGAAAAATGGATCCGGCAGGACGTTCATATCGAGGAAGTGCTGCAAAACCTGGGTCTGGCGAATTTTGACCCTGAGTTTTACAAGGAATACGAGCAGGAGGTGGTGGCGCTGTACAATCAGCAAACAGGTAAGAGTTTGGCGTTGAGGCAGCGGCGGGGACTGACTAATGTATTGAAGTTTTTAAAAGCTGCCATCCCTTCTTAATTATCCGATTAAAAAAGAAAAATAGCCATGTTACAAAAACTCGGCCTCACCCTATTCGTCATCGCCCTGCTTACTTTCACCCTCATGCTGGGTCTTGACCGCTACCGCCTCACACCGGAAAGCCTCGGCGTGACCAATGAATTTCACAAAAAAGAAATCCTCGCACAGGCGGAAGCCACCGGCATGCTGGGTAAGGAGTATGCTACTACCTTCGGTTTCACCGCCGATTTAAAAAGTGCCGTCAAAAAAGCGCAGCAAAACCTCGCCAGCAAAACCATCCCCGAAGGCGTCAGCGAGTGGGATTTTAAAATCGGCGACTGGGCGGTGAAGGAGTACGTTTTTCAAACTACAAAAAAATCAGGCGTGGGGCTGGTGTCGCAAAATCCCTGGGTGTTTTTCCTGCTCACCATCGGGCTGGCCATTTTCGGGGGACTGCTCTACATTTTACCCAAATTTCAGGGTTTGCCGGGCATCAAAAACAACCACATCTACCACCGCCCGATGACACGGGGACTGAAAGTGGGGCTGCGGGGTTTCTTCCTCGGCGCTACGATCATCGGGGTCATCGTGTACGGCTTTTTTTACACCAGCGGCGACCTGCTCTGGCCTATCGTTACGACAGTTATTGCGCTGATAATCATCGGGTTGGTAAAGTTTTATGAAAAACAGCGAAAGCTCGACGGCGACCGCTCCGCTTCGCCGGACCTGACAGGCTGGCTCGGCGTTTTGACGGGCATTTACCTGATCGGGTTTTACATTTTGCTTTACTGGTCGCCACAAACGGTGGCACCGTGGATTGCGATGGTGGACCCGCTGAGCCGGGCCTTGAGCGGCAATCCGGCGAGCCAGTGGTTTCTTTACGGCGTGCTTTACACGCTCGTCATTTTGGTGATGGGCGTACGGATGATCGCCAAATACCGGCACAACCGGTATCAAATCATTCGCACTTTCTCGGTGATGTTTTTCCAGACGGCATTTGCGTTTTTGATTCCTGAAATTTTGGTGCGGCTCAACCAGCCGTATTTCGATTTTAAAAATATCTGGCCGCTGAATTACTCGTTCTTTTTCGACTACAACCTCGATAACCTGATTTCCAGCGGCGGGCTTGGCATTTTCATGCTCGTCTGGGGTATTGCGCTCATTGTGATCGCTGTGCCGGTCATCACTTATTTTTATGGAAAACGCTGGTACTGCTCTTGGGTCTGTGGCTGCGGTGGCCTGGCGGAGACACTCGGCGATCCCTACCGGCAGCTTTCTGACAAAAGCCTGAAAGCCTGGCGTTACGAGCGCTGGATCGTTCACGGGGTACTCGCCGCCGCCGTGGTGATGACGGCGATGGTGCTGTACACCTATTTCACCGGCTCGTCAAATATCCTGTTCTTGAGCAGCGACTCCGTTCGATCGTGGTACGGATTTTTGATCGGGGCTGCCTTCGCCGGGGTGGTCGGTACGGGATTTTACCCGCTGATGGGCAACCGGGTCTGGTGCCGTTTCGGGTGTCCGCTGGCGGCTTACCTGGGGCTGGTGCAGCGTTTCAAAAGTCGCTTCCGCATTACGGTGAACGGCGGTCAGTGCATCAGTTGCGGCAATTGTTCCACTTACTGTGAAATGGGTATCGACGTGCGCCACTACGCCCAGCGGGGGCAGGATGTGGTGCGGGCTTCGTGCGTGGGTTGCGGCGTGTGTGCGGCGGTATGTCCCCGTGGCGTGCTTCGTTTGGAAAATGCGGCGGAAGATATTTCTGACAGGACGAAAGAACTGAGGGTGATACACATCAAAGAAGGAGAAGTAGGGTTGGTGAATAGATAAATTGAAAGAATTAGCCTACTTTTGAAAGGCATTTTTCAAAAAAAACAGAAATGGCTTCTTCAGCTTCAAACATCGGGCAAAAAACAGATTTGGAAACTATCTTGGAGAGCATCTCCAGGTTAGATACGCCTGCTTTAGAGGTAATTGCTCAAAATGTGAATAGCCTGGTAGCTCAACGGAAAGTGAAACGGGTTTCAAAAAGAGAATCTGAGCTCATTAAAAAAATTACAGGTGGAGGCCCGTCTTTGAAATTACAGGTGCGCTACAAAGAACTCGCTCAAAAATTGGTGGATGAAGAAATTACGGAGCAGGAGCATGAAGAAATGCTGCTCCTGATCCAAAAAAATGAAGCCTGGGCTGTTGAACGGTTACAGTTTTTAATTGAATTATCCCACCTTAGAAATCGCAGTCTTCCAGAGGTTATGGAGCAGTTAGGGGTCAAGCCGCCAGAGGTGATTATTCCTGCTGTGTATCATGATTGATAAAAATAAAATTATAGCCAGGGCGGGTGGGAGATGCGAGTACTGCAAATATCCAGCGAAATACAGCCCCTCTCCATTCGTCATGGAGCACGTTATTCCGCTTGCTGCCGGCGGTGAAACTTCAGAGGAAACCCTGGCCTATTCCTGCCAGGGCTGTAATGGGCATAAATATGTTAAAATCAACGCTATCGATCCGGTTTCAGGTGAACTCGTCATGCTCTATCATCCTCGTCAGCAGCCATGGGAAGAACATTTTACATGGAGTGACGATAAATTGAGCATAATAGGTTTGACGCCGGCAGGCCGTGCAACAGTCAAAGCTTTACATTTGAATCGTTCCGAAGTCGTCAATCTTCGGAAAATAACGATCCGAACTGGCGAACACCCACCGGAATAGCAGGTGAAAATGCCATTTCCGGTAAACTTCCGCCTTGCACCATCCAAAAATCAATTACCTTTGCCGCTGATTCTTAACAAATTGTGGCTTTCACCGTAAAAAGAGAAATTCTCCAACTGACGACAGCCAACCATCCATGGTTACAGATATATTTATTACTATTTTCCTGGTCTTGTTAAACGGATTTTTTGTGGCGGCTGAATTCGCCATCGTCAAAGTCCGCCTTTCCCAGATTCAGGTTCGTTCCGAAAAAAGCATGACCGCTCGCCTGTCCGAAAGCATCGTGGAAAATCTCGATGCCTACCTTGCTGCTACTCAGCTGGGTATCACACTGGCGAGTCTTGGCCTCGGTTGGGTCGGCGAGCCGATCGTTGCGAAGATGATAATGGATTTCATGGGCCTGTTTGACCTGGCCATTTCAGAGGCTACTGCTCATTCAATCGCACTGCCCATTGCTTTTGCGCTGATCACCGTGCTGCACATCGTTTTCGGCGAACTTGCGCCGAAGTCGCTGGCCATTCGCCACCCGATCAACACGACGCTGGCGGTGGCGTTCCCGTTGCGCATTTTTCACCTGATTTTCCGGCCGTTTATCTGGTTGTTGAACGGCTTTGCCAATTTCATACTCAAACTCGTCGGCCTCGATCCGGTGCCGCACGAGGGAATCCATTCGGAGGAAGAGCTTAAGCTGATCATTGCCGAAAGTGCCGAAGGCGGCGCTATTGAAGCCTCAGAGCGTGAACTGATTCAGAATGTATTTGATTTTGACGACCGTTTTATTTGGCAAATCCTTCGGCCACGCACACAAATTGCGGCCATCGAAGTGGATATGAGTATCGATGCAGCCATCGAATTTTCCATTCAGGAAGGCTACTCCCGTTTCCCGGTGTATCAGGATAGCATCGATAAAATTTTAGGCTTCGTTCATACAAAAGACCTGCTGCTGCTTTCCCGCCAGAAAAACGGGAAGAAAATCAAGGACATCCTGCGCCCGGTGCTGTACGTTTCCTCCAACAAAAAAGTCATCCAACTGCTTCGGCAATTTCAGAAGGAACACGTTCAACTTGCTGTTGTCGTCAACGAATTTGGAGGCACGGTGGGAATCGTGACGCTGGAAGACATCATTGAAGAGTTGGTGGGTGAAATTCAGGACGAATACGACACGGAAACCCCGATCGTCGAGGTGGCGGAAGACAATGTTTTTAAAATTCAGGCACAAAATCCGCTGGATGAAATCAACGATTTTATTCCGTCTCCATTTCCTGAAGGGGAGGAGTACCATACCCTGTCCGGCCTGATTCTCAAGGTAGCAGAGGAAATTCCGGAAGAAGGCGAAATCGTTAACATCGGAGACTATAAAATCAAGATTTTGAAGATGTTTCAGGCAAGCCCTGAGGTGGTGGAAGTGCACTACAAGCCTAACGAAAAGGAATCGGAGAAACTTTCAGAAACTGAAGAAAAGTAGGGTTAATCTTTGATTTCGACATACCTGCCCGGCCCGGGGTCGTAATATTTTTCATTCAGGTCTTCAATTTCTATCGCCTTAAACGGCGACAGAAAATAATGATCCTCGCCCAGCAAATCCCTGTATTTTTCAAAATCGGGAAGAATCAGCAGCGTCCTGGCGGCCTGCGGGTTTTTCATGGCAGACAAATGCATGGCTGTGAACGGAACTCCCCACTCCATGATTACGGTGTCCATCGGGGCGTTTTCTTTTTTTAATAAAAAACGGTTGGTGCTCAACACTTCTGACCTCTCTGTTTCAGTTTCAATCCAGTGAAACAAACGGTCGAAGGTTTGATGATTCCAGGCTATAGTGGCAAGACGAAGAACCATCAAGCCTGCAAAAAGACCGCCTGTATACCGCCCGATTTTTTTGTGTTGAAATGCCGGAACCACATCAAATAAAAACGGAACTGCCACAAAAATGCTCAGGGGCAGGTAAGTCACTTCCGAGTAAAACCGATACTGTGCCTGTGGGTCAGAAATGTTGTAGAGAAGCAGAAAACCCAGCGAAAATGCCCACATGAGGCCCGGCTTCAGCCATTCTTTTTTCATGAAATAAAAAACGCTGACGGCCAGCAACAGCAGCGGCAGCATGTAGTAGTAGAGCAGGCAACGTTTCAAAAAAATCAAGTTGGCGGGAATTGTGTGGAAATTCGGGAAGTAAGTTTCCCAGTTGTTTCGGAAATCAATCTGCTTGGCAGCTTCGTACCAGTTGGTGAAATACACAGACTTGACTGCCGCAATTACCACAAAAGCCCCCAGAAAGCTGAGATACCGCCAGTGTTTTAACCCTTTGATTTTCAACCCAAAAAAAAGCCAGAGAAACAGAAAAAAAATAAGCGAAAGCTTGTGAGAAAACCCTACCGATACCATCAGGGGCAACATTAGAGCCCATTGCCAGCCTTTCCTCAAAGCAGGGTCGTAAAGCACGATGCCGAATGTGAGCAAGAGCAACGAAAGCCCAATGTAAAACTCGCTCTGCATGTGGTAAAATGTATCGAAGGAGATCAGCGTAAACAGAAAAATCAGCACCCAGCCGAGCAAATCGTTTTTTAAATATTTCACCAGCAGATGGTAGACCAGCAAATGAAACAAAATGTAAGCTGCCGAAAAACCCATCGCCAGCGTCCATAGCGGAGCGCCCAGTTTCAACAAAAAGTAAGGGAGGATTTGCGGGATACCCGTTACGAAACGGTAATGGTAAATCTGAATCGCCTCTTCGTTAATCAGGTTGAAAAGCTGAAATCCGGCATCCATGAAAAACGCCCGCTCCTTGTAAAAAACAAGCGACAGCACGAGCATGGCAAGCCAGACGGCATAACCAGTTTTTCGTAAAATTTGATGTTGAAATGGAGTTGACAGCATTGAATTTTCGTTCTCGCTTCCCTTCTTCCTCAATTAATCGCATGTGAAGTCAACCTGCATTTGACTTTTAATATCTGGCGAATATCCTCAAGATCCACTTCGTAGGGCTTGTAAACGGCACTGTTGTCAGAAATGAGCCGAACCTGCGAAATCGTATTTTCATCCTTTATCTGTTGAATGCGCTTCGCAACGACCACATCTGTCACGACGACATAAACGTTGTTGTCCCGCATCGGGTCGCCCCTTTCCAGTGGTTCACAGACGACGATATCGCCGTTGGTGATGGTGGGGTACATGCTATCACCGTTGATTTCGAAAGCGATGAGGTTTCCTTCGAGGTTGGGAATGGAGAACTTGGGAAGTTCGGAGAGAAAACCTTCATCATGATGTTCGAGGGCGTAGCCTGCCATTGCCCTGTTGGGTACGAGCGTGATGTTCATTCGTCCGCCGAAAAAACGGTCGTCCATCGAGCGGGTCGGCACAGCGCTGTCAGAAGAAAAGTTACCCATGAACATAGCGTCGTTAAATCCAAACATGAAGTTGGCATCGACGTTGTAAGCTTCAAACAATTTGTGTAGTTGGTCTACCGTAATATTCCGGTCTCCTTTGAGAATACTGTTGATGACGTGGTTGTAAGTGCCAAGTTGTTTGGCAATATCTGACTTGCCTTTGATCAAATTCTTTTTTTCCAGCTCTTCGAATACCTTCCTAAACCGTTGATTAACAATGTTATCAGAAAAATTTCCCATTTTAAATAAAAAAGTTTTAAAAAAGATTTGGTTTTAAAAACAAAATGTTTTTAAATTTGCCCTTGTAAGGACGTTGCAACAACAAGAACGTGCAAAAGGAAGCTCTAAGATACAAATAGTTTTCCTAAACCGTGAAATTATGAGATCGAATCAACAGAAAAGTTTCTATTCAGGTGACGGCCATGCCCGTTACAGCAACCCATACACTGCAAAAAAGAGCATGACGAACGGTAGTCAGGGAGTTGAACTACCCGGCGCTGTCATCCTCTGGATACTTCGCAAACTCCTGCTTTTGATCGAAAGATTGATAGTCATCGTGAAATACCAGTTTTATAAAAATACGGCCGTTGCCCCCAGTAAGATAAAAGTACCCGTTTTTAAATTAGGATTTATCGCCTTTGCCGGCTACCTGGTTTTTAGTGGAAACCTATCCCTGACAGTCGGCTCCGGCAACGAACAAAGAGCTCACCTTGGCAGCGCCATGGTGGAAGAAGTGTCGAACAAACAACCCCGTGAAAAAACCGGAGCCTGGTCGCAGATCACCTCCATTTTTGAAAAGAAAGACTACTTCGCTGATGCCCCCGGCGATGACGAGGAAGCCAAGCGTGTAAAAGCCTACATCCGGCGCTTCAAAGACGTGGCCATACAGGAAAAGGAAAAATACGGCATCCCGGCGAGCGTAAAAATGGCGCAGGCGATCGTGGAAAGCAACTCGGGAACAAGCAGACTTTCGACAAGCACAAACAATCATTTCGGAATTAAATGTTTTTCACGGACTTGCAAAAAAGGCCACTGCTCTAACTTCGGCGACGACACGCACAAAGATTTTTTCCGGAAATATGATTCATCCTGGGAAAGCTGGCGCTCCCACAGCAAGCTGATCGTGACCGGCAAATACAAAACACTATTAAAACATGGCGACGACTACCGCCAATGGGCGCACGGACTTAAAAAACTTGGCTATGCAACAGCCAAACACTATGATCAGACTTTGATTAACATGATTGAAAAGTACCACCTGGATGAACTGGACAAGTAAGCCTTAAAAATGTCAGTTGTGCTTTACCAGTTTGACTTTCAGCACTTTAAAATCACCCGATTGTTATTCAGTCTATCGGCCCCATCAAACCAAATTCATTGAACTGGTAAATGAACATCAGGCTTTGCGCCCCCTGAAAACCAAAAGAAATAGTAGTTTTCTCATGTATGTTCTGGGTGCGACCGCCCTCTGTGAACGGCAGAGGTGCGGTCTTTTTTTTAAGCTATTACTTTCGTTTTACGTTGAACGGAGTAGTACAGCCCTCCTGCAAGCAGCGAAGAAATCCCAACTAACATGAGAATGATGAGCAGGGTATTGGAAGTGTAGCGCTGCATCAGAAAGACCAATGCTATGAAAAAAATGTTGACCCCTGCAAGCACTGCTGTAGCCTGCGAATGTGACAGGCCGGAATCGAGCAAAAGGTGGTGAATATGTGTCCGGTCCGGATGAAGCGGGTGTTTTCCCTTCATAATCCGGGTAGTGAAAACCCGGAGTGTATCGAAAAGAGGAAGGATTAGAATGCCGATAGCGACTCCCGGGGCTGCGTTAATTTTAAAGGGATGGATATCTTCCAACAACCCATTTAGCTCTATAAAATTGATTGTGAGAATAGAACAGATCAACCCCAGCAGCAATGCGCCCGTATCGCCCATAAAAATCTGGGCAGGCGAGTAATTGTACTTTAAAAATGCAGCTGTAGCACCGGCAGCCGAGAGCGCAATGATCGCAAGGTCATATCGTTTGATGAACAAAAACCAAACACCAAGTGTGCCGGTAATAATGATCGTAAGGCTTCCGGACAGGCCATTGATGCCGTCGATCAGGTTGAGCGCATTGATGATAACAATGATCGTAAAAATGGTAAGCACCGCACTCCAGAACGGACCGAGGTTTTCGATACCCATGATACCATAAAGGCTGGAAATTTTCACCTCGGCTTTGAAGAACAGAATGACTGCGGCAAGAACTTCCACAATCAGCTTTTTCGAAGGTGAAATAGCGTCAATGTCGTCTTTTACACCTACCAGAAAGATGAGAATAAATGCACAAAGTACATACTGAAGCTCTCCACCGTATTGGTTAAACGGCGTCCAGAGCATGATGGAGAAAATGACACCTGCAAATATGGCGATACCGCCAAGCCTTGGCGTACTAATCGTATGAGAGCGCCGTTCGCCCGGCTCGTCGCATAGATTTTTTTTGATGGCTACCCGAATGATGGGTGGAATAACGAAATAGGTGAGCGTGAATGCTGTGATGAAGCTAATGATAACGTCGTAATCGTACATGGGTGGCGTGGGGAATTAATTAAATAATCGCAAATTTAAAGGTAAAAAGATATTTGTGTTCGATTTAAACTTCTCTAAAACGGGAAGAAGCGACACTACACGACTTAATAAACTCACAATCAACATTTTATCATTTTATTTTTAATGCAAAATAATTTTACCTGAAAACCGGTACGCTATCATAAAAAATGAACTTCCCAATTCCCCGGCCTGATAGTGACAGCTTTTCTTATTTTTGCAGCCGCTGAGCAAAAATGACATTGGTTAAAACTAAAGTAAAAGCCCATTCCACTGTCTGCAGCTTTCCAAGATGGATTTGAAATCACAAATTAACCTGGAAAAATTACCACGCCACATTGCCGTCATCATGGACGGAAACGGGCGTTGGGCCAAGGAGCACGGCATGCCTCGTGTCTTCGGTCATCGTAATGGTGTAAAGGCAGTACGTGAAACAACGGAAGCCTGTGCCGAGCTGGGGGTGGAATACCTCACACTTTATGCTTTTTCTACCGAAAACTGGAGCCGGCCGCAAACCGAGGTAAATGCATTGATGGCTTTGCTGGTGGAGACCATTAAAAACGAGGTCAAAACACTGAATAAAAACAGCATCCGGCTGAAAGCCATTGGCGATATTTCAAAGCTGCCACCCAAAAGTTACAACGCACTCCGCAGCGCCATGGAGGATACCAGCCAAAACGAGCGGATGACACTCGTATTGGCACTCAACTACAGCTCACGCTGGGAAATCGTTGAGGCTGCAAAAAAGCTGGCAGAACAGGCAAAGGCAGGTGAACTTTCCCCGAAAGACATAGACAATGACGTTTTTTCAAATGCACTCGCTACACAGGGAATGCCTGATCCGGAGCTTTTGATTCGTACAAGCGGAGAAACGAGAATCAGTAATTATCTACTCTGGCAGATTGCTTACACCGAGCTGTATTTTACACCGGTCCGCTGGCCGGATTTTCGAAAAGAACATCTCTACGAGGCTATACTCAATTTTCAGCAGCGGGAACGCCGCTTCGGAAAAACCAGCGAACAGCTTACATAACCAAGGCAAAAGCCTGAAGTAGATATTATTCTCCGAAAGAGGTTGTTTCACAAAAAACAGCCTTTCATTTTTTAAAAAAATGCACGTTCGGACTTCCGGTTGCCTTTAAAATGACACCCAAACGACCTCATTGATTCGTCAATTGACCGGCACACGTACAACCTTTGATATTAATGGCTACACTTTTTCGGTACACGGTCAAATCCGTAATTTTTACCTCACATCCACACGAGTTAACGTAAAGCTGCGTTTCTTTGCAGTCTTTTCGCAAAAGCAGAGATATCTGGCATGAATAAATTATTTAGCTTTTTACTACTTCTGGCAAGTCCTTTCATCTTTATGAACAGCCTTTCGGCTCAAAGTGAAAGTGTAACTGACACCATCCCTATCCTCGATTATTCCAAAGCCCGTGATTACGAGCTTGGCGGCGTAACTGTAACCGGCGCCAAATTCAGCGACCCCAATGCAATTATTTCCATTGCCGGTTTCCGGGTCGGAGATCGCATACGCATTCCGGGCGGCGACATCCCGAGGGCTTTGAAAGCACTTTGGAAGCTGAGCCTTTTTACCGATGTTCAGATTTACAAGGAAAAAACCATCGGGGATGTAATCTTCCTTGAAATTGCTGTTCAGGAGCGCCCCCGCCTTACCTCTCACTCTTACAAAGGAGCAAAAAAAGGATCGCACGATGACCTGAACGAGCAGGTAAACAAACACCTAATTAAAGGTGGTATCGTCACTGAATCCACAAAAGCTACTGCCGCTTTTGCTATTAAAAAATACTACATCGAAAAGGGATATTACGATGTAGAAGTGGATGTGGAAGAAGTACCTGACACAACCAGGGTAAACTCTGTTCGCCTTGTTTTCAATGTAGACAAGGGCAGCAAAGTAAAAATCCAGGATATCACTTTCTCGGGAAATACGAACATCAAGGATAGCAAACTGCGAAACCTGATGAAAGAAACCCGCCGGAGGAAACGCCTCCTCTCCTCCTCTAAACTTATCAGAACCGACTACGAGGAAGACAAAAAGAAAATTATTGAGCACTACAATAAAAACGGCTTCCGTGATGCCCTCATCCTGAAAGACAGTATCTGGCGGGAAAAAGACGGCGACCTGCGCATTCACATTTCACTGAATGAAGGTAACCGCTACTACTTCCGAAATATCACCTGGAAAGGCAACTCCATCTACGATACCAAAACACTGACCAACGTACTCGGCATCAACAGTGGCGACGTTTACAACAGCGAACTCCTCGACACACGACTGAAATTCAGCCAGGACGGCCGGGACGTGAGCTCGCTGTACATGGACAACGGTTACCTTTTCTTCAGTGTCGATCCTGTTGAAGTGGCTGTTTCCGATGATTCCATCGACCTGGAGTTGCGGATTTTTGAAGGGCCGCAGGCTACCATCGACAAGGTGATCATCAAAGGAAACGACCGTACGCACGAGCACGTGATCCGCCGGGAGCTTTTCACCGTGCCTGGTGAAAAATTCAGCCGCTCGGACATCATTCGCTCACAGCGACAGATTATCAACCTCGGTTATTTCAACCCGGAAAACCTGGGTATCAACACCCCCGTAAACCCACAGCGTGGAACGGTGGATATTGAGTACACCGTGGAGGAAAAGCCTTCCGACCAGCTTGAACTTTCCGCCGGCTGGGGTGGTCGTGGTCGTGGTGTTATCGGAACCCTGGGGGTTGCATTCAACAACTTCTCAGCCCGCAATATTTTCAACAAAGGAACCTGGAGCCCGCTCCCGCAGGGAGATGGCCAGCGCTTATCGTTGCGTGCGCAGACCAACGGGCGTTTTTTCCAGTCTTACAATATGTCATTCACGGAGCCATGGCTGGGTGGTAAAAAACCAAACTCCCTGACCGTGGCAGGCTACATGTCCATTTTGACCAACGGCTACAACAAAAGCAGCGACCTGTTCGGGAAGCTGACCAACGCCGGTGTAACCATCAGCCTGGGCACACGCCTCAAATTTCCGGATGACAACTTCGTCTCCTCAACAGCGCTCAACCTTCAAAACATTTCACTCGAAAACTACATCTTCAGCAGCCGGGGCTTATTCCGTACTGATCGGGGCGAAACCGTAACCGAAGGTAACTTCCGGAACTTCAGCATTACGCAAACGATTGCCCGTACGACGATCAACAACCCGATCTTCCCGCAGGAAGGGTCAAGGGTATCGCTCTCAGTACAGCTGACGCCACCTTATTCGTTGTTCAGAAGCGACAACCTTGGCAGCGCTCCTCCGGAAGAGCGTTTCCAGTTTTTGGAATACCACAAGTGGAAAGTCAATGCCGAGTGGTACCAGACTTTGGTTGGCAAGTTGGTCGTGAAAGCGGAGGCGAAATTCGGCTTCATGGGAGCTTACAACAGCGATGTCGGTATTTCACCATTTGAGCGATTCCAGTTGGGTGGCGACGGTTTGAACAACCAACAGTTCGGGTTTTTCACCGGAACGGAAATCATCTCGATGCGTGGCTACCAGCCTACCGAGATTGAAAATAACCGTTTCAACCAAAACAACCCGAATGACATGAACGCCACGCCTCTTTACCAAAAAATCACCATCGAGTTGCGTTACCCGCTGTCGCTTAACCCAAGCTCAACGATTTACCTGCACACATTTGCGCAGGGAGGTAATGCCTGGAAACGCTCACGTGACTACAATCCTTTCGACATGAAGCGTTCGGTAGGAGCTGGGTTGCGGGTCTTCCTGCCAATGTTCGGAGTACTCGGCTTTGACTATGGTATCGGGTTCGATAAACCAGGCAGCACACTTTCCGAGCTGGCCAGGTTTAATATCGTGCTCGGGTTCGAGCCGGAGTAACAGAAAGTTTTCTTAAAAAAAAACGGGGCCGTGCAATCCAGTATGCACGGCCCCGTTTTTTTTTTTGATCATTGCCCAATCATCAAACAATGTCGTCATTGTTGATTTTCTTTTTTACGATCAAATAATAAAGAATCAAACCTGCTCCGCCAAAAATTAGCATCATGCCAAAGTAGGCAGGACCTTCCTCCATCCCGATGCTGTCCAGTAAACCACCTGCAAAAAGCCCCAAGCCAACGCCAACGGCAGCCATGCCAAACTTCAGTGCTGAGTTACTGTCTTTATCTTCTCTAAAAATACTGGCTTCTTGTCCATGTTGGATAAGTGCCATTCTAATCTTATGGCGGGAACTGAAAAATAAGTATGCGACCACGATGATGGTGGTAAAAACGCTGATGATTGCGACGATGCCGGTGATATCTATCATTTTCGGAATTTTTTAGTAAATTAATTGGTGTACGCCGGTTTGGACGGTAGAAAAAATAAAGCGGTTACAGTTATTTTAAAAAAAACACAAACCTTGATGAAACTTGCTCATTTTTTTCCTGAAGTCAGGCAAGAATTGCAGGGTTTATGTACTTTTGTCAGCACATTCATTCGCACAAGATCAAGAAAAAAACAAAACGGGATGCCGCTTTTTACGCCCTATTTTCGTTTCAAGTAAAAAGTTCTGAACAGGATTTTTTTACTGACTGACCAACATGAAACCTAACTACAATGGCCATCCACTGGAATACAGACAAACTTAATCAGTACCTGTCACGAATCGACGGGGCAATTGTAGCAGGCCGCTACAACCTTGCGTTGAAATTAGCCCACCGCCTGCTAAAACAGTATTACCATTCCTGCATCACCAGCAACAACATCTCCACAGAGCAAATGCAAGCCGACAATGTTCGGGTCATGGCAATTTACATTTGCAAGCATCTGCTAAGCCATTTCAGGAAGTATGAAATCCCCTACTCCGAACGCAGGCTGATGTTTATCTCGCTGGTATCCAACGTTATTTTTATTTCGGCTATGAACCTTTCCGACACCGACGACGTGCTGACGGACAAGGCGCTCGCCACGTATGCAAGGGAAAATGTACACCATATCATTTCTTACCTTATGCGGTATTTTTCGTGACAGATGGATATTGTGAAAGAGGCCGGCAGGCGAGTAAGCCGGAACTCAAAGAGGCCCACCTAAATTGTCAGTTTTAGGTGAGCCTCTTTGAATTTTCCAGACTTACCTTCCCACAACGATTCTTCTTACCATCACATTTTCATCGATCACCAACCGGACGAGGTAAATGCCCGGCGCTGCCTGCGACAGGTCGAAGGAAAGCGTTTCGCTCAAAACCAACGACCGTTGCTCCGGCTGAACCGGTCTGCCGGTGAGGTCGAAAATCTGAACGTGTGCATCTGCCGCTTGTGTTAATTCAAATTTCACAAACAGGCGGTTCGAAACCGGATTGGGTTGCAGTGAAATGCGGCCCTCCATTGCCGGTTCGGAAGTGCTGGTAAGTTGCTCGACGATAAAGGTTTCAGATACGGTACAGTTGTTCTGATCGGTAGCCACCAGCATGTATTCACCCGCCGCCAACCCCGTCAGGTCCTCCTCATTTGAAAAGAAAGCCCCGTTGAAAAACCACTCGTAAGTGTAGGTTCCAACCGCACCGCCAGACATGCTGACGAAAATCGAACCGTCCATGCTCGTTCCAGTTTCGTTGGTAATTTCAACAAGTGTGATACTGATCGGATCGGGTTCGGTGATTTCGACGGTGGTGGAACTGACGCACCCGTTGCTGTCAGTGATGAAAACCGTGTAAGTGCCCGCCGTAAGGCCGGTGGCAGTTTGCGTAAGCTGGTTAGCGGGGTCATCCCATTCGTAGCTGAAGGGAGGTGTGCCGCCTAGTGTCGTGGCTGTGGCCGATCCGGTGGCTTCGCCGTTGCAGCCAGGCTCGGTGAAACTAACGTTCGAGGAGAAATCCGTCAAAACCACCACATTGAACGAGCAGAAAACCGTGTTGCCGT
Source organism: Bacteroidota bacterium (assembly GCA_030147525.1). Lineage (GTDB taxonomy): Bacteria > Bacteroidota > Bacteroidia > Chitinophagales > Saprospiraceae > UBA6168. Next base: position 295,673 of record JASBVF010000002.1, read on the forward strand.
TATTGTCGTCGGCGCCCCAGGTAACTTCCGTGATGCCGGCGGGAAAAACCGAACCACTCGGCGGGCCGGAAAGGATGAACACTGTGACGTTCGAACAATTGTCGGTAGCCGTTGGCTCCGGGTAATCGACCGCAGCTTCGCAGCCACTGGTCGTCACTGAGACCATGGGAGGGCAGAGAATTACAGGAGCTATTTCATCTACCACAAAAACCGAGGTAGCGTCAGTGGCCAGGTTGCCTGCTGCGTCGATGACAGTGAGTGTCACAATGTTTTCACCCAAATTTTCACAATCAAAATCGTACACATCGAGGAAAGTCGTGTCAATGCCGCAGTTGTCGGAACTGCCACCATCGACCATCGCAGCCGTGATGCTGCCTTTGCCGGAGGCATCGAGTGAAACGGTCAGTCCTGCGGCAAGAGCAAGTGGCGCTTCGGTGTCCGGTTCCACTTCGATTTCAACCTGGAGCGTGGCAATACAATCGAAAGCATCGCTGACAGTCACTTCATAACTTCCCGCAGCCAGGTTTTGGATCGTCGGATTCGCCGAGCCATTTGACCATGAAAAATCGTACCCCGGTGTGCCGCCTGCGCCGTTGACCGAGATCGACCCGGTCATCTGACCGGGACACTCGAGGTTCGTTTGGCTGAGCAGATCAACGGAGAGTGCAGTGGGCTCGTTGATTTCGATGGATTCGTCGCCGGTGCAGCCATTGGCATCCGTAATGGTGACAGTGTAGGTGCCTGCCGTCAAATTGCCAATCGTTGCCCCGCTGCCGCCATTCGACCAGGCGAAGGTGAGCGGCGCCTCGAAACCGGAAGCCGTGACGGTAGCAGAACCGTCATCGCCGCCGAAACACGTGACGTTTTCACCGCTGACGGCTGAGCTGGTGCCTGTACATCCGAACTGAGTCACCGTTGCGCAGCCGCTGAAAGTACAGCCGTTGGCATCCGTTACCGTAACGCAATATTGGCCGGGCGGCAGATTGGAGATCATCGACGTGGTGGCGCTGTTGTTCCATTCAAAATCGTAAGGCGCCACACCGCCCGACATCGATGTCGACGCTGTTCCGTTGTTGGCCCCGACCGCTGTTTCGCCGGTAGCTGTGACCGTACCGGCGAGCGCCGGTGGTTGTGAAATGTTAACCTGGATGCTGGCCGTACAATCGTTGGCATCCGTCACGGTGACGGTGTAAGTTCCCGCTGCGAGTCCCGTTTGCGAAGCACCCGAAGCACCGTTTGACCAGGAAAAGTCGTAGCCGGGCGAGCCGCCGCTTGCACTGGCCGTGGCCGCCCCGGTAGCTGCGCCATTGCAGTTGACATTTGTTTGCTGTGCAATGGAGAGGTTCAGTGCAGGCGGGGCCGTCATGGTTACATTTCCGGTCGCTTCGCAACCGTTTTCATCAGTGATCGTCACGGTAAAATTACCGGCGCCGAGGCTGCTGATGGTGGCCGTCGTTTCACCATTTGACCATAAAAAAGTAAAGGGCGAAGTGCCGCCGGTAGGGTTAGCAGTGGCCGAGCCGTTCGTACCTCCGTGGCAGCTTGGGTTGGCGGAGGTGAAATTGAGTCCAAAACCAGCGCAGCTGAAACTGCTCACCGTTACCGTCTGGGCGGAGGTACAGCCGTTGTCATCGGTCACCGTGACGGTGTAATTGCCGGGTTCGAGGCCGCTGATGGTGGCTGTTGTTTCACCATTGCTCCATGCGTAAGCATAAGCCGGGACACCGCCGGTCGGGGCAGCCGTGGCCGAGCCGTCGTTAGCGCCGACGGAGGATTCGCCGGTGGCCGTTGCGTTAGCGGCGAGCGCAGGTGGCTGAGTAATCGTGGCGCTGGCGGTGGCTGTGCAACCATCGCTGTCCGAAACGGTAGCGGTGTAGATTCCGGCAGGGAGGTTACTAATTTGGGCGGTGTTGCCGCCGTTCGACCAGGCGTAGGTAAATGTTCCCGTGCCATTGCTGCCTTGAACCGTTGCACTACCGGTGTTGGCGCCGTTGCAGTTCACATTGGTTTGTGCTGAAATACTGGCCGTCGGCGCCGGTGACTGCGTGACAGTCGTGGCATCGGTAGCAGTGCAGCCGTTGGCCGTATTCGTAACGGTGATGGAGTAATTACCCGCCATATTCACAGTCGGATTGGCGGTATTCCCGCCTGACTGAATGCCGGGGCCACTCCATGCGTAGGTGAAATTGGCCCCCTGCGAAGAGCCGGAGCCGTTCAGCACGACGACGGTGTTGTTACAGTTGAGTGCCATGCCGGGGCCGGCATCAGCAGTTGGCGGCGTTGTGTTGGACACCACCGTAACGCTCGAAGTGGCTGTGCAACCGTTGACGGAGTTAGTGACGGTCAGGGTGTAAATTCCCGCTGCGTTCACCACCGGCATGGTCGTCGTTGCTCCGCTGACGATACTGCCGTTCGAGGTGGTCCAGAGGTAGGTGAAATTTGCGCCCGACGATGACGCCGAGCCGTTGAGGGTGACGCTGGACGTGGTGCAGGTGAGTGGGGAAGCACTGCCTGCGTTAGCGACGGGCGCTGTGGTGTTTTGTGAAACGGAAGTGCAATCGGTAGCAGTACAGCCGTTGGCCGTGTTTGTGACCAGCAGGCAATAGGTTCCTGCGGCGTTTACGGTTGGTGTCAAAGTGTTAGCACCCGAAACGATATTACCATTCGAAGTGGTCCAGAGGTAAGTGAAATTCGCACCGGACGAGGAACCGGCACCGTTCAGCATCACTTGCGGCGTTGCGCAGGTGATGACCATGTTGGCGCCTGCGTTGGAAGTGGGTGCGATGAAATTACTCGTAACGGAGGTGACATCTGAGGATGTACATCCGTTGCTCGTGTTGGTGACGGTAAGCGTGTAGGTTCCGCTGGCCCCAACCTGTGGGGAGAGCGTATTGGCGCCGCTGATGATCTGACCGTTGGTAGTCGTCCAGAGGTAGGTAAAATTTCCGCCTGTGGAAGAGCCTGTACCGTTAAGGGTAGTGGTGGGGTTACCGCAATTGATTTGGGCGACAGGCCCGGCCTCAGCAGTTGGGGGCATGATGTCGGCAGTGATGTTGACGGTAGCTGTTTTTGTACAAAAATTGGCATCCGTCACCGTAACAGTGTGCGTCCCGGCGGAGAGGTTGCTGGCTGTTGCCCCGGTTGCTCCTGATGACCAAGCGTAAGAGTACCCGCCTGTTCCGCCCGAACCCATCGCTGTGGCACTGCCGGACGGGATTAAACAGTTGATATTGACCTGGTTGATGATGCTGGCGTTGAGCTGCGTCGGTTGAGTGATGGTCACGGAAGCAGTGCCGTTGCCCCCGGAGCCGTTGGTGACGGTAACGGTGTAGGTTCCGGCAGAGAGGTTGCTGGCAGTTTGGGTGGTAGCTCCGTTTGACCAATTGTAGCTGTAAGGTCCGCCTCCACCACCGGAGGGGTTGGCCGTGGCGCTGCCGTTGCTGCCGCCGAAGCAGGAAACGTTGTTGGAGGTGACGGTTACAGAAATAACACCCCCGCCCATCATCATGCCGGTAGCCTGGGTCAGGACAATATTATCACCACTGCTGTTGCCATTGTTGTTAGCCAGGTTGGCAGCGGCGTACATGGTAATGGCGCCGGACCCGGAGGCCGGGGAAGTCCAGTTGACGGTGAAATTGAGATCGTTATTTCCTCCGAATAAAACAGCGGGGTTGTGCTCGAAATAAGTAAATCCAGCCTCGGTTTGCAGCGTTGAACTCGGCCCCGGACTTGAAAGCGTACCGGAGTTGTTGTTGCTTGCGTTTTGCACAACCATTTGAAACCCGCCCATTATTGGAGCTGTGTTTGTCCGGGTAACAGTCACGGTGATCGGATACAATGTATTTGGGGTGATCGTGGGAGGAAGACCGGTAATCGTCACCTGGCCGGTGCCGGAGCCGGGCGAAGAATGGCAGGCGGTGCAGTTCGAACCGGGATTAGGAGCACCGGTGTAGCCGTTCGGCGGGTTGTTGCTCCAGGAAATAAAAAGTACAAGGGCCATCATTGCCCAAAAAAATGCATAAACAGGAGTAAGCTTTTTTTTCATGTCGAAGGTGTTCGTGATAAAGTTTGAAAAATGGAGGATGAATGGGGCCCGGGCAAGAAGGGTTTAAAAGTATAGATGATAAACCTTATTTAATGTCTTGAAACAGCGATTTGGGCAGATTTAATTAAATTAAACTTAAACGAAGAAAAATATTTCCGCAAATGAGCGCTGAACCGGAATTATTAGTGACTGAATAAGGCGTTAATTTGAAAATAATGTCAAAAAACTGATCGCCTAAAGGTGACAAGTACTAAACTATTAACTTCGCCGCCGGTTTTTCAAAATCGTTCAGACGTTAAAATTTAAACTTTCTTTTGCTGATGGTAAGATTCTGCGGCGGAATGTTGGTCATTTTGCTTTCCACCTCCCCTCTTTTTTCACAGAAAAAATCTGCTTCACCTTATCGGCTGAACGTGGCCAAAGACCTGACGCTGACTGCAACTGCTGTCAGCCTCTCCCTGACCGATTTCACAAGAGAGCCAAATATCGTGCTTCGCAACCAGGAAGAGCCAGGCGGCGTATCCGTCAAACAACTGCTGGGGTTGGAAAAAAATGTGGAGAAAACACTGCCAACCGGTGCAAAAACCACGAGTGACTGGTTGGCAAGAGGCGCTTTCCTCCTGCCTCTCACGCTGATGACTGACGCTGACATGCGCAGCGACGCCGGTAAACTTTCCGTACTTTTCTCTGAAACTCTGCTGATTACAAATGGATTGACGCTGATCACCCGGCAGTTCCCGTCCGAAAAAAATATTGGCACCACGCCTGAAATTCCATTGGATGAAAATCTGATCCCCCGGAGGAGGTTTTCTTTTTTTGCAGGGCAAACTTCCGTTGCTGCCAGCCTCTCATTTTGTACCGCAAAAATCTGGTCGGATTATCATCCTGAAAGCAAATGGAAGCCTCTCGTATGGACTGGTGCTGCCTTGATTCCTGCAGCTACGGGCTATTTTCAAAACCAGGCTAACGGCGGGAATTTCAAAGATGTGGGAGTGGGATATGCGATGGGCGCACTGGTAGGTTTCCTGGTGCCACACCTTCACAAAATTGACCGGCAATCGAAAAGAAAAATCAGGGTGTCATCTTCGATGGTTGGCGGAACACCGGTGTTCGTGGTGAGGGGGCTGCTTTGAGGGTGTATGGGTGTTTGTGAAAATCCCTGCAAACTTCACAAACACCCAAACACACAAAAACTCATTTAAAAATAAACTCCATCTCAACCCGGCGATTCAACTGCTGGCCACCTTCTGAGGAGTTGGTAGCAACCGGCATTTGTTCACCATAAAATTCTACGAGCAGCTGCTCTCTGCTGACGCCTCTGTTTACGAGGTAAAACATCACAGCTTCAGCCCGCCGCTTCGAAAGTTCGAGGTTGAACTCGCTGCTGGCCCTGGCATCCGTGAAGCCTTTGATTCTCAGCTTCCAGTCCTTTCTTTTCACCATCAACTCTGACAAGCGATTGAGGTAAGGGTAAGAATCCTTCCAGATGTCCGATTTTCCGGTGTCAAAGTAGAGGTTGCGAATAGCCAGTTCAAGTATGTCTAATTCTCCGGCAGTTGCGATCGGACATCCGAAATTTTCAGGAAGTCCTTTGGTGTAAGGGCACTTGTCTTCATGATCGACGATGCCATCGCCATCGGTGTCCTGCGATGGGCAACCTTCGTTGCGAAGGCTTCCGGGCTCATCCGGGCATTTGTCAAATCTGTCAACAATACCATCCATATCCCGGTCGTCGATGGGGCAGCCCTGGTTGGATGCCACGCCGGGCAGGTCAGGACATTTATCGATATCATCCCGGATACCGTCGCCATCCCGGTCGCCCCAGGGGCAGCCCTGGTTAGATTTGGGGCCGGGTGTGTTCGGGCATTTGTCCTCCTTGTCAGGAACGCCGTCACCGTCGCTGTCATCAAGCGAGGCCATAAGCTCATCCGGACTTTCCTCCGGGCAACAGCCGTTATCCTTTGGGCCGGGTTTGTCTGGGCATTTGTCCTCCTTGTCGGGGCAACCGTCGCCATCGCTGTCTTTTGGTTTACCAAAACGCAATTCAAGTGAAATTTCATGCGAGCCGTTACTCACGGTACGAAGGTTGGAGGTGGTGATATCGTAGCCATAGGCGATTTCCATCATTCCAAGATCCACGCCGGCCATGGCTGTTCCGGCATCATTGGAGCGATAAGATCCGCCAATCCAGAATTTATCAAAACCAACTTTCAAGCCTCCATCCAATTGAGTGGGAGCATTTTCAAAAAATTTCACCAAAACTGACGGCTCAATGCTCAGTTTTTCATTAAGCCTGTATTTATAACCCGCCAGCGCATAATAGTGCCGGCGCAGTTGACTTCCACCAGCCTGATTGGTGAAATCAATTTCTTCTTCCAACACCTGTGGAACGGAAAACCCGGCATAAAAATCTCGGGCCTGCAGGTAAACGCCTGCATTAAAATCGAAAAAACGCTTGCCATCCTGGCCCGCCGGTACCAATATATCTACATCGTCGGTAACCCGAACATTGTCTGTTAACCTCATGGAATAATACCCCACTGAACCGCCGACAGAAATGCGGACATCTTTGGCGAGCGGCTGAACAAAGTTGAACATACCGTAACCGCCAGAGCGATTGATGACACCAGCCTGATCGTTGAAAAATATCCGCCAATGCCGACAGGCACGGGCTTCAGCCGCCCACGCAAACCGGCAACCATTGTTTTGGGCGCTCCCTCCAATCCTGTCCACTGGTTTCGGTAAACGAGGTTGGCAACCACTCCTGCCGAATCCATGTTAATAGCAGGATTAAAGCCGTAGCGATTCATCATAAAATTGGTGAAAAGAGGATACTGTTGCGAGAAGGCCAGTTGAGTAAGAAAAAGAAAAATGATACTTAAATATAGGTGTCTCATGAAATTTGTCTTTAGGATGTGTCTTTGGGAGTCAATGAAAAACGAACAATTGGAGGGTTTAATGGACATGTTTTACAATTAAACCCTCCAACATTTTCAAGCGTCTGAAGTCTGTTATCTCAGGATCGAGATCGAGCCGGAGTAAACTGTTTTCTCGGCATTATTCAGTTTCAAAAGGTAGAAATAAGCTCCTACCGGCAGTGGATTTCCCTGGTTGTTGGTGCCAGACCAGTTATTAGTGTAAGGTTTCACCTGATAAACGACGTTGCCCCAACGATTGAAAATCTGAAGCTCATTGTTGGGGAAGCTCTCGATACCTGGAACAATCCAGACATCGTTGGCGCCGTCGCCGTTGGGTGTGATGAGGTTGTCAAACTCAAACCCTTCACAAACGGTCAACACGCCGGCGTCAAAACTTTCCGAACAGCCTGCAGCATCTGTCACCGTCACCGAATACAGACCGCCTGCCAGTCCACTGACATCTTCCTGTGTCGTACCATTAGACCATAGAAAGGTGTAAGGTGCCGTACCACCCGAAACAGTGATATCCACAGCCCCGTCTTTTGATCCGGTACAGCTCTCCACTGTCACCGCCTTATCAACGCTGATAGCATCCGGAGTCCCTACCGTCGCAATGGAAGAAAAGGAGCAACCGCTGGCGTCAGTTATCGTGAAACTGTAAGGTCCGGCCGCAAGGTCTACGATGCTGGAGCTTGTCTGCCCGTTCGACCATTGGTAGCTAACCGAGCTTTGTGCATTGACAGGAATCAGCGTGACGATACCTGTTTCATCACCATAACAAGTCGTAGGAATTATGTCGGTATAAGCCCCGAAGGAAGCCTTCGAGACGTTGATGCTGTAAGCTGTACTGAATTCACAGCTACCCGTAGTGACCGTTAAAGTGATGATCTTCGTACCGGTGGTTGCATACACCACGCTCAGAGGATCTTCCTGGCTGGACGTAGGCGGCAAGGCATCCTGTCCAAAGTTCCACGAGAAAGTAGTATTTGCCTCTGGCACATCGGCATAGGCAAAGCTGTACCGTTGCCCGCAGGCATCATTGATAAAATTCGTTGTGAAAAGCGCCTGTGGTGCATTCGTGCAGGCGGGGTCGGTAGTGGAAGAGCGGGGCGGCTGCTCGAACCCCTGGCGCAGCGTGACGCTCCCGTTGGAAATCGTACCTGCGTTAGGTGGCTGCCCGGCCGTACCTGAAATGTAAATGCCTCCGGCGGTGTTGGAGCCTCCAATACTGGAAATCACACTCCTCCGCACCCCCTGGGCTTGCATATCAAAATGGAAAAGCACCAGCAGTAGTGCAATTCCGGGAATAAATTTTTTCATGAGCAATGAATTTGTTGTGCTTTAAACAGTTTTTGAAAACGGGTGACTGTTGTTCGAACAACTGCATCATTGCGGTATGAGGTAACCGGAAATAATCACCTCATTGTTGCCAAGGTTCCTGACCTGAATACCGCCCGGAATAACCAAAGCCTTAAAAGTAGATACAAACGTACTCATCGTAAAGCCGTCCAGCGTAAGCGGGGAGCTTTGATCAATTCCGCTTTTAATCACAAGGTTTTTGCCAAAAGGCACCTGGTAAAAGTTACCCTGATTAGGTTTCAGCACTTTCAAAACCGGCGTGATGAATGGGTCGATTGGTTTGAAAAAACCGATACAGCGACATTCGTCAATCACTGTTCCCGGCTGCAGGATCGGGAGGTTGGGTCCAGTTTTATGAATGCCAAAAGAGTTGCCGACACCTGGCAGGATGATTTCATTCTCACAGGCAGTGATGTAAAAAACACTGTCGGCAGGAACAGTAATCTGGTCGGGAATAAAAACGTACTTCGCACCGGCGACACCCTGCGGGAAATCAAGGTCAGAACCTGCAGCATTGAAGTTTGACAGATTCGACAGGTCGATGGAAGTATTGGTTTTCGTCAGACTTAACAAGCCGGTGCTGCTGTCAAAAGTCAGTTCCTGAATTTCGTTCGTCGGGTCAGCGTCAGGATCAGAAGCGTTCAGGTTGATAGGTGGAGCGTTGCTGCCGCTGAGCGAAAGCATGGGGCCGTTGACAATCAAATCCTGAATTTCGTTTGTTGGATCATGATCCGGGTCAGCGGCATTCAGGTTGATAGCAACCGGGCTGCCTGACAGCGAAAGCGAGCTTCCGTTCAGCGAAAGCTCCTGCAATTCGTTGGTTGGATCGGTATCGTTATCGTTGATATTGGTGAAAGTAGTGATCGAAACCAGCGCAGTATCGGCATAGTTAGCATGGATAGCATTGTTGGTTACGGAAGAACTGTCAGCGTAAATCGAGGTGTTTGAAGCCTGTGACTTTTCAGCGTGGAGTGCGTAAGGAACAGAAAGCAGTTGGTTCGTGCCAACCAAAACAAAATTGGTACACTGATCGTCGAGGCTCATTTCAATTTTCAGAAAATGCTTTGTGTCTCCCCACTTGATGTTGGCAAAGTCCGTCTGCGTGCCTCCGATCGCAGTTCCTTCACCAATTTGGAGGGTAAAAAGCCCATATTCGTCAGTCGTGATGCCGGTGTGTACTTCCTTCCATTGTTCCGTTCCGGTGAACGTATTGCTCAGGATGGTGGAACGAATGCAAAGAGCGGTGTTCTTGAGTTCACTGCCGCTTGCGTCAACCGCTACAGCCTGATAGGAGAATTTTTGCGGAGCCTGAGCAAAGAGGCAGAGTGAAAAGAAAGTCAGTGTAGTTAAAACCAGTAATTTCTTCATGAAACAATAATTAGTTCGAGATTAGATTTTTCAACAAATGAAAAAAAATTGTTATTCAAGGACGTTACCCTAACGTATAGAATACGCTCAGGTTGCGTTCAGCAAGTTTGTTCGAAGCAAAATTTAAGGGCGAGGTGCAAAGAAAGGATGTTTAATCTAAATACCTATATATAAGTATCTTTTTTAGTGCAACTTAACCAACATTTATTCCAAAATAAAAATATGTAAAATAAAATGCAAAATTAGCTATATGACGTCAGGAAAACAAATTGTCAGGCTATTAAAACTTTATGCGATGCCAAATAACTATGTCAGGGGTACTATATTTGCCAACCCAAATCAAAAAGCAAAAATAAATGGCAGACATTAACCTGAAAGTTCGCCTGATTCTTTACAACAAAGGCAGCATCCTCCTCCTCCGGCAGAAGAAAGCACAGGGCGGAAATTACACGCTGGTCGGTGGAACGATCGAGCTAACGGAGTATGCCATGCAGGCGTTGATACGAGAAGCAGAAGAAGAAGCCGGCATTTTATTAAAAGAAAAAGATCTGCTCCTGGCCCATGTTCTTCATAAACGCACCAGAAATAACGGTCACCGCATCACACTGTACTTCAAGGCATCAAAATGGGAAGGAAAATTAAAAACCGGTGAGCCAAATAAATTTAAAGGTGTCGTCTGGTTTTCCCTTGACAACCTGCCCGCCAATCTTTCCGAAACCGTCCGACACGTTTTAAAACAGTACCGGGACGGGCACATGTACTCTGAGTTCAGAATCTAAGTCCAAAGAAAAAGGGCCGCAGGAAATTCCTGCGGCCCTTTTTCTTTTCATGGAAAACACAATTAGTTGTTCTCTCCGCTTACCAGTTTAACTTTAGCACCGGATTCAGTGCTTTCAGTGGAAGCTTTTTCTGCTTTTTTATCGCAGCCGGCTTTTGCGCCTTTTGCACAGCAGGCCTTTTTCTCAGTGGAGGAAACTTTGGTTGCAGAAGCTGTCTTCGTGCAAGCGGCCTTCTCCGACGGAGATACGTTGACAAATTTGTTAGACTTGGTGCAGTATTCAACGGAAGTGTAGCTTACTTTTCCGGTGGTAGCGCAAACCTCTTTGCGGGCAAAAGAAACTTCACCGGTATTGGAAACCTGCTTTACAATGCTGGCATCCTCGGTTGCTGCTTTTTCAGCATCAGCTGTAGAAGTGCAGGAAACTTTTTCAGCAGAGGCAGTTTTTGATGCACAGCATGCTTTTTTCTGGGCATTTGCTGCAAAGGCGAAAAGGCCAATGAAAGCGAAAAGAAAGAATAGTTTTTTCATGTGAATTAAGATTTTTACTTGATTTTGATTTGAAATAAAGATGTTCGTAAACTCTTTATACAAGACGATGCCAAAAATAGAAAAGAGAAGCCTCTTCTGCAATATTGATTTTTTGTTTAGCAGTTTTTTAACCTTTTTGATCAATGCGATACAGTTTCAACGGCGCCGAACTTTTACGCTTTCGAATTTTGGTTACCTTTGAACGGCTTTAATCGTCTAACTGCCAGGTAAAACTTTTCTTACCACCTTGCCCCCTTAATAATGTCATTTATGAAAAAAATATTACCCTTTTTTTTGTTGTCGGCACTGTTCTTTGCTAACTGTAAAGTGGTAAAATACACCCCTGCCAATTTACCCGTCAATCAACTCATCTTCGGCAACGGCGGCGGCTTCGCAGGTATCGAAACCTCCTACATCCTGCTGGAAAACGGGCAGGTTTTCAAACAGGTGGGCGTGAATGGTACCTACCAGGAGCTCAAACCCATCAATCGAAAAAAAGCAAAAGCCATGTTCGAGAAAGCTGTTACTCTCCAGCTTTTTAAACTCGACATCAACCAACCCGGCAATCTTTATTATTTCGTCCGGGAAATCAATCAGCAGATCGACAGCAAAGTAACCTGGGGGGCGGGCGATTTTCTTCCCCCTCAAGGATTGGTCTTCCTCTACAAAGACCTGGCAGCGCTGGTGAAAGACCGGGAAGTGATCGGAGAGGGCAAAAAAGCCAACCTGAGCGAAGAAGAAAAAGAAAAACAGGAGAAGAAAAAGAAAGACGAATTAGGCTGGTAAGGTAATACTACCACCTGACTTTATTTTGCGGAGCAAGCAGGTTTACGAACAACCCAATAGCTAAAAAACTGATTTTCAAATATTTAAAACCATGTTTTTTTTTCGTAAACTACTCTTTTGTTGAATTTAAACTACCCACCTTTTACCCTGCACGACTACTTCAGCACCCCAGCTTACAGCTGCGCCTGTTTGCTGCTTTTTTAAAAATCTAAAATCATCCTGACATGCAACGCTTCATCACGATTGTTCTGGCCATTGCAATGGCACTTCCGGTATTCGGACAATTAAAACCACGCCACGAAAAAACACAACGCAGCAGTCCGCTCACACCAGAAACACTTGCGCCGCCGGCGCCTCTTGGCCCAAGTATCCCTGCTGCAACAAGCACGTTTTCACAGGAAAATACTTTTAAGTCCATCTCTCATTTATCAAAACCAATAAAAAACCAGCCGTTACTCAAGGCTTTCGTTTCACCTGAAACCGGGACGTCCTACCTCATCGAAGGCAGTTTCAAACCATCAGCTGAAAAGGAGATAACATCGCAGGTGCAGGAGTACCTGACCGCCGTAAGGACAGTGTTAGGATTGAAAAATCCGGCAGAGGAATTGACCATACAAAAGGTTGAAACGGATGCACTCGGCTACACTCACATTCGCCTGCAACAAACCTGGAGCGGCGTGCCGGTGTACGGCGCAGAGGCAGTTTTACATAAAAACCCGGAGGCTTTCTACCTGTTCAACGGCCGGTTTTTCCCCTCCCCTGCCCTCTCTGATCTGACTCCAACCCTGGCCAGCTCAACTGCCGCTGACCTGGCACTCTCCCATGCAGGTGGTTTTACGAAAGTGAAAAATTTAACCCCGATGGAGCTAAAACTCTCCGGCGGTGAGCAATCAACCGCGAAACTGGTGATTTATCACCCTGAAAATAACCCGAATGAGGCGCATCTCGCATGGCATGTCACCATCGTCCCTAACATCGCCTCCCGATACAGTTATTTTATCGATGCAAAAAGCGGCGAAGTGCTCAGCTACCACTCTGAACTTTGCCAGCTCACCCGGCATTTGCACGGTGAAAACCACCGCTGCAATACCACCGCTCCGCCGCCGCCACCTCCGACAACGGCTAATGCCACAGACCTTTTTGGTCAAACCCGCACCATCAACACCTATCAGCAAGGAAGTACTTTTTACCTGATTGATGCTTCGCAAACCATGCACAAGCCCGCCCAGTCCAGCTTCCCCGACGATGCCGTCGGTGTCATCTGGACCATCGATGCACAGAACACTTCCCCGGAAAACAACAACTTCGCCGCCACGCACGTCATTTCATCCAACAACTCCTGGAACAACCCAAAGGCGGTCAGCGCACACTACCATGGCGAAAAGGCCTACGACTATTTTAAAAATACCTTCGGCCGGGAGAGTATCAACGGACTGGGAGGCAACATCATTTCCATCATCAACGTGGTGGACAGCGATAACGGCCAGATGGACAATGCTTTCTGGAATGGCTACGCCATGTTTTACGGCAATGGCAACCAGGCCTTCACCGCCCCACTTGCCAAGGCCCTCGACGTGGCCGGCCACGAAATGTCACATGGCGTGGTGCAGTCAACTGCCAACCTGGAATACATTGGTGAAAGCGGTGCCCTCAACGAGAGTTTTGCCGACATCTTCGGCGCCATGATCGACCGGGACGACTGGAAAATGGGCGAGGATGTGGTCAATTCCGCATTTTTCCCGACCGGTGCACTGCGTGACCTGAGCAACCCACACAACGGCGGCAGCAGCCTGAACGACAACGGCTGGCAGCCTGCCCACTACAGCGAACGCTACACCGGTTCGCAGGACAACGGTGGCGTACACATCAACAGCGGCATTCCGAACAAAGCATTTCACCTTTTTGCCACTAATGGCAGTGTTGGTAAAGCCAAGGCAGAGCAAGTATTTTACCGGGCACTTTCCCAATATCTCGTCAAGTCTTCAAATTTTGTGGATTGCAGGAACGCCGTCATCCAGGCTGCAACTGACCTCTACGGCACTACTGAGGTAAATGCTGCGAAAGCTGCCTTCGACGCCGTGGGAATCGGCGCCGGCAGCGGTTCGAACAACCAGAATGACATACCCTCTAACCCTGGCGACGATTATATTCTGATGTCGGATTCTGATTTCTCACAACTCTACATTTTCACTCCGGACGGTCAAAGCATCGCCAACCCGCTTACCTCAACCGCCCCCATCAGCCGCCCAAGCGTAACGGACGACGGTACGGCTGTTGTTTTTATTTCGGACGATAATAAAATGCGGGCCCTGACCATCGACTGGGGCAATGGCAACGTTGAAGAACAAATCATTCAGAGTGACCCCATCTGGCGCAACGTGGCCATTTCAAAAAACGGACAACGCCTCGCTGCACTTACCACGGACTTCGACAACCTGCTCTGGGTTTTCGATTACGGGCTCGGGGCATGGCAATCCTTTGAATTGTTTAACCCAACCACCGGCCAGGGCGGCCCAACCACGAGCGATGTGCAATACGCAGACGTGCTCGAATGGGACCTGAGCAATCAGTGGGTTATGTACGATGCGCTGAACAACATCAAAACAACCGTCGGAACCGGAATTGAATACTGGGATATCAGCTTCATCCGGGTATGGGGAGGCAGCAATTTCAGCAGCGGCTATGTTGAAAAACTATTCAGCAGCCTGCCGGAAGATGTAAGCGTCGGCAACCCTACTTTTTCTAAAAACTCGGATTACATCATCGCTTTCGATTATATCGATGAGTTCAATGACGAATATTATTTGCTCGCTGCCAACATCGAAACCGGCGATGTAGGTACCATCTTCCAAAGCCTCGACCTCACCTGGCCTAACTATTCCATCGACGACAAACGCCTCGTGTTCGATGCAGAGGCGACGGACGGCACGCCCGTGCTGGCTTTTATTTCACTCAACAATGATAAAATTTCGCCTTCCGGCAGCGCCTCGATTTTCATCGAGGAAGGCCGCTGGGGAGTCTGGTTTGCCAATGGCGACCGGGTGCTCGGGGTGGAGGATTTTATTGCTGAAAAAAATATCCGCCTCTACCCTAACCCCGTAGGTGAACATCTAAACCTGGAATTTACCACTGAAAAATCCGGTGAAGCTCAACTGCAAGTTTTTGACCTTGTCGGAAGACAGGTTTTGAGCGAAAAGTTTCAGGCGTTTCAGGGTGAAAACCATCGCAACATCAGCGTTTTCAGTCTACCGCCCGGCCAATACTTCGTCCGGCTCAGTCTTCCTGACGGGCAGGCTGCGATGAAGGTAGTGAAGGAATAACGACAGGGTAAAAGTTGAAGGGTTTATAGGTTTAAAAGATTGAAAATGAATCCATTAACCCTTTCAACTTTTCAACTTTCAAGACACCGCCTTCACCCCCGCCCACAGCGAAATCATACAAACTACCAGGCTCAGCAGTACGTAGCCTGCGGCTTTGGCCCACTGCCCGTCCACGAGCATTTGAAAAGTTTCATTGGTGAAAGTTGAAAACGTGCTGAACCCACCGCAAAACCCCGCCATCAGCAGCACCGAGACCTGCCCGCCCAACCGGCCCTTCAAACTGAGCGCCACAAGTATGCCCAGCACAAAACAGCTGACAAAATTCGCCAGAAAAGTCGCCCAAGGAAATTGCAGCCGATAGCTCACCAGCAGGTGTCCGATGCCGAAGCGGCACATGCTGCCGAGGCCGCCGCCGAGAAAAACGAGGAGGTAGTTTGACATGGTTTGAGTTGTTTGATGGGTTTGAGTTGTTTGATGGGGGTAGGCGCAAAAATATTTTTTAAAATTGTTCGTACAAACCCCGGCCAATTTTACTTCATCACAAACCATTTCAAAAAATGAACCGCCACGCCATTGCTGCCGTTGTTCTGCTCGCCCTTGCCGGGCTGACGTTTATCCAGTACCGGCTGCTGGTCATAGGCGTCAAACTGGAAAAACAGCGCTTCGACCAGCGGGCCGATGCTGCGCTGAGAGCAGTGGCCGATTCACTGAACACGCCCGGCGAGCTCAGTGAAGCCCTTATTGCGAAGCTAAAAGTAACGGAAACCCCAAGGAATGACTGGAGTTTTTTGACCAACGCTGTTGACTCAATGCTGTCACGGGAGCTGCAAAGGCGAGGGGTTTCCGCCAAATTCACAGCCGTATTCACGGACAAATTCGAAGCGCAAATCATACTTGCAGACCCGGATTTTAAAAAGGAAAATTTCACATATGGGCGCTATAAAGTCCCATTGGGCAACTACATCATCGGCAGTTGCCATTGTGAAACATTGTTGCATCTCGACATCAATAACCTCTTCACCTACCTGCTTGGCGAGCTCGATTACCTGGTGGTGCCGTCCCTGCTTTGCCTGCTGACCATTTTGACGGGCTTGCTTTTGCTCATCAACACCTTGCGCAAAGAGCAAAAGTTGAACGCCATTAAAAATGATTTCATCAACAACCTGACGCATGAGCTAAACACCCCGGCATTTTCTATTTCACTTTCATCAAAACTGGCGAAAGAAAACCTGGAAAAAGGCGACACCCTGAAAGCTGTCCAGTTTTTACAAATCATTGAAAATGAAAATAAAAAACTGAAGACCCACATTGAAAAAGTACTGGAACTGGCAAGCCTGGAAAGCGCCCGCTACGAACTCCGGAAAGCAGATACGGACGTCCACGGGTTGATCGCTGAAGTAGTTGCTGATTTCAGGCCGCAGGTGGATAGCCGGGAAGGAAGGCTGGAAATTTCGCTGCCGGCAGAAAAAAACGTTCTGCCGTTGGATACCACTCATTTTAAAAATGTGCTGCAAAACCTGCTCGACAATGCGCTGAAATACAGCCTCGGCAAGCCCGAAATTGAAATCAGGACTTCAAGCGCTGACGGTCAATTCCGCCTCACAGTTACTGACCGGGGTATCGGGATTTCGCCGGAACATCAGCGGCAGGTTTTTCAAAAATTTTTCAGGGTGACAGGTGGCAACCTCCACAAAGTCAAAGGTTTCGGGCTTGGACTCAATTACGTTCAGCAGATCGTGAAGGCGCACGGCGGCAAGGTTGGATTGGAAAGTGCGCCCGGTGAGGGAACAAAAGTGACGGTAATTTTACCGGTTTAAACTCCCGGAGCTGTTTCAAACGACCCTTCCCATCTCCAGATCGGACTTTTTATTTTCCGGCATTTTGCAAGCTTCATCGGCTGTTTTTCCACAAACGGAGCAGCTGCCCAGCTTGTCTTTCAGCATGGGGTTGTTGGAGGAACAGGTGCCCCGGAACTCCCGCTTTTTAACGATGTAGCTGATATTCAGCATGATAACTGAAAGGCCGACAAAAGCGAATATGGCAAGAAAGGTGGTCAGAAAATTCATGAATTTTGAAATTTGCTTTTAAAACAAGAGCTGCCGTCAGAAGTTTACCTTTGCAAATCTTAACCGGTGCCCAGGCACCGCAAAATTAGCCAAAATGACTGCAAAGCCCAATACTTCTGAGTTAACCGTAAAAAATCTCCAGGACAAGCTCGACGCCTTCGCCCGCCTCCTCCAGATCATGGACGACCTGCGGGAAAAGTGCCCGTGGGACCGCAAGCAAACCTTCGAATCGCTGCGCAACCTGACCATCGAAGAGACCTACGAACTGGCCGACGCCATCCTCGATCACGACCTCGACGGCATCAAAGAAGAGATCGGCGATCTCATGCTCCACATGGTTTTTTATGCTAAAATCGCCGAAGAAAAACAGGCTTGGGACATAGCCGCCGCTCTCCATGCCATCTGCGACAAACTCGTGCAGCGCCACCCGCACGTGTACGGCGACCTGAAGGTGAATGGCGAGGAAGACGTGAAGCGCAATTGGGAACAACTGAAATTGCAGGGCGGTAAAAAATCCATCCTCGAAGGCGTACCCAACTCGCTGCCCGCCATGGTGAAGGCCTGGCGCATGCAGCAAAAAACGGCGCAAGTCGGCTTCGAGTGGGAAAATGCGGAGCAGGTCTGGAAAAAAGTGGAGGAAGAAATCGGAGAGCTCCGGGAAGCCGTGAAGGGCGATTTTTCACAGGAAAAAAAGGAGGACGAATTCGGCGACGTGCTGTTTTCACTCATCAACTACGCCCGCTTCCTCAACATCGAGCCGGAAACGGCACTGGAACGGGTGAACCGGAAATTCAAACAGCGTTTCGAATACATCGAGGCCAACGCTCCGAAAGACCTCAACGACATGAGCCTGGCGGAAATGGATGCGCTGTGGAACAAAGCGAAAAAAGTAGGCGAGTAGGCGAGTAGGCGAGTTGGCAAGTAGTGGCCGTTTTTAAATGGCAGTAGGCAAAACCGATGAAAAAAGGCCAAAAAAAGCA
>JASBVF010000005.1 GCA_030147525.1 Bacteroidota bacterium
TGTCGATGCCAATCCATTGTTTGTTCATTTTCTGTAGCTTTGAAGTGAAAAATGTGTTGAGAAAGGACTGTCGGTGGTAGGAATTATCATCGTGCTCGCAGGCTCAAAGGCCTAATGAACTGTCCAATTTCTGCCGACAGAAAAGAGCGAGGGGACGCCATCAACTTCGGTTTGTCCTCCAAAAGGCAACCAACTGGTTGTCTGTCTTCCCTCGTTCCTTTCTCAATTTATCGCTTTTCTCACTTTTTTGCTTATTCGATTCAATGTACGAATGGTTGAGCGCTCAACCATCTCAACTTCCTCAACCCTTCTCAACCCTTGTCCCACCAGCCCCCTTTCTCCTCTGATGACATTTATCATCCAAAAAGACTGACAAGCCTCACTAAAATCCGCACGTAATTCAAAAAAATTTGCAGTCCTACTGAGTGTCAAATTAACACCATTTCGAAATATTCCACAGTTAAAACAAACTGTCATGTTTAATAAAAAAGAAAAGAAAGAATTCAAATACCCCGGCGTCCGGGTCGCCATGGACGGCAACACCGCCGCCATCATGTGCGAACAGGAATCAACGGACGCTGCGGGCGCCTACCCTATCACCCCCTCCACGCAGATGGGTGAATACTGGGCCGAAGCTGCCGCCAAGGGGCACCTCAACATCTCTGACCGGCCGCTCATTTTCATCGAACCGGAAGGTGAACACGCCGCTGCGGCAGTGACCGCCGGGCTTTCGATGACGGGCCTCCGGGCCGCCAATTTCTCCTCCGGCCAGGGTATCGCCTACATGCACGAGTCGTTGTACGCTGCCGTCGGCAAACGCCTGACCTACGTGCTGAACATCGGCGCACGGGCCATGACGAAGTCCACGCTGAACGTGCACGCCGGCCACGATGACTACCACGCCATCGACGACACCGGTTTTTTCCAGTTGTTCGCAAACAAGGCGCAGCACGTGGCGGATTTGAACATCATCGCCCACCGAATTGCGGAGATGGCACTCACCCCCGGCGTGGTGGCACAGGATGGTTTTTTGACCACCCACCTCATCGAAACGCTGATGCTGCCGGAGCGGGAACTCATCGCCGAATTCCTTGGCCGCCCCGACGACATCATCGACACGCCGACCCCGGCGCAGCGTATTATTTATGGTGAAACACGCCGCCGCATCCCCGAACTCTGGGACGTGGACAACCCCGTCATGGCGGGCATCGTCCAAAACCAGGACTCGTACATGCAGAGCGTCGCTGCGCAACGGCCTTTCTTTTTTGACCACATCAAGGAACTGACGGACAAGGCGTTCGACGAATTTTACGAACTCACCGGCCGCCGCTACCAGCGGGTCATGGGCTACCGCACCGAAGACGCCGGCTACCTCATCCTCGGCCAGGGCAGCCTCATTCCGAGCGCCGAAGCCGTGGCGGATTATTTGCGTCAAACACGGGGCATCAAAGTCGGGGTGGTGGATTTGGTCATGTTCCGGCCCTTCCCGGCTGACCTGATTAGCCAGTTTTTAAAAGGAAAAAAAGGCGTCACCATCCTCGAACGCCTCGACCAGCCATTGGCCGTTGACTCGCCCATCACACGGGAAGTACGGGCCACGCTGACGAAGTGCATCGAAAACGGCGCTCACAAAAAAGACAAGCCCTACCCTGACCTCGAGAGCTACCAGGCTTCCGACCTTCCGGCACTCTACGCCGGTTCGTTCGGCATGGGCAGCCGCGACCTCCAGCCAGAGGGCATCATCGGCGCCGTGGAAAATATGTTGCCATCCGGCAAACGCAAGAAATATTTCTACCTCTCGATAGATTTCATCCGGGACGTACCCTACACGCCCAAGCAGCGCACCCACCAGGAAAACATCCAGGAGGCGTACCCGCACGTGAAGGAATTGTCCGTCCGGGGTTCTGAAAATCCGAACCTCATGCCGGAGAAGGCCGTCACCGTCCGCTTCCACTCCGTGGGCGGCTGGGGCGCCGTGACGACGGGTAAAAACCTCGCCATGACGCTGTACGACCTGCTCGGCTACGACATCAAGGCGAACCCGAAATACGGCTCGGAGAAAAAAGGCCAGCCGACCACCTACTACCTCGCCGCTGCTCCCGAACCCATCCGCATGAACTGCGAATACTTTTTCGTGGACGTGGTGCTGTCGCCCGACCCCAATGTTTTCAAACACACCAACGCACTGGCGGGCCTGAAAAAAGGCGGCGTTTTCATCATTCAAAGTGAAAAAACGAAGCCCGAAGAGGTCTGGGCCGACATTCCGAAGCCTTACCAGAAAGTTATCATCGACAACCAAATCAAGGTATTTTACATCGACGGTTTCAAAATCGCCCGTGAGGAAGCGACCGACCCGGAGCTCCAGCTCAGGATGCAGGGTATCGCCTTCCAGGGCGCATTTTTCGCCTGCTCGCCGCTCATGGAGAAGGCGGGTTTGACCGAAGAAACCTTGCTGAAAGCCATTGAAGACCAGCTCCAGCACAAGTTTGGCGGCAAAGGCCAACGGGTGGTGGACGACAACATGCGGGTGGTGCGCCGTGGTTTCGATGAGGTTTTTGAAATAAAAAACAAGGTACTCGGCGCCGGCCACGACGAAAAGCAAAATGGCGAGCTGCTCCCCATGCCGGCCATGCTGAAAGAAGCGCCCAAGAGCGAGTCTGAACTGAGCGACATCCACCGTTTCTGGGAGCAAACCGGCAACTTCTACGCCCGCGGCCTCGGCAACGACAATATCACCGACCCGTTCATCGGGCTGAGCGTAATGCCGGCGGTTACTTCCCTTTTCCGGGACATGACGGGCATCCGTTTCGAGCATCCCGACTGGATTGCGAACAACTGTACCGCCTGCGGCAAATGCTACACCGTCTGCCCTGACACCGCCATTCCCGGCCTCGTCAGCGACCTCGGCGGCGTGCTGAACACGGTGGTGAACCGCGTAAAAAAAGTACACGGTAAGGCCGACTACCTGCCGAAAGCCGTCCGCCAGATGGAGGGCAGCATCCGCAAACTGTTCAAGGAATCGAGAGAGGCAAAGGACGGCCTGACCGTCAACCAGCTCCTCCACGAGGCCATGGACGACTACGTGAAAGCCAACGACAACGGCAACGGCCTGGCCCAGGAATTCGACTGGTTCCGGGAGGAATTGGGTGAGTTCAAATTTGCCCTCACCCGGCCGTATTTCGATTTGTTTGAAAAAGACAACCCCGGCAGCGGCGGCCTGTTCAGCATCACCATCAATCCAATCACCTGCAAGGGCTGCATGGAATGTGTGGAAGTCTGCGACGATGATGCGCTCAAGCCTATCACCCAGACCGAAGACTCCATCGCAAGGCTGCGACAGGAGTGGGAATTCTGGACCGACCTGCCCAACACGCCGGACAAATACAACCGGGTGGACGATTTGGAAGAAAAAATCGGTCCGCTGGAAACGATTTTGCTGAACAAGGAAGCCTACGGCGCATTTGCCAGTGGCGACGGCGCCTGCCTCGGTTGTTCCGAAAAATCGGTGGTGCACCTTTTCACCGCCACCGTCGAGTCGCTCATGCAGCCACGCATCAGAAAACACGTGGCCTACCTCGACGAGCTTTGCGACAAACTGGAAAATTTCATCCAGAAAAAACTCATGGGCACGGTGGACGTCAGCGACGCAGGCATGATGTCGAAAATTCTCGCCGAATCGAAAGGCGGAGACCTGACCATGGCGGGCATCGCCAAAAAACTGGAAGCCACCCGCGGCAGCGAACCCATCGACCAGGAATGGCTGCGGGACGTGACCCAGCTTTTGGCGAAGCTGAAAAAACTGAAGTGGAAATACACCGACGGCACCACCGGCAAGGGCCGCTCCTCGATGGGCATGTGCAACGCCACCGGCTGTACCTCCGTTTGGGGCAGCACCTGGCCGTACAACCCGTATCCGTTCCCGTGGGCGAACCACCTGTTCCAGGATTCGACCTCGATGGCGATGGGTATTTTCGAGGGCCACATGGCCAAGATGGCCGAGGGTTTCAAAGCCATCCGCAAGGCCGAGTTGCTGTTGAGTGACAACTACAAGCCCAGCGAACACGACGAATTTTTCACCTACTTCACCTGGCAGCAGTTCACCGACGAAGAGTGGCTGCTCTGCCCTCCGGTGGTAGCGCTCGGCGGCGACGGCGCCATGTACGACATCGGCTTCCAGAACCTGTCGAGGATGATGGCCTCCGGCAAACCCATCAAGGTCATCGTTGTGGACACGCAGGTGTATTCCAACACGGGCGGCCAGGCCTGTACCTCCGGTTTTATCGGTCAAATTTCCGACATGGCTCAGTACGGCAAGGTCTGGAAAGGCAAACCCGAGCCCCGCAAGGAAATCGGCCTCATCGCCATGGCGCACCGCAACACCTACGTGCTGCAAGGTACACTGGCGAACACCAGCCAGATGATTGAAGGCTTCATCGACGGCCTGATGGCCAAACGCCCGGCGCTTTTCAACCTCTACACCACCTGCCAGCCCGAACACGGCGTGGGTGATGATTTGGGCAGCCACCAGGCAAAACTGGCGATGGAAAGCCGTGCATACCCGATTTTCAAATACAATCCTGACAACGGTAAAACCGCCGCCGAAGCCTTCGACCTGGCGGGTAACCCGGCAATGGATGCGATTTGGCCGACTTACGAATTGAAATACCTGGAAAATGGCCGGGAGAAAAAAATGGAACTACCCATGACCTTCGCCGACTTCGCCCTCACGGAAGCCCGCTTCCGCAAGCACTTCCGCAAGGTGCCACGGGATGCCTGGAACGAGAACATGGTGCTGCTCGCCGACTTCCTCGACATGAGCGAAGACGAGCAGGAAGGCAAGTTCCCCTACATCTGGGCCGTTGACCGCAAGCAGCACCTCAGCCGGGTGATGGTCGCCAAGACCATCGTCGAATCCTGCGAGGAACGCCGGGACTTCTGGATTATGCTCCGTGCCCTCTCCGGCTGGACGCCGCAGCAGGCCGAGCCTGAAAATGTGGAAGAAAAAATCCGTGCGGAAGTCGTCGGCAAGATTGCCCAGGGTTTGATGAAACTGGCCGGCGGAAACGGCCAGGGCATCGTTGAACTGGCAACCAGCAGTGCCGCAGTTGCAATCGCTCCTGCCGCTGCGACAGCCACAGTCGCTGCCCCGGTCGCCAACGGCGAGTACATGGCGCCCTGGCTCGAAACCGACCAGTGCACCTCCTGCGACGAATGCACGAAACTCAACCCGAACATCTTCGCCTACAACGCTGACAAGAAGGCCTACATCAAAAATCCCGATGGCGGCCCCTACTCCGACCTCGTGAAAGCGGCGGAGAAATGTACGGCGAGAGTTATCCACCCCGGCCTGCCGAAGGACAAGTCGGAGAAGGATGCGGAGAAGTGGATTAAAAGGGGGGAGAAATTTAACTAAAGTAAATTGGTGAATTAGTGAATTGGTAAATTAGGCGGGGCACTCCCCAATTCACCAATTTACTAATTCACCAATTCACCATATCCGAAGAATGGGCCTTTTCAATTTTCATAAAAACACCTTCAAACACGGCGTCCATCCGCCGGAGCACAAGGACGAGACCAGCGGGCTGCCCATCCGGCAGTTCCCGTTTTCGCCGCTCATCATCGTGCCGTTGTCGCAGCACATCGGGGCGCCGTCGCAGCTCGTGGTGCGGGAAGGGCAGGAAGTCGTGCGGGGACAGTTGCTGGCGAAGGCCGGCGGTTACGTCTCCGTGCCGCAACATGCGCCCGTGTCGGGCAAGGTGCGGAAGATTGGCAACGTGCCCACGATTTCAGGTAAAATGACGACCGGGATTTACCTCGAAGCCTTCCCCGCTTCCAGCCAGGAAGTGCTCGAAGGTACGCCCATCCCGCTGGAAACGGCGACCCCTGCGCAGATTTTGCAGGGCATCCAGGATGCGGGCATCGTCGGTCTCGGCGGGGCGGCATTTCCGACCCACGTGAAGCTGAAAATCCCCGATGGTAAAACCTGCGACACGCTGATTATCAACGGCATCGAATGCGAACCCTACCTGACCACCGACCACCGGGTGATGCTCGAACAGTCGGACGATATTTTCATGGGCATCCGCTATTTGCTGAAATCCACGGGGGCGAAACGCTGCATCATTGGCATCGAAGCCAACAAGCAGGACGCCGCTGATTATTTGACTACGCATTTACCACCGGGCGAACCTGTCACCGTACAGGTCGTCCCGGTGAAATACCCGCAGGGCGCTGAAAAAATGCTCATCACCTCCCTGCTGGGCCGGGAAGTTCCCTCCGGCGGACTGCCCATCGACGTGGGCTGTGTGGTCGTCAACGTGGCCACCACCGCCGAAATCGGCAGGCTGCTGCCGCATGGCCGGGGCATCCAGGAGCGGGTCATCACCATCACGGGGCCCGGGGTGAAAAAGAAGGGAAATTACCTCATTCCCGTCGGAACGCCGCTGCGCTACGTGCTGGAACAGGTGGGCGCCGGCGAGAACATCAGCGAGGTGTACATGGGCGGCCCGATGATGGGCGTGGCCGTGTCAAACCTCGATATTTCAATCACGAAAGGCACGTCCGGCATTTTGGTTTTCACTGAAAACGAGGTGAAACGGCCGTCGAAAGTTTATCCCTGTATCCACTGCGGCGCCTGTGTGGACGCCTGCCCCATTTCACTCAACCCCTCGCAACTGGGCATACTGGCCAAGTTCGAGGCCTACGATGAAATGGCGGAGAAACACAACCTCCTGGACTGCTTCGAATGCGGTTCCTGCTCGTATGTGTGCCCGTCGCACATTCCGCTGGTGCAGTATTTCCGGTTGTCGAAGGGGATTGTGAGGAAGCGGAAGGCGGCGGTGAAAGGGTGAATTAGTGAATTGGTAAATTGGTAAATTAGTAAATTAGGTTGGGACCTACCCAATTCACTAATTCACCAATTTACTAATTCACCACACGAAAACGCATGTTAAATAAAACACTAAATATCAGCACCTCCCCGCACATCGTCAAAGGCGTTGGCACCAACGACATCATGCGGAACGTGGTCTTGGCACTGCTCCCGGTCGCTGCTTTTGCCGTGTACAGCTTCGGCCTGAGCGCCCTGGTGGTACTGCTCACAACGACGGCGGCCTGCGTGCTGACGGAACATTTTTTATCGAAAAAAACAAAAAACGGAAGCACGGTTTCCGACTGGTCCGCCGTCATCACGGGGCTGCTGCTGGGGCTGACGCTGCCGCCGAATTTCCCCGTCTGGATGGCCTTTGCCGGCGGTGTGATTGCTATTGCGCTGGGCAAATTCGTCTTCGGCGGACTGGGGTACAACGTGTTCAACCCGGCGCTGGTCGGTCGGGCGGTGTTGCAGGCGGCGTTTCCGGTGGCGATTACCACGTGGTTCCCGGCATTCGGACCGGAGCGGTTTTCGAGCTTCTCGGTGGCCACGTTCACGGCGCCGTTCATGGAGCCGGCGACGGATGGTTTCACGGGAGCGACCCCGCTGGCGGCTTTCAAATTTGATAAAATAACTACCGAAACCTCAGACCTGGCGCTCGGCATCATCAGCGGTTCGACGGGTGAAACCTGCGCCGTACTCATCCTTCTCGGCGGTCTCTACCTCGTCGCCCGGAACATGATGAACTGGCGCATCCCGGTGTCCATCCTGCTTACGGTGTTCGTAGTGAGCGGAGCCTTGTACCTCGTTGACAGCCAGGCGTATCCATCGCCGGTGTTCATGCTCTTTTCGGGCGGACTGATGCTCGGCGCCGTGTTCATGGCGACGGACATGGTGGCCTCGCCCATCACGCCCGCCGGGGTGTGGGTGTACGGGGCGCTCATCGGTCTGCTGGTGGTGGTCATCCGCATCTGGGGCGGCCTGCCGGAGGGGGTGATGTATGCGATTTTGCTGGCGAATGCGGTGTCGCCGCATATTGATAATGCGATTAGGCCGAGGGTTTACGGAACACAAAAAAGTAAATTAGTGAATTAGTAAATTAGGTGGGGACACTGCCTAATTCACCAATTTACTAATTCACCAATTCACCAAAAAATGGCAAATACCACAACCGAAGCAAGCAGTTTCAAAATGCTCCAGTCCATGGTCGGCATCGGCCTGTTCTGTGCGCTTATGATTGTGCTGACGTTCCAGGGAACGCTGCCGAGGATTGAAAAACTGAAGGCCGAGGCGCTGGAAAAGGCCATTTTCAAAGTCATCCCCGGCATGGTGACGAAGAAGACTTTTCAAATCGGTGAAAACAACACCCTGACCGAGGTCAGCACCGTGCCGAAAGGGGCGAGGGTGGTGTACGCCGGTTACGATGAAAACGGAAAGCTGAAAGGCGTGGCCATCGAGGCCAGCGGCATGGGCTTCGCCGATGTGCTGCGCATCCTCTACGGCTATGACCCGGAGCAGCAGGCAGTGGTCGGATTTTACGTTTTGGAAAGCAAGGAGACGCCCGGCCTCGGCGACAAAATCGAGAAGGATGACAACTTCCTGGCCAACTTCGAAGCCCTGGACGTGGCGCTGGCGGAGGATTTGACCTCGGTGAAAAATACTGTCGTGACGGTGAAAAGCGGGCAAAAGAAAAACGCCTGGGAAGTGGACGGCATCACCGGTGCGACGATTTCCAGCCGGGCGATTGGGAATATCCTGGGCACGAGTACGCAGGAGATGGTGCCGATGATTTTTAAAAATAAAGAGGTGTTTGAAAAATGAGCAACCAAACCAAACATACAGGCTTCTTCGCCTCGCTGGAAAACAGCCCTTCCACCAACGAATTCATCAAGGGTTTGTGGCGGGAGAATCCGGTGTTCGTGCAGGTGCTGGGCATGTGCCCGGTGCTGGCCGTTTCAAACACGGCGGAGAACGCCCTGGCGATGGGACTGGCCACCGCTTTCGTGCTGCTGATGTCCAACATTCTGGTCTCGACGCTGCGGAATTTCATCCCCAAACAGGTGCGCATCGCCTCGTACATCCTCATCATCGCCACGTTTGTGACGATGGTGGACTACCTGATTCAGGCCATCAGCGTGGACCTGCACAAGGCACTTGGCGCTTTCATTTCGCTCATCGTGGTGAACTGCCTGATTCTGGGCCGGGCGGAAGCGTTTGCCTCCAAAAACACCATCGGAAAATCCATGCTCGACGCATTGGGAATGGGATTCGGGTTCACGTTTGCGCTGTTCTGCCTGGGGGCTGTGCGGGAGATTTTGGGGAACGGCAGCTTTTTTGGCATCCCGTTTTTCCCGGAAAATTTCCAGGAGTGGGTGGTGATGATTCTGCCGGCGGGCGGTTTTTTCACCCTGGCGATGTGGCTGCTCATTTTTAATGCGGCGAAAAATAAAGGTTGAGACGGGTTGAGATGGTTGAGGGGGTTTAGAACTCAACCATCTCAACCCCCCTCAACCATCTCAACCAAAAAAAAATGACAGAAGAATCACTTTGGTACATCTTCATCAATGCGAGTTTGGTCAACAACTTCGTGCTGGCGTATTTCCTGGGGATATGCCCCTTCCTGGGCGTGTCCGGCAAGATGGAAACCGCCTCTAAAATGGGAGGCGCCGTGACCTTCGTGATGATTGTCGCCTCGATGTGCGCTTACGGCATCCATGCCCTGCTGGTGGCCGTGAATGCGCCGTTTTTGCAGCTCATCAGCTACATCGTGGTCATCGCATCGACCGTGCAGTTGGTGGAGATGTTTATTAAAAAAATGAGTCCCGCACTGTTCCGGGCGCTGGGGATTTTCCTGCCGCTCATCACGACGAACTGTGCGATTCTGGGCCTAGCTTTGTTCCAAACGAACAAGGGCTACGGCTTTTTTGAAAGTTTTGTGTACGCCCTGGGGGCTGGCGCAGGTTTTACCCTGGCCCTCGTCCTCATGGCAGGTTTGCGTGAAAAACTGGACTTCGCTGAAGTCCCCGGCATCGTGAAAGGCACGGTGCTGACCCTGCTAGTGGCGGGTATTTTGTCGCTGTCGTTCATGGGGTTTGCGGGGTTGGGGAGTCAGTAAACTGGTGAATTGGTGAAATCGGAGATTCACGTAAGTAATTAGTAAATTGGGCTGGACGCCCCAACTAATTACTTACGTGAATCTCCGATTTCACCAATTTACCAATCCACTAATTTACCAAAATATGATAAACTCATTGCTCATCGGAATAGGCGGAATGGTTGGCCTCATGGTCGTTTGGTACATCGTGCAGCGGTTGTGGGGGGATTCATTTTCCGACTACATCTCGGAGGACGACGTGCTGGCGGCACGGGGCGGATGCGGGAATTGTGGATGCGGAACAGCTTGTAAAAAAAAACAGTGAATTAGTGAATTGGTGAATTAGTAAATTGGGCTGGACGCCCCACTAATTCACCAATTCACTAATTCACCAATTTACTCATAAACATGGCACATTTAGCAGATTTCAATACCGAAAAAAAATTCCGGGCCACCGTCAAAAAAACGGAGCGCCTGACCCCTGCCAACACGGAGGAAGTGCGGGAAATTTTACTCGAAGTCCAACCGGAATTCAACGTGAAAGTGGACCAGAGCTTCGGCGTACTGGTCAAATCCTCGGGTGAATTTGGCAACACCTTCCACCACCGGCTGTACAGCGTGGCCGATTTGCCGGAAAAGAAAAACGGCAACCCGCTCATCACCATGCTGGTGAAACGCTGCTCCTACGTGGACGATTTCAGCGGCGAACTGTATGACGGCGTGGCCTCCAACTACCTCTGCGACCGCCGGGTGGGCGATGAAATCACCTTGACCGGTCCGCACAGCCTGCCCTTCGTGGTGCCGGCCGACAAAACGGCCAACCTCATCCTCGTGGGCATGGGCACGGGCATTGCGCCGTTCCGGGCTTTCATCAAACACATTTACAAAAACGTGAAAGACTGGAAGGGCAAAGTCCGCCTGTTCTACGGCGCCCGCAGCGGTCTGGAGTTGCTGTACCTGAACGACAAGGACGGCGACCTGACCAACTACTACGACGAGGCGACGTTCGAGGCTTTCCACGCCATCAGCCCCAGGCCGCACATGAACGACCCTATCGCCCTCGATGCCGCCATCGAAGAGCGTGCTGCAGAGATTGTCGAAATGCTGAACCAAACCAACACCTACATCTACGTCGCCGGCTACGAGAAGGTGAAAGGCATGCTGGACAAGGCATTTTCCAACATCCTCGGCTCGAAGGAGAAGTGGGAAACCCGCAAGGCGGAACTGGTGGCAGGAAAGAAGTGGGCGGAGATTATTTATTGAGTTTGAGGAGTTTGATGGGTTTGAGGAGTTTGAGTCGCTTGCGCATCAAACAATTCAAACTTTTCAAACCCATCAAACAAAATCACTGACATGACTATCGCAATCGCACTTATCGCATTGGGAAGCCTGACGCTATTGCTGGCCGTCATGCTCATCGTGGCGAACAAGAAACTGTACGTTTACGAAGACCCCCGCATCGATCAGGTGGAGGACATGCTGCCGCATGCCAACTGCGGAGCCTGTGGCTATCCCGGTTGCCGACCCTTTGCGGAGGCACTGGTAACGGGGAAAGCGTTGCCCGGCAAGTGTACCGTCAGCTCGGACGAAGGGCGAATGAAAATCGCCAACTTCCTCGGTGTTGCGCTGGGGGCTGAGGAGAAAATAGTAGCCAGGCTGGCCTGCGGCGGCGGCGTCAACGTAGCCATCACCCGGGCGAAATACCAGGGTATCCAGAGTTGCCAGGCGGCTTCGCTGGTATCCGGTGGCGGGAAGGGATGTTTTTGGGGCTGCCTGGGAATCGGCGATTGTGAGGCGGTATGCGATTTCGACGCAATCACGATGAATGAGTTCGGCCTGCCGGTCGTGGATGTGGCGAAGTGTACCGCCTGTGGGGATTGTGTGGAGGTTTGCCCGAAGGACTTGTTTTCGCTGCAACCCATCAGTCATCGCCTGTGGGTGAACTGCAAAAACCTCGAAATGGGCGACGACATCCTCGAAGAATGCCAGGTGGCGTGTACCGCTTGCGGGAAATGTGCCATGGACGCCCCCGGCAACCTGATTTCGATGATCAACAACCTGCCGGTGGTGGATTATTCAAAAAACCACAACACGCAGGCGCCGATTCAGCGCTGTCCTACGGGTGCTATCGTTTGGCTGGATGATAAAAAAGGCATCGTCAAAGGGCCGGAAGCGAAGAAAATAGTGCGGAAGGGGCAGCGGATGGAGGGGTTTTCGTAAGCAAAATTTAAAAAGCAAGTAAAAATTCGTGAGACAGGTGCCCCTTGCACTTGTCTTTTTTTTGAATCACAGCGGCCAATCTACCTTTCTGGCTTCCCACAGCATTTTCCCGAAGGGAATCCACCAGATGAGGTCATTAGTGAGCAGCGTCCAGCCGAACTGCGGGTAGGCGGTGTCCATCAGCAGGTTCATGACGTAGCCCGCCGGGCCGAATATTTTACCCAAAAAACCTACCGCCACGATAGGCCAGAATTTCACCGGGTTGTAACTCGCCCACCAATAGGCCAGCCCGTACACGCCGATAACCATGCCCATGCCCTGCCAGATCATCGGGTGATTGAGCCGGGGCATATCGAGCAAGTCGAAAAAATGTTGCGGAGCAAGGACGACCCAAGCACCCCAGAGCAGGTTGTAGCCGGCTGCCAGGCGGAGCGTGAGGCGCATCCAGGAAGGGATTGACTGTTTCACAGAAATTTATTTTTTAAAAAAGAGTCAGTGAAACATGTATTCAGCCATGTGGTTCAAAATCTTCTACCCTACCCCACCCGCTTCCGGTACGTCAGCATCGCCAGCCCGTTCATCACCACGCCGATAATGATGCATACCACGAAATTGTAACGAATGTCGGCGAATCTGCTGCCCTTCAGCAGCACCAGCCGCATCACCTCCACGAAATGGGCGATGGGGTTGGGCACCGTCATCGCCTGTGCCCACTTGGGCATACTTTCTATTGGGGTGAAAAGCCCCGACATGAGGATGAAAATGACCATGAAAAACCAGGCGATGAACATGGCCTGCTGCTGCGTGTCGGCGAAGTTGGAGATGAAAAAACCGATGCCCAGCACAGCGAAAATATTGACCACGCAGAAAGCAAAAACCACCCACAGACTGCCCACCATCGGAATATCGAAGACCAGTTTTCCCACCGTCAGCCCCAGCGTCAGGTCGAACAACCCGATGAACAGGAACGGCAGCAGCTTCCCGGCGATGAACTGCCACTTTCGGATGGGCGACACGTTGATCTGTTCGATGGTGCCGACTTCCTTTTCCCGCACCACATTCATGGCGGACAGCACCAGTACGAGCATGGCTACCAGTTCGCCGAGAATACCCGGCACCATGAACGTTTTGTAGTCAAGCGTGGGGTTGTACCAGTTGGACCAGGTCGTGGAGAGGATTGGAGGATTGGAGGATTGGAGGGTTGAAGCGGTTACAGCGCTGCGAACCGGGATCAATTCGGCTTTCATTTCCTGTCCGAAATTTTGAAAAACCTGCCCGGCGTAGCTGGCGGCGAGGCCTGCTTTCTGGCCGTTGATGGCGTTGACCTGCATTTGCAGTTTGGTGGGTTGTTTTCGTAAAACATCCCGCTCGAAGTTGGCGGGGATGGTGAGGACGAGATCGGCCTTGTCGTTTTCAATCAAATCGAAAGCTGCATCGTCGTTGAGTGGCATGGCTTTCAGTTTGAAATAGCCGGAGGCCGTCAGCTTACTCACCAGCAGGCGGGAGGAGGTGGAGCGGTCGTAATCCGTCACGGCCAGCGAGATGTTTTTGATATCGTGCGTTGCCGCAAACGACAGGATGATCAACTGAATGACGGGCATCACAATGAGGATGGGCAACATCGTCCGGTTGCGGAGGATTTGCAGGAATTCTTTTTGGACTAATAATAAAATGGTGCGCATGGCCAAGCCAGGTTTTCTCCCGCAGATTTCGCAGATGAGCGCAGATTTTTTATGTCAAAAAGATTTATCTGCGTCCATCAGCGAAGTCTGTGGGGAACAAATTTTACGGTAATCCCCAGATACGGCCGGGAGCCAATTCCAGGCAATTACCCGCCGGGTCACGGAAGTAAATAGAAGTGCCTCCATTGGGCCAGTTCACTTCGCTCTCGATTTCCACGCCGGCCTTTTTCAGCCGCTCCCGCCAGCGGGGTATCTCCTCCTCCCCTACCCTGAAGCAGACATGCCCGGCGCCGGTCGTACCGTGCAGCGGGACCAGATCGCCGTTGATCGTAGTGACTTCGCTGGCGGTTATTTCAGGATTAAAAATCAGGAACACGGCATTCCCACAGCGAAAAAACACGTGGCGGCCGGGCTGTTTGGCAAACATTTCCAGTCCCAGTATTTCACGATAAAAAACCTCCGCCGCATCGAGATCGGCAGCGCAGAGGCAGGTTTCAAGTACGCCTGATATTTTCATAATCATCTCATTTTCAAAGCAATCAAACCATTTTAACCATCAAACAATCAAGTCAACCTGATCTTAAAACTCTTCATCGCCAGCAGCAGCAGCACCAAAGACATGCCGCCCAGGATCGCCGCCTCCTGCCAGATGTAATTCCAACCCGTGCCTTTCAGCATGATGTCCCGTAGGATGGAAATGAACCACCTCGCCGGGATAATATTCCCGATCACCTGGAGTGGCGCCGGCATGCTTGCCAGCGGAAAAATGAAATCCGACAGCAGCACCGTGGGTAGCATCAACCCAACCAGCGAAATCATCATAGCCGTTTGCTGGGTGTCCACCCGTGCCGAGATCAGCACCCCCAGCGATAGCGCCGTCAATGCGTACAGCATGCTCATGGCCAGCAGCAGCAGCAAACTCCCCACCACCGGTACGCCAAAAACCGCAGCGCCCAGCCCCAGGATCATCAAGCCGATGCCAAAGGCCAGCAGAACGTAGGGCACCACCTTCCCCACCACGATCAGCAGCGGGTGCAGGGGTGAAACGAGCAGCAGTTCCATCGTGCCCAGTTCCTTTTCCCTTGCGATGGTCAGCGAAGTCATCATCGCCGAAATCAGCATCAGGATGAGCGCCATGACGCCGGGCACGAAGAGGTAGGCACTCTTGAGTTCGGGGTTGTAGAGCATGCGGGTTTCGACGAGGATTGAGGGATTGGAGGATTGGAGGATTGAAGGATTCAGGCCCTGCTGAAAATCGGCGACCATTTGGTTAGCGTAGGCGACGAGGGTGGAGGCATAGTTCGGTTCGCTGCCATCGGCGATGAACTGCACCTGTGCGCCGCCTTCGTGCTGTATTTTTTGGGTAAAATTGGAGGGGATGACGACGGCCATTTTGATTTTACCTTTTTTAAAATAACTGTGCAGATCGTCGTAGCTGCGGGCTTCGTCCACCAGTTGGAAATGGCCGGAGGCGGTGAGTTTGTCTGTCAGTTCCCGGCTGAGTTCATCCCGAGACTGGTCGAGTACGGCAATGCTGGCATTGCGGAATTCGTTGGTCACCGCATAGCCGAAAATGATGATCTGCGCCACCGGCATCCCCAGCAGGATGAGCAGTGTGCGCCGGTCCCTGAGGATGTGACGGAATTCTTTTTTGACGAATGCCCAGAATTTTTTCATGTTTTTTAAAACTGCACCCCGGCGGCACTTTTGCCGGAGAAAATGTATTTTTGTTTGAAAATCAATCAAATGAATTTAGTCATCACCATACCGGAACCAGATTTTGAAGGCCTCGGAAAAACGGAAGCCGAAGCCCGCCTCGATCTGGCCGTTTTTTTCTATACTGAATGGCACATGCCTCCCGGCAGATGCGCCAAATATGCCGGTATTTCAAAAGTTGTTTTTTTGGATGAATTGGGGAAAAAGGGAATCCCGGTTCGTTACGATGTTTCGGCATTGGAGCAGGATGTTCAAAACTTTTCACCCCCTCGCTAATTTCAAAAACACCTCATCCATACTTCCCACCCCGAACGTTTTCTTCAAACCGCCCGGCGTATCCAGCGCCTCGATTTTACCATCCACCATGATCGAAACCCGGTCGCAGTACTCCGCCTCATCCATGTAGTGCGTGGTGACGAAGACCGTGACGCCACCGCTCGCCGCCTTGTAGATCATCTCCCAGAACTGCCGCCGGGTGATCGGGTCCACCCCGCCCGTCGGCTCGTCGAGAAAGACGATGCGTGGCTCGTGGAGGATGGCAATGGAAAAGGCGAGGCGCTGTTTCCAGCCGAGGGGCAAGGATTTAACCAATTGATTTTCAACATTTTCCAGTTCCAGTTCCCGCAGCAGGCGGCTCGTTTTTTCTTTGATCCGGCTGCGTTTCAGGCCATAAATTCCGCCGAAAAATCGGATGTTCTCCCGTACCGTCAAATCCTCGTAAAGCGAAAACCGCTGGCTCATATAGCCGATGCTGCGCTTGATTTTTTCGGATTCCCGGTAAACGTCGAAACCCGCTACCCTGCCCTCTCCGCTGGTTGGCAGCAGCAGACCGTTGAGCATGCGCATGGCGGTGGTTTTGCCCGCCCCGTTGGCGCCGAGGAAGCCGAAAATTTCACCCGCCTTCACCTCGAAAGTGATGGCATTGACGGCTGTGAAATCGCCGAATTTTTTGGTGAGGTTTTCAGCTTGTATGACTACGGAATCCGACATTCCTCTCAATTTTTGATTTAAAAAAAATCCACTTAACTTGGCTAAAAATTAAAGTCCATCGAAATGGAAGCTGCTGTTTTATCAAAAAAATCACCTGCCAAAAGTGACAAAATCCACCTCTTCTTCGAAGGGATTGAGGTGCAAGGCTTGCGTTCACCCATGACCGACGAAGAGTTCGAAGAATTTTGCTTCCAAAATCCTGACCTGCGCATCGAGCAAGACAAACACGGAAATATCATCATCATGTCCCCCGTCTCACTACTATCAGGAAACTTCGAAAACGAGGTCAATATTGACCTTGGTCTTTGGAACCGCAAGCACAAACTCGGCATGACTTTCAGTCCTTCCACACTATTCATCTTACCGAATGGTGAAAAGCGAATGGCCGATGCCGCTTTTATTACTCATGGCAGATTGAAAAAACTACCTGCTTCCGAGTGGAAAAAATTTGCCCATATCGTCCCCGATTTCATCATCGAAGTGCGTAGTCCATCCGATGATTTGGAGGATTTAAAAAATAAAATTTCAAACGTCTGGATCGCCAACGGCGTCCGGCTTGCCTGGCTCATTGACCCTGTCGATCAGGGGGCTTTTATTTTTAAACCTGACACTAAACCCGCTGAAATCCAAGGCTTTGATCACCGGCTTTCCGGCGAAGAGGTACTTCCGGGGTTTGAGTTTGACCTGAGTATTTTAAAAAAACAAGCCTGATTTTCTCACTGCATCAAATCCATAAAACAATCCTCCACCGTCGCTGCTGCCTGTTTCACTTCTATTTTTTCGTGTCCTTTTTCTTTTAAAAAATCCATGACTGCCTCCTCCGGTACCGGCTGCAAAGTCGTCAGGTGCAGATACTCGCCGAAGGGGAAAGCCGTGTCCGTCCAGGCATAGCTCCTAAGATCCTGGATGAGCCGGTACATGTCCGTCGAGCGCACAGCCAGCAGTGGTTTTTTGAAACCCGCCAGCAGTCCGTCCGGCGTGTCGAGCGACAGAATTTTACCATGCTGGATCAGCGCAATCCGGTCGCAGAGGCTGGCCTCGTCCATGTAGGGCGTACTGACGAGGATGGTAATACCCCGGTCTTTGAGGCGGGCCAGCATTTCCCAGAATTCCTTACGGCTGACGGCATCCACGCCAGTCGTCGGTTCGTCGAGCAGCAGCAGTTCAGGCTCGTGGATGAGGGCGCAACTCAAGGCCAGTTTTTGTTTCATCCCGCCCGATAGCGCCCCGGCCCGGCGGTTTTTGAAAGGCTCCAGTTGCGAGTAAATTTCTTTTACGAGGTGGTAATTTTCCTCCACCGTCGTGCCGAAAATAGCGGCGAAAAACTCCATGTTTTCCCGCACCGTCAGGTCCTGATAGAGCGAAAACCGGCCCGGCATGTAGCCCAGTCGCCGCCGCACCTGCGGGTAGTCCTTCACCGCATCGAAGCCCAGCACGGTGGCGATCCCGGCATCCGGCAGCAGCAGCGTGGCGATGATGCGGAACAGCGTGGTCTTGCCTGCACCGTCTGGACCGATGAGGCCGAAGATTTCGCCGGGCTTTACTTCCAGTGAAATATCGTTCACGGCTTTGACCGGGCCGAAGGATTTGCTGATATTGGATATTTTGATGGCTGAATTCATATACGCTACTCGTTACCTCCAACTGCCGACTGCCCACTAAACACCACCTCCCCCGGCATCCCGATCTTCAGCTCCCCGTCGTTCGCCGCCCGCACCTTGAAGGCGTAAACCAGATTCACCCGCTCCTCTTTCGTCTGAATCGTTTTCGGTGTAAACTCTGCCTTGCTTGAAATCCAGCTTACCTGGCCGGGAAGCGAACGCACTCCCCCACCCTTTTCGTCGATCTGCACCGTCACCGACTGCCCGATTTTCAGGTTCGCCAACTGGCCGCCACTCACGTAGGCCCGCAGTTCCAGCGTGTCGAGCGAGGCGATTTTGTAGAGTGGCGAGCCGAAGCCCACCACCTCCGACGGCTCGGCGATTTTGGTCAAAACCGTCCCGCTCACCGGGTTGCGCACATAGCAGCGGCGGATCTGCTCTTCGAGTACCTGGATTTGCGCCAGCACTGGGTCTTTTTCACCCAAAATACCCGTGTTCGCCGTGCCTGCCTGCTTGCGGGCCGCTGCGATTTGCCGGTCAACAACTTCGATCTGACCGTTCAGGTCGTCGAGTTGCTTGGGTGTGGCAGCCTTGTCGGCGAGGAGGGCTTTCACCCGGTCACGCTCCCGGATGAGGTTGGCCTTCTGGCCTTCCAGCACGGCGATCTGCGGATTCGGGTCCTGCGTTTTTTTGCCGATGGTGCCGAGCGTGGCCCGGAGTTGCTGTTTTTGCAAATGCAGCAGTGTCGTGTCCACCAAGGCAACGAGTTCGCCTGCTTTCAGCGGCCTGCCCTCCTCGACGTTGAGGAACAGCAACTTACCGTTCGCCTCGGCGGAGACGATGGTTTCGGTGGCTTCGAAATTGCCGTAGGCGTCGGCGCCGTTTTCTTCCTGCTGGCAGGAGACGAGAAGCAACGTCAGGCCGAAAAAGAGAAAACCCGCTTTCAAAATTGTTATTAACTTTGTTTGACTTAAATTTTTCATCATGAATGCAAGTATTGAAGCAAGAAAACTAAGCATCATCGAGTACCTCGCAGAGTTGGAAGACGAAAATATCATCCAGCAAATCGAGAACTTGCTCAAGCCACGAGTGGATTTTTGGGATGAGTTGAGCGACCGTGAAAAATCGCTCATCAAACAAGGCCTGAAAGACCTTGAACAAGGTAAAAGAATTGATTTTCAACAATTTATGAAAGAACAACGCAACCGGCAAAACTCATGATGCCAGTTTACCTCTCCCAAACCGCTTACGATCAACTCCATCAAATTCTGGATTACCTTGAAGAAAATTGGTCTTCGGCAGTCCGTGATAATTTCCTCGACAAATTGGAACGCTCCATGGAAGCCATTGGTCGCTTTCCGTACTCCTCTCCTCCCTCGCAAAATTTTCCTGGCCTTAGAAAATGCGTCGTCACAAAACAAGTCAGCGCATTCTACCGAATCGACCAAGTTCGAAAAGAAGTAGAAATCATGGCCGTACTCGATAACCGGCAGACTCCAACATTCTAAATCCTACTCCCCTCCCCTCCACGTCCGCCAAGCCGCCTCCACCTGCGCCAACTGCACCCGGTGCGTTTCCGTCGTCAAACGGGCCTGCAACTCGGCATTGCTTTGCAGCAAATAATCCGTTGTGGTGATCACGCCATGCTCCAACTGCGATGAAAGCTGGGTCAAAATCTCGGCTTGCAGCTTCGCAATTTCTTCGTCGGCGGCGATCTGGTTTTTTATTTTTGAAATTTCTTCCTGAAACTTTCCGTCCAGGTTTTCAATCGTTTGCTCAAAACTTTTCTTTTGATTATCAATGAGTTGCGACTGAACGGCCAACTGCTGCCGCTCCCGGTCGGACTGCTTCCAGTCCCAAAACTTCCAGGTGAACTGCACGCCGCCCACGACATAGGGACTGACTTTTTCATCAAAAAAGTTCAGCGGGTCGGGATAGCCCACACCCGCTGTCACGAAAGCGCCGACCTTGGGCTTGTTCGCCGCATTGATCAAACCTTCGGTGGCTAAAATTTGCTGTTTTTGGAGGTCGAAGAGGGCGAGTTCGGGGCGATTGGATTGCTGGATTGTTGAATTGTTTGATTGTTGAGGGGGCAGTTCCAACTGGATATTTTCATCAAAATTTTGATTGGTCAAACTGCCAAGCACGGCCAACATGGCCCTGCGGTCGCTCCGAACCTCCTCGATTTTTGAGCGGATGCGGAGTTGTTCGACCTGTACTTTTTTCAGATCGCTTTCCAGGGCTACGCCGTGGCGGACGGCGGCGACTAACTGCTCAGCCTTCGCTGCCAGGTCGCTGCGGGTGACTTCCAGCAGGCGACTTTGCTCCTGTAGCAACAGCGCCCCGAAGTAAAATTTGTCCACCTGCTCTCTCAGCTTGTTCAATTCCACGGCGACGGATTGGCGGTCGGTGGCGAGTTTGGCTTTTTCGACCACCTTGCGGGCCTCAGCCAGGCCACCGTCGTAGATCAGGTAGTTGGCTTCGAGGTTGGTCGTGATGCTGTACAGCGGAATGCTGACGTCCACGCCGGGGAAGTCGAAGGGCAGGCCGAAAATCTCATTCTGCATCGTCGCCCTTGCATTCCACTGAACGGAGGGTAAGCGGCTGGCGTCAATATTTTCTAGACGCAGATTCGTCAGATTTTCAAGCAGTTGCGGGTTTTGTGAAATGGCCGTGTTGGACTCAGCGAGGCGGTAGCAATCCCGGAGGGTGATATTTTGTGAAACGCCCCACTGCCAGCCAAAGGCATTCAACAGGATGATCAAAAGAATTTGACAGGATAATTTTTTCACGAAAGCTGGTTTTTGATCATTCAAAATAGTTGGAGTACCCGGCAAGATGCTGTCCCAATGTCTCGAGGCTTTTATGCCGTTCGGCAGCCGGTCCTTCTTCCAAACCTTCAACCATAGCCTTCATCGGCAAAAGAAAATTGTGCAACTGCTCATGGCCTTCACCCTTCATCGTGCAGTTTTTAAAAATCAACTGGAATTCATTATTC
The DNA here is from genome assembly GCA_030147525.1 of Bacteroidota bacterium. Lineage (GTDB taxonomy): Bacteria > Bacteroidota > Bacteroidia > Chitinophagales > Saprospiraceae > UBA6168. The sequence continues at coordinate 21,173 of JASBVF010000005.1, forward strand.
AATTGGCTGGCCAGTTGATCGTAGCCAGCCTCGTCTGTCCCCTGAAAGGCATTGATCTGTGCAACCATATTGGCGATTCCCTGGGTCGTTTCAGGATTGGCAGCCCATTTTTTACCGTTGTCTAACTGCACCTCCACCGCTACGCCATGATGACGGTCGCCGCAGCCTGCGAACGGGAGTAAAAAAAGTGCAGTGAGATAGAATAAGATTTTTGCAGACATGACATTCGGTTTTGTGATTTCAAAATAACCGGGTCAAAAGTGGGTGCAATCCTGCCGTTTTAAAAAAAAATGCAACGAATGGCGGGGGAATTCCTGCGAGTGGATCGGCAGCGGCAACCAGACATTAATTTTTTAGCAAAAACAACAATCGCACATTGATGTGATTTCAAAAAAACAGCGGGAAGCCCGGGCAGGTGCTTTCGTCCGGCTTTACGTTCATTCCATCGGCTGGAAAAATCATTTCATGCCGAAAAAACCTGCTTTCATGCATGTTTCAACGAAACTCAGCCTTTCATGCGATTTCGCCGCCTGCAGCAACCCTGCAACTTTGCATCGTCAAATGAATCGAACACACGCTACTGTTTCACCCGACTTTTATTTTTTAAAACCACTAAAACAATCTACATGTCATCCTCTAAAATTTCATTGGTGCTTACACCGCACAAAGGCATCCGTTACGCCTTTCCCCAGCTTTCCATTAAAGCGGGAAACATCGACTACACCGACAAAACCGCTGTCGAAGACCTGAAAGCCCAACTGGTTGAATTCGGCGACCTGCTCGAAGAGCATGCCCACATCGAAAATGAATTCATCCTGAAACCGCTGGAAGCCAGAGCGCCCGGCAGCGCTGAACACGACGAAGAAGATCACGAACGCCTCTACGCCCAACAGGAAGAATTGATCGCCAAACTGAACCGCATCCTCGACCCGGCTATTTCACCGGAGGAGGCCCAACGCACCGGCTACGAATTTTACCAGGAACTGAGTGAACTGCACGCCGCCCACCTTGAGCACATGCTGGAAGAGGAGCGGGTCACGCAAACGCTGATGTGGCAGCATTTTACCCAGGAAGAAATGCTCGGCATTCACGGCCAGATCATCCGCAACATTCCGCCTGACAAGATGCTGGCCTGGATGAAATACATCCTGCCGGCCCTGAACGCTGCCGAGCGCCGGGAAATGCTGGGCGGCATGCAGGCCGGAGCACCGGCGCCGTTTTTTCAGCAGGTCATGGTGGTGGCGGAGAACGTGCTTCCATTTTCCGATTTTGAAAAACTCGAAGACGCACTCGCACAAGCGGCCTGAACTTTAGGTTGATAAAAGTTGAGGAAGGTTGAGAAGGGTTGAGAAAGGTCCGGCTCTTTTGCAAAATCAACCCTTCTCAACCTTCATCAACCCTTCTCAACCAATCTATTTTAAAACAATCAATCACAATCTAAAAATCATCCGACTTATGAAAACGATCTCATTAAAGACCCTCGTGGTCATGCTGGGCGCTGTTGCCCTTTTCTCAACCACCAGTTGCAAAAAAGACGACGACGCTGCCCCCGACAAAGTGAAAATCCTGACCGGTGGCCAATGGCAACTCACCGCCATGACCTCCGACCCGGCCATCGACTGGTTCGGCACCCCGGTGACGAACGTGTACGCACAATTGCCCGCTTGCATCAAGGACGACATCACCATCTTTAAAACGGATGGCAAGGTCAACTTCGACGAAGGCCCCAGCAAATGCCAGCCAAACGCCCCGCAAACCACGACCGGAACCTGGACTTTCAACACGACCCAAACCATCCTTTCCATCACCCAGGACGGCGAAACGGAAAGCTGGGACATCTCGGAATTGAAGGGCAGCACCTTCAAGGCCGACTTCAAAGTTGTGGAAGAAGGCGTGACCTACACTATCTCCGTGACCTACACGAAGAAGTAAAATCTGATGATAACAATGTGGCGGCTGCCGGGGAGTTTCCCGGGCGGCCGCTTTTCATTTCGGGCCGTTCGCAGCGGAAAAACGGCGGTTGATTGCTTAAAGTGGCAGCGGTGTTTTACAAAGGTTACATTTGCCCAGGCAATTGTTTTTATGAAAAATAACACCGCAATCTTCGCCCATTCCGTCTTTTGGATTTTCTACGCCAGCCTCGTCGGCACAGGCGGCTACATCCTGTCGGAGGGCCGGGAAGGCTGGAATTTCATCGCCAACAGCCTCGTTTTCGGGTTGCTCGTCGTGTATGGCAACCTGCTGTTCATCGAGCCTTTTTTATTGAAAAAAAACTACCTCCGCTTCGGGCTGTTGGGCCTGGTTTTTATCACAGCGATGATATTGATCCGTTTGAACACGGAGCATCTGTTCGGGATGCACCTGACGGACCGCTTCGGCTGGGCGGGCACGTTCCTGCTGTCGGTGCAGGTGCTGGTGTTGTTCGTGCTGAGCACCATGTTCGGCGGCTTCGTGCAGTGGCTGAAAGACCGGGAGCAGGAGCATTTTTATGAAAAAGAAAAACTGGCGGGCGAGCTGAAATTCCTGAAAACACAGGTCAACCCGCACTTCCTTTTCAACACCCTGAACAACATCTACTCTCTCGCCTACCGGCAGGATTCCAACGCCGCCCCGATGGTCGCCACCCTCTCCAAGATCATGCGCTATCACCTCTACGACGGCAGCCGGGAGCGGGTCAGTCTGCGCAAGGAAGCGGAAATGCTGCAAGACTACATCGCCCTGCAACGCCTCAAGCATGGTGACGCCCTGCACGTCGATTTTTACTCGGAAGGCATCGAAGGCCACCATGAGATTGCCCCGTTGATTCTCATCAATTTCATTGAAAACAGCTTCAAACACGGCGACGCCGAGACGAACCCGGAGGCGTTCGTGAACATCAACCTGGCAGTGGATGGAGCGCAGTTGCATTTTTTGATCGAAAATTCTTTCCGGCCCAGCGGCGTGAGCGATGAAGGGTTTGGATTGAAAAATGCGGAGCGGCTGCTGGATCTGGCGTATCCGGGCAGGCATACGGTAGAGGTGAGGAAGGAGGAGGGGGTTTTTGCGGTGGAGGTGAAAATCGAGCTAAGCTGAGCCGCTTACGGCTTTTTAAAAATTGCCTTCGCAACTATTTTAAACCCCTCGACGACCGGCTCGGCACTGCAAACTTTCTCACCACTGCAAACCTCGATGTCGTCGGGCGAACGGTAAATTTCAACCCGGTTGAAGTCCGGGAAGATGTGCCAGAGAATTTTTACACCTGCCTTGAAATATTCGTAAACCTTGCCTTTCACAACATTCACTTCATCATTTTTTGAAATTACCTCGATCACAAATTCCGGCATCGGTTCGGCGCCGTCGGCAGCGGCACGAGTTTGTTCGAGGGTAATGTAGGCCATGTCGGGTTTGCGCCATTGGGTTTTGGATGTCCAGACTTCCAGTTCGCATTCCAGAGAGCCTCTGTTTTTATAGGCGGGTGTTTCTGTGAAAACCGTTCTGAGGTTTTGAATGATGAAGTTTTCTTTGAGTTTCATGGTTTCCGTTTTCTCAATGATGCCGTTGTTGAATTCATACTTGACACCGGGGCCTCCCTTCCGGTACTTTTCGAGGAAAGTCTGGATGGAAATCTTCCTGGGTTTTTTCTCCTTGTACGGAGCCTCTCGCATTGCAACCATATCGTTTGATTTTTTACAAACTTACATAAAATTTCATCAGCAAAACATCACCGAATACACCATCGGCAGGTAGTTACTCAACACCTGCCACGTCTCGCCACGATCCCCCGACAGGAACACATTACCGGTCGTTGTGCCGAAAACCACCTCGTCGCCGGAGGCAGCCAGCGCATGGCGGTACACGATGTCGAAGCTGTAATCCTGCGGCAGGCCTTTCCGGAAATCTTTCCATGTTTTACCACCATCATCCGTGCGGCTGATGCAGAGGGCATTTTTCACCGCCACCCTCGTCACATCGCTGACGGCCGGGGCTACCCAGGCTTGGTCAGGATTATCGCCGGCGACGGCGAGGGCGAAACCGAATTTGGCGGGGCCTTCCGCCTCGCTGACGTCTTCCCAACTCGCTGCTCCGTCGGTGGAGCGGAAAATACCGCAGTGGTTTTGCTGCCAAAGCACGTCGGGATTGGAGGGGGCCGCCACGAGGATGTGCGGATCGTGGCTCATTTCAGCATAAGGATCGGGCATGAAATCGGCACGCAGGCCCTTGTTGCGGATGGCCCAGGTCTTCCCGGCGTCAGTCGTTTCAAATACCCCGGCAACGCTGATGCCTACCAGCACCCGGTCCTCGTTGCGGGGATCGACCACGACGGAGTGAATGCCCGCATGGTCACGTCCGCCGCCGAACCATTGCTCCGGGCGGGTCGGGTGGTTCCAGAGGGATTCGATGAGGCGGAAACTACTGCCGCCGTCGTCGCTGCGGAAGAGTCCGCCCGGCTCGGTGCCTACCCAGAGGCGGTTGGGGTTCGAAGCGCCGCCGTGCTGCATGGCCCAGAGGTAGCGGGTGGTGGCGGGTACGCCCTCCTTGATCTCCAGCCCTTCGGGGTAAGCGGGGGCTGTGACTTCCTCCCAGGTTGCGCCCTGATCGGGGGAGCGGTGCATTTTCACGCCCCAGTGACCGTGGTCGAGGCAGGCCCACCAGTGGCCGTTGCGCTCGTCGGCCCAGGCGATGGAGACGGGGATGCCTTCGAAGTGAATGTCGTCAATTTTCCAGTCCGCCGCTTTTTTGCGGCAGACGATGAGACCCTTGCGGGTACCGAGGAGGAGGGTATTTTTCATAAGCTTTTTTTAATGAATAATGATGAATGGTTAATAGTTAATAGTGGCCACCGCCGGGCATTAACCATTCATCATTATTCATTATTCATTAATTTCACCCTCCCGAGAGGGCTTGCATGATGAATATTTCGCTGTTTTCACCGAAGGTATCGCCGAGGGTTTCACGGTCACGGATGAGTTCGCCGTCGATGAAAATGTTGACGTGTTTGCGCAGCGACCCACGTTCGTCTACGATGTAGCTTTGGATGCCGGGATAGTGGCGGTCGATGGCCTGCAAGAGGCTGGGCAGGGTGTCGCTTTTTACGGGCGTGTCCTGCAATTGCGGAAAGAAACGCTTCAGCGCATAGGTGAATTTGACAGTCGGCATGGGTTTGTGCTTTTAGCTGTTGGCCGTTGGCTTTTAGCTTTCGCCACTGACCGATAGCCAAATTTACACAGGTTCTGCCAAACGGAACGTACTTTTACCCAAAATAACCTGCCATGCAAAAACTCCGCACCCTCGTCGTGGATGATGAAAAACCGGCCGTCGAACTGCTCGCCGCCTACGTTTCAAAAATACCCGAACTGGAACTGACCGCTACCGCCCACAGCGCCATAGCTGCCCGCACGATTTTACAGGAAAAACCGATCGACCTGCTCTTCCTCGACATCCAGATGCCGGACCTGACGGGGCTGGAGTTGCTGAAAATGCTGAATAACCCACCCGCCACCATCCTCACCACGGCCTACTCCGAGTTTGCCCTCGAGGGCTACGAACTCGACGTGGCGGATTACCTGCTGAAGCCTATCGAGTTCGAGCGGTTTTACCGTTCGGTGGCCAGGGTTTTGGGTAAAAAAGGCTCGCCTGTCGCTCCGCCTGCCGACGATTATTTTTTTGTGAAAACAGATCACCAGATCGTGAAGGTGAACTTCCGGGACATCCTTTTCATCGAAAGCCTGCGGGAGTATGTGCGCATTCACACGCCCACGGAACGCATCGTGGCACGGCTGGCGCTGCAACGGCTGGAAGAGTTGCTGCCCCCGGAGCATTTCATCCGTATCCACCGGACGTACATCGTGAACATCGACCACGTGCAGAAAATAGAGGGGAACCTGCTGCACATCGGCAAGGAGCGGCTGCCGGTGAGCAAGGGGAAACGTGAGGAATTTTTGAAATTCGTGGAGGGAAAGGGGGTATGGTAAAACGGCCTTCTGCCCACTCAAAGGCATGCCTGCGTCTTACTGCCATATCTTTCCGAGTAATGCCGGAGGCCTAACCAACGGACGTGGCGTTAAAATCTTTCGTCTTTTGAAATGAGCGCGATTAACATAAAACTAAAAAAAAAAACGGCCATTCTTTCGGATGGCCGCGGAATATAACCCCAAAAAACCAAATGAAAACAATTTTCTTATGTTCAGAAAGAAGTAATGGTAAACAGGCTTACGGGGCGTGAAAAAGACGGTCGCCTCGGGAAAGGCGCCGTCTTAAATAACCCCAAAAAACCAAATGAAAACAATCTCTTTATGTTTTATAGATATCTGTCAAAAAGTTTGCCGAATCTTCAACGGAAAACCTAACCGGACATGAAAAAAGACGGCCGTTCCTAAGAACGAGCCGCCTCTTTTAACCCCAAAAAACCAATTCTTCCCGTCGCCGAAAATCCGGAAGGGGTTCTCGACAAATTTATGTTTTCATACATCTTATCGATGCAGTAAAGTTGCTTCCTTTGAGCAGCAAATATATACGTATGTTAACATTAAAGGATACACATCGAGGAAAAAAAATTTATCGCGCTAAGTTGGTAGCCTCAATAGGATGTTTTTACACCAACTACTGTTTTGTCGGACTATCTCCAACAAGTCCTTACCGCAATATAAATCCCTCCCCCATCGCATCCTGCGGATCGATCAAAAAAACATGCTGCCCCGTCACGTGCGCCGTACCCTCCACCTGTGGGATTACCGCACGAAACGGCCCGAAGTCCACCACCTCTACCACCGAACCGTGAAAAACGCTGCCGGTGATGCTCTCGATGGACATCGTTTCACCCAAACCAATTTCACCCCGTTCAAAATGAATTGCCATACGCCCCGACACGCCCGAACCCGTCGGGCAGCGGTCCACTTCGCCTTCGGCAAATACGCAGACGTTGCGGCTGTCAAGCCCCGCCGTCACCGGCCCGCCAATGAAAATGGTGCCGTACAGAAAACTCAAATCCTCCTCAAACGGGTGCCTGATTTCACCATCGGCAGCCATCACGGCGTGTTTGATGTCCATGCCGGTTTGGATGATGCGGCGGTAGTTTTCCGGTGTCAGATCCAGACCGATCTGACGGGCATCGACGTAGGCGTAAAATGCGCCGCCGTAGGCCAGGTCGTATGTTATTTTTCCCAAACCAGCCACTGTCACCTCCCGGTCGAGGCCGACGACGAAGGAGGGCACGCAGTGAAAACGCACACCTCCTACCCTACCTTTTTCCAGCTTCGCAAACGCGGTGATGCGGCCGCAGGGAGCGTCGATTTTCACGATGGTTTCCGGTTCCGTTTTTTTCACCCAGCCCATTTCCACGGCCAGCTTCGTGATGGCAATGACGGCATGGCCGCACATGGTCGAGTAGCCTTCATTGTGCATGAAAAGGATGCCGAAGTCGGCGCCTTCGTCGTTTGGTGGCAGCAGCAGGCAGCCGTACATATCGGCATGGCCACGGGGCTCGAACATGAGCGCTGTGCGCAGGTGGTCGTAATGTTCCCGGATGTAGCGGCGGTATTCGAGGACGTTGTTGCCCTGCAACTCCGGGAAGCCCTCGACGATGACACGCAGGGGTTCGCCGCAGGTGTGCATGTCGATGGTTTTGATTTGTTGCCAGCCTTCCGGCGGATTGAATCGGATGGGTTTGTTTTTTAGAAACATCTTTTTGGAACGATGCAGCGCGAGGAGGATTGGAACGCGGATGACACGGATTGGGCGGATGAAAACGGATTTTTTTTCACCCACTCGCAAAATCCGTTTTCATCCGCCCAATCCGTGTCATCCGCGTTCCAATCCTCCTCGCGTAAAAATTTTACGAAAATAATACTCCGCCCCCGCCAAATCCTCCGACGCATGCCCTACAGATTTGAAAACCGTGATCGCCTCGTCGGACATGCGTCCTGGTTTTTCACCCTTGCAAAGCTGGGCGAGATCAGCCCGGATATTTTCCGGTTTTAAAAGACCGGTGGCGATGGGCGTAGCCAGGTCGCCGGTTTCATCCAGAGCGCCGAAGGTATCGACGTAAATGTCCGAGCGGCGGATGGTCTCATCGTCTGCTTCCCGCATATTTTTTTTGAAAGAACCGACGAGGTCGAGGTGCTGGCCGGGCCGCAGTTTTTCACCAAAGACCAACGGCGATTCGCTCAGTGTGGCGCAGGAGATGATGTCCACCTCGCCCATCACGTCTTCCTTTCGTTCGACGGCTTGCACGGTGTAGCTTTCATTTTGAAAACCGGCGGCCAGCTGTTTTGCCTTTTCAACATTGCGGCCCCAGACAAAAACCTGCGTGATGGGCCGCACGGCCGCATGCGCCCGGATGAGATCAGGCGCCTGCGCGCCCGTGCCGATCATGAGCAACGAGCGACTGTCTTTTTTCGATAAAAATCCGGAGGCCAGCGCGGAGGCCGCAGCCGTGCGTTTGGCGGTGAGTGCCTTGCCGTCGAGCAGGGCTTTCACGATGCCGGTTTTTCCATCCATCAAAATGTAGATGCCGTGAATGCTGGGCAGCTGGAGCTTGCCGTTTTCAGGAAAAACACTGACGACTTTCACGCCGAGGCGCTCACCGGGCTGCCAGCAAGGCATGAGCAGCAGCGTGGAGTCGATGCCTGCGGCCGGGTTTTCAACCTGGTGATGGTGGCGCTGCGGCGTGATGAGATTAGAGCGGAACGCATGGCGCAGCACTTCCACCAGTTCGGTGAAATCGGTATGCTGCTCGATTTGTTCTGCGGTGAGGAAGTGCATGTTTTTATCCTACATTTTACCTGCATCCACATCTTTGATGAACTGAATCACCCCGGGGAAGAAGTGCGCCTGATCGTCCCACATGGCCAGGTGTGAGCCTTCGGGACAGTAGAGGTAGCGGCCGTTTTGCACAAGACCGGCCATTGTTTCCATCGCGGCGGGGTCCATCGTATCGTATTTGGCGCCGATCATGAGGGTCGGGATGCGGATGTTTTTCAGCTCGTCCATGATGTCCCAGGTGGCGAGGCGGCCGCCGGGCACAAACTCGCTGGGCCCCTGCATCAGTTCGTAGATATGGCCGTTGACGTGATCCATCGCCCGCTGGAAACCATCGGGGAAGGGATTCATCCGGCAGATGTGCTTGCGGTAGTACTCCTCGACGACGAGGTTGAGGTAGTCCGGATTGGCGTAGTCGCCTTTGTCTTCGAACGCTTTCAGGCTGTCGATGAGGGAGGGGCGCATCTGGCTGCGGAGCTTGGCATTGTAGGCGGCGTAGGCGGGGAAGCTACCCTGCATGTTGCTGACAACGAGGGCCTTGATGCTGTCCTGGTATTTGAGGGCGTACTGCATGCCGAGCATGCCGCCCCAGGAGTTGCCGATGAGGTAGCAGTTGTCTTTGGTGAGGCCGAGCGCCTGCCGCACCTGCTCGACTTCTTCGACGAAGCGGTCGATTTCCCAGAGGTCGTCGTTGTCGGGCTGGTCGCTGAGGTAGGAACCGAGCTGGTGGTAGTAGTACATTTCCCAGCCTTCTTTGGGCAGATAGTCTTCGAAGCACTCCATGTATTCGGTGGTCATGGCGGGGCCGCCGTGCAGCAGCAGCACTTTGACCTTCGGGTTTTCACCTACCTTCTTCGTCCAGACGTTGAAGGTGCCGGCGGATGTTTTCACGGGAATCATGCGGACGCCGGCTTCGGTGGCAGGCGTTTCGGTGGCTTCTGCTGTATTGGAGGAATTGTTTTTACAAGCAAAAAACAGCAGCGCTGCAAGCAGGGATACGAGTTTGATTTTCATTGAGTGGCAGTTTTGGCAACGTGTGCGGAATTACTGGTTGAGAGGGTTGAGAGGGTTGAGATGGTGGAGGGCTCAACCGTTTCAACCGGTTATTTCACACACCTTACATATAATGTTACGAATTCAATTTACTACAATCACTCCTGCATCTTCCGTTTGGCCATCATTTGGGCCAGGGCTCTGAGGTCGTGGGTTTTGTCGGCCTCGTCGATGATGTCTTCGTTGAGGATTTCCTCCATGATATCTTCCAGGGTGACGACGCCGGTGAAAGATCCGTATTCGTCATAGATGCAGGCGAGGTGCGATTTCTTGGTTAAAAACCGGTTGAGCAGATCGTCGAGCTTGATGGTCTCGGAAACGAACAGTACGTCCTTTCTGGTGAACTCGCCGACGGTGTGGCCAGCGTTCAGGTCGATGCCGAGCAGGTCTTTCACCAATAAATAACCGGCGAGGGTTTCAATCGAGTTCTCCGCATAGACCGGGATGCGGGAAAAGCCTTTTTCCTTGATGATCTGAATGAGCGGCCAGTCGATGACCTGGGTGAAACGGAGGGTGAACACCACCGGCCGGGGCGTTGCCGTCATCTTCGCCGTCATGTCAGAGAAAGTGAGGGCGCCGAGCAGGATGCGTTCTTCGTCGGCATCGATTTCGCTTTCTTCGGCGTCTTCGTGGTGGCGGATGATCTCCTCGATTTCCTTTTTATCCCAAACCGTTGCCAGCTCCTCCCCCAGCGCTTTGTCGAGCAGCCAGGATAGCGGGTAGGCCACCGGGTAAAAAATGAAGATGAAAATGCGCACCAACCACACGGTTCTTGATCCGAACTTCAGGGCGTGACGGGAGAAGACGGCCTGGGGAATGATTTCACCGAAAACAACAATCAATCCGGTGGCGACGAAGCCCGCTACCACCCCGGTGGCAATATTTCCCAGAAAAATCGCCATCGTAGAGTTGACGGCGACGTTGCCCAGCAGCAGGGTGCAAAGCAGGAGGTTGCCGTTTTTCCTGACCGGATAAACTTTTTTAGCCCTTTCGTTGCCCAGCCTTATTTTCCGTTCGAGCGAGGTGAGGTTGAGGCTGAAAAAGCCGAGCGTCAAGCCGCTGAACGCCCCGGATAGCAGCACGAGTAGAATAACAATTATTATATCCATTCGAGTTTTAAGAACCTATTTTCAATCAAAATTAAACATCCTGGGCATGTCAGCGTGTTCTTTGACCTTCTATTTTTCATATTTCACTCAAGCCGGCGAGCGGCTCGGTGCCGTAGCGCTTGCCCTGGGCTGTCATTTTGATCAGATAATTCAGCCGTTTTTGCGCTTCGGCCCGCTGGCTGTCGTTGCGGATTTCACCGATCCAGCCGACTTTCAGGCGCTGGTAAAAACGGGGAAACGCCGCAAAGTTCTTCCAGACTTCGGGGTCGGCCTGTAGTTGTTCGAGCACCCAATCGGGAATATCGAAGGGATCGCCGGGTGAGCCGAGCTGGTCTTCGATGGGAGCGATGCCGGCGGGGGTCATCAGTCCGAGATTTTGCAGTTTCCAGACCCGCTGGCGGTTGAGTTCGCTGAGGTAGGTGCCTTTTTTGCGGCGGGGGGTGATGCGCTGCACGTTGCTTTCGTCGTCCAGCTTTTTAATCACGCCGTCGATCCAGCCGAAGCAGAGGCACTCTTCGACCAGCTCGTCGTAAGTGATGCAGGGCTTGCCGGTTGCTTTCCTGAAACGGCGTAGCCAGACTTCGGACTTGGTCAGGTGGTGGGTCCGGAGCCAGTGGCGCCACTCGGAGCGGGTTTTCGGGTAGAAGATTTCGGTGATTTCAGGCATGGGAGGTGGTTGTTTCAAAATAAAAATAATGCCTCCAAAGGTAAGTTTTTTTGTGTGGTGGGTCACCCCACACGCCTCTCTCCAAGAGTTGCCGGACGAACTCGCCGACTCACTGATTTTCAAACCACTCCAGCGGCGTCGTATGAATGATGATGACGCCGAATTGCGTCCCCGGCCCATAAATCATCGTATCCGTCGGATCACGCAGCAGCTCGATGGCGGTGACGTCCCGGACGTTAATCAGTTCGTTGATTTCGTTAAAACTGCGGCCTATTCGCATGCCATCGAGGACGAACAGCGGCTGGCCTCCCCGCACGAAAACGGTGGTGTTGTTCAACGATTCACTTACCTGCACGCCGGGCAGCTGCCGCAGCAGATTGGCGATGGAAAACGACTCCGGCCGGGCAAATATGACGACGGAGTTGTCGTAAAACGGGTGTTCTTTTTTGCTTACAGCTGGCTGCGGGCCTGAGCAGGCGGCCAGGAGGAGGGCCGTTGCGAGGGTAGCGAAGAAGAATGCTATCTTATTCATGACTTTTCTTTTTTACAGGTTTTTGGATAAAATACTCACCTGTAAAACAACTGAGGGGGAAAAGTCATCGAGTTAAAAGATTGGTTAACAAATATTTATCATTGGTGGGAGGTGGTGGCTGGCGCTATTTAGCGGCGTTTACAGATGCACACATTGAAAATTGATAAATCGAGTCAAAATCACGGTGTTTTTTGAAATCACCGTGATTTGTCTAAAAAATAACCAGCCCAGTAACCCGTTCGTTTTCTGGTTCTCATTTTAAAACACCACACTGCAACACGTCACTCCCCCCTCCGCTTTGATCACCTCCGAATTGTCCACCAGAAACAGCTCGATACCCGCCTCAGCCAGCCGCAGCGCCGTCATCGGAAAGTCGGCCGGATAGACCACGTCCTCGCCGATCAGCAGGGCATTGGCAGCGCCCGGCTCGTCGGGGTGCGTTTCGATGATGTTGAAATCTTCAAAAATGGAGGCATCGATCCAGTCGGGGTTGAGCAGCAGGGTATCCGGACCTACCGCTGTTACCGCCGATTTGAGGTGCAGGCAGTTTTTGACTTTCACGCCCTGCACGAGGTAGCCGAGCGGGGCTAAAATTTGCTGCATTTGCAGCAGCGCCGCCGTGTTGCTGCGGCTGGACATCCCGACCCAGATTTGCTTGCCAACCACCAGCACATCGCCCCCATCAAGTACACCCGGGTCTTCGATGTAGTAGATTTTCTTGCGGTACGGCTCCAGGGCTTCCGCTACGGAATGTACCTCGCCCCGCCGGGTTTCAGCGCCGGGCCAGGTGATGATGGCCACTTCTTCGAGCACCACGGCGCAGTCTTCCACGAACACGCTGTCGGGATGAAATTCAAGCTCCGGCAGGTGCACGATCTCGCAGCCGAGGGCACGGAGGACGTCTTCGTATTCTTCATGCTGTTTTTCTGCCAGGGCAATGTCGATGGGCTGGCGCTCGAAGTGGGTCAGTTCGCATTCAGCCATATTCGGGCTGACGGGACGGGTAAGGGCGATGGGCATATTTTTGTGTTTGCGTTTTTGTGTGTTTGTGTGTTTGGGGGAGGATCAAAATCAAATATCAAGTATCGCAGCATCGTAAATCAGGATGCAGGGGTTCGTTTTACTCCGGCCAAATTAGGCAAGTTTTGAGATCAGTCCCACAAAAAAAAGGTCTGATGCCAAACAGGCACCAGACCTTCCCTATTTTTTCAGACTTTGGAGAGTCGCCCCACAAACACACAAACACACCCGTCGTCAATACCTCACGCCCTTCTCTTCCAGCCGGGTGATTTTGATTTCCGTGCGGCGGTTTTGCTGGTGTTCGGTATCGGTGCAGGTTACGCCGTTGGCGCAGTGGTTGACCAGTTGCGTTTCGCCGTAGCCTTTGGCTTGCAGGCGGTCGGCGCTGATTCCTTTTGAAATGATATAGACCACGGCAGCTTCGGCCCGCTTTTGTGAAAGTTGCAGGTTGTAGCTGTCGGAGCCACGGGCATCGGTGTGGGAGCCCAGTTCGATTTCCAGCGACGGATATTTTTTCATCAAATCCACCACATGGTCGAGGTCTTCAGCGGCATCCGAGCGGATGAAGTAGCGGTCGTAGTCGTAGTACACATTTTCCAGTTTGATGACCGTGCCGACTTCCAGTTCCGGTGTTTTCGGCTCAGGTGTGAGGTACATGGCCACCACGGGGAGGTCTTCGCCGCAGTCCATGTCTATTGCTTTCCAAAGTTTTTCACGGGCGTCAAAACCGTTTTTCTCCGCCGTCACCTCGTAGTCGCAGCGACAATCGAAGTTAAAATTGAAACTGCCGCTCGCATCCGTTTGCAGGGTCAAAACTTCACCCGTGCACTTATTCTCCACCTTGACGACAGCCCCCATCAGCGGAATATCCGCAGCCTGATCCCGCACGACGCCGGTGAAGGATTTCACCGCCGGCATTTCGATGGGTACGAGAAATTCAGGGTTCAGCGTCATTTCATTGGCCGACACTTGCAGCTTCACGGGCTGGTAGCCTTTTTTCTGCACCTCCACCACGTAAAAACTACCGGGGTAAACCGGCATCTGCACGTCGCAGCTTCTTGTGAAAGTGTGCGGCGGTTGGGTTGTTTTTTCATTTTTTAGTGAAACGAGCTCGCTGGCAGGGTCGGTAAAGTTGCGGGGATCCGTTTCATCCCAACCCCAATCAGGTACACCTGCCGGACGAATGCGCAGGCTGGCATCGTTGATGCGGATGCCGGTTGCTTTTTCCACCACGCAGATGCTCGCCAGCACGGGTTTTACGCCGTTGAATTTCCAGCGGTAGATGTCGTCCTGTCCTTTGCCGCCGGGGCGGTTGGAAGTCAGGTAGCCTTTTCGTTCCGTTATTTCAGAAGTAAAACCAAAATCATCGTGCTGCGAATTGACGGGCGTTGGCAAGTGGATGAAATTTCCCGGCGTCATGCCTTCCATTTTCACCGAATACACATCCAGCCCGCCGTAGCCCGCATGCCCGTCCGAAGAAAAGTACAGCGTACCGTCAGCAGCGATGAACGGGAAAATGTCGTGGCCCATCGTGTTCACTACCGGCCCCAGGTTGACGGGAACGCCCCAGTCATCGCCCAGTTTTTTCACCACGTAAATGTCCATGCCGCCATAGCCACCGGGGCGGTTGGAGGCAAAAAACAGCAGCGTGCCATCCGCCGACAGCGACGGGTGGCAGGTGGCATAATCAGGGCTGTTGAAAGGCAGTTCCTTCGTGTTTACCCAGTCGCCCTTTTTGCGTTTGGCACTGTAGATTTTCAGGTCGATCATGCCGGCCTTGTTCTGACCGTCCCGGTTGTTTCTGGAGAAGATCATGGTTTCGCCGTCCGGCGTGAAAGTGGCTGTGCCGTCGTGGTATTTGCCGTTCACGTCGCCGTAGAGCATTTCGGGTTGAAAAAACCGGCCTTCAGCGTCGGCTTTCGCAAAGTACAAATCCGAGTACCGGCCCGTGGCCAGGTCTTCGTCGCAGACGAACACACCGCGGCCACCGCGGCCCGAGGTAAACACTACGCCATCGCGGTAAGTCACCGCGCAGTAGTCGAGGTACTGCGAATTCAGTTCGCCCACATTTTCGACGGAGTAGCCGCTCGACGGCGGCGCCTGCAGGCTCACCGGCTGTGGAGTTTGTGCCGCCAGCCACCACGTTGGGACGACGAGCAGCACCAGTATTTTTAATAAAATATTTTTCATGATAAATCTATGTTTGAATAATTCATGGGTTCTGTCAGAAATCGGGGATTTTTTTCTCCCGCAGATTTCGCAGATGAACGCAGATTTTTTCCGTAATCAATCCGCGGAAATCAGCGAAATCTGCGGGAGCCATTTTAAAAGAAGCGCAGGTGGTTCACCTCGCAGGTCTTACACTTGAAGGTGTAGCCCAGCATGACTTCCCAGCTTCCGTTCGTCAGTTTCTGCAATTCGGAGGTGGTGAAATCCAGTCCGAAACCTACCCGCAATCCGTTGCCAAGATCCACCCCCGCCAGCGCGTCGAAGGAATCGCCGAGGCGGTAGCTGCCGCCCACCCAGAAGGATTTCATAAAAACCAGGGTTGCATTCAGGTCCATATCCAGCGGAGCCGCAGTGTTGTAGCTCACCAGCACCGAAGGCAGCAGTTGCAACTGCCGGTTCAGCCTGACGACGAAGCCACCCATGAAGTAGGTTGTCAGCGGGTTGGTAGTCTTGCCGCTGCGATCGAGGTAGAGGCCGTTTTTCAGCAGCCTCGGCACGGACAGTCCGGCGTAGTAGTTTTTACCTAAAAAATAGGCGCCCGCCCCGAAGTTGGGGGCAAACTGCGTCTCATCCCCCTGCGGAATGGCAGCATCGCCCAGGTCGAGTGGATCAGCATCCGACCAGCGAATGCGCACCTGCTCCACCCTACCGGACAAGCCAAGGCTCAGCGTGCTCGTCTCACTGATTTTGATGCGGTAGGCGTAGCTCAGGTCGAGCGAATTGGTATTCACCTTCCCGATCTGATCAGCCGTGACGGCAAAACCCAGCGCATTGCGTTTGCCTGCGAACGGCGTGTGGGCGTTCACATGCATCGTCGTTGGCGCTCCGTCGATGCCCGACCATTGGTTTCGGTAGAGCGCAAGGGCATCGAAAGTGCCCTTGCTGCCCGTATAGCCGGGGTTGTAGGCCAGCTTGCTGAACGTGAAGTGCGTGTATTGCACATCGCTCTGCGCTGCGGCGCTTCCGGCAAATGCTATCAGTAAAAGAAATTGAAATAGTTTTCTCATTGTATGATGGTTTGCCCCTGACCCCTGAAGGGGAACCACTTCTCAAAATTTTGCTAAAAATGGCAGAGGTGGTTCCCCTTCAGGGGTCAGGGGTGAGTTTATCTCGTAATGGTGAAATACCCCTGCAGGCAGTCCTCGTTGTTCCCCTTTTCCAGCTGAATCAGGTAGAAATAGGTGCCCGGCGGGAGCGGGTTGCCTTTGTAGCGGCCGTCCCAGTCATTTTTGTAGCGGTCCTGCTCGTACACCAGGTCGCCCCAGCGGTTGAAGATCCGCACGTTGTTGTCGAGATACGTATCCTGGAGGCAAGGCACCCTGAAGAAGTCGTTAGCGCCGTCGCCGTTGGGCGTGATGATGTTCGGAACGAAGCAGGTCTGCACATCGTCGGTGCCGAGAACGTTCACCCGGATGGTTGCCACGTCGCAGTCGTCGGGGCAGTCGAGGTTGCAGACTTCGTAGGCGAACTCGTCCGTACCGTAGAAATTCTGGCGGGGCACGTATTTCAGCAAACCGTTCACAAGGCTGGCCGTACCGTTTTTCGGTTCGATCACGATGCGCATCGTCCAGTCCTGCACGTTGCCGGCGAGGTCGTTGGCGTCGAGGTCGGCATTCGTCAGCGTTTCATTAAAATTCACATCAAACTCATCATCGACTGCGTCAATGCCGGTAAAAATGTAAACCGTGGTCGGTGCAGCCGTGAAGGTGCACCCGTTCATCGTTACCGTCGCCGTGTACTCGCCTGCCTGGCCGGCTTTTGCCTCCGGCAAAATCGGATTCGGTACGTTAGCAGTGAAACCCTGCGGACCATTCCACTGGTAAGTTGCGCCCGTCATCGCCGGCACGTTCAACTGAACGAGGTCGCCGCGGCAGGCCGGGGCATTTGCGTCGGTGGAGTTGGTAGCTGACATGGCCGGAGCTGAGTTGACCGTCACAGCCTGAAGGTTCGAAGACGGCGTTTCACAACCGCCTATCATCGCCATTACGAAGTACGTTCCGGCGTCAGCCGGTGAAATATTTTGGATGAAATACGTCGGCGCACCAGTCGTTGCCAGCAGCACGGGGCCGCTGCCATCGTCGAAAAACCACTCGTACTGCACATTCGTGCCGGGGTAGATCGAGCTGTTCAGCGTCAGTGTTTCACCTTCACAAATTCCCGTTCCGGACACGCTCAGCTGTGGCGCCGGGCCGGTCATGTTCGTCACCGTCACGGCCTGAAGGTTCGACGGTTGCGTAGTGCAGTTACCCATCGCTATGACGACCGAGTAGTTACCCGCATTCGCCAGTGTCATATTTTGAATAAAATACGTTGGCACGTTGGTCGTGCTCAGCAGTACAGGGCCATTGCCGGCATCGAAATACCATTGATAACTCACACTCATCCCGGGAAAGATCGAGCTGTTCAGCACCATCATTTCACCCTGACAAAACTGGTTGCTGGATACGCTCAGCGTTGGCGCATTGCTCAGCTCGTTCGTCACGAGGATATCCTGGGCGTTGGAGGGTTGCGTTGTGCAATTGCCGGAGGCGACCGCCACCGTGTACACGCCCTGGTTGGCCCCGGTTATGTTTTGGATAAAATACGTCGGAATGTTGGTCGTCGCCACCAGCACGGGGCCGCTGCCGTCATCGAAATACCACTGGTAACTCACGTTCGTACCAGGGAAAATCGAGCTGTTGAGCTCCAGTGTTTCACCTTCGCAGAGCACATCGGCGACTACGGACAGCGAAGGCGCCGGTCCGATGTCAGTGGTGACGGTCACGGTCTGACCGTTGGACAATTGCGAGGTGCAACTTCCGGCAATCGCCATCACGGAGTAAAGCCCGGAGTTGGCCGGTGTCAGGTTGTCAATGGTCAGAGTTGGCTGATTGGTCAACCCAATTGAAACCGCGCCGCTGCCGCCGTTGAAAAACCACTCGTACTGCACGCCCGTGCCGGGAATGGCCGAGCTGTTGAGCGTCAGTGTTTCACCTTCACAAATCACGCCCGCCGAGGCTGTGAGTGCCGGCGCAATGCCGAGGTCGGTGTTCACCTGCACATTTTGCGGAGCAGAAGGCGGAGAAACGCAGCCGGAAATGCTGGCCTGCACGAAGTAATTTCCGGTGCTGGCCGTTATCACGTTATTGATAGTGAAAACATTCGAGGCGGAGGTTCCCAGTGAAACCGGGCCGTTACCATTGTCAAAAAACCACTCGTAAGTTGCGCCTGCGACCATCGAGCTGGTCAGCTCCAGCACACCGCCTTCGCAGAGTGTGTTGCTGCTCGCCGTCAGCGCGGGCGTTTGATTCAAAACATCGGTCACCGTCACTGCCTCCGCATTGGAAGCAGGTGATGCGCAACCGGTTGGGGAAATCACATTCATCGAGTAGGTTCCGCTGTTGCTGACTTCCAGGTTTGAAATTTCAAAATTGGCCGCACTCGTCACTGCAAGCGAAACCGGACCGCTGCCATCATCAAAAAACCACTCGTACTGCACGCCTGTAGCGCTCGTATTCGCCGTCAAAGTGAGGGATTCCGTTTCACAAAAAACATCGCCGGAGGCATCAAGCACCGCGGCATCGGGCACGTCCGTGTTCACGTTGACAGCCGTCAGCGATGAAGTTTTGGGCGGGCAGCCTGCCGTACTGGCGATAACGATAAAATTACCGGAATTAGCGGCCGTCACATTGTTGATGGTCAAAACCGGGGCCGTTGTGTTTCCGTAGGATTGCGGGCCGTTCGGCCCGTTGAACATCCAGGTGTAGGTCACATTGACGCCGGGATAGGCCGTCGTGTTCAGTTGCAGGGTTTCACCCAAACAGGGGGTAGCGTCACTGGGCGTAATCACCGGTGAAGTTGGCAAGGAGTTGCCCACGATCACAGCTTCGGGCGAGGAAGCAGCCGAGGTGCAGCCATTGGCGGTAGCCACCACGGTATAATTTCCTGAATTTGAATTATTTACGTTGGCAACTGTAAATGCCGGGTCAGGCGTCGTGCCAATCAGAACCGGGCCGTTCCCGCTGTTGAAATACCACTGGTAGCTGACGTTGGCGCCTGTTACGCCTGTAGCTGACAAACCGAGCGTAGCACCTTCACAAAGCACGTCGTTGGAAATGCCGATCTGAGGCGCTTGAGCCTGCACGTTGCTCACCTGCAGGTTCGCCGCAGGTGAAAGGCCTGATTCACACACTCCGTTTGAAACCTGCACCGTGTACTCGCCGCTGTTGATCGGGTTCGCAAACGGAATCTCGTAGTTAGGCGTGCTGGTCGTTGTCAGGAATTGATTTTCAAAATACCAGTTGTACTCCACGTTGGTACCGCTCGCGGGCGAAGTTGTCAGCGTAACCGGGTCTCCCTGGCAGGGAGTGGGGTTGCTGATGGCAAGCGCCGGAGTAGCCGGTGCGTCTGTCACGGTCAGTTCCACCGTTTCGGGAGCGGAAGGGCAACCATGCACGGTGAAAATTTGAAGGTTGTAGTCGCCGGCACTGGCTGCCGTTACGTTGTTCAGCGTAGCCGGGAAAGGGCCTTCGGGAGCGGCCATTCCAGTGTAGGTGAAATTGCCGGGGCCGGTCCAGGTGTAAGTCACCTGACCTGTAAGGATTACATTGTTAGTAGCAGTCAGCGTCACGGTTTCACCCTCACAGATGTCATCGGCGGCTGTGATATTCTCAACTTCCGCCACCACCGTGCCGGCATGGCAGGTGTACTGACGCCAGTCGGGCACGCCGTCGTTATCGCTGTCAGGGCAGGGAGAGCCGCCGGAGCATTCCTCGGCGTCGGTCAGGCCATCGCCGTCAGAGTCGAGGTCATCCACATCGGGGGTTCCATCGTTATCGGTGTCCGTGCAGGGGGTTGAATTTTCACATTCCACGATATCGTTGATGCCGTCGTTGTCACGATCCACATCCTGAAAATCAGGCATTCCATCACCGTCGCCATCTGCGCAGGGTGCATCCACGGGGCATTCGTCAGCGTCCGGGATGTTGTCAGCATCTGCATCGAGATCGAGGTAGTCAGGTTGACCGTCACCATCAGTGTCAGTCGGGTCTGAAGTTGTGCCGGAGCCTTGTCCGTCTGCATTCACTTGCGGCGTACCCGTTCCGATGATGCCATCGTGATCAGGGTCAGGAAGGTTCGTTTCCGTAACATCCCAAATGCCATCGCCGTCAGAATCGAGGTCATGCCAGTTGGGAACGTTATCGCCGTCCGTATCGGGCGGAAGCGGAATTGCAACGCCGGTGTTAGCCGGTGCGATGAGCGATGCCAGACCTTGCGCTGTTACGACCGGCGGGTTGGCAGTTCCTCCGCCAATGCGGCCGTCGTTGTTCGTATCCGCTGCTGCGTATCCGGCTTCGGTTACGTCGTTGATACCGTCGTTATCAGAGTCGAGATCATCGTGATCGGGCACGCCGTCGGCATCCCAGTCCCAGCGGGTGTAAGTTTCAACCGCCGTCGGCGCATCCGGATGGGAAGCGATGGGGTTGAAAAGGCCGTTGAACCCAAAAACAACCGGCGGGCCATCGATCACGCCATCGCCGTTGACATCCGGCTGGCCGTGGCCGGCTTCCACCAGGTCGGTGATGCCGTCGTTGTCGGAGTCGAGGTCGAGGTGATCAGGGACGTTGTCGCCATCGGTATCGTAAACGGCAGCGATTCGATCGCAGATGCCATCGCTGTCGGCGTCAATACAGCCGTTTGCGACAGCAGGGTCGTCGGCATCAATGTAGTTGAGAATGCCATCATTATCAGCGTCTCCGCTGGGATCGAGGCCACCCGGCAGGCAGGCAAAACCGCCTCCGGGATTACAATATTCTTTCCGGTCCGGAATGCCATCATTGTCGTCGTCGATGTCTGCATTGTCCCGAATGCCGTCGCCGTCAGAATCAGGGATGAAAGGCATTGCGCAGCCATCCTGAATGTCAACGGTGAAAGAACCAAAAGCCACGCCGGAGTAAAAAGCGTAGGTCCAGTAGTCCAAAATTTTATTGTCACCAAAATTATTGGCGTAAGTAAAAGGTATGTTCGTAGGTTGCGGCGTACCGGCTGCATTGTTGCCGCTGACCGGGCCACTGACGTTGGTATGGTTGTATAAAAACTGGTCGAACCAGGCGGTTTTTACATTGCTGATCAGGTCGATTACAACTCCGCCCAGGTTATTTTCAACATCAGAAAGAATCATGTGCGATTCGCCGTCCCGCAGATCCACCTTGTATTTAAAGGTGAAATTTTCGGTAGCGGGAATGACGTTGCCCAGCCCGTCCTTGCCATCCCAGAAAATGGAATTGGCTCCCGGCAGGACGACTTTCTCCAAATACCTATCCACCGGATCAGTGTAATCGCCGTCATTGTTGAGGTCGAGCGATACCATCGCCACGCCTCCCATGGAAGACTCGAAAGTGATATTCGCCCCGGCGCCTGTTTCAATGGCATCTGGCAAACAGGGGTCTCCATTGGCAGCAACACCCGAAATGGCAAAAGTTTCCATCTCCGGTTCGAACGGCGAGGGCAACTTGAAAAGCCAGGTCGTATGGGTATTGTTTCTGAAAATGTCCGTCGTGAGTGCCGTAGCCGGCATCAGGGTATCCGGTTTATTAAAGAAGATTTTATTGTTAATCATATTTCCGGGCTCGTAATCCTCTGCCTGTGGCTCGTAGTAGTAAATCTCTCCCGGTACCCATGTGGACGGATCAGCCGAGCGAGTCACGTTATCGCGGTGATGGGAAGCATAGGTAGGATCCATGTTTCCCAAAAGTAGTCCCTTCGAAACCGAGGAGATCGGGAAACGGTATGGGTCTGTTTCCATGAAACTCACCGTGTAAAGAAAACCGCCCTTCGTCAGCACATAAAAAGTAGGCGAAGTCATGTAGCCATTCTGGCTGATGACGGAGATATATTCATTGGAGTAAACGCGGCCTTCCTTTATTTTCCCACCGTCATTTGCCGGCGAGTCGGCAGTTACAGTGATATCCCAAGCCAGGATTACGGTTGGCGTGAGCGGCTGGTAGGTGGTTCTCGTCCATGACTGGCTGTTCAGCAGGTTGGCAAAATTGGCAGCCTGGTAAGTCGGGAAGCCAATTTCCACAGTCCAGATACCGCTTTGCCCCGGCCCTACCGGCACGATGCCGGGGACGTATCCATCACCGTTGACGATACCGCCGCCGGTCGGACCGGCTTTTTCCTGGATATCATTATAGATGATGGCCGTGTTGGTAGTGCTGTTGTCAAACACTGCCGCCAAGGTTCCATCGGGCCGGTACACTTTGATGAAACCATTCGAAATGCCGACATGACTCGCCCCGACGTTGAGGTAGTCATTTTCCGTAGCGTATACTTTCAACTGCTGCGGATTACGATTATCGAGAAACAGGCGATAGCCCGGGTAGTCGATGAAGTCTTTCGAACCTTCCGCCAATAACGAACTAGCGGAAACCAGCAGCGCAAAAAGCCAGAACATACTTCGGGTAGCCCGGCTTCGGCTTTTGTTCAAGAGGAAATTTGAGATGTGCTTCATAATGAATCAGTTATAATAAATCACAGGGATTGCGTTTGCCAGCAGACCTGTTTGCGGCCCGGACACTTTCCGACATAACCTGTGTCGTTCCTAAGTTTTCGGAAATGAGTTTTTTCGTGGAAGGAAAGCCTTCTCTAAAGTATGTTGGAAATAAGAGGAAACAACAGCCTTACAGGGTAAAGCATGAATAATCTATTTTTGTTATATAAAAATTCATGCCAGAAATTTTAATATGTATCGTTTTGTAACAAAGCACAGAAGGGCAGGAAATACGGCAAACCGGATGGCAGAAGCTTCCATTTCACGTTTTTTCATTGTACTTTCATAAAAATTTAGCTGAGATGAAAAACGTACCCGAAAAGGAAAAACTGTACAGTTTTGAGGAATACCTGGCATTCGAGGAAAAGTCAGAAGTGAAGCACGAATTTCACAACGGAAAACTCATACCTGAGGAGGAAGGGACATTTAACCACAGCACTATTGCCAATGCTATCGGCGCCCTATTATTTAACTTTTTAATAGCAACCAATAAAAATTGCCAGGTTGCCAACAGTGACATGAAAGTTCATGTGCCTGTGACTAATCGTGGCGTATACCCAGATGCAACCGTCATCTGCGAGGAGCCTGAATTTTACCTCGGTAAAACTTCCGTCATCACGAACCCGCAGGTCATCGTCGAAGTCCTATCCGAAGAAACAGCGGAGTACGACCGCACCACCAAGTTTGAAAACTACTGCTCCATCCCGTCCTTCCGGGAATACGTGCTAGTGGCGCAGGACCGGCCCTTCGTCGAAGCGTTCTACCTCCATGACCCTGAGACTTCACTCTGGAAAATTTCAAGAGCCTCGGGACTGGATGCTTCCATCACGCTGCTTTCCATGGATTGCACGTTGAACCTGAAGGATATTTACCGCATGGCCAAGGATTTGAAAGAAAATATAGATTTAATGAAATAACGAAATCGTTATTTAGTCTAACAACTCCGCCAAGCCCTCCCGCGTGCATGCCACCTTCTCCGGTGAAGCCAAAAACTCCCCGGCCAGCGCCGATTTCCGTTCCTGCATTTTTAAAATTTTCTCCTCTATGGTATCCCTTGCTATGAATTTCACCGCCACCACTTTCTCTGTCTGACCGATCCGGTGGGCGCGGGCAATGGCCTGGCTTTCCACAAACGGGTTCCACCAGGGATCGAGCACGAAGACGTAATCTGCAGCCGTGAGGTTAAGGCCGACGCCACCGGCTTTGGTCGTCATGAAAAACGCCTGAACAGCGGGGTCGTTGGTGAATTGGTCGACCGCTTTGCGCCGCTGTGTCTGCGCCACATCGCCGGTAAGCCAGGCGTAGGGTTGCCCGGCCTTCTCGAACTTTTCCCGGAATAGCTGGAGGTATTTTTCAAAAGAACTGAAAATCAAAACTTTGTGACCGGATCGGCGGATGGTTTCCCAGTATTCGAGGACGTCGTCGAATTTGCCGGAGGGGATAATTGGTGATTCGCCGGGCAGACTTTCCTGACTTACCAGCGCGGGATGATTGGCGATTTGGCGCAGCCGCGTCAGCGCTGCCAGCACGGCCACCCGGTTTTGGGGCTGCGAAGGATCGCCTATGTTGAGGAGTTTGTTGCGTACGGCGGATTTTTCCTTTTCATACAGCTTGGCCTGCGCCTCGGTCATTTCAACATAAAAAACAGACTCGGTGAGCGGCGGCAGGTCGGGGGCAGCCTGCTCCTTCGTCCGGCGGAGGAGGTAAGGCTCAACGAGGCGGCGGAGTTCGTCTTTTTTCACCTCGTCTTCCTGTTTCTCAATGGGTTTAATGAAATGTTTTTTGAAATAATTGAAACTGCCCAACATACCTGGATTCAGGAATTGCATCTGCGCCCAAAGGTCGCTCAGCGAGTTTTCGATGGGCGTTCCGCTGAGGCTGATTTTATGCCGTGCCTCCAATTCCCCGACGGCTTTAAAAATGCCACTCTGCGGGTTTTTAATGTACTGGCTTTCGTCGAGTACGACATACTCCCACTCTATTTCACCCAGTAAATCCAGATCCCGCTGGGCCGTCTGGTAGGTCGTCATCACGATGTCGTAGCGACCGAGAATACGCGCATCCTTCGTTCGTTGAGGTCCAACGTGCCGACAAACAGTGATGCCGGGAGCAAATTTTTTTATCTCTCGTTCCCAGTTGAACACGAGCGAAGCGGGCAGGAGAATGAGGGCCTGCAGTGGGATGAGGGATGAGGAATGAGGGATGGAGGGTTCGTCGAAGAGGCTGGGTTGATAGTTGTTTGCCGAAGTGGGAGAAGGATTTTCGATTCGATTTTCTTTGGCAAACAGCAGAATGGCCAGCGTCTGGAGAGTTTTACCCAAACCCATGTCGTCGGCAAGGCAGGCGCCGAGGTTATCGTGATAGTGTTGGGCAAGCCATCGGGCGCCGGTTTCCTGGTAGGGTCGTAGCGTAGCTTTCAGAAGGGGAGAAATTTTAAAATTAACTTCCTCTTTTTCAGCAGGTTCTGCTCCTTCGTCCAGCCCGAGTGACTCGAGCAGCGGCCGCTGACTTTTGGCAAGCCGTAATCGCTCACCATCCAGTTTGCCCAGGTGCGCCAAACCATGAAACCTGGTCATCCACTCTTCCGGAATGAGAAAAAATGTGCCGTCCGGCAAAGGAAATAACCGCTCGCCGTCCCGGATGTAGCTGACCAGTTTTGAAAACGGAAACTCGAATTGTCCAGCCCGAATAACGATGCGCAGATCGAACCAGTCGTTTTCCTGCCGTACTTCCTGTGACCAGGAAGCAGGCACGAGACTGATTTTTTTATCATCAAAAACCGGTGTTTCGAGAGTGAAACCAGCTGCTTCCAGTTCGTCACGATTGGATGACAACCACTCGATCGCTGCAAAAAACGGCTTTTCGGTTTCGCCCCCCTCCCCTACCCTGCCGGGTAATTGCCAGAGGCTGCCATCGGTCATTTTAAAATTCAGGCTTCTGAGCTTGTCAAGGTATTCGGTTTCGCCAGCCGGATTGCGTTTCACCTGCATGATCCGGATGTCAGATTCATCGTGAAAGTGCAGCGCCGTCCGCATTTCTTTTTTGTCGTTTTGCTGAAATGTGGCGCCCATGTAATGAAATTTCACCGATACAAACCAGCTATCTTTAAAAAGGTGTTTTGTTAAATACAGCTCACAACCTTCCAGCTTCCGGGTACTCGTGACGTCAAAACCCTCGGCTTCGATTTCCGCACGCTCGACGGTTTTCATGATGAATTTTTGAAAATAGGTACGCAAAATCCGATTCGGTACGGGCTGTTCGTCCTTCGTCATGAAGGGTTTCACCATGTAGCCGTTGAGGTCTGGCAAGGGGTAAATCGTTCGATCCACCAGCAGCCACCCGGGTTGGTTGGTCAGCGGAATGGGTTGTTTCCAGCGCACGAGCCAGCGTTCTCCGCCTGAGGTGAAATTCAGGCGATACAATACGCCATCTTTGTTGCGCCGAAAAATGAGGTGCGGGGTGATTTCCTCTTCAGCGAACCGCACCCTCAGGTCTTCCATGACGGCTTTTTTTTCACCCATGAAAGTGAGGGGATAGTTGTTTTCTTTCACCTTTTTTAAAAAGGTATCCATTTGCCGATGGACGAACCGCTCCATGACCCGTTTCACCTCCTCCGTTTGGATGAGTACCTCAATCGGTTTCGGCTTTCCTTTCGGCGGGTTGAATTTTTCTTCCAGGGCTTTTTCTGTCAGGCTTTCAATGATGATAAAAAGCTGTTTCAGGATCGGGGTCAACTCATAACCGTAGCTGCCGATAGTATCCGGCGTAGCGTTTTGGATGATGTAGGTAAGCTTGCCGTCTGTGTCATGTTTCACAATAAAAGCTCCGGGAAGGTACCAGCCACCGGTGAGGTAGCGGCGGATATCAAAGACGATGACGGGCTTGTCAGGGCTGGAATGGCTCATAGTTTTTGCGGCGTTTTTTCCGCAAACGTAAGCAAGAGGAGCGTCTTTTTAAGCAAGAAAGTTTAATGTTTGTGGGAATGGCGGTAATGCTCCTGCAACAAATCCCGGCCAAAGTCTCCGTTAAAATCCCGCCAGACGGTGTGGATGTGATTGGCGTTGTTTTGTGTGTTGTCGTATTCGATGAGGAAACTTTTACCATGAATGCGGTAGTAATGACCCGTGCCCGGTTGCAAGCCGCCTGCCCACGCAAAGTACACATTTTCAAGGCCTTCCCGCTGGATGCTCAGCCATTTTTCGTCCGCAACTTCTGCTTTCATTCTGGTCAAATACACTCTCACGAGCCGGTCGAGTAGTTCCTGTTGCTCTTCCAGCAAGGCGGTGTAGGGAATGCCTTCCTTTTTACCCAGGGCTGCGGTTCGCTGATTGCCGGTGACAATATCCGGAAATGCTGTTCTCGAAATGAGCGCCAATCGTTGCTGCGATTCGTCGAGTGATTGCATGAAACGACGGCCCAGGTCTTCCTCCTCAGGCAGCAGGCGGCTTCCTGCGTAAGCACCGGAAGGCACCCGGGCAGGATTTGCCCCCATGAAATTCGGCGTAACGGCCAGCCTGTCATCAACGGAAGTGTAATTCAGTGAGAGGTGATGCCCTTCGAATCGCCAACCCCAGGGGTCGCCGGATACCGGGTCACCGAAGATTGCCAGGTAGTAAAATTCCGGATTGCGGTACTCCCCTCCCCTTTCACGACCTTCCAGATCGCTTAAAATGTCTTCGTTGGACATGATGCCCGTAGCTTGAAAATAGCCTTTGTCGCTCAGTCCTGTTTTCAAAAGCGTGAGGCACAATTGCCTTTGCGCTTCATTCATGTCTTTGAATATCAATCCTTTGCGAGTCATGGGGAGGAAATTGAAATTTTTGCGCTCATCATTTTCGAAGGTGAAATGCGCTTTGGCTCTTTGATCTTCAGACAGCGAAGACAGGAATTCACGGGCAGTCTGCGCCATGTCGTTACCGGAAGAAAATGACTCTGCCTCAGCGTTCTCCGCTGGTTGGGATGGTTGAGTGGAAATGCCGCACAGGGCAAAACAGATAGCGACTGAAATGAGGGAAATCAGAAGCAGCGACGGAATAGACGATACATTTTTCATTGGAAAGGGACACTGGTGAGTAGGCTAAGATAAGCCGATTTAGCTGGTTTTAGATTTAAAAACCAATCAAACTGAAATTTAACCAACTAAAAACCGCTCCGCACATCGACCAATCGATGCTCAGGCGGCTAACCCGTTTTACCAATGGTTTGAAAAAACAAACCCGACTGCTATGAGAGCAGGTTTTCCTTGACAAAATAGAGCAGCAATGCAATAAAAATCAGGATGAGCGGCCACGGGCGGCTCGTGAAGTATTGAGGGTTCATAATGTTTGTTTTAATCTTTTAGTAATCAGCTTACCTTCAAAAGGGGGCGGCAAAGCAAACACCTGGCTCCCGGTGAGTAAATCACCTGAAGTTCGTTGATTCGAATTAATAAAAAAATTAAAGTGTGGTAAGACCTGAAGTGAGAGGAAAACAAATGTGGAACGAAGATAAGATAATTCGGAAAATTCCTGCCTGTTCAGACAAAGTGATGTTAACAATAATGACGAAATGCGCTTGGAAGGGATTAAAAGAGGGAGGGAATGTTCAAAAACGCTACTACACTGAACAACATCCGACCGTACATGGCTGGGTGTACGACCTGCGCAACGGCCTACTTATAAGACCTGAACCTTGACATGGAGGCTGAAACTTCTAAAAATCGGTATTTCAACGACCCTCAATCTCAATAACGAAATAAATATTTAACGAATTCGTTTTTTAACGACGTTCCAGTTCTTGCCAGACAGAAGCTGACTATCTTTACATATTAGGTGTCAAATTTTTTCGAATATACCTTGGGAGATCCTTTTCAGGTATAGCTTCTGAATTTGCATCACAATTTCGCCTAAAAAAGTGTATCAGACAGAAAAAGCAAAGAAGGCTGTCTGCGTAAATGAAAAGTCAGGGTTCAAATTGCCGAATTGCAACATACATTGTTACAGGATCTGTTGAATACCTGATAGGGTCATGTAAATTGACCCAAAAGTCTATCTTTTCTCAAATTCCACACTTCGTTATTTCGTTAAATGACGAAATTGATGTTTCTTCAGGTAATTGCTTGACTATTACCCACCATCTCTTAATTCATGCCTTCAACTCACTGACCCAAAAAATCGGAGCGAAAGTGATTGCGCATTCACCCTGAAAGTAAACTGGTTGGAAACCATCCTTGATAATTCACTCAAGGCAGATACATGTCATGAAGACGCCAACAGCTAGGTCGGCAAATTGGAAACACATCATAACTCTGCATTTCGTTATTTAACGAAATAACGATCAAATTGAGTCAATCATTAAATTTGTTAGTAGCCTTACCGGTAACTTTTAAATGAAAAATTCAGGATCAGAGATAAAAATAGGAAGGCGCCGGTCGGAAATGCATCCATCACTTCCCTTAAATTTAAAAACGTAGCGTATGATAATAACGTTTTCGTTATTTAACGAAATGAAGAAATGACGTTTTCGATATTTATACAAATCTTTACTTTTCCGGCAAAATTTCCATGATTGGAAATTAGCAATTCTGAGACACTATTTTTCGCTGGGGCTTACCTTCTATGGGTGAGCGCTATAAAATTGCTTAAATCGACTTAAAATCACCTTAAAAAAGATTAAAAGTTAATCTCTTTCTGTGGTCACCTGAAAAATACCTGTCCTCAGGCTGAATAAATAGATTTTTAGAAAAAAGAAAGAATTCTTTATTTCGTTAAATACATAATTACGTATTTAACGAAATAAAGAATTAACGCAATTTTTTCACAAGGATCTATTTTTTGAGTTAAAATTGCATCGACACATATTTTCTTTTTTAAAATCAAAGAGATCCTGGAAGAGGAAAAAGGTCAAGATGCCATACAGAATTCGTTATTAAACGAATTCGTTATCGACTATTCCTGTAAAATTCGAAGCAAGTCTGCAGTAAGTCGACCATACTCATGTCCAATTGGGTTGCATAAGTTTTGAATTCTCTTTTGAATTCAGCGGGTACTTTGAAGTTCAGCGGTTTTAATTCCTGATCGGGTTCTCTTGTCAGGTTGGTGCTGGCTTCAAGCTCTGGAGGTGGTGCGCCTTTTCTATTGATGATGGGTTTCTTGATTTTTGCCATGGCTACAGAAGAGTTAATTAATGAAATAAAGAAATAACGATTTGACGAAATAAAGAAATAATTTTTGATGAGCAAAACATTACCTTCCTTTTCTAACCATGACATCTGCGCGATTGACAATGGACTGCACTAAAATGTCGACTTTTTCATTAATCGTTTTGAAAGGTGTTTCGGTAGCGCATTTACCTTCATCGCTCGATCGGCGTATTGCTGTCTTTTCATGGATTACGCCATCCAGCAGATGGTAACCGCTTGCTTTCACATATTCCATTCCCTCTGACAGTTCAACGTCACTGTTGCCTGCACGGGTAAGCGCAATGGAAATTTTGGCAGGGTCAACTCCATTTTTCTTTAATTCATGTGCCAGTTTGATGGTTGGCTCCAGGTCATCAAGCGAAACGCCCGTTGGCAATATGACCAAATCACTGGACTGAGCAATATCCAACGTTTTGCGGGTAGAGTGGGGTGCTCCATCAAAAACCACGAGATCGTAATGCTCGCCGGTTTTCAGGGCATCCGAAACATTAAGGAATTGCTCAACCGCAACTTTTGGTTCAATCTCATTTTGAAGCCTGCGCCGGTTCCAGCTGGTACAGGTGCCCTGGGCGAGGTCCATGTCAGCGATTTTTACCATCCACTCACTGGCTGCATAGTTGCAGGCAATGAGCCGCGCTACCGTCGATTTACCTACACCTCCCTTTTGCGATACTACGCCTATTACTAATGACATAACTTTGTAGTTTTAACGAAATAATGATTTAACGAAATAAATATCTCAGCATAAAATTTAACAGGCCGCAAAAGTAATCATTAGGAAAAATTGACAGACAGAGAAATCACTTTTTTTAAAGAAAAAAGTAAATAACGATTTAACGATTTCGTTATTTTAAATCAAATTTCATTCAGGTTTAAAAATTTTCAGGGTGAAAAGCAATTAAAGTCTGAGGTCTGTAAGGCAAATGAAAGTTGCACCCTGATTAGGCATTTTGTTTAACGCTGCTTTGAAAAAGGGTGGTGTAACTTTTGGTTTCCCACAATTTGTACACATGAGGCGGTTCCATCTTTAACCGCCAACAAATACAAAAAAGAAAAAAAGAAAAACACCTTCTTATTTAGTTTCAATTTAAATTTTAGTGTTTTAATAATTTATCTTTTATTACTTTTAGTTACCACATAATTGATTGAAATACAAGTGTTTAAGTTCTGTCTGGTGTACCTTTTGTGTTGGATATGAATTCTTGATGTGGGTTTTATGTGTCCTTATTGGGGGACTCTTGAAGACTTCATGTGGGTCGGGAGTGTTCCCCATGTGGGAAAAAAGTTTACGCACTGTGGGAGATTCGCGTAAATCATGTGGGTCATTTGTGTCCGTTTTGTGGGATGTGTCCCCAATGTGGGTGCTTTTTTCAACGCGTTCTCCATCCAGGTAAAGTAAAGTAACTAAGGTCAATTAACGGCAGAATGCCTAAAGTAAAGAGGACAATAAGTCAGTCTTTTTATATTATAACTGTCTTAAAATTCAGATAATCAATTAGTTAGGGTAACCCTTCTTTCAATTTCCCTTTCATCGGTACTGGACAGCTATTCTTTTGTTTTGTCGGTGACAACTTGCATTTCACAATAAATGATGCGCAAGCTACCTCACGTTCTTCCGGCTCAGGGCTGGTTACGAAGAGTTCAAAATGCCATTTAGGGCTAAAACAGATGGAAATTCAATGTAAAAAGGCTATTCGTGTACTTAATGGGGGAGTTGATAGGAGCTTTTGAGCTAGATAAATAGCTTATGAAATTGGCTTAAGTATTTGATTATCAAATAAATGACATGATTTTTTGATCTTGATGTGTACCCGGTGTGGAATATGTGTACTATTTGTGGGAGCATTTGAAGTAAAAGAATAACCCTGCGTCATGTTCATGTGTACCGGGTGTGAAAAGCCCAATAAATACAAGGGTTTTGGCGTGTTCCTGCCGTGGGGCGCATATTATCAGGCCAATTCGGTCGAAAATCAGGTGACATTCAGCGCATGAAATCAGGAAATGAACAGGCATGTGTACCTGTTGTGGGAGCATTTTTCAGGGAAACTTAAAAAATCAATCCTTCAGGTGTACCCACTGTGGGACTTGTGGAAAAAAGTGTACTCCTACCTTTTGTCAAGTACACGCGATGAAATATTTTTCCCAAAAATTTCAACGATGCAGCCGGAAAAGACGAAGAAAGTTGCGGCCATTGCCAACCAGTTCATCCAACACGCAAGGTACAAGCTGACGCCTCGTGAGCAAAAACTCATTTTGTACATGGCAACCCTCCTCAAACCGGAGGATAGCGATTTTGAAACATACCTCGTCCCTGTTTCGGAAATCGAATACATTCTAAAATCGGATATCACAAAAAAGCATGGCTCATTTTACGAGCGGCTGGATGAATTACTGGATAGCATTACGGATAAGAAAATCACTTTTCCCACAGACTTTACGGTGGATGGCGTACGCTTGCGCGGGCACATCAACTGGGTGGCAGGAGCCGTACCTAAATATGATGAGAATGGAGTCCTTTGCGTAGAGTTTGGATTTTCACCCCAAATGAAACCTTTTCTTCTAGGGCTTAAAGAGAAGTTTACACGGTTTGAATTTCTTGAGGTGGCAAAAATGAAGAGTGGTTTTTCGATCCGCATTTACCAGATGTGCAAAGCTTACTACTTTGAAAACATCCGACATGGAAGAAATATACTTGCTGCCAGCATCAAGGAATTGAAATTCCGGCTGGGCATTTCTGATAAATATCCCGACTTCCGCAATTTTCGCCGGAAGGTACTTGACGTAGCCAAAGATGAAATCAATGAGAAAACGCGCCTGATGATCGACTATGATTTTATTAAAAAAGGCAGAAACATTACCGACGTCAGGATTATCATCAATGAAAAAACAGACTTCAACCCTGAAGTTGTCGAAGAACGGGCCATTAAAGAAGGTAAAAAACCAAGTGTCCGGACTAATCCTAATACCGATCTGCAGAAACGAATCGAAAACCTGACGGAAGCTCAGCGTCGCGCTTTTAACACACTGACTGAATATGGAGTAAGCATGGCTTTCGCACTGGATGAAGTCCTGCCTATTATTAAAGGCAGCGAACTGATCGGGTATGAGGATTTTTTCGTGTTGTTCATGTTGGCATTTTTTGAAAAGAAAACCAGTGCCAAATCTCAAAAAGAAAAAGTCAAGGCATTTGGAGGCTGGGTCAAAAATCAGCGTTTCGAGGAACCTAATTTATATGCTCAACTTGTGGAGCAGGTCGTCGGTAGGAAAAAACGGCTAAAGGATATGGAACGGACCAATCGCGAGCGGGCCAAAAATATAACTGCCGCCGAATTCAGGAAACTGCTGGAAGAGGAAAAGGTCATCGGTAAATCGCCGGAACCTTCCTTCACCGTGCAGAAAAAAACAGCCTCGCAGGCCAGCCGGATGAACAGGGTAGGGGAGGTGGCCGATTTATTTACTCCACCCAAAAAACAGGAGCAGCAGCCAAAACCCAAGCAGGGGTTTGACTTTGACCATTTCAAAAAAGCACATGCGGATGTGTACAAGCGCATTCGCAAGGAGCGGCAGGTTGCATTTGAAAATTTTAAAACTGCCTCCAACTACAAGCAATTACTTGAAAACAGCGTGCAGGCATACTGTGAGCAGTGGTTCAGAAAACAGCCTTAATTCCATGTTTACCATTCTTCACGAAGACAATTATCTATTGGCTGCCGCCAAGCCAGCTGGTTTGCAGGCTGAAAACGATCGCTGGGGAAATCCGTCGATGGAAGGGCAGGTGACTGCATATCTGAAAAAAAAATACCCCTGGAAAAAACAGTTGATCACCGGTGTCGTCCACCGGCTCGACCGGAAGGTAAGTGGCGTGATGCTGTTCGCGATTACACCGATGGCTTTGAAGCACCTGGGAATGCAGTTTGAAAAAAGGACGGTGAAGAAAATTTATCTCGCTGTTGTTGAAAATGCCATGCCTGGCCAAGTGGGCGAACTTAGCCATTGGCTTAAAAAAGATGTAAAAAACAGAAAGGCCGTCATTTCGAATGCTTCGGATAAGCAAGCCCGGCAATGCAGGTTAAAATATAAGGTCATCGCTGTTTCGCCCGGGAAAAATCTTGTTGAAATAGAACTGCTTACCGGCAGGTATCATCAGATCAGGGCGCAGCTTGGGGCCTGTGGCTGCCCGATTATTGGCGATCAAAAATATGGCTCCTCCATTGCTACAGGTGATCAGATGATTTGTCTGCATGCCAGGCGCCTGGTGGTTGTGCATCCGAAAACGAATGAGGAGGTTGAAATTACGGCGCCGCTGCCGGCGTCAAGTTATTGGAAGCCGTGGATAGGGATGGTGTAATGCTTATCCCGGACTTTCAACTTCCATTTCCCGTGTCCTTTTGATGTTGCTGCTTTCAAGGTACGACATGCATCGGATGGCAAATTTCAGGAATAGTTCTTTCTCTTCACGGCTGAAAGAAGCAAAAAGCCTGTCATTGGCTTCCTCCCGCAACGCTTCGATAGCGAAAATCAATTGCCTTCCATTTTCTGTTAAGGTTAAAATCCTGCGCCGCCGGTCGGCATCGTCTTCGGTTTGGGTAATGAGTTTTTTGTCCGTAAGCGAGTTCAGCAGGTTTGTTATATTCGCTCTGGATACGTTGAAGTGTAAGGCTAGTTCAGAAGCGAGAATGGGCCGGTTGAGCTGGCGGTTTTGAAAAAAAGGAAGGTTAGGATCTTTGGCCAGGTGCAATAAAATGGTCCATTGCTGAGAGGTAAGGCCATGTTCCTGCAACAGGGTATCGCCACCTCTTTTAATTTGTTCTGAAAACTCCAGAAGATACTGGAGAATAGTGGCGTCAACGGTTTTTTTTAACACGGTTCGGATCGTTTACTTTGGTAATTAAAGCTGTTTTGCGGCTACTTTGGTTATAACGCCTGACTTTTAACTTTGGTGTTTGCAGGCTGCCGGTTTGGCGATTAGCAAATTTAATAAACCATTTATGGATTCCTAATTTCAACCTGTCTTTATGTCTGATGGACAGCACAATCGGGAAGCTTATCCCGTTTCTTTCAGGGTATGTACCAATTCGATGAGTTGGGCTCGTTTTGCATGGGCAGCTTTGTAACCGATCTCGAAAATTTCTTCAAAATGCCCGCGGTCGAAAGTTCCGAACTTCGCCAGCTCCTGTGGTGTGATGACGACGTTACACTGGTGGTATTTCTGCACCGCCTGATAGTGTACCGTGAGGTGAAAAACCCGCTCCATGACCTTAAACGTCGAGTTGATTTCATCAGGGCGGGCGTCTTTCAGTGGGTGCACATCCACGCCGATGATGGCGTCGCACAGACCTGCGACCGGCTCCACGGGAAAGTTATTCAGCGCACCCCCGTCAGTGTAGAGGAGTCCGTCGATCTGCACCGGCGAAAACACAACAGGTACGGCTGCCGATGCCAATAAAGTTTCGATCAGCGGACCGTTGGAAAATGTTTTTACCCTGCCGTGGATGAGGTCGGTAGCAGTGACGAACAATTTCCTTTGAAGCGCTTCAAAATTATCTTCGGGGAAGAATTCCTGAAGGATGGGGCCGAATTTGTCAGCATCGATGAACCCCGGTTTGCTGGCAGTAAACAGGCCAAGTTTGAATACAGGCGTGTTTTTAAAAAAATTAAAAATGTGCTCAATGGAATGTCCGGCTGCATAAAAAGCACCCACCAGTGCACCAGCGCTTGTACCTGACAAGACAACGGGATCGATACCAATTTCTTTTAAAACCTGCAGCACACCGAGGTGAGCGACCCCTCGTACGCCACCGCCGGAGAGGACGAGGCCGATGTTTTTCATGGTTAAATTGATTTTTTACTTTGTTTTCAATGTCTTGGCATTTCGGAATTTTACGATGTCATTTTAGTTTTTTTAATTTTTCCGAGGCCCTCGACGCTTCCAGGATTTCGATTTCACGAGCAGCGCGTTGAGATAGACTTGCAAAGCGTTCCTCCCTTGTAAAACCCATGTTTATCAAAGTTGCATTGGTACTTTCCATATTGGCCAGCACTTGCAGTTGAACCTCGGTTGCAGTATCCCGGATGTTTCCATTGGTCTCCGGGTTTGCCTCCCGCCATTGTCTGGCAGTCATACCGAACACAGCCATGTTCAAAAGGTCAGCTTCGCTGGCGAAGTGTAATCCTTCCTGTTTGGTATTCCAGTCAAGCAGCGGTACCAGATTCTCTCGTACGGCGTCCGTATGGATGGGGTAATTGGCTTTGGCCAATTCCCGGCGCAGGTTCCAGGTGAGGCCTTTGCGGTCGGCTTCATCCATTTTTAGCCGTTCAAATTCCTGGATAAAATAAACCTGAAATTCGGGGCTGATCCAATAGCAAAAATTCAGCGCAATATGTTGGTGGGCGTAAGTTCCACCATAGCGGCCAGACTTGGAAGTAAGGCCAATGGCTCCTGTCTCTTCGATGTACCTTTGGGGGGTAATGTCCAGACGGCTGTCATCGGCCTGTTCTTTAAAGTTACGCATTTGCATAACTTTAAAACCGGGGTTGTACTGTTGTTCCCAGGTTTCCAGGAATCGCAGGGTACTTCTGTTGCGAAGCCAGTCAATGATGATGAGACCGGCCTTCCTTTCGGACTGTTTGGCAATGTCAGTCAGGGAGATAAAATCACCGAAGTCGTTTTTCTCTATTGAAATAGACAGCCCCTCAACATTGATTTTCTGTTTGCTCATTGATTGAATAATTTACACTGGGTATTGCGTAAGCCCGGCGAGGCTGCAAAATTAGCAGTTTCGGGCCACTTCCGTCACGTCCGGCGATTTTAAACTCACCTCCTCACCCGCACGGTATCCCCGTTCACCGAGTATTTCAGGCCGGCCTTGCTGCAAACAGCGGCCAGTGCCCGATCCAGATTTTTATGGTCAAATTTTCCAGTGAAATTCCCGTTCAGGCTATCTGCTTCGACGACGACTTTGCTGTATTGCCGGCCTATTTCACCCAAAACCCTCGATAGCGGCGCATCGCGAAAAACGCTCTGCCCGTTGAACCAGGCCGGCGAGTAACTAAGCCCCCGCCGCTCCTGCATCCAGCCGTTTTGCACACTGACCTGCTCACTGTTGGCCAGCAGCACCTTCTCCGAACTTTCGGGGCTGATGACCTGCACGCGGCCTTTCACGCACTGCACTTCCAGCAGTTCGCCGCGTGCGTACACATTGAAGTTTCCGTACACAGCTTCCAGCTGACCCTGTTGCGTTTTGATGAAAAAACGCTTGTTTTTAGGTACTTTGAAAAACGCCTCGCCGTCCAGTTCCATCTCCGGTTTCACGTTCCAGGTGCTGGATGAAAATGCCAGGCTCGACTGCGCATTGAGGATGACATCGGCCCCGTTGGGCAGTTTCACCTCCCGCTGTTCGCCGGTTTGGCTGATGACGGTTTGCTCTGCAGCTTTGCCGCAACCGCTAGTGATGGCCATGCCCAGCAGAAACACCACTCCAGGCAGGTATTTTGACAAAAAATGAGGTTGAAATTTCATTTGAAAAGTGGTTTGTCCGGGCAAATTTAGTCCAATCGCTGATCAACCGTTACCCATCCCTGCTTTTACCATTGCGGCAGGATGAAAAAACTCGGTGTCATCCCTGCCGATCTTGTGGAGTTTGTAGGTGGTTTGCGGCTCTTCGGGGGGCGGTGTTTCCAGTAAAAATCCTTATCCAAGCAGGTTGCGGCGGTTGTAGAGGTTATGGATAGAGAGGCCGATTTTGCCGCTGTTCCCGCGCTTTTCCCACTTGTAATTGACGCTCATGTCGAGCCGGACGATACCGGGCAGCTTTCAGGTTTTTTAAAATCCAAAGCCCAGATGAGGCTGTCCGCCGTGCAGTCATTGCAGGGCACCTGCACGGCGATGGGCACTGAGTAGGGTGTGCCGCTGCTCAGGTGAAGGTTGGCGGCGAGCCCCCATTTTTTGAGTGAAATCATGTTCACAAAATTCAAACGGTGGCGGTGGAGTTCCTGCGTTTCAAGCTGGAAGTGGGGGGGTGGTTTCCACCTCCTACGGCGCCTGCCGCTGGAAGCGGAGGACGACCAGTTCGTGCTTTTTTTCATCCAAAAAAGATTGCCGGCCACGGTGAAGAGGAAGCCCTTCGCCCGCTCGAACGGCACCTTGGCGCAGTCCCGCCAAAGGCGGAGGAAAGCCTCCTTGGCAGGTCTTCGGCCTCGCCGGCAGTGGCACCTATGTACAGCAGGAAGTTGCGCACGTGGCGGGCGTGGGCGAGGAAGAGTTCCTGAAAGGCAGCTTTCTGGCAGACATCTTTTTTGAGTGATGAGTCCATGAGGCAAAGGTACAATTGTAGTCGTAAGATATACTTTCATGGTTGTTTTGCTTGCGGCGTGCAGGTCTTCCGGTTACCTTGCGCTATAAATTTTTACCTGCCTGAAGGTTTTTTCAATCATCCCGGTAGGGTTTTTTCATTGCACTTCGTTGTTTCACCACAAATACAATTCAACAATCCAACCATCCGTATGACAGTCTCCACACTTAACCGCAGATCATTTTTTCAAAAATTCCGTAACGCCGGGACAGAGGAACGGCAGGGCATTTTTGGAAAAGTGAAACCCCTGCTTCCGCCCGGCGGGCAGGAACTCCCGCCAGTGCCGCCGCCCACCACCACCGTCACGCTCAACGGTGGGTTGAACCCCTACGCTGGTCCCTGGGATTACGAGCATGCAGCCCACTTGCTGCGCCGCACCACGTTCGGGGTGAAGCGGGCTGACCTCCAACTGCTGCTTTCGATGAGCATGAGCGAGGCGGTGGATCATATTTTAAACGTACCCGCCACACCGCCGGAGCCACCGGTGAATAACTACAACAACGACGATTACACGGATCCCGTCGTTCCGCCTGGGGAAGTGTGGGTGGAGGCAGCCTTTGACGAGGACGGCGAAGCTTACCGCATCGAGAGCTTCAGGGGCTGGTGGCTGAACCTGATGCTGACGCAAGAGGCGAGCATTCTGGAGCGCATGACGCTGTTCTGGCACAACCACTTCGCCACCCAGACGGAGTCGGTTTTTTATGGTAAAACCAATTACCGCCACAACGTGAAACTGCGGGAGCATGCGCTCGGTAATTTCAAAGAACTGACCAAGGTCGTGACGCTCGACCCGATGATGCTGTTTTACCTCAACGGCTTCCTCAACACCGTCCAGGCGCCTGACGAAAATTATGCCCGGGAGTTGCAGGAACTTTTTACCATCGGGAAAGATAACCCCGACCACTACACCGAGGATGATGTCGTCGCTGCTGCCAGGGTACTCACCGGTTGGCGGGCGAGTTTCAGCCAGAGTCTTTCTTTCTTTCAGCCGTTTTATCATGACTTCGGGGTGAAGCAATTTTCCGCATTTTACAACAACACCGTCATCCCCGGCGGGCCTGATGGTGAGACGGAACTGGATGCGCTGCTGGATATGATTTTTGCCCAAAACGAGGTGGCGGAGTTCGTTTGCCGTAAAATTTACCGCTGGTTCATCTACTATCACATCGATGAAACGACCGAGCAAAACGTCATTCAGCCGCTGGCGCAGATCTTCCGGGACAACAACTACGAGGTCAAACCCGTGCTGGAAACGCTGCTGAAAAGCGAGCATTTTTTCGACGCCGTGAACAAGGGTTGTTTCATCAAAACCCCCGTGGACATTGTGATCGGCACACTTCGGACGTTTGACCTGACCATCCCCGGCAGCACGCTCTGGGATGATTTTCAGTTGAAATATTACCTCACGTATTTTCTCTATAACATGCAAATGCTGCCCGGTGATCCGCCCAACGTGGCAGGCTGGCAGGCCTTCCGCCAGTCGCCGCAGTACTACCGCATGTGGATTAACAGCGACACGGCCCGCAACCGGAATTTTTACACCGACATCCTCTCCACGTACTACCTCGAAACGGACAACGACCAATTGAGGATCGACCCCATCGCCTTCGTCAGCACTTTCGATGATCCCGGCAACCCGGTCACCCTCATCGACGACCTGACGAAACTGTTGTTGCCGCAACCCATTTCACCGGCGAAGAAAACCCTGCTGAAAAGTATCCTCCTCTCAGGCCTGCCCAGCGACAGCTACTGGACCGTCGCCTGGTTCGATTACCTTAACGACCCCGGCGACCCGATGGCCTTCGAGGTCGTCAACGTCCGTTTGACCATTTTGATGAAATATATTTTGAGCTTGCCGGAATACCAGTTGGCTTGACAATGAGAGAATGATTGAATGATGAAATGAGTGAATTATTCCGCTCATCAACATTCTATCATTCTCTCCTTCCATCATTCA
This sequence comes from Bacteroidota bacterium, assembly GCA_030147525.1. Lineage (GTDB taxonomy): Bacteria > Bacteroidota > Bacteroidia > Chitinophagales > Saprospiraceae > UBA6168. The sequence goes on from JASBVF010000005.1 coordinate 61,538, forward strand.
ATCATTGACAATGAAAAGAAGAAACTTCCTCCGCACGGCGGGTACAGCAGCAGCTTTCACGCCGTTTGTTCATAAAGGTTTTTCCATCAATCCGCTGGCCCGCAATTCCATTTTCGGGCTGCTGGGCGCTGCCGCCAGTATTAATGGCAAAATCATGGTTTTCATCGAGCTGAACGGTGGCAACGATGGCCTGAACACCCTCATCCCGCTCGACCAGTATGACTCGCTGGCCGTTCACCGCAATTCGCTTTTGATTCCCGAAAACAAAGTGCTTGGCCTCGACGGAGTGGATGCGACCGGCTTTCACCCGTCCATGACAGGGATGCAGGAAATGTACAACGACGGCCTGATCTCTGTGGTGCAGAACGTCGGCTATCCGCAGCAGGACTACTCGCACTTCCGCTCGATGGACATCTGGCAGACGGCGAGCAACAGCAGCCAGTTTTTTGACACAGGCTGGCTGGGGCGGACGCTGGAAGACGAATACCCCGGCTTCCCGCAGGGCTATCCGAATGCGGATAACCCCGACCCGCTGGCCATCCAGATCGGCTCGATTCTGCCGGTGGCGTTCATGGGTTCGAGCTTCCCGATGGGCATGAGCATCAGCAGCCCGGATGCGTTTTATGAATTCGTCAACGACTTCGTGGAACCTGCGCCTTCCACACCCTACGGCGACGAGCTGGAATACATCCGCCTGGTGCAGCAGCAGTCGCAGCAGTACTACGATGCCGTGAAAGCTGCGGCCGAATTGCAGCCGGACAACCTTTCCACCAAATACCCGCCGGAGTATGAAAACGGCCTGGCCGACCAGTTGCGCATCGTTGCCCGGCTCATCGGCGGCGGCTTGCAGACGCCGGTTTACATGGTGAGCATCGGCGGGTTCGATACGCACAGTCAGCAGATCGACGATACGGGAGCGCCGGATCAGGGCCGCCATGCCACCTTGCTGCGGCGGGTTTCCGAGGCTGTCAGCGCCTTCCAGGACGACCTGCGCCTGATGGGCAAGGATGACAACGTGGCGGGCATGACCTTCTCCGAATTCGGCCGGACCATCGCCGCCAACGGCAGCATGGGCACTGACCACGGTGCGGCGGCGCCGCTGTTTGTTTTTGGTAAAAACGTCAACCCCGGCATCATCGGCGTCAACCCGGATATTCCGCAAAACATCGACGACAGCGCCGATGTGCCCATGGTCCATGACTTTCGGCAGATCTACGCCAGCGTGTTGCAGGACTGGTTCGGGCTGACGAATTTGAGTGAAATTCTGTACGACGATTTTGAAATACTGCCCATTTTCAAAGGCACCACCCCGGCACGGGACGTGGCCGGGCGAGACCGCCACGGCGTGAGCAACTACCCCAATCCGGTACACAGCACGACAACCATCACGTTCACCAGCCTCGGCAGCGCCCGGGTGGTCGTCAGCCTGCTGGATGCGCAGGGCCGTTTCATCCTGAAAATTGCCGAAGGCAACTATCCGGCCGGCGTGCACCAGGTGCAGTTCGACCGCTCGAACCTGCCGTCCGGAACCTATTTTTACCAGGTAAAACTGAACGGGGTGGGGGTGACGAAGAAGATGCTGGTGATTTGAGGAAAAAATTATTTCACAAAAAATACCAACAGGTAGAAGGCAGCCAGCAGGAGCTGCCTTTTTCTTTTGGCACTAAAAACTTATTTTTGTCAGGTTTCAAAAAATGAAATTTATGAGTGTAGCGACAAGTTTTCCCGTCACGTTGGCTGAGTGCCTGAAATTGGGTCCGGGCGTCATTCGCTGGGAGGCGAGTTGGGAGGAATACCTGGATTTGCTCGAAGATTGTGCCTATCAAATCGAATACGACCACCAACAAATCATTGCTATGAGTATTGCTTCCGATTCTCACGAGGCGATCGTGAAAAATATCATCGTTGCCCTTTCATTGGCTTTGGATGAAATGCCGGACGTCCATATCCGGCCCAGCAACCGCCACATCTTCATCGAAGAATTTCAAAAAGACTACGCGCCCGACGCCCACGTAGTGAAAGGAACCCCCGCGCAGTACACATTTCACAAAGGTTTGACCGCCAATACCAACCCCTGGCTGGTCGTCGAGGTGCTTTCACCCAGCACTTACGAACGGGACTGGAACGAGAAGCTGCCTTTTTACAAAAAAATCCCCTCCATCCGGCACATCGTTTACATCGAGCAGGAACGGGTGCGGGTGTCGGTTTACAGCAGGGTAGGGGAGAGCGCTGTTTGGGAAAACATCGATTACGACACCCCGGAACAATCCTTCGAGCTGGACGGTGCGACGATTCACCTGAAGGACGTCTATAAAAAAGTGTTGCTCCCCAAGCCCAAAAACGGCAAGGCGAGCAACAAAAAGTAAAACTTCGCTGAAACCGGGAATTTCCCCAATTTGAAATTTCTCAATTTCAAATCTTTACGCAGTTTCCATCTCCGCATTCACTTTATTTCCCACAAATTCATCGTGTAAAATATGCAGCCCGAGCAGGTGGTTGAGCAGGGCGTCCTTGCGAACCAGTGACACCGGGTTTGTGTCGTTGCGGTAGTCCGTCAGGAATTGCTTCAGCCGTTTTGGGTCCAGGATGCCTGCGTTTTTCACCATTTCCTCGTTGAGGTAGCGGTCTTTCAGTTCCTGGAGGGCTTTCCGCTTCGTGTCCGAAGTGTGGGCGGGCGGCGCCATGAAGGCGAATTTCTCGCGCTTGTACAGCACTTCCGGCAGGATCTGCTTCATTGCTTCGCGGAGCACCCATTTTTCCGTGTTGCCGCGGATACGCACATGAGGCGGAATGTTGCGGGCGACGGCAGCCACGTGGTGGTCGAGGAAGGCCGGGCGGCTCTCCATCGAGTTGGCCATGTCCACGCGGTCGCCGCCCCAGTTGAGTATCTGGCATTCGAGCATGGTTTTGATCCAGGTGTACTGGGCCACGTCGAGTGCGTGGCGGCCCTTGAGCTGGCTCCGGTCGAAGGAATCGGCGATGGCTTCGATGGGGTCGTAGTTTTTCAGCTCGGCCTGCAGGTCGTCGGTCAGCAGGGGCCGGGCGATGGCCAGCGTCTGAATCCACGACTGAATCCACGACGGGGTGAAGCCACAGGCGGCATCGAGCGCGGGGTGTGCAACTTGCGTTTCCGCAAGAATGGCGCCTTTGAAAATCTCATTCGACTTGTCCATTTTTTCAAAATGCGCACTCGCGTCGCCTTCCGTTCCGTGCAAAAACATATCGCGCTTGAAGGCTGGGTAGCCGCCGAACAGTTCGTCGGAACCTTCGCCAGTCACCACCACGCGGTAATCGCACTCGTTCACGCGCTTGCTCATGCACCATTTGGCTACGCCAAGCGTGTTGTAAAATGTGCGCTCGGCGTGGCGCATGGTTTTGATGTAATTTTCACCGTAAAGTTCATCCGCTGCAAGCCGAATCTCCTCCTGGTCGGCGCCGGTTTTTTCTGCCATTTCGCGGGCGATCGCCGATTCGTCGTAGGCATCGTGGTCAAAACTGATCGTGAAAGCCTTCACCGGCGACTGCTGCATGGACGAAGCCAGCCCCAGCATCGAGCAACTGTCGATGCCGCCGGAAAGGTAGCAGCCCACGGGCACGTCGGCTTCCAACCGGAGCGCCACGGCCTCGGAAAGCGACTCCTTCACCGCATCGATGTGATGCTGGTCGGAAAGCGAGTTGTCGCGCTCCGCGTCTTCGGGGAAGTCCATGTCCCAGTACTTGTGTTGCTTCACGTCGAAGCCGGTTTTCGTTTTTTCGATGATCAAAAAATGGCCGGGCAGCACGGCGTGAATGCCCTCGAAAGCGCTCGTTCCCGGCACCATCGTTTGCATGAGTTGGTGCAGGATGCCTTCTTTTGAAAAACGGGCCTCCACTTCCGGGTGAGCCAGCAGCGACTTGATCTCGGAGCCGTACACCACCGCGTTTTTACCGATGTGATAAAAAATGGGTTTGATCCCGAAACGGTCACGCGCCAGGATCAGCCGTTTTTTGTTGTTGTCAAACAGCGCAAAAGCAAACTCCCCGCGCAGATGCTCGAGAAAATCGAGACCATGCTTGCGGTAGAGCGGCAGCGCAATTTCGCTGTCGGATTTTGTTTTAAACTGAAAACCCTCCAGCCGCAGGCCTGTCCGGATGCGTTTGTAATCATAAAATTCACCGTTCACCGTCAAGGCCAGCGAGCCATCCGTGCTGAACAGCGGCTGGTCGCCGGTGTTCAGGTCGATGATGGACAGGCGGGCATGGCCCATGGCCAGGCCGTTGTCGCGGTCGAGGTGATAGCCGTAGCCGTCGGGGCCTCGGTGGTAAAGGGTTTTTGTCATGTTGGTCAGGGTAATGGCCGCATCGCTATGCAGCACCTGACGGCTCCAGTAGCCGGTAATTCCACACATAATTTTTATTGTTTTTTTAAAAAATATTTCAAATAACTCTCTCTCTCTCACTCCTCTCACTTCTCTCACTTCTCTCTCTCTGCCAACACCCGTTCTGCAATGTTGCAGGTATCGTGCAGCGCCCCGGAGATAAATGGCTGAACGCCGTTCCTCCAGGCTTCCGGGATGCGTTTTTTCACAAAATCGAACAGGTTGAAATTTTCAATATCGTCCAGTTGGAAAAAGTGGCGCACCACCTTCAGTTGCAGGAGCGTGCCCCTGAGCAGGTCGATCTCAAGCTGGGCTTCGTTGGGGTTGTGGCTGCCTCCGTAGCTGCGTTCCAGTTGGAGCACCTGCCCGGATTCCGACAAATGCTGCGGCGGCAACTGCTGTTCGATGCTTGAAGTGATTTTCAGACCGTGCAGTTCGGCAGCTTCCCGGACCACCTGCCGCACATTTTGTAAAAAATTATCCGTAGCAGCCTGGCTTGCCGTCCGCAGGTCGATGCTCAGGCGGGTCCGGCTGTACGGGCTGATGAAACTGATCGGTTCGATGTTGCAGACGGGAATGCCTTCGCCGCCTGCCTTCACCGGCCCCGACAGTTTGTTGATGAGCAGGGCCTGGAGCGTGAGTTGCACGTATTGCCTGACCCGGTCGCTCACGTTTTTGTTTTTCAGCGCAAGGGTCAGGGCGGCGCTTTCCGGGATTACGTTGCGGTTGGCGCACGGGAAAAGCTCAATGTCTCCGACGAGCGGCACGAGTTCCGAGCCTTCGTTGCGGTTCAGTTCCTCGATCAGGTCGAGAAAGTACCTGGCAAGCCGTGCTGCGCCGACGGCCGGGTCACGGCGGTCTTCGAGCAGGGTGGCGCCGGCGTGATTTTTTTCACCAAAAAGATGGCAGCGCAGGCCAAAGTCCACCTCTTCGGAAAACCGGTATTCGGAAGTTCCTTCGATGATGCCCGTCGTGATGCGGATGTCTTCGCCGGCCTCAAAGGCCAGGTCACGCAGGCGGCGCACGATTTCCAGGGCTGCCTGCTCCGATCGGATGCCTTCGATGAAAAAGTCTTCCTGATGGATGCCCATCACCGTATCCACGATGGCGAGCGGGGCTTCTTTCCGGTCGAGGATAGGCCCCTGCTCGATGTGTCGTTCATACGTGTGAGGAGTGAAAAAGTCGGTTGGTTCGTGGCAGGCAGCCAGCAGCGCTTCCGGCGAACCGGCGTTTGCCAGATCATTGGCGAGGCTGATGTCGCCGCCTGCCTGCGCTTGCCCGAGAAACTTCAGCATTTCGACCAGCTTGTCCCGGAATATTTCCCCGTCGCCGTTGGTCATCCGGTGAATGTCGGCCACGCTGTTGCGGCCGGAAACGGCTGCACTTCCGGGCATGGATACGCCTTCGCCGGTGAAGGTCATTTCCTCACCGATAAAGGAGGTGATCAGCAGGGCTGGCGAGTTGTTTTTTTCAAAAATTTCAACGTTAAAATACTCCTTCAGGTCGGTCAGTACGTTGGCAATCTCAATACCCGACAACACGCCCAGACGGCCGTCGTATTTTCCGGCGCCAGTGACGGTGTCGAGATGGGAGCAGATGCAGATGGAGTTTTTCAGTTGTTTTTTAAAACTGGTTTGCCGACCGTTCTCATTTCCCGGGCCGGGCGGCAAAAGCATCCCGTGCAGGTTGCCCACCTTGTCGATGCAGACGGTCAGTCCCGCACGGTTCATCTGGCGGATGGCTTCGAGCGTTGTTTTAAAAAAACGGTCGTTCAGCGCACGGGCATCGATTTCTCCCTGTTCGTCTTCGCTGGTTTCGGCCAGTTGTTCGATACGCTGGCGCAGGCGCATGGCAATGCCGGGCACTTTTTTCAAATGGCCGTTCTCCGTGAGTATTTGCTGAAATGTGATGCCGTTTTGCAGCCAGGCTTTCAGTTGGCGGATGGCCCGGTAGCAGGCGATCGTGTTTTCAACTTCTGCCAGCGGCTCCAGCAATTTCTCCGACCAGTCGGCGTCCTCGCCGGCCACTTCGTAGATATGGAGCGAATCGACCAAGGCTTCCAGCTTTTCACGTATCTGAATCACCTCGCCGTGCAGGTGCCGGCGGGCTTCCAGCATTTCAGCGAACGGCTCCCGGAGGATGTCGCCCTTGCCGGTCAGTTCCCGCTGGCGGCGGTCGTGATCGGAGTCGGGCACAAGGTTGTTGGCATAAGTCCAGGTGTCAGGGTCGCCGATGGAGCCTTCCGGGGCGCCGGTCAAACGGCGGATAACGGCGGACTCGTCCGTGCTGCTGCCATTGAGGGATGCCCTGATGTTTTGAAGGGTTTCCTGCTGGAGTTGCGTCAGGTATTTTTCATCCAAACGCAAATGACCGGTGGGTGGCGCTGTGAAAATGAGGGCCTCTTCGTCGTGAAGTTTTTCCCGGAGTTCTTCGACCGGGTACAGCGAATTGGGGTTGACGGTGGGGTCGATGACGAGCTCGACCGGCTCGTTGGCCGTTTCATCCCAGAAAGTGAGGGTGATGAAAATGTGGCTGCGGGCCTGTTTGAACTGCACTTCCTTGCTGTGGTGCAGGACAAACTGGCCGGCGTGGATTTCCGAATCGTTGAATTGTACATGCACGCACTTTTTTTCCAGCATTTTCAAAAGTGCCTTCTGGTGAAAATCCTTCGGATGGTAAAGCGGATTTTCAACTACCAGCGCATGGGGGCGGTTGCGGTAGTTTTTTTCCTGCAACATCGCTTCCGACATGTCCCTTTCCATGATCATCCCCCGCTTCAGGGCATAGGCCGGAATGCCCAATTTCAGCAGTTTTCGCAAAATAATACTGCTTTTTTTACCACAGCCGTACTCCGCAATGGTGTAGGGAAGCGGCAGGTAGGTGAGGATGAGGAAGAGGATTTTTGTCTGTTCTTCGAGCAAGGGCAGTCCGGTAGCTCCGTCGAAGCGGATACTCAGGTCGAGCGTTTCCTTTTTCGTTTTTAAATCAATCATTCACATACGGTTCATTTTCAATTACTTAGCGGCACGTCCTTTTTGGGCAAACGGTCAAAACGGTTCAGTACCGAGATGAACAGCGCCTGCCGGATGAAGACCGCCCCGTGGGCCTGGGTGAAATACAGGTTGTGATGGGTGCCGTCCAGCGCCGGGTCGAGTTCGTCGAGGCGGGCGAGGGGGTGCAGCACCACGGCGTCTTCCTTGAGGTTGCTTCCGGCATCCAGTTTGAAACGGGAATCCAGCGTTTTGTAGCTGTCGCCAAGGAAGGCGATGGAGTTCATGTAAATGACGTCCATGTCGGAGAGCACCACGTTGATGTCGTTGGTGATCACAAAATCCAGGTCCGATTTTTCCAGGGTCTCCTGCAGTTCAGGGCCGAGGGGATCAGCCATTTCAGAGATGATGGAAATCTTGCGGATGCCGGGTTTGAACAACAGCGACATGCGCAGGAAGCTGTTCACGGCCCGCATGCTGCCCGGCGTTCCGAGGATGCCGAGGTGGATACGGTTTTCAGGTTTCACCTTGTCTTTTTTCAGTTCGGGTTTCCATTTTAAAATGGCAAACCAGTCGGCCAGCGCCTGCGTCGGGTGTTCGCCGCTCCCGTTGCCGGCATTGATGAGGGGCAGGCGGAGGTTTTTCATGATTTTCTGCACGGCGTCCGTTTCCGTGTGACGCATGACGACGAGGTCGCCGTAGGCATTGAACATTTCACCAATGTCTGCCAGGGATTCGCCCTTGGCGACGCCGGTCTGGCGGGCATCGGGGATGGTGATGATCTTGCCGTTGAGCCTGAGCACGGCACTTTCGAAGGAAAGCCTGGTGCGGGTACTCGCTTCGAAAAATGCCGTGATGACGATTTTGCCGTTGAGCGGATGGCTTTCGGCAATTTCCGTGGCTTCGAGCAGGGCTGCGAGTTTGCAGATTTCCAGCACCAGTTCTTTGTCGAACTGGTTGACCGACAGAATGGACTGGCCGACCAGTTTTTTTAAAATTTTCAGGTTGACCTTGTCTTTGACGATCAGTTGCCCGGGGTCGGGATAAAGCCCTCCGGAGTCCAGCGGATTTTCAACCAGCAGGTTTTTGCTTTCGGAGAATTGTGGATCTACCATAACTTTTTTGTTTTCATATCCTGTATCAGCATGACTATCAATGAGATAGCTCCGACGCTCATGAGCGCCAGTGCTGCCAGGATGAGTATTTCAAAAAAAGATTTCGAGAAAAACATTTTTGAGGATTTGAAAAAGATTCAAGTTTGAGCAACGCTTTCGTCCATTTTTTTCCAGTCAAAATTGTCAGGCGCCAGCTTGGCGAACGTCACCGTAACGATGATGGAAACCGTCGCCCCGATGAGCGAGGCTGTGTACCAGCCCATCTGAAAATAGGCGATCAGCCCGATGAGCGTTCCGGAAACCATCGCCCAGAGTGCGCCTTTCGCACTGGCTGATTTCCAGAAAAGCCCGGTGGCAATGGGGTAAATCGTACTCGCTACCATCGGGCCTGCGAAAAACAGCACGGTCGCCAGCGTACCGATACGCGGCAGGCAGACAACCCACGTTAAAATGCCCAGTCCGACGATGACAAAGGCAGACGCCCGTCGCATCCACTTTTCACTGGCGCCGGGTTTGATCATTTTTTTTAAAATATCCTCCACGATCAAGTCGGAGGTAGCGGCCAGCAAACTGTCGATACTGGAGGCCAGCGAGCAGAAAAAGACGATGAAAACGATCACCGCACCTGCTTTCCCCAGGATATTACCGGCCATGAGCGGCCCCACCATGTCGGGACTGGTGATGTTAATGCCGAGAGAGCCGCTGGTCAGGGCGATAAATCCGGCGGCAATGGGCACCGGCAGCCAGAAAAAACCGGCCAGGGTGTAGGCTCGCTGCCCAATTCCCTTTCGCATGGCAAAAGCCCGGCTCCACCAAACATTGCTATGAAAAACTTCACCGATGCCGAAGAGCAGGTTGTTGAAAATGGCCATGATCGATGCTGGTAACAATACGTTCAGCAGCATGGGTTTTTCAGTCCGCAGGTTGGTGTAGACCTGCTCCAGGTCAATCGACCAGATCACGGCAACTCCAACCACCACTATTCCGATCATGATGATGAGCGACTGGATAAAATCAGTACCGATCACAGCGTATAAACCACCGAACAGCGTGTAAAGCACGCAGACAAGCAGGATAGCCGTCATGCCAATTTCATAAGGAATACCCGCAAGCGCATTCATCAAAATACCGCCTGCCATGCCCATGCTGATGAGCCAGGTGAAACCATAAAAAATGGAAATGCCCAGAAAAACGAGCCAGGCCGCCTTCCCGTACCGGAGCCGGATGAAGTCGCCGCTGGTGTAGCCTTTCGGCATCAAATCTTTAATTCTTCGGGCAAGCGGGGCAAAAAGAAACAGGCCGAATGCCGCTGTTGAATAGGCGACCATTCCCCAGATACCCAGTTGCAGCGCAAACTGCGGGGCCAGCATGGTCGTGTTCGAAGTGACCCAGGTGGCCATGGCTGTGGCGGTTCCGAATGCCAGTCCGACGTTACGGCCGGCGAGCATGAAGCCGTCCATGCTTTTGGCTTTGCGGCCCCAGTAGATTCCGAGTAAAACCCAGATAATACCCAAGAGGATGAGCAATATCCATCCTGTTGTTGTAGAGAGTATTTCCGATTGGTGTTCCATTCCAGAAAAATTGTTTTCAGACAGGCAAAGCGACGGCCTGTTTAAGCATTTACCCTTCTGACGCCCTGGATGACGATGCCCACCGTAAAAGCAAATACGAGGGCGCCCAGACCGAACAGGGTCAGGGCTAATTCGAGGGAATGGTGCCGCACTTTTACAACAACAGTCGGAGACCAGTCGCTGAATTCATTTTCTGATACCGATCTCACCCGGTGGTACAAATCACCGTCGGGCAAGCCGGAAAGAAACGTAGCGTAGTCTTCCCCCAGGTAAATAACTTTCGGATTGATAAAATCTTTATTATCAGCCTGTTGCAATTCGAATTGTGCATTTGCCATGGGCACTGCATCCGCGGATAAAGACCAACCCAACTTGATATAGCCGGAATTGGTCTGCTCTTCCACAGCATTTTCGAAAACAGGACTGGCGAGATTGATGGCGTGGGAAGTGTATCCACAAAAAACCATCAGACAACTCGCAATCGTAGTTCTCAGGTTCATTGCATTCTGCCTTTATACCTCTTCCATACGTTTCTGTTCGATGTACTCAGCTTTCAGCACTTCTTTTCTCCGAACGACCGAAGGCTTCGTGAAATGCTTGCGGCGGCGCAGTTCGTCCCGGAGGCCAACATCACGGTGTTTTCTGCGGTAACGGCGAAGAGCTTTCTCAATGGATTCGTTGTTTTTTACATTTACAATAAGCATAGAATAAATTTAGAGATCCGTAGCTATGGCTACAAACCTTTGATTATGAATAAATTATGATTTTTTAAAGAATAATTGAGCAGCGGTCAGCTTACTCGGGCTGCCTGAAGGCAATCGGGCCGGATCATTGAAATGACAAAGTGATGGGATTCAGGATCCGTCCGGGAGATGGTTGAGATAAATAGTAAAAATGATTTGTAAAAAAGCAGTACATACTAATGGCAACGTCCTAGTGCCGGGTTTGTTTAATTAAATAACGCCGTACGACCGGGTCTTTTCCGGGTGTCGGCTTGTTTCAAAACAAGAAAATTTGCGTAAAAGGGGCCGCAAGGTAGGGATTTTCAGCGGGAAAACAGGAATGGTATCGTTCGGAGCGTTCAAATTGAGCTGGATTCGACCACTCACTGATCAGTTTCAATGGGAATGTTCAGTGCGCTTTTTGCAAAATGGTAAAAAGAGAAAATAAAGTGGAGAAGTAAGTAAAAACAGAAGATTAGCGATCATGAAGCCAGGTACCATACCCACGTTTCACCATCGAAACATGGGTAATGGTCACCGTATAAAACTACTTGGAGATAAGACAACTTTGTTGGCTGGTTATTTTTAACCAGCAAATTCGGAGCTTAGAGAAATGGGGCAGGTGGTTTTTTGAAACCACCTGCAAGCCCGTGGGTTGCATTGCAAATAAATAGTGTGTTTCTTCAGAATTGTTCTCCGCTTTCTACTCTGCCTCTCGAAAACGAGCAGTTTTGGGAATGGGCGAGAACAATTTCCGGTAATTATTTCTTTGCAAAAGCTGCACTAAGCGCCTTTTCATATTTTCAAATTCAGAGGTGTCTTTTCATGATCTTTACCATGGTGACTTTTTGTTTTGTTTTACAAGCCTCTGAAAATCAAGATTCTCTGGTGGTTTCCAAATTGGAATCAGCCCATTTTTTTACAGCTGATTTCAACGATTATTTTCATTTAAACCGGGATTTTTAGCTTTTTGAGATATGTATTTTCTTTTTGATAGGTTAAAGGTAATACCATATCAAAGTGGCTTCAAAGTCATTTAGATAATGTTTGTTCCGGATAATTGGCTGAAAACGAGCGATTAAATTTGCTTGAAATGTATTTTAAGGAACTGATAAACAGTAGGTTGTAATTATTTTTGACTTTTGAAATTTGTTCCGTTATTATTGCAGGGTAAAACCGAATTTTATCATTTTGAAAAATACTTCACTCCAATGCTTGGCTACAAATTATTCCGCCTGGTGAGTGTGCTTGGCAAACATGAGTTAACGGAAATGGATAAGTTCCTCCAATCGCCTTTTCACAATACCCACCAGGAGTGCGGATTGCTTTTTCGGCAACTATGCAAGTTTTATCCGGAAATGGATAATCCGAAGCTGACGAAGGAATACCTTTTTGCACGGGTTTATGGCAAAAGTCAGTTTGACGATGGAAAGATGCGTAAACTGATGACCCGTCTGACAGGCTTGCTGGAGCGGTATTTAATGGTGAAAGCGTTGGATGGTTCAGCGGAAATGAGAAGCAAGGCACTGATTCATTCTTTAGAAGACCGGAGCGATTACGGACTGTTTAAAGCGGTAATTGACGGAAGACTCAGTGAAATGGAGCAGGCGCCAGAAAGAGGGCGGGAGTATTTCAGAGAAAAATACCAGCTTTTCCAATCGATTTTTTTTCATTCTGAAACTGGTAAGTTTACCGTTGATCACAACTATTTCCAGGAATACCTGTCAAATTTTGAAAATTATTTTGCTCTGGCAACCCTGCAAAACGGTACTGAAAATATCCTCCGGCGGCGGTTTTTAAAAAGCCGGGACGAAATGTTTTTTTTGGAAGCTGTGGATCAGGTAACGGCGACTACAGCGATCAACAGGATGCCCCTAGTGAAATTTTTTCATCAGGTCTTTCGCATGTATCATGCACCGAATGAACAAGTTGATCTCGAATATCTTAGGGGGCTTCTTTCCCAGAGTTTTGACCTGATGAGTTATGACGAGCAGCGAATGTCTCTCAAACTGCTGATTAATTATGCGATCCCTTTCACCAATCAAGGCAGTGCCGCTCACACGAAATTTATCTTCGAACTCTACAAAGTTGGACTTGAAAAAGGGATGGTCATGGTAGGGGAGAGCGCCGTGAGCACGGATCTTTTTATGAATATTACAACAACCGGGTTACTGGTTGGTGAACTTGACTGGACGCAGGATTTTATCAAAAAATACGGCGACTTGCTACCGGATGAAGAGCGAGAACTCACACTGCAATATTGTGCTGCAAACTGGCATTACTACAATGGCTTGTACCTCGACAGTATGATCGAATTTGAAAAATCGCTGCAGGCCATCAATCTGATCCCGGTACGTTCCAGTGAAAAGTTCGACCTGCGTGCCCGGTCACTTCAGGTGAGGGTTAGTTATGAACTCTATAAAAGAGATGCTGAGTCGCTGGATAATATCCTTGCGCTTGCAAGAAATTTTCAACGGCATATTGCCGCAAACCAAACTTATTCAGAAGCTAAAAAAGAAACCTACTACCATTTTTTACATCATTACAAGGTACTTTCCCGGCTGGCCAATGATCCGGACCTTGAGAACCGGGATGTCGAACAGGCCCTGGCGGAGCTGGAGGCAGATAAAAACTGCATTATGCGCAGATGGTTGGATGAAAAATTAAAGGAGTTGCTACGGTAATAGCAACCCCTCTAACTTGCAGATTTTTGCAGGTGTTAGCCTTCGATGATATCTTCTGATCCGATAAAATCGCCGCCGCCCTTAATTTCTGTCTGCTGCTTAGGTGTGAGCTTTTGCTGTGTGAATTCAGCCAACGACTTTTTTGAACTTTGCTTCATAGTTTTAATAGTTTTTGTGCCGGCACGTATACCGGCCGATTTAAAAATGAGTGAGTTATGAGATGCCACCTGCTGTACAAGACAACTTGTACAGACAGCGGGCAAGTAATTCCATGCTTGTCCGTGTCGATGGACGCGTAAAACCGCCAGTTTACAGGCACAAGCCGGGTGCACGATGTGCAACGGTGGCAGGCCCTCTTGACGGGGACGAAATCGTTGTGGGAACTTCCAGCAATTCGGGCAGGGCTTTTGGAGGCCTTTTATTCAGACCATGAATAATCTGCTTGCCCGGAATGTGCTGATTTGGGTTTAGTTAAATTTTGCAGGAAGCGGTCAAGCTGACATGGCAGCTTCTGGCAAAAGAAATCCGGCAGAGCCTGTCTCTTGTGCTTGTTTCAACCTGAAAAATTGTTGGAGGATATTACAGGGGGAAGGATGATCACACTTTTGCAAATCTGGTGCCAATTTCAGGAGTTCACCGTAGAGGAGCGTGCATTTCTAATTTTTTTCTTCGCAACAAAATACCTGCGTCCTTTCCGGACGAAAAACCTCTCAGACAGTCTGTGCTGAGGGGAGATTTCCCAAAAAAAATAACACATTAAGATTTTATTTAATAAAACGGCAAGGTTTTTGTCTTTAACAAATTGCAATAATTTTAAATGCGTAACTGCTGATAAAGGCAACGGTTGTGTTTAAAAATTGCCTGAAAGTTGTCCCATCTTCCGACCGATTTAAAAGAAGCGCTTTACTGAAAAGTGGCAAAACGGCTAACGTACGCATCATTGCTTCCGCCGTTCATTTTTTGGCTTCTTCAAACAAAATGAATTGCAGTTAAACTGCAGGCTAACCGGTCAATCGGTTTTACTAATCATACTACGACGAAGGCTGTTAACAAATTAAATCCCTTGATTATGAATCGCTTATGGCTTTTCGGGGCCTTTATGGTTCTTCTTCTTTTGTCTCTCCGCAGCCAGGCCCAGTGTACGCTCGCCTGCAATAACCAGGTCAATGTCTCCATCCCTGCTGAAGGCTTCGCAATTGTACTGCCTGACATGATTTTGGACGGTGGCAATTCGACTTGCCCGGGCCCGAAAATGGTAGAAGTCTACGCCCCCAACGGCGCCAATCTTCACGACACCGTCACCTGCCAGTATGTTGACAATTTGCTGATGGCGGTAGTGACGGATATCAATTCCGGAAATTCCTGCTGGGGAACAATCCTGGTGCAGGACGAGCTGGCGCCGGTCATTTCCTGCCAGAATTTGACAGTATCCTGCACGGCTGACCTGTCTCCGGCGGCGCTTGGCTTTCCAGATGTAACAGATAATTGCGACAGCAACCCCATCCTGGTCAGTGCACAGGTAGCTGTTCTTCAGCCTTGCGGCAATGCAAATGTCTCTGTCATCACCCGTACCTGGTACGCAACGGATGCCAGCGGAAATGCGGCTGTGCCCTGCGTGCAAACGATCAACGTTTCCCGGCCTGCACTCACGGATGTAGTGTTTCCGCCCAACCTTGACAACAACCAGGCGCCCGCACTGAACTGTGGCAATGCCAACCCCAGCCCGGCCAACACCGGCTTTCCTGAAATTGACGGCAATCCCGTGATTGCCCTCTGTAAAATCAACGTCGAGTATCTCGATCAAACGCTCAATCAATGCGGCGGAGCGTTCACTATTTTAAGAAAATGGAAAGTCATCGATTGCTGCACCAACCAGATCTTAAATCATACGCAAACAATAAAAGTGCAGGACGTGACACCGCCTGCCATCGTCTGTATGGATACGCTGGTGATGGGCACAAACGGCCCCGGCTGCGCTGCAACTTTCCTGCTGCCTCCGGTGCAGGCCAGCGACAATTGTTCCAGTCCGCTGACTTACCGGACGATTTTACCCGGTCAGGTCATCAACGGAAACGGCGGGATGGTTTTCGCCCTGCCGCTGGGTCAGTACACTGTGACTTACGAAGTGAAAGATGCCTGCCAGAACATCGCCACTTGCAATGTCGTGCTGATCGTGAAAGACAATGTGGCTCCCGTAGCGATTTGCGATGAAACGACCGTCGTTTCACTCAATGCCAACGGCCTTGCCACGGTTGCGGCCAAAGTGTTCGACGACGGCAGCTACGACACCTGCTGCCCGGTTACCTTCGAGGTGAAGCGCATGGAAGAACCTGAAACGGCCTTCGGACCCACGGTACAATTCAATTGTGGTGATGTTGGCGACACTGTCATGGTGGTTTTAAAAGTGAAAGATTGCCACGGTAACTCCAACACTTGCATGGTGCTTGCTTTTGTGCAGGATAAAACGCCGCCCGCGATCACCTGTCCTGCGCCGGTGACGGTGCCTTGCGACAGCCCACAGCCGCTGCCGCTATCACTGACGGGGCATCCGCAGGTGAATGAAAACTGCACCATCGATACCTTGTTTTTTGCCGATGCTGAAAACCTGAACATGTGCAATTCCGGAACCATCACCCGAACATTCACCGTCATTGACGGAGCGGGATTTCAGGCAAGTTGCCAGCAGACGATCACGCTGGTGGACAACACGCCCTCGCAGTTTTTCTTTCCGGCCGATACGGTGGTGGAATGCAGTGTGCCGCTTGACAGCATCAGTGGGGGAGAGGTGATTGCGCTCAGTGATTGCGAGTTGTTTGGGCTGAACACTTCAGATGAAATTTTCCCGATTCCCTGCGGACTGAAAATTTTCAGAACCTACACCTTCAAAGACTGGTGCAGCGGGCAGGATACCTCGTTTACCCAACTCATCAAAGTGGAAGATGTAAATCCGCCGAAATGGGATGCGCCGCTTGGTTCCTTCGACCGGCTTTTCCTCTGCGAAGGTGATTTTGTGAAACCCAACCCTCCGACGGCCTCGGATTTTTGCACGCAGTTTGAAGTGGAGTTGCTTTCGGATACCATTATTTATGGCAGCTGTCAGCATCGTTTCACACGGATCATTACCTACGGCGCCGCCGATACCTGCGGAAATGTGGCCGAACCTTTCGTCATCAACCTGGAGGTCAACGACACCGTGCCCCCAACGGCGAACCCCCTGCCAACAATTGGCCCATTCAATTGCTACGCTGACCGGCCGGCTCCCAATCCGCTCGACGTAACCGGCGAAGCCGACAACTGCATCAATCCCGTGACGGTAACATTCGTCTCCGACACCGGAAACCCGGGCTGCTCGGGCACTGTAGTGCGCACCTACCGCCTGGCGGACGTGTGCGGAAATGAAACGCTGATCACACAAAATATACTGATCGAAGATACCCAACCCCCCACCGCCAATCTTTTACCCCCACTTGGCCAATTTGCCTGTGTCGGTGAAATTCCCGGGCCCAACATCGCAGATGTGATCGGCGAAACCGACAACTGCGGCGGCCCGGTGACAGTAGCGTTCGTCAGCGACACGGGCAATCCCGGCTGTTCCGGTACCATTACCAGAACCTATCGCCTGACAGACCAGTGCGGCAATGCCGGACTGATCAATCAATCCATTATCATCAACGATACCGTGCCTCCAATCCTGTCGTGGTCGGATACAGTCATGGTAACCGTTCCCGGTCTGGGTTGTGAAACGTTTGTAGAGGTGAACGCTTCAGCACTCGACAATTGCCCGGGAAGGCAGGTGTTCATTACGAACAGTTATAATAATGGAGGCGCAAGTGCCAATGATGACTATCCTGTCGGAGTGACCGTGGTTACTTTTTATGCAGAGGATGAATGCGGCAATGTGGATAGCGTACAAACAATAGTGATTGTGAAAGATGCTGTTGCGCCCTCAGTAACATGCCAGCCCATCGACTTGAGCCTGGATTCGTCAGGAATGGTAGTTGTGCCATTTGACAGCTTGATAAAAACAGGCTATTTGATCGCCCATGACTCATGTACAGAGGTGGTGGTAACTTTTACCCCCGATACGTTGGATTGTAGTTTTATCACGACCGATCCTTCATTTGTAACATATACGATGGTTGCAACGGATGATTTCGGTAACTCTGCATCGTGTACCGGTACTATCATTTTGCACGACCCCTTCGATTCTTGCCTGACCAACCCGCCACTAGTGGCCGGTATGGTTTTTAATGAAAAATACCAGCCCATGCCCAACGTGGAAGTGCAGATGGAAGATGCCGGCAACATGGCCTACGCCTACACCTCCGCTGACGGCTATTTTCAGTTCAGCGATGTGCCTTCCGGAGCAAGCTGTCTGCTGAAACCCGTCAAAAACGACGACCTGCTCAACGGTGTGACAACCTTCGACCTGGTGCTGCTGTCCCGGCACATCCTGGGTACGCAGTTGCTCAGTTCTCCTTACAAAATCATCGCAGCGGACGTGAACAATTCCGGCGCAGTGACGACTTTCGATGCGGTGCAACTGCGCAAGGCAATCCTGCACATTGCCGATGAATTTCCAAATAACAACTCCTGGCGTTTCATCCGTTCGGGACATGAGTTTTCCGATCTGGCAAATCCTTTCACCGGGCCCATTCCGGAGAATGTTTGGTTGCCCAACATTCATCAGGACATGCCCGGACAGAGTTTCGTTGCGGTGAAAGTGGGCGACCTGAACGGCTCTGCCACCATGAACTTCACCGGCGAGCCGGAAGAGCGGGGTGGGGGAGTGGAGTTCCTGCTCAGCACGGATGGACGTCTTTTAAACAAAGGAGAAACCGTCCTCGTGCCTGTTCTTGCTGAATCGGCTGCCGAACTCGCCGCGATGCAGTTCACGCTGCAATTTGACCCGGCGAAACTTTCCATCCGCCAACTTGCCGGCGGCTCGCTGGCAGGTTTTGATGAAAAAAACTACGCCCTACCCGAAACAGGCTACCTGACCCTCAGCTGGGACACACCGGCCGGTCAGTTGATCGAAGCTAACTCAACGCTGTTTTTCATTGAAATACAAGCGCTTACGAATATATCCCTTGATGAAGCATTGATAATTAATTCCACACGAACGCCGGCCATTGCGTATGAGAATGGCGGTAATCCCTTGAACATTGGATGGCGCATCCACGAGGCATCACAAGTGTCCGTGGATGCCGCCAAGCTTTTTTTGCTGGCGCAAAACAGGCCCAATCCCTTCGGGCAGGAAACCCGCATTGAGTTTGAATTGATGGAGCGGATGCCGGTCAGGCTGGAAGTTTATGACCTGGCAGGAAGAAAGTGGCAGGTGATGGACGAGGTGCTGGATGCCGGCCGTCATGAAACAATGGTCAGAGGGAGCGAATTAGATCAGCCGGGGATTTATTTTTATCAAATAATCACCCCGTTCGGAACGGAGCGGCGGAAGATGGTGAAGCAGTAGAAGTGACGGAGAATGAAATAGTTGAACGCTGAGACACGAAGGCGCAGAGGATGATTTTTCCGCTGCGCCTTTGTGTTTTAATATGCCGGCAATAGGGGGTTGAAAATAATCAACTTAACATAAGATCGATTATCCGGCCAGTATTTTATCCGCGTATTTTATTGTTTGGCTTTAGGCAAACTCAGCTGCTGCAAGAGGTTACCGGTCATTTTTTTTCTGACTTCCATTTGCCGGAGACGCTTGTACATCACTTTCATTTTTGATTTTCTTTTGATCATTTTCAAACGATTGATGGCGTAATGCCGGCTTTGCTTTTTACGGAACTGGGTAGGCATGGTATTGAATTTTGGTATTAAAACGTTGGCTGCCCCGGCGAGGTTCACCGGTTGAGCGGTTGAACATGGCCTGCACGGCTGCGTTTTATTTATAAATACCCAATGAGAAGCGGTTTGTGAAATTACCCGGTTTTAAATTACTGAAAATCAGTCTGTTTGCCTACCGGCCTACTTGCAAACCCGCCTACTCTGGGGATATATCAAATCTATATTTTTTCACCCAAAAATATTCTACATGTTATTTAAACTTCAGCATTACAACGACTTAGCTAAAGTCTATTCAACCGATACGCCCTGTGTTTCCATTTTCATTCCAACTCACCGGGCAGGCCATGTTCAGGAAGATAAGATCAGATTTAAAAATGCGCTCGCCGATGTCAAACGCAATCTGCAAAACGACGAGCTCTTCGTCAACGGCGGTATGTCTGAACGCAAAGCGGAGGGTTTCCTCACCCCGGCTTACGACCTGCTGGACAACCATGATTTCTGGCTCCACCTTTCGGACGGGCTCGCCGTTTTCATCGGAGACGGACGGTTCGAACATTTTAGAGTTCCTATCGACCTGAATCCGCTGACGTATGTCAAACATCATTTTTACCTGCGCCCGCTAATGCCCCTGCTAAACGGTGAAGACCGCTTCTTCCTGCTGGCACTGAGCCAGGGCGAAGTCCGTTTTTTCGAAGGGCATAAACATCACATCACGCCCGTTAAAATCAGCGACCTGGTGCCTTCCGATATGGATGAAGCATTGGCCTTCGAAGATCCCGAAAAGAGTCTGCAAATGCGCAACACCGGCCGGGAAGGCTCCTCCGTATTCCACGGCCACGGCATCCATAAAGACCAGCAGGACTGGCAACTGGAGCAATACTGCCGCATGGTGGACGATGGCCTGATGAAGATGCTGCACGACGAAAACGCACCCATGATCATTGCTGCCGTAGATGAGCTGGTGAGTACCTACCGCAAGGTTTCAGACTATTCCAATATCGTCGATTTCCACGTAAGCGGGAACCCTGAAAACGACGACCCTACCCTGCTGCACGAAAAAGCATGGGGTAAAATGAAAAACTATTTCCGCCGTGAAATGGAAGCCCAAAAAGAGCAGTTCTCTCAGGCGCTGGCCAAAGATCAGGCGTCGTTCTCTCTGCTCGATATCGTGCCTGCCGCCATCAACGGCAAGGTGGAGACGCTGTTTCTGGCTAAAGACGCACCCGTTCTCTGGGGTTTCTACAACGAAGCTGACAACTCCGTCAGCATTCACGAAGACCAGAAGCCTTTCTCCGTCTGCCTGCACAACCTCGCTGCCATGAAAACTTTTGAGCAAAGCGGCACCGTTTATCACCGGGACCGCATGGACTTCCCGCAGGTGACGGCACAGGTTAATGCGATTTACAGGTATTAAATAGTTTTATAAAACTGCTGTCCATCAGCGTTTTATGAAAATAAATAATAAAAAAAGCCGCCGGCAATTCATTTTGCCGGCGGCTTTGTTTTTTCTAAAGTTCGCATCAGCTTTCAGCTGGCACGTACATTTTCATCATGGTTTTGATTTCACGCAAAGCATTGATAATCTTTGATTTGTGCCGGTTGAGCATATCTCTGGTTTCCATCGGCATATCATGATGATCCTTCAGCACGCTGTCGTAGTCTTCGATGGCTTTTTCTTCGCCGCGGGTGCATTCTTCCAGCATGGCGTAGGGGTCATTTTCAGTCAATTGTCCTTTCAGATCGATCCAGATGCGATGCGCTTCTCCTGCGATGGTGGTGCCGTCGTCCGGCTTGCCACCAAGGCGGCGGACTTCAAGGTCCAACTCAGCAGCAAACAACTGGCGCTGGTGGGAATAATCGACCATCCATTTACTTAACTCTTTGAGGTTGACGTGGTTAGAGGCTTCAACGTAGCCTTTCTGCGCATCCCGGTTGCGGGAAAGCAGGTCGTTTAGGCTTTGCAGCAATTCTTTTGAAACTTTCATGTTGTTGAATTTTTTGGTTAAAAAATAAGGGACGTCCGGCGCATGCCAGACGCCCCGGGTTTAAAGGATTATAAATTGTTTTTTATGGTTTGATTGCTTGATGGTTTTGGGGCGTGAACACTCTAAAACCATCAAGCAATCAAGCAATCAAACCATCACCCCCCTGCTTCATTTCACCCAAACCGTTTTAATATTCACAAACTCCCGGATGCCCAGGTAGGAAAGCTCTCGCCCGTAGCCGCTTTCGTTGATGCCGCCGAAGGGAAGGCGTGGGTCAGATTTCACCAAACCGTTGACGAAGCAACTGCCGGCGTTGAGTTTTTCGGCGGCGATGTTTTCACCGCGGTTCAGATCCTGGGTGAAAACGGCGGCGCCAAGGCCAAAAACGGAATCATTGGCGATGCGGATCGCATCTTCTTCGTCCTTTGCACGGATGACGGCAGCCACCGGGCCGAACAATTCCTCTTCGTAGGCAGGCATGCCGGGGGCCACTTCGGTTAAAATAGTCGGCGGATAGTAAGCCCCCTCCCCTTCCGGTATTTTACCGCCGAGGATGCAGTCGGCGCCTTTTTCGACGCTTTCGCTGACCTGTTTTTGCAGGTCATCCCGAAGATCGGGGCGGGCCATGGGGCCCATGTCGTTGGTATCGTCGGTGGGGTCGCCGAATTTGACGGCGGCCATTTTTTCTTTAAATATTTTCAAAAACGCATCGTACACCTCGCTCACCACGATGATGCGCTTGGCGCTGATGCAGCTTTGTCCGCCATTGATGAGGCGGCTGTTTTTACAGACTTCGGCGGCGTGTTCGAGGTCGGCGTCGTGCAGCACGAGGTAGGGGTCGCTGCCGCCGAGTTCAAGCACGGTTTTTTTGAGGGCATCGCCGGCAATGCGGGCCACGCTGCGGCCTGCCTTGTCGCTGCCGGTGAGCGTGACGGCTTTTACCAGTGGGTGCCGGATGACCGTTTCGACCATGCCTGAAGGGATGTGCAGGTTGCTGAAAAGCCCTTGCGGGAAGCCGCTTTCACGAAATATTTCCTCGATGGCGGCTGCGCAACCGGGCACATTCGAGGCGTGTTTGAGCAAACCGGCATTGCCGGCCATGAGCGCAGGCGCTGCGAAGCGAAATACCTGCCAGAACGGAAAATTCCAGGGCATGACGGCCAGCACGACGCCCAGCGGCTGGTAGTTGATGAAACTTTTCGACGCATCCGTCCGCACCATTTCATTGGATAAAAAATTGGCGGCATGGTCGGCGTAGTATTCGCAGACCCAGGCGCATTTTTCTACCTCGGAGCGGGCATCTTTCAGCGTTTTTCCCATTTCATCCGTCATCAGACGGGCGTAACGGTCCTGGTTTTGACGAAGATAAGCGGCTGCCCGGAGCATGAGCTGGGAGCGGTAGCCGATGTGGGTCGTCCGCCAGTGCTGAAATGCCTGGTGGGCATTTTCAATGTTGGATATGACTTCTTCCGAACCGAGGGTCCGGTAGGTTTTGATGGCTTCACCCGTTGCGGGGTTGACGGCTTCGATTGATGGTGTTTCTGTGACTTTCATGGAGGTTGTTTTTGATGGTTTCAGGGTTTTGGGGTTTCGGTTTTCACGGGCAGATCCTGATCCTTGTAGGATTTGACCTCCAGGATGTCGCCGGGCAGGTAGAATCCTTCTTCGTCAAGTGCTTGCAGTACTTTTTCGATGGCTACGTTTTTCAGCCTGATGCCCGATATTTTAGGATCAAAAGTGTCGATCCAGAAATAAACGGTCAGGTTGAGCGTGCTGGGCGCCAGTTGGCTGACGGCAATCGAGGGCGCTTTTTCCTCTTTCAGGATGCCGGGTATTTTTTTTACCGTGTCGATAATAATCTTCATGGCCTGGCTGACATTAGACCCGTAGTCGAGGCCGACGGTAAAATCCAGCCGCAAAAACCCGTCGATGGTGTAATTGACCACGGGGTTTTTTACCACCATGGCGTTGGGGATGTAGATGTCTTTTCCGTCAAAGGTTTTGATTTGGGTATCCCGGAGGTTCAGTGTTATCACTTTGCCCTGGATGTTGTTCAGTTCCACGGTATCGCCGACCCGGAAGGGCCGGTTGAAAGCGAGCACCACGCCTGCCAGAAAGTTTTCACCAATATCTTTAAAGGCAAAACCGATGATGAACGCACCGACGCCCGCCGTGCTGAGCAGGCCGACTGCCATGCTCCCAAGCCCTACGATTTGCAGGAAAATCATGAGTGCCAGCAGGATGATGGCGGTGCCGATCAAACGGGCGATGAACTTCGCCAGCAGGGGGTCGTCCATCCGGCGGGTGAGCCGCCGCTGGGCTAAACTCCGGGCTGATTTTGCAACGAGCAGCAAGACGAGGAAAATGACGAGCGCAAGCCCGATTTTGGGTAGCGCCGCCACGAAATTGTCGTAATAATTCAGGATGTTTTGCCAGAGGTCGTTGAGTAGTTGATTCATCTTTTTATTTAAAAATTAGCTGCTACAGTTTTACCCGAAGTAAAGTAGTTTGCGAAAATGGACGACTTTAAACAATTGAAAATCAGTCTGTTTGCCTACTGGCCTACTTGCAAACCGGCCTACTTTAGGTATAAGACGGGTGATGGCCCCGTATGTTCAAATCCGGCGTATTTCACGGCTGCAATCGCTCGTGAATTTTGGGAATGAAAAACCCGATAGCCGCTCCGGTGACGTAACCGACGAGCACGTCGGTAGGGAAATGTTTGCCGCTGGTCATGCGCAGCAGCCCGGTGATGGCCGGGATGGTGGCTGCGGTGGTCCAGACGACGGGTTTCCACTTGCTGTCGGGGTGATAATCCGAATAAATCCGGGCGGAGAGGAAGCACATGGCCGCCGTTTGCGAAGCATGACCGGAGTAAAAAGACTCCCGTGCGTTGAGGCTCAATTTGTCTTCCAGCGTTGCTTCCGTGCCGTAAACAAAGGGCCGGGTGCGTCGCACGGTATTTTTCACCAGCATGGTCAGGCTGATGTTGAGCAGGGCCGTCTGGCTGTATAAAGTGGCGATGGTGAAAGCGTCCTTGCGCATGGATTTGTCAAACAGGGTGAGCGCCACGGGCAGCACCTGGGAGCCGTAGAGCAGCAGGTCGCTGCGTTTGCGGGATTTGACGGAGCGCTGCATGGTCACCCAACGCTCGAAACTGCTGAGGTCGTCGCTGTTCAGTTCGCTGATTTGCTGGAGGGTGAGCGGTTCAGTTTTTTGCTTGAAATAATAAGCAGCGCCGGCAAGGCTCAGCCCGGCGCCGGTGATGCCGAGTTCCCGGCCGGTCTTCAACTGGTAGGGCGACTGTGCGAATGTTGCGAAGCAAAAAACAAGCGCCAGCCAACAGGTCAGTATTGTTTTTTTCATGAAAACAGGTTGGTTTGAGTGTTTTGATAAAGGAAGTTGGTAAAAATAGTGATCTGCGAAGATCTGTGGAATCTGCGGGAGAGGAATTATTGATTTTCTAATTTTGGCGGTAAAAAATTCGGATATCTTAAGTCCCGTCCCCCATCAATCATCTTGTAACCACCGGCTTCAAGCGGGGGGCATAGGGCCTTCTTTTACTACATCTATCTTCTTTCAAAACATTAGCATCCAATTAATAAGCGGAAACCGCAAAAAAAAAACGCTTATCCCGCACCCCGCAACAGTCGCATTGCACCCCGCAACGATTATCGTGCACCCCGCAACAGCCGCATCGCACCCCGCAACGATTATCGTGCACCCCGCAACAGTCGCATCCAACCCCGCAACGATTATCGTGCACCCCGCAACAGTCGCATCCAACCCCGCAACGATTATCGTGCACCCCGCAACAGCCGCATCCAACCCCGCAACGATTATCGTGAACCCGGTAAAGCTTATCGTGAAATTTTGAAAGAGGGCGACAGCCAATCTTCATTGCACAGCGTCAGAAAAACCCCTACGACGCCACTACCTCCGGCACCCAGGCTTTAAAATTGGCCAGCCATTTCTTGTACGCAGCCAGTCGTTCGGGATCATTGCGGTATTGTTCCTCGCAGGTCATCATGGCATGCAGCAGTTCCTGGCGGGATAGCTGACCTTCCCTGAACTGAGCGGCGCTGACATACAGCGGGATCGCCGGGAGGTAGCCGGCATTGGCCTGGTAGGACTTATCCCGCTCCAGCAACTGGTATTTCTGGGCAATTTTCAGCAACTTTTCGTGCTGCCCCTGATGCATAAGCGATTCGAGGTACACCGTGAAAAACAAATGCCAGCGGTATTGTAAAACCTCTTTAGCGTAAGCCTTCAGGAAGGAATCTCCGTAGCCTTCGGCGTTCTTGTACAGGCCGTTTTTGTTGAGGGCTTCCATGTAAAACGCCACGTAACCGACCCGGCTGTGGAAATTCTTGGTCTTTTTGGCCTCTGCGGAGGCTTTTTTCATCAATTCGAGGGCCTCCTGGTTGCGGTTGAGGCGCATGAGCACGGCGCAGAGGTTGTTGACGTAAAACAGGTAGTCGTGCGTTTTGGACCGGATGGAAAGATACCCGAAATGCACAGCCCGGTCGTACTCCCGGAAGTTGGAGTGCAGCATCAGGCGGTTGTTGTAGTAGTTCAGCAGGTGGCGTTTGGAGTAGTAGCGACCCTTGGAAAACTCCCCGTCGAGGAAGTCGAACTTTTCCCGCAGCAAATCATACATGCGGTAATTGTGGCTGATGAAAACGAGCCGCACGAGGGCCAGGTAGCGGATGTGGCCTTCCAGATTTGGATGGTAAAACACCCTGGTGAGCCATTCTTCCCACTGCCTTGACTCTACGCCGTCGCCGGAGTATTGCCCGACGATGTCCAGCGTGGCATCGTGCAGCTTTTCGTGGACTTCCCTGGCCCGCAGGTAGTTCTGGCGGTGTGTTTTTAAAAAATCATCGGCCAGCCGGTGGTCGTTGTAACGCATCCGGATAAGCAGAAAGTGGCGGTAGTGCTCCACCACTTCGTAAAATTTACTGAAATAAAAGGTCGGATGCTCGTAGTTCCGGATGCTTTTCAGCAAATCCTTCTCCTCTTCCGCCCGGATGGAGTCAGTCATGATCTTCTGCTCCATATCGAGCATCCTGTTGAACTGTTCGTCCACGTCGATCTCCCGCAGGCGGGCCTGTATCCAGTTCTGAAGATGGTTGTACTTGCGCTTGTCAATGGAAGTGTCGTACGGCGTAAACTGGCCGATGTGGTGGGCGTTGTAATCTACCAGTTGCAGGATTTTGAGGCGTTCTTCGTCTTTCAGCTGCTGCACGTGCAGGAGGTATTCCGTCTCGTGCGGCAGCAGCGAGTTGGCGAAGTCGGTAAATTTCTGCAACTGATTTCTCATGATAGAAGTTGATGGTGTTGTTTCCCGCAGATTTCGCAGATTTTCGCAGATTTTTCCTTAGGAAATTTGAGTGAAAAATCTGCGAAATCTGCGGGAAACCAAATCCTCCTCACATCACCAGCCCCCCATCCACGTTCAGCACCGTACCGGTGATGAAAGCCGCTTCGTCCGAAGCGAGGAACAGGTAAGCATTGGCGATCTCTTCCACCTCGCCCAGCCTGCCCAGCGGCGTTTTGGCCCGCAGGTCTGCGAGGATGTTTTCCGGCACGGTGCCGATCATTTCCGTATTGATAAAACCGGGCGCCACAGCGTTGACGGTGATGCCCTTGCGGCCCAGTTCACGTGCCCAGGTCTTCGTCATGCCGATCACACCGGCCTTGGTGGCGACGTAGTTTGTCTGTCCGAAGTTGCCGTTGTGCGCCACCACCGAAGCGGCGTTGAGAATGCGCCCCCAGCCCTGCGCTTCCATGTACGGGAAGACGGCTTTGGTGCAGTTGAACACCCCCGTCAGGTTCACATCGATGACCTGCTGCCACTGCTGCGCCGACATCTTTTTCAGAGAGGCATCCCGAGTGATACCAGCGTTGTTGATCAGGATGTCGATGCTGCCGAGGTCGTTTTTCACCTGTTCTGCGGCTTCGGTTACGGCAGCCAGTTCGGTGGTGTTCACTTTGTAAAAGCGGAGGTTGCCGCCGTTGGCTTTCAGTGCGACGGTCAGCTCCTGGCCGGCGCTCTCGTCGATGTCCCAGATGGCGACGGAAGCGCCTTCTTCGATGAATTTTTTTGCCGTGGCCTTGCCGATGCCCCTGGCGCCGCCGGTGATGATGGCAGTTTTTCCGGTTAGTCTTTTCATGTTGAATTGATTTGTTTTTTTGTGTTGAAAAAGCGGTTGCTTTTTCACCCTCGTTCCTGCCCCTGACCCCTGAAGGGGGACCATATCTGCACCTGTTTCGGAACTTCCCGAAGTGGTTCCCCTTTAGGGGTCAGGGGCAGAAACGGGGGCGGTGAAATTAGGGTTTGGGCAAAATCCTGCGTTGCGAAAGCCATTTTTCATCACCTTGACCGGATTGATGGATTTTTGGGTGAAATATGCTAACGAATTGACGTTCAGTATTTTGAAAACACAAAGCCGGGGGTGGACTTTACTGCGGGAAATTAGGCTTTCTGTGGGAATGGCTGGGGAGTTAAGCGCTATTTTTGTGAAAAATTTCCGGTAAACATGAAACAACTCATCACCCTGCTGATCGTTCTGCTGTCCTTTTTCGCAACTTCCGCACAAAACAATCCACCCACTTCCATGCAAGACTGGCACTACCCTTACGAAGTTCATCACCTTCGCCTGCCCGGCCAAATCGACCTCGCTTACGCGGACGAAGGCGCCGGGGAGCAGACCCTTCTGTTCATTCACGGCCTCGGCAGCTACCTGAAGGCCTGGTCGAAGAACATCAATGTTTTAAAAGAAAACCATCGCTGCATCGCCCTCGACCTGCCCGGCTACGGCAAGTCAAGCAAAGGCGAACATCCCTACGACATGAGTTTTTTTGCTGAAACCGTGCGGGCGCTGATCGATTCGCTCGGTTTAAAAAACGTAACGCTCGTCGGCCACAGCATGGGTGGGCAGGTGGCCATGCATACGGTTTTGCGCAGCAACGAAAACATTGAAAAACTGATTCTCATCGCCCCGGCCGGCTTCGAAACATTCACCGATTCGGAGCGGCAATGGCTGCAAAACGTCTACACCGCCCAGGTCATCAAAGCCACGCCCGAAGCGCAGATCGTGAAGAATTTTGAAATCAACTTCCACCACATGCCGGACGATGCCCGCTTCATGATCGACGACCGCCTGTTCATGCGGGAGACGGTCGAGTACGACCGCTACTGCGAGATGATCCCACAGTGCGTCAAAGGCATGCTCGACGAACCCGTCTTCGACCGCCTGCCGGAGATCAAGCTGCCCACCCTTGTCATTTTCGGTGAAAACGATCTGCTCATTCCCAACCGTTTGCTGCATGCCTCCCTCGCTCCGCAGGCCGTGGCTGAAAGCGGCCATCAGCGCATAGCTCACAGCGTGCTGAAAATGGTGCCGGAGGCCGGGCATTTCGTACAGTGGGAGCAGTCGGAAGCGGTGAACGGGGCTGTTTTGGAGTTTTTGAAATAACATCCTGGAAAAATAAGTCCACCCTTTTTGTTGTATTCTGCTAAAAAGCTGGTAATCAGTAGATTATTCGGATGTGTGTTTACTATTCGCCGCTTTAGTCCACTCCTTCTGATTCTTTTTTACGCCGTGATTTTCATTTTGGTCAAACTACATTCGCCGTACCAAATTATTTTTTGGAACGGGACTTATTTTAAGAATAGAACTAATCTCAGAAGCCATTGCGTGAAACTTATTTTTAAAATCTAATCAGTTAATTTTATGAAAAGCTTCTTTACTCTCCTGCTTGTAAGCATTTGGTGTATGGTAGCTTCTGCACAGACCGGAACTGTTTCCGGGAAGGTGACGGGAGCGGATGGCGAAGTACTCATTGGAGCAAACGTCATCGTAAAAGATGCAAATGTCGGTACCGTCAGCGATGGCAACGGTAACTATGAAATGCGGCTGCCGGCAGGCTCGCACACCATCGTGGTAAGTTATACCGGTTACACCGACCGGTCGAGCTCCGTGACCCTCAGCGCCGGTAGTACGGCGACGCTGAATTTCACCCTCGACGTTGGTACGGAACTGGACGTCGTGGTTATCTCCGGCTCCAAAAAACCGGAAAAGCTGACGGAAAGCCCTGCTACGATCGAAACCATCTTCGCCCGTGAGATCGAAGAGTACGCCGGCAACCCCGGCGAGTTGCTCGCACGGCAAAAAGGCATCGACTACTTCCGGGCCGGTATTGCCACCCCGGCGTTCAACATCCGGGGCTTCAACTCGAATTTCAATTCAAAAAACCTGCAAGTAACGGATGGGCGTTTGTCCAACCTCATCGCCACCGGCCTGCCGCTCGGCCCGCTCAACACGACCATCAAGGAAGATATCGAGCGGGTGGAAGTGATTCTCGGCCCCAATGCCACCCTGTATGGCCCGAATGCACACAACGGCCTTTTGAACACAATCACTAAAGACCCTCGCACCTCCGCCGGTACTATCGTTGCACTGAATCCCGGTGTCAGCGGCGACGGCAATGCTTATTTCTCCGGCCGCCTGCGTCATGCGCAGGTGCTGAGCGATAAGTTTGCTTTCAAAGTAATGGGCGAATACACCAAGGCCACTGAATTCGAATACTCTGACTCGGTATTCATCGACCGTGTGGGAGCCGTCGATTCACTCGGCAATCCCAAGCCGGACGGTATCAAGGAAGGCTACAACGAATTTGAACTGGACAACGATGTGGAATTCATGCGCGCAGAAGCGGGGCTGTACTACACACCGGTGAAAGACCTCGACGTCATTTTTAACACCGGCTACAGCAACAGCACCTACCTGGCGCCGACCAACGTTGGCCGTAACCAGATCAAGGACTGGAAAATCAATTACTACCAGCTCCGCCTTTCCGGCAAGCATTGGTTCGCACAAGCTTATTTCACCACCAGTAAAACCGACAGCACCTACGCCATCGACGAGCGCACGAAGCAGTATTACCGCGGTCTTTCTGCCGGTTTGTCGCCGAGAGAAGCGGGCGGAGCATTTTCCTACGGCAGCGGCGCTTTGTTCGTCGATGATTCCCGCCGCTGGAATGCCGAGGCACAGTACAACAACACGTTCGGCAAGCTGGACGTAGTTGCCGGCGTGCAGTACCAGCTCGATCAGGCGGACAGCAAAGGCACTTACCTGCTCGATCAGGGTGGTTCCATCGACATCAGCCAGGTGGGCGGTTATGCGCATTTGACTTATAACTTCAACGGCGGCTGGCGAGTGCTGGCAGCGGCCCGGGCCGATAACCATGAGGTGTACGACTTCAACTTTGT
Source organism: Bacteroidota bacterium (assembly GCA_030147525.1). GTDB lineage: Bacteria > Bacteroidota > Bacteroidia > Chitinophagales > Saprospiraceae > UBA6168. The sequence goes on from JASBVF010000005.1 coordinate 92,036, forward strand.
TCCAAAATTTGGCCTCCTCAAAGTGGGCAAACGTGGAACGGCACGCCTGACCTATGGCCAGGGCATCGCAGCGCCCACCATATTAAATATGTACGGCAACCTGTTCAGCGGTTTGATTTTGGGAAATGCCGAGGGCTTCACCCTGGCCGACGGCTCGAAGGTTGAAAAGCAAAAAGTCGAGAAAATCCAGACTTTCGAGTTGGGCTACCGCGGACAGGTGGTGCCGAGCAAGTTTTTCATCGACGTTAACGCCTACTACAATATTTCAAAAGACTTCCTCAGCCCTGTGACCGTAGTCGGCGTGACGACCCACCGCGGTAATACGCCCATTGACCAGGTGCAGTCCGGTTTTGCAGCTTACAAAGGGCTGGTCGCCACGTACATCAACTTTGGCGAGGTGAACACCTACGGTTTCGACTTCGGAGCGACTTACTACTTCACACCTGAATTGAGCGGTACGTTTAACTACTCCTACTTCGATTATTCTGTGGACGAAGACAACCCGGAGAATGACTTCAACAAGGACGGCGTGGTGAATTTCCTCGACATTCTCGTAAACGCCCCCACGCACAAGGCTGGCGCCGGGCTGAACTACAGCGGGAGCAAGTTCTTCGGCAACGTGTACGTAAGGTGGGTGCAGGAGTACGACTACTTCTCCAGCTTCCAGATCGCATCCAAGACGCATCCGGGTCTGAAATACCGCGGCGTGCCTATCGTGGAGAATGCCCGCAGTGCCGATGCCTTCAACTACGGCCCGCTCGGCGGCTTCGTCACGGTGGACCTGGGCTTCGGCTACCGCATCAACGACAAATTCACCGTATCGGCAGCGGCGAGCAACCTGTTCAACCAGGAACTGCGTGAATTCACCGCCTCCGCTCCGACAAGGGGACTTTACACGCTGGAATTAAGAGTAAATCTTCCTGCGATTGGAAAATAAGTTGTTTCATACTGATTGAATGTACGCCGGAAGGGGCGGTATCCAGTATGCTGCCCCTTTCTTTTTCGGTCAGACGATAGTGCCTGTTGTAAATGAAACAGTCACGGTAAATTTGGCACCTTCGCCGGAAAAATACTCGTATGATACTCGCCTGGACACTTTTCTCTATCTACCTCATTGGCACGGCCTGGCTCGGCTGGCTGGGCCACAAAAAGACCGACGGCTTCAGCAGTTTCGCCATCGGGAAGGGCGACCTCTCGCCCTTGCAGGTGGGGGTGACGCTGGCGGCGGCCACGGCTTCGGCGGCGACATTCATCATCAATCCCGGCTTCGTGTATGTGGACGGATTAGCAGCTTTCATGCACCTGGGGCTGAGCGTTTACCTCGGCTTCGTGACCATGCTGGTCATCCTTTCTTTTCGCTTTCGCAAAATGGGCGAAGACATGAAAGCCCTCACCATCCCCGACTGGATAGGAAAACGATACGGCTCCAGCGGTTTTTCACTGTACTTCGCTTTCATCAACCTGCTCACCATCGCTTTCATCGTGCTGCTGGTAGGCGGCATCAGCATCGTGATGCAGAAACTGCTGGGCGTGTCCAACGTGACGGCGCTGGTCATCACGCTGGTTTTTGTGACGGGTTACGTACTCTTTGGCGGTACTTACGCACATGTTTTCACCAATATGTTCCAGGGTTTTTTGATGATTGGCATCACGCTCGTCATTCTCTGGTCAGGGGTGAAACTGATGCTTGGGACAGAAGGTTTCTGGTCGCAGCTGCAAGCAGAAGACCCGAATCTGCTCGCCTGGGTTAACCCGAAAAGCAGCCTCTACAACGACGTGTTTTCCACCTACATCGCCGGTTTTTGCATCGGCGGGGCGCTGGTTTGCCAGCCGCATATTTTAACGAAAGCCCTCTACGTGAAAACAGACCGGGCGGTGCGGAATTACATCCTCGTGTTCAGCGTGGTGTTTTTCCTGTTCTGCCTGCTGCTACTGGCGGGCTTCTGGGCACACGGCGCCGTGCAGCCGGAACAACTGACGGACGCACAGACGGGCCTGTTCCGTCAGGACCTGGTGATGACAGTGTATTTGCAAAATGCCTTCCCTGACTGGCTTTTCACCATCGTCAGCGTAGTGCTGCTGGCGGCGGCTATGTCCACGCTCGACGGGTTGCTGGTGGGCATTTCGACCATCACTGCCAACGACCTGGTGCTCAACCTGCTCGCCCGTTTTAACAAAGGTAACATGACGGAAGAGCAGCAAATGGGCCTGGCTTTCCGGGCCAGCCACATCGTGCTGGTGGTGATTGCCGTGCTGGTGTTCCTGGTCACGCTGAACCCGCCGAAGCTGCTTGGGATTTTCGGGCAGACGGGCGTGTACGGGCTGGTGCTGGCTGCGGTGCCGCCGCTGCTGGCGGGTGTTTTATTTCAAAAAGTAAAACTCAGGTTAGTGTGGGCCATGTCCGTGCTGGCGCTCGCAGTGCACTTCGGGCTGTTTTTTTTCGGTGAAAAACTGTTCCCGCAAAGCACCCTGGCCTTCGGCAATCCCGGCGTGACGGCCACCATCGGTCTGGCGGCAAGCGTGCTGCCCACCCTGGTTTTTCATTTTTTCAAAAAAAGAATTCATTAATGCGCAACGCAACCATCATAGCATGCGGGGCCTATGCCCCTGAAAAAATCATCCCCAACAGCTATTTCAACCAACTGCTGGGCGAAGATGTGGATACCTGGCTTCGGGAAAACGTCCACATCCACGAGCGCCGCTGGTGCGCACCGGACGAAAGCACGGCTGACCTTGCAGAAAACGCTGCCCGCCAGGCCCTCGAACGGGCCGGCATCACGGCGAAAGACCTCGACCTCATCATCATCGCCACGGATACGCCGGAGTTCGTTTCTCCGTCCACGGCATCGGTCGTGCAGCACCGGCTGGGTGCTGAAAATGCGGGTACTTTCGACGTGAACACGGCTTGCGCCGGTTTCGTGACGGCGCTCGACATCGGGTCGAAATACATCCGGGCGGACGAGCAGTACCACCACGTGCTCGTCGTCGGAGCTTATGCCATGAGCAAATATTTGAACATGGAGGATAAAAAAACGGTGACGCTGTTCGCTGACGGCGCCGGCGCTGTGGTGCTGAAGGCTGAAGAAACGGAAGGCACGGGTTTCCTCGCCAGTGAGCTGATTTCGAAGGGCGAATACAACGAATGGATGGGCATCTACGGCGGCGGAACGCACCAGCCGGTGGACGAAAAAGCGCTGGCGCAACACGACCACCAGCTCAAATTCGTCCGCAAGTTTCCGAAGGAACTCAACCCGGAAATCTGGACAAAAATGGCCCGGAATCTCTGCTGCCGCATCCAGGCCGAACCGGCGGATGTGGCCCGTTATTTCATCACCCAAATCAACATCAACGCCATCTGGGAAACGCTCGACCGCCTCGGCGAGCCGCATGAAAAAGGCCATACCATCATGCATCATTACGGCTACACCGGCTCGGCCTGCATCCCGATGGCTTTCAACGATGCCTGGGAAAAAGGGCTGGTGAAAAAGGGCGACCTCGTATTTTTTATTGGCTCGGGCGGCGGACTGGCATTTGCGAGTGCGGCGTTCCGGTTGTAATTTTTCGCCCTCATGAAAATGCTGCAACAAGACTGGGCCGCCAAATGGGCGGTGTACAGCCCGGAAAAAACTGCCTTCCGGGAGGCCGAAACCGGGCGCAGCCTGACCTATGCCCGCCTGAACAGCCTGGGCAACCGGCTGGCGCATCACCTCGTTCGTTTAAATTTGAAAAAAGGCGACCGCATCGCCGTGCTCGCCGAGAATTGCCTGGAATACCTGGTGCTTTTTGCTGCTGCGCAAAAAACGGGCGTCATTCTCGTGCCGCTGAATTACCGGCTGACCGCAGCGGAAATCGACTACCTGCTGGAAAACTCGGAACCCGCCATGGCGCTGGCCGAAGAGAAATTCCGGGCGACACTGGAAACGGCCCCGGCTTACGGCCGCATTCCCCATCGATGGAGCCTCGAAGCGCTGAAGGATTTTTGTGAAAATACGGCTCATACGCCTGACGATGAAGTTTTTGAAAACACGCCGCTCGACGAAGACGACCCCGTTTTCATCCTCTACACTTCCGGCACGACGGGCTTCCCGAAGGGGGCGCTTTACACCCACAAAATGCTGTTCTGGAACAGCATCAACACGGCCATGTCGCTGGTGGTCAACTCGGACAGCCGCACCGTGAACTGCATGCCGCCCTTCCACACCGGCGGCTGGAACGTGCTGACGACGCCGTTCCTGCATCACGGGGGTTTTACCTGTCTGATAAAAAAATTTGACCCGGAAGCAGTGTTGGAACTGATTGAAAAAGAGCAGGTTACCGTTTTCATGGGCGTGCCGACCATGCTCAAAATGATGGCTGATTTGCCCGCCTTCGTCAGGGCAGATTTCAGCTGTTTGCACTACATCATCGTTGGGGGCGAGCCGATGCCGGTGCCTTTGATTGAAAAATGGCACGCACGGGGTGTGCCCATCCGCCAGGGCTACGGCATGACCGAGGTAGGCCCGAACCTGACCTCCCTGCACCAGGACGACGCCGTGCGGAAAGCAGGCTCCATCGGCCGGCCCAATTTTTACGTAAACATCCGCATAGCGGACGGCGAAGGGAATACGCTGCCGCCCGGCCAGCCCGGCGAACTGCTGCTACAGGGGCCAATGGTGACGCCCGGCTATTGGCGCAACCCGGAAGCGAGTGAAAAAGCCATCCGTGACGGCTGGTTCCGCACGGGCGACCAGGTCCGGCAGGACGGGGAGGGCTATCTCTACGTCGTGGACCGCATCAAAAACATGTTTATTTCAGGCGGGGAAAACGTCTATCCGGCGGAGGTGGAGCGGGTGCTGCTGGCGCACCCGTGTGTGACCGGCGCCGCCGTCATCGGGGTGCCGGATGAAAAATGGGGGGAATCAGGCCATGCCTTCGTGACCCTGAAACCAGGCAGCAAGACACCGTCAGAGGAGCTGCTGGACTTTTGCCGCTCCCGGCTGGCCAGGTTCAAAGTGCCAAAGCACGTGACTTTTCTGGAGGAGATTCCAAAGAATGATACGGGGAAGATTGATCGGAAGGGGTTGGCAGGATTTAAATAGAATGAAACAGCAAAGAAGTTGGATGCAGCTGTTGCGGGGTTCACGATAATCGTTGTGAAGTGCGATGCAGCTGTTGAGAGGTGCACGATAAGACCAATAAGGTAGGATGGAAGTGATTTGAAAAAAAAAGAGGCTATGCCATTCGTTCAACTTGTTTAAAGCAGAACGAACAGCAAAGCCTCTTTTTTTATATCAGATGAGACAGGAATTACCGCTTATCGCCGTCTTTCCCTATGTCATTAATTGTAGTTTGAATGTTGGCCTTGAACTGGCTCCATTCACTTTCGGCGGTGTTGCCGAGTTTTTCGAGATCCTGAGCAAGCTGATTCTTTTTAGCTTCCAGGTTGTCAATTTGCTTCTGCATGTCAGCTTTTGCGTCAGCGGATGCATCTTTCATGTCGTTGCGCAGGACTTCCAGGCGCTTATCGATATCGCTTTGAGCTTGCTGAATATCCTGTTTGAGCTGATTCTTTTCAGCTTCGAGGGCATCGCCCATCGCATCGGCTGCTTCTTCCATTTTGTCTCCGGCCTTTTCGGCGTTTGGATTATCGCCGCAGGCGGTAAAGGTTAAAAGGCCCAACAGGGCAAGGGCAAACAGGCTAAAACTTAGTTTTTTCATGGTTTGATTTTTTAATTTAATGATGTAATTGGTCTTTTTTAAAAAGGGCGAAGGGCCGGAATGTTCAATCATTGCCGGTTCCTCCATTGAAGAAATTAGCCAGTGCCAGAAAAAGAGACAGGAGGATGGCCCAGCCCAGTCCATCGACGTTGAATCCGTCGAGCAGCCAGTCGGCGATGAGTACCATGGCGCCATTGATGACCAGTAAAAACAGGCCCAGCGTCAGGATGGTGATGGGTAGCGTCAGCAGCGTGAGTACCGGGCGGATGAAAAAATTCACCACGCCGATGACCAATGCTGCGATGACAGCTTCGCCGTAACCGGTCACCTGAATGCCGGTGAAAATGGAAGCGCAGGCGTAAATGATGAGTCCGCTGATGAGAAGGGAAATGAGGAAACGCATGTTTTAAGATTGTTTGGTTCAATTTTGAACGGATTACCGTTTGGCAGCATTCAATTTTGAACGGGTGAATTGGTTATTTTCTTTTAAAAAAATTGCGAAGCCGAAACCGCTCGTTGTCCCATCTTTTCTTAATCGTGTCATGATCTTCTGCAATTTCGTCGCTCAGCAGAAATCCTACGGGTTTCCAGGTGTCGAATTGCTTCAGGTATTCCTTCAGCAAGGCAGTGGCGGGCAGGGAAAGCACCATGCCGGCGATTCCCCAGATCTTTGCGCCTACCAACAGGGCCACGATGGCAGCCAGTGGATTTACCTTGACGGTGGAGCCTACCACGTTGGGTGTGATGAGATTGCCTTCCAGCGCCTGCACAGTAATAAACAAAATGACAACTGCCACAGGCTGCCAACTGTGGCTTGCAGTGGCCAGCGCATAAAGAAACGGCAACAGGCCGCCGAGAAAAGTACCCACGTAGGGAATGATCGCCAGGGTTGCCGCAAGGAACCCCCAGAACATAGCATGCCGGATGCCAATGATGGCCAGCCCGGCGCTGTTCATAATGCCCATGATGAGAATCACGAGCAGCAGGCCGTAGAGGTATTTCTGGATGACTTTCTGGATTTTCTTCATCAAGCCGGCGACTTTATCCCGGTTATTTTTTTCACTCTGAACCAGGACGAAGTTTTTAAAAGCCGAACGGTACAGTAAAAACAGGAATATGTAGATCACCGTGAGGAAAAAACCGGTGAAGAACGTCGTGGAGCTACTGACACCTACGCCCAGGAAGGACAAAGGCGCATCCATCAGTTTGGGAATTTGTTCCGAAATAAACTGGTCCGTTTGTGCCTCCGTGTACCCGAAAAGCTTTTGGGCCCATTCGTAGAGGGTTGTTGCGCCGGCGTTAAGTTTTTCCTTGATGGAAGGCATGTCTTTCACGACATTGACGAACTGCGTGGAGAAAAACATCGTCACTCCAATCAACGGTAAGGAGGCGACGAGCATGGTGACGAGCACTGCGAGCATCCGCCATTTTATCCAGCGTTCCACAAAAGAGCAGACGGGTTTCAGCATAAATGCAAACAAGGCGCCGAATGCAAGCGGCGCCAGGATAGTTTGCCCGATGATGAGCAGATACACTGCCAGGAAGATCAGTATGGTAAAATAGGTTAAACGCTGAAGGCTGACGGTGTTCGTTTGCATGTTTTGTTTTTAAGGTTTGGCGGTGTCAAAGGCCGGTCGTCAGAGTTTTCCTGTGGCATTGGGCCGGTCGTGGATTTTTACTTTATCCATAAAAGTAATAAGCGGCATGTTAGCATAGGTACCATAAGAGGAAATAATCGTTCCCTTCGTTCCGTCCTTGCATTTTACGGCAAAAACAACGGACATATCGGAGGGGTTACTTTCTCCTTCAAACCGGTGATACTCAACGATGTTGAGGTCATCCGGGGTGTAGGTATTGCCGGATTCGAGGCATTTCAGTTTCTTATTTTCCAGTTTAAAACCATCGGTGAAACCCTTTCTCTGAAGTTGGGTAAGGGCTTCCGTCATGGTTCTGTATTTTGTAAATTTCATAATCATTCACTTTTTAAAAATCTGCGGACAAATCGTTTACTCCTCTGTCCTGATTCTGTTTTTCAGGTATTGGAGCCAGATGAAGGTACTGACCATACCGAAAACGAGCACTTCGAAAAAGATAGCGCCGCTGGTGATCAGGAAAGTACCGGGAGAATCGATGGCAAGGTTAAACTTGTTGAACGCCCACTCCGGCATGACGAGGCTTACAAGGATGTTAATCACGATAAGTGTGGCGGCGCTGATGAGTGTCGCCAGCGCACCGAGCCGGATACCATTCGCAAAAAAAGTACCGTTGGTATTTTGTTGGCGATAGCGATGCAAACCCCAACCGAGTACACCTATCAGTATTAAATACTTTAAAAACTTGAGGCTGATGGAACTGTCCATTTCAAACATTTGCAGGATGATGAGGTAGACGCCCATCAGCAGGCCTGCCGTCAGTCCGTACATTGTGGCGGCGGGGTAGATTTTGAATTGGTTTTGCCGGCCGGAGTCCTGCTTCATTTCGAGCTTTACCTTACGGCCTTTATTTTCTGTTGGAGCGGTTATTTCTTCTGATACTTTCATGTTGTTTCTGTTAAAATTTAAGGGGCGGACCACTATAGGCCGCCCTTATTCCATTGGCAGATGGGGAGGCTTGGAGTTAAGGGAAGCGGCTACGCTGCATCAGTGAAGCCGCTATCATCGACGGAAATCTTAGGCCATCGCCATTTCCGTTTTGCGGGAAGCCCAGGCATCGAGCATCCAGGACTTTTTCTCCAGTTCTGAGAGGAAACCGCCAACCATGTCGATGGTACCTTCATCGCCTGCTTTGTCGGCAGCGCTGATGACGTCTCTCATACAACTGATCAATACTTTGTGATTATCGAGGATCGTCATAACCATTTTACGGTCATTCGTTATCTGTCTTGCTTCCTCAACATTAGAAGTTTCGAGGTAATCAGTCAGCGTACTCACAGGGCGGCTGCGCAGGGTAAGAATCCGTTCGGCGATTTCATCAATTTTAATGCGGGCATCAGTGTAAAGTGCCTCGAATTGAGCATGCAGATCAAAGAAATTTTCACCCTCCACATTCCAGTGGAAGTTGCGCAGGTTTTGGTAATACACCTGATAGTCGGCGAGTAATTGGTTGAGGTTTCTGACAGTTTCAGTCAGGCTGTTTGGATTGAAACCGAGGTAATTCATAATCGAGATTTAAATTTTAAGGTTAGAAAAAAATGGTTTGAAAGCTTTGGGATCAACGGATTGGGATTTGCCTTTCGGCCTCGTTTTCTTCAGCAACCACCTGCCGGGGCAGATACACGTGAAGAATTCCGTTTTTATACGATGCACTGATATGCTCATCGTCTACATCCTTCGGCAGCGCAAAGCTGCGGGTGAAAGTGCTGTAGTAAAACTCCCGGTGCAGATATCCGTCGTCGTCGCTTTCGTTCCGGGTATGTTTATTGGATGAAATGACCAAACGGCTGTCATCGACGATGATTTTAAAATCATTTTTATCGTGGCCGGGCACGGCGAGTTGTATTTCGTAATTGTCTTTTAGCTCTCTGGTGTTGACGGCTGGCGAGAAGTCATCGTTCATGCCGAGCAGACTGCGATACCGGTCGTCAAAAAAGCTGTCCAGGTTTCTATTGAAAGTTGATCGGGGGGCTATCCCTTTCCAATTTGTAATTTTCATTGCGTAATTTTTTTTCGGTTAAAATTTTTGAAAGGTTCGTCACTAAAACGAGCTTATTCCGGTCATGTTCAATCAGATTTACTGAACATGAATACTTTGCTGCCGTTTTAGCCTGAAATCCATTAAACGCTAAATATCAAATAGTTATGAAAGGAAATAACATCATAGAAAAAATCAGAGCAATAGCCGGAGAAGTAAAAATTGCCATGATGACAACCCTCAACGAGAACAACCGTATGCGCAGCAGACCCATGCAGGTAATGCAGGTGGACGACGATGCTGCGATGTGGTTTTTTACCGATGAGTTTGCCGGAAAAACAGATGCACTCCGAACGGATAACCCCGTCGTACTGACCTTTGCCGACCGGGAAAAAGAACTGTATCTTTCTCTGACAGGCCGGGCTTATCTGGTGAAAGATGAACAGAAGATTGCTTCAATCTGGAATCCGGTACTGACTACCTGGTTTCCCGGGAAGGAAAAAAACAGCCTGCTCATGATCAAGTTTGTGCCTGAAAAAGCAGAATATTGGTCAAAAGCACAGAGTATTTGGGAAAAAGTATTCTACGCAGGCCGGGCGATTGCTGCCGGGGACAGCTACAAGGGTGGGTTGCACGATACCGTGGAGCTTAACTGAGTTGAAAATTCATTCAGAGCAGACGCTGAATGCGTTCCTCAATAACCCGTTTGGGTAAAATGCCGATAAAATGGTCGGCCATTTCACCATTTTTAAAAAGCAGGACGGCAGGCACCTGCCGCAATCCGTATTGCCTGGTTGCAATGTTCGATTGCTCAACATCGATGCGGTAAAATTTAAATTGAGTGGTGTACTTTTCGGATAGCTGCTCCATGATACTGTCGAGCAGCGTCCCTTCACCCAGCCACTCCGCTGTAAAAACCACGAGAAAAGGAGTTGTTTTTTGTTGAGTCGTTATTTGGCGTAGTTGTCGTGCCGAAATTGTCGGGTATCTAGTATTGTCTTTCACCTTCATTATTTTAACTTTAGGAAAAGGTAAGTCAGAAGATTTTGAGCGGCATCTGGGATGCCGGATGAGTTGTTAATAATAATAATAAAAATGGTAAACAGTCGGCATGTTCAACAGAAGATTACTTTTTATGATAGATAAAAAAGTTGGCGTGAACAAGGCCGGGCATGCTCCGTTTTACCGTCATACCTGGCTCCGGTCATCAAAACCTGATTACCATGAAAAGGTATTGCTTGGATATCTTAATTTCAATGCCCTGCCGGGCAACCTGATTCATTCTGCTGGTGTAGCGCTTATATTAACTATTTTAAGCTGCTTAAACAAATCTGAAAATTTAGCCACATGAAACGAAGTTGAAGCAAAAAACAATTCAGTCTCACAAACCTGGTCACTGACCGAAAGCCCGATATTTTAACAACATACAACATGAACCCAAAACGCATCAAAACTTTGGAGGCGCTGCACGAGAAACGGATACATCTAAAGATCCGGATGGCCGCCACCCGCAAGGAACTTTTTCGAAGTGCAACAGAAACCACTTCGCTGAGCAGGCAGTTTTTATTTCAAAAAGTAGTGCCTCCGGCTGCTGCTGCCGGGCTTGGCATTGCTGCTACCCGGAAGTTTTTTGCCTCCTCCGGTAAAGACATCGCTGAACGGGAAGAGGATGCCGGGGGTGGTTCCGGCCATTGGTTTCTCCAACTGCTGCTGGCAGGGTTGCCTTTTCTCCAGCAATATTTAACGCAAATGCATGCGGAAAAAAAGGAAGCCGGACATCACCTCCGGCAGACCAGATATGCTTCCGTCGCAGAAGAAGAAGAAGAAACAGGCATAGACTGGGTGGAAACACTGCTGCCCATCGGAATTTCCCTGCTTCGCAATTTTATCCAGTCAAAGCTGGAAGACGCTGCTCCGGAATTTGAATAAGATATCGTATTTCAATCTGTTTAAACATGAAAATCCTTCGTACTTATTGGAAAATATTAAAAAACTCGTTCTCAAAATTTTCGGACAACAATGTGCTGACGCATTCTGCTGCGTTGTCGTATTACACCATTTTTTCTCTCCCGCCAATGCTCCTGATCATCCTTCGCATTGCCACGCAATTTTACAATGAAGAGGAAGTAAAAGCTGCCATTTTTGGGCAGATTGCAGATCTCGTAGGTCAGGATGGTGCGCAGCAACTCGTAAATACCATCAATAAACTCAACATATTTGAACCTACCTGGTGGGCGACGGCAGTGGGAGCAGCCGTTTTGCTGTTCACAGCCACTACCGTTTTTGTCACCATGCAAAATGCACTGAATGCCATTTTTTCGGTAAAACCCGTGGAAACGAAAGCTTTTGGTTTGCTGAAAATGCTTCGGGATCGTTTTGTTTCATTTGCCCTGCTGGTTAGCATTGCTTTTATTTTATTGGTGTCGCTGTTAGTGGATGCCCTGCTGACGGCATTCGGGCATCACTTGCAGGAATGGATAGGCGATATTTCGATTGTGATGATTTTTGTGACTTCCGTGGCCCTGCCGCTGGCCGTTATCACCCTGCTGTTTGCGTTGTTGTTTAAATTTTTACCTGATGCCAGACTGCGCTGGGGCGATACCTGGTTCGGAGCTTTTGTGACGGCCGTTTTATTCGAGCTGGGCAAATACCTGATCGGTTTTTACATCGGAAACAGCGAAACAGCGAGCCTTTACGACGCCGCCGGAAGTGTGTTAGTCGTGATGATTTGGGTGTATTACGCCTCTGCCATTTTCCTTTTTGGAGCAACTTTTACCTACGTCCGGGCCAGAGAACTGAACCGGAAGGTGAGTCCTGCGGATTATGCGGTGAGAGTGAAGCAGGTGGAAGTTAAAATGGAAAAGGGCGCTGATGTGGCTGGCGTTTAAAAAAGAAGATTAAGTAACTACTTGAAAGTCAAAGTGATAGATAAGGTTTCAAATATTTGAGAAGCTTCAAATTTCAACAAAAGCAACTAACATGAAAAACCTGTTTTCCATTCTCCTCATTCTGGCAGGCCTCGGCCTGGGCATCTACGGCATCACGAAATACGGCGACAGCGGGTCTTCCGTAGAGATTGCAGGCATTGAACTGAGTGCCAAAAACGAAAGTCGGCAGCAGCAGGCCTTTCTTTTTATGGGGCTGGGGCTTGTAAGCATTGCCGGCGGCCTTTATCTGATGAAACGGAAATAAAGCCGGCAACTCAGATCAGGTAGTCGTTCCGTTCGATATTAAGTTTCTGCATGCGGGAGTAGAGCGTCTTGTCGTTCATGCCGAGCAGGCTGGCTGCACTGTCTTTTCCGGTGATTTTGCCATTGCTGCGGCGCAGCGCCTCCAGGATGTGTTCCCGTTGCATGTCGTCCATGGTTCTGAAAACCGTCTTGGCGCCGCTGTTGGTTTTCTTAAACTGAAAATTGGCATTGAGTTTTTTGCCGGGTGAAAGAATGACCGCCCGTTCGATCAGGTTTTCGAGTTCCCGCACGTTGCCGGGAAACTCATATTCCTCCAGTTCTTTCAACACGTGGTGCGGAATTTCTTCGATTTGTTTGCCAAGCTTATGGTTGTATTTTTCGATAAAATGCCGCACCAGCGGCTGAATATCTTCCTTACGTTCCCGGAGCGGGATGTTAAAGATGGGAAATACATTGAGGCGGTAAAATAAGTCTTCCCGAAACTTGCCGCTGGCAACCCGTTGCTCCAGGTTTCGATTGGTGGCGGCGATCACCCTTACGTCAACTTTCATGGTTTCGGTGCTGCCGAGCCTTTCGAATTCGCCTTCCTGCAACACCCGGAGCAGTTTTGCCTGAAGGTCGAGGGGTAGTTCGCCGATTTCATCGAGGAAGATAGTTCCTTTATCCGCCAGCTCGAAGCGGCCGGCCTTGCGTTGGTAAGCGCCGGTGAAAGCGCCTTTTTCGTGGCCAAATAATTCACTTTCGATCAGGTTTTCCGGCAGAGCGCTGCAGTTGACTTTGATCATGGAGCGGTCGTTGCGCCTGCTCAGGCTATGGATGGCCTTGGCGATGAGCTCCTTGCCGGTACCGGTTTCTCCCAGGATTAGTACCGTGGCATTGGTATCAGCGACCTGGCTGACCTGGCGAAGCACTTTTTTATAATTCGGGCTTCGGCTGATGATATTGGTAGAGCCTTGCTCGACCTGGATTTCTTCTTTGAGGATGACGTTTTCCTCCTCCAGCTGCCGGCGCAGCGTTTCGATTTCACGGAGCCGGTTTTTTAGTTCTTTCTCCTGAGCTTTCCGCTTTCCGATGTCCCTAAGTACGGTGCTTGAGTATTCCTTTCCTCCAAACTTCATCATTTTTACAATCGACTCTACAAAAATCTTCTTTCCATTTTTACAGGTTATTTCAAACTCACTGGAAAGCACCTGGCCCGTTTGCAGTTTCTTCCATCCGTTTGTAAAAGCGGAGGTATCGTGCTCCGGGAAAAAGTCGAGCAGGTTCATCTGTTTGATTTCCTCGGAGCTGTAGCCTGTTTTTTTACTGAAAGTTTCATTGAAAAAATGGAAAGAACCGTCACTGTTCAACCAGAAGATCATATCGGTCGATTGGTTGATGGTGGCGAAGGAGAGTTTCAGGTCTTCCTCTATTTTTTTCTTTTTACGGAGATCGGAGGCAAAGGCGAGGTTGTATTCCTCTCCGTTGTAGGTCAGGTAATTAAGGTAAAGCCTGAAAGGTATGATTTCGCCGTACTTGGTTTTACGGACGACCTCCATTTCAATAGCTCCTTTCATTTTGAGCTGATTCCATCGGTTTTTCCAGCCTTCCTCCGTCAGGCCGGGTTCAATGTCCATCAGGCGCATGCTATGCAATTCGGCAGCAGTGTAGCCCAGTTTTTCACAAAAGGATTTATTGGCATAAATGAACCGGCCGTCCGGTTGCAGCCAGTAAATCAGCTGGGTGGTGTTGTCAACGCAATACTGGGTCAGATAGAGTTCTTCGGTTCTTGCAACGATGTTGGAAAGGTCTTGCAGAGTTCCACATATTTTGTGGGTTTTATTATGTTGATGGACGGGTTTTGCAACCAGGTTCATCCGGGTTGTAATATTTTCTTTATCGGTTTTCACGGCGAGTTCCATTTCGAAAGGTGCGCCGGTTTTGATGGCTTTTTCGAGGCGGGATTGCAGCATTTTTAACTCTTCCGGGTAAAGTTTATCCTGAAGAATGTTGAGTGCCTGTTGCCGGTCGAGTGCTTTTAATTCCGGCAGGCCTGTCAGTTCCGAGAGGCCGTGAGAGATGATGACTTCATTATGGAGCAGGTCCCATTCCCAGCTTCCGGTTCGGGAAATATTTTCGGTGAGTTTGAGCAGATCGTGGTAGCGGTCGGCGGAGAGTAGATTCTCGATGATGCCGCAGCAGAATTTTTCATCTCCCAATTCAAGTAGTATTCCCCGCATCCTGATCGGAAAAATATTGCCTTTGGCAGTCATGTACTCCGTGTTGATATTGACCTGCCGGTCAGTAATCAGACTTTGCCAGAGTTTACGCCATTCGAAGAGGTTGATGTGCGGGTTAATCTGAAAGATGGTTTTTCGCTCAAGGTCTGAACGGGCATAGCTCAGCTCTTTTGCAAAATAGGAGTTGATGCCAAGGATATTGCCCTCCTTGTCGAGCCACATAACCCCTTGCTGTACTATTTCAGAAGCATTGAGGTAAATGGATAATTCTTTTTGGTGAACAGGTGTATCCGGCATGTTAATCAGGTTGAAAACGGATAGTTCAAGTTTTTAAATAACCCTTAATCAGTAAAGGTAGTCAAACTTTCCATGCTTTCTTATATTTCAGACAAAATCTTATATTTCAGATAATAAGCATCAAACAAAGCAACATAAAAACCTGATAATCAATAGATTAAAAAGTTGGCACGGTATTTTAATAGTATTAAGTGAAAATAAACTATTTCCGGCACGAAACTAAGCCTCAAACCGTTACCTGAACCTATCCGCCGGAGATTCATTTGATAACTTTTTAAAAATCCGATTATGACAACGCTCGAATTCAACCGCCGGTGCGACCGGCTGGAAGGTCTCTTATTTGCCTTTGCCATGAAACTTACCACTAACCGCGAAGATGCGAAAGATCTTTTTCAGGAAACAATCATGCGTGCATTTGCGAACAAGCACCGATTTACCATGGGCACCAACTTCAAAGCCTGGATTACTACGATCATGCGCAACTGCTTTATCAACGAATACCGCAAGCGCCGTACTCGCAACAAAGTGGAACAGCCACTGGAAGAGAACACAGAATTTATCGTGAAAAAGTCTGTGAAAAATGACGGGCCTTCCCACATCATGATGAACGAACTTCGCACTATGCTTGATAATCTTGGCGATGCTCACCGTGTGCCATTTGAAATGTTTTTTAACGGCTTCGAATACCAGGAAATTTCTGAAAAACTGGACTTGCCGATGGGTACCGTCAAGAGCCGTATTTTTTTCGCAAGAAAGAAGCTGAAAGATATGATCTGGTATCAGTACGGAAAGGAACACTTCCGTCGTGCCTGATAATCTTAACTTACTATACTGATTCAAAAGACCAAAATTTCCCCTTAAGACACACAGGCAACAGGCGCCACTGACGGCGCCTGTACTACGCCTTCTTCCACACACACTGTATGATCCAAGCAATAGAATCCAATTAAAAGCAGTCAGATGGGCGCAAATTTATTTTGCGCCTTTTTTTTGTCTGCTTCCGAATTTTCGGGTAGGAGGATATAAAGTAACAGCTGCCATGCATGCGCAGGCAGCTGTCTGAATTAACCCCAAAAAAACCAAATGATTGTTTTTAATATCCTGTCAGGTATCTTTAGTCAGATCCTGTATTGATCTTCGATTTTTTGTCAAAAAAAAAGTGCCGGTTATTTTTCCTGCACTCTTATTTCTATTGCAAAACTATGACCAATATCTCCTCTCCGGGATGCCAGATGGGACAAGGAAGAGCACTATCGGGAGAATTTTCATTGTTCCTCTTCCTGTACGTCCCGGGCCCGGTTCATTGCTCCCGATTTTTTGTTCCGGATTATTTTTAAATAGTCAACCGGGTAAACGCCGTACCGCTCCTGGAAACGGCGGGCAAAGTAGCTGGCATTATCATAACCCACCGCCGAGGCTACGTAACGAACCGTCGGATTGCCTTGTGAAAGCATCTCTCTGGCCGCTTTCAGGCGCTCTTCCCGCAGAAATTCATTGATCGTTTTGCCGAAGGCCAGTTTGAATCCCCGCTTCAGTTTTTGCTGGTTCAGGCCCACTTTTCTGGAAAGTGTCTCGATAGTTGGCGCATTCTTCAGGTCATTCAGTAGAATTGCCCTGACTTCGTTGAGCAACTCGAGGTTGTCGGCTTGCGGCTCTTCGGCTGCGGGCAAGTCGTCGATTTCGGATTTCCATTCTTCCAGTTGGAGGGAGAATAGTTCCAGTATTTTTGATTTGGCAAAGGAGGACCGGGTCAGACCCTTCTTATCATTGTTCAGTATTTCATGCAGAATGTCAATGGCGTCAGTAGTGCTTTGAGGTGTCTGCGGGATCATTTCTATCTGTGTTTTACCGGTCAGCATGGAAGAAAACACCTGTTTTTCCTCTTCCGAAAAGCAGTGCAGATGGTCGATGTACAGTTGCCGTTTGAGATACAGCAGCAGCAATAGCGCCGGGGTTTTCCCTTTCAGGGTCAGCTGTTGCTTTACTGCGGGTGGATGGGTGGTGAAAAATGCTTTCGGCCCTTTTAATGTCAGGGCTTTTTCAAGGCCGGTGTATTCGAACTGAAAGTTGCCTTTGGCAATGTAAAACATCATAAATGGCGAAGGGCTGCTGTCTTCTGTACGCCATTCACAATCTTGGTTCAGCTGCCCGTCGAGCAGCATAGCCTGTAGCCCGTCTTCAAAATCATAACCGTACATCATACCCTTGCCAATACTGGCAGGTATTTCAATTTTGTATTCCTGACAGTCCTGAATGATAGTCTCATCGAATTGATCTGAGATCGTTTTCAGAAATTGAAGGAGGTTGTAATTTGAGAATTGCTTTTTCATTCAAGGTAAAGTTTATGATTGTGAAAAGTGGAAGAAGGGGATGTATTTTTGAATAAGTACCTATTTAAAAACGGAGTACTGCCATGCAGTACTCCGATGAAAATATCCGATGGGGTTACAGTTTCACCAAAATAGCATCTGTAACCTCGACTATGACAATAATTCCTTATCGCAGCTTTTGCATTTGATAGTCTTTTTCTGCGATGTCTGTTTTTCTTGATTTTCTAAAAGTCCCGTCTTCCTGCATGAGCAGCACGGTGGTTTTGTATTTCACGCGGGTGTTGTTTTGCCGGATTTTACGCTGCCGGGTGATGATGTCCAGCCGGGTATCGCCGTTGACATCCTGCAGCCAGCTGTCCTGTTGCAGGCAGCGACGGGCGTTGCAGTCGTAGTAAGCCAGCGTTTCCAGCTTTTCAAGTTGGCCGCCATTCATGGCGTAGAGGGCAATCTGATTGTTCCAGTCTTCTCCGGGGATGCGCAGCAGGTAGAGCTCTTCCGCCTCTCCGGGGATGCTGGCTACGGCGTGCGGTTCGGAGCCTTTCAGATAAGTGAGCAAGGCAAGTTTTTCCGGTAAAATATCTTTCAAAGCGGGCGGCACGGGCTTCCCCTTGTAAAAATAGTTCACATCCGGCGAGGCGGATTTGCTGGAATAGACGTGCAGGTTGCCCACGTTTTTATCTTCAAACAGGGCGATGAATGCCGCTTGTTCTTCCGTCAGGTTAGCGTAGGAGACCGGGGCGGGGTAAGGTTCGTCTTTGGGAAAATATTCCGATCCATTCTCCTGGGCAGCGAGTTGGAGCGTGAATATCAGCAGGCATATTTTGATCAGGGTGTATTTCATTTCAGGCAAATTTTGTTAGATGAATTCTTTCCTAAAACGATGATGATGTACCTGTGTTCAAACCTGAAAACCCTCGCCCGCCGCCGCTTCCCGGCCCGCAAGGCTCCATTCTTACCCGTATATTTTACGAACGAGCGTATTGACGATCAGCGTCAGCAAAGTCGCACCTGCTGCAAGCAGGTACAGGTGAAGCGCCACGCAAATACCCGTTGCCGAGGACATCAGGATGGTCGCTGAGGTGGTCAGGTATTTTACGGTGTCTTCTTTACTGCTTTTCAGGATGGTGCCGGCGCCGATAAAGCTGACGCCGACAATGATGGCGTGTATGATCCGGGTCGGATCGACGCCGAGGGCTTCGTCGTTCAGGTTGTACTCCATGCTGTCGGCGATGTAATACCCCAGCGATAGCAGCAGCGCAGATGCGCCGGCAATGATAATATTGGTGCGAAAACCGGCCGGCTTGTCGTGTTTTTCTCTTTCAAAACCGATCATTCCGCCCAATGCCATCGCTATCAGTACGTCCAGTAATAACCATAATTGTTGTTCAGTTGTCATGGCGTTTTCATTAGGTAAGTTTCTAAATTCAACGAAGCTCAGGCGCAGACGTTCACAGCGTTTTTCATGAACATCTCTCTTTTTCCCTTGTTTAAGTTATTGTATGTCAAATGTTTAAACATCAATGCAACCCTGCCGGCCCTGACTCCGACCTCACACCGGCGCATTTATTCACCTAAAAAAGACTGTATTTCAACATGGAAATATTCACCGATATTCAAGAAGTAAAAACTGCAAACACCAAATCCCCGATCCACGATTTAATCTCCGAACGCTGGAGCCCCCGCATGTTTTCCTCCGACGCCATCGGCCGGGAGGAAATGAGAACCATGCTGGAAGCGGCCCGCTGGGCAGCTAGCTCGTACAATGAGCAGCCCTGGCGTTTTATCTATGCCTTTAAAGGCAGCCGGGGCTATGAGAAGATTTACAACTGTCTCGTCGAATTTAACCAAAAATGGACCCGCAACGCCCCCGTGCTCATGCTCACCGTGGTCAAGGAAAACTTTGAATCCGGCAAAAAGAACGCCCACGCCATGCACGACCTCGGCCTCGCCATGGGTAACTTCACCCTGCAGGCGCAGAGCCTCGGCATCGCCCTGCACCACATGGCCGGCTTCGACGGCGATAAGGCCAGGGATGTGTTCGATATTCCGGAAGGTTTCCGCCCCGCAACGGTGGTCGCCATCGGTTATTACGGTGGAGATGCTTCCGAACTGCCGGATGACATCGAAAAGTCGGAATACGAAAGACGGGAACGCCTGCCTATCGACGATATCGCTTCTGAGGGAAAGTGGAATTGAGGGGAGTAGGGGAGTAGGCCGGTAGGCGAGTAGGCAAGTAGGCCGGTAAGCCGGTAGGCAAGTAGGCAAGTAGGCGTAAATCCTGATTTCCAGTTGTTTATACCCAGACATTCTTGCAAATTCTTTTTCTTTTGCACAAGCGAATTACCTACTCGCCTACCGGCCTACTTGCCTACCGGCCTACTTGCCTACCGGCCTACTCGCCTACTCCATTGAACATCCCCCTCCTTGCCCCGTTTTAGACCTGTAAGTAACCTCTTGAACACCACCGGGCGCCGGATGTATTAAGGCACGTTCATCAACAAGTCATCCGGCTTTCCTTATACTGCAAAATCTTGTTCAGCACGTGCCATCCAACATTTTTTAATAAAAACATACGCCCGGATTGATACCGTTGCAGCGCTTGCTGTCTTCCCTTGTGTATGACCACATCCGGGGCCTGTATCGATTTTTTAACCAAAAAAACTTAAGTAATGAAACGTTTTACCTTTTTCACTAAATCCCTCCTGATCGCCCTGTTTTGCTGGCTTGCCATTCCGGCTTTTGCGCAGCGAAACACTGTGACCGATGAAAACATCACCACCAGGGTCTCTACGGAGCTGACCTGGCAAATGGATGTTCCCGGCGATGATATTGACGTGACCACGAAAGACGGTATCGTCATGCTCGATGGTTCGGTGGACAACCTGCTGGCCAAAGAACGGGCGGCCAACGTCGCCGGCGCCGTGCGTGGCGTGCGTGGCGTAGTCAATAAAATTAAAGTGGACCCGCCTTTCGTTCCCGACCTTCAGCTGGCTGAAAGCGTAGAGCAGGCATTGCTCGACGACCCCGCTGCCGATTCCTATGAAATCAAAACCAGCGCCAACCTGGGTACGGTAACACTGACTGGCACGGTAGAATCCTGGACGGAAAAAGAACTGGCCGGACACGTAGCCAAAAGCGTGAAGGGTGTTAAAGACATCCAAAACAGCATCGAGGTGAAAACCCGAACCAACCGCCCCGATAATGAAATCAAACGGGAAGTTACCCAGGCCATTAACAACGACATTCGCCTCTATCCTCGTTCGATTGATGTAAATGTTAAAAATGGTAAAGTATCCCTCAGCGGTACCGTGGGTAGTCTCAACGATCTGCACCTTGCCAAAAGCTATGCCTGGACAACCGGCGTATCGAAGGTGGACATCGAAGCCCTGAAAATTGAAAACTGGGCTGACAATGTCAACCTCAGAAACAAAACCTATGCGTTCCGCTCCGACGATGAAATCAAAAAGGCCGTGGAAGATGCTTTCCTCCACGACCCCCGTGTACTGTCTTTCAACCCCAACGTCTCCGTTAACAATGGCGTCGTAACCCTGAGCGGGATCGTCAACAACCTCAGAGCCAAACGGGCTGCCGAGTCCGACGCCCAGAACATGGTGGGTGTTTTATTGGTAAAAAATAACCTCAAAGTGCGTCCCGACAACGTACCATCCGACAGCGATCTGATTGCAAGGGTGGAAAATGCGCTGGGCCGCAACGCCGAAGTCGATCGCTACGATATTAACGTCGCTGCCTGGAAAGGTAAAGTATACCTGAACGGGATCGTCGATTCTTACTATGAAATGTATCGTGCCGAAGACGTGGCGTCCAATGTGAAAGGTGTGAAGGAAGTGGTGAACAACCTCAACCTTTACAATAATCAAAACTATGACCACTTTTACCCGTACGGGGTGTATAACTACTACTACCCTACCCCGTATTCCACGCCCGGCGGTTATTACAACTTCCCGCTGACGGACACGCAAATCAAACAAAACATCGAAGACGAACTCTGGTGGTCGCCCTTTGTGAACGAGTACCAGGTCAGCGTGGATGTAACCGGCGGTGTCGCTACCCTTACCGGCGACATTGACTCCTGGCGTGAACGGAACGCAGCCATCGAAAATGCCTACGAAGGCGGCGCCCACACGGTCGTCGACAAACTGATGATCGACACCGGCTCCTCTAACTAAATGCAGCTGCCGCTCAGGCATTCCGCACCCCAATACCTGATACTTTAACCTGACGACACAGCCCTTTCGGGGCCGTGTTGTTTTTTAAAAAATAATTACAGCATGAAAAAAATCAGTCCTTCAAGCCTCGACATTCGCATTGACACCAAACGTGAACGCCTTTATTTTCCTGTAAAAGACAGTAAAGACGTGGAATTGAACTACAAAATCCACAGCAAAGGCAAAACGAACGTCATCGAGTTTACTGAAACTTACATCCCAAAAACCTTGCGTAGCATAGGCATCGCCACCAAACTCGCCGAACGGGGAATTCAAATGGCCAAAGCCAACAACTACAAGGTAAACCCCACCTGCCCCTTTGTGAAAACCTACATGAACAGACGGCCAGCCCTGAAAGATATGCGAGTTGGAAGCGCCTAAGCATTACGCAACATAAATGGAAATTATCCATGAATACAGCCCCGTTTGGGGCTGTTTTTTTTGTCAAAATGCGCCTCTTTGTGCCTTTTCCAGGGGTCGGCCTTCCTGAAAACGGATGGAGGTATCCTGTCACAGGATTCCGGCGCCCTGCAACAGCGTTCGGGTATTCCGGAACGGGGTCAGGCATCCTTTCTCAGGGTGCAGCAATCCCGGAACAGGGCGGCGACTCCCCGGAACAGGGCGGCGGAATCCTGCTCAGGGGCGCTAAAAACCGGCGCCATGATGAAGTATTTTACTCAGAATTGAGGTGCCCTGCAAGGAGGGTAAAAATGATGCGACAGGATTCGGGAATCCTGTCGCAAGGAAGATAGTCAATGGAAAAATTGCTTGCAAAAAAGCAGGCAGGTATAGATCAAACGTGAGTTGTCCCGAATTTTCAAATTGGGTTTAATGCCGAAATAGCCCCGGAGGGGTGGTTATGTTTGTAGATTAAAATTTGCCACAAACATGAGTTGCCCCGAATTTGGATAAAATTTTAGCCCCAGCGGGGCGATTATGTTTGTAGCATTAATTTTATCCAAAAATGGAGCCCCGGCGGGGCGGCGATCAGTTGATGACCGCCCCGCTGGGGCTCCATGTTTTATTATTGGGGTCATTTTTCTACAAACATTGCCGCCCCTCCGGGGCTGAATTTGGTCAAAATTCGGGATGACTCATATTTTTCAATAAAACCCCGAAAGCAAACACCCAAACCCCCAAACACCCAAACCCCATTAAAACACCAGCACCGGCGTATCAGCCTTCAGCAGCAGCGTCCGGGTAATTTCATTTTCGAAGAAACGGGTAAAAAGGTTAGACTCCCGGAAAGGGAAAGCGAGGATGTCCGTGTGGGTCAGTTTGGCGATTTTCAAAATCTCAGACGGCTTAAAATCCGGGAAAAAGCGGAACTCCTCCTGAGCTTTCAGAGGCAGGCTCTCCTTCAGTTTATCCATCAATTCGCCGAGGCGGTATTTATTTTGCGCTTCCATGTTATTCGCTAAAAACGCAATGACGAGCGAAGCGTCAAAAGCCTGGGAAAAAGACTCCAGAAACTGATGGCCGGGGTAATTAATATTGTTAAAACTCTCCGTGTCAGCCAGGTACATCAGGCGGGAAATGCCCTGAAACGGCGCATCCTCCGGGACAAAAAGCACCGGGCAGGGCGCTTTGGCTGCAACGGTCGTTTCGGTGGTGCCGATTACGTCATTCCACCAGTTATGATCGCTGCTTTTGGGAAGAATGATGAAATAAGGGTCGTGTTTGGAGGCCTTTTCCTGCATGCGTTTCACTTTATTGACCAGCTCGTCCGCTAAAAAGCCGAGATCGTACTCAAAACTGGTATCGGGATATTCCTTTCTGATCGTTTCACAATAGGCTTCACCCTTTTCTTTTAACTCACTGACCCACTCCGGCGGGAGGTTTCTCGGAATCACCGGCCGGGTGCCTGCATCGGCCGTGACCGGCATGACGGGATACTGGTAAACACTGTAAAGTAACAGGGGAAGGTCAAGACTGCGAGCTACGCTGACGGCGTAGTTAATGGTGTTGTGCTGGATATTAAAGGGGTCGATATGCACAATGATTTGTTTTTTCATGGTTTTAATTTTTGGTTAATAAAATATTGGTTACGTGTAACTTATGCTAAAACGGCGGGCAGTGTGCCATGTTCATGCCCTGTGCCGGCTATGCCCGGTTGAACATCCGCCCAGGCCACCCGTTTTACCGGCAAACGACGTTAAATCTTAAAATATAAACCATGCAAACCAACACTAAGCGCTACTCCGACGAGGTGCTGCGCAACTTTAAAACATTGATTCAAGACAAAATGGAAGAAGTAAGAAAAGAAGCCGAGTCGCTCAAGTCCCGTCTCGACGGACTGGAGGGACAAGCGGATGAAAACGGCGGCCATAGTTATGGAGAAGACAGCAAAAATCACGAGCAGCGAGAGTTGCTCACCCGCATGTACGAGCGGCAGGTCGAGAAAATGCACGAGCTGGAACTGGCGCTCGGGCGCATAGCTAACAAGACTTACGGCATCTGCCAGGAAACCGGCGATTTGATCGACAAACGGAGGCTCGAAGCCTTCCCGACAGCCACTACCGGCGCCGCAGTATTAAGTCATTGACGGCGTTTTTGAACATGTCAGGGGGGTGTTTCGTTTTATTTTTAAACACCCTCTAACATCTTCATTGTCAATTACTTAATACATATAATTATGGTAAAAGAAAAATCAAAAGAACTTTATGATAAAGCCCTGAATTGGATATACCGCCGTAAATTTTCCAACGTAAAAGCCAAGATCAAACCTTTCGAAGAACCGAAAACCTTTCATCGCAAACGAGATGATTTTTCCGTCACTCCCGATATTTCAGCAGTGCGGGCCGGTAAGAAATCGTTTTTTGATATTGTTTTAAAAAAAGATACCCGCCGCCAGCTGGCCGGTAAGTGGCAACTCATGCAGCAACTGGCTGCCCGCAAAGGTGGAAAACTCTACCTCTTCGCCCCCAGAGGCCACAAGGCATTTGCCGAACGGATGATAGCGAAGTTTGGCATTGAAGCCAAGATTGTCCATCTCGCCTGATGTTTCGGAAGGGCAGCCACCATGCGCCGGACAGCTGCCCGGATTCCCCGGCGTCCTTTTTATTACATTTCAGAACCTTTAAATAAATTAACACTACATGCTCACGCAGATACAACAAGCTCTTCAGAAACTAACCGATAAACTGGGCGCCTGGCTGGATGGCTTTATCCTCGCCCTTCCGAATATTGCAGTCGCCATGCTCGTACTCATTGCTTCTTTCTTTGTTGCCCGGCTCCTGAAAAAAGGCGCCAGAAAAGGCCTGCTGAAAGCCACCGGAAACCTTACCGTGGTAGGCGTGCTTTCCAACGTGATTGTGGCCTTGTTCATGGTAATTGTACTATTTGTCATCCTGTCTATCTTAAATCTGGATGACGCCTTTACGGCACTGCTGGGTACGGCAGGTGTGCTGGGTCTGGCCGTCGGTCTTGCATTGCAGGACCCGCTCGTCAACCTCTTCTCGGGTATTCTTATGAGTGTCCGTGAAAAATACAGCATCGGCGACCTCGTGGAATCCAACGGATACTTCGGTAAAATCGAGAAAATCAACCTCCGCTCTACCATCATCAAAACCCCGACCGGCCAGGAAGTGATCATACCCAACCGGGATGTACTGCAAAACCCGCTGGTCAATTACACCCGCTCCGGCGAACGCCGGGTTGACATCGACTGCGGCGTCTCTTACGGCGACGACCTCGAAGAAGTAAGGGATATTGCCGTGGAAGCCATCACCAACTCGGATATTGAGTTGATGGAAGGCAAACCCGTGGAGATTTTCTTCAAGGAATTTGGCGACAGCTCCATCAATTTCGTGTTGCGTTTCTGGTACAATACCACTATGCAACGAGATTATTTTGCCGCTAAAAACCAGGGAATTATTGCTTTGAAAAATGCATTTGACAGAAACGGCATTACCATTCCGTTCCCTATACGCACCATGGACTTCGGTATCGTGGGCGGTGTGCGGCTCGACGACTTGTATCCTTCCGGGGAACTTGCCGCCAGCTCAGGAACGAACGGCTACGATCAGTCAAGTAACTGATCGCAGCCGGAACCTGCTATCTGATATTTAATCGTAACGAACTAAAAAACATGAAAAAAACTTCAAGACCAGCCATAGAAACGATCAGCGATTTTCGCTGTGAGTTTACCCAGTTGCTGGAAAATATTGAAAGCAATATTACCAGCCTGGCCCGCTACGAACGCAGTGAAATGGTTGAACCCAATATTTCGCTGGTGGAAAAACTGAACAGCCTGAAAAACCATCGCAAAAAGCTGAAAGACATGCTCAAATTCTACAGCGGCGCCGATCATGCAGCCTGGGAATTGATAAGACCTAAAGCCCGGGAAACTTTTGAGGCAGCCCGTGAGGAATATCTGAGAGTCAGCCGAACACTGGCTTCGACTTAGACGTTGTAAAATAAGATGCCCGACATCTCCGAACAATAAGGCTAACCATTTAACTGCTTCCACCGATTCTCCCGATTGGGGGCAGGAACCGATTTATAAACCATATTTCTTAACTAAAAATCTTAAAACATGAAAAATAGCTCAAAAATTTTGATTGCTGCAGGCGCAGGTGCCCTCCTGGGCGGCGTAGCAGGTTACTACCTGAACTCTGACAACGGACGTAAAGCCCGCAAGCAAGCTTCAAAAAATATCAAAAAGACAGCCAAGGAAGCGAATGAAAAAATCAACGAAATGGCCGATACTGCCAAAACTGCCATCAGTGATTTTGCCGGACAGGCAAAGAACTACATGGATAAAGTGACCAAATCCGCTGATCAAACCCTTGAAGCTGCAAAGGAAAATTTTGAAAAAGGCAAGGAAGCAGCCAAAGCTAAAGCCAAATCGGTTGAAAAAGCAATCGCTTCCAACAGCGTGGAAGTAGGATAATGATTGATATCGAGAAATTTACCGACATTATGAAATTACGGAACTACTTGAAAATCAAATCAGTAGATTCATTTCCAATTTCTAATAATTTCTCAGTTTCAAGCATTTAGAACCGAAATACGCAAGGCTGTATCGTCAGTTCAAATTTGTTCAATGTTTAATCATTGTTCAACCTGAAATTCTGCTACATTGCAGGAAGCCCGGGCTGAACGTTGAACATTGTTGAGCGAACCTGAGCTTTTGATACAGCCTTTTCTTTTTTAATCAAACGACTTTCCAACGTATGAACGAACCAAAAGACATGTTTCAAGCCGCCGGCGAAACCGTAGAATATGCCCGGCAATACATCGAACAGCAAGGCGAACTGATCCGCCTGGAAGCAGCCGAACGAATGGCCAAGGTGATGTCCTCCTTCGTAACATTCCTGGTGCTGGCTTTTTTTGTGGTGCTGGTGCTCGTGATGTTGTCGGTGGCGGCGGCGCTGTGGTTGGGTAAACTGCTGGAATCTTACGCAGCAGCATTTCTGATCGTCGCCGTGGTGCATGCCATCCTTGGCGTGCTGATGTATACGTTCCGGAACCGGTTGATCACCAATCCGGCGCTGGGCGTTATGCTGGGTGCTTTTTTTGATGAAAAAGAATAAAGGGAACCGGCTGCGCCGGTAAGATTTTAGAAGGGATAGCCAATCGCAATGTTCCACACAACATGATCTTTCCGCCAGCTGCTTTTCAGCAATTGAATCTCCGAAAACTGCCAACGCTCTCCTTCCGCCTCCGAAGGGTCCTTCAACGGAGTCGCCCAATCGAGCCGGATCACCGCCACATCAAAGTCCAGCCGCAGACCAAACCCGCATCCCACCGCAATTTCTTTGTGAAACTCATCAAATTTAAACAAACCGTCCTTTTCCGGCGTACTCTCGTCGGCGTCGCCACGAACGAGCCAGATGTTTCCGGCATCGGTAAACACGGCCCCCTTCAGGAAGCTGAAGATGGGGAAACGGTATTCCAGGTTCAGCTCCAGGCGGAGGTCACCGGTCTGATCGACGAAATTACTGCCGTCGTCCGTCAGCTTGGTCTGGTAACTGCCGGGCCCCAGCGTCCGGATGCGAAACGCCCGCACGCTGCTCGCCCCGCCGATAAAATATTGTTTGATGTATGGCAACACCTCCGCATTGCTGTAAGGGTAACCGAGGCCGAAGTTAAAACGGCCGGCCAGCATCCCCTTTCGCAGCGGAAAATACTGCCGCAGGTCGCTGTCCACCTTCAGGTATTGTGAAAACTGAATGCCCAGCACCTTCCGGGGCCGCTCACTATTAAAGCCGCCCGAAATCAAATCCAGCAGGCCGCCGGCCGATTCAATGCTGCCCCGCCAGAAAAAGTAGCGGCCCTTCGAAGCGGGCGTTTGGTTGGACAGCGAAAGCTGATGACTCAGGCCGAGGATCAGGACATTTTCAAAGCTGGTGCGCAGGCGGCGGTTTTCAGCCAGCAGCGCATCGAGTTTTTCCGAGGTTTTTAAAGTATTGATGAAATTGACGAACAGGGGATTGAACTGGTGCTGCCATTTCGACTGTCTCCAGGTGTAGCCCGCCGAGAAGTTGAACGAATTCACCGTAAAAAACCCCGACCGTTGCTGATAATCGTCGCCAATGCTGAACTGTGTGCGAGGCAGGGTTTCACCCCTGATTCTTGTTCTCTCTAAAAACGGAGCGTAAATCCCCGGCAGGCTCAGGCTTGCATTCCCGCTGACGCTCAGTGTGTTGATGATCGTACCGGCGTTGGCGCCAACGTTGGTTTCCAGGCCTGCGGTCACGCTGGTATTGAAAAGTTCAGCGCCTTTGAAGGCATTTTTATGGTTAAAACTGGCGGAAACTTCCGTCCCGAGGAAGTTGCCCGAACGGCTGTTCACCTGGAATTCGAGGCCAAGGTCGTGCATCAGGCCCGGCGTCAGAAAAATCCGGCGATGCAGCAGGTGCGAATCCTGCCTCAGTTCCTCCTCAAAACGGATATTGACGAACTTGTAAATACCCAGGTTCAGCAGGCGATTGATGGTGTTGGATTGTTCTTTTTTAGAAAAAACGGCCTGGTCATCCTGCCAGATGAGGCGGCTCAGCACTGTTGGCCGCAGTATTTCCTCCGTTTGAACGATGTGCAGATCACCGTAATCGAGGGTGTCCGCCAGGCTGCGGGAGGCATCTCGCTCCAGCGAATAATCCGGGAAGACCCAGGCATCGCCGAGGTGGTAAATCTGGTAGAGGCTGTTGTCGCCGGTTTTTTTCAGGCGGAGGTAGAGGTCGGTTTGCAGCGTACCGGCGGTGGTATCCACGAAGTAGTAAAAATTATCCTTGGTCACTTCGTAATAGCCGTGTTCATTGGCAATGCCGGCCAGCCGGCTTCGCTCCTCCGTGAGCAGGGAAAGGTCAAAAGGGCGGTTTTTTTTGAGTAGCGTTTCATTTTCCCGCTGCGCCAGCAGGCCGGTCAGTGCCAGGGTATCCGCCGGCCGGAATATTTCACGGATGAAATACTGCCCCTGAGAATGGATGGTGTAGTTGGCGGTTACCTTTTGCCCTTTCGTAATCGTATCCAACCAGATGGTTGCGCCGAAGTAACCATTGTCCTGTAAATATTTCCCCATCACGAGCCTGCTCTGCTCCGCCATTCGATCGCTGTAAATGACCGGCGGCCTGCCGAATTTGCGTTGTATCCAGGCGCTCAGTCCCTTCTCCTTTCCTTTTTTATTGATAGAATTGTAAAGCCCCACCTGCCATTTCTCCAATCCGGTCACCGGTGTTGGTCTGGCAATGGCCGCCAGCTCGGATTCCACCTTGCCCTGTTTGTTGATCTTATCAGGGTTGTCGAATTTGAATTCGGTTTTGTAATGCAGCAGCTGCCCCTCCCTGAGTCCTTTCGTCATGGAGCAGGCAGACAGCAGCAGCGCAAAAGCGGCGAGTAGTGTTATGTTTGGGAGATATCGCAAGGTTGAGCATTCTTTTTTATCTGATTTTTGATCTGATTTCTTCCCGGAAATCAAAAATCAAAAATCTACAATCATGTAATCTTAAATCAATACGATTTCCTGAACATCACGCCCACCCCCGTCCGGGTCGTGTTGGCGTCCAGCAGGATGTTGTAATCACTTTTATGAAAAACCTTTAGCAGGTAATTACCCCGTTCGTTGAGTTTATACTCCAGCACAAAATCCCCGGCGATGGCCGAGTAGCCGCCCGGCTGGAGAGAAGATTGCTGGGTATTTTCCAGGTTAAAATTTCCTCCTACCCTGATGGTAAGGCGGTTGTTGAACAGCTGTTTGGAAAGCCCCACCTGTAACTCCGTCACCGTGCCTGTCTCTTGTCCGGCAGTTCGGTAAGATTCAAATCCCAGGGTAAGGTCCACGCCTTTGATGTAGCGGTCTGCAAATTTATTCAACTGACTGGTAATGAGGCTGCTCACACTTTTCAGCGCAGCGCTCTCTCCAACCCCGGCGAGGCCGGCGCCCGTTTCAGATTGAATAAAACTATTGAAAAACAGCAGCCCGAACACCTGTTTGTTCAACTCCGTCGGGTCGTCACGCAGGTCGGACAGTTTCCGTGCGGTAAGGCTTTCCACCAGACCGCCCTGATTGGCGGGCAGGTTAATGTCAAAAGTAATGGACGGATCGGCCAGCCCGCCGTCGATGTTCATCAGTACTTCCACCTCTGTGCGGCGTTGGGAGGCGGCGAGGGTAGCCTCGTTCAATGTTGCCTCATTGCTGATGAGTTCGTAGGTGGTCGCTCTCGTTTTGTACACCGCCGTGATGTCAAACCTGGCATCGTAAGGGTCGCCGGTAAAAGTGAGGCTGCTGCCCTTCCGGATTTCAAAATTTCGCTTCACCAAACCCTCATAGTTGAAAGAATAACTTCCCTCCTCGATGACGTAAGACCCCGTGATGCTGAGGTCGCCCGCCGTATTCATCCGGATGATAAAATTTCCGCTACCGGAGCAGAATAACTCATCGCCCGTCAGTGGGTCGATGATGATGTTTAGCCTGGCCTGTGGCGTTACTTCCAGCACGAGATTCAGGTCAAAACCTCCGGCGCCGGCGCCGATCTGCCGTTCCAGCTGGTTCAGGCTATCGGGTTCGTAGTTGTTCGGGTTGGCGAAAATGATGTAGTCTTCCTGCACCACGGCCAGGTCTGTCGTCAGAGGTTCCACATGCAGCAGGGAGCTGTCGAGGGTGGTAGCTCTGACGTCCAGCCGGGGTAGTTCGGGCGTGCCGGTAATTTGGACATCTGCTTTCGCAAACAGTTTTCCGTAGTAAAGCTCGTTATCCTCACGGGTTGTATTCAGGATTTGCAGGCCGTCGGTTTGCGCCCGCATATCCATTTCAATATCATTAAAATAAGCATGCCGGATCTTGCCCGTCAGCGTGGCTTTCCGGTTATTATCATCATTGAGCAACAGCTGCCCGAGGTCGATTTCCTTTTCAGAAAAAGTGATGGTATTCTCATTGGTGCGGTAGCGGGTGCCGGAGAGCACCACCTCTGTGCTGACGCCATGCGTGGTAATGCTGCCGTTCAGGGCGGGTTTGTCAGGGGTGCCGGTCAGGGTAAAATTTCCGGTAACGTAGCCCTCCGTGTTGCGGATGAGTTCATTTAAAAACGGATCAGCTACCACCATGCTCAGGCGACCTAGATTGGCTTTTATGTCAAACTCGTTGGTTTCCAGGCCATAAGTTCCGTTCAGGTTTAGTTCGTTGGCGCCGCTCAGGCCGGTATATATTTCAACGATCCGCTGCCCGGCCGGTTGGGATGCATCGACCTGAAGGTTTCCGAGCAACTGATCATTGAGTGAAAGCGCATCAACCAGGACGCCTGCGTTGTAGTGCAGGTTTTTCAAGGGTTCCTTGATCATAAATTTTCCGTCGAGCGCACCTTCCAACCGGAGGTCCGGGTTGTTCAGCAGGCCGGAGATTTCACTCAGGCGAAAATTGTCGAAGCGCACTTCTACCGGGGCAAGGTCGTCAGGCGGAGCAGTTCCTGCCGTTTGCACGCTCACGGACTGTTTGTTTTTGGTGAAAATCAAATCATTGATCGTCAATTCTTTGCGAGCAAAGTATATAGCGTTTTCAGGGGCAATCGCCCAGCTTT
Organism: Bacteroidota bacterium; assembly: GCA_030147525.1. Taxonomy (GTDB): domain Bacteria; phylum Bacteroidota; class Bacteroidia; order Chitinophagales; family Saprospiraceae; genus UBA6168. The sequence goes on from JASBVF010000005.1 coordinate 123,642, forward strand.
CCCGGTTCAGGACTAACTCCCGGTCGAAGACCAGCTTGTAATTTTCCTGTGTTTCGGTGGAGCGCCCGCCCCATTTAAAATTAGTTTGCAGAGAGTCGTCGAGCACGGCCAGGTCGAAGCGCAGCGTATCGCCGCCCATACGCGTGTTGAAATCAAAAAACGGCGCATAAAAAGTGCCGCCCAGGTTGAAATTCCGCAGCTTGGTGGAAGATTTCAGCCGCCGCCGGTTGCCGCTCATGGTTAAGATCAGGCTGTCCAGGCTGTTGTCCTGGTATTTAATGTTGACAAAAACGCCGGTCAGGTCCAGTTGCTTTTCTGCCGAGTTAAAACTGCCTTTCAGGTAAGCAGAAGTATCCACAGCCGAAAAGCCGGGGAGAAAAATACTTGCCACAGCAGCGAGGTTGGTGAACTGAAAATCAAATGAAAATTCCTGGTCGGCGACATCGGGCGAAGGAGTCAGGAGGGAGTCGGGGGGCAATGCAAGCTCTTCCACTGGAAAAAAGTCATTCACGTAGCCGATCACCAGATCGGGCAGGTCGCCAAAATTGTAACGCCCCTCCACCCTAGCCTTCAGGAATTCGGCATCGAACAGCAAGGCTCGGTTACCGCCACCCAGTTGCTGTGCCTGCAGCACGATTTTTTTATCAAAATAATGATCCTCTTCGCCGGAGAGCGCAAAGTCGGTCAGGGTAGCCCTGCCTTTGAGGTTGTCCAGGTTGTTGCCGACGAGGTTAGCGTCTACTTTCCCGCTCAGGCCAATATTTACCTGACTCAGGTTCAGGTTTTTAAAGTTGACGGTGTCAATGCTGACGGTCACATCCAGGTCGGGCAGGCTGTCGTTGAGGTTGACTTTTCCCAGCAGATCGAAGCCCAGGTTTTCATCCTGCATCTTCATTTTTCCTTCGAAAAGCCGTTGTACGAAGCGTCCGTTCACCTGGAGGTTGCGGTATTCGTAACCGCGGAATACCATTTTTTTCACCAGGCCGTCCATTGTCGTATTCAAGGTGTCGAGGGATAGACCCTCGCCGTTCAGTTCGGTGTTCAGCGATACTTCGCCAATTTGCAGGGTGTCACCGAGCAGCTTGCCGAGGTCAAAATCCTCCATGGCCAGCCGGCCGGTATAGCGGGCATAGCTGTAATCTTCGCTGAAACGAAGAGCGAGGTCCGTTTCTGCACCGCCCGCACTTGTTTTGAACTGCCCTGCAATGTCAAAATCTCGGATGGTACCGTGGAATTTTCCGGCGAACTGCACCAGTCCGAGGCTGTCGGCCTGCGGGGGCAACGGATTTTCTGAAAATCCCCGGAGGTCGGTTGAACGGGTTGCCAGGTCTTTGATTTTCAGGTCAAAAACGGCTTGGTCCATGTCGGGGAGACCCTTCACCTGCAAGTCGCCGGAAAAGCGGGTGGCCGACTGGGTGTTCAATTTCAGACTGCTCGCCGAGAGGTCGCCAAGGGTGCCCGCTACTTTGCCGGAAAGACTGATCTGGCCGAAGTTTTTCAGGGCGGGCGGCAGGTCGACGTTGCGGGTAAAGGTCTTCAGGCTTGAGTAGGAGGTGGAAAGTTGAGCGATTTGCAGGTCGTAGCGAGGCTCTGCGGTCAGGTTACCGATACTGCCGGAGGCTTGCAGCCGGGTTTTTTCACCCACGGAAAAGGTGAAGCTTTCTACGGCCAGCCGGTTGTCGTTCAGGCCGATTTTACCCTCAAAATTTAAAATCTCTTCCTCCGGAAAACGGATATTCTCAACGTCCCGCAAGGCCGGCGCCAGCATCAGTAAATCACGCACACCGAGGCGGCTTTCTGCAAAGTCTGACTGCGTGTTTACCCGGTCGAGGAAGTCGGTCAGGTCGCTAAATTCGTTGAAAACGAGACGTGTATCATTGTGAAAATCGCTGTACGGTGTTTGCAGCACAAGATTTTTCACCTCAATTTTTTTGGGTAAAACCTGCACTTCGCCAGCCAGTTTATTCAGCTGGAAACCGCCATCATCGCGGAAGGATACCCTGTTGATATCAGCCAGGATGCCATCGTCAGCGTACCGGAAGTCATCGATGGAGAGCGTAGCATCCTGCAGGTTGAGATGGCTGTAATCGAGTGCATTTTCGAGGCGGGGTGAGTTGTCGTCGAGGTAGGCGAGATGGTTGTTTTCGAGCCTGATTTTATCAGTCGTGATGGTCCATCCAAAGCCGGGGAATTCAAGTTTTGTAGCTGGCTGCTCCGTCTCTGGCGCTTTTTCGAGTTGACGAAAAACGACCTCCGAGTCATTCAGCGACAGTTCGTCCAGAGCAATTGTTTGGTTTTCAAAATCCAGTTCATCTGCGGCCACGTTCAGCGTGGTAATTTTTGTTGTTAAATCAAAACGGCCCTCGCCCTCGTCGTGCATGCGGAAGCACACGTTTTTCAGTGCCACTTCGCCGATGCCAAACGTCCAGGGCGTACCGGCTGTCGTGTCTTTCGGGCTGTCTCCGGTAAGCCCGTCAATAATGAATTGGTAATTAAAAATGCTGTCCGCTGTTGACCTGCGCAGGCGTACAACAGCACTGTCCAGGCCGATTTTGTTGAGATAAATTTCCGAAGCCATGAGGTTGAACACGCCAATATCAGCGCTCAGCCGCCGTGCGTAGAGCAGGGTGTCGGCCTGCCGGTCTGCAATGAAAATATCTTCCAGCACAGCCGTTTTAAAAAAATCAATATCCACCCCGCCAACGGTGACGGTCGTGTTCAGGCTTTTGGAGAGGAAACCTGCTGCTTTACCGGTTAGCCAGGTCTGCACCGACGGTTGACGTACGGCCAGCATCATGAGCAGGGAGAGCAGGACCAATCCGAACATGGTCCAGAGTAATATTTTGCCAATCCGGCGCAGGAAGATCATGCGAGGGATTTAAAAATTGAAGGTTTTACGGATTTAGTGATCATTGATTATCAGTCATTTGCATCGTAAACTAAAAAGAATTTACGAGCCATTTGTTCTCCGTTAAAAAAGAATAACGGCTATTAGCGTACGGTTGTATGTTTCTTCCGCAAAAAAAGAAACCTGCACGTCACTTTGTTACGTGCAGGTCAAATAAAAGAGCTAGCTAAGGTATTTTTCGCCTTTCAGCGCACGATTAAAGCGTTCCCCGCAGTTCCTGTTCCCGCTCGATTGCTTCAAACAGCGCCTTAAAGTTTCCTTTGCCGAAGGAGGTTGCCCCCTTACGCTGGATAATTTCAAAAAACAGTGTCGGGCGTGGATTTACCGGCTTGGTAAAAATTTGCAGCAGGTAGCCCTCGTCGTCCCGGTCGACGAGGATGCCCAGTTCCCGCAGCGGCTCCAGGTCTTCGTCGATTTCACCGACCCGGTCGATCAGGCTGTCGTAGTAAGTGCCGGGCACCCGAAGAAATTCGATGCCACGATCCCGCAGCTGGGTCACTGTCTCGATGATGTTGTCGGTGGCGACGGCGATGTGTTGTACGCCGGGGCCCTCGTAGAATTCGAGGTATTCGTCGATCTGCGATTTTTTCAGACCTTCCGCCGGTTCGTTGATGGGAAATTTGATGCGGCCGTTGCCGTTGCTCATCACCTTGCTCATCAGGGCGGTGTATTCCGTTGAAATATCCTTGTCGTCAAAAGAGAGGATTTGCGTGAAACCCATGACGTTTTCATAAAAATTCACCCACTCGTTCATCTTGCCCAGTTCCACGTTGCCCACCATGTGATCCACATATTTCAGGCCTACGGGCTCGGGGTTGTAGTGGGTTTTCCACTGCTTGTAGCCGGGTAGGAAGATGCCGTTGTAGTCGTTGCGTTCCACAAAAATGTGCACCGTTTCACCATAGGTGTAAATGCCTGAACGAACGACCTTTCCGTGCTCGTCTTTCTCCGTAACGGGTTCCATGTAAGATTTTGCACCGCGCTTGATGGCTTCGTTGTAAGCCCTGGTAGCATCATCCACCCAAAGTCCGATCACTTTCACGCCATCGCCGTGCCGGTCGATGTGCTGGCCGATTTTGGTGCCGCTTCGCAATGGCGTGGTTAACACCAGGCGAATTTTATCCTGCACGACCACGTAGGATTCACGGTCTTTGACGCCAGTTTCCAGCCCGGCGTAGGCTAGGGATTTAAAGCCAAATGCAGATTTGTAAAAATGGGCTGCCTGTTTGGCATTGCCGACGTAAAGTTCGAGGTAGTCGGTGCCGTTGAGCGGCATGAAGTCGGCAGCTTTTTCATAAATTTTAGGGATGGGAGCCGATAAAGTTGACATAATTTGATTTTATTTTTTGTGAAATAAATAAAGCTGGTCGCTATTTCACTGCAAAGATATACCATGCGTTTGACAGTTGGCAATCTCCTGCGATGACTTGAACTCCGGAGGCTATGCTCAAATGTTACACTGTATTTTTTTTGATAAAACTCCCGGATGGCAAAAAGGGAGTGGGAAAGGTCTAATTCCGAAAGGCAAATTCTCTTGGAAAGAGATCAGCCTCCATCGAAAACGGTAAGCTATCAGATCGACTGAAGGCATAAAAAAAGACGGCCATCTGAAATCAGACAGCCGCCTATTTAACCCCAAAAAACCAAATCTTTCCGGAGGGATGATTTATCAGATCATTCTGTTCCGGTATATTTTTACTATGAAAAATCTAACAATTAACTGACACGAAGGTAAAACTTATTTAACATTTAAACAATAGAAAAATTGTTAAAAATCATGCCACTTCAAAATTGTATCGCTGCTTATTGCTCTGGAACCAACTAATAAGCACAAATGCTTCGGCAATAAATCAGCTCAATACATGGGATTTTTCGGCTCTTTTCCCGAAAATCCCTTCCAGGTCAGGCTGAAAAACGACTTCTTTTTCCAAAAGCAAGTCTGCCAGCGCATCCAGCTCTTTGCGGTGCTCCGTCAGAATTTTTTTGGTGCGTTCGTAGGCTACTTCCACCAATTTGCTCACCTCATCGTCGATTTTCTTTGCCGTAGCTTCGCTGTAGGGTTTTTGGAACATTTGTTCGTTACGCCCGGTACTGTCGTAAAAGCTGATGTTTCCAATTTCATCATTCAGGCCGTAATAAGCGACCATCATGTAAGCCTGCTTCGTTACTTTTTCGAGATCGTCGAGGGCTCCGGAAGTTATTTCACCGAAAACAATCTCTTCGGCTGCACGCCCGCCAAGTGCAGCGCAAATACGGTCGAGGAATTCCCCTTTGGTGTACAGCGACTGCTCCTGCGGCAGATACCAGGCAGCGCCCAGCGACTTGCCCCTCGGCACTATCGACACCTTTAACAACTTGTCCGCATTGGGTAAAAACCAGCTGATGGTGGCATGGCCGGCTTCGTGGTAGGCCACTGTTTTTTTCTCTTTGCCGGAGAGGATTTTGCTTTTCTTTTCCAGGCCTGCAATGATCCGGTCGGTGGCGTCGTAAAAGTCTTTCATGATCACTGCTTCACGGCCACGGCGGGCCGCAATCAGTGCTGACTCGTTGCAAATATTGGCGATATCAGCACCGGAGAAGCCGGGCGTCTGGGAAGCCAGGGTGTCAAGATTGATATCTTCCCCGAGTTTGAGTGGGGCTGTGTGCACTTTGAAAATGGCTTTGCGCTCAGGCAAGGTCGGCAAATCGAGGTAGATCTGCCGGTCAAAACGACCCGGACGAAGCAGGGCACGATCCAGGATTTCACCCCGGTTGGTGGCAGCCAGCACGATTACGCCGACGTTGGCGCCAAAGCCGTCCATCTCCGTCAGCAGCTGGTTGAGGGTATTTTCCCGCTCGTCGTTGGACTGAAAACTGGCTGCCCGGCCACGGCTGCGGCCAATGGCATCAATTTCATCGATGAAAATGATACTTGGCGCACCCTGCTTTGCTTTTTTAAACAAATCACGGACCCTCGAAGCACCCACACCTACGAACATTTCCACGAACTCAGAACCTGACATGGAGAAAAACGGCACGCCCGCCTCTCCTGCAACAGCTCTGGCCAGCAGGGTTTTACCCGTGCCGGGAGGGCCTACGAGCAGGACGCCCTTAGGAATCTTGGCGCCCAGCTTGGTGTATTTCTCAGGATTTTTCAGGAAGTCGACGACCTCCCGCACCTCAATTTTCACCTCTTCTAGTCCGGCAATATCATCGAAGGTGACGCTGCTGATGTCCTTTTTATAGGCCTGTGCGGATGATTTTCCAAAATCGAAGGGATTCACCCCGCCGGAACCACCAGGCCGCATACGGTTAATGATGAAAATCCAGAGGCCAATGATAATCGCAAAGGGCAGCAACCAGGCAAAAATGTTGCTCACCCAGTCAGTGCGCTGTTCATACTGCACTTCGATTTTGTCGCTCTGCGATACCCCCTCCTGCGATTCCTGAAGTGCTTTTTCAAAATTTTCCACCGAGCCGATGGACACAACATAGTGCGGTCCCTGCCGGTCTTTACTCAGTTTTTGATGATCGCCCTGGCTGAGTTTCTCTGGCTTGATGTAAATTTCGGCCGTTTCTTTGTTGACGACCACTATTTTCTTGATGTCTTTGTTGGCCAACATTTCCTGCTGAAACTCAGACCAGCTGATCTCTTCCGGTTTCTCCGAAAAGAAAGAAAATGAAATTTGCCACAACAACAAGGCGATGACAAGAAAGTAAATCCACGAAAATCCCTTTCCATTAAACGGGTTCCGGCTGGTCGGTTTATCTGAAGGCCGGTTGTCTGGTGATTGATTTGCCATAAATTTTTTTAGTACTTAAAGAAATACCCTGCTAAAAAGCCGTCATTGTATTTCTCTCTATTTTTCAGTCAGAGTGTTAATTCCAGAAGAAAACGAAATTAACTCCATGTAGTTCAAGCTACTAAATTCGATAAAAGTTTTGAAAACAACTAAACGCCTCCTACTTTAGATCAATAATCACCTCAAATTCGAGTTTTTACTACAAAAAACTTCTCAATGAACAAGCTTTTTCAAATTCTCAATATAATCGGCTTTCTGGGCGTGCTCGCCATGAATTACCTCGCCGTCGCCCTCCCGCTCAACGGCAAAACACCCGGCGAAATCTCCGACCTCTACCCCACCCTCTTCACGCCGGCGGGTTTCACCTTCAGCATCTGGAGTGTGATTTACCTGTTGTTGCTGGTGTTTGTAGTGAAACAATCCAAAAATCTTTTCAAATCAGGCGAGGCCGCCCCTGATTTTGTGGGCGCCATCGGCCCGTGGTTTTTCCTTAATTGCGTCGCCAATTCCGTTTGGCTCATTGCCTGGCATCACGAACAATTCCTGCTGGCGCTGGCGATCATGCTCGCCATTTTTGCTACGCTGGTGCAAATTTATGTCCGGCTGGGTATCGGGCAGGTTTCCGTTTCGAGAGGCGAGTGGTTCGGCGTACATCTGCCGTTCAGCGTTTACCTCGGCTGGATCACTGTGGCGACCATTGCAAACGTCAGCGTTTTACTCGTAAGCCGGGGCTGGGATGGTTTTGGCATTTCACCGGCAACCTGGGCCGCCGGCATGGTGGCGGCCGGCACGCTGATCGGGTTGACCATGCTGGTCCGCCGCCGGGATGCTGCCTTTGGGTTGGTGCTGGTGTGGGCGTTTTTTGGTATCTGGTCTGCGAGGAGCGGGGATGACACCATGGCCAGCTCTGTTGTTTCCGCCACACTGGTCGCTATGTTTGTACTGCTGGCAGCTTCAGGGTATGTTGCAGGCAGGCGGTTGAGAGGCTGACGTCTTATGAATTATGAAAAACGTCGAAGACTTCATCGCCAACCTGCCCGGAAACGAACGGCACCTCACCGAAATCCTCCGTGAAATCATTCTCGACACCTTGCCGGGCGTCCGGGAAAAACTCTCCTACGGGGTCCCCTATTTTTATCGGAAAAGCCGCATCTGCTTCCTCTGGCCTGCCTCAGCGCCGATGGGCGGCGACTACGAAGGCGTCATGCTTGGCTTTTGCAAAGCACACCTGCTCTCCAACGAACAGGGCCTGCTCGACATGGGCGTCCGCAAGGAGGTCGGCGCCGCTATTTTTAATCATGTGAAACAAATCGACGAGGAAGTCATCCGGGAAGTACTGTTGGAAGCGGCGATGGTGGACGGGATGAAGTTTTGAATTACCGCACTTCGTACCTCGCCAGCCAATCCATCTTCGAACGCAGCGATTCTCCGGCGAACACAACGACCTCCCGGGTGCGTTTGGAAAAGCGCAGCACCACCCAGCCGTTTTCCTCCGTTTTTTCAAAATCGACGGGCCGGCCGTTGCCCGTGGTCACGTTGAACGCTTTGGGTATTGTTGAAAACCTGAATCGTATTTCAAATTCATTGCCGCCGGCGGTGGCTTGAAGGGTTGGTGAAAAATCTTCCACCGGGTAGTCCATTTGACCGTAGTTGATGAGCGGCTGATCAGGGAAGTTTTTCTTGCTGACGGGCGCATCCAGCAGCTGCCACTTTTCATCCTCCGGCAGGTGGCTTTGTGCAAACCAGGCGGGCGGTGTTTTGAAAAAGCCCGGCGACACCTTACGGGTAAACTTCGTGACCTCCGGATTGACGATGCCGGCCGCCCAGGTAGCATCGAGCAGGTGCCAGTTTCCATCAATTTTCACCGCATTCCAGGCGTGCGGGTTGTCCTGCGCATTGCGGTAGGGCCGGTAAAAATCCCTCGAAACGCCGGTCAGAATGACTGCTTCCAGCCCGGCTGCGTCGCACATGGCTTTGAACAGGCGGCTGTAATCTCCGCAAATACCCCGCTTGCCTTTCAGACTTTTTTCCATTTCCTTATCCTGCCATTCCTCGAATTTTTCATAAAACTCCTCTTTGGATTTCGCCTTGATTTTAGGTATCTCAAGGTTTCTCACCTTCTTACAGTCGTAGCGGATGTTGTGGGCGATCCACATGAAAAGGACCCTGGCTTTTTCGTCTTCCGTTTGAAAGGACCGGGTCAGTTTCAGGGCTAGGTCAGCGGCATCGGTGTAGGGTTCGCTGAAGGCGGCGGCGATGGAATCGGGTCTCTGATAGCCGGTTTGGGCAATGACCTCCAGACAAAACAATAAGGTCAACAGCGTAAGATATTGTTTCATAAACAGCTTGTTCGTGCTCGTACACTTGAAAAAAAATGGTTCAGAACGAATATCTACCTGATACGCCAATTCAGCCGAATCATTGCGTGAGCAACTAAAAAATTACTCAATCGCCCCCACCAGATGCACCATCCCGTCCACGATGAACTGCACGCCGACCGCCACGACCAGAAATCCCATGATCCTGGCGATGGCATTCAGACCGCCCGTCCCGAATATTTTAAACAACCAGGGCGCAGCCCGCAACGTGAGGTACACCAGCACGCCCATCGCCACAATGGCGGCAAGAATCAGGGAACGCTCTGCCCAGTCGGGGTGCTGTTTGAACTGAGTGATGAGGTAAGAAATGGAACCCGGCCCCGAGAGCAGCGGCATGGCCATGGGCGTGAAGGCAATCTCCGCACGGCTTTTGGCATTCTCCGCCACGGAATCGCTGTAGCCCCGCTGTTTGGTAAAATTTCCGCCCATCAATCCGAAGCCGGTGCTCAGCAGCACCATACCCCCGGCGATACGCATGGCATGTACCGACAGCCCGAAAAAGCTCAGGATGTAAGTTCCCGCCAGAAAAAAGGCAACGAGAATCAACAGAAAGTAAAAACTGGTGTGCAGCGCCAGGCGGTTCCGTTCCTTCTGCGACATGCCGTCGGTCAGCGAAGTGTACACCGGGATGGCGCCGGGCGGATCTACGATTGAAAACAGTGAAAACAGGGTGCCGAAAAAGAATTCCATGAGTCGTTTCGATTTTCCGGCAAAGGTAGAAAAAGGCCGATTGTATGCTACCGATTAGGCTGAGACAGGTCATACATTCAATAAAAAAGTGGCAGCCTGATACTGCCACTTGGGTAAAATGTTGTGTAAAGATGAAACATTTGGTTGTTTGGGCTGCAATCTGATTCGAAAGGCCGGGATATTTGCCTTCCGGGCAATTGCATACCCGAAGAAAAATTATTTGTAAAAAGGGTTTGGCGCAGCCGGCTAACAATCAATTGGTTTGTCAACCGACTGGCTCGCCTCACCGTCTGTTTTTAGTTGACCCGGAATTTTCCGGCGCCCACCAGCGTGCCCGTATGATCCTTAATTTGATAAAAATACAGGCCTGCCGGAGTTTGGTCATGCACCCTCAATTGCAACTGGCCACCGGAGCCCGTTTCAAAAAAACTTTGTTGCATCAGCCGCCCATGCATGTCGGTAAGTTGGACCTGACCAGCGACTGGGAGGCTTTCCGATCGGATGGTCAGCGTTTGCCCTGCGGAAACGGGATTGGGGAAGGAACTCGTTTCAACTAAAGCCTGCTCCCGGATGGCGGAAATTGTTTCTGCCGCCTGAGGCCGGTAGAAGGCTACGCTTTCCCCATAATCAATGCTCATGACCGGCGCTCCAAAACCTGGCTTGTAAAAAACATAAAAGCTGTCAGCTGCCATCGCCCCCTGCGTCAGTCCAAAAGCACCCATCAACTGGGGCGGAGCAGGCGCACCTCCCAGAAAAATACTATCAACGGTATTCCGGACCACCCTGACCAACAGTACATCCATCGGTGCAGTAGGGGTGCCGTCGGAGTTGGCGAGGGTCAATTTGCCATACCCGCTGATTTTTCGATGCTGAGTAAAGTAGCGTTTGCGATAGCCCGGTGTTTTATTCAGGCCGAAAGCTGCCACCGTAAGTTCATATGGCAACAACTCAATTCTTGTCTCCATCCACTCATCACCATAATTCATGGGAAACTTTACGTCGTCTGTTCGTCCGTCGTAAATGACATTTGCATCGGGGAAACGCAAGGTATCCTGCGGGCCTCCTGTCAAGGCCGTAATCGAGTAACTGACACCCACGATCCTTCTTCCCAGTTCAAACCAGCCTTCGCTGTCGAGGCCGAAATAACGGTAGGACTCAATGGGAAAGATCTGGAAAATCAGCGCCTGATCGGAAAAATTGTACGCCCCCGGAAAGCCGGCATCGCTGGTAGCGTCGTTGTATGTTCTTTCAATCAACTCATCCTTCACGAGGTTGGAATAATCCCAAACCTGATCGGGGCCCTGGCTTGGATACGCAGGATTTGACTCCGTTGACCTGAAGATACTGTCCACAAAAGTCACAGGTCTTGGAAAATCGTCGCTGGTGACGGTCACTTGCGCCTGACTTTGAGTGGCAAGTAAAAATACCGGCAAGGTGAAGCAGAAATGTAGAATTGCTTTTTTCATAAAATAAGAATTTGAAAAATAGCAAGCCCTTAGCGACCGGACTCCCGGACACGGTTAAGTGCCTGCTCATTTCGGGTTATATGAATGTTTAAAAAGAAAAGAATTCAGGTGCCTGGGCGGGAAAGATTGTTTTCATTATTCCCGTTTTTTACAGTTCAAAAAATCGATTGCTATAAAAAAACTGACAGGGCAAAGATGCGGCAACCTGTGCCGGAAGGCATATCAGAATCGAATCACAAACTATCAAAATCCGCTCAAAAGGCTTTTGAACGAATGCTGTGGGAAAGGTTTATCCGTCCTGTTTCAAAAAATTGCCCGGCGTTTCGCCGAACTGATCTTTAAAACATTTTACAAAATAAGCCGTGCTGCTGAAGCCCGTCCGGAAAGCAATTTCCGAGACCGTTCCTGCTTTTTGGCGGAGCAGGTCAGCGGCCCGTTGCAAGCGAACGGACTGGATAAACTGGTTGGTGGACTGGTTGATAAGTGCCCGGAGTTTGCGGTTGAGGTTGGGGCGGCTCATCCCGATTTCACGGGACATCGTTTCTATGTTAAAACTTTCATTGCTGATGTTCGCCTCCACGATGCGCATGGCATTTTCCAGAAACTCCTGATCCAGTGAATTGGTGACAACTTCACTCGGTTTCAGCGAAATGGACTTCGCAAACCGCTCCCGCAATTGTTGCCGCAGGCGGATGAGGTTCTGCGCCCTGACCTCCAGCTCCCTGGAGTCGAACGGCTTGGTGAGATAGTCGTCGGCGCCCGTTTCAAGTCCCTCCAGCTTTTCTTCCTGTGCGGCTTTGGCGGTGAGTAAAATGATGGGGATATGACTGGTACGGAGGTCAGTTTTCAAAATCTGGCAAACTTCATAGCCATCCTTCCGGGGCATCATCACGTCGCTGATGATGAGGTCAGGCATATGTTCAAAGGCTTTCCGCACACCATCCTCCCCGTCGAATGCTTCCAGAATCTGAAAGGAGTGCTGCAGGCGGTGCCGGATGAAAGCACGGACATCCTCATTGTCTTCAATGACAAGCAGACGGGCTGCATCCTTCAGTGTTGCAGCTTCCGGCTCCTGCATCGTTTCATCCGCAGGCAAGGCAGCCAGCCAGTTGGCCGGAACCTGTTCGTTTTCAGGCCCCGGCGCTGCACCTGCGATTTCCTCCGGCTGCAGGTGTGCTTTGCCGAGCGGAAACTGGAGGTAAAACGAAGTGCCTTTCCCTTCTTCGCTGGCCACGCTTACCGAGCCGCCGTGCAGCTGCACCAACTCCCTGACCAGCGCCAGACCAATGCCGCTGCCTTCCTGCACCGCATTTTTCCCCGATTCAGCCTGAAAAAATCGATCAAAAATATTGGGTAACCTATCAGCGGTAATGCCCGTGCCGGTATCCGCAACCGTGACTGCGGCTTTGTCTTTTTTCTTTTGTAAACGAATGGAAATACTGCCGCCGGACGGGGTGAATTTAAAGGCGTTGGACAGCAGGTTGAACAGTATTTTTTCCATTTTATCCCGGTTAAAAAAAAGCGGGAGCCGGCCCTCCGGGCATTCCACTTTGAGCGCGATGTTTTTTTGCTTCGCCAGCGATTCGTACGCATGAGCGATGCCTTTTAAAAAAGGGATAAAATCTTCCTCGCTGGCTTGAAGATTCATTTTCCCGGCGTCCAGTTTTGACAAATCGAGGAGTTGGTTGACCAGCAGCAGCTGGCGGTTGGCGTTGCGATGCGCCATGCTGAGTAAATCTTTCTCTGCAGGGTCGGTGCTTTTCTCCAGAAGTTGCCGGATAGGCCCAAGCATGAGCGTTAGCGGCGTGCGGAACTCGTGGGAGATGTTGGCGAAGAACTGAGATTTCAGCCGGGCAAGCTCTTCGATGCGTTTCTTCTCGCCCCGGATGGTATTGATTTTATCAAAAAGACCATAAAAAAGCACCCCGGAGAAAAATATCGTCCCGATCTGATCGGTGTTTGCGGTCCAGCTGTTGAACGGCAAAAAGCCTTGCGCCTGCATCAGGTTCAAAAACGAACCAATGGCCAGAATACCTACGGAAACCAGCAGGATGCGGGCCGATTTGTCGCCTTTCCATGCCAGTATCACCACCGGGGCGATGGCCAGTGGCAACCAGAGCAACAACAGGAAATTATGCAGCCGGGTAGCCAGGAAACCGTCGAGCGTCAGCAAACGGTAAACATGCGCAAACACCGCCGTGACAATGGTAAAAACCAGCGAGAAACGGTAAACGGCCGGCATCCGCTCCGGCAGGCGGATGTACCTGCTCGAAAAAAGAAAAACCGAAAGCAGTACTGCCGATGCCGTCAATTGTCCGATAGAAACGTAATCATTCCGCCATCTGTAGGTGTAGAGCGAGTCCAGAATCCCTTCCATTTTCAAAAAATAGATCCCGTAACAGCCCATCAGCAAAGCGAAATAAATAAAAACCCGCTCCCGGAACATCCCGAACATGAACAGGCTGACCAGACAAAAAAGCATCATGATTCCGGCATAGAAAAACTGGCGGGCATATTTTTCTATTTCAAAAGAAACCAGCGAACGGGCAGGCAGCACATCCAGCACGCTTAAAGTACCCGGATGAACCGGCTTGTGAAAATATGTTCTAAAATAAAAAACCTTCTCCTCCCCTGCATCGACCTGGAACGGGTAATAATTGAGCGAAGAGCGCAGGCTTTTTTCGGTGGGCTTCAAAGCGCTGCCGGTCAGCCCGCGGTCAACTACCTTCCCGTCTCTGACAGCATACACCCGGATAGAATCGGCGTAAGCAAAAAACCTGAAGTAGCAGCGGCGGGCCGTAGTTCCGGCGTTGACGAACCTGATCCTGGACCAGACAACGAAGGGAGGCGTTGGGTGAATCTCTTCCGGGAGACTGGAAAATGCCGGTTTCTGCGGATCATTCAGCAGTTTTTCAATGGTAAAATCCCCCTTCTGATCCAGCAACAAATCAATGGAATCGCCAAACCGAAAGCTTCGATCCACATCTGCCCGGAAGACGTGCGTGAAAATTGTATCCGAGCCAAATGCCATTCCGGACCAAAAAAACAGAAAGCACAGGTAAAGTACTGGCCGCATTGAAAGTCTTTTGAAAGCTATATACTGGAGTGTTAAGCAGGGTAAATTTAGTCAGTTATTCCTTTTTTTCACTTACTTAAAGCCTGGAATCAATCCGCCTGAAGCTGTTCCCGCTTTGATTTCAACCTTCACCCTTTGCCCCCCGCTGAGTTTAAAAATTCACCCGCCCGCTGATAATTGTCATTACCTTCATTTTTATTCCCGGCTAACTTTATCCCTCGCTGTTATTCAGGTAGCATCGACGGTGGAAATTTGCACCGTTGACAACTATACCAGGCTGATATTTTACCTTTCATAAACAGCGATTTTACCACTATCAACTTTGGTAAAACCATGAAAACTGACCGTGGGCCACCCTTTGATAAACTTCAGAGCCATGGTAAAACTACTTTTTTTCTTCATCGTCCTCCTCCACGGTTTAATCCACCTGATGGGCTTCGCCAAGGCATTTAACTACGCCGAAATCAGCCAGCTCACCCAGCCCATTTCAAAAGCTGCCGGGGCGCTGTGGGGACTCACGGCGCTGCTGTTCGGCGTGGCGGCCGGGCTTTTTATTTTTAAACAGGAGAAATGGTGGATGTGGGCTTTGCCGGCAGTTTTGCTTTCGCAATTCCTCATTTTCACCAGCTGGCAGGATGCGAAATTCGGCACCGTGGCCAACCTCATTGCCGTTGCCGGGATCGTAACGGGCTTCGGTCAGTGGAGTTTTAACCGGATGGCGGCCGGCGAAACGGAGGCGCTTTTGACCCAAAAAAAAGTGGCGCCGGTGCTCGTTTCACAGGAAAAAACCGCTGCGTTGCCCCCCATCGTGCAGACCTGGCTGCGCCGCTCCGGCGTGGCCGGCAAGCCCGCCGTTTCAACTATCCGCCTGGAACAAACCGGCGAGATGCGCACCACGCCCGATGGCAAGTGGATGCCCGTGGAAGCGGAACAATATTTCACCGTCGATCCGCCCGGCTTCGTCTGGCTGGCGGATGTGAGAATGATGCCTTCCGTCTACCTCGCCGGACGGGATAAATACACGGACGGCCGTGGACACATGCTCATCAAAGCGCTGTCGCTCGTGACCGTCGCCGATGCGAAGGGGCCGGAGACCGACCAGGGCACGTTGCTGCGTTTTTTGGGTGAAACGGTGTGGTTCCCCTCCGCCATACTGAGCGATTACATCGACTGGGAGCCGCTGGATGCTACCTCCGCCAAGGCTACCATGAGTTGGGGCGGCGTGACGGCGTCCGGCGTATTTCATTTTAAAGAAAACGGCGATTTTCAAAGCTTCGAAGCGGACCGCTACTACGACCGAAACGGCACTTCGACACTGGAACGCTGGTACATCGAGGCGAAGGAGTGGCGGGATTTCGACGGGGTGCGCCTGCCTGCCGCCTGCGAGGTGACGTGGAAGCTGGAGGAGGGGGATTTTACGTGGTACCGGCTGGAGGTGACGGATGTTAATTACAACCTGCCATGAGTAATGAATTTAAACTAAAACAAGTCAAACTCCTCCACACCGCCGTCTGGGCCGTGATGGTGGCCGCCATTTTACAAATCATCTACTCCGGCTGGACGGGCCACATTTCACCCTTCACCTACGGCGCTTTCGGCCTGATGGCGTTCGAGGGACTGGCGCTGTGGTACGGCAAAGGGGCCTGCCCGCTGACGCCCGTCGCACGGCAGTATTCGGACAGCCAGAAAGCCAATTTCGACATTTATCTGCCGGAATGGGTGGCGAAGTGGAACAAGGAAATATTCGGGACGCTGCTGGCGGTGGGGGTGGCGATGGTGTTGTGGCGGTTGTTTTATTGATGGGTTGATGCCACTGGTTGATAAGGGTTGATAAGGGTTAATGCCACTGCAAACTTTTATCAAATACATCAAAGGCGGGATGGACTGAAATTAATAAGGCGGAATAAATTCCGCCCTCCATTTTTAATGCGTTTACCTGTAATGGGAAAAACGTCGGCAGGCGAAATTGCACCCCCGACCTCCCGGCATCGTACCGGAAAATCAGGGGTGCCGTTTTCATCACTCTACCACCAGTTGCGGCTGCGTTTGAACAGCGCTCAGCATATTTTGAACACTGCGCTCCAACGCTTGCGGGTCGGCCGCCAACTGCATGGCCGCCATCTCCGGGTCTTCATTGCGCAGCACGATCGACGCCGCCGGGCACCAATCGCTCACCTGCTGCCCGTTGGACATGTACACCGCACGGATGGAGTACGTCATCACCGTCACGCCTGCCGGATATACGATGGGCACCAGCACCATCTTATCGGTGGACATGGCCAGGTTATGATACACTCCGCTGTTGGAGTAATCGATCACCAATCTGACCATTTTGCCTTTGAACCTGTTCCCTCTGGTAATACGCACTTCCACGAAGCTGCCCTGCTGGGTAAGTTGAATCAGCGGATAGTTGAAATTTTCTGCCGAATGCGCTTTGCGCTGGGTGGGCACGTAGGGATTCAGCATGAGCGTAATGCGGTCCTGCGTACTCAAATTACTTTTGGCTAAAAAGGAGCGGGTCGTTTCCAGAATGGGCTGCCAGGCATTCACCTGAATGGGGGCGGGCAGCGCCGGCCATGTCGGTTGCGGGGGCCATTGCGGCGTCACGGAGGCATCCACGGGCTTGTCGTATTGCAACTCTTCATTGACGACGACCCATTCAGACAGGCATTTACGGATCAGGCCGATCGTGGTGAGGGTGGCAAGCAGGCCGTTGATGCACGTCATGGCTGCCAGAATGGACACTTCCGTCAAGCCGTAAACGGGGCCTAAAGTCGGCAAGTGGATTTTGTAATTTCCGAGCCACATTACCTGCCCGCCTTCGGATTCAGGAATGTAATTAGGGAGCGAGGGACGAAGGTTTTTTTTCATTGGTGATTTTTTTAATAGATTGTAAAATAATTTGGATGCAATAAGGCGAATGTTTTCGTAGTCTTTTGTTTCAATAAAGTGCTGATTTTCATTGCCAAAAAATATACCAATTTTTATAAATATTATTGTCGGAGCCCTTCAAAAACCGGTAGCCGGAATGCCGGTGTTTAAAGGGCATATTTTGCCTTTTTTACAGGGTAGGGGCACCCCGTAAAAGGATTCATAAAACTTGCTGAAGGGACAGGGTATCCTGTTGCGGGATTTGAAAATCCTGTTGTGGGATTCGGGTATCCTGTCACGGGGTTTGAGCACCCTGCGCAGGATTCAGGCAACCTGTTACAGGGTTCGGCCGCCCTGTGCAGGGCGTTAAAATCACGTTCCCGTATTTTTTTTCCCGTCTGCAGGTTTTTTTTTATTTAAAACAGGGAAAAAAATCTGCTGCCAGGATTCCGGAATCCGGTCGAAAGGGAGGTTTTTGTAGAAAAAATTGCTTGTGGGGGGAGGAATGGGTGGGGGTTTGGGTTAACTTGTGGCGGTGGAAGGGTTGCTGCGGAAAAATTTCCGAACCGGTGGCAACAAGCATAAAAATCATCAAAGCAATATCTTTAAGGAAAAAATTGCATGAAATCGCAAACGTTTGGTGAAAAATTGAAAGAACTCAGGCTGAACTTGAATTACACGCTCAAGTTTGTGGGAGAAGAGATTGGCTATGACCCAAGATTGTTGAGCAAAATAGAGAAGAATGAAAAGAAAGCTCCCGAAAGGATAATCAAAGGCCTGTCGAAAGTTTACAATATTTCATTCAAAGAACTGATTATCAAATATTTGAGTGAGAACATCTATTATCAGGTTCGGGATTCTGAATATGCTGACGAAATCCTGAATACCGTCAAGAGAAGAATCAAGAAAGAGGGTAAAGGCACGCAAATCAGAAAAAGCAAGGATAAAATCTTCGAATCCATTAAAGACTACTTTTCAGATAAGCCAATTGAGAAGGCATATGTTTTTGGTTCATTCGCCCGAAATACTTCCATAAGTATGGATAGCGATATTGACATTTTGGTCGTATTTAAGAAACCAAATAAAATCACTTTATTTGACCTCATTCAAATGAAGGAAGAACTTTCAAAAAAGACAGGAAGAGAGATAGATTTAGTCGAAGAAGGGCAAGAACTAAAATCAATTAAGGACGCCATACAAAAAGAAAAAGTCTTGATCTATGCCAGCTAAACCTACCGACCTTGAAAGGGTTGAACACATGATTGAGAGCATCCGCAAAATTTTTTCCTATACCCAAGATTTAAGCTACGAGGAATTTCATAATAATGAATTAGTCAAGGATGCAGTTGTTAAAAACTTTGAAGTGATAGGAGAAGCTGCCTACCACATTACCTCTGAATTAAAAGACAAGCACAGCAATATAGAATGGAAGAAAATCCAAGGATTAAGACATATATTGGTTCATGATTACTACAAAGTTAATCCAGAGATCTTGTGGAACACGAAAGAGGAGCACCTTCACGATTTATTAGTGGATTTAGAAGAATTAATCGAAGAAGAAAGTGAGGATTCTGAAAAAGAATAAAAAAACTCTTGCTGGAACTGTGGGATGAATTAAGAGACAAAAGCTGATGTTAGTTTTTGAAATGATAGACTTACAGCAACTGATTAAACCTTTCCAAACGCAAGCAGTCAAAGCCGCATTCCGAACTTTAAATTCAGTACACACATGAAAAACCGTATGATTTATTTGATTTCGATGCTGGCTGCTTTGATCGCCTTTATCTCTTGCGACAAGGACAATGTTATCCCTCAAAACCCGTCTGAATCCCCGTTGAACCTCCCCGATACACCTTACGACTACACCTCCATCGTGCTGCCGGCACACCTGACTGCCAACGTGCTGTTGGGTCCGGGCCAAAATGCAGCCGTCGACAACGACAACACCCCCTCCTCCAATCCCACGACGAACGACGGAGCGACGCTGGGCAGGGTGCTTTTTTACGATAAAAACCTGAGTGCCAACGGTACGATCTCCTGCGCTTCCTGCCACCAGCAGGCAAAGGGCTTTTCGGACGATGCCATCCTCAGCGCAGGATTCGAAGGCGGCGAAACAAGGCGACATTCCATGTCCCTGATCAATGCGAGATGGTATGGCAGGGGCCGGTTTTTCTGGGATGAAAGGGCCGCCACGCTGGAAGCGCAGGTGTTAATGCCTTTTCAGGACCCCGTGGAAATGGGAATGACGCTGGACGAAGTGGTGGATGCAGTGAAGGCACAATCTTTTTACCCTGCGCTTTTTGAAAATGCATTCGGCACGCCGGAAATAAATGACGATCGCATTGCCAGGGCGCTGGCCCAGTTCGTGCGGAGCATCGTCAGCGTGAACAGCAAATATGATATCGGCAGAGCGTCCGTGAATGCTCCGACCAACGATTTCCCCAATTTCACCCAAAGCGAAAACAACGGAAAACGGCTGTTTTTTGCGCCGGTTCCTCAAGGAGGCGGGTCATGTATCGGATGTCATTCCACCGAGGCATTCGTCAATCCGGACAACGGCCCCACCAACAATGGCCTGGACGCTGCGTCAACGGATGACCTGGGAGTTTATGAAGCGATCAGCAATCCGGCATTCCTGGGCGCTTTCAAAGTCCCTTCGTTAAAAAATATAGAACTCACCGCACCCTACATGCACGACGGAAGATTCAGCACCTTGGAAGAAGTGGTGGAACACTACAACAGCGGCATACAAAACCATCCGAACCTCGGCACTGCGTTGAAAAATGCCAACGGCCAGCCAATCCGGCTGAATTTTACCGCACAGGAAAAAGCCGACCTGGTCAACTTCCTTAAAACCCTGACGGACGTGGAGATCACGAATGATGTTAAATTCAGTGATCCGTTTAATTAAACGGAAGATTTTCTCCCGCAGATGCCGCAGATTTACGCAGATTTTTTCTTTGGAAAATCACCAAAATCTATCTGCGTAAATCTGTGTGATCTGCGGGAGCAAACCTTCTGACGCAATCTCTGCTTCCCCTATTTTCCTTTCCTTCAGCCCTGCTGATAAAAGTCACTCCCCCATCCAACAAATATCATCCAGTCCATGGCGGTACGTCCGGTACATTCGGCTGTAAATCTTTTCTTAAAAATCAAAAGAAATGAAGCTGAATACTACCTACATGGGCCTGAACCTGCGGAGCCCGCTCGTTGTGTCCGCATCGCCCCTTTCCGCCAAACTGGACAACATCAAAAAAATGGAAGACGCCGGGGCAGGCGCCGTGGTGCTGTTTTCGCTGTTTGAAGAACAAATCAAACAGGAAGAAGCAACCTGGTCGTACCTCATCGGCGCCCGCAATGGCAGTTTCCCGGAAGCGCTGAATTACCTGCCGCCCCTTAACGAATTTCAGGGTGGCATCGACTATTACCTCAACCTCATCAAAAATGCCAAAGAGGCCGTTGACATGCCCATCATTGCCAGTCTGAACGGCACCTCGCCGGACGGCTGGACGAAATATGCCAGGGAAATTCAAAATGCCGGCGCCGATGCCCTCGAACTGAATGCCTTTTTTGTGCCTGCCGATATCAACTATCGTTCGACCGACATCGAATATCGCTACCTCGAAATTCTAAAGATCGTGAAATCCGCCGTGTCGATTCCCGTTGCGCTGAAGTTGAATCCCTATTTCAGCGCCTTCGGCAACGCTGCCAGCCAGTTCTCCGATGCCGGCGCCGATGCGCTCGTAATGTTCAACCGCTTCTACGAACCCGACTTCGACATCGATTCGCTGGAGATCGTCAACTCGCTGGAACTCAGCCAGGCCAATGAAATCCGCCTGCCGCTGATGTGGTTGGGTATTTTATATGGTAAAATCAAGTGCTCGATGGCCGCCTCCTCCGGCGTTCAGGGCAGCACGGAGGTCATCAAATACCTGCTGGCCGGCGCCGACGTCGTCATGACAGCCTCGGCGATTTTAAGAAAGGGTATCCCGTACATCTACCAGATTCTGGCAGAGCTGGAAGAGTGGATGCAGGCCCGGGATTTTAATTCCATCAGCGAAATGCAGGGCGTGATGAGTCAGATGCAGGTGAAAGACCCGACAGCTTACGAGCGGGCGAATTACATCAAGATTTTACAGAGTTATTCTAAACGTTGAGAGGGGTTGAGATAGTTGATGAACTGTAATTTAATGCAAGCAAAAAAGTGAAAAACTTTTAAGCCAGTTGTTCTTTGAATTCAAATTCGTTGTCAAACAAAGTATTGTGCTTCACTACAGCCCAGATTTGC